>NZ_JAERMU010000009.1 GCF_016756775.1 Dryocola clanedunensis subsp. sulfonylureivorans | reverse complement strand
GGCGGCGCTGGGTGCAGTAATGCGCAAGCTGGTGCACATGTGCTTCGGGGTGCTTAAAACACGCCTGCCATGGGATGAAAATTATGCAGCTACCGCTTGACGTTCAAGACGGTAGCTACCAGAACGGCGATGCTATGCGGAATTGTCGGATGACGCTTCGCTTACCCGACCTACGTTAACTGCCATGTTGTAGGGTGGAAAAGCAAAGCATCAGCCATCAAGATTTAGTCTGCCTGCGAATCATCCACCACTGAATTACTCGCCATCTGCGCTGCTTTCTGCTTTTTGTAGGCCAGCGCGGAAGAAGGTACCGGGGTTATCTTGCCCGTTTCCATCCAGTTGCGCAGGCGATTGGCATCTGCAAAATGGGTATATTTCCCGAACGCATCCAGCACCACCAGCGACACCGGACGGTTGTTAATCATCGTGCGCATCACCAGGCAATGACCGGCGTTGTTGGTAAAGCCCGTTTTCGTCAGCTGAATGTTCCAGTTTTTGCGATACACCAGATGGTTGGTATTACGGAACGGCAGCGTGTACGGCGGGTTGCTGAAGGTCGCCATATCTTCTTTCGTGGTGCTGAGCTGACCCAGCAGCGGATACTGTTTGGTTGCCATCAGCATTTTGCTGAGATCCCGCGCCGTGGACACGTTATCGATAGACAGGCCCGTTGGCTCCACATAGCGAGTATGCGTCATGCCCAGAGATTTCGCTTTCGCATTCATCGCACGGATAAACGCGTCATAGCCGCCAGGATAATGATGCGCGAGGCTTGCCGCCGCACGGTTTTCTGACGACATCAGCGCCAGCAGCATCATATTTTCACGGCTGATTTTGCTGTTCAGGCGCACGCGGGAATAGACGCCCTTCATTTCCGGCGTATGGCTGATATCGACACTCAGCATCTCATCCATCGGTAGATGAGCATCCAGCACGACCATAGCCGTCATTAATTTGGTGATCGAAGCAATCGGACGGACAAGGTCAGGATGGCTGGAATATAAAACTTTGTTGCTCTGCAGATCGACAATCATGGCGCTACCGGAGGCAATCTCTTGCCCGGCGCTGGACGCCTGACTCACGGTTTTGCTCGCATAAGCCTGCGGTGCCAGAGGCACGGTTATCATCAGCGCAAGGCTGAACAACGAGAGACGGATTTTAGTCGGCATGGTAACGCTTCTGTGATTATTCAGTTATGTGATGTTGCCACTGCTCTTGTTCACGTGGTGAATGAAATGAACGGGGCGCCAGCATCATACTCTGGCGCCCCGGAAAACCGCTACAGGAGAATCGTAATCATTTATAAGACGGTTAAGACTCAGAAGAGTCTATACCCATAACCCCAGAGAATCACCGCCAGGGCCAGCAGCACTTCCAGCACCAGTACGCCAATGGCCAGCGTCGAGCCAGAGAAGCTCATCCCCTCATCTTTGTCGATACCCAGGAAGTCAGGCACGCCGACGTAAAGCAGGTAGCCCGTGTAGATAAGGGCCACCGCCCCCACCAGCACGCATAACCAGACCAGCGGGTAGAGTGCCACAATGCCGCTTAAGAACAGCGGTGTTGCCACATACCCCGCAAAGACCATACAGCGCGCAAGCGAGGGACGCCGCGGATAGTTCCTCGCCATCCACCAGATGACGCGGCCCATCACGGCCACGCCTGCCAGCATCAGCGCGTAGAACAGTACGCCGAGATAAAAACCGGTGAACATTGAGAGTTGAACAAAGGTGCCATCACCGAAATTCCAGCCGATTTGCGTGGTGCCGATAAAAGCGCAAATCACCGGGATGGCCGCCATAATCAAAACGTGGTGGGTGTAATGATGCGAGACGGTTTCGTTCTCGCGCTTAATTTCCTGCATTTCACGATTGGGATGGGAAAGCAGTCCCCAGACATGGTTCATAAGGCCTCCTGTCATGTAAATCCGCGGTGTGAGCAGTGCCTTAATTATAATCGACAGCGGCGGATTGTTTTTTAATCAATTAAAAATATCTGCCCCGTTGAGACGCGAGTCAGGCTCAGGGTTGTATGCTTAAAGGGTTTTAGAAAAAAGGAAACTGACTGAGCCTGATGGATATCAACAGCTTAATTGAGCATTATGGTTACGCCGCGCTGGTTGTGGGCAGCATGGCGGAAGGGGAAACAATAACATTACTCGGCGGTGTGGTGGCCCATCAGGGTCTGCTGAAATTCCCGCTGGTCGTGATTTCTGTCGCCCTCGGCGGCATGATTGGCGATCAGCTGCTCTATCTGGTGGGACGGCGCTTTGGCGGAACTCTACTGGCCCGCTTTAAAAAGCATCAGAAGAAAATCACCAAAGCGCAAAAGCTCATCAACCGCCACCCTTACCTGTTTGTGATTGGCTCCCGCTTTATGTACGGCTTTCGAATAATCGGGCCGATCTTAATTGGGGCCAGCCGCCTGCCGCCGAAAATCTTCCTGCCGCTGAATATCGTTGGCGCGCTGATCTGGGCGATCTTGTTCACCTCTCTGGGCTATGTCGGCGGCGAAGTGATTGCGCCGTGGCTGCATACGCTTAACCAGCACGTGAAACACTGGATTTGGCTGGTTATCGTGGTTGCACTTGTGTGGCTTGCACGCTACTGGTTCAAGCGCCGCGAAAGCAAAGAGGCCGATTAGCCTTTCGGTTTGAAATGGGGGTTGGCGAACATAAATCCCCCGTCGACGATAAACGACTGTCCGGTGGTGTAGCTGGCATGTTCAGAGCACAGCCAGGCGACCAGGCTTGCCACTTCCTGAGTCTCGCCAAAACGACCAAGGGGCACGGACGGCAGTTCCCCCTGCTTCCCGTCACCTTCTTTCATATCGTTCATCGGCGTGGCAATAGCACCGGGCGCCACGGCATTGACCAGAATGTTGTGGTGCACCAGCTCCATGGCCATTGATTTTGTCAGCCCGCCCAGAGCGTGTTTTGCTGCGGTATAGGCGCTGGCTTCCGGCAGAGGGGTGTGTTCATGAACGGAGGTGATATTGATAATTCGCCCGCCGCTGCCCTGTTGGACCATCGCCCGGGCGGCTTTTTGCGAACATAAGAACGCGCCGTCTACATCAACGGTAAACAGCTTGCGCCACTCTTCAAGCGTGACGTCCAGGAACGGACTTTTGCTCATCGCCCCTGCGTTGTTGACCAGCGCATCGATACGCCCGAAGCGGGTAATAAGCTCGTCGATGCCTTTTGCTCCATCGGGAAGATTGCTGAGATCCAGCTGGACGGTTTCGGCCCGCCGCCCCAGACCCCGTACCTCGCGGGCGGTTTCCTGCGCGCCCTGCTCGTCAGAATGCCAGGTAATCCCTACGTCGTAACCCTGTTCAGCCAGCATCAGCGCGCATTTTTTGCCGATCCCAGAATCCGACGCCGTTACGATGACAACTTTGTTTGCCGTGCCCATCACCAACTCCTGCATGCCTTACACGAAAAGTAAGTATAGGAGGTGGCGGATGTTTCGCCGATCCTGCTATTACGCCTTGTAGCCGCCGCCCAGCGCGCTGATGAGCTGCACGTCCGCATTCAGCCACTGACCGTGAAGCTGAATAGCTTTGGCCTGCTCGGACAGGTCTGGCAGGGTCGCCGCGCTAAGGCGGGCACCAGAAATCAGCCCGGCCTTGTAGCGTGCGCTGGCCAGCGTTTTAAGTTTTTGGGTTCCTTTCAGAACAGCCTGCTGATGCTGATTTTCCGCCGCCAGCGCCGTCATCTGGCTGGCTGCTTTCTCAACGTCATCTACCGCGCTGACCACCGCTTTGTTATAGCTGGCAATGGAGAGGTTGCTCTGGGCGCGCACGATATCGAGGTTAGCATTCAGGCGACCGCTATCGAAGATTGGCAGCGTCAACCCGCCTACGACGCCCATTTGTTGCGCAGAGCCCCGGAAGAGGTCGCTTAAGTGCAGGGCGTCGTTTTGCAGGAAGGCCGTCAGGTTAACGTCCGGGTAGAACGCAGCTTTAGCCGCATCCACGCTGCTTAAAGAAGATTCGATATACCAGTGTGCTTCCTGCAAATCAGGACGGCGGGCCAGCAGCTCATAACCCAGCGTGGTCGGCAGCTGCTCTTTCACATCCGGCAGCGGCTTACGCGCAAGCACCGGCACCGGCTGGTCGCCAACAATGGCTTTCAGCTGCGCATTAACAATGCTCATGCGCCCGCTTAAATCATCCAGCTGCTGCTGGGTTTTCGCGAAATCGATGTGCGTTTCCACCCCTTCCACCGAAGAGTTAATTCCCTGCTGGTATAGCTGAGTGTCAACGTTGACGATGTTCTGCTCGGCCTTCAGGGTTTGCTGTAGAACGTCCTGCAAGGCCAGCAGCGTTTGCATATCCCAGTACAGACGGACGACGCTCGCCGAAATAACCTGCTGGGCCTGTGCCAGTTCAGCCTGTTTGGCTTTCATTGCACCTACTCTGGATTCGACTTCCGCGCGGTTTTTCCCCCACAAATCCAAATCCCAGCCCGCGGTCAGGCCAAAAGTCCCGTTGGTATAATAAGGCCCGGTGGTGCCCGAAGCCGGATCGGTGTAGGCAAACGGCCCCATCAACCCTTCAGCAGACATTTTCTGACGCTCAACATCCGCCGAGAAATCCATCTGCGGCCCGCCATTGGATTCCGCCATTTTTGCCTGAGCCTGAGCAAGCCTGATGCGCTGCTGGACGATAGCCAGATCCGGCGAGCCTTTCAGCGCCTGGCTGACCAGCTGGTCGAGCTGCGGGTCGTGATAGTTTCGCCACCAGCCCGATCCCGGCCAGCCGTGAGCCAGCGCAGGAGGTAAAGCCGTCTCGATCTGTTGTGCCGGAACTTTTTGTGCCAGTTCAGCATCGTCTTTGTGCATGAGCGCGCAGCCAGAAAGAGCAAACGACAGCGCTACGCCGAGCGCCGCCAGTGGGAAACGTGAGGAAGTCATAGTCAGCCAGAAATAAGAAAGGAAGGTCATAGAGTACGCAAATCGACACAGTATTTTTTAGGAAACCGTGGCAATCCACACCCAGAAAAGAAGAAAAATAGATAGAAATAATTTATTTTTAAATTAATTGGTTACGAACCATAAAACTGATAAATAACACACTCAATGCGATAACAAATTCAATCCAATATTTAACTAATTTTTCCCATTGCATAACATCACGCCAAAACACCAACCGGCTTTCCTCTCTCCCTGCACTCCACTACACTTGCGTTGCCAATTAAGGCCATGCAGACAGGAGTGGCAATGACACAGAATATCTACGACAACCCGGCCTTTTTTGCAGGTTACGCTACGCTCGACCGCTCGATTAAAGGGCTGGACGGCGCGCCGGAATGGGCAACCATGCAAAAACTGCTGCCTGAGCTGAAAGGTAAGAACGTGGTGGATTTGGGCTGCGGCTACGGCTGGTTTTGTCGCTATGCGCGCGACCAGGGCGCCGCAGAAGTGCTGGGGCTTGATGTCTCGGTAAAAATGCTCGAGAAAGCGCAGGAGATGACTTCAGGCAACGGGATTGTCTACCGCCGCGAAGATCTTGAACAGCTGCAGCTGCCCGCGGCCAGCGTCGATCTGTTTTACAGTTCGCTGGCGCTGCACTATCTGGAAAACATCCCGACGCTTTTCAGCACCATCTTTGATGCGCTGGTGCCGGGCGGCAGGCTGGTCTTTTCCGCCGAGCACCCGATTTACACCGCCGCGCTGCATCAGGGCTGGCTGGCGGACCAGACCGGGCAAAAATCCTGGCCGGTGAACCATTACCAGCAGGAGGGCGAGCGCATCAGCAACTGGTTTGCCGACGGCGTGAAGAAGCAGCACCGCAAACTTGCCACCTGGATTAACGCGCTTATCGCCAGCGGCTTCGTCATCGAAAAGCTGGACGAATGGGGTCCGGACGCTGAGCAAATCGCCGCTAATCCCGCGCTGGATGAAGAAAAAGAGCGCCCGATGATCTTTCTGCTTTCCGCCCGCAAGCCCGCCGTCTGACTGCCAGCCCAACTTTTTTTCAACTTTTTCCGTTCACGGGGAGGCAACTCCCCCCGCTCGGTGCATCCTTGCCTATACTCAATAAACACAAGCCGTTAGATAAGGGAGCACCAATGAAAATTCTGCTATGGGCAATTCTAATCATCTTTATTATTGGCTTACTGGTCGTCACCGGCGTATTCAAAATGATTTTCTAAAGCGTGAACGGGGTGCCGAAGGCTGGCACCCAACATCCTGTCGCACTATCCGGCCTTGTCCCCTCTCCCTTCAGGCAGTATTATCACTCCAATTGATTGGAGAAATAATGACTATCAAAGAGAATGATTTTCGTAAAATAGACCTCAATCTGCTGATTGCGTTTGCGGTGCTGTTTCGCGAACAAAGCGTTTCGCTTGCGGCAGACAAGCTGCACCTGGGGCAACCTGCGGTGAGCGGATCTCTGGCGCGGTTGCGTGAAATGTTCGACGACCCGCTGTTTATTCGTAGCGGTCACCGGATGCAGCCCACCGCCCGCGCAACAGAATTACACACCGAACTGATGCCGCTGCTTGAGCAGCTGCAAAGCGCGCTGTTCCAGCAGGCCGAATTTAATCCTGTCAGCGCGAAGGTGACCGTCACCATCGGCATGACCGACTGGGTGGAAATGTGGCTGATGCCGCGCCTGGTGCCGGCCCTGCGCGAAGCAGCACCCGGCGTTCACCTGAACGTGGTAGCCAGCGATCCCTTTACCGATGCGCAGCGCCTTGAGGGCGGCGATCTAGATATGGCGATAAGCGTTGCCAACCTGTCTGCCCGCTGGATGGAGCGCGAAATCCTGACGCAGATGGAGTTTGCTACGCTGTGGCATCCTTTACAGCTATCCCTGGCAGGTCCCCTGACGGCTGAAACCTGGACGGAACAGGAGCATATCGCCACCAGCAGCCATATCGATACGCTGCTGGCGAAGCAGGGCCAGAAAAGAGAGGTTTGCTATACCACGCCGCACTTCGCCGCCCTGCCGGGCCTGCTGATGCAGATGCCCGCACTGGCAACAGTGCCGCAGGGGTTAAGCGAGAGCTGGCAGCAGACATGGGGCCTGAAATCCAGCCCGGTACCGCTGCCGGTCGCGCCGTTGGAAGTGGCATTGTTATGGCATCAGCGCCACAACAGCGACGCGGCGCTGATGTGGGTTCGGGGGTTTATAAAGCGTTTGGTGGGGTAATCTTGCCGGATGGAATGTCGGTTGGAATGTCGGATTAAATGTCGGATGACGCTGCGCTTATCCGACCTACGGGGCGGGTACAGCGCCATCCACCAAAAATTAAAGTTTTCCAATCACCCGTGCGATATCCGCCGAATGCTTCAGCGTGCGGATTTCAGCAAATAAGCCCGTCGCTTCCGCGTACTCTTTGCGTAAATACCCCAGCCACTGCTTGATGCGCGCAACGTGATACAGCCCTGTGTCACCCTGCTTCTCCAGCCTGCTGTATTTTTGCAGCAGCCTGATGACCTCCGGCCACGGCATTCTCGGCTCATGGTACTTGATCACCCGGCTGAGGTTCGGCACGTTCAGCGCGCCACGGCCAATCATCACCGAGTCGCAGCCCGTTGCTGCCAGACAATCCTGCGCGCTTTGCCAGTCCCAGATTTCGCCGTTGGCGATGACCGGAATTGTCAGGCGCTGGCGAATTTCGCCGATTGCCGCCCAGTTGATCAGCTCCGCTTTGTAGCCGTCCTCTTTCGTCCGCCCGTGAACCACCAGTTCCGTAGCCCCCGCCTGCTCTACCGCATCGGCAATTTCAAACTGGCGCGCGCCGCTGTCCCAGCCAAGTCGAATTTTCACCGTGACCGGCAGTTCAGCAGGCACGGCTTCACGCATGGCTTTTGCGCCACGGTAAATCAGCTCAGGGTCTTTTAAAAGCGTCGCGCCACCGCCGCTGCCGTTGACCAGCTTCGACGGGCAGGCAAAGTTTATAAAGAGTAAACATTATTGATGTGTATAAACTCATGCAATCTACTAACATACTAAAACACTTATCGAAAACTTTTAAAAAGGATATAATCCCTTACAACAAATAAAAAAGGATGAACACATGGGTATTAAATCAATAAAAATAAAAAATTTACTTTCATATGAAGAAATTCACATCTCTGATATTAAAGATATAAACTGCATAATTGGAAGAAATAACACAGGAAAATCTAACCTGTTAAAATTGATAAGATTCTTTTATACAAAATTAGAACGACGAGATGCACTTCCACCTAAATTGAATAACAATTACAGCTCCTATGGTGAAATATCAATTGAATATGACATAACCAGAATATCTAAAATAGTGAGAGGACACAAAAACAACAATAATAAATTCTTTAAACAAATTGCAAGCACTCTTTTAAAACAAGCATACTATGAAAGATTGTCATTTTTTCTAACCGAATCAAAAAATGATAAAACCTTCACTTTAAGTCTAAAAATAAATAATGATGAATCAGTGCAATGGTCGACAAAGGACACTAAAACCTTAAATATAATAAATCATCTATTCCCTTATTTCGACATTGAAACTCGTCATGTTGACTTATATGACTGGGATAAATTGTGGGTATTAATTAGCAAACTAAAATCATTTAACACAGAGAAAATATCTAATGAAGAGATAGTTGCTTTTTTTGATAGCAAAATAGGTGAGAATAGCAAGTCGTACTCTGATTACATTAATAAAATAAAAGAAATCACTAAAACATCTAAGTACGGATATAAAGAGAAAGTTCTAAACTATGTTAAAGTAGGATTAGATGGTCAAACATTTCAGATCGATGGTAAAAAACTAGAAATTCAATCAGATGGAACAAATTCTTTCAAATACATTGAAATATTTCTATCCCTGTTAATATCCCTTACAAGAAGAGACTATATAACACCAATAGTATTCATTGATGAACCTGAAATAGGGTTGCATCCAAAAAAAAGTGAGCAACTAATAGAAAACCTCTATGAAATATATATGTCATTTAAAAAAAGCAAAGAAGGAATAGAGCAAAACAAATATGCAACACCATATCCAAACATTTTCATGTCTACACATTCGCCTAATATATTAAAATCTGTTGTTAAAGAATTCGGCATAAACCAGCAGGTATTACATTTTTCTATGTTAAATGAAAATACTAATATAAGGAAAATGAATTCAACATATGATGACCATCGCTTTTTAAATATATTCAATGATAATGAAGCAAGACTGTTTTTTAGTGAATTTATATTCTTCGTTGAAGGTGTAACCGAGCAAGAACTTTTCTCAAATAAATTGCTTACTAATAAATTTCAGCATTTAAAAAACATTGATATATATGCCACGAGCGATGTTGCATTAAAATATATAAATCCTTCCTATTCAAACACTGCAATTCCATATATCGTCTTATATGACGCCGATCATTTATTTTCATTTGATAATCAAAATAAAAAATTCACATTAAAGACTGGCAAATTAAGCATTGCTCAAGTTAGAAACAAATACAAGTATTCATATATAGGCTCTAGCAACTTTCAAGCAAAAAGAAACATAGATATGTTCCTTAAAGGATTAAATAACACAACTATTCAGACGGACAGCAATAATATCAATATAACCAACATTGATTGGCATGGATTAATTAATCGCATTAATAAGTTCATACTTTCAAAAGAAAACTACTGGATCACATCCACAACAATTGAAGGCTGTTTAATTAATGAAAAGAGCTTAATTTTATTTAAAAAATGGATGCTAAGTGAAGTTTTGGGAAATTTAAATCCAAAAAACATTGGAAATATAGATGAAATAATAAACTCAGCTCAGCTTAGCCCATACTTGAATGATACGCAGCTTTTACAAACCTGTGAATCAGTCTTAAGCAACAATCCTGCCATTCAAACACTTAGTGATCAAAATAGATTATTCATAAGAAAATTGAAAAGTGACTTAGTTAAATTACTTAGTAGACGATTAAATACAGTTTTCCCTGACGACAAAATTCAATCCATTGTACTCAGGCTATTATTCTGTGGAAAGACTGAAACACTAACAGCCACTTTTAATAAAAATTTCAAAAAAATTGTACCCGTTCATTTTGCGACCGAAATATCAAATTTTAGAAATGACTTTACAATGTTGGGCTATTTAACAGAAAAGACTAGTGGATGGGTTACCAAGTTTGTTGATTTTTCAATCAACGAAATTGAGAAAAACTCAGCAGACATTAAAGGATTTCACGACGAGTTTAGGTTGATTTTCTCAGAACTAAGTAGTATTTTAGATAGACTTCGGTTCCGATAGATAAATGGGCCATAGAAGTTTATGGCGAACGCTTGACGTTCCTATGATCAGATTTGATCTGATCAGCCTATTATTTACTAGCCGGTCTCACTAGTCTTAATTAGACTTTGTAAGCCACTGAAGTGAAAGTCTGTTCATTGTATCGGAACCGAAGTAATCATGAATAAGATCACAAGAAAAATCCTCATAGAAAAAATCCTTTTACTAAAGAAAGATGAAATTGATGAATTTTATCAAACTGCAATACCTGATTCCCATGTTGTTGAAAAAAAATATAAAAATAAGTTCATGTATTCACTGAACTACAGTAGCACATTTAGAAAAATACAATCAAATATAAACACTGTATTAAATCCATTATTAGATTTAAATAATTCCGCGATAGCATATAGGACAGGATTCTCATATTTTGATTTTCTAGAACCTCATGCTAAAAACTATCATTTTCTTAGAATGGATATTAGCTCGTTCTTTCATTCCTTGAACGTGGATGACGTTAAAGAAACAATTAGCCAATATATTGATGATGAAGTTGTAAATACAAAACACAATCAAAAATTAATAGACGTAATTATAAAATGCATTACCTATACAATCCCTACTAAGTTTGAAAATAAAAATTTTCACGACAAAGCAATTCTTCCAATGGGCTTCAGCACATCCCCTATAATATCTAATATTTCATTCAGAAAAATAGATATTTTAATACAAAAACTATGCGTGAAACTTAATATTACTTACACAAGATATGCCGATGACATGCTTTTCTCCTCCCCAAGAAACAAAAAAATAATCCATTCAGAGTTCTTTCTTAAAGAAATAAAAATATTAGTATCTTTATTAGGATTGAAAATAAACAACAAGAAGACGATAATAAAATCTCATACAATTTCCTTGAATGGATATATTATACAAAACCAGATCAGACTTACTGGTTTTGCAGGCCTTTTCTCTCCTCTTTCTCCATCAGAAATAAGACTATCGAATAAAAAAACAGTCATAATTGACAAACTTTTACACCATATTCTTGTTAAGAAAAATAGTAATGAAGAAATCCTCAAAAAGCTATTTAAACAAGATGTGAGAAAAATGATGCGTTATGGCAACAGAGAAAAATATGTCAAAGCTTATTCTCTAGACCAAATACTAAACAAACTGACTGGATATCGTTCATTTTTATTATCAATAATCTCTCATAACACAAAATTTAAATCAACTTCCGATGAAACCATAGAAAAATATAAAATACAAATTAATAAAATTGAAAAATGCATTAACATCCTCGATAAGAAAAAAATCCACACCTGAGTATGTACTCTTCCTTAGAAAATAGTTAGAATTTTTTAGGGAGGAGATTATGCTTTGTTATTCATATGTTAGATTCAGTACACCAGACCAAGCTAAAGGTGATAGTTATCGTCGCCAAATGGAGTTTGCCAGTAACTATTGTAAGCTCCATAATCTAACTCTAGTTGAAGATCTCAGCTTCAAGGATCTCGGCGTAAGTGCATATAAGGGAAACAATCTTAAAAATGGAGCTCTAGGTAAATTTTTAGAACTTGTAGTAAGTGGACAAATCCCTAGCGGTAGCACATTAGTTATCGAGAGTTTTGACAGATTATCACGACAAACAGCTATAAAAGCTCAAGCTGTTTTTTTTGAAATTATCAGTGCTGGTATTACTATTGTCACAGCGATGGATAACCGTTCTTATAATCTTCAATCTGTAGCAGATAATCCATTTGATCTTATGTATAGCCTAATGATCATGATTAGAGCTAATGAAGAAAGTGAAACAAAGAGTAAACGAGTTAAAGAAGCAATAAAATCCAAAATAGATAATAAAAAAATAATTCCTAGCAAGCTTCCCTACTGGATTAAACACAATAAAAATGAAGATGTCTTAGAGTTAATTCCAGAAAGAGCACAAATCATTTCATATATAATTGAGAGATATCTATCTGGATTTGGCATCAATAAATTAACACGCCATCTTAATGAAACAATACCACCATTTGCAGGAAAATCTTGGTATCCACTTTACCTGCAAAAACTCCTTCGTTCCGAATCTCTTTATGGAGAACGCCAATACAATATGAATGATACTCTCTATATTATGGATAATTACTATCCCGCTATTATAGATAAATCCAAATTTGCTGTAATTCAAGAAAATTTAGATTCACGTGCACCGACCCGTGGAGGAAAAATACCCTCAGCGATAACGGGTATTCGTAAAGCTTATTGTGGATATTGTCAAGGCGTTTTAGTTTCACAATCGACTAAACGTAATGGTAAAATCGTCGATGGATTGAGACGAGCCCGTTGTGGCACAAACAATAATGCCGGTAGTTGTATCACCAGTTCATTCAGAATATCTATTGTTGAAAGTGCAATCGCAGAATATTGTAGTCAGCATTTTGACTTATCATTACTTGTTCCTGAATCTAATAACTCAAAGTTAGATTTAGCAAAGTACCGACTTGAGTTAAAACAATTAGATACAAAAATAGCTAATTACGTTAAATTCATATCTGATGGAAATATTAGTCCTGCAATTATTTCTGCTCTTGATGAAGCTGAAAAAAACAAAAAAAATTTACAGCAAAAGATAAAAAAATCAGAACTCAACACCCTTACAAATAGTAACAATGAAATTACAGCCAAATGGAAAAAAATAAAAACAAACTTAAGTGTGTATGACGAAGAAAACACACTTAAATTACGCGAATTAATTCGCAGCTCGATTAAAAGGATTCTTGTTTTTCAATATGGCCCATGGGCCAACACTGGGCCAATAAAAACACCTTCAGGAAAAATAATACAACCATATAAAGGAAACTTTAGCATACAAATAACATTTAATAATGGGATTAGAAAAACTCTCGAACTTGGTGAGAATGTTAAAGATCAAGAAGTGGATACTATCAATAGAACAATTACTGAAAATGGAAATACTTATACTCCAGACGAATATATTTTAATGATTCAAAAGACTTTAACAAAACAAAGCACTTAGTTACTACAAAAGGTTTACCCCTCCTGTAGATAAGATATAATGTTCTCAGGAGGATTTATGACTATTTACGCCTATACCCGTGTTTCAAAAGCCGAAAATGAAACCGGCACGACAGATAATCAGATTATTAACATTGAATCACAATTAAAGATAGATAACGTATATTCTGATGTCAATATTTCTGGCTCAATGCCATTTCAAAAACGACCAGAAGCACAAAAGTTGGTATCTGTACTCAAATCAGGCGATATTGTAGTTATAGCTAAACTTGATCGTGGATTCCGTGATACCGCTGATTGCCTGAACACAGTTAAGTGGCTTCAAAAACGAAATGTCACTTTAAGAATTCTTGATATTGCGCTTGACGTATCTACCCCGATTGGTGAAATGATTTTGACCATTATGGCTTCAGTGGCAACTTTTGAACGCAAGCGGATCGCTGAACGCATCAAAGATGGTTTTGCAAATGGTCGTAAACAGGGTAAAAGTTATGGGTATAAACTGGAAGCAGTGCATCGCTCAGTAGCGATAAGGTCGTCTAAACGGCGTCAGGAAGCTTTAGAACGTTATGACATGATTCGTACAAATCTGAGTGAGTTAATCGCTCAGAACGCTACTGAGGCTCAAATGTTGGCTCATTTGGGAATGTTAGGCCAACCTGTTTCTCGCACAACATTGCGTAATGCACTTGGAAAGTAGCTAGTAGCGATACAGAATTTACTGCTCAAAATACGTTCAATTTGCTTCACGAAAACTGTGGTATCGTAAGTATAATGCCTTTACGACCACTTATATCTGACAAGAAAAATGAAGCATTTGTTATTTGCTTTAAAAATTGAGTGTTATAATGGTTCTAGAAGTTATCTATTAGTTACTACTACTAACTAAGCCTAAGAAGATAGAATGTGGCTTTGCCACTGCATCGAAGATGCATTATTATCATTAATGAATGCATTTATTATTTGCTTTAAAAAATGAGTGTTATAATGGTTCTACAGGCTTTCTATTAGTTATTATTACTAACTAAGCCTGAGAAGATAGAATGTGGCTTTGCCACTGCATCGAAGATGCATTATAGATACGATCATGTATAATTCCACAGATCGTATCTTTACTGATAGTAGGTTTAATGAAATAGGATAATTTACTTACAATTACTCACTGTTCCACTAGCAATAACTTCCTGACTGTCCATTATTGATATCTGCCCTTTGCCAGTACGACTATCGAACCAGACTGTAGTGCTACCAGTATTATCTTCTTCATGGTAGGTATGCTGTGTTCCTTTTTGTGAATGCTCGCCAAACAATTCCAACTTGGTACGAGTTATTTTACCTGTTTTTTCATTAGTCACGATAGCGAAACAAGTTGGTGCGTTATTAGCTTTTTGTATTTCATGCGGTGAAGAAAATCGATCACGCATTTGATTACCGAAGTTAGTGAGTTCTTCCATATTCACAGAATATGCAGAAGCACCAAACGAGAACGCTAATAAAGAAGCTAGAACTAATCTTTTCATTTGCAACTCCCTGTTAAGTAAGATAAGACCTCATTGGTCTTGTTTTCTGTCATTATCATTGTTGCTGATAGTGTTCGACGATCTACTTCAAGTTTAATTTTATATCCTTGGTCATCTGATTCGTAGATGAAGTATTTCTCATCATCAGACAGTTTACGGCTTTTAAACTTATGCGTGTCAGTTACACCTGTACCGGATTGTTTATAAGAACATTCAAAATCTGGAATTGGCTCCTTATTACAACCGGTAAGCATTACAACGGAAAAAATTACTGCCAGAGGTAAAATTGAAGTTTTTAACATTTTTGACCTAAATAATGTTTTGCTAATTAGAATTGAGTTTTGAGGCTTCGTCGATCTCACGTTCGTCATCCTCGCTTCTGGACACCCGACAACGTAGATGTGGAACTGTACAATTTTTAGCCTCCTAAGTATGCTGTGTTAAGGATTTGTCTACCGAGTAACTGGTGGTAGTCGGTAGACATGGGTAACAGGTATCGGCTTTCCTTCTGCCACCATCTAACTAAGTAAGTCTTAGTTCTGGATGCATTATAAACTAAGATTTACTTAGTGTAACCATGCGTATGTTGACCACAACTGTCTTCCTTGAAAAACCAAATTAATTTTTACAATGAAAATATATGATTAAAATCAATGTGTTAATTGATTTCAGACTTGCTGAAAGAATCACTAATGTACTTAATGATATGCATATGGATTCATGCTGGATAATCGTTTTTATAGATCGGTATCTATGAATCGATCGGCCAAATCGATCATGGTTGTTTGCTGAATTGGTGATGCTTCCAATGCTGACGCAATGCTCGCACCCAGAAAAAACTAAGCAATACTTAGTAAAATTATTATTTTAAACTAAGAAAATCTTAGCCAAGAAATTTGGCTGAGGTTTATATGCTTATAAAAAGGTTGAAAGAAGCGCGTCTTAGAGCTGGGCTTTCCCAAGAAAAGCTTGGTGTACTTGCTGGTATTGATGAGGCTTCAGCCAGTGCAAGGATGAATCAATATGAGAGAGGAAAACATACTCCTGATTTTGAGATGATGTGCAAACTTGCGAAAATATTAAAAGTGCCAGAAAGTTATTTCTACACTATTGATGATAACATGGCGGAAATAATGCTAAAAATCAATCGTATGAATTATGATAGCAAAAAAGAATTAATAAAAATAATGGATGAATTATTAAAAAAATGAATACAAACGCTTTTGAAGCGTTGATATATGGAGTGTTTTATACTCCATATAAACTTAAAGAATAATACTATAAATTTTTATTAAAAAGATTCAATTCAGCTTCCCATTCAGGAGTTAACCAGTTTACATCCTCTTCTTCACAATTTTCAACCAGTTCATAACCACCCTCTGGTATCCCATTAATGCTGATGCTTTCATATTCCTTCATTTTAGAGATATTATATCCAAAATCTTCTGCCTGCTCTTTTGTTAATATTGAAACTGTATAAGGTTCTCTATGAACTATAACAACATTGTTTTGTTTAATATAAATCATTTCGTATCTATCTTGAGTAATTTTATTCGAACTCATTAACTATCTCCATCAGTGTTTGTATATAATATTTGAGTTTTGTTCCTGGTTACACGCCCAGCTTATTAATTGCAAGAGAAATATCGGCTGAGTGTTTCATTGTGCGAATCGTTGTAAAGAGTTCTGTGGCCTCAACATATTCTTTACGCAAATATCCTAGCCATTGTTTGATGCGCGCAACGTGATACAAACCTGTATCTCCCTGTTTTTCAAGTTGACTATATTTTTGCAGAAGCTTCACTACATCCGGCCATGGCATACGGGTGTCGTTGTATTTAATTACGCGGCTTAAATTCGGGATATTCAACGCGCCGCGGCCGACCATCACTGCATCGCAGCCGGTGGCGTTAAGACAGGCCTGCGCACTTTGATAGTCCCAGATTTCACCGTTAGCAATCACTGGGATCGATAATCTATTGCGGATTTCGCCAATTGCCAACCAGTTAATGCATTCAGCTTTATAGCCATCTTCTTTCGTCCGCCCGTGAACAACAAGTTCAGTGGCACCGGCCTGCTGCACAGCATCGGCAATTTCAAACTGCCGCGCACCGCTGTCCCAACCGAGTCGAATTTTAACTGTTACGGGTAAGTGCGCTGGCACTGCTTCACGCATGGCTTTTGCGCCACGGTAGATCAGTTCTGGATCTTTAAGGAGAGTAGCCCCACCACCGCTGCCATTAACGAGCTTTGAAGGGCATCCGCAATTAAGGTCGACACCATGTGAACCCAGCTCAACAGCACGAACGGCATTCTCCGCAAGCCATCCTGGGTGCTGCCCTAGCAGTTGGATACGGACTAAAGTGCCGGATTCAGTGCGGCTTTGATTATGTAATTCAGGGCATAAGCGATAAAAGGATTTTTCTGGCAATAACTGGTCGACTACACGTAAAAACTCCGTAATGCAATGATCGTAGTCGTTTACTTCAGTTAAAAGCTCTCGCACTAATGAGTCGAGAACACCTTCCATCGGAGCTAGTAATACTCGCATGTATTTCCTGAAAAATTAAAAATGGACATTATTATTTTTGAAGCTGGTGCTATAATTCTTGATCAGATTTATACCTTCTAAGTACAACATAGCTAAGATCGCCGCACCATAGAATCGGTTTACCAGTTGTTGCATACAAACATTTACCAATAATTAGAGCATGACAGCCATCCAACTCGTCTAGACTGTTGACTACCTTAAACTGTTCTCTGAAAGCACTAGCTATATCTTGCTGAATACAAACACTTAAACCTGATTTAATATTACCCGCGTTTAACCAAATTTTCCCATCATTCGTTTGCCCGACATCACTAATGAATCCCCAAAAGATCCTGCGTGCTCCATCCATCCATGGCTTCACATTTGCAAATTCAACAAATAGTTCAGCACCATTCTCTGGTAAATCACTAAAATCCTGACCTTTGAAGCCAATCTTCTTTTCTAAATAACATTGACCTTTTGATTGTACTAATTTGTAGAGCAATCGTTTCAAAGTAAAATGTGCTGGATATTTTACACTGCCACCGTCGTTAGATTGTTCACCGGTAAACCTCTGTCCTACAGGTGTAGCTTCGGAGGTTTGTTCAGCCAGTTTCACGTCAATATCATAGCTTTGAGTTAAATCGAGATCTATAACCAAGCCACTATCAGTATCTGATACTGGTAATGCCTTATCATTGCTACCCTCGCCCACTGCTTCATATGAAGTACCTAATGAGCAGTTTTCCTGGTGATGGGCACAAAAATGCGGCGCATCATTTCCATAACTAGACCGTCTAAACCATGCATCTCCACTACATTCGGTACACAGTAAACTACGTCTTTTTGATTGAATTTCAGCAGTGGGCAGCGCGTAAAATGCCTCAGCTGTCCATTCCTGCTCATCAATAGTACAAAAGGCTTTATCCACCGAGATTCCCTCCACTGACTTTTTTTCATCATACCATTACGCATATAGAACATTTAGTTAGCAGTGATGATCCAGTTCAAATTATTGGATGAAGCTATTGTACTATGTTGATCCTTCATAAACTTGGTCCATCCACAGTTGAGATCTACCCCCCAGGAGCCCAGCTCCACGGCGCGGGCGGCGTTTTCAGCCAGCCATTGCGGATGCTGGCCAAGCAGCTGGACGCGCACCAGCGTGCCGGACGGCGTGCGGCTGTTATGCAGCAGCTCAGGGCAGAGCTTATGGAAGGATTTTACCGGCAAAAGCTGGTCGACCACGCGCAGAAACTCGGTGATGCACAGGTCGTAATCATTCACCTCGGTTAAGAGTTCACGGACCAGCGAGTCGAGAACCCCTTCCATCGGCGCGAGCAGTACACGCATGATATTTTCCGATAAAAAAAGAGGCGCTATGTTAGCGCCTCTTCAGACGAGTGACAAACCCGAACCGATTGAAATTCGAGAAGATCTCACCGATTAAATAACAAGGAAAATCAATTCGTTGATTTTCGGCTACTCACCACAAAGAAGGAAAAACCACGCTTTTTCCTTCTTTGTTAGCAATATAAAAGAGGCGCTATGTTAGCGCCTCTTCATGAGTTGGCAAAGCCGAACCAAAAACTTATTAGTTAGAGGCCGACGGCTTGCGCGGTGGACGACGACGGCCGTTCGCTCCGGCAGGTTTCGCCGCGCCATCGCCCTGAGGACGTGACTGGCGACGCGGTGCGCCGCTGCGGTCGGACGGTGCGCTGCTGCTACCGTTGCCACCGCGACGTTGGCCCTGGCCCTGACCACCGCGTCCGCCACCGCCACGCTGCTGCTGGCGGCCGTTCACGATAGGTTCGGCTGGAATGGACGGGTCCACTTCATAGCCAGGAATTGCCATGCGCGGCACTTCACGCTTCAGCACGCGTTCGATATCGCGCAGCAGTTTGTGTTCATCGACGCAGACCAGAGACAGAGCCTGACCCGTTGCCGCAGCGCGGCCGGTACGGCCGATACGGTGAACGTAATCTTCCGGCACGTTTGGCAGCTCGTAGTTGACTACGTGCGGCAGCTCTTCGATATCCAGGCCGCGGGCGGCGATATCAGTCGCCACCAGCACGCGAATGCCGCCGCTTTTGAAGTCGGCCAGCGCGCGGGTACGGGCGCCCTGACTCTTGTTACCGTGGATAGCGGCGGCGGTAATGCCGTCTTTACCCAGCTGTTCTGCCAGGTGGTTCGCCCCGTGTTTGGTACGGGTGAAGACCAGCACCTGCTGCCAGTTGCCTTCGCCGATCATCTGCGACAGCAGCTCTCTTTTGCGTTTTTTATCCACAAAGTGAACGTACTGGGTCACCTGCTCTGAAGCGGTGTTGCGGCGCGCCACGGACACTTCTTCAGGGTTGTGCAGCAGTTTTTCTGCCAGGCCTTTAATTTCATCGGAGAACGTTGCGGAGAACAGCAGGTTCTGGCGACGGGCAGGCAGTTTTGCCAGCACGCGGCGGATATCGTGGATGAAGCCCATGTCCAGCATGCGGTCAGCTTCGTCCAGCACCAGGATTTCGACCTGGTCGAGCTTGACGGCGTTCTGGTGTTCCAGATCCAGCAGGCGGCCAGGCGTTGCCACCAGCACGTCTACGCCGCTGCGCAGCTTCATCATCTGTGGGTTGATGCTCACGCCGCCGAAGACTACCAGCGAGCGGAGATCTAAATATTTGCTGTAATCACGGACGTTTTCACCAATCTGCGCTGCCAGCTCGCGGGTTGGGGTCAGGATCAGGGCGCGCACGGGGCGGCGGCCTTTGGCATGCGGCTGGTTGTCCACCAGGCGCTGCAGCAGCGGCAGGGTAAAGCCTGCGGTTTTGCCGGTGCCGGTCTGGGCACTGGCCATCAGGTCACGGCCTGCTAAGACTACCGGGATCGCCTGGCGCTGGATTGGGGTAGGCTCACGATAGCCCTGCTCTTCCACCGCACGCAGAATATCGGCATTCAGGCCGAGAGAATCAAAAGACATAGGTACTCCAGAATCGCCCTGACCGCGCTTCGCGGTGTAGTTTCCAGGGGTTCATATGACGCCAGTCTCCTGGCGAGTAGAGGGGCACAAACCACGGTGCCGTAAGGGGCGCAGTGTAGCAGCTTTTGTGATACTCCGCACAAATTCTCGTAAATATGCCCGGCCGGTGCGTTAATCCCCGCCCGCAGGGTGGCCGCTCAGGCGTTTCCTCTGCGTCATGCCCATGCATTAGTGAAGGTTAAGCGTATAATGTTCTATTCACGGAATAAATATTACCCGCTGACCCGTCATAAGGATGAGCAAGGATGAAAGGTAAAAAGCCCGCCGTTGTTGTGATTGTAATTATTGCGCTGCTGGCCGCCTGCGTGGGTGGCTGGATGTGGTACCGAAGCCAGCAGGACAGACCGCTGACGCTGTACGGTAACGTTGATATTCGCACCGTCAATATGAGCTTCCGCGTCGGCGGACGTCTGGCGGCGCTCAACGTTGATGAGGGCGACGCCATAAAGGCGGGCGAGCCGCTGGGCGTGCTGGATCAGGGCCCTTACGACAACGCGCTGCTGCAGGCCGGGGCCAACGTGGCGGCCGCCCAGGCGAAGTACGACCTGGTGATAGCGGGCTACCGCGATGAAGAGATAGCCCAGGCCGCCGCCCAGGTTAACCAGGCGCAGGCCGCCTTTGACTACGCCCAGAACTTCTATCAGCGCCAGCAGGGGCTGTGGGCCACCCGGGTGATTTCCGCAAACGATCTGGAAAATGCCCGTTCTTCGAGCGAGCAGGCAAAAGCCACCCTGAAGTCCGCGAAAGATAAGCTCAGCCAGTACCGCACCGGCAACCGCCCGCAGGAAATTGCCCAGGCGCAGGCCAGCCTGCAGCAGGCCAAAGCGCAGCTTGCCCAGGCCCGGCTTGATTTGCAGGACACCACCCTCATCGCCCCTTCCAACGGCACCCTGCTTACCCGCGCCGTGGAACCGGGCAGCATGCTGAACGCAGGCAGTACGGTACTCACACTTTCCCTCACTCGCCCCGTCTGGGTTCGCGCCTACGTCAATGAAGTCAGCCTGAATCAGGCTAAACCCGGCACCGAAGTGCAGATTTATACCGACGGGCGACCGGATAAGCCTTACCGGGGCAAAATCGGCTTCGTCTCCCCTACCGCTGAGTTCACCCCGAAAACTGTCGAAACGCCCGACCTGCGTACCGACCTGGTCTATCGCCTGCGCATCATAGTCACGGATGCCGACGATTCGCTGCGCCAGGGCATGCCGGTGACCGTGAGCTTCGACGGCGGGCAAAATCATGAGCAGCAATGACGGGATCGTCCGCCTTCAGCAGCTGATGAAAAGCTTTCCCGGCATGGATAAGCCCGCCGTCGCCAGCCTGGACTGCGAAATTCACGCCGGAGAGGTCACCGGGCTGGTTGGCCCGGACGGCGCGGGGAAAACCACGCTGATGCGCATGCTGGCCGGGCTGCTGAAGCCCACGGAGGGCAGCGCTCAGGTTATCGGTCTCGATCCCATTAAAGACGACCGCGCCCTGCACGCCGTGCTGGGTTACATGCCGCAGAAGTTTGGGCTGTATGAAGATCTGACGGTAATGGAAAACTTAAACCTCTATGCCGACCTGCGCGGCGTGACGGGGGAAACTCGCGAATCAACCTTCAAAAGGCTGCTGGAATTTACCTCTCTCGGGCCGTTTACCGCACGCCTGGCCGGTAAGCTTTCCGGCGGCATGAAGCAGAAGCTTGGCCTGGCCTGTACGCTGGTCGGCCAGCCGAAAGTGCTGCTGCTCGATGAGCCGGGCGTGGGCGTTGACCCCATCTCCCGCCGTGAGCTGTGGCAGATGGTGCACGAGCTGGCGGGCGAAGGAATGCTGATCCTGTGGAGTACGTCCTACTTAGACGAAGCCGAGCAGTGCCGGGATGTGCTGCTGATGAACGAAGGCGAGCTGCTGTACCACGGCGCACCGAAGGAGCTGACGCAGAAAATGGCCGGAAGGTCGCTGCTGGTCAGCCACGGCGAGGAAAACAACCGCAGGCTGCTGCAACGGGCGCTCAGGCTGCCGCAGGTGAGCGACGGCGTAATTCAGGGCCGCTCGGTGCGGCTTATCCTCGCCAAAGACGCTACCCTGGACGAGCTTGCCAAAGCGCTCAATTTACCTCCGGAACATATCGCGCAAACCGAACCGCGCTTTGAAGATGCGTTTATCGATTTGCTGGGCGGCGCGGGCGAGCAGGAGTCGCCGCTCGGTGAAATCCTGCATACCGTCGAGGGCAGCCACGACGAAACGGTCATTGAAGCAAAACAGCTGACCAAAAAATTCGGTGATTTCGCGGCTACCGACCACGTAGATTTTACCGTGCAGCGCGGAGAAATTTTCGGCCTGCTCGGGCCAAACGGCGCGGGCAAGTCCACCACCTTCAAGATGATGTGCGGGCTGCTGGTGCCAACTTCGGGCAAGGCGCTGGTGCTGGACATGGATCTGAAAACCAGCTCCGGCAAGGCGCGCCAGCACCTGGGCTATATGGCACAGAAATTTTCCCTCTACGGCAACCTGACGGTGGCGCAAAACCTGCGCTTTTTCTCCGGCGTTTACGGCCTGCGCGGTAAGGCGCAGGAGGAGAAGATCGGGCGCATGAGCGAGGCGTTTAACCTCCAGCCGATTTTTAACAGCCAGACGGACGCCCTGCCGCTCGGCTTTAAGCAGCGCCTGGCGCTGGCCTGCTCGCTGATGCACGAGCCGGACATTCTGTTTCTGGATGAGCCAACCTCGGGCGTTGACCCCATCACCCGCCGCGAATTCTGGCTGCACATCAACAGCATGGTGGAAAAAGGCGTCACGGTGATGGTCACCACGCACTTTATGGACGAGGCGGAATACTGCGACCGCATCGGGCTGGTGTACCGTGGCAAGCTTATCGCCAGCGGCACGCCGGACGATCTCAAGCAGCAGGCCGCGAACGACGAGCAGGCCGATCCGACCATGGAGCAGGCGTTTATTACGCTTATCCACCGCTGGGATGAGGAGCATGACGATGAGCGAGCATAGCCAGTTTGTCTCGTGGCGGCGCGTCCGCGCCCTGTGCGTGAAGGAGACCCGTCAGATTGTGCGCGACCCGAGCAGCTGGCTGATTGCGGTGGTCATCCCCCTGCTGCTGCTGTTTATCTTTGGCTACGGGATAAACCTCGACTCCAGCCGCCTGCACGTCGGCGTGCTGATTGAGCAGCAGAGCAAGGAGGCGCTGGACTTCACCCATACCATCAGCGCCTCGCCCTACATTCAGCCCACCATCAGCGATAACCGCCAGCAGCTGATCCAGCTGATGCAGGCCGGGAAGATCCGCGGCCTGGTGGTCATCCCCACCGACTTCGCCCAGAACATGGCCCGGGCCGGGGCGACGGCGCCGATTCAGGTGATCACCGACGGCAGCGAGCCGAACACCGCCAACTTTGTTCAGGGCTATATGGAGGGGATCTGGCAGATCTGGCAGCAGCAGCGGGCGGAAGACAGGGGCGAAGCGTTCCAGCCGCTGATCGACGTCCAGCTGCGCTACTGGTTTAACCCCGCCGCCATCAGCCAGCACTTTATTATCCCAGGCGCGATAACCATTATTATGACGGTGATTGGCGCAATTCTGACCTCGCTGGTCGTTGCCCGCGAATGGGAGCGCGGCACCATGGAAGCGCTGCTTTCGACGCAGGTAACGCGCACCGAACTTCTGCTGTGCAAGCTGCTGCCCTACTACGTGCTGGGCATGCTGGCGATGCTGCTGTGTATGCTGGTGTCGGTGTTTATTCTCGGCGTGCCGTATCGCGGGTCGCTGCTGCTGCTTTTTCTGATCACCAGCCTGTTTCTGCTCAGCACGCTGGGCATGGGTTTACTTATCTCCACCATTACGCGCAACCAGTTTAACGCCGCTCAGGTAGCGCTGAACGCCGCATTTTTGCCGTCGATCATGCTGTCCGGGTTTATTTTCCAGATAGACAGCATGCCCGCGATTATCCGCGCCGTGACCTACGTTATTCCCGCGCGCTATTTCGTCAGCACGCTGCAAAGCCTGTTTCTGGCGGGCAACATTGCTACGGTGCTGGTGGTCAACGTGCTGTTCTTGATCGCTTCGGCGGTGATGTTTATTGGCCTGACGGCGCTGAAAACGAAGCGCCGCCTGGATTAAGGAAAAGCCATGTTTCATCGATTATGGACACTGATTCGCAAAGAGCTGCAGTCTCTGCTGCGCGAGCCGCAGACCCGCGCCATTCTGATTTTGCCGGTGGTGCTGCAGGTGGTGCTGTTCCCGTTCGCCGCCACGCTTGAAGTCACCAACGCGACGATTGCGATTTACAACGAGGATAACGGCAGCCACTCGGTAGAGCTGACCCAGCGTTTCGCCCGCGCAAAAGCGTTTAACCACGTGCTGCTGCTGAAAAGCCCGCAGGAGATCCAGCCGACAATAGACAACCAGAAGGCGCTGCTTTTGATTCGCTTCCCGGCGGACTTCTCGCGCAATCTGGCAGGCCAGCAGCCCGCGAAGCTGCAGATTATCCTCGACGGGCGTAACTCCAACAGCGCCCAGATTGCGGCCAACTATCTCCAGCAGATCGTCAAAAACTACCAGCAGGAGCTGATGACCGGCCAGCCAAAGCCGAACAACAGCGAGCTGGTGGTGCGCAACTGGTATAACCCGAATCTGGACTATAAATGGTTCGTGGTGCCGTCGCTGATTGCGATGATCACCACGATTGGCGTGATGATCGTGACTTCGCTGTCGGTCGCCCGCGAGCGCGAACAGGGTACGCTCGACCAGCTGCTGGTTTCACCGCTCGCCACCTGGCAGATCTTCGTTGGCAAAGCGGTGCCCGCGCAGATCGTTGCCATTGCCCAGGCGACCATCGTGCTGGGCGTGGGCATCTGGGGCTATCAGATACCGTTTTCCGGCTCGCTGCTGCTGTTCTATTTCACGATGCTGATTTACGGGCTGTCGCTGGTGGGGTTTGGCCTGCTCATCTCGTCGCTTTGCGCCACGCAGCAGCAGGCGTTTATCGGCGTGTTCGTGTTTATGATGCCCGCGATTTTGCTGTCGGGCTATGTCTCACCGGTGGAGAACATGCCGGTCTGGCTGCAAAACCTGACGTGGGTAAACCCCATCCGGCATTTCACCGACATTACCAAGCAGATTTATTTGAAGGATGCGAGCTTAGATATCGTCTGGGGGAGCGTCTGGCCGCTGCTGGTGATAGCGGCCACGACGGGTTCAGCGGCGTACTGGATGTTTCGTCGCAAAATCGCCTGATTTGTCTTTGGCGAGCAGCGAGTAGATGGCGGGTCCGGCAATCATTGCGAGGCCCGCAGCCAGCAATAGCCATTTGTTTTCTACCACGCGGGAGAGCAGCCACAGGGCGATCATCGCCGTACCGAAGTACCAGGTGGTGGTCAGCTCTTCAAGAAAATCGCCGATGTCGCGCAGCTTGCCGCTGTGGAAACGCTGGAAGGCAAACATCAGGATAACCGTTGCCACATACAGCAGGCACAGGCCCACAGCGACCGGGATCAGGGTCTTTGTTTTCCAGCCAACAAGTACCACACATACCACCATCAAATGCAGCATAATCTGCCAACAAGTCAGGCCGGTTGCCACCTGTATCCGTTGTTGCCACTTCATGTTTTCACTCCTGGCATATATTTTCCTGTCTTTGAGAGTACGCAAGTGTACGGAAAATTCCGCTTCCCGCCCTCTTTTTGTGACAAAGACTACACTTTATTTTCATCAGGATAACGAAAAGACCGGGAGCGGCATGGCACATCACACTCCGCGCTTTTCTTTTAAAGTGCTCACGATTAATACACACAAAGGCTTTACCACCTTCAACCGGCGTTTCATTTTGCCGGAGCTGCGGGACGCTATACGCACCGTATCTGCGGATATTGTCTGCCTTCAGGAAGTCATGGGCGCGCACGAGGCTCACTCGGTGCGCTTTGAACACTGGCCGGAGACCAGCCATTATGAGTTTCTGGCGGATACGGTCTGGGAAGATTTTGCCTATGGGCGAAACGCAGTTTATCCCGAAGGACACCACGGAAACGCGGTACTCTCCCGCTTTCCCATCATTCATTACGACAACCGGGATATCTCGGTTGAAGGCCATGAAAAGCGCGGCATGCTCCACTGTCAGATGACCGTGCCGGACAGCAACCTGCGCGTGCACGTTATCTGCGTGCATCTTGGCCTGCGCGAGGAGCACCGCCAGGCGCAGCTCGCCATGCTCTGTAAGCTGGTCAACGAGCTGCCAGAAGGCGAACCGGTTGTGGTGGCCGGAGACTTTAACGACTGGCGTCAGAAAGCGAGCCATATGCTGAAAAAAGAAGCCAGCCTGGACGAGGTATTTACCCGCGCCTGGGGCCGCCCCGCGCGCACCTTCCCGGCGGGTTTCCCACTGCTTCGCCTTGACCGTATCTACGTAAAACATGCCTCTGTCAGCGCGCCCGCCACGCTTAATTTACGTCAGTGGCGGCACCTGTCAGACCATGCCCCCCTCGCCGTGGAGATCCATGTATGAAAAATAACTGGCGTGACGGCAACCGTATTGAGCTGCTGGAGAACGGCGATGCCTTTTTCCCGGCGGTCTTCGACGCTATCCGACAAGCAAACAGCAAGGTGATCCTGGAAACGTTTATCTGGTTTGAAGACGACGTGGGCAAGCAGCTTCATGAGGTGATTCTGGACGCTGCCCGTCGCGGCGTGAGCGTGGAGGTGCTGCTGGACGGCTACGGCTCGCCCGATCTGAGCGACAGTTTCGTCAGCGAGTTAACCACCGCGGGCGTGATGTTCCGCTATTACGATCCCCGCCCGCTGATTTTTGGCATGCGCACCAACCTGTTCCGCCGCATGCACCGCAAAATCGTTGTGGTGGACGGCGAACTGGCGTTTGTCGGCGGGATCAACTATTCCGCTGAGCATATGATTGATTACGGCCCGGAAGCCAAACAGGACTACGCCGTTAAGGTGGAAGGCCCGGTGGTGCAGGACATTTACCAGTATGTGATCTCAAACCTGCCCGGCGAGGAAAATCCACGCCGCTGGTGGGGGCGTCGCCATAACAGCGCCCATGAAAACCTGACGCCGGGCGAGGCGCAGGCGCTGTTTGTCTGGCGTGATAACAACGAGCACCGCGACGATATCGAACGTTACTACCTGAAGATGCTCAGCAACGCGAAACAGGAAGTGATTATTGCCAACGCCTATTTCTTCCCCGGATACCGTCTGCTGCACGCGATGCGCAATGCCTCACGCCGCGGCGTAAAAGTGAAGCTGGTGGTTCAGGGCGAGCCGGATATGCCGATCGTGAAGGTGGGCGCCCGCCTGCTCTATAACTATCTGGTGAAGTCCAACGTTGAAATATACGAGTACACCCGGCGTCCGCTGCACGGCAAGGTGGCGATTATGGACGATCACTGGGCGACGGTGGGATCCAGCAATCTCGATCCTCTTAGCCTGTCGCTGAACCTGGAAGCGAACCTGATTATCTACGATAAAGCGTTCAACGCGGAGCTGCGTGAAAACCTCAGCGAGCTGATCGCCAACGACTGCAAACGGGTAGATGAAACTATGGTGCCTGAGCGCACCTGGTGGAACCTGGGGAAAAGCGTGCTGGCGTTCCACTTCCTGCGCCACTTCCCGGCGATGGTCGGCTGGCTGCCCGCGCATACTCCGCGCCTTTCGTTAGTAAAGCCTCCGGTGCAGCCCGAAATCGAGACGCAGGATCGGGTGGAGACGGATAATCAGGGGGTGAAATTCTGATGTCTCACTCGCACCCTAAATGGCGGAAAGCAAAGAAAATCCTCACCTGGCTCTTTTTTATCGCGGTGATCGTGCTGCTCGTGGTGTACGCCACCAAAGTGGACTGGGAGGAAGTGTGGAAGGTCATCCGCAACTATAACCGCCTGGTGCTGGCAAGCGCAGTCGGGCTGGTGATCCTCAGCTACCTGATTTACGGCTGTTACGATCTGCTCGCTCGCGCCTACTGCGGGCATAAGCTGGCGAAACGGCAGGTTATGCTGGTGTCGTTTATCTGCTATGCCTTCAACCTGACGCTGAGCACCTGGGTGGGCGGCATCGGTATGCGCTACCGGCTCTACTCCCGGCTGGGCCTGCCGAGCGCCACCATTACGCGAATATTCTCGCTAAGCATCTCTACGAACTGGCTCGGCTACATCGTGCTGGCAGGCGTTATTTTCACCGTCGGCGTGGTGCAGCTGCCGGACCACTGGTATATCGACGAGGGAACGCTGCGCATTCTGGGCGTCGTTCTGCTGGCGTTTATCGCGGTCTACCTGTGGTTCTGCGCGTTCGCTAAACATCGTCACGCGACTGTCAGGGGTCAGAGACTCGTCCTGCCATCCTTTAAATTCGCCCTCGCACAGCTGGTTATCTCCAGCGCCAACTGGATGGTGATGGGGGCGATTATCTGGCTGCTGCTGGGCCAGGAGGTGAACTACTTCTTCGTGCTGGGCGTGCTGCTGGTGAGCAGTATCGCGGGCGTTATCGTGCATATCCCGGCGGGTATCGGCGTGCTGGAGGCGGTATTTATTGCGCTGCTGGCGGGTGAGCACGTCAGCCACGGCACGATTATCGCCGCGCTGCTGGCCTATCGCCTGCTCTATTTCATCGCCCCGCTGCTGCTGGCGATCGTCTGTTATTTGGGACTTGAGAGCCGGGCGAAGAAAATGCGGGCGAAGAACGAGAAACAGATGGATTCGAATTAATTTCCTGTCCCATTTAGCTTGCTTTTCCAGTTTCGCAATGGATCACTGTCTGATTTCATCGATATTGCTAACTAAATCATGGTTTAAATAAGCCCCACTGATACATTTGGACGGCATCTAAAAACATATATATTTATATAAACAAACTATTGGTTCATTCCTTTACCAGGGCTTTATATGAAATGCATTATTATTCTATTTATCACATCTCTTTTAGCTGGTTGTGTCATTGGAGATCCTGATCCTTTCCTGAAAGGTGATATTAAGGCTATCAATGATAAGGTCTGTATTTATACTAAAAACGCGAGCGCTAATGATAAATATATCGCATATGGCATTAGTCAATATCCAGACTGGAGCCAAAGTGAAAATTTAAAAACTATCCCACCTGTAAACGCCTGGTTATCCTGCCTGCCATATTATGACTATCAAGCTGAGGTAAAATACAGTGTGGTATATGTAGTGGAAAACGCTAAAGGAGAAAAAATATTATATGACGCTATGTTCATGGTTCATCGTATAGATGGGGAAACGGCAGTGGAACGATTAGATTAAATGGATTTTTTACACCAGAGTCGTTATGCCCTCTTTTTAAATTACCCCACCAGACTTTTGTCTGGGTGGGGTATAAGTCTTAGCGACGGTTGCCGAAAATACGCAGCAGCATCAGGAACAGGTTGATGAAGTCCAGATACAGCGTTAGCGCGCCAAGAATGGAGTACTTGCGCATGTTCTGCGTGTCGCGCACGTCAATCTGCTCGCCGATGTTTTTCAGTTTCTGAGTGTCGTACGCCGTCAGGCCTACAAACACGATCACCCCGATATAGGTAACAGCCCACATCAGCGCCGTGCTTTTCAGCCAGATGTTGACCAGCGACGCCAGCACGATACCGATCAGCGCCATAAACAGCATATTGCCGAAGCCGCTCAGGTCACGCCTGGTGGTATAGCCGTAAAGGCTCATGGCACCAAACATGCCGCCCGCTACCACGAAGGTGCTGGCAATGGACGAGTAGGTGTAGACGATAAATATGCTGGAGAGCGTCAGGCCCGTCAGCGCGGAATAGAGCATGAACAGCGTGGTCGCCATACCGGCGCTCAGCTTATGCACCATGCCGGACAGCACGAACACCAGGCCCAGCTGGACAATAATCAAACCAAAGAAGGTGATTTTGCTGGAGAAGACGAATTCCATCACCGCCGGGGTGTTGGCGGCATACCAGGCAACAAACGCGGTAAGCAGCAGCCCGCAGGTCATCCAGCCATAGACCTGCGCCATATAGGCCTGCAAACCAGTTCGCGCATGCTGAACTATAGTGTCATTGGAGCGGGGGAATCGATCCATGATGCTTCCTCAAGTAATTTACGTTGACCTAATTTCAGGCTAGAAAGCCTACCATGTATAAGATTAACACAACTGCACGCGGGTGCATGTTACCAGCGTTTCGCCGCCTGCTTGTCCGTATCCCGGGATTCTACCCAGCGATCCCCTTCCGGCGTGGCCTCCCGCTTCCAGAACGGCGCGCGCGTTTTCAGATAATCCATCATGAACTGCGCTGCTTCGAAGGCTGAGCTGCGGTGCGCGCCGGTCACGCCGACAAAGACGATTTCATCGCCCGGGCACAGCTCACCGATACGGTGGATGACAGACACGCGTTGCAGCGGCCAGCGCTCACGAGCCTCTTCGATAATTTCCGCTAACGCTTTTTCAGTCATTCCCGGGTAATGCTCAAGCGTTAAGGCTTTCACGCTGTCGCCCAGGTTGTGGTTTCGCACCTTGCCGGTGAAGGTCACGACCGCGCCGTCTTCGTCGCACTGTGACAACCACTGATACTCATCGCCCACGCTAAAATTCTCATGGCCGACGCGGATACGAGTGTTATCGCTCATTTCAGCCTCCCGTCACCGGTGGGAAGAAGGCCACTTCGTCGCCGTCTTTTAGCTGATGGTCAAAGCTCACCAACGTCTGGTTTACCGCTGCCAGCAGCTTGCCGGATTCCAGCGCCAGCGCCCAGCGGTCGCTTCTGGCTGCAAGATGCTCACGCAGCTGTTCTACGTCGGCAAAGGCTGATTCAACCTGAAGGTTGTCGCAGTCCACCAGTTCGCGAACCTGGGCAAAGAACAAAACGTTAATCATGACTGTCCGCCTTAAAGTCTCCGGATTTGCCGCCGCTTTTGGTCAGCAGACGAACCGGGCCGATGACCATGTCTTTCTGCACCGCTTTGCACATGTCGTAGATCGTTAGCGCGGCAACGGAAGCGGCAGTTAACGCTTCCATCTCCACGCCAGTTTTCCCTGTCAGACGGCACACGGCTTCGACACGCACACGGTTGTGCTCAGTTTCGGCTTCGAGATTAACTTCCACTTTGCTCAGCAGCAGTGGATGGCACAGCGGGATCAGCTCCCACGTGCGCTTAGCGGCCTGAATGCCCGCGATACGTGCGGTGGCAAACACATCACCTTTGTGGTGGCTGCCGTCGACAATCATCGCAAGCGTAGCGGCCTGCATGGTGACAAAGGCTTCAGCGCGGGCTTCGCGCACGGTCTCATTTTTAGTGGATACGTCCACCATGTGCGCTTCGCCGGCGGCGTTAATATGGGTCAGTTGCGACATAGTCTATTTCTTGATGTGGGGATGGAAGTTGCAGGGACGCTGGGTGGCATCCAGCTGCTGAAGAATGATGTTTTCCCATGCGGTACGGCAGGCTTTCGTCGAGCCGGGCATGGCAAAAATCAGCGTACGATTGGCCATCCCTGCGACGGCACGAGACTGCAGCGTGGAAGTGCCGATCTCTTCGTAAGAGAGCATGCGAAACAGCTCGCCAAAACCTTCTATTTCACGGTCGAAAAGTGGCAGAAGCGCTTCGGGGACCTGGTCGCCATCGGTAAAACCCGTGCCGCCGTTGATCAGGACTACCTGCACGTTCTCGCTGGCAATCCATTGTGACACCTGGGCGCGGATCGCATAGCGATTCTCTTTCACAATGGCTTTGTCTACAACCTCGTGGCCTGCTTCGGTTGCGGACTCGTGAAGATAGTGGCCAGAGGTGTCATCTTCCTCGGTACGGCGGCCGGAGACCGTCAAAATGGCAATACGCGCCGGGATAAACGCTTCGCTTACCTGACTCATACTTATTCTCCTTAATTTTTGACGCTATCCACCAATCCAGGACAGGTTTTGTGTGATGCCGGTATGACCGTCATGCAGGAAATGGGTCTGCTTTTTCTGGGCCAGCGCCGACGAGATGCGCGCTTCGAGCGCCTCGCCCTGCGCATCGTCCGCTAACAGGTCGCGCAGGGAGATGCCCCCCTCGCCGAACAGGCAGAGATGCAGGTTGCCGACGGAAGAGACGCGCAGGCGGTTGCAGGTGGCACAGAAGTCTTTTTCATAGGGCATGATAAGACCAATTTCGCCTTCATAGTCCGGATGGCAGAAGACCTGCGCCGGGCCGTCGCTGCGGCCGCTTAGCTGACGTACCCAGCCGCGCTGTAGCAGCTGATCGCGGATAGTAGTGCCGGAAATATGGTATTTACGGAACAGTTCGCCGCCGTCGCCGGTTTCCATCAGTTCGATAAAGCGCAGCTGAATGGGACGCGGTTTAATCCACGCGAGGAAGGTCTCCAGCTCATGACTGTTTACGCCACGCATCAGCACCGTATTAACTTTTACTTTTGTGAATCCGGCGGCAAAGGTCGCGTCAATACCGTCCATCACCTGGCGGAATTTGTCCTGCCCGGTAATGGCGTGAAACTGGCGGGCATCGAGGCTATCGACGCTGACGTTAACGGCGGTCAATCCCGCATCGCGCCATTGCTGTACGTCGCGAGCCAGGCGATAGCCATTGGTGGTCACCGCCAGCTGACGAATGGCTGCGTTTTCGCGGACGGCGGCAATGATTTCGGGGAAATCACGACGTAATGAGGGTTCGCCACCGGTGAGACGGACTTTTTCCGTCCCCAGTGCGGCAAAGGCACGGGTGACACGGCGAATTTCATCGACGTTGAGGAAACTTTTATTCGCCACGCCGTGCGGCTTGTAGCCGTCGGGCAGGCAATAGTTGCAACGGAAGTTGCAGACGTCGGTGATGGACAGACGCAGATAGAAGAATTTGCGCGCAAACGCATCGGTCAGTTGTGAAGCCATAAACACCTTTCCAAATACGGGAGATGCAGGCATTTCTTTCTGCACCCTGGTGACCGGGAGGGTCACGGCCAAAGCACCTTGTCTTACGATTTAGGTCCAGAGGCTTAGTGTGTGTTTAACGATAGTAGCGCGTTGGGAACAGGTTCGCCATAGCAGCTTTCGTTATATAAATCCATACATAACGAACTAATCGTTCAATTTCGACACAGAGTACGCGAAAAGTTAACTTTTACCTTGATATACATCATTAACCCCAGAGCCTGCATCGTTTTTTCGGCGCTTTTACGCTACCTTAAGCCGGAGAGTTTTCATAAGGAATAGCTATGCGCAGTCGCACGTTTGCGGATCTTGATCGGGTAGTAGCACTCGGCGGTGGACACGGTCTTGGCCGGGTGATGTCCTCCCTTTCGTCTATGGGGTCACGTCTGACCGGTATTGTGACAACCACCGATAACGGCGGTTCCACCGGGCGTATTCGACGCTCTGAAGGTGGCATTGCCTGGGGCGATATGCGCAACTGTTTAAACCAGCTCATTACCGAACCCAGCGTCGCATCGGCAATGTTTGAGTATCGTTTTGGCGGTAACGGCGAGCTTTCCGGTCATAACCTTGGAAATCTAATGTTAAAGGCTCTGGATCACCTGAGCGTGCGGCCTCTGGAAGCCATTAATCTCATTCGCAACCTGCTTAAGGTCGATGCATTGTTGATTCCGATGTCCGAGCAGCCGGTAGATCTGATGGCTACCGATGCGGACGGCCATTTTGTCTACGGCGAAGTGAATATCGACAACCTCGCTTCACCACCGCAGGAGCTGATGCTCTACCCGAAAGCCCATGCGACGCGCGAAGCGGTAGAAGCCATTGCCGAAGCGGACCTGATTCTTATTGGTCCGGGAAGTTTTTATACCAGCCTGATGCCGCTGCTGCTGCTTGAAGATATGGATCAGGCGCTGCGCCGAACGCCTGCGCCGGTGGTGTATATCGATAATCTGGGACGCGAGCTGAGCGTGGCGGCGGCCAGCCTGAGCCTAAAGAATAAGCTGGACATTATGGAGCAGCGGGTCGGAAAACGAATCATCGATGCGGTGGTGGTTGGCCCGCATGAAGATGTCTGTGACGTACAGGATCGCGTAGTGATTCAGGAGCCGCTTGAGGCCAGCGATATTCCCTATCGACACGACCGCCATCTTTTGCGCCAGGCGCTTGAGAAGGCGATTCAGACGCTGGGATGATTTTACCCTCACCCCGGCCCTCTCCCTAAAAGGGAGAGGGGGAAAACGAAAGCGTCACCCGACGCTGTTCTCATGATGCCGCAATAAACAGATCCCGCAGCTGATGGAGCTGGTCGCGCACCTGTGCCGCCTCTTCAAATTCAAGGTTCTGGGCATGTTCCAGCATTTTGGCTTCCAGCTGATGGATTTTCTGCTGGAGCGCTTTCGGCGTGAGGATGATTTCGTCGTCTTCAATCACGCTGCGCGCTTTGCTCTTCATACGGCCTTTGGTTTTCGCCATCCCCTCGCCGAGCTGCAGGATATCCACCACTTTCTTGTTCAGACCCTGCGGCGTGATGCCGTTTTCTTCGTTGTAGTGCTGCTGCTTCTCGCGACGACGTTCCGTTTCGCCAATCGCCTTCGCCATGGACGGGGTAATTTTGTCACCGTACAGAATTGCCTTGCCGTTAACGTTACGCGCCGCACGGCCGATGGTCTGGATGAGAGATCGCTCCGAACGCAGGAAGCCCTCTTTATCTGCGTCGAGAATCGCCACCAGCGAGACTTCCGGCATATCCAGCCCCTCACGCAGCAGGTTGATACCGACGAGCACGTCGAACTCCCCAAGGCGCAAATCGCGGATGATCTCCATACGTTCTACCGTATCGATATCTGAGTGCAGGTAACGCACCTTCTCGCCGTGCTCTTCCAGATACTCAGTCAGGTCTTCCGCCATGCGTTTGGTGAGCGTGGTCACCAGCACGCGCTCGTTAATTTCGACGCGTTTACGGATCTCCGAGAGCAGATCGTCCACCTGGGTGGCTACCGGGCGTACTTCAATGATGGGATCAAGCAGGCCGGTTGGACGTACGACCTGATCGACAATGTCGTCACCGGATTTCTCCAGCTCGTAGTTACCGGGCGTTGCGGAGACATAAATGGTTTGTGGAGCCAGCGCTTCGAACTCTTCAAATTTAAGCGGACGGTTATCCAGCGCGGAAGGCAGGCGGAAGCCATATTCAACCAGCGTCTCTTTCCGTGCCCGGTCGCCGCGATACATGCCGCCAATCTGCGGGATGGTAACGTGGGATTCATCCACTACCAGCAGGCCATCCGCAGGCAGGTAGTCAAACAGCGTTGGCGGCGCTTCCCCAGGCCCACGGCCGGAGAGGAAGCGCGAGTAGTTTTCGACGCCCGAACAGTATCCCAGCTCGTTCATCATCTCTAAATCGAACTGTGTCCGCTGGGTTAAACGCTGCTCTTCAAGCAATTTGTTGTTGGCCAGCAGCACCTTGCGTCTGTCTGCCAGTTCGACTTTGATCTCTTCCATGGCCTGCAGGATACGTTCACGCGGCGTCACATAGTGCGTTTTTGGATAGACAGTGAAGCGCTGGATCGCCTGGTCAACCTGCCCTGTTAAGGGATCAAACAGTGAAAGGCGTTCAACTTCTTCGTCAAACAACTCCACGCGCAGGGCAAGATCGTCAGATTCCGCCGGGAAAATGTCGATGACCTCACCCCGAACCCGGAAGGTGCCGCGCTGGAACGCCTGATCGTTACGGGAATATTGCAGTTCGGTCAGGCGGCGCAGAATTGAACGCTGATCGATGATCATCCCTTTGGTGAGGTGCAGCATCATCTTCAGATAGAGATCCGGATCGCCCAGACCGTAGATCGCCGAAACGGATGCCACTACGATCACATCGCGACGCTCCAACAGCGCTTTGGTCGCCGACAGGCGCATCTGCTCAATGTGCTCGTTAACGGAGGAATCTTTTTCGATGAAGGTGTCGGAGCTGGGGACATAGGCTTCCGGCTGATAGTAGTCGTAGTAGGAGACGAAAAACTCGACCGCATTGTCCGGGAAGAACTCTTTCATCTCGCCATAAAGCTGTGCCGCGAGGGTTTTGTTAGGTGCCAGCACCATAGTGGGGCGTTGCAAATCCGCAATCACGTTTGCCACGGTGAAGGTTTTCCCTGAGCCGGTTACCCCCAGCAGCGTCTGGTGGGCAAGGCCATCTTCCAGCCCCTCTTCCAGACGACGAATGGCCTCAGGCTGATCGCCTGAAGGTTTGAATGCGGAATTTAGTTTGAACGCTTTACTCATGCGGGGCTACCTGGTGAAGAACTCGCGGGCCGGAGGATAATTTTACTCGCCACAGGAATTTTTGCCAGTCATTAATACTGGATGAAAAACCAGTTCCAACTTCCCGTATGTCCATTACGCCACCAAATAATGGCGTGCTTTGCGTGCAATTTCATCAACTGCGGAATTTATCACTGGCCTTCAGGGGTTATCCCCAGATTTTTTTGGCATTTAACATTTGTCAAGCAGTGTAATGAAAGTGAGTGATGGATATTTGACACTTTTCTTACACGGATTGCTTTTATCTAACCATCTAAATTTAAACAACTTTCCACAAAAGACCGGTTTCGCGCCAATCCGCGCGCAAGCCGCGCCCGCTCTCGTTCACCGATAGTTTTCTAACTCTAATGCACAAGGTTATCCACAGGAATAGTGGATAAGTGCATCCAGGCCTTTTGGGTAGCCGCTCGCAAAAATCCACACAAACCGTATTTTTACCCTGAAAAAAAATTTTCGGGATTTTTTTTCCATTAAGTTCGCCTTTTTTACCGCGAGCGGGCAGCTTGAGGCGGCTCACAAATTCGGGATATATCCCGCTCACCCGAGCACTCTTCTGCACCAAAATTGAGAAGAGTCAGGCACTGACAGAGTGCACCGGAACGGTTCGGTATGAGACAGCGGCTTTCCCCTCCCCAGATTTATAAGGCTATTCCCAAACCTGGCCTGTTCTGCCTCTCCTTACAGGAGATGGCAAGATAATTGCACTGCTTACACAGAGGAACTCACCCCCTCCTTCGGGAGAGATGCAGGAAGCCTGAGTGTCATGGGTTCATTGCCCGCCAACAGCCCGACTATTGGCTTTATCTGTTTACCCTGTCGTGAGGAGCTGACGCATGTTGAGTTTACGCGCTGTTAATCAGTTTTATGGCGAGAAGCATATCCTGTGGAACTTCGATCTGGAGCTGACGAAAGGAGAATGTACCTGCCTGCTGGGCGCCCCAGGAATGGGCAAGACCACGCTGATGAACTGTATTACCGGTTATCTGCCAGTGGAGAGCGGCAGCATCACCTGGAACGAGGCAGGACAGCCGCCCCAGGACCTGCTGGCCAGACCCATTGAAGATCGTGCGGCTCTGGGAATAAGCTATGTTGCCCAGGAGCGCCGTCTATTTTCCCAGCTCAGCGTCGAGGAGAATCTGCAGATTGCGCTGCTGGCAGGTAACGAGCACGCCAGGGCTATCCCCGATATGGTCTATCAGCTTTTCCCCGAGCTCTATTCCCTGCGACACGTCAGAGGGGGGGAACTGCAATATGATTCGCAGCAGCGGCTCGCCCTGGCAAGAGCTCTGGTGACGGAGCCAAAGCTGCTGATCCTTGATGAACCGACGCCAGGAAGCGGGCAACGTTTTATCCACGAGCTGAGCGGTATCGTTCGCCGCCTGAACCGTGATTTTGGCCTGACGATTTTGCTCGTGGAGCAGCGGTTATCGTTCATTCACCGTGTCGCGGATCGCTTCTGTCTTTTACATCGTGGTCGCAATGTTGCTCAGGGTAAAGCCGAGCAGCTGGATGAGAAGCTGGTGTCAAACTGGATGATGCCTTAACCCTGACAGGGGGGCTGCTGCCGCGGCTTTTTCACCCGATAACCTGTCATTAGTGCAGCTTACCAAGCTCGTGTTGCAGCGTGCTGTCCAGTGACGCAAGCTCACGCTGCAGGTTGCACTGCCGGGTAACGGCGGCAAGTTCAAGCAAGGGTAGCGGTACATTCGAAATTTTGTTTTCGCGCAGCCAGCGCAGGACAGAGTCAAGATGCCATAGCGCTGTTTTTCCATCGTGCACCGGGGCAGGAAACGCTGCGCGATTCACCATGACTTTGCGCATGTACTGCCGGGAATAGCCCAGCAGCTCGGCGATATCGGTTAACCCCACCAGGTCTGGCGTGACCTCGACAAGTTTTGCGCCGCGAAGCGTGCGTTTGGCATCCTCAATAGCTGACACGACAGCCGCTGCCGCTGTGGGTGCTTCGCGGATGAAATCCAGCGCAATTCGCCCGGTGACACCGATGCCAATCAGCGCGTCGTCACAGCCGTTTGCCCCCAATGCCTCTACCCAGCAAGCCGGATCCTGGTTATCTGTTGGCAGGGTAAAGATCAGCGTAAAACTGAATTCTGACATGCTTATCTCCTTGGATTTAATGTCTTACTGCCGTCGTTGCATCCAGACTGCACTTGTCCACGACACGCCTTATCAGCCTGGCGTGGTTCCGCGCGCTGCGAGGCGTGCCCCAGATGCAGCTAATGCAAAACTCACCGCAGCGGCAGGTTTTGTCATTCCACGGGCAGTACATTTTCCCCCAGCAGTGCGCACCTCCGGGTAATACCCGCCAGCCCTGACTTTCCGCGTAGGTTAATGCGGCTTCGATGTCCTTATCTGGATGTGCTCGACGCGCCATAGAAATCTCCTTATTAATATCCCACAATGGTTTTCACATGACAACCAAAAGATGACGTTAATTTATCTGTTATTGCTCAGGCGAAGAAGCGTTGTTTTTGAGGAGGAGAAATTTCTGAAATATCGCCCGAATATCTATTCGGGCGTTGCAGGGAAGCCACTAAAAAGTGCGATTCAGTTCGTAAAAGGAGATAAATCCAGATAGTGGCCCAGGGAAGTCTTTTCGTCCAACACGGACAGATAGGGGATTTCACCCAGCAGCGGTGCGGACAGCATACGCTTTAGGGTTGCCATATATTCTGTGTGACGTTTGCCGGCGGGCTGTACGTCGTTTGCTATCCAACCAGCCAGCGACAAACCTGCATTCTGCACTGCCTGCGCAGTTAATACTGCATGGTTGATGCAACCCAGCTTTACCCCCACGACCAGAATCACCGGAAGCTGCTCCGCAACGACCCAGTCAGCAAAAGTGGTGGTTTCTGAGAGAGGTGTGAACCAGCCTCCGGCACCTTCTACCTGTACCCAATCTGCCAAAAGGCACAGTTCGTTCAGGCCCGTTGAGAGCGTAGAGAGCTCAATGGGCCTGCCCTCATCCGCGCTGATGATGTGCGGCGAAGTCGGCTCCAGAAATGCCACCGGATTGACCTGTTCATAGCGGAGTAACTGATTGCTGTTGCGCTGTAAGGCCAGCGCATCACCATTGCGAATCCCTTCCGGCGTCATTTCACTGCCCGAAGCAACTGGCTTGTAGCCTGCCGTCCGGTAGCCCGCCATGGCTGCAGCCTGTAGTAATGCGCAGCTGGCAATCGTTTTACCGACCTCCGTGTCCGTGCCGGTAACAAACCATTTTTTAATCACGTTCTATGACTCCAGAAACGAGCCGCCAGGTTAACGGAAATTCACCGTTTTTTTGCGGCCAGGCAAGGCTCAAACGCTGTAATTGCTGGCGAGTCATCAGCGCATTGGTGCGTCCATCGTGCAGGTGCGTGGCACCCACACCTTTCAGGGTTCGCATGGCACTCATCACATCCGGGAAAGACTGGGTTATCTCTTCAAGGTGCAACGATGTTCGCCAACCGCCACAGGCGGCTTCTATCTCGCTATAAGACAGGAACGCATTGGCGTGTGGTCGCTCATCCACAGCCTGCCAGGCTGCATGCAGCTCCGGCAGTGAACCTGCGGCAAGCGTCGTAAAAGCAATGCATCCGCCGGGGCTGGTAACCCGATACAGCTCGCTCAATCCACGTCGTAAATCATGGCACCACTGGATGGCCAGGTTGCTCCAGGCAAGATCGATCTGCTCGTCCGCCAGGGGGAGAGATTCGATATCGCCTTCGAGGTAAAACTGCGCAACCTGATTATCCCGAGCCTGATTGAGCATGGTTACAGAAAGATCCAATGCCATCACACTGCTGCCCTGGGCCTGCCAGTAACGGCTAAACCAACCGGTTCCACAGCCTGCATCCAGTACTTTTTTCGCCGGGCGCCCGGCCAGACGGCTTAGCAGATAATTGCCGCTTAGCCGCTGTAGACCGGCGTAGTCGTCGTACGTGGTTGCGGCGCGTCCAAATGCCTTTGCCACGGCGAGTTTATCCACCGGTTTCGTCATACAGCGCCTCCAGTAACGTATCGATATCACGGCTTGTATGGCTGGCAGTGAGCGTGACGCGCAGGCGCGCGCTGCCATTCGGTACTGTCGGTGGCCGAATGGCAGTCAGCCAGAAACCCCGCTCGCGCATTCCCGCTGCAAGCTCCAGCGTGCGGGCGTTTTCCCCAACTATCAGCGGCTGAATAGCGGTCTGGGAATCTATCAGTGCGAGCGGCAGCCGCGCCGCCCCTTCCCGAAACCGCGCGATGTTCTCCCTCAGCCGTGAGCGCATTTCATCCCCCTTGCGGACGACGTTCAGAGCGGCTGACAGAGCCGTAGCCTGAGCGGGCGGCATGGCGGTGCTGTAGATGAGATGGCGGGCAAACTGCAAAAGATAATCAGCGGTATTCTCGCTGCACAACACTGCTGCACCGCTTACGCCAAATGCTTTGCCGAAAGTGATGACAAGTAAGTCCGGTTTGACCCGCTGCTGGTCGCAGCTTCCCCTGCCTTGATCGCCCAGCACACCGACGCCGTGGGCATCATCCACCATCAGCCAGCCCTTCGCCTCGCGAGTGGCTGACTCGATCTCTTTAAGCGGAGCCCGGTCGCCGTCCATACTAAACACACCCTCGGTCACCACCAGCTGCAGGCCTTCCACAGAGAGTCTCAAAAGACCGCTTAGCGACTGAGCGTCGTTGTGGATGAAGCGACGCAGCTGCGCCGGGCTAAACATGGCCGCTTCCAGAAGAGATGCGTGGCTGAGCTTGTCCGCCAGAATACGATCTTGTTTTTGCGCCAGGGCCGTAATAACAGCCTGGTTTGCGGCAAAACCCGAGATAAACAGCAGCGCGCGGGGATAGCCGAGCCAGTCGGCAAGCTCCTGCTCAAGCAGGTGATGCGCGGTGCTGAAACCCGTCACGTGCCCGGAGCCGCCGCTGCCGACACCGTATTTTTCCGCGCCCGTTTGCCAGGCGCGGATAATTTCCGGATGCTGGCTGAGGCCCAGATAGTCATTGCCGGAAAAGTTAAGATGCTGTCTGCCGCCACTGGTAAGAAAGCGTCCGTTTCCCCGATCGTTTATCTGTCGGGTGCGGAAACTGTCGCTGTTCCGACGGTCAGCAAGCGCCTGCTCAATTCTTGCCTGCCAGCTCATACCGCCGCCGCGTTGTAATACTTGTCGGTGTCAGCGTTGAGCAGCTGTGCTGCCAGTTGCTGTTGCTGTTCGTTATCCCCTGTTTCCGTGGCCGTCTGCTGCGGGTTCAGCCCCAGCTTGCGGAACAGCTGGACGTCTTTATCTTCTTCCGGGTTAGGCGTGGTCAGTAGCTTGCAACCATAGAAGATGGAGTTTGCACCGGCCATAAAGCACATCGCCTGGGTCTGCTCGCTCATCTGCTCGCGCCCTGCCGAAAGGCGCACAAAGGAAGTTGGCATCATGATGCGCGCAATCGCAATGGTACGAATAAAATCAAAGGCATCCACGTCGTCGTTATCCGCAAGCGGCGTGCCCTTCACTTTCACCAGCATGTTGACAGGCACGCTTTCCGGCGGCATCGGCAGGTTCGCCAGCTGAAGCAGCAGGCCCGCCCGATCTTTTACCGTTTCACCCAGCCCGACAATCCCGCCGGAGCAGACTTTTATGCCCGCGTCGCGGACTTTGCCCAGCGTATCCAGACGTTCCTGGTAGGTTCGCGTAGTGATGATGTTGCCGTAGAACTCCGGTGAGGTATCGAGGTTATGGTTGTAGTAGTCCAGACCCGCTGCCGCCAGCCGCTGCGCCTGGGCATCGGTCAGCGTGCCGAGCGTCATACAGGTTTCAAGACCCATTTCACGGACGCCCTGCACCATTTGTTCAAGATAAGGCATATCGCGGTCATTGGGATTCTTCCACGCCGCGCCCATGCAGAAACGGGTGGAGCCTGCGTTGCGGGCCTTACGCGCGGAATCCAGAACCTGTTCCACCTCCATCAGGCGTTCCGATTCCAGCCCTGTTTTATAGCGCGCGCTCTGCGGACAATATTTACAGTCTTCCGGGCAGGCGCCCGTTTTAATCGACAGCAGCGTACTGACCTGCACATGGCGAGGGTCGAAGTGCTGACGGTGGATTTGCTGCGCTTCAAAAAGCAGATCCAGCAAAGGTTTTTCAAATAAAGCAGTGACCTGCGACATTGACCAGCGTGCGTGGTGAGCCATCGGGCGTCTCCAAAAGGGGTGTTGTTAGCCGTTGATTGACGTTATACTTGTAAACCTAAATGTTTTTAAAATGGTTTACAAGTCACCTTATGACGCCTGCTGATTTAACATTCGACCAACAACATATCTGGCACCCCTACACGTCCATGACCCGGCCGCTACCGGTTTACCCGGTGGTGTCAGCCGCTGGCTGTGAACTGCAACTAGCAGATGGCAGGCTGTTGGTGGACGGTATGTCATCCTGGTGGGCTGCGATTCACGGCTATAACCATCCGCGCCTGAACCAGGCGATGAAAACGCAGATTGACCGGATGTCCCACGTCATGTTTGGCGGCATCACCCATCCTCCGGCTGTGGCGCTGTGTCAGAAGCTGATCGCTATGACGCCGGATCCACTCGAATGCGTGTTCCTGGCCGATTCGGGATCCGTGGCGGTGGAAGTAGCGATGAAAATGGCATTGCAGTACTGGCATGCAAAAGGCCAGCCGCGCCAACGCTTCCTGACGTTCCGCAACGGTTATCACGGCGATACTTTTGGCGCGATGTCCGTCTGCGATCCGGATAACTCAATGCACAGCCTCTGGCAGGGCTATTTACCCGAGCACCTGTTCGCGCCTGCCCCGCAGTGCGGCTTTGAAGATGACTGGGATGAGATGGACATCGTGCCTTTTGCGCGCCTGATGGCAGCCCATCGCCAGGAGATTGCCGCCGTGATTCTGGAGCCTGTTGTGCAGGGAGCCGGCGGCATGCGCTTTTACCATCCTGAATGGCTGCGCCGTATCCGCAAAATGTGCGACCGTGAGGGCATTTTGTTGATTGCCGATGAGATAGCCACGGGCTTTGGGCGCACCGGGAAACTTTTTGCCTGCGAACACGCCGGTATCGCACCGGATATCATGTGCCTGGGCAAAGCGCTGACGGGCGGCACCATGACGCTTTCCGCCACGATAGCCACCCGTGATGTGGCTGAAACTATCAGTAATGGCGAAGCGGGATGCTTCATGCACGGCCCCACCTTCATGGGTAATCCGCTGGCCTGCGCGGTCGCCGCAGAGAGCCTCTCTCTGCTGGAGGAGAGCCACTGGCAGGCGCAGGTGCTGACTATTGAAGAACAGCTGAAATCCGGGCTACGGCCCCTGCGTGATTGTGAGCAAGTCGCAGATATTCGCGTGCTTGGCGCCATTGGCGTCGTAGAAACGCACCATCCGGTGGATATGGGGGCTCTCCAGGCCTTCTTCGTTGAACAAGGCGTATGGATCCGCCCGTTCGGCCGACTTATCTATTTGATGCCGCCTTATGTTATCACCCCTGAGCAGCTGGCTAAGCTCATTGCCGCAGTTGCCGCCGCCGTAGAAAACCCGGCGTTTTTCAGACGTTAACCGTCTGCAACCCCCGGACGGATGCACTACACTTTGTGGATCTTTCCACTTGCAAGGAGCGGTTTATGAAACTGATCAGTCAGGACATCAAAGAGGGTGAAAAACTCCCCTCCCGCCATGTCTTTAACGGTATGGGTTACGAAGGGGACAATATTTCCCCTCATCTGGCCTGGGACGACGTGCCTGCGGGAACGAAAAGCTTTGTTGTCACCTGCTACGATCCTGACGCACCAACTGGTTCTGGCTGGTGGCATTGGGTGGTGGCTAATCTGCCTGCCGATACCCGCGTGTTGCCGCAGGGCGCGGGTTCCGATCTGGCAGAGCTTCCTGAACCCGCCGTTCAGACTCGCACAGACTTCGGTAAAGCCGGATACGGCGGTGCGGCTCCGCCAAAGGGCGAGACCCATCGCTACATCTTTACCGTTCACGCCCTGGACGTTGAAAAACTGGACGTGGATGAAAATGCTTCTGGTGCGATGGTCGGTTTTAACGTGCATTTCCATGCGTTAGGAAGCGCATCGATCACCGCCATGTTCAGCTAATCCCATCTTTTATGAGGCCGATTACGTAAATCGGCTTCCCGTTTCGCTCAAGTTAGTATAAAAATGCAGGCCTTGGGAACCCCCCTCTTTTACCTTTGCACAGCAAGGAGCAACCTTGAATACATTATCGGTTACTCGTCGGGCCGCCGCGCTCGCTTTTGCCGTAGCCTTGAGCGCATGTAGCTCAACGCCACCCGAAGACCGTCCATCCACGCAGGAGGCTCCGGGTACTCAGTCCCGTCCGATCCTGTCTGCAGATGAAGCGCAGAACTTCGTGCCAGCACGTTATTTCTCCTCCATGAATAAAGATGAGGCGCCATGGGCCCCTTCTTCAATTCGTGTTCCTCAGCAGCCTGATTACGTTGTCGGTGCTGCGGGTGGCGAAGGCGTGACCCATACCTCTATCCAGGCAGCGGTTGACGCCGCGATTGCAAAACACAGCAGCGCCCGCCAGTACATCGCCATTCAGCCGGGCGAGTATCCGGGTACCGTTTACATCCCTGCATCTTCCGGAAGCGTGACCCTGTATGGCACCACGGACAATGCCGCCGACGTGAAAATCACCCAGCCATTAGACTCCGAGCTTGACGTTACAACCTGGCGCCATACGGTAAATCCAGCAGGTAAATACATGCCGGGTAAACCTGCCTGGTATATGTTTGATAGCTGTCAGAACCGCCGTGCTGCCACCGTTGGGGTGATGTGTTCTGCCGTAGTGTGGTCGCAGAATACTGGCTTACAGATGCAGAATCTGACCATCGCCAACACCCTGGGTGACAGCGTTGATGCGGGTAACCATCAGGCGGTAGCCCTGCGCACCGATGGTGACAAAGTTCAGCTGAACAATGTGCACCTGCTGGGGCGTCAGAATACGTTCTTCGTCACTAACAGTGATGTGCAGAACCGCATGTTACCGAACCGTCAGACTCGTACTCAGGTCACCAACAGCTATATCGAAGGTGATGTCGATGTCGTCGCCGGACGGGGTGCCGTGGTGTTCGATAAAACTGAATTCCACCTGGTTAATAGCCGCACGAAAGAAGGCTATGTCTTTGCACCAGCAACCCTGCCAAACATGTTCTATGGCTTCCTGGCCATCAACAGCCGCTTTACCGCAGCAGGCGAAAATACCGCTCAGCTGGGACGCGCCTGGGATCTGGAAGCCGCTGAAAATGGCTACACCGCGGGTCAGACTTCAAACGGCCAGGTTGTTATCCGTGACAGCGCCATCAACGAAGGTTTCAATACCGCTAAGCCGTGGGGCGATGCAGCCGGTTCTAAGCGCCCGTTTGCTGGCAATATCAGCGAGAAGCGTGATCTGAATGACGCGGCAGCTAACCGCCTGTGGGAGTACAACAACCGCGGCGTGGGTAGCCCGGTTGTCAGTGAATAATTTCACTTCTCACTGAAAACAAAAAACCTCGCCGCGGCGAGGTTTTTTGTTTTCAGCGGAGATTAATGTGCGTTAACCACGACCCACATTGGCCCCTGACCAACGGCATAACGCCCTTTCTCTTCCAGTAAGCCCTGCTCACCTTTAATTTCATAGACCGCAATATGGTGGGACTTCTGCCCCGCTGCAATCAGATAGTTACCGCTATGGTCGACGTTGAAACCGCGTGGCTGGGTTTCCGTCGGCTGGTAGCCTTCGATGGCCAGCACGCTGCCGTCTTCTGAGACGCTGAAAACGGTAATAGTGCTGGCGGTGCGGTCACAGGTATAGAGATGACGTCCGTCAGGGGTGATATGGATATCTGCCGCCCAGCGGGTGTCCGAGAAGTCCGGCGGCATCATGTCCAGCGTCTGTACGCATTCGATTTTACCGTTAGGATCCTTCAGCTCCCATACGTCCACAGAGCCGTTCAGCTCGTTGACGCAGTACGCGTACTGCTGATTGGGATGGAACGCCATATGGCGCGGGCCAGCACCTTCTACGGTAGCGACTTCCGCCGGGGTCTGTGCCGTCAGCGTGCCATCGTCAGACAGCGTGAACAGGCAAATACGATCTTGTTTCAGCGCAGGAACCCACAGCGTGCGGTTGTCCGGGGAGATGTTCGCCGAGTGGCAGCCTTCCAGCCCTTCAGCCTGGAACACGACGTTACCCGGCAGGCCGTCCTGACCCAGCGGGGTCACGCTGACGCTTCCCGCGTTGTAAGAAGCGCTGAACAGGAATTTACCCTGACGATCGGTGGAGATATGCGTTGGGCTACCCGGCAGCGCGGCGGCACCGGCTTCGCTCAGACGGCCATCATCCGGCGCGATACGGTAGGCTATCACCCGGAATTCAGGGCGCACCCCGACATACAGGAAGCGCTTATCGGGGCTGATAACCATCGGCTGGACCTGGCCTGGGGCATCCACCACCTGTACGAGCGTCAGCTCGCCCTGTGAATTCAGTGACCAGACATGAATTTGCTGGCTTTCGGGGCTGGCGGTATAGACTGTTTGTTTCATGAAATCTCGTTCCTCCCAACGTCTTGAGTAATAGTCACAAGGGTAGTCCGTTTTGCCGCCCTGGGTCGCAATTTTGCACAATGCGCCAGGCGGTGTACCATCGGCTTAGACCTTACGGCTTGAATTTGACTGGAATAGTAAATGACTTATCGAGTAATCGCCCTTGATCTGGACGGCACCCTCCTGACGCCGCAAAAAACCATTCTGCCGGCGTCGCTGGCGGCGCTTGAGTGCGCCCGCGAGTCGGGCTACAAAGTGGTCATCGTGACCGGTCGCCATCACGTTGCCATTCATCCTTTTTATCAGGCACTGGCTTTAGATACACCTGCAATTTGCTGTAATGGCACCTATTTGTATGATTATCATGCAAAAAAGGTGCTGAGCGCCGATCCTCTCAGGCCTGAGCAAGCCGCACAACTCATTGATTTACTCGATGCCCATGACGTGAATGGGTTGATGTACGTGGATAACGAGATGCTTTATCAGCGCCCGACAGGCCATGTCCAGCGCACCGAAAACTGGGCGCAGTCGCTGCCGGAAGCTCAAAGGCCGGTGTTCCGCCATGTAGATTCCCTGCGCGAAGCTGTGGATCAGGTGGAGGCTATCTGGAAATTTGCGCTAACCGGTGAAGATATTCCGAAGCTGCAAAACTTCGCCCGCTCCGTTGAACAGCAGCTTGGACTGGCTTGCGAGTGGTCCTGGCACGATCAGGTCGACGTGGCGCAAAGCGGCAACAGCAAGGGTAAACGTCTGGCGCAGTGGGTTGAGTCCGAAGGTCTTTCTATGGCGCAGGTGATTGCGTTTGGCGATAATTTTAACGACCTGAGTATGCTGGAGGCGGCAGGCCTTGGCGTCGCGATGGGCAACGCCGACGAAGCCATTAAAGCTCGAGCTGACCTGGTCATTGGCACAAACCTGGAAGCGGGTATCGCCGAGACGATTTATAAGCATTTAATCTAACTGTACTAAACGGTGGCTGACGCTGCGCTTATCACTCTCCCATCGCCAAAATGTAGGTCAGATAAGCGCAGGATCATCCGGCAAAGTCCGTCAGGTCGTTATCGACACGCTTTTCACCTGCGCGTACAGCCAGAGTCCCGGTTTGATAGCCAGCTCATCCCGCGCCCAGCGGCTGATGCGCGCCCAGAGAATTCTGCCTCCCACCTCAAGCTGGACTTCTACCTGCCCTTCATCATCAAAGCACTGGGCAACCTTCGCTCTTAAAACGTTACGAATACTGCTGTGAACCGGCGGCTGGAGGATCAGCGAAACGTCGGAAGCCTGAATGCGAATGCGCAGCGGTGACTGCAGCGGCTTATCCAGCTTGTTGACCCACAGGTGCTGATCGCCCAACGCCAGGGCCGTCATGGCGTAGTGGGGATGATGCTCAATCACCGTGACTTTCAGAACGCTGCTTTGCTGCTCTTTGGGCAGCCAGGGGTGCATCACGCTGCTGCCCCAGACCTCCTCGAGCTGCCCGAAAGCTTTTACCTCGCCACCGTCCAGCACCAGCACCTTATCAGCCAGATGGAGGATCTCTTCCAGAGAGTGGCTGACGTAGAGCATCGGGATGTTAATTTCGCGAGCCAGCCGCTGCAGATAGGGCAGTAGTTCGCGTTTACGGGGGATGTCCAGCGAGGCCAGCGGTTCGTCCAGCAGCAGCAGCTCCGGCGACGTCAGCAATGCACGCCCGATAGCCACGCGCTGTTTTTCGCCGCCTGACAGGCTCCAGGGGAAACGATCTAATAAATCTTCAATCCCCAGCAGCGCCACCAGCTTATCGAACTGGTCCGCCGCACTTTTCACCATGCCGTACTTCAGATTGCCGCGAACCCTGTAGTGCGGGAACAGGCGCGCATCCTGGAAGACATAGCCAATTCGCCGCTTTTCCGGTGCCAGAAAGCGTCTGCTTTCTGTATCGCTCAGGACGCGATCGTTGAGCACAATCCTGCCCTCTTGCGGACGAGTCAGACCGCTGATGGCGTTGATCAGCGATGTTTTTCCTGCACCGGATACGCCGAATACCGCCGTGATCCCCGCCCCTGGCAGCGTTTCGTTGATCGCCAGGCGGTGGTCACCCAGCGTCTGGACAAAATTAAGTTCAAGCATCACTCAGCCCCTATTCTTTTGCGGCTCTGACGCGCCAGCCATTCGGCCACCAGCAGCGAGATCATCGCCAGTACGATGGAGATAACGCACAGCCGTGCGGCTGCACTCTCACCACCAGGGGTCTGAATCAGGGTGTACATTGCCGATGGGATAGTGCGGGTTTCCCCCGGAATGTTGGAAACAAAGGTAATGGTCGCGCCGAACTCGCCCAATGAGCGGGCAAAAGCCAGCACGGTACCGGCGATAATGCCCGGTAAGGTAAGCGGTAGCGTAATCGTGCAAAACACTCGCCAGCGCCCGGCCCCGAGAGTGCGGGCGGCCTGTTCGAGTTTGATATCCACCCCTTCGAGCGCCAGGCGAATCGCCCGCACCATCAGCGGGAAGGACATCACGGCCGCGGCTAATACAGCACCGCGCCAGCTAAAGGCGAAAGTCATGCCAAAGACGTCGTAAATCCACGAGCCCAGAAAACCACGGCGCCCCATCGCCACCAGCAGCAGGTAGCCCACGACAACGGGGGGAAGCACGAGAGGAAGATGGATAATACTGTCGAGTAAGGCTTTGCCCGGGAAGCGGCATCGCACCAGCACCCAGGCAAGAAGGATCCCAAAAGGCAGGCTAAACAGTACCGCAAGGGTGGAGACTTTCAGGCTCAGCAGCACCGCCTGCCATTCGGGATCGGTCAATATCATTATTTCGTCGTAAATCCGTAACGTTGGAAGATTGCAGCCGCTTCCGGTCCTTTCAGGTAGCCATAGAACGCGGTAACGGTTGGGTTATCGTGGCCTTTAACAATCGCAATAGGGTATTCCACTTTCTTGTGGGAGTCTTCCGGGAAAGTCCCCACAACCTTCACGCCCTTGCTGGCGACCGCGTCAGAGCCGTAGACAATGCCAAGCGGAGTTTCGTCTCGTTCAACCAGAGCAAGCGCGCCGCGCACGTCTTCAGCCGGGGCAAGTTTCGGAGACAAAGTATCCCATGCGCCAAGTTTTTGCAGCGCTTCTTTGGCGTAGATGCCAGCCGGAACATGATCGGGATCGCCAACGGCCAGACGCCCGCCCTTCAGCAGCGCAGCCCAGTCTGTTTTTCCGTTGATATCAACGCGACCCTGCTTGCTGTCTTTTGGCGCCACGACAACCAGGCTATTGCCCAGCAGCGTTTCGCGGCTGTCGGTTTTAATCGCGTCTTTGCTTACCGCGTAATCCATCCATTTTTGATCGGCAGAAATATACAGATCCGCAGGCGCTCCCGCTTCAATCTGACGGGCAAGCGTAGAAGAAGAGGCAAAGGAAGAAGCCACTTCGACATTTTTCCCCTTCTGGTACTGCGTGGCGATATCCTGCATCGCGTTGGTCAGCGACGCCGCAGCGAAAACGGTAATTTTGCTGTTATCAGCCAATGCCTGACCTGCCAGTGTGATGCTTAGTGCTGCGCCAACAGCGAGACGTACCCATTGCTTAGCCATCTTTTTACTCCACTGAGTTTCGTTATGTATTCGCTAATATAACGAGACTGAACAGGAATATACAGATCTTATCGGCAGAAAATGCAGGGGCTTTAATGCGAAACGCCCGCGAATGCGGGCGTCCCAGACTAATGACAAACTCTTAACGGTAACGAAGCGATTAGATCGCATCAGAAAAATAACAAGGGAAATCGATTTATTGATTTTCGGCTGATAAACACAAAAAAGGAAAAACCACGCTTTTTCCTTTTTTGTCAGCAATAAAAAACGCCCGCGAATGCGGGCGCTTAAGAATCAATGGTGCTGTTTTGGCTGCTGGTCACGGTGACCAACTTTTGAGAAGACGTTGAAGACTTCACCCAATCCGTAGATCAGACCGAGGATCACTGCCATCACAACAGGCACCATGATCACGGCAAATACCAGACTTTTCAGTAACTCTAACATGATTGCCTCAAGTGAAAAGTGAGAGGGTCTATTCTACCGGGCTGGCAGAAAAACGCACCCTCCTTTTGTGCCATTTGCCCGCGGCCCCGCAATAGAGGAAAATAGCGTTTTCCTTTGACCGGAGAGGTTATGCAGGCTGAAATCTTACTCACGCTGAAGCTCCAGCAGCGGCTGTTCGCCGATCCTCGTCGCATCGCGCTATTAAAACAGATACAGCACACTGGCTCTATTAGCCAGGGGGCTAAACTTGCGGGTATCAGCTATAAAAGCGCCTGGGATGCAATAAATGAGATGAACCAGCTCACCGAAGATACGCTGGTGGAGCGTGCGACCGGGGGTAAAGGTGGCGGCGGAGCCATTGTAACGCGCTACGGTGAGAGGCTGATCCAGCTTTACGAACTGCTCGCGCAAATCCAGCAGAAAGCGTTTGATGTGCTGCGCGATGATGCCCTGCCGCTGGACAGTCTGCTGGCGGCGATCTCCCGTTTCTCCCTGCAAACCAGCGCCCGTAACCAGCTTTTTGGTACGGTGCTGCACCGCGACAGCGAACAGATTCAGCAGCATATCGACATTCTGCTGGCCGACGGCACCACGCAGCTCAAAGCGGCTATCACTCGCCAAAGCGCAGAGCGTCTTAGTCTGAGCGAAGGTAAAGAGGTGCTGGTACTAATTAAAGCCCCGTGGGTCGAGATTACCACCGATGAAAACCGTGCAGGCCAGGCGGATAACCGTTTGTCGGGCAAAGTTCAGAGCATCCAGCAAGGCGCAGATCAGAGCGAAGTGCTGGTACAGCTTCCTGACGGTCAGACCTTGTGCGCCACAGTGCCAAACGGTGTGGTAGAGCAGCAGCAACTGGCTGAAGGCTCTGAGGTCGTAGCATTTTTTAATGCTGACCGAGTGATTATCGCCACACTGTGCTAAATCCACCGTGAGAATTGACAAGCACGCAGACATTCCGTAATGCTGAGGTTATTACTGCATAAAATGGGATGACACATGTCTGCGTTGCATATTTCGCAAGGTTCATTTCGCCTTGGTGACACGAAAACTCTTTCTCTCAACCATCTGACCCTTCGCTCCGGTGAAAGCTGGGCGTTTGTCGGCGCGAACGGCAGCGGTAAATCCGCACTGGCTCGCGCCCTGGCAGGCACGCTACCGCTGTTAAAAGGCGAACGCAGCGGCGATTTCTCGCGCGTCGCACTCCTCTCTTTTGAACAGCTTCAGAAGCTGGTTGGCGACGAGTGGCAGCGCAACAATACCGATATGCTCAGCCCTGACGAAGAGGATACCGGGCGCACCACGGCAGAAATTATTCAGGATGAAGTGCAGGATCCCGAACGCTGTGAAAAGCTGGCCACGCTGTTTGGCATCCAGCATCTTCTGACCCGCCGTTTTAAATATCTTTCAACCGGTGAAACGCGCAAAACCCTGCTGTGCCAGGCGCTGATGCCAAAACCGGATTTATTGATTCTTGATGAACCTTTCGACGGCCTGGACGTGAAGTCTCGCGAACAGCTTGCCGGTCTGCTGGGGGAGTTGAGCGACCACGGCTATACGCTGGTCTTAGTCCTCAATCGCTTTGACGAGATCCCGGATTTCGTAGAGCACGCCGGCGTGCTGGCTGACTGCACGCTGATTGAGACTGGTGAAAAGAAAAAGCTGCTGGAGCAGGCGCTGATTGCCCAACTGGCGCACAGCGAAAAGCTGGCTGGCGTAGCGCTGCCGGAAGCAGACGACCCGAGCGCCCGCTATGCCCTCCCGGAAGGTGAGCCGCGTATCATTTTGCGCGATGGCGTCGTTACCTATAATGACAAACCTATTCTGCATAAGCTCTCATGGACCGTGAACCCTGGCGAGCACTGGCAAATTATCGGGCCGAACGGCGCAGGCAAATCAACGTTGCTGAGCCTGGTTACCGGCGATCATCCCCAGGGCTACAGCAACGATCTGACACTGTTTGGCCGCCGCCGCGGCAGCGGTGAAACCATCTGGGACATTAAAAAGCACATCGGCTATGTCAGCAGCAGCCTGCATCTGGAGTATCGCGTCAGTACCTCCGTGCGTAACGTGATTCTTTCCGGCTTCTTCGATTCCATCGGCATCTATCAGGCCGTATCGGACCGCCAGCAGAAGCTGACCCGCGAGTGGCTGAACATGCTGGGTATGAACAACGCGATTGCCGATGCGCCCTTCCATAGCCTCTCCTGGGGTCAGCAACGTCTGGCGCTTATCGCCCGTGCGCTGGTCAAGCACCCTACCGTGCTGATTCTGGATGAACCGCTTCAGGGCCTTGACCCGCTTAACCGCCAGCTCGTTCGCCGCTTTGTCGACATTTTGATTGGCGAAGGCGAAACGCAGCTGCTGTTTGTTTCTCATCATGCGGAAGACGCGCCCGAATGCATCACAAAGCGGCTTAGCTTTGTGGCCGACGGCGAAAATTATCGCTACGAGTTTGAAGATTTATAAGCTTCTCTCCCGCGTTGGGCAGGCCCTTACGGCTGCCCGACTGACTTTCAGACTCCCCTCAACGCTACTTCCGCGCGTATTTGTTTTATAATCATTTTTCACTTCGGATTCCCCTGAGAAACCACGAGTGTAAACGATTCCACTAATTTATCCCGTGTCACACTTTTTGCTTCTCTGTTATGCTAAGGTTAATACATACCATAGCCGTAATGGAGCGAAAAATGAGAGTTCTGGTAACAGGTGGTAGCGGTTACATTGGCAGTCATACCTGCGTGCAGCTGCTGCAAAACGGCCACGACGTCGTCATTCTGGATAATCTGTGTAACAGCAAGCGCAGCGTACTGCCGGTCATTGAACGTCTGGGCGGGAAAAAGCCGCTGTTTATCGACGGCGATATCCGCGACGAAGGCCTGCTGGCGGAAATTTTCCACGACCACCAAATTGAAGCCGTTATCCACTTCGCCGGGCTTAAGGCCGTAGGGGAGTCAGTCAACAAACCGCTGGAATATTACGACAACAACGTGACCGGCACCCTGCGACTGATCTCCGCCATGCGGGCGGCCAACGTCACCAACTTCATTTTTAGCTCCTCCGCCACCGTCTACGGTGATCAGCCGCAAATCCCTTACGTTGAAAGCTTCCCGACCGGCACCCCTGCCAGCCCTTATGGCCGCAGCAAGCTCATGGTTGAACAAATTCTCGCAGACCTGCAAAAAGCGCAGCCGAACTGGAGCGTTGCGCTCCTGCGTTACTTCAACCCGGTTGGCGCGCATCCGTCAGGTGACATGGGAGAAGACCCGCAGGGCATTCCGAATAACCTGATGCCTTATATCGCCCAAGTTGCCGTTGGACGTCGTGACTCGCTGGCGGTGTTCGGCAATGACTATCCAACAGAAGATGGGACTGGCGTTCGCGATTACATCCACGTCATGGATCTGGCCGACGGCCACGTTGCCGCCATGCAGACGCTGCAGGGTAAACCGGGCGTGCATATTTATAACCTCGGCGCAGGTATTGGCAGCAGCGTACTGGACGTCATCAACGCGTTCAGCAAAGCCTGCGGCAAGCCGGTGAATTATCACTTTGCCCCGCGTCGCGACGGCGATCTGCCCGCGTACTGGGCCGATGCCAACAAGGCCGATAAAGAACTTAACTGGCGTGTCAGCCGTACCCTGCAAGAAATGGCAGATGATACCTGGCGCTGGCAGTCTCGCCACCCACAAGGCTATCCGGACTAAGGAAATGTGATGGAGCAGTTTAACCCGGTGGATCATCCACACCGTCGCTTTAACCCACTAACGGGTCAATGGATTCTGGTTTCTCCGCATCGCGCCAAGCGCCCCTGGCAGGGTGCTCAGGAGACGCCTTCTCAGGAGACGCTGCCGGTACACGATCCGGATTGTTTCCTGTGCCCGGGCAATACGCGTGTGACAGGCGACAAAAACCCGCAGTACACCGGCACCTTCGTTTTTACCAACGATTTTGCCGCCCTGATGACCGACACCCCGGATGCGCCAGCAAGCGGCGATCCGCTGATGCGTTGTGAAAGCGCTCGCGGCACAAGCCGGGTTATCTGCTTCTCTCCCGATCACAGCAAGACGCTGCCGCAACTTTCGCTACCTGCGCTGAAAGAAGTGGTAAAAACCTGGCAGGAGCAGACGGCGGACCTCGGTAAAACCTACCCGTGGGTTCAGGTGTTCGAGAACAAAGGCGCGGCGATGGGCTGTTCGAATCCCCATCCGCACGGCCAGGTCTGGGCAAACAGCTTCCTGCCAAACGAAGTCGCTCGCGAAGATGTTCTTCAGCGCGACTATTTTGCGGAACAGAAATCGCCGATGCTGGTGGATTACGTTCAGCGCGAGATGAAAGACGGCAGCCGCACCGTGGTGGAAACCGAGCACTGGCTTGCCGTGGTGCCCTACTGGGCAGCCTGGCCGTTTGAAACGCTGCTGCTGCCGAAAGCACACGTGCTGCGCATTACCGATCTCAATGCTGAGCAAAGCGCCGACCTGGCGCTGGCGCTGAAAAAGCTGACCAGCCGCTATGACAACCTTTTCCAGACCTCCTTCCCGTACTCCATGGGCTGGCACGGCGCGCCGTTCAACGGCGAGGAAAATGGCCACTGGCAGCTTCACGCCCACTTCTACCCGCCGCTGCTGCGCAGCGCGACGGTGCGTAAATTTATGGTCGGCTACGAAATGCTGGCGGAAACCCAGCGTGATTTAACCGCAGAGCAAGCCGCAGAACGCTTGCGTGCCGTGTCCGACGTCCACTTTCGCCAGTCAGGAGTTTAAAAATGAGTCTGAAAGATAAAACCCAGCAGATCTTCGCCGATACTTTTGGCTACCCTGCCCCGCTGACCATCCAGGCACCGGGCCGCGTGAACCTGATTGGCGAGCACACCGACTATAACGATGGTTTCGTGCTGCCCTGTGCCATTGATTACCAGACGGTAATCAGCTGCGGCAAACGTGACGACCGCATCGTGCGCGTGATTGCCGCGGACTACGATAACCAGAGCGACGAATTTTCCCTCGATAAACCCATTCTCAGCCACGATACCCAGCAGTGGTCGAATTACGTGCGTGGCGTGGTGAAGCACCTGCAAAAGCGCGATAAAAACTTTGGCGGTGCCGATCTGGTGATCAGCGGCAACGTGCCACAGGGCGCGGGGCTTAGCTCATCAGCCTCTCTGGAAGTGGCCGTCGGTAAAGTCTTCCAGCAGCTTTATCACCTGTCGCTGGATGGCGCTCAACTGGCGCTTAACGGCCAGGAAGCTGAAAACCAGTTTGTTGGCTGCAACTGCGGCATCATGGATCAGCTTATCTCCGCGCTGGGCAAGAAAGATCACGCTCTGCTGATCGACTGCCGTTCGCTTGGGACGAAAGCCGTTTCGATGCCAAAAGGCGTGGCGGTGGTGATCATCAACAGTAACTTCAAACGCACGCTGGTGGGCAGTGAGTACAACACCCGTCGCCAGCAGTGTGAAACTGGGGCGCGTTTCTTCAGCCAGAAAGCCCTGCGTGACGTGAAGCTGGCAAAATTCAATGAAGTTGCTCACGAGCTGGACCCGGTCGTCGCCAGACGCGTGCGCCACGTGCTGACCGAAAACATCCGCACCGTGGAAGCCGCTGACGCGCTGGCTAAAGGCGATCTGCTGCGTATGGGTCAGCTAATGGCGGAATCCCACGCGTCAATGCGTGATGACTTCGAAATTACCGTTCCGCAGATCGACACCCTCGTTGAGATTGTCAAAGAGACCATTGGCGACAAAGGCGGCGTGCGAATGACCGGCGGTGGATTTGGCGGCTGCATCGTGGCGTTGATTCCTGAAGACCTTGTCTCCGCGGTTCAGAAAGCCGTTGCCGATCGGTACGAAGCGAAAACCGGTATCAAAGAAACTTTCTATGTCTGCAAAGCATCGGAGGGGACAGGACAATGCTAAAAGAGACGCCTCAGCTGGCACCAGACGGGCAGCCGTTCCGCATCTCCACCCTGCGCAACAGCGCGGGGATGGTCGTCACCATGATGGACTGGGGCGCAACGCTGCTCTCCTGCCGTGTACCGATGAAAGACGGTACAGTGCGCGAAACGTTGCTGGGCTGCGAAACGCCGGAAGATTATCTGATCCAGTCCGCTTATCTGGGCGCGACGGTAGGACGTTATGCGAACCGTATCGCAAACAGTAAATTGGTCCGTGAGGGTGTGACGATTGCCCTTACCCCGAACCAGGGTGAGCATCAGCTGCACGGCGGACCAGACGGGTTCGATAAACGCCGCTGGCGCATCGTGCGCCAGAACGAGCAGGAAGTCCTCTATACGCTCGATTCGCAAGATGGCGACCAGGGTTTCCCCGGTGATTTTCGTGCCACCGCGCGCTACTCTTTGACGGAAGATAACCGTATCGCCATTGAGTTCCGCGCAAAAGTTGACAAGGCATGTCCGGTAAACCTCACCAACCATGCTTACTTCAACCTGGATGGCGCACAACATGACGTGCGTCAGCATCGCCTGCAGCTCTTTGCCGACAGCTACCTGCCGGTGGATGAGAACGGCATTCCGCAGGCCGGGTTGAAAAGCGTTATCGGCAACAGCTTTGATTTCCGCCAGCCGAAAACCATCGCGGATGATTTCCTCAGCGATAACGATCAGACGCTGGTTAAGGGGTACGATCACGCGTTCCTCTTGCAGGCAAAAGGCGATGTCAGCCAGCCCGCCGCACACGTCTGGTCAAGTGATAATCAGTTAAAGATGAGCGTCTACACTTCCGCCCCTGCGCTGCAGTTCTATAGCGGAAATTATCTGGACGGTACACCAGCGCGGGAGCAAGGCACCTACGCTGCTTATCAGGGCCTGGCGCTGGAAAGCGAATTTTTACCGGATAGCCCGAACCATGCGGAATGGCCGCAGCCTGACTGCTGGTTACAGCCGGGTGAAGAGTATCTGAGCATCACCGAGTATGAGTTTGTTCCCGCCTAGTCTCCTTCGCCCTCTCCTGTGGAGAGGGTTTTTCAGCGCCGGTTGCTGAATATCTCGTCAAAAAAACATAAAAAATAACGACTGCATCACATCTGCCTTACACTTAACGCTCTTTTTCGCTATGTTAAACGTTTAGATTGCCGCAGGTCGCCCCTCGGCAATATAATGATAATCGTTATCATTAATCGCAGGCTATTAAGGAGTTAACTATGGCTGTTACTAAGCTGGTACTGGTTCGCCACGGCGAAAGCCAGTGGAACAACGAAAACCGCTTTACGGGTTGGTATGACGTTGATCTGTCTGAGAAAGGTAAAACTGAAGCGAAAGCGGCGGGCAAGCTGCTGAAAGACGAAGGCTACTCCTTCGATTTTGCTTATACCTCCGTGCTGAAACGTGCCATCCACACGCTGTGGAACGTCCTTGATGAACTGGACCAGGCCTGGCTGCCGGTTGAAAAATCCTGGAAGCTGAACGAACGTCATTACGGCGCGCTTCAAGGGCTGAACAAAGCCGAAACCGCTGAAAAATACGGTGACGAGCAGGTTAAACAATGGCGTCGTGGCTTTGCTGTCACCCCACCTGAACTGACTCGCGACGATGAGCGTTTCCCGGGCCATGATCCGCGCTATGCGAGTCTTACCGATAAAGAGCTGCCAACCACCGAAAGCCTGGCGCTGACTATCGACCGCGTTATTCCTTACTGGAACGAAACCATCCTGCCACGCATGAAGAGCGGTGAGCGCGTGATTGTTGCCGCGCACGGTAACTCCCTGCGCGCGCTGGTGAAGTTCCTGGATAACCTGAGCGAAGAAGAGATTCTTGAGCTGAACATCCCAACTGGCGTACCGCTGGTGTACGAGTTCGACGAAAACTTCAAGCCGCTGAAACGCTACTATCTGGGCAACGCTGACGAAATCGCAGCAAAAGCCGCAGCCGTCGCGAACCAGGGTAAAGCGAAGTAATTCGCCAGATGTAAAAAAGGCGTGGAGCAATCTACGCCTTAGATTGCTGGCAAAGAAGGAAAAAGCGTGGTTTTTCCTTCTTTGTGGTTAGCAGCCGAAAATCAATGACTTGATTTTCCTTGTTGTTTATTCGGTGAGATCTTTTCGAATTTCAATCGGTATGAGTCTGTCATCAGTCTGAGGCGTGGAGCAATCCACGCCTTTTTTGTTGCCGCTGACCGACTTAACCGCGACGGGCTTTTACTGCCGCAGCCAGCTGACGCAGAATCACTTCGGTATCTTCCCAGCCGATGCAGGCATCGGTGACGCTTTTGCCGTAGACCAGCGGCTCGCCGCTCTCCAGGTTCTGATTCCCTTCAACGAGATGACTCTCGATCATCACGCCGGTAATGGCTTTATCACCACCTGAAATCTGCTGGCAAACGTCCTCGCCCACTTCCATCTGCTTCTTAAATTGCTTGCTGCTGTTGGCATGGCTGAAATCGATCATCACCTGGGCAGGCAGACCCGCTTTGGCTAAATCTTGTTTAACCTGAGCAACATGCGCCGCGCTGTAGTTTGGCTCTTTGCCACCGCGCAATATGATATGGCAGTCGCCGTTGCCGCTGGTGTTAACGATAGCTGAATGGCCCCACTTGGTAACGGACAGGAAGCAGTGCGGTGCGCCCGCCGCGTTGATCGCATCGATAGCGACTTTCATGGTGCCGTCGGTACCGTTTTTGAAGCCAACCGGGCAGGACAAACCGGATGCCAGTTCACGGTGAACCTGCGACTCCGTGGTGCGTGCGCCAATTGCGCCCCAGCTCATCAAATCTGCAAGGTACTGCGGCGTAATCATATCCAGGAACTCACCCGCCGCAGGCAGGCCAGAATCATTGATATCCAGCAGGAGTTTACGGGCAGTACGCAGCCCTTCGTTAATTTGATAGCTGCTGTCCATGTGCGGATCGTTAATCAGCCCTTTCCAGCCTACGGTCGTACGCGGCTTTTCAAAGTAGACGCGCATCACGACTTCCAGCTCACCTTTCAGCTCATCGCGTAACGTCAGCAGGCGTGCGCCATACTCTTTTGCAGCTTTAATATCGTGAATAGAGCAAGGACCGATCACCACCAGAAGGCGGTCATCATTACCTTTGAGGATTTTATGGATCGCGCTGCGAGCCTGTGAAACCGTCTGGGCTGCTTTTTCGGTAGCCGGGAATTTTTCTAACAGGGCTACGGGCGGCAGGAGTTCATTGATTTCTTTGATGCGTAAGTCGTCGTTCTGATAATTCATGATAATTCCGGGGAAGTAGACAATTTATTAGATTAGCAATCCCTTCAATCTATCTCGTCACGCCTGAAGTGTAAACGGGCTTTTACACTCCAGGTGGAATATTCCTGGAATCGCCTCTTTAAGCGGCAAAACATGGCTAAAAGCGAGATCGGGGCTACAATTTTTAATGTTAACTCTGAAAAATGTCAGTTCTTCAAAATTGTATTCTGATCACATATCTGTAATCGATATTTCTTTCTGCCTTAACGGGGTGGATCGCCATAGTTTTTTGCACTGTTGGAAAAGTTATCCAGCAATAACGAACAGAACAGGAGCACAAAGATGAATAAATTCGCCACTCTTTTCTTAACAGCAACACTCTCTGTCGCAAGCGGTGCAGCTCTGGCTGCGGATAGCAATTCAGCGGGCCAAAATAATGGCCAGGCTAACTCAAGCGCTGAAGCAGGCCAGGTCGCGCCGGATGCCCATCAAAATGTCGCGCCAAAAGGCGTGGATGGGAACGATGTCAATCACTCCGGCACCATGCTGCATCCGGACAACAACAGTTCGATGTCAGGCGACACTATGTCGAAAGAAGAGATCCATAAAAATACCATGTGCAAAGATGGCCGCTGTCCGGATATGAACAAAAAAGTTGAAACCGGTAGCGGGAGCGACGTGGATACCAAAACTGACGGTACCACCCAGTAACCTGGCTGTATCAGGAATCAACGGGAGAGCTGAGGCTCTCCTTTTTTATGAGATTATATTCAAGAGGTTGAACGAGACAGGGTTATAATTACCGCATTGCTAACTCTGCTTGCGGAATGACATGGCTCAGTCACATTCACATACTCCTCAGGATTCTAACGCCAGACGCCTGTTCTGGGCATTCGCGGTCACCGCGCTTTTTATGGTCGCCGAAATCATTGGTGGGTTAGTTTCCGGCTCCCTGGCGCTGCTGGCCGACGCCGGGCATATGCTCACCGATGCCGCCGCTTTGCTGGTTGCGCTTGTCGCCGTGCAGTTTGCTCGCCGCCCGCCTAATGCACGCCACACTTTTGGCTGGCTCCGCCTGACCACGCTCGCTGCCTTTGTGAACGCCATTGCGCTGGTTGTCATTACTATCTTAATAGTCTGGGAGGCGATACAGCGCTTCTATCAGCCCCAGCCGGTCGCAGGCGGCATGATGCTAATCGTGGCGTTTGCCGGGCTGGCGGCAAATATTGCCTCTTTCTGGATCCTGCATCGGGGGAGTGAAGAGAAAAACCTGAACGTTCGCGCTGCCGCACTGCATGTGATGGGGGATTTACTGGGTTCCGTTGGGGCGATAATTGCCGCCCTGGTGATTATGTGGACCGGCTGGACGCCGATTGACCCCATACTCTCGGTTCTGGTGTCATGCTTAGTGTTGCGCAGTGCCTGGAGCCTGCTGAAAGAGAGCGTGAACGAGCTGCTGGAAGGGGCACCTGGCGCAATTGATATTGAATCGCTGAAGCGAAAACTTTCGCGCAGTATTCCTGAAGTGCGCAATGTACACCATGTTCACCTCTGGCTGGTGGGCGAAAAACCGCTGATAACACTCCATGTCCAGGTGATCCCCCCACACGATCACGACGCGCTATTGGGCAGGATTCATCATTTCCTGGCTCATGAATATCAGATTGAACATGCCACGGTGCAGATGGAATATCAGCCCTGCGAAGGGCCAAACTGCGATTTAAATGAGCACGACCATAGCGGCCATGCTCACCATCATCATTGATCAGGACAGCGCGTGGGAGCCTCTTTCCCGCGCGCTTTTAATCCACATCCGGCTCCCGTTCAGCGCGATAAACGTCAGCAGCATATACTCCAGCGACATAGCGTAAACGCCCTGCCTTGCGAATATCACCACGCTAATCACGTTAATCACCACCCAGAGGAGCCAGTTCTCAACGTATTTGCGCGTCATCAGTATCATTGCCACGATGGACAAGACCATCATGCAGGAGTCCCAGAACGGGAAAGCATCCGGCTGCAGTTCCGGCATGGTGACGTTCATGCCAAGCCCGTTCATGACGTTAACGGCGATGCGGGTAAGGAAAGCAAACACGGGATCGATGAATATCGTCATCAAACCAATGGCCCCTACACACACTGTAAGCCAGGCAATTGCTTTAGGTAGCGGCAGCCAGCGAATGCGCAGCGCCGTTTCGTTATCGTTGGTTTGCCGTGACCAGGCATACCAGCCATAAATGTTCGCTACGAAGAAGAACAGCTGTAACAGCAGGCTGGCGTATAGCTGGATTTGAAAGAAGATAATGGCAAAGAGCGTGACGTTCACTAAGCCAAACGCGTAATTGCTGATTTTCTCGAGGCTGGCCAGCCAGATACAGAGCAAACCGGCCAGCGTGCCTACCGCTTCAATCCATGATAAATCGTAGCCCCCGGCCCCAATCGGGATGTGGACCAGAATGTTCTGCGTGCTAAAAAAATCCATATTTTCCCCTGAGCGTAATGTCCTTACGCGTTGCCTTTAATCGAACGTCGCAGTTCGGCGGCAAAGTCCAGCATCCGGTTAAGCGGCACCAGAGCCCCCTCACGCAACGCGGCGTCCACATGAATCTCGTGAGCCGCTCCGCCCTGCTCCAGCCCCTCTGCGATGGCTTTAAGGCCGTTCATTGCCATCCACGGGCAATGCGCGCAGGTGCGGCACGTTGCGCCTTCGCCTGCCGTTGGCGCTTCGAGCAATTCTTTACCCGGACACGCCTGCTGCATTTTATAGAAGATCCCACGGTCGGTCGCCACTATCAGCTGCCGGTTAGGCAAGGTCTGTGCGGCTGCAATCAGCTGGCTGGTAGACCCCACCGCGTCTGCCATATCGACTATCGCCTGCGGTGATTCCGGGTGCACCAGCACGGCTGCATCAGGATAGAGTGCCTTCATGCGCCCCAGCGCCTGTGTTTTAAACTCGTCATGTACAATGCACGCACCCTGCCAGCACAGGACATCTGCCCCGGTCTGTTTTTGCACGTAGTTGCCAAGATGGCGATCCGGTGCCCAGATAATTTTCTCACCCAGGCTGTCCAGATGCTCAATCAGCTCAACGGCAATACTTGAAGTGACAACCCAGTCCGCTCGGGCCTTAACCGCAGCTGAAGTATTAGCATAGACCACGACGGTGCGGTCAGGGTGCTGGTCGCAGAAGGCGCTGAACTCCTCAACAGGACACCCGAGATCCAGAGAACACTCGGCGTTCAGCGTCGGCATGAGAACCGTCTTTTCCGGGCTAAGGATTTTCGCTGTCTCCCCCATAAAACGCACGCCAGCAACCAGAAGTGTCTTAGCGGGATGATTGGCCCCAAAGCGCGCCATCTCCAGCGAATCAGAAATACAGCCGCCCGTTTCTTCCGCCAGAGACTGGATTTCAGGATCGGTGTAATAGTGAGCGACCATCACCGCATTGCGCTCTTTAAGCAGACGCTTGATTTTTTCGCGATAGTACTGCTTTTCGTCGACGCTAAGTGGCTTCGGCTTTGGAGGGAAGGGATAAATCGCTGCTTGTGGATCGAACATCACGCTCATCAGGCAATCTCGTTTTGCGGGCTTAACAAAATCTACGCAATCCGGGCTTCTGCAAGCCACTTTCGGCGAAGATTGTTTTATATGCTAAACAAGATAGCCAATTATGAGGGATTTGTCGTGGGGAATTTAAAGGAGAAAAACAACAAAGGCGCCTGTAAGGCGCCTTTGTCTGAATTTGGTAGGTAATACTGGATGATTCGGCCTTTGGCCTCACCCTTCGGGTCGTTGCTGCGCAACGCTGTGTCGCTTCGCTCCACTCGAACCTGCTGCAGGTTCAAACCCTTCACGCTTCACATATGCATTCCATCTAAAAGATGGTGGGGCGTGCAGGATTCGAACCTGCGACCAATTGATTAAAAGTCAACTGCTCTACCAACTGAGCTAACGCCCCCGCTATGCGGTTACTGCTTACTACAACTTTTTACCATCGAAAGGATGGTGGGTCGTGCAGGATGATTCGGCCTTTAGCCTCACCCTTCGGGTCGTTGCTGCGCAACGCTGTGTCGCTTCGCTCCACTCGAACCTGCTGCAGGTTCAAACCCTTCACGCTTCACTAATCGTATTTCAATTTGAAAATGGTGGGTCGTGCAGGATTCGAACCTGCGACCAATTGATTAAAAGTCAACTGCTCTACCAACTGAGCTAACGACCCATTTTCGTGTCATTTCCGGTTTGTTTGTTTACCCCCGGCAACGGCGGCATATATTACTGATTTAAGATTTTGACGCAACAACAATTTTGAACATTTCACTTAACTGCTTAGTAATCGCGCGGCAAGACCAGAAAAACAGCGATATCTGGTCAGGCCGCAAGCATTACATTGCATTCAGACGCTTTTGCGCCTGCTTTGCACCGTCGGTATTTGGGAACTGTTTGATCACCTGCTGATAGACGGCTTTCGCTTTCGCGGTATCGCCTTTGTCCTGCATGATCAGCCCGACTTTGTACATGGCATCAGGGGCTTTTGGCGACTTCGGATAATTTTTCACCACAAAGGCAAAATAATAGGCCGCGTCGTCCTTTTTCCCTTTGTTGTAGTTCAGCTGACCCAGCCAGTAATTCGCGTTAGGCTGGTAAGTTGAATCCGGATACTTCTTCACGAAGTTCTGGAAGGCCGCAATGGCGTCATCCTGACGAGATTTGTCCTGAACCAGGGCAATGGCAGCATTGTAGTCGCTGTTTGCGTCGCCACCCTGCACAGGAGCCGCCGTCGCAGGTGCGCTTGTGGACGCTCCTGCATCAGGCGTTGCTGTCGCCTGGTCTGCTCCAGTAGCCTGACCCGCGGCGGCACCGCCGTTGCTGAGGCCATCTAATTGCAGCAGAATCTGCTTCTGTCGCTCTACCACCTGGTTCAGCTGATACTGGTTTTCCTGAATCTGACCGCGCAGGGAATCAATATCACGTTGGTTATCGGAGAGCTGTTGCTGGAGTTGGGTTAAAAGCTGACTGTGAGCGTTAGAAATACGCTCGAGTTGAGTGACACGGTCTTCGACCGAGCCTGAGCCGACACTACTGATTGGCGCCTGAGCAAAAGCGGCCCAGGGGGCCGCTATGCCAACCAGTAACGACAGACTCAACAAGTGATGTCTGAAGTTACTGCTCATGCAATTCTCTTAGTAAACCAGTACGGCACGACGGTTTTTGGCATAAGCCGCTTCGTCATGGCCCAGTACTGCAGGTTTTTCTTTACCGTAAGAAACGATGGAGATCTGATCTGCAGAAACGCCTTTACCCTGCAGGTACATCTTAACGGCAGTAGCACGACGCTCGCCCAGGGAGATGTTGTATTCCGGGGTACCACGTTCGTCCGCATGACCTTCTACGGTCACTTTGTAAGATGGGTTGCTACGCAAGAAGTTAGCGTGTGCATCCAGCATTGCAGCGAATTCAGAGCTCACATCGTACTTGTCCAGACCGAAGTAAACGATGTTGTTCTGCTGCAGCTGTTGCATTTGCAGACGTGCCTGCTCTTCGGAAGACATGTTACCGCCTTGACCGTTAGCGTCCATACCAGTGCCGGCACCCAGCATGCCTTCACCGCTCTCGTTGCTCGCGTTCTTGTTAGAAGAACATGCCGCGACAGCCATAACAGGCAGAGCAATCATCAGCCCTTTCAGCACTTTGTTCAGTTGCATTTCTTTGATCCTTTAGATTTTATTATCACAGATACGGCGACCAGGCAGGAGATTTCACCTGACCATCGGTTGCCGGAAGACGCGCTTTGAAACGCCCATCTGTTGAGACCAGATTCAGCACGGATCCCATCCCCTGAGAAGAGCTGTAGATTACCATAGTGCCGTTAGGTGCCAGACTTGGCGTTTCATCCAGCAACGTTGACGATAAAGTTTGTACGCCACCCGCTACCAGATCCTGTTTGGCAATGTGCTGCTGACCGCTAGCGGAGCTCACCATTACCATAAACTTACCGTCGGTACTGACATCAGCATTCTGGTTCTGGTTACCTTCCCAGGACAGACGCTGCGGCGCACCGCCGTTGACATTAATTTTATAAATTTGCGGGCGACCTGCCTGATCGGAGGTATAGGCCAGGTTCTGGCTGTCCGGGAACCAGGTCGGCTCCGTGTTGTTACTACGGCCATCTGTAATCTGGCGGATCTGGCCTGAACCAATATCCATCACGTACAGATTCAGGCTACCGGTCTTAGACAGAGCAAAGGCCAGTTTAGTGCCGTCTGGAGAGAACGCCGGTGCACCATTGTGGCGTGGGAAAGAAGCCACCTGACGCACAGCTCCGTTTGCCAGAGTCTGAATAACCAGAGCAGAGCGGCCGCTTTCAAACGTGACGTAAGCCAGCTTGCTGCCGTCTGGTGACCAGGACGGAGACATCAACGGCTGTGGAGAACGGTGAACCACAAACTGGTTGTAGCCATCGTAATCAGACACACGCAGTTCGTAAGGGAACTGGCCGCCGTTGGTCTGCACCACGTAAGCGATACGAGTGCGGAATGCGCCTTTAATCCCCGTCAGCTTTTCAAATACTTCGTCGCTGGCGGTATGGCCGGCATAGCGCAGCCACTGTTTGTTAACTTTGTAGGAGTTCTGAGCCAGAACTGTACCCGGCGCGCCTGAGGTATCAACCAATTGGTAAGCCACGGTATAGCTACCGTCACCGTTTGGTGTAACCTGGCCGACAACAACAGCATCAATCCCTAAAGCGGTCCAGGCTGCCGGCTGCACTTCCTGAGCGGAACCAGGCTGCTGCGGTAAACGGGCACGATCCAGCGGATTAAATTTGCCACTGTTACGTAAGTCAGCGGCAACGATGCCACCGATATCTTCAGGTGCCGCACCTGGGCCTGCCCATTTAAACGGCGCCACACCAATCGGACGTGCTGAGTCCACACCTTGTGTGATCTCAATACGAACTTCTGCGTGCAGCACCGCTGCCCACAGCATCAAGAAACTTAATGCTACTCGAAATGCCTGCTTCATCATATCTCCCTTATCCGGACCCAAAGCCCACGATAATTTAGCAGAATTTTAACAAACCCAAATACACAAAACTATCAAAACCCTGTGGCTCATGGTAGCCATATCTTAAACTTCAGCTGTTAAATCACAGTTTGAAGTCTAGCGTGGCATTTTTAATCTTTTCATAAACAGCCTGGCTTGGCGGTTTAGGAATATTAGCAGTTTTCGCTGCCGTTAACGCTGCCTGACAGAGAGCAGGGTCGCCTCCTTCAGGTGTGATGCTTTTTAAGGTTCCATCAGGTCCAAGGCTAATGTGCAATTCGCACCGTTTACCTGCATAAAGACTTGAATCATAGAGACGGCTTTGGATTGCTACCTGAATTTGCTTTGCATAAGCGCTGATCTCAGCACCTGTCGCGCCGCCATTAGCCCCACTTGTACCACTGTCTTTCGCTGGCTGCCCGTTACCTTTCGCCCCACCACCGGTTTTCGGTGCATTCTTACCTGAACTGAGGTCGCCAAAGAGATCGTCAACACCTTCTGCTGCAGCCTTATCGGCGGCGGCTTTCTCGGCGGCGGCCTTTTTCTTCGCATCAGCCGCGGCTTTTTTATCTGCGGCAGCTTTTGCCGCGGCAGCCTTATCAGCAGCGGCTTTTTCGGAGGCAGCTTTTTCGGCGGCGGCCTCTTTTTTCGCGGCTTCAGCAGCGGCTTTCTTCTCGGCATCTTGCTGAGCTTTCTTTTCCGCTTCCTGCTGTGCCTTTTTGGCCGCAGCGGCAGCTTCAGCAGCCGCTACTTTTTTCTCGGCGGCGGCGGCTTTCTTCGCTGCCTCTTCCGCCGCTTTTTTCTGTGCATCAGCAGCCGCTTTCGCCTGAGCATCAGCCTGAGCTTTAGCATCTGCTTTGGCTTTCGCCGCCGCGGCTTCCGCCTGCTTCTGCTGTTCCTGGGCTTCTTTTGCCGCTTGCTGCGCCTGTTTCTGTTGACTGGCCTGCTGCTTCGCTTGTTCCTGCGCTTCCAGACGCTCTTTTTCCAGTGCTTTCAGACGCTGTTGTTCGGCAGCCTGTTTCTCCTGAAGCTCTTCTGCCTGCTGCTGCGCCTGCTTTTCGCGTTGCTCAGCCGCTCGTTTACTGCTCGCCTGCTGCTGCTGCTGACGATTATATTGCTGCACTACGGCGCCAGGGTCGACCATGACGGCATCAATAGCCGAGCCACCACCGCCACCAGCACTGGCGTCAATGTGTTCGTCAAACGAGCTCCATATCAGGATCGCAATCAGGATGATATGCAGAATCACTGAGACGATTATCGCGCGTTTGAGCTTATCGTTTTCTGTGGTTGCCTTTGACACTCTCGGTTCCCAAATATAGCGAGGTAGATCAGATTGGCTGCGTCATCAGGCCGACGGATTTCACGCCCGCACTGTGCAACAGGTTCAGCGCTTTGATGATCTCTTCATACGGAACATCTTTCGCACCACCGATCAAAAAGACCGTTTTCGGATTTGCCTGCAGGCGACGCTGTGCTTCAGCAACAACTTGCTCAGCAGGTAATTGATCCATACGATCTTTCTCAACCACCACGCTGTACTGCCCTACCCCGGAGACTTCAATAATGACCGGCGGCTCATCGTTACTGCTTACCGTCTGCGAATCTGTCGCATCCGGCAGGTCTACCTCTACGCTCTGGGTGATGATTGGGGCGGTTGCCATGAAGATCAGCAACAGCACCAGCAACACGTCCAGTAAAGGTACGATGTTGATTTCTGACTTTAGTTCGCGACGACCACGTGCACGTCTGGCCATGACTTACCCCTTACTGCTTATCGCTGCTGGTAAAAGCCTGACGGTGCAGGATAGCCGTGAACTCTTCCATGAAGTTGTCGTAATTCAATTCCAGTTTGTTCACACGCTGGTTCAGACGGTTGTACGCCATCACCGCTGGAATGGCAGCAAACAGACCAATCGCGGTGGCGATCAGTGCTTCTGCAATGCCTGGTGCAACCATCTGCAACGTTGCTTGTTTCACCGCGCCCAGTGCGATAAAGGCGTGCATGATCCCCCAGACCGTACCAAACAGGCCGATGTAAGGACTGATGGAACCCACGGTGCCAAGGAAGGGAATATGTGTTTCAAGCGTTTCGAGTTCACGGCTCATTGAAATACGCATTGCGCGCGCGGCCCCGTCTACCACCGCTTCCGGGGCATGGGTATTCGCACGATGCAGGCGGGCAAACTCTTTGAAACCCGAATAGAAAATTTGCTCAGACCCAGCAAGGTTGTCACGGCGACCCTGACTTTCCTGATACAGACGGGACAATTCAATACCCGACCAGAACTTATCTTCAAACGCTTCCGCTTCGCGGGTGGCGGTATTGAGGATGCGCGTACGCTGAATGATGATTGCCCATGATGCAATGGAAAAACCAATCAAAATCAACATGATGAATTTGACCAGAAGGCTTGCCTTCAGGAACAAATCAAGGATATTCATGTCAGTCACTGCTTGAACTCCGCGACAATAGACTTGGGAAGCGCACGAGGCTTCATTGAGAGAAGATCAACACAAACGACCAGGACCTCAGCTTCGTTCAGGACCCGCCCTTCAGCGTTGACTATTCGCTGCGTAAACACCAAAGAGGTGCCGCGCATCGATGTAATTTCACTTTGGATTTCGAGTAAATCGTCAAGTCGGGCAGGCGCAAGATAATCAACGGTCATCCTGCGAACGACAAAGGCGATGCGCTCCGCCAGCAAATCCTGCTGGTGAAAGTGGTGCTGGCGCAGCATCTCAGTGCGTGCTCTTTCATAAAAAGCAACATAGCTGGCGTGGTAAACCACACCGCCGGCATCCGTGTCTTCATAGTAGACACGAACCGGCCATCGAAACGGCGTTGTACTCACTTTACATCCCGGTAGTGCATTTGAACGTTGCTACTATACGCAAGAGGATGAGGGTTGGGAATGGGTTGTATTAAACGATAGGTAAATATTTATAGGCTTGTTAAAGCCTATAAATATTGGGTAAACAAAGATGTTTTTACGCGGGCTTCAGGCGAAGAAGAAGAGGAGTCCTGCCAGCAGCGTCAACTGCGCAATGAGCGGGCAAAAAAGCCCCTGCCAAAGAGCCTTACGGGGACGAAAACCCACGCCATGAATCACGCCTGCGCATACCGCCCACATCAACAAAAAACCGTGCCAGATAGCCAGTTCACTGGTCTTTGCGGCGAAGCGCGATGGGTCCCAGAAGATACAGCCGGCCAGCGCCAGGGCCATGATCAAGGAAAGAGCCCTTAAAGGGCTCTTATCCATTACCGCATATAACTTTGCGATAACTGCTTCCATCAGCTTTCTTCTTTACCGGCTTTCGATGCTTCCACATGCTCAAGCGCAAGGGCGGTAATGATGCCAAACGCACAGGCAAGCAGCGTTCCCAGAATCCATGCAAAGTACCACATAATCAGCTCCTTACTTAGTACAGAGAGTGGGTGTTGCTTTCGATATGCTCTTTGGTGATTCGACCGAACATCTTCCAGTAACACCAGCTGGTGTAGATAAGAATGATCGGAACAAATACCGCAGCGGCATAAACCATTACGTTCAGCGTCAGCTGGCTTGATGTTGCATCCCACATAGTGAGGCTAGCGTTCATCATGGTGCTGGAAGGCATCACGAACGGGAACATAGCAATACCGGCAGTCAGGATAACGCAGGCCACGGTCAGTGATGAGAACACGAACGCCATGGCACCTTTCTCAAGACGCGACATCAGAATCGTAAACAGAGGCAGAACCACACCCAGTGCAGGGACGAGCCACAGAATCGGCATGTTATTGAAGTTCACCATCCAGGCACCAGCCTGACGAGCGACTTCTTTAGTCAGCGGATTCGAAGCCGCGTGATGGTTCAGCTCGGAGGTCACCACGTAACCATCAATGCCGTACATCACCCAGACACCAGCCAGTGCGAAGCAGACCATCATGACCAGCGCGGCGATTTGCGCTGCAGTGCGTGAACGCAGGTGAAGCTCACCCACCGTACGCATCTGCAGATAAGTCGCCCCCTGAGTCAGGATCATAGTCACGCTCACGATACCGGCCAGCAGACCAAACGGATTCAGCAGCTGGAAGAAATTGCCGGTGTAGTACAGGCGCAGATACTCATCTAAATGGAACGGCACGCCCTGCAGCAGGTTGCCGAACGCCACGCCGATGACCAACGGCGGCACGAAGCTACCGATGAAGATGCCCCAGTCCCACATGCCACGCCAGCGCACGTCTTCGATCTTCGAACGGTAGTCGAAACCCACCGGGCGGAAGAACAAAGAAGCCAGTACCAGAATCATCGCTATGTAGAAGCCGGAGAACGCCGCAGCGTAAACCATTGGCCAGGCGGCAAACAGTGCGCCAGCCCCGGTGATGAGCCAGACCTGGTTGCCGTCCCAGTGTGGTGCGATGGAGTTAACCATGATACGACGTTCAACATCGGTGCGGCCGATGATGCGTGACAGCATCCCCACCCCCATGTCGAACCCATCGGTCACTGCAAAGCCAATCAGCAGTACGCCAATCAACAGCCACCAGATAAAACGCAATACTTCATAATCTAACATTTGACGACTCCTGTCTTAGCGTACCGGCTGAGTAGCCACAGTAGACTGTTCGTAATGGTAGCGCCCTGTTTTCAGGCTGCTCGGCCCAAGGCGAGCAAACTTGAACATCAGGAACAGTTCCGCCACCAGGAACAGCGTGTACAGACCGCAAATCAGCAACATTGAGAAGATGAGGTCGCCCGCCGTCAGTGACGAGTTCGCCACAGCGGTCGGTAGTACTTCACCAATCGCCCAGGGTTGACGACCATACTCGGCAACGAACCAGCCGGTTTCTACTGCAATCCATGGCAGAGGCAGACCGTACAGCGCGGCACGGAGCAGCCATTTTTTCTCACCGATACGGTTACGACAAACCGTCCAGAAGGAGACGCCGATGATGAACAGCATCAGGATGCCGCACGCCACCATGATACGGAACGCGAAGTACAGCGGCGCAACGCGTGGGATTGAGTCTTTGGTGGCTTGCTGAATCTGCTCTTCCGTCGCGTCCGTGACGTTCGGGGTATAGCGTTTCAGCAACAGGCCATAGCCAAGATCTTTCTTAATCGCATTGAAGTCATCACGAACGGACTGATCGGCTGAGCCGGAGCGCAGTTGCTCAAGCAGACTGTAAGCCTTCATACCATTACGAATACGTTCTTCGTGCTGTACCAGAAGGTCTTTCAGACCCGTCACAGGTTTATCGACAGAGCGCGTTGCGATGATACCCAGTGCATAAGGGATCTGGATGGACAGATGGTTTTCCTGCTTATCCTGATCGGGAATACCAAACAGCGTAAAGGAGGCCGGAGCCGGTTGGGTTTCCCACTCCGCTTCAATCGCGGCCAGCTTGGTTTTCTGCACGTCACCCATTTCATAGCCAGACTCATCACCCAGCACGATAACGGACAACACCGCCGCCATGCCGAAGCTTGCCGCGATGGCGAAGGAACGTTTTGCGAATGCTGTGTCACGCCCTTTTAGCAGATAGTAAGAGCTGATGCCGAGGATAAACATTGCGCCAGTACAGTAACCTGCTGCCACAGTGTGAACGAATTTCACCTGAGCGACCGGGTTAAGCACCAGTTCGGAGAAGCTAACCATCTCCATGCGCATAGTTTCGAAGTTGAAGTCGGAAGCGATCGGGTTTTGCATCCAGCCGTTCGCCACCAGAATCCACAATGCGGAAAGGTTGGAGCCTAATGCTACCAGCCAGGTCACCGCCATGTGTTGAACTTTACCCAGGCGATCCCAGCCGAAGAAGAACAGACCAACGAATGTGGACTCAAGCATGAATGCCATCAGGCCTTCAATAGCCAGAGGCGCACCAAAAATGTCGCCCACATAGTGTGAATAGTAAGACCAGTTAGTCCCGAACTGGAACTCCATGGTTAAACCAGTAGCCACACCCAGCGCAAAGTTGATACCAAACAACTTGCCCCAGAACTTGGTCATATCTTTATAAATTTGTTTACCTGACAGGACGTAAACCGTTTCCATGATGGCCAGCAGGAACGCCATACCCAGCGTCAGCGGCACAAACAGGAAGTGGTACATCGCGGTCAAGGCAAACTGTAAGCGCGATAGCTCGACAATATCAAACATCTTGACTCCTTGCTCTTCGCATGAAGACTCCGACCGTGGTTCGCCGTATGACGCACCACAACGCATGCCCTAATACAAAAACATTCGCTTCCAGACTTCTCTTTGCCCTCACATTTCATTCAAATGTGACGACAAAAGGTGAAAGGTTACAAATACGTTAATAAAAGCCTAAAATAATCCGCAAATATATTACCCTGCAATTCCCTTACGATAAATAGGTATTTGCTAAGGGTTTTTTACGTTTCTCGACAGTGATCAATTTATAGCGAAAATGTCGTGATCCCGCTACTTTGATCCGCGACAATTTACCCCTTTTGTAGCCCTGCACGCCAGCCTTAGATATTGATCTGGCGCAATTTATTCAAGCCTTGTTAATTACGTTTATTTTAGGAAGTATTGGTAAACGCATTGTTAATAAGGTGTTTTTAAACCTGCGCCAAAGTTAAGAATTTCCGGCCAGGCAGAAATAAATGCTATTCATCTCAACTATGGTTCGAATACCATTTTTCGCCACCCGCGTTTCCACGGCTGTTAATCATCTCACGCTATTTCCCTGTAGGTTCTCTTATTTACAAATGAAATTTACAACCAGGTTACTTTTCGCAATAAATAAATTAACAAAGCATTGCTTTTGATAGGGTTAGCGCAATGAAAAACCAGGCAAACTACCTGTTTCAGATGGGTAACTGGTGACCATTACGCGGAGAAAATGATGATATAGATGGATTTTTGTTCCACTGAACTCCCAGAAACAAAAAAGGCCACCCAAAGGGTGGCCAACCATGTCGAACATTTATTATTAGTAAGATTACTGAGGCAGAATGGCTTTCAGCGCTTCGCCGATGTCCGCAAGGCTGCGAACGGTTTTCACGCCTGCGGCTTCCAGGGCTGCGAATTTCTCATCCGCCGTACCTTTACCGCCTGCGATGATGGCACCTGCGTGGCCCATGCGCTTGCCTTTCGGCGCGGTAACACCCGCGATATAACCCACAACCGGCTTGGTGACGTGATCTTTAATGTAGGCTGCCGCTTCTTCTTCCGCGCTGCCGCCGATTTCACCGATCATCACGATGGCTTCCGTCTTCGGATCTTCCTCGAACATTTTCAGGATATCAATGAAGTTAGAGCCTGGGATCGGGTCACCGCCGATGCCCACACAGGTGGACTGGCCCAGACCGATATCTGTAGTCTGCTTAACCGCTTCATAAGTCAGCGTCCCTGAGCGGGAAACGATGCCCACTTTGCCCGGCAGGTGAATGTGGCCCGGCATGATGCCGATTTTGCATTCGCCTGGGGTGATAACGCCCGGACAGTTTGGCCCAATCATGCGCACGCCAGCTTCATCCAGCTTCACCTTCACGGTCAGCATATCCAGCGTCGGGATGCCTTCGGTGATGGTGATGATAAGCTTAATGCCCGCGTCGATAGCTTCCAGAATAGAGTCTTTGCAGAACGGAGCCGGAACGTAAATTACAGAGGCGGTAGCCCCCGTCGCGTCTACAGCTTCGCGCACAGTATTAAAGACCGGCAGACCCAGATGCTCAGTACCGCCTTTGCCTGGCGTCACGCCGCCAACCATCTGCGTACCGTAGGCAATCGCCTGCTCGGAGTGGAAAGTCCCCTGGCTGCCGGTGAAGCCCTGGCAAATTACCTTGGTGTTTTTATCGATCAAAATGGACATTATTTCCCCTCCACGGCAGCAACAACCTGCTGTGCTGCATCCGTCAGACTTTTCGCTGCAATGATGTTCAGACCGCTGTCGGCCAGTTTCTTCGCGCCCAGTTCGGCATTGTTACCTTCCAGTCGAACGACGACCGGCACGTTGACGCCCACTTCGGCAACCGCACCGATGATGCCGTCTGCGATCAGGTCGCAGCGCACGATGCCGCCGAAAATGTTAACCAGAACGGCTTTCACTTTGTCGTCTGACAGAATGATTTTGAATGCTTCGGTCACGCGCTCTTTGGTTGCGCCGCCGCCAACGTCCAGGAAGTTAGCCGGTTCGCCGCCGTGCAGCTTAACGATGTCCATGGTGCCCATTGCCAGGCCCGCACCGTTAACCATGCAGCCGATGTTGCCATCCAGCGCAACGTAGTTCAGCTCCCACTGTGCAGCCTGAGACTCACGAGCATCTTCCTGGCTTGGGTCACGCATTTCGCGCAGCTCTGGCTGGCGGAACAGTGCGTTACCATCCGCGCCCAGCTTGCCGTCGAGGCAGATCAGATCGCCCTGCTTAGTGATAACCAGCGGGTTGATTTCGATGAGCGCAAGGTCACGGTCCAGGAAGATATTTGCCAGGCCCATGAAGATTTTAGTGAACTGCTGAACCTGCTTACCTTCCAGACCCAGTTTGAATGCCAGCTCGCGTCCCTGGTACGGCATTGGGCCAGCCAGCGGATCAAGAGCAACTTTATGAATCAGGTGTGGGGTTTCTTCCGCAACTTTCTCGATTTCCACGCCGCCTTCGGTGGAAGCCATGAAGACCACGCGACGAGAGCTACGGTCAACTACCGCGCCCAGATACAGCTCTTTATCAATGTCGGTCGCCGCTTCAACCAGGATCTGGTGTACCGGCTGGCCGTTAGCGTCTGTCTGGTAGGTCACCAGACGTTTGCCCAGCCAGTGCTCAGCAAAAGCACGAATGTCTTCTTTGCTGTTGACCACTTTCACGCCGCCCGCTTTACCGCGGCCACCGGCATGAACCTGACATTTTACCACCCACGGACCTGCGCCAATTTTAGAGGCAGCTTCTTCGGCTTCACGCGGTGTGGTGCAGGCGTAACCGACTGGTGCCGGTAAACCATACCGAGCAAACAATTGTTTCGCCTGATATTCGTGTAAGTTCATGAGTTCTATCCATCCTTCAGGGTAATCGTTATCTTCAAACCTGTAGACCGGTGCGGTTTCTTGCCGGATGGCGCTACGCTTATCCGGCCTACAGGGCAGGTGATGCTTTACAACTACACGTCCAGCAGCAGACGAGTTGGGTCTTCCAGCAGCTCTTTAATTGCCACCAGATAGCCCACGGACTCACGCCCGTCGATCAGACGGTGATCGTAGGAGAGCGCCAGGTACATCATTGGCAAGATCTCTACTTTACCGTCGACCGCCATTGGACGATCTTTGATGGCGTGCATCCCAAGGATCGCGCTCTGCGGCGGGTTGATGATCGGGGTAGACATCAGGGAACCGAACACGCCGCCGTTAGTGATGGTGAAGTTGCCACCGATCAGCTCTTCCACGGTCAGCTTGCCGTCACGGCCTTTAACAGCCAGCTCTTTGATGCGTTTTTCGATATCAGCCATGCCGAGAGTGTCAACATCACGCAGTACTGGCGTCACCAGGCCGCGCGGCGTGGACACCGCGATGCTCACATCGAAGTAGTTATGGTAAACAACATCATCGCCATCAATGGAAGCATTCACTTCCGGGTAGCGTTTCAGCGCTTCAACAACCGCTTTAATGTAGAAGGACATGAAGCCCAGACGCACGCCGTGACGTTTCTCGAAGGATTCACCGTACTGCTTGCGCAGTTCCATGATCGGCTTCATGTTCACTTCGTTGAAGGTGGTGAGCATGGCGGTGGAGTTTTTCGCTTCCAGCAGACGCTCTGCAACACGTTTACGCAGACGAGTCATAGGGACACGTTTTTCGCTGCGGCCGGCCAGTGGTGCAACCGGTGCTTTGCTTTCTGCCTCTGCTTTAGCCTGTGCTGGCTGCGCCGCTTTCGCCTGAGTCAGATGCTTATCCACATCTTCACGGGTGATACGACCGCCTACGCCGCTGCCTTTAATAGCGCTGGCGTCAAGGGAGTGCTCGGCGATCAGACGGCGAATTGCCGGGCTGAGCGCGTCGTTGTTTTGGTCTTCCAGGGAAGCCTGCTGGCGCTGTGCCGGGGTGGACTCTTTGCTTTCTGTTTTTGCCGAGGTCTCTTTACCGGAGCTGTTGCCTTCGCGCAGGCGGCCCAGAATCTGACGAGAAGTCACGGTGGTGCCTTCATCTTCCAGCACCGCATCCAGAATACCATCTGCCGACGCCGGTACTTCCAGTACCACTTTGTCAGTTTCGATTTCTACCAGCACTTCGTCGCGGGTAACGGTATCACCCGGTTTTTTATGCCAGGTTGCAACGGTCGCATCGGCAACGGACTCAGGCAGGTCAGGAACAAGAATATCTACGCTACTCATTTTTTATCCTTTAATTAATCGACGTTCAGCGCGTCATTAACCAGATCTTGCTGCTGTTTCTGGTGAACGGACATATACCCTACTGCCGGTGAGGCAGAGGCCGGACGGCCTGCATAGCGCAGGGCAGATCCGAATGGAATCACTTCGCGGAAGTGGTGTTGGCTGCAGTACCACGCGCCCTGGTTAAGCGGCTCTTCCTGGCACCAGACAAAATCATGCACGTGAGCAAATGGCTTCAACGCTTCCTGCACCGCCTGGTGTGGGAACGGATAGAGCTGCTCAACGCGCACAATCGCGACATCTTTTTGATCGTTCTTACGACGCTGCTCAAGCAGATCGTAGTAAACCTTACCGGAGCACAGTACTACGCGTTTCACGCCAGCGGGATCCAGCTCGTCAACTTCGCCAATGGCTGGCTGGAAGGTGCCGTTCGCCAGTTCATCCAGCGTGGAAACCGCCAGCGGGTGACGCAGCAGAGATTTCGGTGACATCACTACCAGCGGACGACGCATACCGCGCAGCGCCTGACGACGCAGCATGTGGTAAACCTGTGCCGGGGTTGAAGGAACACAAACCTGCATATTCTGCTCTGCACACAACTGGAGGTAACGTTCCAGACGTGCCGAGGAGTGCTCTGGTCCCTGCCCTTCGTAACCGTGCGGCAGCAGCATCACCAGGCCACACATACGGCCCCACTTCTGCTCGCCGGAGCTGATGAACTGGTCGATAACCACCTGCGCACCGTTGGCGAAGTCACCGAACTGCGCTTCCCAGATGGTCAGGGTGCGTGGCTCAGCGGTGGCATAACCGTATTCAAAGGCCAGTACCGCTTCTTCAGACAGCACGGAGTCCCAGACTTTGAATTCGCCCTGGCTATTGTGAACGTGTTGCAGCGGCGTGTAGGTCGAACCGTTGGTCTGATTGTGAATCACAGCGTGACGGTGGAAGAACGTACCGCGACCGGCATCTTCACCGGACAGACGCACAGAGACGCCTTCGTCAACCAGCGTGGCGTACGCCAGGTTCTCAGCGGCACCCCAGTCAAATTTCTTGTTGCCGTTCGCCATGTCCAGACGGTCGCTGTAAATTTTAGCAACGCGCGATTGGAGTTCGACGGTTTCAGGTGCCGTGCTGATGCGTTTAGCCAGCTCCTGCAGACGCTTCATCTCAACCTTATTCGGGTAGCTTTCATCCCATTCATGATTGAGGTATGGCGACCAGGTGAAGGAGTGCATGTTCATCGGGCGGTATTCTTCCACCACGCATTCACCGGCATCCAGCGCGTCACGGTAGAGGTTCACCATTTCGGTGGCATCTTCCAGCGTGGCCAGCTTTTGCTGCTCCAGGCGGTCCGCATAGATTTTACGCGGCGTCGGGTGTTTCTTGATTTTCTGGTACATCACCGGCTGGGTTGCGCTTGGCTCATCCGCTTCGTTATGGCCATGGCGACGGTAACAAACCAGATCGATAAATACGTCGCGCTTAAAGGTATTACGGAAGTCCAGCGCCAGACGCGTCACGAAGGCTACCGCTTCCGGGTCGTCAGCGTTGACGTGGAAGATCGGCGCCATCACCATCTTACCGATATCGGTACAGTATGGCGTGGAGCGCGCATCCAGCGGGTTGGACGTGGTGAAACCAATCTGGTTGTTGATAACGATGCGAACGGTGCCGCCCACTTCGTAACCACGCGCCTTGGACATGTTCAGGGTTTCCTGAACAACGCCCTGGCCGGCAACCGCTGCGTCACCGTGAATGGTGATCGGCAGAACCTGATTGATACCTGGTTTTTCCAGACGATCAAGGCGCGCACGCACTGAACCGATAACCACCGGGCTGACGATTTCCAGGTGCGACGGGTTAAACGCCAGCGCCAGGTGAACCAGCCCCCCTTCGGTTTCCACATCCGATGAGAAGCCCATGTGGTACTTCACATCGCCGGTGCCGAGGTGCTCTTTATGTTTACCTGCGAACTCGTCGAACAGATCCTGCGGCTTTTTACCCAGCACGTTGATCAGGACGTTCAGGCGGCCACGGTGTGCCATGCCCAGAACCACTTCACGCGTGCCGCTCTTACCCGCATGGCGGATCATCTCTTTGAGCATGGGGACTAATGCATCGCCGCCTTCCAGCGAGAAGCGTTTTGCACCGGGGAATTTCGCACCGAGATAGCGCTCCAGACCTTCGGCTGCGGTCAGCTCGCTCAGGAAACGTTTTTTCTCTTCCACGCTAAAGGTGGAGTGACCCACAACCGATTCGATACGCTGTTGGATCCAGCGTTTTTCTTCGGTGTTGGTGATGTGCATGTATTCCGCACCGACAGAGCCGCCGTAGGTTTGCTTCAGGGCAGCAATCAGATCGGCAAGCTTCATCGTCTCTTTGCCGCTGGCAAAAGAACCGACGTTGAAGGTTTCTTGCAGGTCTGTTTCCGTCAGGTTATGGAAAGCAGGATCAAGGTCAGGCACCGCATCCTGTTGCCACAAGCCCAGCGGATCGAGGTTCGCCGCCTGATGCCCACGGAAACGCCAGGCGTTAATCAGCTGCAGGACTTTAACCTGCTTAACGTCGGTGTCAGGATCGGTAATCGCGGTGGAGTAACGTGAGGCATCCTTCGCCAGACGACGAAAATAATCACGTGTTTTGGAATGGAATTGATCCGGTCTGGCTCCGGTTCCAGGTAACTGCTGGAACATTGAGCGCCAGTGCGCATCAACAGAGTCAGGATCGGTTAAGAAGTCTTCATAGAGCTGCTCTATCCAGGACTGGTTCGCACCCGCCAGGTAAGAGGAATCCAGCCAGGCTTTCATTTCGCCGTTCTGCATCGTGATCCCTTAAGCATTTATCTGCTTATTCGCCGTGGATAACTATAGCGTACACGTTTGGTACACATTCCAGGGTTCACATTCAGCGGGCCTGTTGCCGTAGTCAATCGGCCCGCGAAGGAACCTTTAAAAACTGTCGACATGGCAGTTTTTAAAGATTTCCTGCATGGCTCCCGTCCCGGGAGCCGAGTGGTGGATGGCTCTTCGTTTATCCACCCTACCTTTTTCGTAGGGCGGATAAACCTGCGCCATCCGCCAATGCTTTTCTGACTAAGCGCTTCTTTGCAGCAGCATCGACTTGATATGGCCGATAGCTTTCGTCGGGTTCAGCCCCTTAGGACATACACTGACGCAGTTCATGATGCTATGGCAGCGGAATACGCTGAAAGCGTCACTCATGCCGTCCAGACGATCCGCTGTTTCAGTATCGCGGCTATCAATCAGGAAACGGTATGCCGCCAGCAGACCTGCAGGCCCGATAAACTTATCCGGGTTCCACCAGAACGACGGGCAGGATGTTGAGCAACAGGCGCAAAGAATGCACTCGTACAGACCATCCAGTTTTTCACGCTGCTCAGGCGACTGTAAATGCTCGCGAGCCGGTGGATTTTGCCCATTATTCAACAGGTAAGGCTTAATCTTCTCATATTGAGCATAGAATTGCCCCATGTCTACCACCAGATCGCGCACGACGGGTAAACCCGGCAGCGGACGGATCACAATCTTCTGCTTGCCGTTGCCCAATGCGGAGATGGGGGTAATACAGGCCAGGCCGTTTTTACCGTTCATGTTCACGCCGTCGGAGCCACAGACCCCTTCACGGCACGAGCGGCGAAACGCAAGCGTAGGATCTTTTTCTTTCAGCTGAATGAGCGCGTCGAGCAACATCATGTCGCGCCCTTCTTCCCCTTCCAGCGTGTACTCCTGCATGCGCGGAGCATCGTCAACGTCCGGGTTGTAGCGATAAATAGAGAATTCGAGTTTCATCACTTTGCTCCGCTATTAGTAAGTACGCACTTTTGGTGGGAAGGCCGGACGCAGTTTCGGCTGCATGTTCACCTCACGGCGGGTCATGCTCTCCGACTCTGGCAGATACAGGCTGTGGCACAGCCAGTTTGCATCGTCACGCTCCGGGTAGTCGAAACGGCTATGCGCGCCGCGACTTTCAGTGCGGAAATTAGCGGAAACGGCGGTGGCGAAGGCGGTTTCCATCAGGTTATCCAGCTCCAGGCACTCGACGCGCTGGGTGTTGAATTCACTTGAGGTATCGTCCAGGCGGGCATTTTTCAGACGCTCGCGGATCTGTTTGAGCTGCTCAAGCCCTTTGGCCATCGCATCACCTTCACGGAAGACCGAGAAGTTGTGCTGCATACATTCCTGAAGCGCTTTGCGAATCGCTACCGGGTCTTCACCGTCACGATTACCGTTCCAGCGGTTCAGACGTTCCAGCGCAGCATCAATTTGCTCTTCGGAAGCGTCGCGTAACTCACCTTGCTCGGCAATGGATTCCAGCAGATGCAGACCAGCTGCGCGACCAAACACCACCAGGTCCAGCAGCGAGTTGCCACCAAGGCGGTTAGCACCGTGTACTGATACACAGGCGATTTCACCCACGGCGAACAGGCCTGGGATCACAACGTCTTCGCCCTGTTCGTTCACGGTCAGTGCCTGGCCGGTCACTTTGGTCGGAATACCGCCCATCATATAGTGGCAGGTTGGAATAACCGGGATTGGCTCTTTAATTGGGTCGACGTGTGCAAAGGTGCGGGACAGTTCAAGGATACCCGGCAGACGGGATTCCAGCACTTCTTTCCCCAGGTGATCCAGCTTCAGTTTGGCGTGTGGACCCCATGGGCCTTCACAGCCGCGGCCTTCACGGATTTCGATCATGATGGAACGCGCCACCACGTCACGACCCGCCAGGTCTTTGGCGTTCGGCGCATAGCGCTCCATGAAGCGCTCGCCATGCTTATTCAGCAGATAACCGCCTTCACCTCGACAGCCTTCCGTTACCAGCACACCCGCGCCGGCAATACCGGTTGGGTGGAACTGCCACATTTCCATATCCTGCACTGGCACACCTGCACGCAGGGCCATGCCTACGCCGTCGCCGGTATTAATATGGGCGTTAGTGGTGGACTGATAAATACGGCCTGCGCCGCCCGTTGCCAGCACGGTAGCTTTCGCTTTGAAGTAAACCACTTCACCTGTTTCGATGCTCAGGGCAGTACAACCGACCACTGCGCCATCGTCATTCTTCACCAGATCCAGTGCGTACCACTCGGAGAAAATCGTGGTTTTATTTTTCAGGTTCTGTTGATACAGCGTGTGCAGCAAGGCGTGACCGGTACGGTCTGCTGCTGCTGCTGTACGTGCCGCCTGCTCGCCGCCGAAGTTTTTCGACTGGCCGCCAAACGGACGCTGATAAATAGTCCCGTCGTCAAGACGGGAAAACGGCAGACCCATATGCTCCAGTTCCAGAATCGCTTCCGGGCCGGTTTTACACATATATTCAATGGCGTCCTGGTCACCGATGTAATCGGAGCCTTTTACCGTGTCGTACATATGCCATTCCCAGTTGTCTTCATGGGTATTACCTAATGCTACGGTGATACCCCCTTGCGCAGACACAGTATGAGAACGGGTCGGGAATACTTTAGACAGTAAGGCGCAAGTCTGGCCTGACTGAGAAATTTGCAGCGCGGCGCGCATACCTGCACCACCCGCACCTATGACAACTGCATCAAACTCTCTGACTGGTAAATTCATCACACACCCCACACCACAACAAATCCATAAATGACGTACACCAGCAGCGCGACAACAATCAGCAGTTGCAGCCCAAGACGAATCGCTACCGGTTTAACGTAGTCGGTCAGTACCTGCCACATGCCAATCCAGGCATGGATCAAAATAGAGAACAGCGTCAGCAGGGTGAAGACTTTGGTGAAAGCGGAGGAGAAGAATCCACTCCAGACCTCGTAGGTTAGCTCGCCGGTGACGGCGAAGAACCCGATCATATAGAGGATGTACAGGGTGATGACGATGGCGGTGGCACGAACCAGCAAAAAGTCATGCACGCCATTGCGACCTAATGCGGAGGCATTGCTTACCATACGAGGACTCCTGCGAGAAGTGAAAGCACGACGGTGATAACAAAAGAAATCATTGCGGATCGTTTGCCCGCTTCGAAGGTCTCTCCCAACATACCGGTGTCCATCATGATGTGGCGGATACCCACAACAACGTGATAGGCCAGTGCGGTCAGAATGCCCCACATAATGAATTTAACGAAGAAGCTGCTCATCATCGATGAGGCAACGAGGAAACCTTCCGGGGAAGAGAGTGACAGACCAAGTACCCAAAGCAGGATGCCGACAGCCACAAAAGTGATCACGCCGGATACACGATGGAGGATGGAAGCGATTGCAGTCACGGGAAATCGGATCGTAGAGAGATCCAGATTGACAGGTCGTTGTTTTTTCGCATTTTTTATCATGAATAGCGCCCACATGCTGTTCTTATTGTTTCCTTCCTCCGGATCTGCAGGCGGGGTCAGACAGCGCGAACTTTCTATAACTGTGCGTCATGCAAAAACAGCTACATCCAGATGCCAAAAAGCTGGCTACAACGCTGGGTGGCGCCCGGTGGCAAGGTATTCCGGAGACCTGGCGGCAGTATAGGCTCTTCACAAAATCATTACAATTATCCTACATATAGTTTGAAGGGTTTTGCTCAGAACAGTGACCCACATCACGATAACAACATTATTTTAATTTTTAATCATCTGATTTGACAAAAGTTAAACATTATTGTTACAAACAAGGCCGGAAAAGCCGTATAATTCGCAAAAGTTATGGGGTCAGCCTTTCACCTGAGAATAAGTTATGTAACAGTGTGTCGGTATTGACCCCAGTATTCAGGACAGTTATTAGTGGTACACAGGTTTGACTGATACGGACTGCTAACACCCTGATTTGTTGTTTTTCGCCTGCGTGGCTAAGTTACCTGCAAGCGCCCATCGCTCTGTACCCTGGTAGTACTCCTCTAAAGCAGAGCTGCGAGCCAAATATAAAACTGGTAACAACCATAGTGAGTTTGAATGCAAATCAGGCCCCCGGCAGTCTTATGAAATAGGCGCTAAGGAGACCGTAAATGGCTGACAAAAAGGCAACCCTCACCAGCACTGGTGAAGATGCTATCGAACTGGATGTGCTACAGGGCACGCTCGGTCAGGATGTAATTGATATCCGTAGTCTTGGTTCTAAAGGTGTGTTTACTTTTGACCCGGGTTTCACCTCCACCGCATCATGTGAATCAAAAATCACCTTTATTGATGGTGACGAAGGTATCCTGCTTCACCGTGGTTTCCCAATCGATCAGCTGGCAACCCACTCCAATTATCTTGAAGTCTGCTACATCCTGCTGAACGGTGAAAAGCCGACCCAGGAACAATACGAAGAATTTAAAACCACCGTTACCCGCCACACCATGATCCACGAACAAATTACCCGTTTGTTCCACGGTTTTCGTCGTGACTCCCATCCGATGGCGGTAATGTGTGGTGTGACCGGCGCGCTGGCGGCGTTTTACCATGACTCCATGGACGTGAATAATCCACGCCACCGTGAGATTGCCGCGTTCCGTCTGCTGTCCAAAATGCCGACCATGGCAGCGATGTGCTACAAATATTCCATTGGTCAGCCGTTTGTTTATCCGCGCAACGATCTCTCCTACTCCGGCAATTTCCTGAATATGATGTTCTCCACGCCTTGTGAAGAGTACGTGGTGAACCCGATTCTGGAACGTGCAATGGACCGTATTCTGATCCTGCATGCGGATCACGAGCAGAACGCTTCTACCTCTACAGTTCGTACCGCAGGCTCTTCGGGGGCTAACCCGTTCGCCTGTATCGCTGCCGGTATCGCCTCCCTGTGGGGACCTGCGCACGGCGGTGCTAACGAAGCCGCGCTGAAAATGCTCGAAGAGATCAGCAGCGTTGAACACATTCCAGAATTCATCCGCCGTGCGAAAGACAAGAACGACTCTTTCCGCCTGATGGGCTTTGGTCACCGCGTCTACAAAAACTACGACCCGCGTGCCACTGTCATGCGTGAAACCTGCCATGAAGTGCTGAAAGAGCTGAATCTGAAAGATAACAGCCTGCTGGAAGTGGCGATGGAGCTTGAGCACATTGCGCTGAATGACCCGTACTTTATCGAGAAGAAACTCTACCCTAACGTGGACTTCTACTCCGGTATCATCCTGAAAGCGATGGGCATTCCGTCTTCTATGTTCACGGTGATCTTTGCTATGGCCCGTACCGTGGGCTGGATTGCACACTGGAACGAAATGCACGACGATGGCATCAAAATCGCCCGTCCTCGCCAGCTTTACACCGGCTACGACAAGCGTGATTTCCAGTCTGATTTGAAAAAGTAATCTCGTACTGAACGAAAAAAACGCGCTCAAGGGCGCGTTTTTTTATGGCTATTTCTGACAGTGCGGGCACCAGTAGAATGGCCGCGATGAAAGCATTGTCCTGTCTATTACCCCACCACAGCGCTCGCATAACTCCCCTGCCCGGTGGAAAACTTTAAAGCTGAAAATCGAACCGTGGTGCTTGTTTTCATCCACGCTGCCCCGAGTGTTATACGAAAGACGAGGAATATCCAGCAGCGCTTTGGCCAGCCTTTCCAGCTCCTCCGGGGTTAAATCGTGCGCCCGATGATTCGCGCTCAGCCCGGCGTGCCAGAGTATTTCCACCCGCAGATAGTTTCCCAAACCCGCAAGAAACGCCTGATCGAGCAGCAGCCCGCTGAACTGCCGCCGGCGAAATCTCGTCGACAGCAGCCGCTCTTTTACCTCGTCTACCGTCAGAGTGAGGTCCAGCACGTCCGGCCCCACCCGCAGTAAAAACGGGTGCTTTGCCAGCTCGTCATCGTCCAGCAGGAGGATTTCCGAGGCGCTGTAGAGCAAAATTGCCTTATCCGCCGTCTGCAATTTCACACGCAAAACACGTTTCGTTTGCGGAACCTCACCGGCCTCCACCACGCGCCACACTCCGTAAAGCTGATTGTGGCTGTAGAGCGTCTTGCCATTGGAGAAGCGCGTCAGTAATGCTTTCCCGCGCGTTTCAATTCGCTCGATTGTTTCGCCAATTAGCCGCTGCTCGAACGTTTTTAACGCCGGGAACGCGAACCAGACATCGGTGAGCGGCTTATTAAGAACGGCGGCCTCGAGCTTGTCCGCCGCTCGTCTTATTTCCGGCCCTTCAGGCATGCTCTCTCCTTGCTGAATTAGTCGCCGTCGTTCAGCCGCCAGGCGAGCTGTTCAAGGTAAAGCAGCCCGTCGCGTCGTGCCTTCAGCGCCTCTTCAATCGTGCACTGCACAAAATGGATCGGCTCGCCCAGGCGGATTTGCGCCAGGTGGAACATATCGGCCTCGATAACGCAGGCGATCCGTGGATAGCCACCGGTTGTCTGGGCATCGTTCAGCAATACGATTGGCTGGCCGTTGTGGGGAACCTGGACTACGCCCGGCAGCAGCCCGTGAGATAACAGCTCCCGGTCAGTGTTCCGCTCCAGCCGCTGCCCCATGAAGCGGTAGCCCATACGGTTACTCTGCGGGCTTAGCTGCCAGGGAAGACGCCAGAAACTGTCCTGCGCCGTCTGGCTGAACTCATGATATTCCGGCCCCGGAAGCGCACGTATGCGGTTGCCCCACTGCAGCTGTTTAATACCACGAGCCTCACGGAAATGCCGCTTCGAAGGGTGAGCGGGGATAACATCCCCCTCCTTCAATAAACGCCCCTCAAACCCGCCAACCTGCGCTTTCAGGTCGGTACTTGCCGACCCCATCAGCAACGGAACATCCAGCCCACCGGCCACCGCCAGATAGCTGCGCATGCCGCGCTCCGGGGACTTCAGATGCAGCTGCTGCCCGGCTTTTACCGGCAGACGCCAGCCTGTCCATACGGCTTTGCCATCCAGCTCGGCGTGGCAGCCCGCACCGGTTAACGCAAACCAGCCGTCTTCGGTGAACTCCACCGTAAACTGGCCCAGAGTGATTTCCAGCGCGGCGCTGCCCGGTTCGTTGCCAACCAATAAATTGGCGATGCGTAGCGCCGGGCCATCCAGCGCGCCACAGCGGCTGACGCCCAGCTGGCGATAGCCAAAACGACCGCTATCCTGCACGGTGGTGTGCATCCCGGCCCGAATTATTTTTAGCACACGCCCTCCTTCTGAGGCACAAAGCGCACGGTATCGCCCGGCGCCAACAACGTTGGTGGTTCAGATGTCGGGTTAAATAATTTCACTGACGTCTGGCCAATAATCTGCCAGCCGCCTGGCGTTGCCAGCGGGTAAATCCCCGTCTGGCTACCGCCAATACCGACAGATCCAGCAGGCACCAGCAGGCGAGGCTCGGCGCGACGCGGGGTATATAACGCTGGCGCAAGCCCGCCAAGGTAGGCAAAACCTGGCTGGAAGCCCAGAAAATAGACGATGTATTCCGCGCTGGCGTGCTGCTCGACCACCTGGCTAATCGTCAGGTCGTTATGTTCCGCAACCACGCAAAGATCCGGCCCGAAGTCCCCGCCGTATATCACCGGAATGTCGACCCGGCGCGATTCAGGGATTATCGCTTCGCTCTCTTCCCACCAGCGCTGGATCCGCTCAATGCCATCGATTGCAAGGCTTTGCGGATCGCGTAAGATTACCGTGATGTTATTCATACCCGGGATCACTTCCCGTATCGCATCCGACGCTTCGAGCCTGCGGGTCAATCCCCAGATGCGCTGCTGACTTTCGAGGGAAACCGGCGGTTCCAGCTCCAGAACCACCGCGCTCTCACCTAATAAATAACATCGAGCTCTTTGCACTTATCCTCCTGAAAACCGTCTTAAGCCGGGTTCGGAATATCAATAAAGGTCACGTCCAGATCCGTTTCGCTGTTCAGCCAGTCGCTCAGCGCCTGGATGCCGCCGCGTTCGGTGGCATGGTGCCCCGCCGCGTAAAAATGCAGGCCCTGTTCACGTGCGGAATGAATGGTTTGCTCGGAAACCTCCCCGGTAATAAATGCATCCACGCCGAAACGGGCCGCGCTGTCGATAAAGCTTTGCCCCCCGCCGGTACACCAGGCTACCCGACGAATCTGCTCCGGGCCGGTATCACCACACCAGAGCGGGGTGCGTCCAAGACGCAGTTCTATCCAGGAAGCCAGCTCCACGCCCGAAAGTGAGGAAGGAAACTCACCCCATGGCACCAGCGCCTCGATTTCACCTTTCGTTTCAATCCCCAAAAGTGAACCCAGCTGGGCGTTGTTCCCCAGCTGCGGATGCGCGTCCAGCGGCAAATGCCAGCCATAGAGGTTGATGTCGTTGGCGAGCAATGTCTTCAGACGATGACGCTTCATGCCGCGAATCACCGGGGATTCCCCCTTCCAGAAGTAGCCATGATGCACAATCACCGCGTCGGCATTCTGACGGACGGCTTCATCCAGCAGCGCCTGGCTTGCGGTAACACCGGTAACAATTTTACGGATCTCTTCGCGCCCCTCGACCTGCAGGCCGTTTGGCGCATAGTCGCTGATGGCCGCGCTGTTAAGTTTTTCGTTAATCAGGCGTTCCAGTTCGCTATTTTTCATCTTATTTATCTTCCGGTTTTCGGGCCGCTTCATAGGCGGCCAGTGTCGCGATACGTGCTGGCTTATGGTCAACAATCGGCCGCGGATAGTCCAGCGTAAGTTGCTGTTTATCCGCAAAAATAAACGGATTATGGATAAACTTATCCGGCACCGCTGTCAGCTCCGGCAGCCAGCGGCGAATAAACGCCCCTTTAGCGTCGAAACGTTCCCCTTGAGTGGTGGGATTGAAAATACGAAAATAAGGTGCTGCATCAGTGCCGGTGGAGGCAGCCCACTGCCAGCCCCCGTTGTTTGCGGCGAGGTCGCCATCAATGAGCTGCGACATAAAATAGCGCTCCCCTGCTCGCCAGTCGATCAGCAGATCTTTGACGAGAAAGCTGGCAACCACCATACGCAGACGGTTATGCATCCAGCCCGTGGTATTAAGCTGGCGCATGGCTGCATCCACTATCGGATAGCCGGTTTTTCCCTGCTGCCAGGCGGTTAAACGCTGCTTATCCTGCTGCCAGCGCACCTTCTCTGTCCATGAGATAAACGGCTGATAGCGGCAGAGCTTCGGCCAGGCCACCAGCAGATGGCGGTAAAACTCCCGCCAGATAAGCTCATTGAGCCATGTCGATCCGGCTCCGCCTTCAAGCGCCTGTGGGTGCTCTTTCAGCAGGCGATGCAGGCACTGGCGTGGAGAAATAACGCCCAGAGTCAGATAGGGCGACAGGCGGCTGGTGCCTTCAACGGCGGGATAATCACGCTGTTCAGGATACTCTGCGGCCGGGGCCTGGCTAAATTTTCGCAGCTGGGCAATAGCCGCCTTTTCTCCTGTCGGGAATAAAGCAGCATCGACTGTTTCACGTGGGTAATTAAAAGGGGTGAGATCGGGAACCGATAATGGTTCACCCCGCGATAGCGGCGCGCTAACACACTCAGGAAGCCCTTCGTGCAGCCGCCGTATAAATGCCTTACTGAACGGCGTGAACACTTTGTACATTTCATGATTGCCGGTGGTCACGCTGCCCGGAGCCAGAAGCACGCTGTCGTCAAAGCCCTGGCAGGTCACCTCATGTCCGACAATGCGTTCTACTACGGCATCGCGCTCCCGTTCGTTGAGTTCGTACTGATAGTTATAAAAAAGCGCGTCGACATGTTCACTGATGCAAAGCTGTTTAACGCACTCGGTGGAGGCGGCGAAATCGTCAGCCTCCTTCACATGCAGTTTAATCCCGCGCCCGGCCAGCGAGGCCTGAAGTTCAATAAGATGAAGCCAGAGAAATTCAGCCTGCCGCGGCGACATGCTGTGCTGCCGCCATTGCTCCGGCGTGGCGATAAACAGGCCCACGACTCTTGCGTCAGGATCGCGGCATGCCGCCGCCAGCGCAAGGTTATCAGTAATACGTAAATCATTGCGAAACCAGACCAGATGGGTGGCCATACAACTCCCTGAATTAATTGCCGTAGCGCAGACGTAAAGCTTCCGGGTACGGTTCAAAATAGCGCTGCTCCGCCAGATAGTTATCAGGATATTCTGACAAATAATGTTTTAACAGGGTCACCGGGGCCAGCAGGGGTTGCGTCCCCTGGCGATAGCGATTGATAAGCCCCGACAGTTCCTGACGCTGACGCGTGTTCAGCTGGCGACGGAAATAGCCCTGAACATGCATCAAGACGTTGGTGTGATTACGGCGCGTGGCCTGATGCTCGAGCAGCGACATTAACCGCGCCCGATATTCCACAAAAAATGCTTCCAGTGAGTCCCAGGTTTCAATAGCCGCCACGAAGCGTCCCAGTTCGCGGTAGCGCGGCTGAGAGTGAGCAAGCAAAAGCAGCTTGTAACGGCTATGGAAGGCAATCAGTCCGCCACGGGAGAGGCCCGCTTTGCGCAGGTTATTCAGTTCGAAGAGGGTATAAATCCGCTCGACAAAATTCTCGCGAATAGCGGGATCGTGCAGACGTCCGTCTTCTTCGACCGGTAGCCAGGGCATTTGCCGTTTCAGCTCGGTGGTGAATATCCCCGTGCCGCTTTTACGATTGTTGTTCCCTTCTGTCTCATAAACCCGTACGCGCTCCATGCCGCAGCTCGGCGATTTCGCGCAGACAATGTAGCCGCATAGATGCTCCAGCCCTGCAATTCGCTTTTGCGAAAACTGCTGCATGGGCTCGGTTAAATCCCCTTCCGCGTGGTTGCTAAAGCGCAGGGCCATTTCGCCGTCGTCCCTTTTTACCAGACGCAGCGCGGGGCGCGGAGTCGGCAAGCCGATTGCCATCTCTGGGCAGATGGGTTCAAACCGCACCCAAGGGGCGAGTTCATTCACCGCAAACGCCAGTTTTTTATGCCCACCGTCAAAGCGTACGTTTTCGCCGAGTAAACAGGCGCTGATGCCAATTGGAATGTTGTCGCTCATAGGTGCTCCTCGCTGATAATCATTAAGTGTAGCAAGTCGCCATAACAAAAAAGGCTACCCCGAAAGGTAGCCTTCGACCGATGACAAACTTACAGCGAACAAATTTCGCAAAGATCTCACCGGATAAATAACAAGGAAAATCAATTCATTGATTTTCGCCTGCTTACCACAAAGAAGGAAAAACCACGCTTTTTCCTTCTTTGTCAGCAATAAAAGGCTACCCCGAAAGGTAGCCTTCGCTTCACTTGACCAGCGCGTTAATGGTCAATGAGATTGAGTTGCCTGAAACGTTCACGCCCTCTTTCCCGGAAACCATCAGCATGCCGGTAATAACGAGAACAATACAGTACTGTCTCATCATGCGGTCCCTGCACTAAGACCGCTTCACCACGCTACCACCGGCGATAACACGGTGAATACAAGCGCTTGACAGCGCCTGCGTGTACGGCCATTGGTAATCCTTTCCTGAAGCCGGCGCCCATTTGCGAGATGGCGAAAAGGGCCGGGACCATCATAGCGATTACAAAGATGGAGACAATACTGATTCCCCTATCCCGAATTTTTTAAAGCAGTTGTTTGACAGCTCGCACAAATAGTATGAAAATCACTCTGCTTGACAGCGCCTGCGTAATGCAGCAAAGGTCGCGAGGACCGCGAATCCAACCGACATAAAAAAACCGCCTTCACGGCGGTTTTTTTATGTCTTCTGCACTCAGTAGAAATCGCCAGAGGCGGCTTCAGCCTGGGCCATCCATACCGGCTTATCGCTGGTTTTAGACCAGACGCGATGCAGATAGCTGTAAAAGCGTGCGCGGTCTTTCCAGAACAGCATCACCGGCAGCGCAAGCACGCCGGCAACAACCGCGAAGGTGCGACGCAGGATGACCTGATGCGCAGGATATTCTTTATATAAAGACATAGGCTTCTCCCTTTATTTTGTGACCGACAGCTTAAGTCGGGAATTCAGAACTTGTTATCTGGCTAAAATAGTATCGCATTGCCTGAAAGTTTACTACTCATCCGACCACTAAATTTGCCTCGTTTAGCTGAGATTTACATTAAGCCCGTAATTTAGTTACACAATAGTTAAATAAATACTAATCATTAGTTAAATTATGGTCTTTGCCATTTTTATACTTTTTTTACACCCTGCCACGTGACTTTTACGACATCTTTGCACCCGAATTCTTACTCTGCCTGCACATCGTTAACGCCTCTGGAGGTGGATTGTGAGTGCAGGACTGATTGCTGGCGTGGTGCTGGTGTTTGTACTGTTGGGCTACCTGATTTACGCCCTGATTAATGCGGAGGCGTTCTGATGGCTGCCTCTGGATTTTTACTGATCGCCAGTTATTTACTCATCCTGTTTATTCTGGCCAAACCGCTGGGCACGCTGCTTGCTCGCCTGATTGAAGGTGAAGCCATACCGTTTGTTGGCCGGATGGAGCCCCTCTTGTGGGGAGCGCTGGGCAGAAGCAGTACCGAAGAGATGGGCTGGAAACGCTATCTGCTGGCGATCCTGTCATTTAATGCCTTTGGTGTCGTGCTCCTGTTCGTAATTTTGCTGATGCAGGGGCATTTACCGCTTAACCCTCAGCGGCTGCCGGGCCTCTCCTGGCACCTGGCGCTGAACACCGCCGTGAGCTTTGTCTCTAACACCAACTGGCAGTCCTACAGCGGTGAAACGACGCTGAGCTACTTCAGCCAGATGGTTGGACTGACGGTACAGAACTTCCTGTCTGCCGCCACCGGCATCGCGGTGGTTTTTGCCCTGATCCGCGCTTTTGCCCGCCATTCAATGACCACGCTCGGTAACGCCTGGGTAGATTTAACGCGCATCACGCTGTATGTCCTGCTGCCAATTTCATTGCTGATTGCCCTGTTCTTTATCAGCCAGGGGACGCTGCAAAACCTGTCGGACTATCTGCCATTTACGACGGTAGAAGGCGTGCATCAGGTGCTGCCGATGGGCCCGGTTGCCTCGCAGGAAGCGATCAAGATGCTCGGCACCAACGGCGGTGGCTACTTCAATGCCAACTCCTCCCATCCGTTTGAAAACCCAACCGCGCTGACCAACTTCGTGCAGATGCTGGCGATCTTCCTGATACCTACCGCGCTGTGCTTTGCCTTTGGTGAGGCTGTAGGCGATAAGCGCCAGGGCCGTGCGATTTTGTGGGCAATGGGGATCATCTTTGTTATCTGCGTGGCGGTTGTAATGTGGGCCGAAACAAGCGGTAACCTGCACTTCACCGCGCTGGGCGCAAACAGCAACCTCAACATGGAAGGCAAAGAGAGCCGCTTTGGCATCCTGGTCAGCAGCCTGTTCTCGGTGATTACTACCGCCGCTTCCTGCGGAGCGGTCAACGCCATGCATGACTCTTTCACCGCACTCGGCGGCATGATCCCAATGTGGCTGATGCAGATTGGTGAGGTGGTGTTCGGCGGTGTGGGATCTGGCCTGTACGGCATGTTGCTGTTCGTTTTGCTGACGGTCTTTATTGCCGGTTTGATGATTGGGCGCACGCCTGAGTATCTCGGCAAAAAAATCGACGTTGCGGAGATGAAAATGACCGCGCTGGCCATTCTGGTCACCCCTGCCCTGGTGCTGCTCGGCACGGCCTTAGCGATGATGACCGATGCGGGACGTGCGGGCATGCTGAATCCCGGCATTCACGGCTTCAGCGAAGTGCTTTATGCCGTCTCATCCGCCGCCAATAACAACGGCAGCGCCTTCGCAGGCCTGAGCGCAAACACCCCGTTCTGGAACGTATTGCTGGCCGTCTGCATGTGGTTTGGGCGTTTTGCGGTGATCGTTCCGGTGATGGCTATTGCCGGCACGCTGGTGACGAAAAAAGCCCAGTCCGCAGGCGTCGGCACGCTGCCCACGCACGGCCCGCTGTTTATCGGTTTACTGATTGGCACCGTGCTGCTGGTTGGCGCGCTGACCTTTATTCCCGCCCTCGCCTTAGGCCCGGTCGCGGAACATCTTTCCTTAGTGCATTTGTGATTACGAGGCTTCCATGAGTCGCAAGCAACAGGCGCTGTTTGAACCTGCGCTTATTCGTCAGGCGCTGATTGATTCTTTCAAAAAGCTCTCCCCCGCCGTCCAGTGGCGCAATCCGGTGATGTTTATCGTCTGGATTGGCAGCGTTATCACCACCGCACTGGCTATCGCTATGTATGCAGGCAGGCTACCGGGCAATGCACTTTTTACCGCAGCTATCAGCCTTTGGCTGTGGTTTACCGTGCTGTTCGCAAACTTTGCCGAAGCGCTGGCCGAGGGGCGCAGTAAAGCCCAGGCCAACAGCCTGAAGGGGGTTAAAAAAGAGAGCTGGGCACGTAAACTTCGTGCGCCTAAGCATGACGCCCAGATGGACCGCGTTCCGGCCGCCGACCTGCGCAAAGGCGACATCGTGCTGGTGGAAGCGGGCGATATTATCCCCTGCGACGGCGAAGTGCTGGAAGGCGGCGCGTCGGTGGATGAAAGCGCTATTACCGGCGAGTCCGCTCCCGTTATTCGTGAATCCGGCGGTGACTTCGCCTCAGTCACGGGCGGTACACGCATTCTGTCTGACTGGCTGGTAATTCAGTGCAGCGTTAACCCGGGCGAAACCTTCCTCGACCGCATGATTGCGATGGTAGAAAGCGCCCAGCGCCGGAAAACGCCAAACGAGATCGCGCTGACAATTCTGCTGGTCGCGCTGACCATCGTCTTCCTGCTGGCAACCGCAACGCTTTATCCTTTCTCGCAGTACGGCGGGACGGCGGTGAGCGTCACCGTGCTGGTAGCGCTGCTGGTTTGCCTGATCCCAACAACCATCGGCGGCCTGCTTTCCGCCATTGGCGTGGCGGGAATGAGCCGCATGCTCGGCGCGAATGTTATCGCCACCAGCGGACGCGCGGTGGAAGCAGCAGGCGACGTGGATGTTCTGCTGCTGGACAAAACGGGGACGATTACGCTGGGCAACCGCCAGGCAACGGACTTTCTTCCGGCTCCGGGCATTGAGGAAAAAGCGCTGGCCGACGCCGCTCAGCTCTCCTCTCTGGCCGATGAAACGCCAGAAGGCCGCAGCATCGTAATTCTGGCGAAGCAGCGCTTTAACCTGCGCGAGCGCGACGTCCAGAATCTGCACGCAACCTTTGTTCCCTTCACGGCGCAAACCCGGATGAGCGGCATCAACATTCAGGATCGAATGATCCGTAAGGGTTCGGTTGACGCGATTCGCCGCCACGTCGAGGCCAACGGCGGCCACTTCCCGCCGCAGGTTGATAAGCTGGTGGAAGATGTCGCCCGCGTGGGCGGGACGCCGCTTGTTGTCGCCGAAGGTGCGAACGTGATGGGCGTAATAGCCCTGAAAGATATCGTTAAAGGCGGCATTAAAGAACGTTTTGCCCAGCTGCGTCAGATGGGGATCAAAACGGTGATGATCACCGGTGACAACCGGCTGACCGCCGCCGCCATTGCTGCCGAAGCTGGCGTGGATGACTTCCTGGCCGAAGCGACGCCGGAGGCCAAGCTGGCGCTGATCCGTCAGTATCAGGCCGAAGGCCGTCTGGTGGCGATGACCGGCGACGGCACCAACGACGCACCAGCGCTGGCGCAGGCCGACGTTGCGGTTGCCATGAACTCTGGCACCCAGGCCGCCAAAGAGGCGGGCAACATGGTGGATCTGGACTCCAACCCCACCAAGCTTATTGAGGTCGTGCATATCGGCAAACAGATGCTGATGACCCGAGGCTCGCTCACCACTTTCAGTATCGCCAACGACGTGGCGAAGTACTTTGCCATTATTCCGGCTGCGTTTGCGGCGACCTACCCGCAGCTCAACGCGCTGAACATCATGCATCTGCACTCCCCGACTTCGGCCATCCTGAGCGCGGTGATTTTCAACGCCCTGATCATTATCTGCCTGATCCCGCTGGCCCTGAAAGGCATCGGCTACAAGCCGCTGAGCGCCGCCGCCATGCTGCGCCGCAATCTGCTGATCTACGGCCTGGGGGGGTTAATTGTGCCCTTCATCGGCATCAAAGTTATCGACCTGCTGCTCACCGCCTGCGGTCTGGTTTAAGAGGAAAAACAAATGGCTATCTTTCGTCCCGCTATACTGTTATTGCTTTTACTGACGCTCATCACCGGCGGACTGTATCCCCTTCTGACCACGCTGCTTGGCCAGTGGTGGTTCCCGGCGCAGGCGAACGGCTCGCTGATTATCGACACCGGCGTGGTCCGCGGTTCAGGCCTGATTGGGCAGAACTTTACCGGGGATAAATATTTTCAGGGCCGTCCTTCTGCCACCGCAGAAAGCCCTTATAATCCAATGGCCTCCGGCGGCAGCAACCTGGCGGGCAGTAACCCCGAGCTGGATAAGCAGATCGCCGGACGCGTCGCTGCGTTACGCGCCGCCAATCCGCAGGCCGATCCGGCGGTGCCGGTTGAGCTGGTGACGGCCTCGGCCAGCGGTCTGGACGGTCAGCTCTCCCCGCAGGCTACAGCGTGGCAGATTCAGCGCGTGGCAAAAGCACGCAATCTTCCCGTAGAGCAGGTTGCCAGGCTGATTGATGAGAACACCACCTCACCGCTGGTCAATTACATCGGCCAGCCGGTGGTCAACGTGTTGCGCCTAAACCTGGCGCTGGACGCCCTCCAGGCACCATAAAGGAAAAGTCATGACTGAGGAGCCGCTGCGCCCCGACCCGGACAAACTGCTGCAGCAGGCGAGCCGCCACCCGCGCGGCAAGCTGAAAGTATTTTTCGGCGCCTGTGCGGGCGTCGGAAAAACCTACGCCATGCTTCAGGAGGCGCAGCGCCTGCGCGGGCAGGGTCTGGATATATTGACTGGCGTGGTAGAAACCCACGGCCGTAAAGAGACCGCTGCGCTGTTAGCGGGGCTGAGCATTTTACCCGCGAAACGTATTCGCCACCGCGACCGCGTGGTACAGGAATTCGATCTTGATGCCGCCCTCGCCCGTAATCCAGCCCTAATCCTGATGGACGAACTGGCGCACAGCAACGCGCCGGGCTCCCGCCACCCGAAGCGCTGGCAGGACGTTGAAGAGCTGCTGGACGCGGGTATCGACGTCTTTACCACCGTCAACGTGCAGCATCTTGAAAGCCTCAACGATATCGTCGGCGGCGTGACCGGCATCCAGGTTCGTGAAACGGTGCCCGATCCGATTTTTGATTCTGCCGATGAAATCGTGCTGGTCGACCTGCCTCCGGACGACCTGCGCCAGCGCCTGAACGAAGGCAAGGTGTATATCGCCGGACAGGCTGAACGCGCCATCGAACACTTCTTCCGCAAAGGGAATCTGATTGCCCTGCGCGAACTTGCTCTGCGCCGCACGGCTGACCGCGTAGACGATCAGATGCGCGCCTGGCGGGATAATCAGGGCGAGGAAAAAGTCTGGCACACCAGGGACGCAATTTTGCTGTGCATCGGCCATAGCTCCGGCAATGAAAAGCTGGTGCGAACGGCGGCGCGTCTGGCGGCGAAGCTCGGCAGCGTGTGGCACGCCGTCTATGTGGAAACGCCGCAGCTCCACCAGCTACCGGAACATCAGCGCAGGGCAATTCTCAGCGCGCTACGTCTGGCTCAGGAGCTGGGGGCTGAAACCGCCACCCTCGCCGATCCGTCAGAAGAAAAGGCCGTGCTGCGCTACGCCCGCGAGCATAACTTGGGAAAAATCGTGATTGGCCGCCGGGCCAATCGCCGGGGATGGGGCCGTAAATCCTTTGCCGATAAGCTCGCGAACCGCGCCCCGGATCTCGATCTGGTGATTGTTGCCCTGGATGACAAACCCGCGCCAGCCGCTCCGCGCGCGCCTGATACACGTAGCATGTCCGAAAAATGGCGTGTCCAGCTTCGCGGCTGCGCGCTCGCGGTTCTGCTCTGCGCAGTAATAACTTTTATAGCGAACCAGTGGCTTGTTGCCTTCGATGCGGCAAACCTTGTGATGATTTACCTGCTGGGCGTCGTGGTCGTGGCCCTGTTTTACGGGCGCTGGCCGTCGGTGCTGGCAACGGTGATTAACGTCGTCAGCTTTGATCTGTTCTTTATTAACCCGCGCGGCACGCTTGCCGTCTCCGACGTGCAGTACGTTCTGACGTTCGCCGTCATGCTCAGCGTTGGGCTGATCATCGGCAATCTGACCGCTGGGGTTCGCTACCAGGCGCGCATTGCCCGCTACCGCGAGCAGCGCACCCGCCACCTGTACGAAATGTCGAAAGCCCTGGCGGCAGAAAGAACGCCGCAGGCCATAGCCGCCACCAGCGAGCTCTTTATTAATAACAGCTTCCACGCCCGCAGCCAGCTGCTGCTGCCGGACGGCCAGGGCATGCTGCATCTCGTCAGCCCGCAGGGGGAGCCTGCCAACTGGGACGAGGCCATTGCCCGCTGGAGCTTTGATAAAGGCCAGCCGGCCGGGGCCGGGACGGATACCCTGCCCGGCGTGCCTTATCAAATTCTGCCGTTGCGCACGCCGGAAAAAACGCTGGGGCTGCTGGTGGTTGAGCCAAACAACCTCCGCCAGCTGATGATCCCGGAACAGCAGCGCCTGCTGGAAACCTTCACGCTGCTGGTGGCAACCGCGCTGGAGCGGCTACAGCTTACCGCAAGTGAAGAGCAGGCCCGCTTATCCAGCGAACACGAACAGCTGCGCAACTCGCTGCTGGCGGCGCTTTCTCACGACCTGCGTACCCCGCTCACCGTGCTGTTTGGGCAGGCCGAAATTTTAACGCTCGATCTGGCATCGGAAGGTTCAAAGCATGCGCCCCAGGCCAACGAGATCCGCCAGCACGTCCTGAACACGACCCGGCTGGTTAATAACCTGCTGGATATGGCCCGCATCCAGTCCGGCGGCTTCCGCCTGCGCAAAGAGTGGCTGACGCTGGAGGAAGTTGTCGGCAGCGCGCTGAAGATGCTTGAGCCGGGTTTGGGAGGACAGCAAATCAGGCTGTCGCTGCCGGATCCGCTGATGCTGATCCACGTAGACGGGCCGCTGTTTGAGCGCGTGCTGATCAATCTGCTCGAGAATGCGGTGAAGTATGCCGGGCATAAAGCCGACATCGGCATCCGCGCGCGGGAAAGCAGCGACCGGCTGGATCTGGAGGTCTGGGACAGCGGCCCAGGTATTCCGGCTGGCCAGGAGCAGTCTATCTTTGCTAAATTCGCCCGGGGCACTAAAGAATCTGCAATCCCCGGCGTAGGGCTGGGGCTGGCTATCTGCCAGGCGATTGTCGAGGTTCACGGCGGGGAAATCTATGCCGTAAACCGCCCTGAAGGCGGAGCCAGTTTCCACGTGCTGCTCCCTCTTCCTCCGCCACCCGAGCTGGAAGAATTTAACGAGGCGCTGTGATAACCGTACTGATTGTTGAAGATGAAAAAGAGATCCGCCGCTTTCTGCGCACCGCGCTGGAAGGCGAGTCGCTGCGCGTCTACGACGCAGAGACGTTGCAGCGCGGGCTGCTGGAAGCCGCGACCCGCAAGCCCGACCTGGTGATCCTCGACCTGGGGCTGCCGGACGGCGACGGCATTGATTTTATCCGCGATTTCCGCCAGTGGAGCCAGACGCCGGTCATCGTGCTTTCTGCCCGCAGCGACGAGGCGGACAAAATTGCCGCCCTGGACGCGGGGGCCGACGATTTCCTGAGTAAGCCCTTCGGCATCGGCGAGCTTCAGGCCCGCCTGCGCGTGGCGCTGCGTCGTCATGCCAGCCTCGCCCAGCCCGATCCGGTTTATCAGTTTTCGACCATTACCGTGGACCTGGCCGCCCGGCGCATTACCCGTGGCGGCGAAGAGATTCACCTCACCCCCATCGAGTTTCGCCTGCTGGCGGTGCTGCTGAATAATCACGGCAAAGTGCTGACCCAGCGCCAGCTGCTTAACCAGGTATGGGGGCCGAACGCGGTTGAGCACAGCCACTACCTGCGTATCTATATGGGCCACCTGCGCCAGAAGCTGGAAAACGATCCCGCTCGTCCTACCCACCTGTTAACCGAAACGGGCATCGGCTACCGCTTTATGCTTTGACGACGATCTGCCGAAATAACAAGTCGGTAGAGTGTTTATCCAGAACATTTAACAACCGCCACACAAATCCACCAACAATTGTCAGGTATGCAAATTTATTCACTAAGCTATGCATGCTAAATGACTATTTATTTCTGAATCCCGCAAAATTTCGTGATTTCCATCACAGTTAAAGGGTTGCCGCCAGATAAAATGGCGTCACCTTTACATAAAAGGAAAAACCCTGATGGAAAACAACAATCGCGTCATGCCGCATATCCGGCGTACGACGCATATTATGATGGTTACCCACCGAAGCTGCTTTGACTTCCATTTCTTCAACGCCCGCTAGTCCCTCAGATAGCTGACATCGCGTTAGCGCAATTATATCTACCTGCCTGACTCTTTATAGGTTTAGTTATTTACCTGCGCCCGACGCTGTCCGCAATAATTTAAAACCAATTAATTTCGGTTGCTGGACCGACGGTTTTTTATTATCTAAAAAAGACAATCGCCACGATCATTATTAATGACCATCGGAACCGCGTTGTCATTTTTCCAACCATAAACAGTTTTCATATATTTTGAATGCTGAAGAGAAGTGCTATCTGAAATATAGGCTACGCCATGAAATCTTTAAAAATTGCGTTAAACCGTACCTGCCCTGACTGTTTTACTACTACCCGCGAAGTCGCTAATTTACTGGCGACCGACTTTGTCGATGTTGCTGCTGTCGTGCTGTCTGTGCCAGACCTGCACAGCGGAATGCTTGAGGAAGTGGAGCTGACCGGCTTCGGTTTACCCATTTTTGTTGCGACGCTTGAAAATGAAATCATCCCGGCCGAGTATTTAACCCGTATTACCGGCGTCTTCGAAAAAAGCGAAACCCAGGCCGATTATTATGGCCGCCAGCTAGAAGCAGCTGCCGTAAAATATGAAAAAAACCTCCTGCCACCATTTTTTGATGCGATGGTAGATTACGTTGGCCAGGGAAACAGCGCTTTCGATTGTCCCGGACACCAGGGCGGACAATTTTTCCGCCAGCACCCAACCGGCAACCAGTTCGTTGAATACTTTGGCGAAACATTATTCCGCTCTGATTTATGTAATGCCGACGTTTCAATGGGTGATTTGCTTATTCATGAAGGTGCGCCGAGCACCGCGCAGCAGCATGCTGCAAAAGTTTTTAACGCCGACAAAACCTATTTCGTGCTAAACGGAACGTCGTCCTCAAATAAAGTCGTTTTAAACGCCCTGCTCACTCCAGGGGATCTAGTTCTGTTTGACCGTAACAACCATAAATCAAACCACCACGGTGCGTTAATTCAGGCAGGCGCCACGCCGGTTTATCTGGAGACGGCCCGCAACCCGTACGGCTTCATCGGCGGGATTGACGCCCACTGCTTCGAAGAGCGCTATTTACGCGAGCAGATTGAGCAGGTTGCCCCAAACCGTATCGGGGAAAAACGCCCGTTCCGCCTGGCGATTATCCAGCTCGGCACCTACGACGGCACCATCTATAACGCCCGCCAGGTGGTGGATAAAATTGGTCATCTTTGCGACTACATTCTGTTTGATTCCGCCTGGGTCGGCTACGAGCAGTTTATTCCAATGATGGCTGACTGTTCGCCGCTGCTGCTGGAGCTGACGGCTAACGATCCGGGGATTATCGTCACCCAGTCCGTGCATAAGCAGCAGGCAGGCTTCTCGCAGACGTCGCAAATCCATAAAAAAGACAGCCATATCAAAGGCCAGGCCCGCTACGTTAACCATAAGCGCATGAACAATGCCTTTATGATGCACGCCTCCACCAGCCCGTTCTATCCGCTGTTTGCGGCGCTCGACGTCAACGCCCGTATGCATGAAGGGGAAAGCGGTAAGCGCATGTGGATGCGCTGCGTTGAAACCGGGATTGATACCCGCAAGCTGCTGCTGAAAAACTGCAAATATCTGCGTCCGTTCGTTCCGGCTACCGTCGATGGCCAGCCGTGGGAGTCGTTTGACACGCCGGTAATTGCTAACGATCTGCGCTTCTTCAATTTCATTCCTGGCGAACGCTGGCACACCTTTGAAGGCTACGCCGAGCATCAATACTTTGTCGATCCCTGCAAGCTGCTGCTCACCACTCCGGGCATCGACGCGCAGACCGGCGAATACGAAGACTTCGGCGTACCGGCGACTATTCTGGCGAACTACCTGCGCGAGAACAGCATCGTCCCGGAAAAATGCGATCTGAACTCCATCCTCTTCCTGCTGACCCCGGCAGAAGACATGGCCAAGATGCAGCACCTGGTGGCGCATCTGGTGCGCTTTGAACAGCTTCTGGAAACCGACGCGCCGCTCGCTGACGTTCTGCCATCATTCTATAGCCAGCATCAGCAGCGCTATGAAGGCTACACGCTGCGTCAGCTCTGCCAGGAAATGCACAACCTTTATGCCAGCCATAACGTAAAACAGCTGCAAAAAGAGATGTTCCGTCAGGCGCATTTCCCACGCGTGGTGATGAACGCCCAGCAGGCCAACATCGCCTTTGTTCGTGGTGAGGTGGATCTGGTGCCGCTGAGCGAAGTGGAAGGCCGGATTGCGGCTGAAGGTGCGCTTCCTTACCCGCCGGGCGTGCTGTGCGTGGTCCCGGGCGAAATCTGGGGCGGCGCGGTGCAGCGTTACTTCCAGGCGCTGGAAGACGGCATCAATCAGCTGCCGGGCTTTGCTCCGGAATTACAGGGTGTGTACATCCGCGAATGCGACGGCCGTAAACAGGTCTGGAGCTACGTGCTTAAGCGCTAATCCTCGTCTACTTTCACAATGAGAAGAAATTATGAGTACTCAGAAAAGTAATAAAATGGGCGTGGTGCAGCTGACTATCCTTACCACGGTCAACATGATGGGCTCCGGCATCATCATGCTCCCTACCAAGCTTGCGGACGTCGGGACTATCTCCATCATCTCCTGGCTGGTAACAGCCGTAGGCTCGATGGCGCTGGCCTATGCCTTCGCAAAATGCGGGATGTTCAGCCGCAAGTCAGGCGGCATGGGCGGCTACGCAGAATATGCGTTCGGCAAGTCCGGCAACTTTATGGCGAACTACACCTACGGCGTATCGCTGCTGATAGCCAACGTCGCGATAGCCATTTCGGCAGTCGGCTACGGCAGCGAGCTATTCGGTACTGTCCTCTCGCCGGTGCAAATTGCCATTGCCACGATCTGCGTGCTGTGGATTTGCACCGTCGCCAACTTCGGCGGCGCACGCATCACCGGGCAGCTTAGCGGTATCACCGTCTGGGGTGTAATTATTCCGGTAGTTGGCCTGTCCGTTATCGGCTGGTTCTGGTTTAGCCCGTCTCTTTACGCCGCTTCATGGAACCCGCACCACGTGCCGTTCTTCAAAGCCGTTGGCTCTTCCATCGCCATGACGCTGTGGGCCTTCCTCGGCCTGGAGTCTGCCTGTGCGAATACCGACGTGGTCGAAAACCCGGAGCGCAATGTCCCTATCGCCGTGCTGGGCGGTACGTTAGGCGCGGCGGTGATCTATATCATCTCCACTAACGTTATCGCCGGTATCGTGCCGAATATGGATATTGCCAACTCTACCGCACCGTTCGGCGTGGCCTTCGCCCAGATGTTCAACCCGACGGTGGGTAAAGTCATCATGGCGCTGATGGTCATGTCCTGCTGCGGTTCGCTGCTGGGCTGGCAGTTCACCATTGCGCAGGTGTTTAAATCTTCTGCCGATGAAGGTTACTTCCCGAAAATCTTCTCTCAGGTTTCTAAAACTGAAGCGCCGGTGAAAGGCATGCTGGTCATCGTTATCTTCCAGAGCCTGCTGTCGCTGATGACTATCAGCCCGTCGCTGAACAATCAGTTCAACGTACTGGTGAACCTGGCGGTGGTGACCAACATCATTCCGTACATCCTGTCGATGGCGGCGCTGGTGATCATTCAGAAGCTGGCGAAGGTGGAGCCAGGTAAAGCGAAGTTGGGCAACTTTATTGCTCTGGTAGGGGCGATTTACAGCTTCTATGCGCTTTACTCCTCCGGGGAGGAAGCGATGCTCTGGGGGGCGATGGTGACGTTCCTGGGCTGGACGCTGTATGGCCTGGTCTCTCCGCGCTTTGAGCTGAAAGACCGTCACATCTGATAAAAAAAGGGAGCGAATAGTCGCTCCCTTTTTTAATAACTTACTTCGCGTTTTTCAGCACTTCGCTGACGATCTCTACCGCTTCCTTCTCAATTTGCTGACGGTGCTCAGCGCCTAAGAAGCTTTCACAATAGATTTTATACGCGTCTTCCGTGCCGGACGGACGTGCCGCAAACCAGCCGTTTTTGGTCATCACCTTCAGACCGCCGATGGAGGCGCCGTTACCCGGAGCGGCCGTTAAGCGCGCGGTGATCGGGTCGCCTGCCAACGTGTCTGCGCTGACCATTTCTGGGGAGAGCTTAGACAGCGCCGCTTTTTGGGCGGAAGTTGCAGAAGCCTGCAGACGGTTATAGCTCGGTGCGCCAAAGCGCCCGGCCAGCTCGTCGTAATGCTGCTGCGGGTTCTTACCGGTTACCGCGGTGATTTCCGCCGCCAGCAGACACATGATGATGCCGTCTTTGTCGGTGGACCATGGCGTGCCGTCGAAGCGCAGGAAAGATGCCCCCGCGCTCTCTTCACCGCCGAAACCGAAGCTGCCGTCAAACAGGCCGTCAACGAACCACTTGAAGCCAACCGGCACTTCCACCAGCTTACGGCCCAGATCTTCCACCACGCGGTCGATCATCGCAGAAGAGACCAGGGTTTTGCCTACCGCTACATCTTTGCCCCACTGCGGACGATGCTGGAAGAGGTAGTTGATAGCTACGGCCAGGTAATGGTTCGGGTTCATCAGGCCCGCCGGGGTCACGATGCCGTGGCGGTCGTAATCCGGGTCGTTGGCAAACGCCAGGTCGAACTTATCGCGCAGCGCCAGCAGGCCCGCCATCGCACACTCGGAGGAGCAGTCCATGCGGATTGCCCCGTCTTTGTCCAGGTGCATGAAGCGGAACGTCTGATCGACATGATCGTTAACGATAGTCAGATTCAGATTGTAGTGCTTCGCGATACGCTGCCAGTATTCGATACCGGAGCCGCCGAGCGGATCTACGCCAAGCGTCAGGCCCGACTTCTGGATGGCGGCCATATCGATAATGTCCACCAGCCCTTCGATGAACGGCTGCACCAGATCCAGCTCTTTCACGTGGCCGCTTGCCCAGGCCTGATCCAGAGAGATGCGCTTAACGCCCTTCAGCCCTTCGGCCAGCAGCGCGTTGGCACGCTCTTCAATCACTTTGGTGACGTTGGTGTCAGCCGGGCCACCGTTTGGCGGGTTGTACTTGATGCCACCATCTTCCGGCGGATTATGGGAAGGGGTAATGACGATACCGTCCGCCTGAGCGCCACCCTTTTTGTTGTGCACAAGAATAGCGTTAGACACCGCAGGGGTTGGCGTATAGCCGTTTGCTTCCTGGACAATAACATCCACACCGTTTGCCGCCAGCACTTCCAGCACGGAGATAAACGCAGGCTCGGACAGGGCGTGGGTGTCTTTTCCGACATAGCACGGCCCGGTGATGCCATTTTTAGCTCGATCTTCAGCAATTGCCTGAGCAATCGCCAGAATGTGAGGTTCGTTAAAGCTATGACGTTCCGCACTACCACGGTGTCCGGAGGTGCCGAACTTCACCGCATGTTCGCTATTACCCACATCAGGTTTCAGCACGTAGTACTGGGCCGTCAGCTGGGCTACGTTAATCAAATCGCTCTGTTGCGCAGGTTGACCCGCACGGTTGTGGTTAGCCATTGGCCCTTCCTTTTGACGCAGATTAAATGGTGCCGCAAACCTTCTCAATCAGCTCCACCGGGAACTGCATTGACTGCATAATGTGTTCAATCATGCTGCATTTACGGCCTGTATTGGTGTTGGTGATCACCCAGTATGGCGTACCTGGCACGTGTTTTGGCTTGGTCTGACTGCCGCTTGCCAGCAGCGTTTGTTCGTTACCCGCAAAGTAGATGCGGGTACGACCATGTAAAGACTCAGTCGCTTCACCAAAGGTTTTTGCATCCAGTTGGTAGAGCGTGGAAAGCACCATCATGAAACGGTTAACGGCTTTCTTTTGTTCTGCGTACTCATCTGAGAGTAGCAATTCACGGACCGCACGGACGCGATCGCGAGCCCGATTCACAGGTTTCTCTTCGGTCGCAGGCGTTGCAGCGGCTTTCGCTGCATTCGCGGTAGGAGGGGTCGTCGCTGCGGGAGTCTGACCGGCGGTGAACTTCAGCATACGCCGTAAAATGTCGGACGCGCTTTCGCCAATGTGCTGCGTGTGGCTGGCAATATAGCGATACAGCTCGTCATCAACTTCAATCGTTTTCATCTTCATCCAGTGCGATATCTTTTCTGAATACAAGTCGCTGGGATTATAGGGGCAAATCCCAACAGCGGGTAGCGCCGCGAAAGCCAGATTAAACTGAATGTTGCGGCGCTGCGGCAGGAATAGCTTCATGATACCCTAACCCTACGAATCAAAAAAAAGAACTTTGCCATGAAATTAAACGCTCGCCTGCAAACTGCGCAACAATTGATTAGCAATTCCTCGATTGTTCTCATCCACGGCCTGTTTGGCAGCCTTGATAACCTGGGTGTGCTGGCCCGGGACCTCGGTAAGGACCATACGCTGCTGCAAATTGACCTGCGCAACCATGGTTTGTCTGAACGCAGTGAGGAGATGAACTACCCTGCGATGGCGCAGGATGTTGTGGAAACGCTGGACGAATACGGCATTGAAAAAGCGATCGTCATCGGCCATTCGATGGGCGGCAAAGTCGCGATGGCGCTGACCTCCATTGCCCCGGAACGTATCGATAAACTGGTGCTGATAGATATTGCGCCCGTCGATTATCACGTCCGCCGCCACGACGAAATCTTTGCTGCCATCAACGCCGTTAGCGAAGCCGGAATCAAAACACGTTCTCAGGCTGCGGCCTTGATGCGCGAACATATAAAGGAAGAAGGCGTGATTCAGTTCCTGCTGAAGTCCTTTGCCGACGGAGCCTGGAAGTTCAACGTCCCGGTACTCTGGAATGAGTACGAGCAGATTGTTGGCTGGCAGACCCTCCCTGCGTGGGATCATCCAGCACTATTTATTCGCGGCGGCGACTCTCCATACGTGGATGAATCCCATCGGGAGGCGCTGCTTGCACAGTTCCCCAAAGCACGCGCTCACGTGATTGCTGGTGCCGGACATTGGGTGCACGCCGAAAAACCGGATGCGGTTTTACGCGCCATTCATCGTTTTATTGACGAAACTGATTAAAAACAGACCGACTGGCCGCAAGTTGTGGCTAACGCGTTGGCGCGCCGGGCCTGCTAATGTATGATGGCGCGCTTAAATGCGCCGGAGCATTCTGCTCGCAGCATCCTGAATTTCCTGTCAGTACTCTAATCATGGCAAAAGAACAAACGGACCGTACAACATTAGATCTGTTCGCGGACGAGCGTCGCCCAGGGCGGCCCAAGACTAACCCGCTAACGCGGGATGAGCAGCTGCGTATCAATAAACGCAACCAACTCAAACGCGATAAAGTACGCGGCCTGAAACGAGTAGAGCTAAAACTCAACCACGATGCGGTGGATGCGTTAAACCAGCTTGCTGATGCGCGTAATATCAGCCGCAGCGAGCTGATAGAAGAGATGTTGCTGGCCCAGCTAAAGCAACACCTGAGCTAAAACACGTCATCCAGCCGTACTATCAAGTCAAAATAGTGAACACTAATTGCCCTGCATGTTGCAGTCTGTGCACAGCAAACGGTTAGCAGTTTCCGCACTGTCGCGTGTTCTGCTATGATTGCCGTATCTGTGGGCAATAAGCCGCCACCATATCATTAAGTTTCAAGAGGTTATTCAACTCATGGCAATCGTAGGCATTTTTTTCGGCAGCGACACCGGTAACACCGAAAATATCGCGAAGATGATTCAAAAACAGCTCGGTAAAGACGTTGCTGAGGTGCGTGACATTGCGAAGAGCAGCAAAGAAGATTTAGAAGGGTTCGACATCCTGCTGCTTGGCATCCCTACCTGGTACTATGGCGAAGCACAGTGCGACTGGGATGATTTTTTCCCAACGCTGGAAGAAGTGGATTTCAACGGTAAGCTCGTTGCGCTGTTTGGCTGCGGTGACCAGGAAGATTACGCAGAGTATTTCTGTGATGCCCTGGGGACTATCCGCGACATCATCGAACCGAACGGTGCGACCATCGTCGGGCACTGGCCAACGGCCGGTTATCACTTTGAAGCTTCCAGAGGCCTTGCGGATGACGATCATTTCGTTGGCCTGGCTATCGATGAAGACCGTCAGCCGGAGCTGACCGCCGAGCGCGTGCAGAAGTGGACTAAGCAGATCTCTGATGAGCTGCATCTTGCAGATATCATCAACGCCTGATGAATCGAGACGCAGGTTACCCGCCTGCGTCTTATTGATAGTTATTACCAATGAAAATAATTGCTACAATTTTGTAACTTTTCCAACTATCCCTGTACAATATCCCACGAGTCACATTTGTTGAAACATCTGCAAATAGCGATTCGGCCACGATTTTTTAGCTGTGTTATGCTTCATACTTACAGTTTCTATTTAGACGTGGTGGTTATATGCATCCTGCATAAGGGTGTATAATGAGACGCATTAATCTTAACGCTCAACTAGTCCGAGCAAAACGTTAAGCAACAGGACAAATTCCGCATGACTGACAACAATACCGCATTAAAGAAGGCCGGCCTGAAAGTCACGCTTCCTCGTTTGAAAATTCTGGAAGTGTTACAGGGACCGGTAAACCACCATGTCAGTGCGGAAGACTTATACAAACGTCTGATTGATATGGGTGAAGAGATTGGTCTGGCCACGGTGTACCGCGTGCTGAACCAGTTTGATGACGCAGGAATCGTTACCCGTCATAATTTCGAAGGTGGCAAGTCGGTGTTTGAGCTGACGCAGCAACACCATCACGATCATCTGATTTGCCTGGATTGCGGCAAAGTTATCGAATTCAGCGATGACTCTATCGAAGCCCGCCAGCGTGAAATCGCAGCTCGTCACGGCATCCGTCTGACCAACCACAGCCTCTACCTGTATGGCCACTGCGCCGAAGGTGACTGCCGCACTGACGAAACTTACCATGAGTCCCGCGACAAGTAATCATTAGCCCCTCGCGGGGACTTGGGATAAAAAAACCGGTGAGCATGCTCACCGGTTTTTTATTGCTCCAGCAACGCTTATTTGTTGTTGTTGCGGATTTCCTGCCAGATTTTATCGCACTTCGCTTTCACCGCCTGGTCATTGCCTGTGTGAGTGGCCTGGATACAGTTCTGATAATCCAGGGTACGCACCGTCTCTTTCTTAGCGAAGTCCTGATGTTCCTTCTCCTGCCCCAACACGTTCAGCACGCTCTGGCAGGCCTCAATTTTGTCCGGGTTACCTTCAGCAGTGTTGATACAAGTGCTGTAAGCTTGCTTCAATTTCGAATCTTCTGGCGCAGTGTTTGGCTGTGCACATGCCGTTAATCCCAGAGCGAGTACGGACAGCATAATTATTTTTTTCATGGTTGATATCCTTAAGAAAGCCGGGTGCTCGCACACCCGGAATCACATCAGAAGATAGTGAAAGGTGCGATAACGATGAACTTCACGTCACGCTCATCCTGGAAGATGTTGTTGTAACCGCCGCCATAGCTTGGGAGATCGGAGTGGTTGTCGTACTGAGTGAAGTGCAGCTTAAACAGCGTACCTTTCGCACGACCATCCTGTACGGTATACAGCGCATCCAGGCTGTATGCAGATTCTCTCAGGCGCTGGTCCTGATCATAAATCGGCGCACTGCTTGGTTTCGCATCCCAACCGTAAACGTAAGAAGCGCCTACAGCCCAACCGGCCAGATTCCAGTTGCTCAGGTCATACATCGCCCCGGCAAAGATGGCTTTCTCACCGTTAGCGTTGAAGTCAGAGCGGTTATCCCACCAGATATCCAGACGACCGTTGGAAGAGGAATAGGTTGGGGTCATACGCTGCAGGAAGTAGCCCTGGTTACCATCTGCTTTAACCCAGGTGCCTTCCAGACGCAGATCGACCTGCCCCACTTTATAACCAAACGTTAACGCCTGAAGCCATGCCATACCGTCATAAAGGTCGTTTGCTAAGGCCACCTGATCGCCGGTGGTCAAATTTTTCTGATCGCTTACTCGATCGTGCGCACCATAAAACTGATAGCTGGTGGTCAGAGGGCTGCCCGCCAGTTCGAACTTATAGGAAGCTTTGGCGAAATACTGATCCATGTATTGCTCAGCCTGTCCAAACGCGGCTTCCACAACGAGGTCATTTTTGAAATCATATTTCGCACCCAGGGAGTGCAGGTAGGAGACGCCCGTTTTACGGTCTCCCTGATAAAAGTGATCCATCTCAAGGTGCCACGGTGACTTATATTTATCCGTCCACATATAAGAAAAGCTGAGCGCACCGGCATCGCCATAGTCAAAGTTCATACCTGCTTCTGCACCGCGGTAAGTACCGGGCATGAAGCTCCAGTGCGGTGCCAGCAGACTCTGGCCCGTTGGTTGAATATAACCACCGCGGGCCCAGAGCGGACCATATTTAAATTTACCGGCAGCTTTATAGAGGCTGATTCCGCTTTTATCGCCCGACCAGTCTTCATCGTAAGCATGGTTTGAAGAAGAAAAAGCAATTTCGTTCGGGTGGCCGCTGTCACCGTTTTCGGCCATTTCAATGGCGGTAAAGGCTGCGATATCCAGACCAAACATGTCGGCCGCATAGCCGGACTGGAAGTCGAGATTAGCGTTCCAGGTAGAGTGCGAGAGGTTAGTTTCGTATTTGTCGTGATTATCTACATTTTTACGGTCACGTTCGCGCTGCCAGTAATAGATACCGCCGGTCAGCGTTGAGTCATCGATAAAACCTTCCGCTGCTGCCTGAGGGGCGATAACAATGCCTGAAAGAGCTGTCACACCGGCGATAGCAAGCGCCAGCGCACTACGTTTGCCACTAAACGTACGCATGTTGAAATCCTCTTTGACGTATAAATATTCACCCGGTGTGAAAGCACCTGACGGTGAAAAAAAATTAAAATGCCTTACGGCTAAAAAAGCGGTTTTGAAATATTGCCCGCATTACTGCTGCACTAAGACTATTTTTCGCGGCGCGAATTATCAACGACTTTGTAAGAGATAATTCCTATATTATGACGAAGAGCACATATTCTGTGTGAATATGTAACAAATTGCTCCAATGGAACTTTCCACCTTTAATTGCATTTTTCATGGAGCAAACGACCAAATGAAAGCGCTCTCATACTTTTTAAATGAGAATAATTTCACTTTCAGGTCAATAGGGGATTATTAGAAATGGTTATGCGTGTAGGTATTAATTCGCGACGCGAAAAGGATGGTAATCTTATCTAACTGATTTTTAAGTAAAAAAAAGCGCCACTTTATGCGGCGCTTCAGGAGCAGGACGAAGAATTAATCGCCGATTTTTGCCCAGGTATCACGCAGGCCAACGGTGCGGTTGAACACCAGTTTGGTAGCGGTTGCATAACGGCTGTCGAGGCAGAAATAACCTTCACGTTCAAACTGGTACGCTTTGCCTGTTTCCGCATTTTGCAGACTTGGCTCAACGAAACCTTGTTTAATCACAAGGGATTCCGGATTGATTGTTGCCAGGAAATCCTCTGCGCTGCCCGGATTGGCTACGCTGAACAGACGATCGTAGAGACGAATTTCAACGGGCAGAGCATGCGCTGCGCTAACCCAGTGAATGACGCCTTTAACTTTACGGCCATCCGCAGGATCTTTGCTGAGCGTTTCCTGGTCATAGGAGCAGTGCAGCGTCGTGATATTACCTTCTGCGTCTTTCTCAACGCTTTCAGCTTTAATCACGTAAGCATTACGCAGACGCACTTCTTTGCCCATTACCAGACGCTTATACTGCTTGTTCGCTTCTTCGCGGAAATCAGCACGATCGATATAGATCTCGCGGCTAAACGGCACCTGACGGCTACCCATTTCTGGCTTATTCGGATGGTTAGGCATTGTCACCATCTCTTCACTACCCTGCGGGTAGTTTTCGATGATCACTTTTACCGGATCCAGCACGGCCATGGCGCGTGGTGCATTTTCATTCAGATCGTCACGGATACAGGATTCCAGAGAAGCCATTTCCACCGTGTTGTCCTGTTTGGTCACGCCAATGCGCTTGCAAAACTCACGAATGGACGCTGCGGTGTAACCACGACGACGCAAGCCTGAGATCGTCGGCATGCGCGGGTCATCCCAGCCCTCAACAATCTTCTCAGTCACCAGCAGGTTCAGCTTGCGCTTGGACATGATGGCGTATTCGAGATTCAGACGAGAGAACTCGTACTGACGCGGATGGGCCGGGATAGTGATGTTATCCAACACCCAATCGTACAGACGACGGTTATCCTGGAACTCCAGCGTACACAGTGAGTGCGTGATCCCTTCCAGCGCATCGGAAATGCAGTGGGTGAAATCGTACATCGGGTAGATGCACCACTTGCTGCCGGTCTGATGGTGATCGGCAAATTTAATACGATAAATGACCGGATCGCGCATCACGATAAACGGAGACGCCATATCGATTTTCGCACGCAGAGAGGCGGTGCCTTCTGCAAATTCACCGTTACGCATTTTCTCGAACAGCGCGAGGTTTTCCTCAACCGTACGATCGCGATATGGGCTGTTTTTACCCGGAGCGGTCAGAGAGCCACGGTATTCGCGGATCTGCTCAGGAGTCAGCTCGTCAACGTACGCCAGCCCTTTGTTAATTAGCTCAACGGCATAATTAAACAGCTGGTCGAAGTAATCAGACGAGTAACGCACGTCGCCAGACCAGTGAAAGCCCAGCCACTCAACGTCACGCTTAATTGAATCAACGTATTCGATGTCTTCTTTTACCGGGTTGGTGTCATCGAAACGTAAATTGCACAGCCCCTGATAATCCTGGGCGATACCAAAGTTCAGACAGATAGACTTTGCATGGCCGATATGCAGATAGCCGTTTGGCTCAGGCGGAAAGCGGGTGCAGATACGGTCGTGCTTACCATTAGCCAGATCTTCATCGATAATCTGGCGAATAAAGTTAGTTGGGCGGGCTTCAGCCTCACTCATCGCGGATTCCTCAAGACAAAACTTTCGTTAACGGCACATGATCTTATAAGCAGGCGTATGAAACAACCATTAGTTGCATTTATTGGGGCGCTGGGGAGGAAAGTAAAGGGGGTTGATTCGAATACAGAAAAAAGCGGCTGAGGAAATCCCCCAGCCGCTTAAGGCACAATGCTAACTCAGGAGCAATTATTTGCCTTTAATTTCGTACAGAGGTGTCTGTCCTGCAACAACGGAGCCCTGCGCCTGAATAACCAGGCCGCTGAAATCATCGATGTTGCTGCACACGACCGGGCTTATCATGGAGCGCGCATTAGCGTTCAGGAATTCAAGATCCATTTCCAGAACTGGCTGGCCGGCGACCACTTCAGCCCCCTCTTCCACCAGGCGAGTAAAGCCCTGACCGTTCAGCGCAACGGTATCAATGCCCATGTGGACAACGATCTCCGCGCCTTTTTCGGTTTCCAGGCAGAACGCATGGTTGGTGTTAAAGATTTTAACGATGGTACCTGCCGCTGGAGAGACAACGAATTTATCCGTTGGCTTAACCGCCACGCCATCGCCCACAGCCTTGCTGGCAAAGGCTTCATCAGGAACCTGCTCCAGCGCAACAACGTCACCGGTAACCGGAGAGACCAGCGCCGCGATGGTAACCGCATTGGCTACGGCCTGTGGTTTAGCTGCAACAGGAGCTTCCTGAACCGCGCTAACAGCAGCAGCGGCAGCAATTGGCCCCTTAGCAATCTCGCTCTTCATGACCGCAGCAACCGCTTCGGCCTTAGCACCGACGATAACCTGCACTGTCTGCTTGTTCAGTTTCACAACACCCGAAGCCCCAAGGCGCTTACAGGCTGCATCATTAACTTGTGCAGAATCTACAACGGACAGGCGTAGACGGGTAATACAGGCATCAATACCTTTCAGGTTGGCAGAGCCACCGACTGCTGCAACATACTTACGCGACAGTTCAGCCAGACCTTCTTCGGTGTTGCTGTTGGCTTCTTCAGTCACCACGTCGTCGGAAGCATCTTCACGACCAGGCGTTTTCAGGTTGAACATGCGGATAACTGCACTGAACAGGAAGAAGTAAACCGCGAAGGCCACAATCCCCATGACAACCAGAATCCAGACGTTCTTACTTGCAGCCGGCAGGTTGTACATCAACACGTAGTCGATAGCACCTGCGGAGAAGGAGAAGCCGGCATGGATACCAAGCGCCGTCGCAACGAACAGGCTCAGACCAGTCAACAGCGCGTGAATGAGATACAGCACCGGAGCCAGGAACATAAACAGGAATTCAAGTGGCTCGGTGACCCCCGTCAGGAATGCCGTTACCGCTACGGACAGCAGCATACCGCCAACCATAGGACGACGCTCTTTAGGCGCTGACAGATACATGGCCAGTGCCGCACCCGGCAGACCAAACATCATAATAGGGAAGAAGCCGGACATGAACATCCCGGCAGTGCCGTCACCCGCATAGAAGCGGTTGATGTCACCGTGGAAGATAGTCCCTGCCGCGTTAGTGAACTCACCAATCTGGAACCAGGCGATAGTGTTCAGTACCTGATGCAAACCCGTTGGGATTAACAGACGGTTTACGAAACCGAAGACACCCGCACCGAATGCACCCGCAGAAACAATCCACTCACCACCGGCATGAATCGCATCCTGCACAGGAGGCCAGACATAACCGAAGATAGCAGCCAGGATCAGACAGAAGAAGCCAGTGGCGATAGGGACGAAACGCTTGCCGCCGAAGAAGCTCAGGAAGTCAGGCAGTTTGATATCAGACCAGCGGTTATAAACAGCACCAGCGACCAGGCCGGTGATGATACCGGACAGTACGCCCATGTTGACCACAGGGTTAATTGTCACCATCGCTTTGGTCATAATGAACCAGCCAACGGCACCCGCCAGTGCAGCAGCACCCGCGTTATCTTTAGACCAGGTCGATGCAACACCAATTGCAAAGACTAAAGCCAGGTTATCAAAAATAGAACCGCCCGCCTGCGCGATGAACGGCATGTTCAAAAGATCGGGCTGACCGAAGCGCAGCATCAATGCCGCAACCGGCAGTACTGCGATGGGTAGCTGTAACGCCCTACCTAATCTTTGGAAAAAACCAAGAATATTCACTCTCTTCCCCCTTGAATCACCTGTACGGATCATCATGACTACAACTTTTTATTTGAAAGTCATCATTACATTGATGACGACGATTCACATCTCAGCGTGAAGTGTGAAAAAAATTAATTCGTATCGCAAATTAAACACACGTTTTTTGTGACTTTAGTCACCAAATATCGCTAAAACCCCCCCTTCTGACTGGCTATCCCCTAAAACTTATTTTATCATCCAAAAAATCGAGACGGATTGAACCCTCGGGCATTGCCAGCAATCTGGGTTACCCTTAGAGAGATATATTCATTCCGCCAAAGCCGTTTTCTATTAACTCTTAATGAGGTGAATAATGAGACTGATTCCCCTGGCTACCCCAGCACAAGTAGGCAAATGGGCTGCGCGCCATATCGTTAACCGTATTAATGCATTCAAACCAACCGCGGACCGTCCATTTATCCTGGGCCTGCCTACCGGTAGCACACCAATGGAAGCGTACAAAGCGCTGGTTGAGATGCATAAAGCGGGCCAGGTCAGCTTCAAGAATGTAGTGACTTTCAATATGGATGAATATGTTGGCCTGCCAAAAGAGCATCCGGAAAGCTATCACACCTTCATGCACAAGAATTTCTTTGACCACGTTGATATCCCGGCAGAAAACATTAACCTGCTGAACGGCAACGCGGAAGATGTTGATGCAGAATGCCGCCGCTACGAAGAAAAAATTCGTTCTTACGGCAAAATTCACCTCTTTATGGGTGGCGTGGGCAACGACGGCCACATCGCATTCAACGAACCAGCCTCTTCACTGGCTTCCCGCACCCGAATCAAAACGCTGACCCATGACACTCGTGTGGCAAACTCCCGCTTCTTCGATGGCGATGTGAATCAAGTACCAAAATTCGCACTGACCGTTGGCGTCGGCACCCTGCTGGATGCAGAAGAAGTGATGATTCTGGTTCTGGGCCACGTTAAAGCGCAGGCTCTGCAAGCTGCCGTGGAAGGCAACGTTAACCACATGTGGACCATCAGCTGCCTGCAGCTGCATCCAAAAGCCATCATGGTTTGCGACGAACCGTCCACCATGGAGCTGAAAGTGAAGACGCTCAAGTACTTCAACGAGCTCGAAGCAGAAAATATTAAAGGTCTTTAAGCACTACTTTTTAACCGGGGGTAATTATGTTTGCACTAACCCACGGTCGGATTTATACCGGCCATGAAATTCTGGATGACCACGCGATTGTTATCGCTGACGGCCTGATTGAGCGCCTTTGTCCGCGTTCCGAACTCCCTGCGGGTATCGAAACTCGCGATCTGGGCGGTGCTATCATCGCCCCCGGTTTTATTGATGTGCAGCTGAACGGCTGCGGTGGCGTACAGTTTAACGACAACATTGACGCCGTCACGGTTGAAACGCTGGAGATCATGCAGAAGGCGAACGAACGTTCGGGCTGCACCAGCTATCTGCCAACGCTTATCACCTCCAGCGACGAACTGATGGCGCAGGGTGTGAAAGTGATGCGCGAGTACCTGGCGAAATATGACAACCAGGCGCTTGGTCTTCACCTGGAAGGCCCGTGGCTAAACATGGTGAAAAAGGGGACGCATAACCCGAGCTACGTCCGTAAACCAGACGCAAAATTAGTCGATTTCCTCTGCGCAAACGCAGATGTGATCACCAAAGTGACGCTGGCCCCGGAAATGGTTGAACCAGAAGTGATCAAAAAACTGGTCGCCGCCGGAATCATTGTTTCCGCTGGTCACTCTAATGCTACGGTCAAAGAAGCGAAGACTGGCTTCCGCGCGGGTATCACCTTTGCCACCCACCTGTTCAACGCAATGCCTTATATTACAGGCCGTGAACCAGGGCTTGCGGGGGCAATCTTTGATGAACCTGATGTTTACTGCGGCATCATTGCCGATGGCCTGCACGTAGACTATGCCAATATTCGTACCGCTAAACGTGTGAAGGGCGACAAGCTCTGCCTGGTCACCGATGCGACTGCTCCGGCAGGGGCGAATATTGAACAGTTCATTTTTGCTGGTAAAACAATATACTACCGTGACGGTTTGTGTGTAGATGAGAACGGTACGTTGAGCGGATCGGCCCTGACAATGATTGAAGGGGTACGTAACCTGGTTGAACATGCCAACATTGCGCTGGATGAAGTCCTGCGTATGGCCACTCTCTATCCGGCCCGTGCAATGGGCGTTGAAAAGCAGTTGGGCACCATTGAGGCTGGCAAAGTAGCCAACCTGACCGCCTTCAACCGCGATTATAAAATCATCAAGACTTTCGTTAATGGTAACGAGGTCGTAACTGAGTAAATAAGGCATGACGACTGGCGGACAGGCTCAAATAGGTAATGTCGATCTCGTAAAACAGCTGAATAGTGCGGCGGTTTACCGCCTGATTGACCAGCAAGGTCCTATTTCACGCATTCAGATTGCCGAACAGAGCCAGCTTGCTCCCGCCAGCGTCACCAAAATTACTCGTCAGCTGATTGAGCGCGGCCTGATTAAAGAAGTCGATCAGCAGGCCTCCACCGGGGGCCGTCGCGCTATCTCCATCATTACCGAAACCCGTAATTTTCAGGCCATCGGCGTACGACTTGGACGCCACGATGCGACCATCACACTGTTCGATCTCAGTGCCAAAACCCTTGCCGAAGAGCACTATCCCCTGCCTGAACGTACGCAGGAAACGCTTGAGCACGCCCTGCTGAAGGCTATTGCCAGTTTTATCGAACAGTCACAGCGTAAAATTCGCGAGTTAATTGCCATCTCTGTCATCCTGCCCGGTCTGGTCGAGCCAGATACCGGTGTCATTCGCTATATGCCCCACATTCAGGTCAACAACTGGTCTTTGGTTGAAAGTCTTGAAAAACGTTTCAATCTCACCTGCTTTGTTGGCCACGATATCCGCAGCCTGGCGCTTGCCGAGCACTATTTTGGTGCGACACAGGACTGCGAAGACTCTATTTTAGTGCGCGTGCACCGAGGGACGGGCGCAGGCATTCTCTCCAGCGGCAGAATTTTTATCGGCCGTAACGGTAACGTCGGCGAGATCGGCCACATCCAGGTTGACCCTTTAGGAGAGCGCTGCCATTGCGGTAACTTTGGCTGCCTCGAAACCATTGCGGCCAATGCCGCGATTGAAGGTCGCGTCCGTCATCTGCTGGAGAACGGTTATAACAGCCGTCTCACCCTTGAAGATTGCGATATTGTGGCAATTTGCAAAGCCGCGAATAAAGGTGATTCGCTGGCCTGCGAAGTTATCGAGCACGTTGGCCGCCATCTTGGTAAAGCCATCTCCATCGCGATAAACCTGTTTAACCCGCAAAAAGTAGTGATTGCCGGGGAGATTATTGAAGCAGAAAAAGTACTGCTTCCCGCTATCGAAGGCTGCATCAATACCCAGGTGCTCAAGGCGTTCCGTAAAAACCTTCCTGTCGTGCGCTCACGTCTGGATGACCGCTCGGCAATCGGCGCTTTTGCTTTAGTGAAACGCGCCATGCTCAACGGCACGCTGCTGCAACGCCTGCTGGAAAGTTAACGGGATCCCTCCCCGAATTACGCTATAGTGACGCTTTCTTTGAATACGAGCCAGATTAGTCAATGACCATCAAGAATGTAATTTGTGATATCGACGGCGTGCTGATGCACGACAACGTCGCCGTGCCGGGTGCCAATGCTTTTCTGGCAGGCATCCTTGAAAAAGGGTTACCGCTGGTTCTGCTCACGAACTATCCTTCGCAGACGGGCCAGGATCTGGCAAACCGCTTCGCCTCGGCGGGCGTCGATGTGCCGGACAGCGTGTTTTATACCTCAGCCATGGCAACCGCAGATTTCCTGCGCCGTCAGGAAGGCAAGAAGGCTTACGTTGTCGGCGAAGGCGCGTTAATCCACGAATTATATAAAGCCGGCTTTACCATTACCGACATCAACCCCGATTTTGTCATCGTGGGTGAAACCCGCTCCTTTAACTGGGAGATGATGCACAAGGCCGCCTACTTTGTGGCAAACGGCGCGCGCTTCATCGCCACTAACCCGGATACCCACGGTCGTGGTTATTATCCGGCCTGTGGTGCACTCTGCGCGGGTATCGAAAAAATATCTGGTCGTAAACCTTTCTGCGTCGGCAAGCCAAGCCCGTGGATAATCCGCTCTGCGCTCAATAAGATGCAGGCTCATTCAGAACATACGGTCATCGTCGGCGACAACCTGCGTACCGATATCCTTGCGGGCTTCCAGGCGGGGCTTGAGACAATTCTGGTGCTCTCCGGCGTCTCAACGCTGAACGACATCGACGCCATGCCGTTCCGCCCTTCTTATATTTATCCGTCAGTTGCGGAAATCGACATTATCTAATCAAACGACGCCTGGCAGTGCCGGGCGTTTTTTATCGCTTCGGTATTTATCCTTCAGCGCATCAGGACGCCATCAATAAAAACCCAGGATTATTAACGATTCGTTAATTTTCACCCTGCTTTCCTGCTCTTTTTTCATAAATCAACAATGCTCGTTGCGATATTTTCTTTCCGAAAGCTAAAAGGCTTGCATTCCCGCGCCTGAATGAGCAAATTCGATGTATGCAAAGCAACAACGCCGCTAAAAAATCATGACACGGAAGCGGTGACAACACGAATAAGCCGCTCAGGCAGGCATGACGGAGAAAGTACTATGTGTTCTATTTTTGGTGTTCTGGATATAAAAACCGACGCGGTCGAGCTGCGTAAGAAAGCGCTGGAGCTGTCCCGTCTGATGCGCCACCGCGGCCCGGACTGGTCAGGCGTCTATGCCAGCGACAAAGCGATCCTCTCCCATGAACGCCTTTCCATTGTCGATGTGAATGCCGGTGCCCAGCCGCTCTATAACAAAGAGAAAACCCACGCGCTGGCGGTGAACGGTGAAATCTACAACCATCAGGCCCTGCGCGCTGAATATGGCGATCGCTATGATTTCCAGACTGGCTCTGACTGCGAGGTCATTCTCGCGCTATATCAGGAAAAAGGCCCTGAATTCCTGGACGATCTGCAGGGCATGTTCGCTTTCGTGCTGTACGACAGTGAAAAAGACGCTTATCTGATTGGCCGTGACCACATCGGCATCATCCCTCTTTATATGGGCCATGACGAACACGGCAACATGTATGTTGCCTCTGAAATGAAGGCACTGGTTCCGGTATGTCGCACCATTAAAGAATTCCCGGCGGGCAGCTACCTGTGGAGCCAGGACGGCGAGATCCGCAGCTACTACCAGCGCGACTGGTTCAGCTATGACGCCGTGAAAGACAACGTGACCGACAAAGACGAGCTGCGCCAGGCGCTGGAAGATGCGGTTAAGAGCCACCTGATGTCCGACGTACCGTACGGCGTGCTGCTGTCAGGCGGCCTGGACTCTTCTGTGATTTCAGCCATCACCAAGAAATTTGCCGCTCGTCGCGTAGAAGATGAAGAGCGTAGCGAAGCATGGTGGCCGCAGCTGCACTCCTTCGCCGTTGGTCTGGTCGGCTCCCCTGACCTGAAAGCCGCGCAGGAGGTGGCAAACCACCTGGGCACCGTCCACCACGAAATCCACTTCACCGTGCAGGAAGGGCTGGATGCGATTCGCGACGTTATCTACCACATTGAAACTTATGATGTGACCACGATCCGTGCCTCAACGCCGATGTATCTGATGTCCCGCAAAATCAAAGCCATGGGCATCAAAATGGTGCTTTCTGGCGAAGGCTCCGACGAAGTGTTCGGCGGCTACCTTTACTTCCACAAAGCGCCAGACGACAAAGAGCTGCATGAAGAAACGGTGCGTAAACTTCAGGCTCTGCATATGTTCGACTGCGCCCGTGCGAACAAAGCGATGTCCGCATGGGGTGTTGAAGCCCGCGTACCTTTCCTGGACAAGAAGTTCCTCGACGTGGCGATGCGCATCAATCCAAAAGATAAGATGTGCGGCAACGGCAAAATGGAAAAACACGTCCTGCGCGAGTGCTTTGAATCCTACCTGCCGGCAAGCGTGGCATGGCGCCAGAAAGAACAGTTCTCTGACGGCGTGGGTTACAGCTGGATTGATACGTTAAAAGAAGTGGCTGCCGGTCAGGTGACGGATCAGCAGCTGGCAACAGCTGCATACCGTTTCCCGTACAACACGCCGGGTTCAAAAGAAGCATATCTGTATCGTGAGATCTTCGAAGAATTGTTCCCGCTACCAAGCGCAGCAGAGTGTGTTCCCGGTGGCCCATCAGTGGCATGTTCGTCCGCTAAAGCGATTGAATGGGACGAAACATTCAAAACCATGAATGATCCTTCAGGACGCGCCGTAGGTGTTCACCAGTCAGCCTACAAATAGACGATCCTGACTCATAAACGGGCCTGCGGGCCCGTTGTCATTTCTACAAAATACCTCCCGATTTTATCCTCCTGACCGTCGGTTAATTCTTCGAAATAACCGATTGTTGCTGATATTTCCAGCAAGCTGTTCGCAAGCTGGTCAAACAGACAATTTCCGCCGCTTTTCGGGAAAAAATTTGTTGACGCTGTACGGTCAACTACGCATAATGCGCCCCGCAACGCCGATAAGGTGACGCATAAAAAGAAGGCTACTTAGCTCAGCTGGTTAGAGCACATCACTCATAATGATGGGGTCACAGGTTCAAATCCCGTAGTAGCCACCATTCTTTTTACGCCGCGGGAGTGGCGAAATTGGTAGACGCACCAGATTTAGGTTCTGGCGCCGCAAGGTGTGCGAGTTCAAGTCTCGCCTCCCGCACCATTTTAACGCGTTGCATGGATGGGGTATCGCCAAGCGGTAAGGCACCGGTTTTTGATACCGGCATTCCCTGGTTCGAATCCAGGTACCCCAGCCAATTTTTCTTCGATATGTTGCGTCTGTCGCAAGGTTATTGGGGTATCGCCAAGCGGTAAGGCACCGGTTTTTGATACCGGCATTCCCTGGTTCGAATCCAGGTACCCCAGCCATCGAAGAATGCACTTCGGCTACGTAGCTCAGCTGGTTAGAGCACATCACTCATAATGATGGGGTCACAGGTTCGAATCCCGTCGTAGCCACCATATTATTGGGGTATCGCCAAGCGGTAAGGCACTGGTTTCTGATACCAGCATTCCGAGGTTCGAATCCTCGTACCCCAGCCAAAAAAAAGACGTTTGCTTTTGTGAACGCACCCCGTTGGGGTATCGCCAAGCGGTAAGGCTCTGGTTTCTGATACCAGCATTCCGAGGTTCGAATCCTCGTACCCCAGCCAACATTTAGAAAGCTCGCTTCGGCGGGCTTTTTGCTTTTCTGCGTCCGGAGAAAACAGGCGGTTCCCCGCCCGTTGTAACCCGCCAGTCATAAGCCTAACGCATACTTCAGCGCTTTACGTTTTAGCCCACCTCCGCGTTCGGCCGCCATCAGGCCCAGATTACGAATCACACGAAGTGGCCCCAGATTGTTGCTGAAACCCGCGTAGAACAGGTCCATACCGCTTTGCATCAGGAAATTATCGGCCTGGCGGCGCGTCTGGTAACGTTTCAAAATTGTGGCATCGGCCCAGCCTTCGCCGTAACTGCGCGCGTTAATCATGACCTCAAGCAGCGCATCCACATCACGATAGCCCAGGTTGACTCCCTGCCCCGCCAGAGGATGAATGGTGTGTGCCGCGTCGCCGATTAATGCCAGGCCCTGCCGGGTATATTTCAAAGCATGGCGGCGAGTTAACGGGAAAGCTCCGCATGCGACAGGCATTACCGTACCCAGGCGCTGCGGGAAAGTGGCCGCTATCGCTTTTTGCAGCTGCGGCATCGTCATTGCTTTTAGCTGACGAATACGCGCAGGAGAGTCGTACCAGACCAGAGAAGCCCAGTTATCGAACAGAGGCAGGAAGGCGTGCGGGCCCGTAGGCGTGAAGTGCTGCCAGGTACTGTAACCCGGAGCTTCCTCGCACTTAACGGTTATTAGCATGCAGGACTGGCGATAGTCCCAGGCGTGGATGCCAATGCCGGCCCACTGGCGGATCTGTGAGTTTGCCCCGTCGGCGCCAATAATCATCGGCACGGTCAGCGTTTCACCGTCTGCAAAGTCCAGCGTCCAGCGCCCCTCTTTACTTGCCATATGCGTTAGCTGTGCCGGACAAAGCAACGTGACGTTGGCGTGCGTCTCCAGCGCTTTCCACAAAGCTATCTGCAGGACATTGTTCTCGACCATATAACCCAGTTCGGGCAAGCCAAGCTCCTGCGCCTCAAACGCAACGTGGGCGGTTTCCCACTCCCAGGTTTCCAGCTTGCGGTACGGATGGCTGCGCATGGCGCGGATTGAATCCCAGACGCCCAGCGACTTCAGCAACGCGACAGAAGCGCTGCTGATAGCGGAGATCCGGACATCTGGCTGGCTGTTTCCATCAAACTCTGCCGGAACATGGTGTTCAATGACCGCGACCTTAAAGCCGTTTTGCGCAAGCCCCAGCGCCGCCGCTGCGCCGACCATGCCCCCACCCACCACTGCGACGTCGATTGGTTGAATTGCCATAGTGAACATTTCCTTAATTTGTCTAAGCTAATTCTACCGGGTTTCGTGGCTGGTCACATCCCCGTCAAAGCATTACAATACGCGGCCTCGAATACGGGCTCACATTAAGCAATGGCAAGTCGATGACAAAAAAACTCCATATCAAAACCTGGGGCTGTCAGATGAACGAATACGATTCATCGAAGATGGCCGATCTGCTGAACAGCACGCATGGCTATACGCTCACGGATAATCCGAAAGAAGCAGATGTGTTGCTGCTCAACACCTGCTCTATCCGTGAAAAAGCACAGGAAAAAGTCTTCCATCTGCTGGGCCGCTGGAAGCTTCTGAAGCGTAAAAATCCCGATTTAATTATCGGCGTCGGCGGCTGCGTGGCTTCCCAGGAAGGAAAGCTCATCCGTCAACGCGCGCATTATGTGGATATTGTCTTTGGCCCGCAGACCCTGCATCGCCTGCCGGAGATGATCAATAAAGTCAGCGGTAACCGCAGCCCGATCGTCGACGTCAGCTTCCCGGAAATCGAAAAGTTTGATCGTCTTCCTGAGCCGAAAGCAGATGGCCCAACGGCATTCGTTTCTATTATGGAAGGCTGCAACAAATACTGTACGTACTGCGTGGTGCCGTATACCCGTGGGGAAGAAGTTAGCCGTCCATGTGATGACATCCTGTTTGAATGTGCCCAGCTTGCGGCGCAGGGTGTACGTGAAATTCACCTGCTCGGCCAGAACGTCAATGCCTGGCGTGGTGCGGCTTACGACGGCGGCATCTGCTCATTTGCCGAACTTCTGCGTCTGGTCGCGGCCATCGACGGCGTGGATCGTATTCGCTTCACCACCAGCCACCCGATTGAGTTTAGCGACGATATCATCGACGTTTATCGCGATACGCCAGAACTGGTCAGCTTCTTGCACCTGCCGATTCAGTGCGGCGCCGACCGGATATTGAATCTGATGGGCCGTACCCACACGGCGCTGGAATACAAAGCAATTATCCGCAAGCTGCGTGCTGCGCGTCCGGATATCCAAATCAGCTCTGACTTTATCGTTGGCTTCCCCGGCGAAACCCAGCAGGACTTTGAGCAGACGATGAAGGTCATTGCCGACGTGAACTTCGACGTCAGCTACAGCTTTGTCTTCTCGGCCCGCCCGGGTACGCCTGCGGCAGATATGGTTGATGACGTGCCGGAAGAAGAGAAGCTGCAACGTCTGTATATCCTGCAAGACCGTATTAACCAGCAGGCGATGGAATGGAGCCGAAAAATGGTCGGTACCACCCAGCGCGTTCTGGTTGAAGGCACATCGCGCAGAAACATCATGGAGTTGACCGGACGCTCCGAAAACAATCGCGGAGTCAACTTTGAAGGGACTCCGGATATGATCGGTAAATTTGTTGATGTCGAAATTACTGAAGTTGCAACTAACAACTCTCTGCGCGGTAAAGTTGTGCGCACAGAGGCAGAAATGGGGCTACGCGTTATCGAAGCGCCAGAGTCAGTGATTGCTCGCACACGTAAAGAAAACGAGATCGGCGTCGGTCTCTATCAGCCATAATTCCGCTCTGTTTTGCTCATCGGTTTGCTCACGCCGTGGACCGATGGGCAATTTCATCGTTTGCACTTGCTTTCTGAAGCAGCCACCCAAATATCCAAACCGAGGCTTGCGCCAATATCACTCGCCGTAAATAATCACTTTATGGCCTGACGATAGCAGGCACGGCATAATTGATGACCACTCCCGTTTTATGACAACCGGCCCTGAGTGACCCAGAGGATAAGTTTGAATATCGAAACACGTGAAATTACGCTGGAACCTGCAGACAATGCCCGTTTGCTGAGCCTGTGCGGCCCGTTTGATGACAATATCAAGCAGCTCGAACGTCGGCTGGGTATCGAAATCAACCGTCGTGACAATCAATTCAAGCTCACCGGGCGCGCCATTCTGGTGAACGCCGCCGCAGATATCCTGCGCAACCTGTATGTGGATACCGCCCCGATGCGCGGTGAGTCTCAGGATATCGACCCGGAACAAATTCATCTCGCTATTAAAGAGATCCGCGTGCTGGAGCAGTCCGCAGAGCATGTGCCGGAGTATGGCAAGGCAGTGAATATCAAGACCAAACGCGGCGTCATTAAACCGCGTACGCCAAACCAGGCGCAGTACATTGCCAATGTTCTCGACCATGACATCACCTTTGGTGTTGGCCCCGCCGGTACGGGTAAAACCTACCTGGCCGTTGCCGCAGCGGTAGATGCGCTGGAGCGCCAGGACGTCAGGCGTATCCTTCTGACCCGCCCGGCGGTAGAAGCAGGTGAGAAACTGGGCTTCCTGCCGGGTGACTTAAGTCAGAAGGTCGATCCTTATCTGCGTCCGCTGTACGACGCCCTGTTCGAAATGCTCGGCTTCGAACGCGTCGAAAAGCTGATGGAGCGCAACGTGATTGAAGTTGCCCCGTTGGCCTATATGCGTGGCCGTACGCTCAATGACGCCTTTATCATCCTGGATGAAAGCCAGAACACCACCATCGAACAGATGAAGATGTTCCTGACCCGCATTGGCTTTAACTCCAAAGCGGTTATCACCGGTGACGTAACGCAAATTGACCTGCCTCGCAATATGAAGTCCGGCCTTCGTCATGCCATTGAAGTGCTGTCCGAAGTCGATGAAATCAGCTTTAACTTCCTCAACAGCGAAGACGTTGTGCGTCACCCCGTCGTTGCCCGCATCGTTAACGCCTATGAAGCGTGGGAAAGCGCCGAACAGACCCGTAAGGATGAGCTGGCCGCAGAGCGCAAGCGTGAAGCTATGGCCATTAACCACGCCGCTCAGGAGAGCAAATGAGTCAGGTCATTCTGGATTTACAACTTGCCTGTGAAGAGACCGCAGGCCTGCCGACAGAAGCGCAGTTTCAGGCCTGGCTTGATGCGGTGATCCCGCAGTTTCAGGAAGAATCAGAAGTTACGATTCGCCTGGTGGACGATGCAGAGAGCCACGAGCTGAATCTGACCTGGCGCGGCAAAGATAAATCCACCAACGTACTCTCTTTCCCTTTCGAAGCGCCGCCGGGCATTGAGCTTCCCCTGCTGGGAGATCTGATCATCTGCCGTCAGGTCGTTGAAAAAGAAGCCAAAGAGCAGGAGAAGCCGCTGGAGGCGCACTGGGCGCATATGGTCATTCACGGTAGCCTGCATCTGCTGGGTTATGACCATATAGAGGACGAAGAGGCCGAAGAGATGGAATCTCTTGAAACAGAGATAATGCTTGCTCTTGGCTACCTCGATCCGTACATTGCCGAGAAAGAATAGCCGCTAACGTCATGATGACGGCAGCGTAAAAGGTGCAGGTAGCGCAATATCAGGCTGCCTGTTATCTATCCATAACCGAGGGGCCACAAACCTAACGCCATGAGCGACGACAACTCACAAAACAGTGACACGCCTGCCAGTAAAAAGGGATTTTTCTCCCTTATTCTCAACCAGCTATTTCACGGTGAGCCAAAAAACCGTGACGATCTGCTGACGCTAATCCGCGATTCGGAGCAAAACGATCTTATCGATCAGGACACCCGTGACATGCTCGAAGGGGTAATGGATATCGCCGACCAACGCGTCCGCGACATCATGATCCCACGTTCGCAAATGGTGACGCTCAAACACAACCAGACGCTGGATGAGTGCCTCGATGTCATCATCGAATCGGCCCACTCCCGCTTCCCGGTGATTAGCGAAGACAAAGATCATATTGAAGGGATTCTGATGGCCAAGGATCTGCTGCCGTTTATGCGCAGCGATACCGAGCCGTTTAGCATGGAAAAGGTATTACGTCAGGCCGTTGTAGTCCCTGAAAGTAAGCGTGTTGACCGCATGCTTAAAGAGTTCCGTCAGCAGCGCTATCACATGGCGATTGTGATTGATGAATTCGGCGGCGTCTCGGGTCTGGTGACCATTGAAGATATTCTCGAACTGATTGTTGGTGAAATCGAAGATGAGTACGACGATGAAGAAGACAGCGATTTCCGCCAGCTGAGTCGCCACACCTGGACGGTGCGCGCCCTTGCCTCTATTGAAGATTTTAACGATACCTTCAACACCAATTTTAACGACGATGAAGTGGATACTATTGGTGGACTGGTCATGCAGGCGTTCGGGCATCTGCCGGCGCGCGGCGAAACCATTGACATAGACGGTTACCAGTTCAAGGTCGCGATGGCTGACAGCCGCCGTATTATTCAGGTCCACGTCAGAATTCCGGACGATTCGCCGCAACCGAAACTGGAAGATTAATTTAAAGATGGCTATCGCTTTACAACTTCAACGCCAGCGCATTCGCCTGCTGCTGGCGCTGCTTTTTGGTGCCTGCGGGACGCTGGCCTTTTCGCCCTATGATTTCTGGCCGGCTGCCATTGTCTCGCTGGCAGGTCTGCAAGGACTTACGCTTAACCGCCGCGCCATTCAAAGCGCCTGGATAGGCTTCTTCTGGGGCCTGGGGCTGTTTGGTTCAGGAATTAACTGGGTCTACGTCAGCATCGCCCAGTTCGGCGGTATGCCCGGCTTCGTTAACGTCTTCCTTGTCGTGCTGCTCGCCGCTTACCTTTCCCTGTATACCGGGCTGTTTGGTGGTCTCCTCAGCAAGCTGTGGCCGAAAACGACCTGGTGGCGCGTGGCCATTGCCGCACCAATGCTATGGCAGCTTACAGAGTTCCTGCGCGGTTGGGTGCTAACCGGTTTCCCGTGGCTACAGTTCGGCTACAGCCAGATTGATGGACCGCTGAAAGGTGTCGCGCCAATCTTCGGCGTTGAGGCCATCACCTTCCTGTTGATGATTATCAGCGGCCTGATTGTTTACGCCCTGCATGAGCGCAAATGGCGCCCGGCAGTGATTGCCGCAGCCCTTTTGCTGCTGCCGTGGCCACTGCGCACTATTCAGTGGTTCCATCCAGAAAAAGACCGCACCGTGGATGTGGCTATGGTGCAGGGGGATATCCCTCAGTCCCTGAAATGGGATGAGAACCAGCTGCTGAACACGTTAAAAATCTATCTGGATAAAACCCAGCCGCAGATGGGAAAAGCCCAGCTGATCATCTGGCCTGAATCCGCCATTCCCGATCTCGAAATCAACCAGCAGCAGTTCCTGACCACGATGGATGATTTGCTGCGCTCGAAGCACAGCTCGCTTATCACCGGTATTGTTGACGCGCGCCTTAATAAGCAGAACCGCTACGACACCTACAACACCATCATTACTTTGGGCGAAGGTAACAAATACAGCTACGGCAGCACCGACCGTTATAACAAGAACCATCTGGTTCCGTTTGGCGAGTTTGTCCCGCTCGAATCTATTCTGCGTCCGCTGGCGCCGTTCTTTGACCTGCCCATGTCGTCCTTCAGCCGCGGGCCTTACCTCCAGCCGCAGCTTCTGGCTAACGGCATTAAGCTGACGCCAGCTATCTGCTACGAGATTATTCTTGGCGAGCAGGTACGCGACAACTTCCGGCCGGATACCGATTTCCTGCTGACTATCTCTAACGATGCATGGTTTGGTAAATCCATCGGTCCGTGGCAGCACTTCCAGATGGCTCGTATGCGTTCACTTGAACTGGGTCGCCCTCTGCTGCGAAGCACCAATAACGGCGTGACCGCCGTCATTAACGCCAGCGGTGACGTTGACGCAATGATCCCACAGTTCAAACGTGAAGTGCTGGAGGCGAAAGTCACGCCAACTACCGGTCTGACTCCCTATGCCCGCTTTGGTAACTGGCCGCTGTGGGTCCTGACGCTGATCTTTGGTTTTAGCGCCGTTCTCATCAGCCTGCGCTGTCGCAAAAAAGCTTAATCCTCTCAAATCTGGCCAGCAAATCTGCTGGCCTTTTCATTTCTGGCACATCAATTGCTTAGTAAAAACGAGATAAAGCACGACTGAAACGGTCGATGGGGAAGCGGCGATCGCACGCCACGCCGGTCTGCACCAGCGGATAGCATCGCGAGCACTGAATTGGTGCAATGGCAGATTTTTGCCTTTAAACGGTGCGGCCCTCCTCGCAAAAATAAACATTTGAATAGCAATATCTTTACATTCAGCTAGGTTAAATGTTAACAAAAGGCGACATTTCGCCCGTTTTATTCGGCTTGATAAAAAAAATACACACAACACACATCAGGTATCAGTGCCGTTCCTGGCACTCATATTAAGGAGTTGGAAATGCAATTGAGAAAACTAGCACCGGCTTTGCTGGTCATGGGAATGAGCGCTGGCCTTGTCCACGCTGAAGATGCAAAAGCTGCATCAGGCGTACAAAGCACGCTGGACAAAATCAAAGCTAATGGCGTGATTGTCGTCGGTCATCGCGAGTCTTCTGTTCCTTTCTCTTATTATGATAACCAACAAAAGGTTGTTGGCTACTCACAGGACTACTCTAACGCTATCGTTGAAGCCGTTAAAAAACAGCTTAACAAACCAGATCTGCACGTGAAGCTGATTCCAATCACTTCGCAAAACCGTATTCCTCTGCTGCAAAACGGGACCTTCGATTTTGAGTGCGGCTCTACTACCAACAACCTGGAACGCCAGAAACAGGCTGCTTTCTCCGATACTATCTTCGTAGTGGGTACTCGCTTACTGGTGAAGAAGGGTGGCCCAATTAAAGATTTTGCCGACCTGAAAGGGAAAGCGGTTGTTGTGACCTCCGGTACCACCTCAGAAGTGCTGCTGCATAAGCTGAACGAAGAGAAGAAAATGGACATGCGCATCATCAGCGCCAAAGACCACGGTGACTCCTTCCGTACGCTGGAAAGTGGCCGTGCGGTGGCGTTTATGATGGATGATGCTCTGCTGGCGGGCGAGCGTGCTAAAGCGAAGAAACAGGATAACTGGGACATCGTAGGCACTCCGCAATCACATGAAGCCTACGGCTGTATGCTGCGTAAAGACGATCCGGAGTTCAAAAAACTCGTGGATGAAACTATCGCCAAAGCCCAGACCTCAGGCGAAGCGGCCAAATGGTTTGATAAATGGTTTATGAATCCAATCCCACCGAAAAACATCAACATGAACTTCGCTCTGTCTGACGACATGAAAGCCTTGTTCAAAGAGCCAAACGATAAAGCACTGAACTAATTAGAACTAAGGGGCCGGGATGACCCGCCCTCCCGATTGACGAACTGAAGCCAGGACAGACTATACGCTGGATGGCCGTTCCCCATCCGGCGTAAATAAATAGGCTTCTCATCAATCTTCGAGGGTAGCGCTGCTTGCTACCCTCAATTTTTCCTGGAGTACGTTATGTCTATAAACTGGAACTGGGGGATCTTTCTGCAGCCCGCCCCGTTCGGCAACACTACCTATCTGGGCTGGATCTGGAATGGTTTCCAGGTCACCGTCGCCCTTTCCGTTACTGCCTGGATAATCGCCTTCTTCGTCGGCTCACTGTTTGGCATTCTTCGCACCGTCCCTAACCGCTGGCTTTCCAGTATTGGGACTCTGTATGTCGAATTATTCCGTAACGTGCCGCTAATCGTGCAGTTCTTTACCTGGTACCTGGTGATTCCGGAGCTGTTACCTGAAGACGTCGGTATGTGGTTTAAAGCAGAACTCGATCCAAACGTGCAGTTTTTCGTATCCTCAATGCTGTGCCTTGGCCTGTTCACCGCAGCCCGTGTTTGTGAGCAGGTGCGTGCCGCCATTCAGTCTCTGCCGCGCGGTCAGAAAAATGCCGCCCTGGCGATGGGCCTGACGCTCCCACAGGCATACCGCTATGTTCTGCTGCCTAATGCCTACCGCGTTATCGTGCCGCCAATGACTTCAGAGATGATGAACCTGGTGAAAAACTCCGCCATCGCCTCAACCATTGGTCTGGTGGATATGGCCGCACAGGCGGGCAAACTTCTGGATTACTCGGCTCACGCCTATGAATCCTTCACCGCGATTACCCTCGCCTACGTCCTGATTAACGCGGTCATCATGCTGATCATGTACGTGGTTGAGCGCAAAGTACGCCTGCCTGGCAATATGGGGGGCAAATAAATGTACGATTTTGACTGGAGTTCCATTATCCCCGCCATGCCGTATCTGATGCAGGGTCTGGTTATCACCCTGAAGATCACAGTTACGGCAGTCGTGTTCGGCATTTTGTGGGGCACCCTGCTAGCCGTCATGCGGCTGTCACCTCTTAAACCTGTTGCATGGTTTGCGAGCGCTTACGTTAACGTCTTCCGCTCCGTGCCGCTGGTGATGGTGCTGCTATGGTTCTATCTCGTGGTTCCTGGTTTCTTGCAAAAAGTACTGGGTCTGTCGCCACAAACGGATATTCGCTTAATCTCCGCCATGGTCGCGTTTTCAATGTTTGAAGCTGCCTACTACTCGGAAATTATTCGCGCCGGTATCCAGAGCGTCTCCCGCGGGCAATCTGGCGCAGCCCTGGCGTTGGGCATGACCCACTGGCAGTCAATGAAACTCATTATTTTACCGCAGGCCTTCCGGGCCATGGTGCCTCTTCTGTTAACCCAGGGCATCGTGCTGTTCCAGGATACTTCACTGGTCTATGTATTAAGCCTTGCCGACTTCTTCCGCACCGCCTCAACCATTGGCGAACGTGATGGAACCCAGGTCGAAATGATCCTGTTTGCCGGCCTGGTCTACTTTGTTATCAGTCTTAGCGCCTCGCTGTTGGTCAGTTATTTGAAGAAAAGGACAGTGTCATGATTTCCTTGAAAAATGTTTCTAAATGGTACGGCCACTTTCAGGTGCTAACCGACTGTTCAACGGAAGTGAAAAAGGGTGAAGTGGTCGTCGTATGCGGACCATCTGGCTCCGGTAAATCCACGTTAATCAAAACCGTGAATGGCCTGGAATCCGTGCAAAAAGGCGAAATTGTCGTTAACGGCACCCAGGTTAACAGCAAAAAAACCAACCTTGCTGAACTGCGATCGCATGTGGGTATGGTGTTTCAGCATTTTGAACTGTTCCCTCACCTGTCGATTATTGAGAACCTCACGCTGGCGCAGGTGAAAGTCCTCAAGCGCAATAAAGAAGAGGCGCGTAAAAAAGGACTCAAACTGCTCGAGCGTGTAGGTCTGACTGCCCATGCCGATAAGTACCCGGCGCAGCTATCCGGCGGTCAGCAGCAGCGCGTAGCCATCGCACGTGCGTTGTGTATGGATCCTGTGGCGATGTTGTTTGACGAACCAACATCCGCCCTCGATCCAGAAATGATTAACGAAGTGCTGGACGTGATGGTTGAACTGGCTCATGAAGGGATGACAATGATGGTGGTGACTCACGAAATGGGCTTCGCCCGTAAAGTGGCACACCGCGTCATCTTTATGGATGAAGGCAAAATCGTCGAGGATTCTAATAAAGAAGACTTCTTTAATAATCCTCAGTCTGAACGCGCAAAAGACTTCCTCGCCAAGATATTGCATTAATAAACTGTCCCAGGAGAAAGAGGTATACCTTTCTCCTGGGAGAACGCCTCGCCGCATAACATTCAACAAACAAATACAAAAACCAATCACATTCAAACTATTTATAATCACGCCTACGAACATCCTGCAATGTCACTTATTCAAAAACACCTAAGCGAAGCATTATTAAAATATTATTTTGTGATTATTCAGAATTCAGCGCGGTAGAAAGCATGGACAAATGATTAACAATAGATCTATGATCGGCAATCACTGTTTTTATATTAGTCATCCTTTTATATTGACCAGATCAATATTTCTCCGTGTTTATGAGGCTGTAAATGATTTCTAAAACTCTGCAGGTTTCTTTGTTGCTCATGGCAGCAGTCAGTGTGACATCATGCGCGAGAAAGCCCCTCGTTGCACCAACCAAAGTGGCGGCGGGAATGCCAACAAATCAGCAACAGTGCCGCAACGAACTTTCCGCACTGCAAACACTGGATAAATCCTCCTACGATCTTTACCTGAGCCAGTTCAATAAAATTAATAAAAGCTATGAGGTTTATATCAAAAATAAACCTATTATCAGCAAAGATGCTTCAGACGTAATGGCTGCAGAGATTGCAAACAAACTCAAAGTGGTTTGTTCACGTGTGAATGATGCAGTATTTCAGAACATGGAAAAGCGTCGACAAGAGATTATTGATATATGAAACCCAAGTATTTTCGCATCGTCTTTCTCCTGGGTTCGATAACAGCTTTTTGCGCTCGGGCTGATGACAGTTTTGAAATGCTTAATACCCTGCGCCAGGATGGCCTTATTGGCAATGAGGCCTCAACAGTCTTTACTGAGTCAGCAGGCTCCTCTGATACCCAAAATCCCAAAAATAGTGCTACGGCGACAAGCTCAAAACCGATAAATAAAACCGTCAAAAATACCGATACAAAGAAATCGTCAGCCGGGGGGCATACAAATGCCAAATCCAGACAGGCGACTCAGCCAGCAGCCAGCAGTTCTGCAGTTGAGAAAGACAAAATCGTTGCTGAACAGCGAATCATACATCTTGATAAACTTTTAAAGCAGCAGACCGCAGAAGCCAGCGCGCTGAACCAGCAGCTTAAGTCTTTCCAGGACGCGGCAAAAAGCGCCGAGGCGAAAAATGCCAACCTCACCGCTCAGCTTGCAACCCTCCAGAAACAGCAGGGGGCCAGCTCCAGCGATCTGAAAAGCCAGCTGCTTAAATCGCAGGAGGATGCAAGGGTCGCGGCCAGCGCCCGGACTGAGCTGCAGGCTAAGCTTGATAAGCTCACAAATCAGCAGACCGCAGAAGCCAGCGCGCTGAACCAGCAGCTTAAGTCTTTCCAGGACGCGGCAAAAAGCGCTGAGGCGAAAAATGCCACCCTCACCGCCCAGCTCGCAACCCTCCAGAAACAGCAGGGTGCCAGCTCCAGCGAGCTGAAAAGCCAGCTGCTTAAATCGCAGGAGGATGCAAGGGTCGCGGCCAGCGCCCGGACTGAGCTGCAGGCTAAGCTTGATAAGCTCACAAAGCAGCAGACCACCGAAGCCAGCGCGCTGAACCAGCAGCTTAAGTCTTTCCAGGACGCGGCAAAAAGCGCCGAGGCGAAAAATGCCACCCTCACCGCCCAGCTCGCAACCCTCCAGAAACAGCAGGGTGCCAGCACCAGCGAGCTGAAAAGCCAGCTGCTGAAATCGCAGGAAGAAGCAAAGCTCGCGGCCAGCGCCCGGACTGAGCTGCAGGCTAAGCTTGATAAGCTCACGAAGCAGCAGACCGCAGAAGCCAGCACGCTGAGCCAGCAGCTTAAGTCTTTCCAGGACGCGGCAAAAAGCGCCGAGGCGAAAAATGCCACCCTCACCGCCCAGCTCGCAACCCTCCAGAAACAGCAGGGTGCCAGCACCAGCGAGCTGAAAAGCCAGCTGCTGAAATCGCAGGAAGAAGCAAAGCTCGCGGCCAGCGCCCGGACTGAGCTTGAATCGCAGTTAGATAGTTTGAAAAAGCAGCAAGTCGTTGAGATCACCGCTCTGCAGAAACAGCTTAGCGAAGCACAGGTTGCAACGCAGCTTGCTATCAAAGATAAAACTGAGCTGGCAGCTCGAAACACAGCTCAGGATAACAAGCAGAGCACGGATAATGCAGAGCTAACAAAGCAACTATCAGCGGCCCAGGCCCAGGTGAAGTCTTACGAAGCCAGCCAGAAAGAAGCTGAAGAAACACTGGCGTCATTACAGAAAAAGCTGAAGGATACGGAAACCAGTTTAGACAGTGCTAAAAAGGCTAAGGCTTCAGTGGATACCGTCACTGTTAACGGCAACAGCAGCGCGGAGGCTCGCGAGGCCTATACATTAGGCTATTACTTTGCTGCAAGCGTTGAGAAGAGTGGCGTGATTGCACCGATGAACAGAAATGTGCTCGGCACTCCGGAATTCTTACAAGGTACCGTCGACAGACTGAAAGGTCGTCAGCAGTTAGATCAATCCCAGATGGGGAAAGTCCTCTCCGCCATCAACAATTCGATAAAAAACAGGATTGAGTCTGAAGGTAAGAAAAATGGACGTGTCACTCAGGAAGTACTCGCAAACGCCTTGAAAATGGATGGGGCGAAAAAAACCAAAAAAGGGGCGATTTACGTCATCGAATCTAAAGGGAATGGGCCAAAAATCACGCAAAAAAGCTCAGTTAAGGCGCTACTGACTGAAACATTGAGCAATGGGCAAGTCATCTCCCGGGATGAAAGCATCAGTAATTTTGTTTATGAAATGCCCAAGGAGATGCAGGAAGTTCTTGTTCAGCTCTCCACAGACGGTTCAGCCACGCTGTATGTTCCACCTGAGCTGGCTTATGGGAAAGAGGGGATTATCGGCAGCATCCCTCCAAACGTTGCATCGATTATCAACATCAAAATCGTTGCGACTAAAGGCTAAGCAAGGCTCTTCTCCTCTACATAGCAGCGACAATAAAAAAGGCCCTTGGGGCCTTTTTTACTGCTAAGGTTCAAAGGGTCGGCGATGGAATTGATTATGCCCACACTTAGGGCACGCAGGCAGGACATCTGGCGTATAGACAGCCAGGTGGAAATGACAATTCTCACAAACCAGATTACCAAGACCGACGACTTCACCGCTGTGGTACACACCGTGATGGTTAAGATCCTGGAAGACTTCCCGCCACTCCAGCTGCGTTTTATCCGTGATATCCGCCAGCTCCTGCCAGAGGCTCTCTTTGATGACGCGCATGAATACGCTATCGGTAAATTCATCCTGGCTTTCGTTGTAACTACGGGCAAACTCTTCCAGGTCGCGACGCACAGCCCGCGTCACTTCATCCACTTCGGTGCGGGTCAACTCCCCAGTTTCGTTCATGCGTTTACGCGCGCTGGCGACCAGTTCGTCGATATCGCGCTCTCCGTTGCGTAACCGTTCGGTGAGCGAGGCCACCAGTTCACGGTAAAATTGCGCCACCTTATTCATCGTCTGCCTGCCTCCATGAAGAGTTTCCTGCATTCTTAGGTCATGTAACCTACTCTAATAGTAGACCTTAATTGGCCATCGCTTTGTTAGATTGCCCACACGCAAGGTAAAAAACTGCAAAGGAGAAATGGTCTGCCGGGGTGTCGAAAGGCTGTTTTGCCGCTGCCTTATCAGCTATGCTATGCGGATCTGAAACCTAATACGTTACAGGCTACAACTTGTAGCTGTCTTTCATTACAGGACCACTGGCTACCATGCAAGAGCAATACCGCCCGGAAGAGATAGAATCCAACGTCCAGCAACACTGGCAAGAGAAGCGTACCTTTGAGGTCACCGAAGACGAAGGCAAAGAGAAATACTACTGCCTGTCCATGCTCCCCTATCCTTCTGGCCGACTACATATGGGCCACGTCCGCAACTACACCATTGGCGACGTTATCGCACGTTACCAGCGTATGCTGGGCAAAAACGTTATGCAGCCAATCGGCTGGGATGCGTTCGGCCTGCCTGCGGAAGGTGCAGCGGTAAAAAACAATACCGCGCCCGCGCCGTGGACATATGACAACATCAATTATATGAAGAACCAGCTGAAAACGCTGGGCTTTGGCTATGACTGGAGCCGCGAGCTGGCAACCTGTACCCCGGAATATTACCGCTGGGAACAGCAGTTCTTCACTCAGCTGTACAACAAAGGGCTGGTTTATAAAAAAACCTCCGCCGTTAACTGGTGCCCGAACGATCAGACCGTGCTGGCCAACGAACAGGTTATCGACGGCTGCTGCTGGCGCTGCGACACCAAAGTTGAGCGCAAAGAGATCCCGCAGTGGTTCATCAAAATCACCGCTTACGCAGATGAACTGCTTAGCGATCTGGATACGCTGGATCAGTGGCCAGATCAGGTTAAGACCATGCAGCGTAACTGGATTGGCCGTTCTGAAGGCGTGGAAATTACCTTCGGCGTTGAAAACAGCGCAGAAAAACTGACGGTCTATACCACCCGCCCGGACACCTTCATGGGTGTGACCTATCTGGCGGTGGCGGCGGGTCACCCGCTGGCACAGCAGGCGGCGGTCAACAACCCAGCGCTCTCTGACTTTATCGAGGAGTGCCGTAACACCAAAGTTGCCGAAGCAGAAATGGCGACCATGGAGAAAAAAGGTGTGGCGACGGGTATTAACGCCATTCACCCGCTTACCGGCGAAACCGTTCCTGTCTGGGTTGCGAACTTCGTCCTGATGGAATATGGCACAGGTGCTGTGATGGCAGTACCAGGCCATGACCAGCGCGACTGGGAATTTGCGACCAAGTACAACCTGCAAATCAAACCGGTTATCCTGAATGCCGACGGCAGCGAGCCAGACTTGTCTGCACAAGCCATGACCGAAAAAGGCACCCTGTTTAACTCAGGTGAGTTCGACGGACTGGACTTCCAGAATGGCTTTAACGCCATCGCGGATAAACTGGCCGAAAAAGGCGTAGGCGTTCGTAAAGTTAACTACCGTCTGCGTGACTGGGGTGTCTCTCGCCAGCGCTACTGGGGCGCACCGATTCCAATGGTGACCCTGGAAGACGGCACCGTTATGCCAACCCCGGAAGACCAGCTGCCGGTTATCCTGCCCGAAGACGTCGTGATGGACGGCATCACCAGCCCAATCAAAGCCGATCCTGAGTGGGCAAAAACCACCGTTGACGGCAAGCCTGCGCTGCGTGAAACCGACACCTTCGACACCTTTATGGAGTCTTCCTGGTACTACGCGCGCTACACCAGCCCGCAGTACGACAAAGGCATGCTGGACTCCAAAGCGGCCAACTACTGGCTGCCGGTTGATATCTACATTGGCGGCATCGAACACGCTATCATGCACCTGCTCTACTTCCGCTTCTTCCACAAGCTGATGCGCGATGCGGGCATGGTGACCTCCAACGAACCGGCTAAGCAGCTGCTTTGTCAGGGTATGGTGCTGGCAGATGCCTTCTACTACACCGGCGTAAACGGCGAGCGCAACTGGGTTTCCCCGACCGACGCTGTCGTTGAGCGCGATGAGAAAGGCCGCATCATCAAAGCCTCTGACGCACAGGGCAATGAACTGGTCTATGCTGGCATGAGCAAAATGTCGAAGTCGAAGAACAACGGCATCGACCCGCAGGTGATGGTTGAGCGTTACGGCGCGGATACCGTTCGTCTGTTTATGATGTTTGCGGCACCGGCAGATATGACGCTCGAATGGCAAGAGTCCGGCGTTGAAGGGGCCAACCGCTTCCTGAAACGCGTCTGGAAACTGGTATACGAGCACACCAGCCGTGGCGAAACGCCAGCGCTGGATGTTGCTGCATTAAACGAAGATCAAAAAGCCCTGCGCCGCGACGTTCATAAAACTATCGCCAAAGTGACCGATGATATCGGCCGTCGTCAGACCTTCAACACGGCTATTGCCGCGATTATGGAACTGATGAACAAGCTGGCGAGAGCGCCGCAGGAAAGCGAGCAGGACCGTGCATTGCTGGGCGAAGCTCTGCTCGCCGTGGTGCGTATGCTTTATCCGTTCACCCCACACGTTTGCTTCGATATGTGGCAGTCGCTGGGCGGTGAAGGTGAAATTGACAACGCGCCGTGGCCACAGGCTGACGAAAAAGCAATGGTGGAAGACTCCCTGCTGGTTGTCGTACAGGTTAACGGCAAAGTTCGTGGCAAAATCACCGTTCCGGCGGATGCCACAGAAGAACAGGTCCGTGAACGTGCAGGTCAGGAACATCTGGTCGCGAAATATCTTGAAGGCGTCACCGTGCGTAAAGTGATTTACGTTCCGGGTAAGCTGCTCAACCTGGTAGTGGGCTAAGCGCAGGAGGAACCGTGCGAAATCCCTTTGTCACCTTGTTAGTTACTTTGGCGGTGCTGGTCACCGCCGGGTGTGGTTTTCACCTGCGTGGCAACACGCAGGTACCCAATGAAATGAAAACTTTGATCCTGAACTCCAGCGATCCAAACGGTCCATTAACACGTGAAGTTCGCTCTCAGCTGCGTCTGAACGGCGTAACGATTGTGGAAGACACCGGCACTGGTGTACGCAAAGATATTCCGTCTCTGCGCATACTGGGAAGTTCGCTCGGCCAGGATACCGTGTCCATCTTCCAGGATGGCCGTACTGCGGAATATCAAATGGTGATGATCGTCAGGGCTCAGGTTCTGATCCCAAACCACGATATTTATCCGATCAGCACGAAAGTGTATAAATCGTTCTTTGATAACCCATTGACCGCTCTGGCAAAAGATGCAGAGAGAGATGTGTTAGTCAAGGAGATGTACACCACATCAGCACAACAGCTGATTCGGAAACTGCTGGCTGTCCATACGGCTGACGTTGCAGAGACCAAAGAGGCAGAAGAAGCGGCGACGAGCAATACGCCTGCTGCTGATGCAACTTCTGGTCGTGTGACCACAACGTTGCCAGCAACAACCAGTAGCCAATGATCCGTTTGTACCCGGAACAACTCCGCGCGCAGCTCGATGAAGGGCTGCGCGCGGCGTATCTGCTGCTCGGTAACGATCCGTTGCTGTTGCAGGAGAGCCAGGACGCCATCCGACAGACTGCGATTACCCACGGCTTTGAAGAGCATCACACGGTGCAAATCGATGCCAGTACTGACTGGCAGGCAGTTTTCTCTGTCTGTCAGGCATTGAGCCTTTTTGCTACCCGCCAGACCCTCCTGCTTCAGCTTCCCGATAATGGCCCCAATGCGGCAATTAACGCTCAGCTCGAAACGCTGATCGGTTTGCTGCATGACGATCTTCTCCTGCTGGTTCGTGGGAATAAACTCACAAAAGCACAGGAAAATGCGGCCTGGTATTCCCGGCTTGCAGACAAAAGCGTGGTAGTCACCTGTCAGACGCCCGAACATGCGCAGCTACCGCGCTGGGTTGCTCAGCGGGCCAAACAGCTCAACCTCTCTCTTGATGATGCCGCCAACCAGCTGCTTTGTTACTGTTATGAAGGTAATCTGCTGGCACTTTCTCAGGCGCTGGAACGGTTATCACTCATCTGGCCGGATGGAAAACTTACGCTGCCAAGGGTTGAGCAGGCGGTCAGTGATGCCGCTCATTTCACTCCGTTCCACTGGGTGGATGCCGTGCTGGGGGGTAAGAGCAAGCGCGCTATCCACATCCTTCAGCAGCTTCGTCTTGAAGCAAGCGAGCCGGTAATTTTACTGCGCACCATCCAGCGCGAGCTGATGCAGCTGGTGAATCTCAAACGCCTGTCGGCAACCACGCCTCTGCGCACGCTTTTTGATCAACAACGAGTCTGGCAGAACCGACGGGCGCTGGTCACCGAAGCATTGAACCGACTGACTGAGGCGCAGCTGTACCAGGCTGTGCGTCTGCTGAGTAAGATTGAACTGACGCTAAAGCAAGATTACGGACAATCCGTCTGGGCTGAGCTGGAGGAACTTTCCTTACTGCTGTGCCATAAAGCCCTGCCGGATATCTTTATCCATGGCTAAACAGCGTCTTCCGCTATGCGCTATCTATGGCGGAACCTTTGATCCCATTCATTACGGTCACCTGAAATCCGTTGAAGCTCTGGCAAAGCTGGCTGCACTTCACCAGGTGACGATTATGCCAAACAATGTCCCCCCACATCGCCCCCAGCCTGAGGCAAGCAGCCAACAGCGTAAAGAGATGGTGGAGCTGGCAATCGCAGGAAACCCACTGTTCAGGCTCGACGCCCGTGAGCTACAGCGATCAACCCCCTCTTACACTGTCGAAACGCTTGAACAGATACGAGCTGAGCATGGCCCGGAGCAGCCGCTGGCGTTTGTTATTGGCCAGGACTCGCTGTTGAGCCTGCACCACTGGCATCGCTGGGAAGCCCTTACAGGGTTATGCCACCTGCTGGTTTGTCAACGCCCCGGCTATGCTATCGCGATGGACAATGCCGACCAGCAACGCTGGCTGGACAGCCACCTGACGTCACACGTTAACGATCTGCACTCCGCGCCCGGCGGGAAAGTTTTCCTGGCGCAAACGCCACCGTATGATATTTCCGCCACCGTCATTCGTCAGCGGCTTGAAAATAATTTGCCGTGTGACGATCTGGTGCCTGCCCCGGTGCTTGAGTTTATTCATCTGCATCATCTCTACCGCAGCGTACCGGAGGCAAAATGACATTGTGGCTGGTTCGCCACGGGCAAACTCATGCCAACCTGGCAGGATTGTATAGCGGAGCTTCGGAAACTGAACTGACCGGGACGGGCATCATCCAGGCTCAGGCCGTCGGTAAAATGCTTGCGTCGGTCCCCCTGGACAGAGTCCTTTGCAGTGAGCTTGGCCGGGCAAAGCACACGACAAAGCTGATTTTGCAACAGCGAGATATCCCCGTCGCTATCGAGCCGCGCCTCAATGAGATGAACTTTGGCGACTGGGAAATGCGCCATCATAGTGAACTTAAGCTTGCCGACGCGGAAAACTACGCGGCCTGGTGTCAGGACTGGCAGAACGTCATTCCGGGCAACGGCGAAGGTTTCCAGCTTTTTGCGCAGCGGGTCGCTTCGTTTAGCGAATCAATAAAACAGACTGGTGGTGAAGAAAATATCCTGATTGTCAGTCATCAGGGCGTGCTGAGCCTGTTGATTGCCTCGATGCTAAACATGCCGGCGGCATCACTCTGGCATTTTTTAATTGAGCAAGGTGCATGGAGTGCCATTGATATTCATGAAGGCTTTGCCACCCTGCGAACTTTAAACAATCGAGCAGAATACCAGGCGTTGACACCCCACCACGAGAGTTAAAGCGACCAGCCATTGACTCTGCCCCTCAGGCTGTTATGCTCCGCTGCCATAATTTCCTGCCCGTATGCATGACTTACCAAAAATAGTTTTACAAAAATGGCGATGCAAAACAGGTCACTCGGTGGGATGATAGCCCACCTTGAGCGCCCCGCAGCCATTTTTCGGAAACTAACGACACGCCTGACAGGTATAATGGCATTCAGTTACGGGCGACATCGAACACTTTAATTCTCCCAGGGGGAACACTTGCAGGGTAAAGCACTCCAGGATTTCATCGTCGACAAGATCGACGACCTTAAAGGCCAGGACATCATTAAGATTGATGTACAGGGCAAATCAAGCATCACCGATTGCATGATCGTTTGCACCGGTACTTCGAATCGCCACGTCATGTCTATTGCTGAGCACGTTGTTGAATCCTCTCGTAAAGAAGGGATCGACGCGCTGAGCGTGAAGGGAATTACTGCCACAGACTGGATCGTCGTTGATTTGGGCGAAGTGATCGTCCACGTCATGCAGGAAGAGAGCCGCCAGCTGTACGAACTGGAAAAACTCTGGGGTTAATGCGTGAAGCTTCAACTGGTGGCGGTCGGAACCAAAATGCCGGACTGGGTACAAACCGGTTTTACCGAGTACCTGCGTCGTTTTCCTAAAGATATGCCGTTTGAACTCGTTGAGATCCCGGCGGGAAAACGCAGCAAAAATGCCGATATCAAACGCATTCTCGAAAAAGAGGGTGAAATGATGTTGGCCGCTGCGGGTAAAGGCAACCGCATCGTCACGCTGGATATCCCCGGTCAGCCGTGGGATACCCCGCATCTCGCCACCCAGCTTGAACGCTGGAAGCAAGATGGCCGTGATGTCAGCTTGTTAATCGGTGGCCCGGAGGGCCTGGCGCCTGCATGTAAGGCAGCCGCAGAACAGAGCTGGTCGCTTTCTACTCTGACCCTTCCCCATCCTCTGGTACGGGTGCTGGTAGCCGAAAGTCTCTATCGTGCATGGAGCATTACCACCAATCACCCCTATCACCGTGAGTAAACAACGACTTTGGTAGAACAAACCTGCGGATGAAACTACAGAACTCTTTTCGCGACTATACGGCAGAGTCTGCGCTCTTTGTGCGCCGGGCGCTGGTCGCTTTCTTCGGCATCCTGCTGTTGACCGGCGTGCTTATCGCCAATCTTTATAATCTGCAAATCGTCCGTTTTACCGACTACCAGACTCGTTCAAACGAAAACCGCATCAAGCTGGTACCGATCCCGCCAAGCCGTGGGATTATCTACGATCGCAACGGCACGCCGCTTGCGCTCAACCGCACGATCTATCAGATAGAAATGATGCCGGAAAAGGTCGATAACGTGCAGGCAACCCTTGATGCCCTGCGCCCTGTCGTCGACCTCACCGATGAAGACATAGCCAACTTCAAAAAAGAGCGCGCGCGCTCGCACCGTTTTACCTCTATACCGGTCAAAACCAACCTCACGGAAGTTCAGGTCGCACGCTTTGCCGTTAACCAGTATCGCTTTGCAGGCGTCGAGGTTAAGGGCTACAAACGCCGCTATTATCCTTATGGTTCAGCCCTGACCCACGTGATTGGCTACGTATCCAAAATCAATGACAAAGACGTAGAACGCCTGGATAAAGACGGCAAGCTCGCTAACTACGCGGCCACGCACGATATCGGAAAGCTGGGTATTGAGCGCTATTATGAAGAGGTACTTCACGGCCAGACTGGCTATGAAGAGGTTGAGGTAAACAACCGCGGCCGCGTTATTCGTCAGTTAAAAGAGGTATCACCGCAGGCGGGGCACGATATCCATCTGACCATCGATCTTGAACTACAGAATTATATTGAGACGCTGCTCGCCGGCAGCCGCGCGGCCGTGGTGGTTACCGACCCACGCTCCGGTGGCATTTTGGCGTTGGTTTCAATGCCCAGCTACAATCCAAACCTGTTCGTGGACGGCATCTCCACGAAAGATTACTCAGGCCTGCTGAACGACCCGAACACGCCGCTGATAAACCGCGCCACCCAGGGTATTTATCCGCCAGCCTCAACGGTCAAACCGTATATGGCTGTTTCAGCGCTCAGCGCGGGCGTAATCACCCGTAACACCTCCCTCTTTGACCCTGGCTGGTGGCAGCTCCCAGGCTCAGAAAAGCGCTATCGTGACTGGAAACGATGGGGCCACGGCCGGCTGAACGTCACCAAAGCCCTTGAAGAATCTGCAGATACCTTCTTCTACCAGGTTGCCTATGACATGGGCATCGACCGCATCGGCGAATGGATGAATAAGTTCGGCTACGGTCATTACACAGGCATTGACCTCTCCGAAGAGCGCTCGGGCAACATGCCAACCCGCGACTGGAAGCTCAAGCGCTTTAAAAAGCCATGGTATCAGGGCGACACCATTCCGGTCGGTATCGGCCAGGGCTACTGGACCGCCACGCCTATTCAGATGAGTAAGGCGATGATGATCCTGATTAACGACGGTATTGTCCGCGTCCCTCACCTGCTGATGAGCACCATGGAAAATGGCAAGCAGGTGCCATGGAAACAGCCGGTTGAAGCACCTGTGGGTGATATCCACTCCGGCTTCTGGGAGATAGCCAAAGACGGGATGTACGGCGTTGCTAATCGTCCTAACGGTACGGCGCATAAATATTTCGCCAGCGCGCCATACAAAGCCGCAGCCAAATCTGGTACCGCGCAGGTTTATGGTCTGAAAGCCAACGAAACGTATAACGCGCACAGAATTGCCGAGCGTCTGCGCGACCACAAACTGATGACCGCATTCGCCCCGTACGACAAACCGCAGTACGCCGTGACCATTATTCTGGAAAACGGCGGCGTCGGCCCGGCAGTCGGGACAATCATGCGTCAAATCCTCGACCACCTGATGTTAGGGGATAACAATACGAAGTTGCCGGCTGAGGCGCCTGCTGCGCCCGGCACTGAGGATCAATAATCATGACTGATAATCCGAACAAGAAATCGATTTGGGATAAAATCCATATCGATCCGTTCTTCCTGGTCACCGTGCTTGCCTTACTGGTATTCAGCGCGCTGGTTGTCTGGAGCGCCAGCGGCCAGGACATGGGGATGATGGAGCGTAAAATCGGCCAGATCATGATGGGTCTGGTGGTCATGATAGTCATGGCGCAAATCCCCCCTCGCGTTTACGAAGGCTGGGCGCCCTATCTGTACATCATCTGTATTATTTTACTGATTGCGGTGGATGCTTTTGGTGCCATCTCTAAAGGGGCACAGCGCTGGCTCGACCTCGGCATCGTACGTTTCCAGCCTTCTGAAATCGCTAAAATTGCTGTACCGTTGATGGTCGCCCGCTTTATTAACCGTGACGTCTGCCCGCCAACGCTGAAAAACACAGGTATCGCGCTGATACTCATCTTCATGCCTACCTTACTGGTTGCGGCTCAGCCTGACCTGGGGACGTCCATCCTGGTTGCTGCATCCGGTCTGTTTGTCCTCTTCCTGGCAGGAATGAGCTGGCGTTTGATTGGCGTTGCTGTGCTGTTGGTTGCCGCCTTCATCCCTATTCTCTGGTTCTTCCTGATGCACGACTACCAGCGAGACCGTGTCATGATGCTACTCGACCCGGAAACCGATCCTCTGGGTGCGGGTTACCACATCATCCAGTCTAAAATTGCTATTGGCTCCGGTGGCCTGCGCGGAAAAGGATGGCTGCACGGAACGCAATCACAGCTGGAGTTTCTTCCTGAACGCCATACCGATTTTATTTTTGCGGTACTGGCTGAGGAACTTGGGCTTGTCGGTGTCCTTGTCCTGCTGGCGCTCTACCTGCTGCTTATCATGCGTGGGTTATATATTGCCGCCAGGGCGCAGACAACATTCGGCCGAGTGATGGCCGGCGGTCTTATGCTAATTTTATTCGTATATGTATTTGTTAATATTGGCATGGTTAGTGGTATCTTACCTGTGGTCGGCGTGCCGTTACCGCTGGTGAGTTACGGGGGCTCGGCCCTGATCGTACTGATGGCCGGGTTTGGTATCGTAATGTCGATCCATACCCACAGGAAGATGTTGTCGAAAAGTGTGTAACGAGGTGCGCAATGGTTAAGTATTGGCCAGGGATTTTCGTAGCAGCCGCCATTCTGGCTGGCTGTTCGTCAAGCGATGACGAGCAACAGCAGGCCCCCCAGCAGCCGCAGCCAGCGGTCTGTAATGGCCCGGTCGTGGAAATCAGCGGGGCGGAGCCTCGCTATGAAGTCCCTAACCCTGCGGTGAATCAGGATTATGAAAATAACGGCAAAAGCTACAAAATCGTACAGAATCCGGCTAATTTTAGTCAGGCTGGTCTTGCCGCTATTTATGATGCCGAGCCGGGCAGCAACCTGACCGCCTCAGGAGAACCGTTTGATGCAATGGCGCTAACGGCGGCGCATCCAACGCTCCCTATTCCAAGCTATGCGCGTATCACTAACCTCGCCAATGGCCGTATGATCGTCGTGCGTATCAACGATCGTGGCCCATACGGCAACGACCGGGTGATTTCACTTTCCCGCGCTTCGGCAGATCGTCTGAATACCTCAAACAATACCAAAGTTCGTATCGACCCTATCATCGTGTCACAAGACGGTACGATGTCCGGCCCCGGTACGGCCTGTACGACCATAGCGAAACAAACCTATGCGCTGCCGGCTCGTCCGGACTTATCCACGGGCCTCGGCAGCGCGTCTCCAGCACCAACGGGAACAGCCCAGGGCGATGTCCGGGCGATTAGCAACTCGACTTTACAGCCTGCGCAGACAACCGCTGCTCCGGTTAACAGTGGTGGACTGACTGCTGCCGCAGCCCCCGTTGCAGCAGGTACAGCTGTTGCAGCAGCAACCACTGAGCCAGCGGCAACCAACGAGCCAGCGGCAACGGCTACGACGGCACCAGAAGCCGCTACGGCAGCCACTCAAGCACCTGTCGCCGCAGCGCCAGTTGCGACAGGCACACAGAGCGCGCCTGTTACCGCCCCGGGTTCTGTGCAAGGCAGTACACAAGCAGCAGCCCCTGCCGCAACGGCAACCACCGGTCGTTATGTGGTGCAGGTTGGTGCGGTCAGCGATAAAGCGCGCGCAGCGCAGTGGCAGCAGAAGCTTAGCGAACAATTTAGCGTGCCGGGTGCGGTTTCCAGCAATGGTGCCGTATATCGTGTACAGCTGGGGCCATTTGGTAGCCGCGGCGAAGCCGCTGCTTTGCAACAGCGCCTAATGAGCGAGGCCCAGCAACAGTCATTTATTACAAACGCACCTGCTATGTAAGGTAATTTGACTGGCATCCTTCAAACGTAAATTTGTGTAAGCACCATTAACAAATCATGCGCAAAGACGGATGTCAGTAAAAAACGCTTTTGCTATAGTTAGGCACTTTTTAACTCCATCATGGATGTCGTTGTTCTTATCATGAATACAGCCCTACCTGTACGTTTTGTTAAGCGCCTGGCGCTCTCCACGGCCTTCGCCCTTACGGCTCTGGCTTCCGCTCATGCTGACGACCTGAATATTAAAACGATGATCCCAGGCGTCCCGCAGATTGATGCGGAAGCGTACATCCTGATCGACTACAACTCAGGAAAAGTGCTGGCTGAATCCAACGCTGATGCTCGTCGCGATCCGGCAAGCCTCACCAAAATGATGACCAGCTACGTCATCGGCCAGGCCATGAAGGCCGGCAAGTTTGATGAGAACGCCGTCGTTACCGTTGGCAACGATGCGTGGGCCACCGGCAACCCGGTCTTTAAGGGCTCCTCCCTGATGTTCCTGAAGCCTGGTATGCAGGTTCCCGTCTCCCAGCTGATTCGCGGGATCAACCTGCAGTCAGGTAACGATGCCTGTGTGGCAATGGCGGACTTCGTCGCCGGTAGCCAGGATGCCTTTGTTGGCCTGATGAACAGCTATGTTTCCGCTCTGGGTCTGAAAAACACCCACTTCCAGACCGTACACGGCCTGGATGCAGACGGGCAGTACAGCTCAGCGCGTGATATGGCCCTGATCGGTCAGGCCCTGATCCGCGATGTGCCAAACGAATATAAGATTTACCAGGAAAAAGAGTTTACCTTCAATAATATCCGCCAGATGAACCGTAACGGTCTGCTGTGGGATAAGAGCCTGAACGTTGACGGTATCAAAACCGGTCACACTGATGCAGCAGGCTACAACCTGGTCGCATCCGCCACCGAAGGCCAGATGCGTCTGATCTCGGCGGTGATGGGCGGTCATACCTATAAAGGCCGTGAAACCGAAAGTAAAAAACTCCTGACCTGGGGCTTCCGCTTCTTTGAAACAGTCTCGCCACTGAAATCAGGTAAAGAGTTTGCTTCCGAGCCAGCCTGGTTTGGTGACAATGACCGCGTATCGCTGGGCGTAGACAAAGATGTTTACCTCACCATTCCACGTGGCCGTATGAAAGACCTGAAAGCCAGCTACGTGCTGAACACGCCTGAGCTGCATGCCCCGCTGCAGAAAAATCAGGTTGTCGGCACCATCAACTTCCAGCTGGATGGCAAAACGATCGAACAGCGCCCGTTAGTGGTTCTGCAAGAGATGCCGGAAGGGAATTTCTTTAGCCGAATCATCGACTACATCAAACTGATGTTCCACCACTGGTTCGGTTAATAATTGAACGCTTGAAAGTGTGACGAACGTCCCCATATACTGTTCATCACTGCAACTCCCGCACCTTGCTGCGGGAGTTTATTTTTTTAACGCCGTAACGCTGGAGCTACCATGAAAACCAACCTTAAAGAACTGCTCGAATTCCCGACTCCTTTTACTTATAAAGTGATGGGACTGGCGAAGCCGGAGCTGGTTGATCAGGTCGTTGAGGTGGTGCAGCGCCACGCCCCTGGTGACTACACGCCTCAGGTTAAACCAAGCAGCAAAGGAAACTATCACTCTGTTTCCATCACCATCACCGCGACCCATATCGAACAGGTTGAAACCCTTTACGAAGAACTGGGTAATATCGAAATCGTTCGTATGGTGCTGTAACGCCTCTACCCGGCCCCGGCCGGGTAAATTTTTTCCTCTATGATATACTCCCCTCTTCTCTTTCACCTCCAGCTGGAGACAGCACTTTGTCTCAAGATACCATTCTGATTCGCCAGCTTGGCCGTCAACCTTACGAGCCTGTCTCACAGGCAATGCATACCTTCACCGACACGCGCGATGAAACCACACCTGATGAAATCTGGCTCGTAGAGCATGACCCCGTATTTACCCAGGGCCAGGCTGGAAAAGCCGAGCACGTGCTGGTCCCGGGTGACATCCCTGTTATCCAAAGCGATCGTGGTGGCCAGGTAACCTATCATGGGCCAGGCCAGCAGGTGATGTACGTGTTACTGAATTTGCGCCGCAGAAAGCTGGGGGTCCGTGAATTAGTCACCGTCCTTGAGCAAACCGTGGTCAATACCCTGGCAGACATTGGCATCGAAGCTTATCCACGCGCCGACGCCCCGGGCGTATATGTTGAGGGGAAGAAGATTTGTTCTCTTGGTTTGCGCATTCGTAAAGGGTGTTCTTTCCATGGCCTCGCCTTAAATATTGATATGGATCTCAGCCCATTTTTACGTATAAATCCCTGTGGATATGCGGGACTGGAGATGACGCAGGTAAAAAATCTGCGCGAGGAGATTTCACTTAAGGATATTCAACCGCGCCTTGTCAGCCAGTTAATTGCCCTGCTGAATTATCCCGCCGTTGAATATATTTCTAATTAGATAAGCCCCGTGAATACGGGGATCTTTACAAAAATAAGATACTTTTCAGGATTATTCCTCTTTTTTTTAGGATTTTGCGCATTCCATTTTCCTCCCCAGATAATTATCATCTACTGCTTAATGATTAGTTCAGCTGCGCTACTAAAAAGAGCGCAGGCTCCTGCCCAGGACTCCTCGGTCCGTTAATAGACCTATTTCATTTTGTCATTACCGCACCTCGCTGGTGCTGAGTTGCTACACTTGGGGCGGAATATTAACGACTTCAAGCGGGAGATGGCATTCATCAAGTGAATGTTTCTGGAGGCTGAGCATGGGTATCCCCCCAACATCAGAGAATAAAGTCATGGACCGAGACGATAAGAATAATCATCCAGTTTTTAAAACATTACGTAATGTAGATCTCAACTTATTGACGATATTTGAAGCTGTTTATGTGCATAAAGGCATTGTAAACGCCGCGAAAGTGCTGAATCTAACCCCTTCAGCCATCAGTCAATCCATTCAGAAACTGCGCCTTATTTTCCCGGACCCACTCTTTATTCGTAAAGGGCAAGGGGTTGCTCCCACGGCGTATGCGGCACATTTGCATGAATATATTAGCCAGGGGTTAGAGTCGATTCTAAGCGCGCTGGATATTAATAATTCTTTTGGAAAGCAGCGCACGATAACTATTGCTACTCAACCCACCGTGGGCGCACTGCTGATACCGAAAATATATTCTGTTATTCAACGCGTAAATTCCAGGCTGCTCATCCGAAATATTCCAATTGTCGATGGTGAATCGCAGCTTGCTCAATTCCAGACGGACATGCTGATTGACGTCAACCACCATTCCGGGCGCAGCATCGCCACGCAGAAACTCTTTGAAGACAGAATCATTGCTGTTTGCCGTAAAGATCATCCAGTACTTCAGTCGCATCAGACGCTGGAAGATATGCGCGCGGCAGAACACACGTTCCTGATCCTGCAAGATGACCTGCTGCGCGATATCCGTCAGTTGATCAGCGAACTTTTCCCGCAGCGGCAAATCACTTTTGGCAGCTACAACTTCGTGACCGTCGCCTCGGTGCTTGGCAGCAGCGACTTGATTGGTTTTATGCCCTACAGGCTGTTTGAGATGTTCAGTGCGACCTTCGGACTGCGTGAGATACAAAGCACGATCTTCACGACAGCAAGCATCGACTACAACCTGCATTTCAATAAGCTCAGCATGCGCGATATCGTGTTACAGGAAGTGATAGATGCCGTGCGCAGCGAGTTTCAGACAAGCTAATATTGAGCCTCTTGCTAACCCAGCAAGGGGCTGGTTTCTGCTCTTTAACCGTACCAGAACAGAAAACAACAACTCATTTACAATTCTTTCCCCGTTTCCTGCACAGTGTGGCTGATCTCTCCCCGGGAGTAATGTTATACTTCGCAGCGAAAATTCAAAAATAGTTGATAAATCTAACACTAACTTGAATTCCATCAGCCTGACTTCGTTATCCGCAACTGGAATACGCACGATATGAGTAAACCCATCGTAATGGAGCGCGGCGTTAAGTACCGCGACGCCGACAAAATGGCTCTGATCCCGGTCAAAAACGTGGTGACAGAGCGCCAGGAGCTGTTAAGAAAGCCAGAATGGATGAAAATCAAACTTCCTTCTGACTCTACCCGTATCCAGGGTATCAAAGCCGCCATGCGTAAAAATGGTTTGCACTCCGTCTGCGAAGAAGCGTCATGTCCAAACCTGGCCGAATGCTTCAACCACGGTACGGCAACCTTTATGATCCTGGGCGCAATTTGTACCCGCCGCTGCCCATTCTGCGATGTTGCCCACGGCCGCCCGGTAGCACCTGATGCTAACGAGCCGGTTAAACTGGCACAGACCATTGCCGATATGGCACTGCGTTATGTCGTCATCACCTCGGTTGACCGTGACGATCTGCGCGACGGAGGTGCCCAGCACTTTGCGGACTGTATTGCAGCTATTCGTGAAAAGAACCCAACCATTAAAATCGAAACGCTGGTTCCTGATTTCCGTGGACGTATGGATCGTGCCTTAGAGATCCTCACCGCCACTCCTCCGGACGTCTTTAACCACAACCTGGAAAACGTGCCGCGCATTTATCGCAAAGTTCGCCCTGGTGCAGATTACAACTGGTCGCTGAAGCTGCTCGAGCGCTTTAAAGAAGCCCATCCGGATATTCCGACCAAGTCGGGACTGATGGTTGGCCTGGGTGAAACCAACGAAGAAATCGTTGAAGTAATGCGCGATCTTCGTCGTCACGGTGTGACCATGTTGACGCTGGGCCAGTATCTACAGCCAAGCCGTCACCACCTGCCAGTTCAGCGTTATGTCAGCCCGGATGAATTCGAAGAGATGAAAGCAGAGGCGCTGGCAATGGGCTTCACCCATGCCGCCTGTGGCCCGTTTGTCCGCTCTTCCTACCATGCTGACCTGCAGGCAAAAGGTATGGAAGTGAAGTAAACGGGTAACAAATAATTACACATGCTCACTGGAGCAATAAAAAACCGGCCACTGAGTGCCGGTTTTTTTATTCCTGAGACAAAAGAGTTGTCCCGAAATCAGTCTTTATGCGAGATACGTTCCGCAGGCGCTTCGCTGCCTGAAGCAGGCTTTGCCGAGGTGTCATCGTCATTCATGGCCTTTTTAAAGCCTTTGATTGCCGTACCCAAATCGCCTCCCAGCGAACGTAACTTCTTGGTGCCAAATAACAATACAATCAGTGCGCCGATAACCAGCAGCTTAGTAATGCTAATCTCTCCCATACCTACCTTCTTAAGTCAATTTGCCGCGGAGACGGCGAAAAATAATCTGAGCTAATTAACGGTCAAAAGCTTACGCAACACAATAGCAATCTGTAACAAGGTGAATCAAGAACCGATTAAAAAACCATCACTCCAGCACCGGACCGCTGAAACGCCGATTTTGTAGTACCGGCAGCATGGCGCGTACATCGGTTATTCGCTGACTCTCCAGCTCAGCAAAGAAAAGCGCAGGTGCCTCTGCTGCACCGGCAATCGTCACTCCCAGAGGATCGATAACCTTACTTTGACCAATATTTCTGTTGCCACACTCGCCGGATGCTACCACATAACAGGTTGTATCAAGTGCGCGCGCGATCAATAACGTGGACCAATGTAACTCTTTATGTGCGCCCCGAAGCCATGCCGCGGGAAGCACGAGCACCTCAGCCCCGGTCAGAGCCAGACTTAACGCCATCTCAGGAAAGCGAAGATCGTAACAGGTCAGCAGGCCAACTTTCATGCCTGCCACCTCAATTAACGGTGCGACCTGTTTGCCGGCATCGACCAGCCGCGACTCCTGCACATTAAACGCGTCATACAGATGGATCTTTTGGTAGCGGGCAATCACTTCGCCACCGCGCAGGGCAAAGAGCGTATTAGCCGCTCTGCCCGCAGTGGTACGCACGTGAAGCGTCAGAATGGTTGTCAGCGTGCTCTTGCGGCTCTCTTCCAGCAGCAAGTTGAGGAATCCGCCGTTTGCCGCCTGTGCTGACTTTACCGACAAATCAGGATCGTTATCGTCACGTGCCAGCAGCGCTTCGGGTAACACCAGCATTGCCGCTCCGGCCGAGGCTGCCTGTGCCATAAGCCCTGTGCAAGTTTGCGCATTCTCCTGCCAGACCTTACCTACAGCAAACTGTCCAACCGCAACTTTCATTTCTACGCCCTTTTGCCCGATGATGAATTTCAGTATACAGGCTGTAAAACAAGTTGGGCGAGCGCTACACTCCCGGCACGAAGAATGAAAAGCGAGAAGAGCCGTGCTTCAAATACTTTTAGCCGTATTTATCGGTGGTGGTACTGGCAGCGTGCTGCGCTGGTTCCTGAGCCTGAAACTTAACCCCGTACACAGCGCCATCCCCATCGGTACGCTGACTGCTAACCTTATCGGTGCTTTTATTATTGGCCTGGGTCTTGCAACGTTTAGCCGTCTGATCCACCTTGATCCCGTCTGGAAGCTACTGATCACCACCGGGTTCTGCGGCGGATTGACCACGTTTTCGACTTTCTCTGCCGAGGTTGTTTACCTGCTTCAGGATGGACGCCTGGCCTGGGCGGGACTTAACGTTCTGGTGAACATGTTAGGTTCCTTTATGATGACCGCGATCGCATTCTGGTTAGTTTCATTAGCGACCAGCCACTAACAGCAGGTACGTTAATGTTCGCTTAATCTTTGTCTGCCAGTATCCGTAAAAACAACTATGAGGGTACGGATATGGCGATGAAAGAACAGATTTTTGGTACAGCAGCGTTGCTGGTTAGCGCGCTGGCGGTGCTCTGTTTTCTTAAGCTGTACTTATTTGCATAAGCGTTAACCCGGAAAATGGCCGAAAAAAAACCCGCCTTAGCGGGTTTTTATATTCTGCCTGTAGCGCCTTAGACAGGCATTACGTTTGCAGCAGAAGGGCCTTTGGCACCGTTAGTGATTTCGAACTCAACGCGCTGGCCTTCAGCCAGGGTTTTGAAACCATTGCTCTGGATTGCAGAGAAGTGTACGAACACATCTTTGCTGCCATCTTCCGGAGTAATGAAACCAAAGCCTTTGGACTCATTAAACCACTTAACGTTACCTTTAATCTTAGACATCAAAATTACCTTTACATGAAAAATAGACACAAATGCTGTGTCGCCAATCAGTACACCAATTGTGGTGCATTTTGTCCAGTCCAGAAACGTGAAAAAGTGACAAAAGTCGCGATTTTTCCCTTCTGTTAAACACCCCTCTGTACCCATTTCGGAGTAGGAGAAATTTCCGTCTCTTCTCCCCCGTTTGCTTCCCCTTAAAACTGGAAGCGCAGCCACGCGAAATACACATTGCCATTGTTATAGGTGCCGGGAATGTAGGTCATCTGGAAGGTCGCCGGACCATAGCCTATCGAGGCCAGCGGCAGAAGGACCGGCACAGGAATATAGTTCCAGTTATCGCGTGCTGTGGCCCCGACGGTATAACCCAGCCCAAGGTGGAAACGCTCGTCAGCCAGGGGACGCCATGTTTTCTCCCAGCCGTAGCCGCCAATCGGCTCCCACTTGTTGTAAGAGTCTTTAAAGGCCATCAGATAGATTCCATGCCAGTTGCCTTGATCATCCCAGCGAGACTGTCCGAAGCCTGCGCCCCAGGGCCGCTCATTATAGAGATCGGTCTTTTCTTTATCGTACGCAAAACGGGCATGCCAGGTGATCGCCGGGACATACAGGTCATAATGCTCGGGTGCGTTCCAGGTTTGCGACACGTTGTCAGAAAAAATTTGCCAGTTCTTGCTAAAAAATCCCTGCTCTGCCGCAGAGCTATAAGGCGCTGTAGCCACCGAGAATAATAATCCTATTAAAATAATTAACTTTCTTGTCAGATTCACAGTTTTATACCACGTCAAAATAAGCGATAAAGCTTAGCAAATTTTAACTTAATGAAACCTTAACAAGTTTATGGCAAAGTCTTAAAGTTAATGCTTCACCCTGTAAGGAAGCGTCTTCTCTTATCCATTGATATACGATAATTCCTACTTATCTATTTCTATTATTAGCGATTCCACGGGTGACTGGCAGAAGCTCTACCGGCGTAGTTCCTGTGACTTACAGCAGCGTAGCTAGTTCCGATCCCAAGACGCTTAAGTTGCTAACTATTAATTGATAAGACGCGTAAACCTGGTGGTAAATAATAATGGTCACCTTACCGTATAATAATAAAAAACAAGTATTCTCGCGCCCATTGGTGTAATTAAGATTACGGCTAAAGAAATAGCCCCTGATTGTATTGGCATGCATTTTATTTCTAACCTGTCATTTGGTTAAGTCGTTGAGCCCAACGAAGATGACAAACAAAAAATCAACATCAACGCAACATAGACAGCTCTTTACGCAGAAATAGCGATAATTTTGGCCTGTAATAAATAACTACAATCAATCATTAAATGTCATAATTGCCGGGTTGCCCGCAAAAGCGCCACCTCTGACAGGGAGAGTCAGTGAAAATTGACCCCTATCAGAAAAACGTATTGTTCACTCAGGCACATTTCTACCGCTTTGCAGAAGGCTGCAAAGGTCACTATTGTTTATTTTTCAGGCATGCGGTTGCGATGGGGCATCGCTCAGCGCAACGGGGGAGATTATGCTTACTTTTCTGGAACTACTGATTGGGATTGTGGTGATTGTGGGTGTGGCCCGCTACATCATCAAAGGCTACTCTGCGACCGGGGTACTTTTCGTCGGCGGCTTATTGCTACTGATAGTTAGCGCATTGATGGGCCACAAGGTTTTACCGGCCAGCGCAGAGAGCACCGGTTATAACGCAACGGATATCGTCGAATACGTCAAAATCCTGCTGATGAGCCGCGGCGGCGATCTTGGCATGATGATTATGATGCTGTGTGGTTTTGCCGCCTATATGACACATATCGGCGCGAATGACATGGTGGTTAAACTCGCCTCTAAGCCACTGAAGTTTATCAACTCCCCTTATATTCTGATGATTGCTGCCTATTTTGTGGCCTGCCTGATGTCCCTCGCGGTTTCCTCCGCAACCGGTCTGGGCGTGCTGCTGATGGCAACGTTGTTCCCGGTCATGGTCAACGTCGGGATCAGCCGTGGCGCGGCAGCGGCTATCTGCGCCTCCCCAGCGGCCATTATCCTTTCGCCAACGTCCGGTGACGTGGTGCTGGCGGCGAAAGCGGCAGAAATGTCGCTGGTCGATTTCGCTTTTAAAACCACGGTACCGATTTCCGTGGCGGCGATTATCGCGATGGCGATTGCACACTTCTTCTGGCAGCGCTATCTGGATAAAAAAGAGAACATCAGCCACGAGATGCTCGACGTCAGTGAAATCCAGACGACCGCCCCCTCTTTCTATGCCATCCTGCCCTTTACGCCCATAATCGGCGTACTGATTTTTGACGGCAAATGGGGCCCGCAGCTCCATATCATCGCTATTCTGGTGATTTGTATCCTGATAGCCGCAATCATTGAATTCTGCCGTAGCTTCAGTGCACAGCATGTCTTTTCCGGTCTGGAAGTCTGCTACCGCGGCATGGCTGATGCTTTTGCCAACGTGGTTATGCTGCTGGTTGCGGCCGGTGTCTTTGCCCAGGGGCTTAGCACCATCGGCTTTATCCAGAGTCTGATTACGCTTGCAACCTCGTTTGGGTCTGCAAGTATCATTCTGATGCTGGTTCTTGTTGTGCTCACCATGCTGGCGGCGATGACCACCGGTTCCGGTAACGCACCGTTCTACGCCTTTGTGGAGATGATCCCTAAGCTCGCACACTCTTCGGGCATCAACCCGGCTTACCTGGCGATACCTATGCTTCAGGCCTCCAATCTGGGTCGCACCATTTCTCCGGTATCCGGCGTTGTGGTCGCCGTGGCAGGTATGGCAAAAATTTCGCCGTTCGAAGTGGTAAAACGCACCTCCGTGCCCATTGCCGTTGGCCTGCTGGTCGTTATTATCGCGACAGAGATTCTGGTGCCGTCCGCAGCCCTGGTGCCTTAAGATAAAGGAAGTTTATTTTTAATACTGAGCGCCGCTCTACGGCGCTTTTTTTATGCTTAAATAGTTCACTTACTGGAACTTTTTACCGAACGGAACGAGAGACCGCATGAAATCGACGTGGCGCAACGCCCTGCTCCTGACCACTACGCTTACCACCAGCTTGTTTGCCCAGGCGGACCCGTTACAGCCAACCCAGTACGGTGACTTTGACACCTATGTGCTGGCGCTTTCCTGGCAAACCGGTTTTTGTCAGAACATGCATGAGCGCAACCGCCACGAGCCAGATGAGTGCAAAACCCAACATGAAGAGGCTGATAAACGCGCCTTTCTGACGGTACATGGCCTGTGGGCTGGATTGCCAAAATCCGTTGCCTCTCGCGGGGTGGATGCCCGACGCTGGATGCGTTATGGCTGCGCGACCCGCCCGGTGCCCAATATGCCGGAAGCGCGCGGTTCTAAAAAATGCAGCGCGCCGGAAACTGGCATGTCGGTAGAAATGGCATCAAAGCTGTCCGGCGTCATGCCTGGCGCTGGCGGTCAGTCTTGTCTGGAACGTTATGAGTACGCCAAACACGGCGCCTGCTTTGGCTTCGATCCCAACGCCTATTTTGGCACCATGGTCCGTCTGAATACCGAGTTTAAAGAGAGCAAGTTTGGGGCGTTTCTGGCGCAGAACTACGGCAAAGTGGTGACCCGCAAAGCCTTCAATAATGCGCTGGAGAACAGCTGGGGCAGCGATGCGGTAAAAGCCGTGAAGCTCACCTGTAACGGTAATCCGGCTTACCTGACGGAGATGCAAATTTCGCTCGGGGCAAAAACCATTAACGACCCGCTGGGCAGCCGCTCTTTCAGCCCACAAAAAAATCCGGGCAGCTGCGCGAAGCAGTTCCGCCTGGACGCCGTGGGTTATTAACGGCGCAAATTTTTATTGGCGGATGGCGCTGATGCGTATCCGCCTTGCCCAATCCAGCCTTCATCAGCCACCGTACTTATAAACCCTCGCCTCCCAGGGGTGCAGCCGGTAAGCCTCGTCTGGCTGCGGATAGTTCCCCAGCAGGCAGCGCGCCTCGTTTAGCGGCAGCTCTTCCTCCGGCCAGCGCGCCGACTTCGACGACATGTTGCACAGCACCAGGAACTGCTCCCCCGCCAGCACGCGGCGATAAGCATAGATTTGCGAATGTTCCGCCAGTTCCAGGACGTAGCGTCCGTAAATCAGCGCCCGCTCCTGCCTGCGCAGCTGGATCAGCGCCCGGTAGAAGTTCAGCACCGAGTCGGGATCCTGCTGCTGGCTGGCCACGTTAATCATCTCGTAGTTTGCGTTGACCGGGAACCACGGTTCGCCGTCGCTGAAGCCTGCGTTCGGCCAGCTGCTCCACTGCATTGGCGTGCGGGAGTTATCGCGCCCGGTGTTAGTCAGGAAGGCGATAATCTCTTCTTCGCTTCGCCCCTGCGCCGCAAGCTCCCGCCACATATTTTTCGCTGACACGTCATCAAAATCTTCTATTCCGCCGAAGCGGGTGTTGGTCATGCCGATCTCCTGACCCTGATAGATAAAGGGCGTGCCCTGCATCAGGAAGTAGAGCGCGGCAATGCAGGTGGCGCTTTCCCGCCAGTGGTGCTCGGTGTCGCCCCAGCGCGAGGTAATGCGCGTCAGGTCGTGGTTTTCAACGTACAGCGCGTTCCAGCCCTTGCCTTCCAGCGCCTCCTGCCAGGCGGTAAAAATCTTTTTCAGCACGCCCGGCTCCGGGCGCAGCCCCTCTTCCGGCTCCCACAGCCGCACATGTTCAAACTGGAAGACCATGCTCAGCCGGTTACGGTGCTCGCCCACCCACTCCTCGGCGCGATCGGCATACAGGCCGTTCATTTCGCCAACGGTGACAATGTCATAGTGCGAAAGCACGCTGCGGCTCATGTCGTCCACGTAGTCGAGCAGCCCGTCGTAATTCAGATGGCTTTGCATCGATGGAGCATAGCGCAGCCCGTCCGGGTTAGGCACGTCGGCGAACTGCGGCTCTTTTTTCAGGTGTGCGATGGCGTCGATGCGGAAACCGTCGATGCCCTTATCCAGCCACCAGCGCATCATGTCGTAAACCGCGGTGCGCATCTCTTTGTTTTCCCAGTTCAGATCCGGCTGGCGGCGGGTAAAGAGATGCAGAAAATACTGTTCGGTTTTCGGGTCGAACTCCCAGGTTGAACCTTTGAAAATCCCCTCCCAGTTATTCGGCTCCATCTCGCTTTTGCCGTCGCGCCAGATATACCAGTCGCGCTTCGGGTTATCGCGCGACGAGCGGGATTCCAGGAACCAGGGATGTTCGTCAGAGGTATGGTTGACCACCAGATCGATAATCAGCCGCATATCGCGGGCGTGAACTTCGGCCAGCAGGCGGTCAAAATCGGCCATTGTGCCAAATTCAGCCATGATCTGCTGGTAGTCACTGATGTCGTACCCGTTGTCATCGTTGGGGGATTTATACATCGGGCAGATCCAGATCAGATCGATGCCCAGATCCTTCAGGTAGTCGAGTTTTTCGGTGATGCCGTTCAGATCGCCAATGCCGTCGCCGTTGCTGTCTTTAAAGCTGCGCGGGTAAATCTGGTAGGCCACCGCCTCTTTCCACCAGTTCGCCATCGTTACCTCCCGAGTAGTAAAGCAAAGGATTCATAAGGTTGCAGTTCAATACTCACCGCCAGCTGATCCCGCGGCGCATAGTTGCTAATCAGACATTCGCCGTGCCAGGCCTGCATGGCCTCCGGGATTTCCAGCGTCAGGCGATCGGCGGAGAAGTTGTTGATGACCAGCAGGCGCTCGTCTTCCAGTGTTCGCAGCCAGGCAAACACCTGACGATGCTCTGAAAACAGCTGCTGGAAATCGCCGTAGACCAGAACCGGATGCTGCTTACGCAGCGCCACCAGCTTCTGGTAATGCCAGAGAATGGAGTCCGGCTCGCTAAGCGCGGCGGCTACGTTAATCTCGCGATAATCTGGATTCACGGCGATCCACGGCGTACCGGTAGTAAACCCCGCGTTCGGGCCGCTGTCCCACTGCATCGGAGTGCGCGCATTGTCACGTCCGTTAGCGTGAATGCCGCGCATCATTTCCTCATGGCTCATTCCCCCCGCCAGCCGCTCCTGGTAAAGATTCAGGCTTTCTATGTCGCGATATTCTTCGATGGTGGCGAAACGCACGTTGGTCATGCCGATCTCTTCGCCCTGATAGATATAGGGCGTGCCCTTCAGGCAGTGCAGCGCGGTGCCGAGCATTTTGGCGGAAGCTTCGCGGTATTCCCCTTCGTCGCCAAATTTCGACACCGCCCGGGGGAGATCGTGATTGCTCCAGAACAGCGAGTTCCAGCCTTTATCGGCAAGGGCCGTTTGCCACTTATCGATAACCGCCTTGAAGCGCCCCAGCTCAAACGGCCTGCCGCGCCACTTGCCTTCCCGCTCATCCCAGAAGGATTTGATGTGGTCGAACTGGAAAACCATCGACAGCTCTTCGCGCTCTTCAGCGCTGTAAAGCAGTGCATCCTGCGGCGAGGCGCTCCAGGCTTCCCCTACCGTGACGTAATCGCCTTTGCCGAAGGTGGCGCGGTTCATCTGGCGGATCAGCGCGTGCAGGTTTTTACCGTTGGCCATGATCTGTTTATCGACCTCTTTGCCGATCAGATCGATAACGTCCATGCGGAACCCGCCGATACCCTTAGCCAGCCAGCGGTTCATCATCGCGTGAACCTCTTCCTGCACGCGCGGATTGTCCCAGTTGAGATCCGGCTGCCGCTTAGAAAACTGGTGCAGGTAATATTCGCCGCTGGCTTCGTCCAGCGCCCAGCCGCTGCCGCCGAAGTAGGAGTGAAAATCGTTCGGCGGCCCGCCGTCCGCCGCCGGTTTGCGCCAGATGTAAAAGTCACGATAAGGATTATCCGGGGATTTAAGCGCCTCGAGGAACCAGGGGTGTTCATCGGAAGTGTGGTTCACCACGAGATCCATCAGGATATGAATATCGCGCTGCTTCGCCTGCTGGATCAGACTTTCCATCTCCGCCATGGTGCCGAATTCGGCGGCAATGTCTTCGTAGTCAGAGATGTCGTAGCCGTTGTCGTCCATCGGCGAGCGGTAGACCGGCGAAAGCCAGATCAGGTTGATGCCAAGCTGCTGCAGGTAGTCGAGCTTGCTGATGATGCCGGCCAGATCCCCTATGCCGTCTCCGTTGCTGTCCATAAAGCTGCGCGGATAGATCTGGTACACCACCGCGTTGTGCCACCATTTTTTTTCCACTGCGATCTCCTTTTTTGTCGGATGACGCTTCGCTTATCCGACCTACTTTCAGCGAAGCGTCATCCACCATTCAGATCCTCACAAACGCCCGCCCGTCGCTGTTAAACAGATAGCAGCTCTCCGGCGGCAGCCGCAGGCCGATGCGCCGGTCGGGCTGGACGGCAAGCCTGGTGGTCTGGCGCATCACCAGGGGTTCGTCACCGTAGCCGCTGTTGACGTAGAGCAGCGTTTCGTTGCCCATCTGCTCCACGAACAGAATTTCCCCTTCGATGTCCGCCTGCGCCAGCTCCGTTATCTGGATATGCTCCGGGCGGATGCCAAGCCTGACCGCCTGCCCCTCCGGCACGCCTGCGCCGTTGATCGGCAGCGTGATTTGCTGGCGGTTTTCCAGCAGCACGTCGGTGCGCTGGGCGTTACCCAGGGTCAGCACGCCGGGGATAAGGTTCATTTTTGGCGAGCCGATAAACTGCGCCACAAAGACGTTTGCCGGGCGGTCGTACAGCGCAAGCGGCGTGCCTACCTGCTCTATCTGGCCCTGGTTGAGCACCACAATCCGGTCGGCCAGCGTCATCGCTTCCACCTGATCGTGGGTCACATACAGGATAGTCGCGTTGATGCGTTTGTGCAGAGCGGCAATCTCCATGCGCATCTGCACGCGCAGGGAGGCGTCGAGGTTAGACAGAGGTTCATCGAACAGGAACAGGCTCGGCTCGCGCACGATTGCCCGGCCAATCGCCACCCGCTGCCGCTGGCCGCCGGAGAGATCTTTCGGGCGGCGATCGAGCAGATTCTCCAGCTGCAAAATCCTTGCGCTCTCACGCACCTTCTCGTCGATCTCCTTCACCGGCACCTTCGCCATCTCCAGCGCGAAGGCCATATTCTGGTAGACCGTCATGTGCGGATAAAGGGCGTAGGACTGGAATACCATGCCTATGCCGCGCTCCGACGGGGAGTCGTCGTTCACGCAAACCCCGTCGATACGCATTTCACCGCCGCTTATCTCTTCCAGCCCCGCCACCATTCGCAGCAGGGTGGATTTCCCGCAGCCGGACGGGCCAACCACCACCACAAATTCGCCGCTGTTAATCTCAAGGTCGAGGGGCTTAATCACCTCGGATGCGCTGCCATATCGTTTCTGGATTTTATCGAGTACAAGTTGCGCCATGGTTATCCCTTAATTGCCCCGCTGGTCAGCCCGCTGACAATGCGTTTCTGGAAGATCAGGACCAGCACGATAATCGGCAGCGTCACCACCACCGAGGCCGCCATTATGCTGCCCCACGGCAGCTCAAAGGTGGACGCCCCGCTGAACATGCTGATCGCCACCGGCACCGTGCGCCTGTCGCCAGAAATAATGAACGTCAGCGCAAACATGAATTCGTTCCACGCGCCGATAAACGCCAGCAGCCCGGTGGTCACCAGCGCGGGTGCCAGAATCGGCGCAAATACGCGGCGGATGATCGTCCAGGTATTCGCCCCGTCGACGATCGCCGCCTCCTCCAGCTCCACCGGGATCGACTTCATAAAGGTGGTCAGCACCCAGACGGTAAACGGCATTGAAAAAGTGGTGTAGGAGAGGATCAGCGCGCCGAGGGAGTCATACAGCCCCAGAAAGCGCACCAGTTCAAACATGCCGCTAAGGACCGCCACCTGTGGGAACATCGAGACGCAGAGAATGGTGAACAGCAGGAACTTACGCCCGCGAAACCGCACGCGCGCCAGGGCAAAAGAAGCGGTGACGGACACCAGCAGGCAAATCCCCACGGTTATCGTCGCCACCAGCACCGAGTTCAGCAGGCTGCGGGCGATGCCGTTATCCACCAGCGCCACCACATAGTTGTGCCAGTGGTAGCCGCTGGGTAAATACGAAGGTAAAAACAGCTCCTGCCCGGTTCGCAGCGAAGTAAGAATGGCGTAATAAAACGGGAACACGCAGAACAGCACGGCGAGTGTGGCCCCCAAAAAGATAACCAGCTTATGGCCGAGCCTGCGCTGCCGACGGGATATTTTCATCACCGCTTCTCCTTTTCGTTTAAACGTGAGACGCGGATAAAGCAGGCGGCAATGCCCGCCACCATCATAAACACCAGCACCGAGGCCGCCGAACCGACGCCCATATCCTGGTAGGAGATGATCTGCTCCCGTGCATAGCCGGATACGGACATCGTGGCTTCGCTGTTGGAGGTCAGCACGAAGATCAGATCGAAGATGCGCATCGCGTCCATCACCCGGAAGATAAGCGCGACGATCATCGCGGGCATAATCAGCGGCAGCGTAATGCGCTTAAAGCGCTGCCACGGACTGGCGCCATCCACCCTTGCAGCTTCGTAGAGATCTTTGGGAATGAGCTGCAGTGCCGCCAGCAGCATCAGCGCCATAAACGGCGTGGTTTTCCAGACGTCGGCGATCACTACCGCCCACATCGACAGCGACGGCTCGGCGATCCACGCCAGGTGCGCCTGATAACCGAAAATCTTATCCAGCAGATCGTTCACCACCCCGTACTGGTCATGGAACATCCAGCCCCACATTTTGGCGCTGACGATGGTCGGGATGGCCCACGGCACCAGAATGGCGGTGCGCACCAGCCCCTGACCGCGAAACTTCTGGTTCATCAGCAGCGCCAGCAGCATGCCGAGCAGCAGCTCCAGCCCGACCGACACCACCGTGAACCATAGCGTGTTGCCCACGGCCTGCCACCAGAGCGGGTCAACCAGTACCCCCGTGCTTTCCCCGTCGTGGGTGGCGTAAAAGTTTGCCAGCCCCACCATCTCGTACCCGGCAGGGTTGTCGAGCGTCGCGTTGGTGAAGCTGAAAAAGAAGGTGCGCACCAGCGGCCAGCCCGCCGCCAGTGCAAGGAGTAAAAGCGCGGGCGCCACCAGTATCCATGCGATACGGCGGCGCCGCTGTTGGTAGCCAGGGTGCGCCAATTAACGCCAGTCCTTACCTTTCACGCGCTCAAGACGCTTTTGCAGATCGGCGACGGCCGTTTTGCCGTCGCTGCCGCCGTTGAGCACTTTAAAGGTCACGTTGTAGATGGCGTTGGAGACGCGCGGATACTGGCTTTTGGTTACCGTAGCCGGGCGCGGAACCGCGTTGGCGAAGATCTCTTTAAACATCGTTAAATGCGGGGCCGTTTCCAGTACGGCTTTATCTTCATACAGGGCAGAACGCGTTGGCGCAAAGCCCAGATATTTCAGCTGCATCTTCTGCGAGTCCGCGTCGGTGAGGATCTTCAGCAGCGCAATCGCCGCGTCTTTGTTTTTGGTATTGGCGTTAACCGACCACTGCCAGCCGCCCAGCGCGTTGGCAGATTTGCCGTCCGGCCCGGCAGGAAGAGGCGCTACGCCAACCTTACCCTTAAGCGGGCTATCCTCCCCCTGCGAGAGCAGATAAGCGTAAGGCCAGTTGCGCATAAACAGCGCGTCGCCGTTCTGGAACACGGCCCGGGACTCCTCTTCCTTGTAGCCCAGCGCGCCCTTCGGCGTGATTTTACCGATCCAGCCCGCAACCGTATCCAGCGCAGCCGCGGCCTTAGGATTGTTTACGGTCACGTTCCCTTTTTCGTCGATAAAGGTGCCGCCGCCCCAGGAGTCAATCCACTCCAGCGCGTTACAGGTAAGCCCTTCGTACGATTTCCCCTGGAAGATCATCCCCCAGAAATTTTTATGCCCGGCCTTGCGCTCTTCAGCCTGAATTTTGGTGGCGATGCGCGTCAGCTCTTCCCAGGTTTTCGGCGGCTGCTCTTTGTATTTCTCCAGCAGGTCTTTGCGGTAATAGAGCACGCCGGTGTCCAGATAGGCCGGCACCGCTTTTACCTTGCCATTTACCGTGTCGTTAGCCCACGGGCCGGGGAAGAAATCGCCTTTCATGTCGCCCACGGCATCGGTCAGGTCGAGCGTTTGCTTATCGAGCAGGCCCACCCAGATGGTGTCAGACTGGAACAGGTCCACCGCTTTCTCATCTTTGGCGGCAAACAGCTGCTGCAGGAGCGCAAGCTTTTCATCAGAGGCCGCCGGGAACTCGATGAACTCCAGCTTGCTGTTGGTCTGTTTTTCAAAACGCTCTTTGACGTAGCTGCAGTATTCCTTACCGCCGGGGGAAATCGGACATTCCATACGCAGGGTATCGGCCAGCGCGGCGTTGGAGACGCCCGCCAGCGCTAAGGTAATCAGACTTAACGTCAGCTTTTTCATTATTTCCTCTTCTGTTGAGAGCTAACCGGAGGGAGCACCTAAACAAACCGCACCATCAAAAACGTTAGTTAACAACCGGTGCCAGCGACAACTTAGCTGACTACTCTTTGTGCAAAATCTGAGCTACTGCACGTATATGGCTTTTTTATTGTTCTTTTGTTGGCGAGAGGCTATGTGGTGGGAAAGCAAATAAAAAAGGCAGACAGTGGCGATTGCCACTGTCTGCCTGATGGAGACCCCTGCGCGTTACTCAGAGGAGAAAGACTTATTGATTAGAAGCTGACGCGAACGCCAACCTGACCTGCGTAGTCACTATAGCTGTTCTCACCCCACTCGCCGCTACCCTGGCCGTAGACATGAACAGTGTTGCTCAGCTTACCTGCCACACCCAACACCGCCTCATAGCGGTTGTTCGGCACGTCGTTGCTGACCGACGTTTCGTTGAAGTTCAGCGAGTCAGCATTCTTACCGTTAATCCAGTTGGCCTCGGTATAAACCTGCAGGCCGGTAGGCTCGGTAAAGCTGCGGTTAGCCAGACGCACGCCCAGACGGGTAGTGACGTTGTCATCTGTACCACCGGTGATGCGAGCGCCGTTCGTTTCAGTGTGATTGTTCTGATCGTAATGGGTATAGATTGCCTGCGCCTGTGGCGTGACTGCCCACTCACGCGTTTCGTTGCGACCGAAAGCCAGGGTGTAACCTGTTTCCAGCGAGCTCTGGAACGCCTGGCTGCTGTACTTTTCGGTGCTCATGCGATCGCCATAGACTTTGTTGCTGTACCAGTTGTACTGGCCCCAGACGTCAACATACGTCCCCAGCTGCTGCGCTTCATTTTCAAACCAGGTTCCATAGGCACCGGCGCTATAACCTGAAACGCTGCCGCTTGCGCTGTGGCCGTTATGTTTCGCTTTCGAGTCTGTTTTACTGTTACCAATACCAGCCATCAGACCGGCATGAACGCCGTCTCGGGAGTAGAGATCGCCGCCAAATTGCGCCATGGCGGTGTCGGTATCCATTTTGATCTGGCCGCCTGCGGCATGGCTTTCGCTGGTGTCGGCGGAGATACGCGCCCAGCCCAGAGAATCGATGCCGCCGATGGTGCCGCCCTGTGCATTGGCCGTCGGAATATAGCGGTCATACATGGAGCTGATAAACATCTGCTGAGCGGCCTGCTGGTTACCCAGATACGCGCCGACTTCAGGACGCATCAGACTTGGTTTAGGGGCCGGGTCTGGCGTTGGACCGGGTGTGGGCTCAGGCGGTGGAACCGGTATCTCCGACGAACTCAGATACCATGAGCCATCGTTGCTGTTCTGGAAAAGATTGTACTCATAGGCCCCCGCGACAACGCGGTTGTCCAGGGCAAAGGTCCCTGTAGAAGCCCCGGTAACAGAAACCAGCTCAATACCCTGCAGGGTCTGTGCCCCCATTCCACCGACGTTTTTGACCGTCAAACCGGAAGTGCCAAGGCTATCGCCGACAATGGCAATATGATCAACTTTTGAGGTGTCATCTGCCAGGGCACCGCTCAGCACAACTTTGCCATCGTTACCCGTATAATTGCCATTGATGGTGATGGTGTTACCCACTTCACTACCGGCAAGGTTCAGCGTACCGTTGTTGGTCAGGCTGCCATTGATAATGCCATCAGAGGCCGCGCCAGCGTTGACGGTATTCCATGCGCCCAGGGTACCATTGTTGATCACATTGCCGTTTATGGTGCCGGCGTTAAGGGATGCTGCCCCAGCGTCAATATTGACCTGCGGAGCATGAAGCTCTCCCCCTGCGGCAACATTCAGACTTGATCCCGAGGAGACCTGAGCATTACCACGAGAAGCAGTAACACCAGCGATGTTCAGGTTACCCTGCTCCACGACCAGCGTATTTTCGTCACTACCGGTCAGATTAACCGCCCCACTCAGGGTCCAGTCGCTGCCACGCATGGTCAGAGACTTCATGCCGTTAGTCGGCACCGAACCATTAAAGCTGGCGTCTTCAGTACCCGTACCAGTCAGTATCAGGGTGTTGGTGTCAGAGGTGGCGCTAACAACATTACCGATAAGATTAGAACCAGTGCCGAGAGTCAATGTGTTGTTGCCGGTGCCACTAAAGCGGATTGCGGTACTCGTGCCTGATTCCAGCGTGCCGTAGTTTTCAAGTGAGAGTTGCGATGCACCGTTGACGGTCACAGCGTTACTGGAAACAGAGCTGATGACTCCTCCTTCACGGTTAATCAGTTTGCCGCTGTCATTAATTCTGATCGCTTCATTCTGTGTTGATTTGATCGTCCCCGCATTATCAATGAGGTTGTTATCTGCCACGCCAGTACCAGTCATCGTAATTGCGACTCGCTGACCAATGATCTCACTGCCAGCACCGCCCGTATAAGCGCCACCGGCGTTAAGATAAATTCCTGTCCCGCTAACTCCGGTAGTAATAATACTTCCGTTATTATTAATCGTGGCGTATTGGCGTGCATAGATAACATCTGATGCCCCTTTAAGTACGCCATTATTCGTAAAGGTACTGCCGCTTCCGTTTAACAGAACGCCAGCGTCATTACCAAAAACAGCGGTGCCAGTTCCTGTTATACTCCCGTTGCTTGTAAAAGTATTATTGTTACCTGAGAGGATAACTCCTGACTTGCCAACCAGTACATCGGTATCAGGTTGTCCCGGTGAAAACATGACTGTATTGTTAGTACCACTGACCACAACGGCGGAAGCGGTGGTTTCGCTAATACCTTGAGTAATAGTAACTGAACTATCGTTAGCGCTGATAGTCTGCGTTGCACAAGCGGTAGATGTATTGAGGGCTGCCCCCACTACCAGTGCAGGACACGCCAAAGCGATGCATTTCGCAAGCAAAGTTTTGCTGCGCTTACAGGTTTTTTCCATAGCTGATAATATCCATATTAACAAGAGTCGACGGTGTTTTACTGAAAGACCTCTATTATAAAAAGCAGTATAATGAAATGTAAGCACACATTGCCTTATAATTCTCGAGGATTAAACGTTATTAAGAATCAGCCTGGATATCATTTGAAGAACAAATAAACAAACGCTCATGCCGTATGATGAGATACGCGTTTTTTAGTCAAACAAAACAATAAGCTAAGATGTAATAAATATCATTGCATTCACAACATCAATATTAAAAAACATTCTATTCTATATTTCTATTATTTGGCATGACGTTCTCCTACCTGCCTTGTACATTTCGTATCGAAAGGTCAATTGTGCGTATCAGGAAAAATGCACAATCATTTCGCGCTTTATTTATTCTTTTAAACACTTACGTTTTAGTTAACTATTTCAGAAATCGAACGGCACGATCTGGTCATCGTCGCCGTAGATCGCCTGCGTCAGAATGACCATCATCTTAAAATCGTCACACACATCGTTTTCAGAAGAGGCCAGCCACGCGAAACGAGATGATCGATCGTAATGCAATTTCTATGCAAGTCAGGTTTATTTATGAACAGCAATTCGCCGGATCGCATTTCGGCTGTTTTATTTCCATACTTTGACCCTGCTCTCAAAATGTTAACAAATATGACAAGGCAGGTTCCCGTGGCCGCAATGTTACCGATATCATGTTACCGGTATCAGCACATTGGTGTACTAAGCTAACCCGCTTGTCACCCGTAAAGTCGGCCCGAGGATAATCATTATGACCGAACTAACAACAAGTTATGGCGCAGGAACGCTGCTGGGGATCGCAGCCTGTGCAGTGATCCTTCTGCTCATATTAATCATGCGCTTTAAAGTGCATGCCTTCTTAGCCTTAACCCTGGTCAGCGTGGCGACCGCGCTGGTGACCGGCGTGCCTTTCGATAAGATCGTTCCGACGATTCTGACGGGCTTTGGTGGCACTCTGGCGGGCGTTGCCTTGCTGGTGGGCCTGGGTGCGATGATTGGCCGCCTGCTGGAGGTCTCCGGTGGAGCGAAAGTGCTGGCGGATACGTTAATTGGCACCTTTGGCTCCCATCGAGCGCCGTTTGCGTTAGGTGTGGCATCGTTGCTCTTCGGCTTCCCAATCTTCTTCGATGCGGGTCTGGTGGTGATGCTGCCGATCATCTTTAGCGTTGCCAAACAGTTTGGCGGATCCACGCTGAAGTACGCTTTCCCGGCGGCGGGTGCCTTCGCCGTTATGCACGCTCTGGTGCCACCGCACCCAGGTCCAGTTGCGGCGAGTGAACTGCTCGGCGCAAACATTGGCCTGCTGGTTATCACCGGCCTGATCATTGCTATTCCAACCTGGTATCTGGGTGCCTATCTGTATGGTCAGTACGCCGGTAAGAAATTTGACGTGCCGCTACCTACTTCTTTCCTCGGCAAAATAGAGGCCGATCCAAACCACCAGCCGCCGGCTTTCGGGACGGTACTGAGCATCCTGCTGATGCCGCTGGTGTTGATCTTCCTTGACACCGGTCTGAATACCGCGACCGTGCTGGGCTGGGTATCCGCCGACAGCACCGTGGTGCAGTTCCTGCGCATGTTGGGTAAAACCCCTATCGCGCTGCTGATCACGGTGTTCTTCGCGCTGATGGTCTTTAGCGGCAAACACAGCCGCGAACACCTGGAAAAAGTTTGCGACGGTGCGCTCGGCCCCATCTGCGGCATCATCCTGGTGACCGGTGCCGGTGGTATGTTCGGGGGCGTTTTGCGCGCAAGCGGCATTGGTGATGCGCTGGCTGGAGTCCTGTCAGATACCGGGATGCCGGTTATCGTGGCCGCGTTTGTTATTGCAACCGCGCTGCGTGTGGCGCAGGGTTCAGCTACTGTCGCGTTAACCACTACCGCCGCGCTGGTCTCTCCAATGGTGGCCTCCACCACAGGTTTAAGCCAGTTCGACCTGTGCTTTATCGTTATCGCCATTGCCGGCGGTGCGACCGTGCTGTCCCACGTTAACGACTCCGGCTTCTGGCTGGTGGGACGCTTCCTGGAGATGGATGAGAAAACCACCCTGAAAACCTGGACGGTGATGGAAACCTTAATTGGTACAATAGCCTTCCTGTTTGCGCTGGTAGGCAGTATCATCCTCTAATCGCCTGAGAGACGAGTTTGTGACTCCGGTCACTTTTAACCCCACGTTAAGCTCAGTATCATCAGCAAAGACCAAACCCTCATCGTTTACGGTGAGGGTTTTTCTTTGTACGGTTTCCCGCACATGCGTGCATGTTTTTTACACGGAGTAAATTATGTCCAGACCTGCCATCATCATTAACGATCTCGATGCCGAACGCCTCGACCGCCTGCTGGAGCAGCCGCAGTATGCCAACCTGCCGGTAGCACAGTTGCTGAACGCAGAGCTGGACCGTGCAGAGATGTGCAGCCCGGAAAACATGCCTGCGGACGTCGTCACGATGAACAGTCGTGTGAGGTTCCGCGATCTGACGTCCGAAGAAGAGCACGTCCGCACGCTGGTTTATCCGGCTAACCTGACCGACAGCGCAACTCAACTCTCCGTCATGGCTCCCGTTGGCGCAGCGCTGCTTGGCGTGCGTGTCGGCAGCAGCATTGAGTGGACAATGCCAAACGGCAACGAGACCAGGCTTGAAGTCCTCGATCTGGAGTTCCAGCCTGAAGCAGCGGGTGAATACCACCGATAACGTAATGTAAAAAAATCCCCCTGCGGATTTTCCGTAAGGGGATTGTTATGGTCGCGATGATTCGTTAGCGTCAGAATTTCACTTTCAGGCTCAGTTTGAGCCCCTTATCGCTGGCGCTGTCCTCCTGCCAGGAGTAAGCATCCACGCTGAAGCTAGTGTTTTCCTTGTTGTACTTCACCCCCACCTGAGCAAGGCCATTTATGCCTCCGCCTTTCTGCCCGTCATCTACGGTAAAGCGCTGGCCTGCGGCACCCTGCAGCTCGGCGCTGCGGCGGCTCTTGTTGTAAGAAAGGTTTGGCCCCCCCTCCAGCTTCGCTAATACGACCCAGCCGTTCTGACCCGTATAGTCCAGCTGCATGCCGACTACCGCGTCCACCGCGCTTTCTTTGCTGGCATCCATCTTCAGGTTGAAATCGTTCGCCCCGCGCTCATTGACGCCGCTTTCCTGCGTGTGACGGAACTTCACGCCGACGGAAGGTTTCATGCTGAGGGACTCGCCGAAGGTGTAGCTACGGCTCAGGCCTGACTTTAACTCCATATACCGCTGGTTATTACTCGATTTCGCCACTTCGTTGACGCTGCCGTACTGAACCGAACGGCTGCTGGTCAACTGCTGATTGTCGTAACGCAGCGCGTTATTCCAGCTCAGGTTATTACCCAGGTCCATATCATGTTCAATGCCAAAGAACTGGCTAAACCCGCCTGTCAGGCCGTTGTCGCCCGCCTGTTTCACGCTGCCGCTGCCGTCCAGACGCGCCGCCCCATACTGCAGTTTTATGTTCTGGTCCGGGCTAAGGGTAAACTTCTGGCTCAGCGCCAGCATATCGTAGCGGGTATTATTGCCAAGCTCAGCCTGCCGATCGCCCTTCGCTACCACGTTGAACCCCAGGCCGCTGCTGGTTACCACTGCCGATTCTTCCAGCAGGGTAAAACGGTTGCTCAACACCCTTGCATCGTTAAATGCGCTGGTTGCCCTGCTGCCGGACAGCTGCCGCATGGCGCTACTGACCTCGGCGGCGGTTTTCAGATTCAGACTCTGATAAAGGGCGTTATTGGTGTAGCCCGCTTCCAGCGCACCGGCCACGCTGCTTACGCTGCTGTCCACCACATCCCGATAATCATTCTTGGTCATGGTGACATCAACGTTACCCTCGGCGTCTTTCGTCGCCTGGGCTTGCCACACGGCACTGGTAGAGGTGATGTTTTCCACGCCCTCGATGTCGCTGCCGCTGAATACGTTATCGAAAGTTTCGCTTTTCGCGTCGGTTCCGGCGGTAAAGCCGGTGCCAACGGAGACCGACTCCAGGACAAGATTGTTAGCCTGCAACGTGCCGCTTGAACCATCCGCATTCGTACCGACGACATAGTTTTGCAGCAGATCGCCTGAAACGACCGAGGCGTCTTTACTGTTATCAACCGCAGGGTTTATCCCCTCGCCCACCACAATCTGCCCGCGGTTAACGATGGTCCCCGTACCGTCGTTGTAGAAAGCTTTACCAACGTTAGTATTGATAGTGATAGTGCCACCGGCGTCGTTAAGGGCTACGCCCCCTCCGGCAACCCCCATACCAACAAGCTGCGCTTTATTCCCATCGCTGGTGGTGCCAGTATCAGCGGTTAAGATAATATCGCCCTGGTTAATGACGCTACCTCCCCACTGGGCCAGCATACCAAAACCAGAATTATTGACGCTGATAGTGCCGGTATTAGTCGCCGAGGATGCAGTACCGGCATACATGCCTGCACCACGCCTGGAGGCATTGGCGTCTTTGACCTTATAAGGTTTTTTTTCTCCCGTAGGGACGTTATTGCCGTCAACCACCGCATAAAAGCCGTCAATGCTGATTTGCCCCTCGTTCAGAGCTGAGCCTGAATTATCCACATACATCGCGAAATTGTTCGGTCCCTGCGTGCTAATGCTGCCTGTTACGGTATTGCTTATCTGAGCGCTGCTTATCCCGGCAACGACATAGGCTTCTTTAGATGCGCTGCTGATGTTAGTCATGGTGGAAATAGTCCCTGAATTACGCGCCACCGATCCCGGATTGGCCGCAAACATAACTGAATTGCCATATCTACTGAGTGAATTTGCCGGAGCCACGATAATATCCCCCGTGTTCTCGACCAGGGCACCATTGTAGGCTGCAAGCAATCGAGCGTCGTTCAGGGCTTCAACATGAATGGTTCCCTGGTTAGAAATACTCGAGCCTGCATCCGATGCATACATGATTGCCGGTATCCATTCATAGCCGTCAGGGCTCGAACTTATCTCCATCTCGCTATTCTGAGCCAGAACAACCTGCGCGCCTTGCTCCGCGTTGACTACTTCATTCGGCAGCCGGAGTTCGATAGCCGAATGCCCTTCTACCGTCACCTTGTTCTTACCAGTAATATCCAGCAAGAAAACTTCGTTTATGCCAACGCTTGCATCCTGATGAACCGGTATAGTGCCCATTTGCAGGCCGTTTTTTACCAGTACTTCATTGCCTTCACCGCTTACCGAAATACCACTCCAGATGCTATCGTAATCCGAGGTGTGCCCGCCCATCACGCCGGTAATGGCAACGGTCCCCTCGATCGTCACAACATTGTTATTACCGTCAATGGCTAAGCCGGTAGAATCTCCTCTTTGCACATAGTCGCTGGCATCCAGCGCTTCAGAATCAAGCTGAATATCGCCTGTAATATCAACGTTACTATTATCGCCGCTAACGGTAACGCCGGTGCCTGCATTATGCAGCTCTCCGTCAGCATCTTTACGGGATGCTACGGTGATAGTGCCGTCAAGCGTCAGGGCAGCATTATCGCCGTTGATGGCAACACCTGTACCGTCCATGCTGACATCGATATCGCCGGTATTCCTGAAGGTGGTGTTATCACCGCTGATATTGATGCCGACCGAGCCTAAATCCTCGACAAACAGTTTCGCAGCTGTTTCTACCGTTGCGTGCGCACCGTCTATCTCAATACCCTGCGCCTTATCTTTTACCGTTAGCTGACCGGCAAGGCTGACGCTGGCGTCGTCACCGGTAATGGTTGCCAGACGCGAATTTTCACCGCTGACGGTCCCCGTAGCATTAAAAACATATCTGGCATTATCGCCGGTGATAGCGGTGCCTACGGCACCATCTTCAATGACGGTGTCCCCCTTAACGGTCACCGTTGCATCATTGCCGGTAACATCAGTAATGACAGAGTCTGCGCCGCTGGCGTTCCCCTGGCCATTAATATCAACCGCCGCACCGTCCCCGGCTACCTGCACGCCCGTGCCGCCGTCAGCGACCGTTGTGTTACCGTTAACCACCGTCGTGGTATCGTTCCCGGTGATAATAACGCTGGTTTTTCCCTGCCCGTCGACGATGGTATCGCTGTCGACGGTAACGGTAGCCCCGTCACCGCGCACAATTTTCGTATCACCGTCGTCATAGGTAAAAATGCCGGAGCTATCGTAGCGCCAGGCGTTCCCCTGCGCGTCTTTACCCTCAACAATCAGATTATTATTCGTATCGACTGACCAATGGGCATCATCGGTATAAAGCACCGTTCCATCCGGGGCAGTCAAAGAGTACGCCTCGCCTTCTGGCACATACTGCCAGGTGACATCGCCCAAAGTGATGGTGTGATTGTTTTTATCCAGTACCGCGTCGTTGCTGTAGTCAACGATCTGGGATTCAGGCGTTGAACCACCATCATCTCCGCCCCCGGTATCTCCACCGCCGCCAGTATCTCCACCGCCGCCAGTATCTCCACCGCCGCCGGTATCTCCACCACCGCCGGTATCTCCACCGCCGCCAGTATCTCCACCACCGCCGGTATCTCCACCACCGCCGGTATCTCCACCACCGCCGGTATCTCCACCACCGCCGGTATCTCCACCGCCGCCAGTATCTCCACCACCGCCAGTATCTCCGCCGCTGGTATCTCCACCACCGGTATCTCCACCATTTCCCGTATTCCCGCTGCTACCGCTGTCACTGCCGCTGCCATGACTGCCACCATGGCTCGAGTTATTATTTATGGCGGCAAGCCCCGCCACGGTAACGCCAGCCGCCGCCGCGCCCGCGATCCATTGCCAGTCGGTTTCATCGGCTTGCGGATTAAGACAGTTTCGGGAGAGTTTACTTTTTTGAGATGCAGATAAACTTGAAATATTGCTCGGGCATTGTTCATCCTGGCTGATATTTTCCACATCCGGATCTGCCATGACGCTATTACTTAAGGCCAGGGCGATACAAAGTGAGAGCGCTTTTTTTCTCATCACATAATCCTTATGTTGATTTGTTCCATACGACACCGCACGATAATAAAGATGTCGCATTTATGATCCATGCAGTCGTGCATTTATAATAACTGCACGCTGCTTATAGAAATAAAGTTACAAGCTCTGGATAATTTGTCACATCACAGATCAGGGATTGATAAATTAATAATGTTTCTATCCATGCCTTTGTAGCGCTTTAAAGTCCGGCAGCGGGATCAGCGGTTTTTTGCCTGCGTCGAGCTGGGCCGCCACCGGTTTGACAACTTTCTCCCCCTGCGCGCCAAAGAACTGATAAAGCGCGTCAGAAGCCGTTTGCGTCAGAACCATTATCTCAATACGGCGGTTATCCGCCCCCTGTGGGTTCTTCGGATCCAGCAGCATCTGGTCGGCCATTGCGCTAACCTGCATCACTTTGTCCGCTGGCATTCCCGCCTGCTCCATCACGCGTCGGGCAGAGAGCGCACGGTCTCCCGACAGGTTCCAGTTGTTGTAGGTACTTTGTTTATACTGCATCGCATCCGTGTGCCCGGTAATAATGATTTTGTTCTGTAACGAATCAAACACCGGCGTTAAATCGGTCAACAGCAGACGGAAGAACGGCATGATCCTGGCGCTGCCGCGTTCAAACATATTGCGGTTCTGGTTATCCTTAATCAGGATACGCAGCCCCTGCGGCACAATTTCCATCTCCAGGTTGCTTTCCATATGCGCCTTTTCGGCAATGGCGTTGATATTGGTCGCCAGCTCCCCCAGTTCAATGGCGTTTTTTTGCTTGAGAATCACCATTTTTTGCGAGGTCTCGATAGCCTTCTGCGCGCTCTGCTCATCGACTTTTGCGACGACCGGCTTGCCGACATTTTTCACCTCAGCCGTCCCGCCGTTGTTCGGCTTGTTCCCATGGCTCTTCTTCTCTTTCATCGCCGCTCTGGGGTTAAGATTGTTGAGCGGGGTCAGGCCACCGGTGAAAATAGACTGGCTGTGAAGGGAGGCGACAACGGTTTCACGCTCTTTTTTACTGGTGCTGTTGACGATCAACTTTATCGTGGTGACCAAGGGCGCTGAACGTATCTCTGAAGTCTCCGCCCGCTTTACGTTGGATGCGATGCCGGGCAAACAGATGGCTATCGACGCCGATCTGAACGCCGGGCTGATAAACCAGGCGCAGGCGCAGGCCCGCCGCAAAGAGGTCACCAGCGAAGCCGACTTCTACGGGGCGATGGACGGGGCCTCCAAATTCGTGCGCGGCGATGCCATTGCCGGGATGATGATTCTTGCCATCAACATGATCGGCGGGATTTGTATCGGTATCTTTAAGTACAATCTCAGCGCCGACGCGGCTTTCTCGCAGTACGTCCTGATGACCATCGGTGACGGGCTGGTTGCGCAGATCCCGTCCCTGCTGCTCTCGACCGCGGCGGCGATTATTGTCACCCGCGTCAGCGACAGCGGCGACATCTCCAGCGAGATCAAACGTCAGCTGCTGGCAACGCCTGCGGTCATTTACACGGCGGCGGGCGTGATGTTCGTGCTCGCCGTGGTGCCGGGCATGCCGCATATGCCGTTCCTGCTGTTTACCGCCCTGCTGGCCTTTGCCGCGTGGCGTCAGAGCAGACAGCCGCAGGCCGCGGAAGCCGAGGAGAAAAGTCTCTCTACCCTCACGAAGACGTTGACCGAAAGCAGCGAGCAGGTGGTGAGCTGGGAGACTATCCCACAGATTGAGCCGATAAGCCTGAGCCTCGGCTACAAGCTGGTGTCGCTGGTCGACAAAGCAAAAGGCAGCCCGCTGACCCAGCGCATTCGCGGGGTGCGTCAGGTTATCTCGGACAATAACGGCATGCTGCTGCCGGAGATCCGCATCCGGGAAAACTTCCGCTTAAAGCCAACCCAGTACGCGATTTATATCAACGGTATTAAAGCGGACGACGGCGATATTCCGGCGGATAAGCTGATGGCGCTGCCCTCGAGCGAAACCTACGGCGAAATTGACGGCGTGCTGGGTAACGACCCGGCCTACGGCATGCCGGTGACGTGGATTGCCGCGACGCAGAAAGCCAAAGCGCTGAACCTGGGCTACCAGGTGATTGACTGCGCAAGCGTCGTCGCCACGCACCTCAACAAAATCGTGCAGAACTACATTCCCGACCTGTTCAACTACGACGACGTCACGCATCTGCACAACCGTCTTGCCGCGCTGTCGCCGAAACTTGCCGAAGATCTTAACGCCGCGCTGAATTACAGCCAGGTGCTGAAGGTCTACCGCAGCCTGCTGGCTGAAAAGGTTTCCCTGCGCGATATCGTGACTATCGCCACCGTTCTGGTCGCCAGCAGCGCGCTGTCAAAAGATCCGATTCTGCTGGTGTCAGACGTGCGCCTGGCCCTGCGCCGCAGCATCACCCACGATTTTGTGCGCAATAACGAGCTGGCGGTCTACACGCTCAATAACGAGCTGGAGAATTTACTGATGGGCGTGGTGAATCAGGCGCAGCAGGCCGGCAAGGTGATGCTCGATAGCGTGCCGGTCGATCCGAATATGCTCGCCCAGTTCCAGGAGAATATGCCGCAGATCCACGAACAGATGAAAGCCGCCGGTAAAGAGCCCGTGCTGCTGGTCGCGCCTCAGCTACGGCCGCTGCTGGCCCGCTATGCTCGCCTGTTTGCGCCGGGTCTTAACGTCCTCTCATACAACGAAGTCCCCGATGAACTGGAGCTGAAAATCCTCGGTTCTCTTAACTGAACAATAAATGCTAACCGAATGAATCATGGAGGTTTTTACTTAAGTTAAAACACAATCTGACCGCATTAACTCTTAGATCTATTAGCGAAAGGATACCAGCTATGATGGACGGAAATAATACAGAATATACTGTAAAGGGAGTAAAGGAGCCGGCCACCCAGGAAGCCCGGCATGAAATACAGGGATTTGTCTCAATGGAGGAATTTATTAAGCAGCAGGATGCTAATCAAAAAAGAAGATACAGCACACGCAAGCAAGCAACGCCTTCACCGTATACGCTTGATACCCTGTTTATGGTGGTCATCTCAATAGGCCTGATAATGATTCTCCTGATAATGGCAACGGTTTAAAGCACCGTATTATCTGTCAGGATGCGCTTGCTGCCTAAGTAGTGCTCCTGCCAGAATTCATCCTCCAGATAACTAATCCTAATGCGCTCCCCGGTACGGGGAGATTCAATAAAGCGGCCATCCCCCAGATAGACCCCTACATGGTCGGCTTTATTGCGCGTATGGATATGGAAAAAGAGCAGATCGCCACGCTGCAAATCATTATCAGCAACGGTCTTCGCACGACGGAAATGGTACATCTCGTTGGCGGTGCGTGGCAGCTTGGCCGCCAGCAGCTTGTTATAGGCAAAATAGACTAACCCGCTACAGTCAAAACCTTCCTCCGGAGACTCACCGCCCCAGACGTACGGCTTGCCCAGCTGATGCTGAAGGCGATTCACTATCTCGTCGGTGACCGTTTGCAGATGCTGAGAATCCGCCAGGCTCGTTCCATCCTGGAGATGCAGATTATGTCTACGGTAAGGGGTGGCAAACCATTCCGGATGTTGTTCAAGATAGCGACGATTCTGAGAGCGGAGCGCGGCCTTATCATGCGCACTTCCCTCTACAATGGGCATCTCATGCCGCTGCTTTTCTTTCTGCTTGCTAAGTAACAGCGCGCGATTGTGCATCCGCTGCCGGGCGGCAAAGCTTGCTTCGCTTGAGTGGGCTGGCTTTTTGGCTCTTTTATGGCTGTGCGTCGTATTGTAAGAAACCTTTTTACCCTGTGGGGAGGCGTGGGCCTGCAAAGGCAGGATACAACCGCCGGCAAGAACGGCCAGCGTCATCAGGCTTTTCAGATAAGACATGAACATCACTTTAGCGTTGCAAACGGGGGGATTTAAGGCGCAGGAAGGTGATATCACAAAGCGTGATGTGAAAGGTTTAAATGATCATCATTTTAATATTAATCAAATAAAATCAATGAACTAAAAAAACTCGCATTGACAAAGGTGATGGCAAAGCCGGCCATTATTCATACTTATTTATCATGTCGATGACCGAGAATATCGACCAGACTTGCCGGATGCCTGGTGCTCAACGGGAAATCACATGGGTGATGCCTTTGCTATATCCCTTGGTTTTTTGCTGATCGTGATAATACTGATTGCTGCGGTACTGATGCTGGAGAAAAGATGGTAGCGCCTGCCGGGCGAATTAGCGCAGTATTTTTCCGCAGCGGTCACCTGGCAGCGGCTGCGGCTCGTGCGAAACAGTCAGCGGATAAACCTGTGATATTCGCCGCTGCCGTTAATGACATCCACTGAGCAGCGTCCCGGATATCACCGAAGGGGTCGCTATGGTAGCTCGCCCTTCGCATAAGTTTCTGGCCCGTTACTTGTTATTGGGATTCATACGCTCAAGGCCAATTTTCTGTGCGGCAAACACATAATTTTGATCGGCTGCATGGGCGATATGGCACGCGGCGCAGTCTGCGGTCGCTTTAACTTTAGCGGCTTGCGGATACGGAGGTTTAACGTGACCGGTAGTGAAGTAAGCCCAGTTGCCTGCCGCTTTCGGGAAGCGCTGTTTATCTTTGACCATATAACCATAGCCGGCGTAGTTGTTCTGAAAGATAGCTGTGCCAAAGGCAGTTTTGCAGACGTGTGTGCCTTTGAGATCGCATTTTTTATCTGCTTCCACTTCGGTAAACTCTTTGACAATCTGCGAACCATCCGCCCACTCGCCGGTCGCCATATAGTGGTTGTAGGCGCTCGGTTCTATATAGGTATTGCCGATCAGTGGGATCTCGATTTTTGTATTGTCAAAGATATTGATACCGTCTTCCTTAACAAAGGTTCCGACATGCACCCAGCGATGAAAATCAGTGGGAAGTTGAACCTCGCCATCCGCTAAAAACGTCGCGCGCGAGATTTGCAGACTTTCGGGGTTAACAGAGGATGTTTCGGCGTGTGCCGAAGAAAATAACCCAGCCAGAAATAAAGGCAGCATAGCTGCTTTAATTAGTTTCATTGCCACACCCTTTAATAGTAAATGATTGTGTATTTTTATCTCGGAAATTCAAGCGTGGCTGAAAGTTCCACAGGTCGCAATACGCATTTTTTGAGCTCAGCTGACCGTAACCGCTGACTATTTCGCCTGGGTCATTATTATCAATATAATTCACTGAGTGAGCACCAGAAATGAGGCAAATAAAACAATTAATAGCAGCAAACAGGAGTATTCAAATATGCCAAAATGTATATTTTAAAAGGCTGAAATAGAGAGAGTGCATAATGCTAATAAAACAGGGTCGGGTTTAACCCGACCCTGTTTTTGCGTAAAGAGAAAACTACGCCTGAACCGTGATGCTCAGGGTTTCGAAGCTGACTGTCTGCCCGGCGACGATCTTACAGCGCTTACGGGTTTCCACTTCGCCGTCTACGGTCACCAGACCTTCGGCAATCACCGCTTTCGCCTGCGCGCCGCTTTCGCACCAGCCTTCCAGCTTCAGCAGATCGCACAGCTCAACGTGGGGGTGTTTTCCTAATGAGAAGGTCGTCATATTACTCTCCATCGACATCATGATATTCCTCGCAGGCCTGCAAGGTATTCTGAATAAGAGTGGCGACGGTCATAGGGCCAACGCCACCCGGAACCGGCGTAATATACGAGGCTTTGACGGCGGCTTCATCAAAATTTACGTCACCGACCACTTTACCGCTCTCCAGACGGTTGATGCCGACATCCACAACGATCGCGCCTTCTTTGATCCACTCGCCAGGTATGAAGCCCGGCTTGCCGACCGCAACGATCACCAGATCGGCATTTTCAACGTGCTGACGCAGGTTTTTGGTGAAGCGGTGGGTCACGGTGGTCGTGCAGCCAGCCAGCAGCAGCTCCATGCTCATCGGGCGGCCTACAATGTTGGATGCGCCAATGACCACGGCGTTCAGGCCGTAGGTATCAATACCGTAGCGCTCAAGCAGCGTCACGATACCGCGCGGCGTACAAGGACGCAGGCGCGGCGAACGCTGACACAGGCGTCCCACGTTGTAGGGATGGAAGCCATCCACGTCTTTGTCCGGATCGATACGCTCCAGTACTTTCACATTATCGATGCCCGCTGGCAGAGGGAGCTGCACCAGAATACCATCGATATCTTTGTCGGCGTTGAGCGTATCAATCAGCGCCAGCAGCTCGGCTTCCGTGGTGTTATCGGGTAAATCGTAAGAGCGTGAGAGGAACCCCACCTCTTCACAAGCTTTGCGCTTGCTGCCAACATAAATCTGCGATGCAGGGTTCTCACCTACCAGCACAACGGCAAGGCCTGGCGCTCGTTTTCCTGCTGCAACACGCGCACGCACTTTCTCAGCAACTTCAAGCCGTACCTGCTGCGCAATCGTTTTACCGTCAATAATCTTTGCTACCATCAGTCGAATAATTCCGCTGTAATCAAAAAGGAGGGGGATTGTTTCTATTTTGTCAGAAGCCGCGCGTTCTGTCAGGCAAAGATCGGTCAGAACGGTCAATTGTCGCGCAGGCAGTTGAAAAGCCATTGACTAGAAAGGTGCTGACCGTATAATCCGAGCGTTCCGAATAATACGCACCCTTCGGAGCAGCACTTCAGTGCGCCCTTAGCTCAGTTGGATAGAGCAACGGCCTTCTAAGCCGTAGGTCACAGGTTCGAGCCCTGTAGGGCGTACCATTTAAATCAAATAGTTACACAAACAACCCCCATCAAATTAAAATCCACAGGTGCTCTAACGGGTGTCCTAGCGATAAAATCATATGCAGTCATTTGAACTATTTTTTGCCGAGAACTCGGCGAGGGATTGATCTACCTCCATTTCAATTATACTGTATGTATAACCAGCTGATGAGGTAAAAGCTATGTACGTTGAACTTGTTTATGACAAACGCAATGTGGAAGGTTTACCAGGTGCTGAGGATATCATCCTCTCCGAGCTGACAAAGCGAGTGCATGGTGTGTTCCCGGCCGCTAATGTTCGCGTCAAACCAATGCAGGCCAATGCGGTGAACAGCGACTGTACGAAAACGGAGAAGGAGAAGCTGAACCGCTTGGTCGAAGATATGTTTGAAGAGGCCGAATTCTGGCTCGTTAGCGAGTAGCGCTTATGGACAACATGATCATAGGGGGCGTGAGGATCTACTTTCCTCGTCCAGGAGAGAAACTTCCCATTCCGTCGACAGATATGCGCACCTTCGCTATCAAAGACACTACTAGTGAGCGCTGCTGTCTGCTTGGATTCTGGCATGGAAATTGGCACGTCCTGTCTCTGCCAGAGTATGAAAACTCAGGGCGGGCAATCATGGAAGCGGTGAAACAAGCTAAGGTGCGGTGGAAGTAAATCTGCATTGTCTTGGTGCTTACCCCTGATGAAAATTCCAGGTTATTAACCGCCCATTTTTCCGATAGCATCCTGAAGGTTAGCCGCCATGCATAACCAGAAAATATTGGCGATTGAATTCACGGGGGATCGATGGCATTCAATGACCTTGAGTATCACGCCGTCAACAAAGAAGTTAAGGCATTCGTTGACAGCATCAGGCCACCCGAGCATGTTCGAAAAGAACTGGATATGGTCTACAACATCGAAGACCAGACAATAGAAATAGGTGCGCTGCGGCCTGTATGGCGTGGCGAGCCAGGCGAAACCCACTTCCTGCCATCAGTGCGTATCAAGTACATTCGCTCCCTGAAAAGGTGGAAGCTCTACTGGATGCGTCAGGACTTGAAGTGGCACCTGTACGATACCACTGAAACTCTTACCGAGGCGCTTGAGGTCGTGAGAGTAGACCCGGACAGCTGCTTCTTTGGGTAGGGTTGGGGGTAACTTCTAGTAGGTTGGACAAGGGATTCTAGTGGATGCCTGCAGTTGTGGATTGATGTTAAGCGCATTACGCAAATTATAAAACGGAATAACATATGAAAACTGGTTTTTATGCAGTTTATCAAGGCAAAGGTAAGAGTAAGCTATCTTTAGGCTTGCATGATTTTATACACCCTCTTTTGAAAGAGGGGAATAATCTCAAAATCGGGGATAATTACCTTTATATTCATAAAATTGATGATAAAACAATTTTATTTACAAAAACCAATGACAAAAGTTTGGTTCAAAAAATAAACAAAACAAAATCATCTGTCGAAGATGTCAAAAACAGCCTTGCGGATGATGAATCTCTTGGGTTTCCATCTTTCATTTTTATGGATGGGGATGTCATTGGTTTTGCAAGGACAATTTACGGCCCAACCACCTCAGATCTTGTCGACTTTTTGATTGGGAAAGGCATGCTTGTTGATGCAGGGACAAAGATCAAGATAGAACCCTTGATGAGAGGTACTTCAAAGGGGGACGTAATGAAAATGAATTTTATTGGCAGAACTACTGTCAAGGTTGAAGCTAAGTCAACGACCTTTGGGGACATATTGAAAACATTGGGGGCAAAGGATATTGAAGGTGAATTATTTGATTCTATTGAAATTGTTATCAAACCAAAATTCAAGCGAAACATAAAAAAATTAACTCAAGACATAGTATCAAACCCTAATCCTCAATTTTCAGATATCAGTATGCGAGCGAAGGATGAAGCTGGTGATATTTTAGCTGACCACTACCTTTCAGAAAAAGGCCATCTTTCGGCGTCAATTGAAAGGGTGAAAAACGCTGAAATAGCAGAGGAAATGAGTTACTGTTTCCTGAGAATGAAGGCATCTATACTTAGCAGCCTTGAGCGCCAAGTGGGTAAAATCAACAGCTAACTTTCAGGAGGGGGGCATGCGTAGCAAGGTGATGCCTGGCATCTACATTATCGCTATTCCATACGCTGTAGTGATTGCCTGCTATTTCGCTTTTCGGCATTTTGTCCCTGGGGTATCGTTCGCAGCCCACCGAGATGGACTTGGTGCGGCACTAACATCATACTCAGGAACGATGATAGCTATATTAATAGCAGCGATGACTTTTCTCATTGGGAGCAGGACCAGAAGACTAGATAAGATCAGAGAATACGGATACATGACATCTGTTGTCATTGTGTACGCCCTGAGTTTTGTTGAGTTGGGTATTTTATTTTTCTCCGGCGTACTTCTTATTTCGAGCATGAGTGGATATATGCTTCCTACACTGTCTATAGGGATTGCAGCAGCATCGTTCATTCATATCTGTGTGCTTGTTCTGCAACTCTATAATTTTAGTCATGATGAAGGATAACCCGGCTCGGTGGCCGGGTTTTTATTGCCCTACTCTTGCCCCAGCAGCTTCTTGATAGCCTCAAGCTTTTCCTTCTTTCTGCGCATATCCAAAAGGCCCAGCACCATTTCATAAGCTTCGCTACCTGTCATGGTGCGCTCTGACGGTTCATCCATATCAGCCTCGGGCATCGGTATGCCTTCGTCCGTGATTGGTGGTCTCATTACTTACTCCTCAATAGCTTCACTGCAAACTCACTCACCCTGCCTCGCTTCCTCTTTCATAATGTCTCGCGCTGCCGCATATACTTTTTGCAGGTGCGTATTAGCTCGCTTTCCTGCATGGGCCTGTAGCATCAGGCTGATGGTGCTGTCGTTAACATCCTGATTTGATTGCTTCAACATAATCACTACTCTGCCGATAACGCGGCAGACATCCTCAAACACGGCCTGAGCTTCTTTTTCTTCGTTCATATCAATCCCTCACTAAATACTGAAGCTACAAACTATCACATAGTTATCAGTAAGGCATTCAGGCAATGCTATTTATAAAAATGTCAAATCACGTTTTCAACTTTCCAGACTGGCAAAATATCATCACATTTATTATATTTATACCGCATCTCTATAATCAGAAGTTAATTCCTTTTTGTGGTTGGCTGCAGTTAATGCGGCCTTTTTTTTTGATTAATAGATTTCTCCATACGACCATCAGACTATTATCACAAAGAAACACAAACTCTTAGCTACTCGTTATAAACTCAAAAATACACAGTTTCCCCATCAATATATAAAAGTGCATTTTTTATTGATGACACCGTGAGAGTTTTCGTTAATGGGAAATTATTGAAGCATAGTCCTGTTATAAAATGTATATTGCATTTTTTAGCTACAGTATCTATTGTGATTGTTTGGAATGTTTTATAAGCGTAATTTCTGCATTGTTCTCTATCATCTTTTTTTTGGAGATCCATATCCTGGATGTTTTTAATGTTCATCTTTTTATTTCGTGACATTATAACCTGCAAGGCCGTTTCGTTTCTTTTGAATTCTTTATCTAACAGCCTTAGCTCATCTGCCAATGAAGACACATCCGGTGCAAGTTTAATTGCAGATATGAGATTTTTTATTTCAAGCATCACTTCAACATTCCTGCTATTCAATTGTATTGTTTTATCAACATTCAATGGCTCCGATTCAAACTCCCTGGCATTGAACAAGACACAGCCAATTATTATATCATCGACCATCTCTCTTTTGATGAGAGGGGCGCTACATCGATGTAAGCGCTTCATCGGGCAGGCATAATAGCCATGATGACTGCCACTAACGGAGGTGACAATCATCGTACTGTTACAGTACCTACATCTTAAAATAGTTCTTAGCAGATTAATTAATAGTGGATTTTCTTTAACTACCACTCGGCCAAATGGGGCTAGCCGTAACTCCTGGATTTCAAAAAAAGACTCATCAGATAAAATCTTTGGATAATAATTATGTATCTCAGTCAACCCTTGATTTCTGGCCCTATAGGATGGTGTACAAATTCCTATCAAGGCTTTGTTGCTAAGGATTTTTTGTATCGAGGAAGGATGCCATTGTCCCTCAACGCCAGAGAGCGTTTTAATATTTCTATCATTCAGGTATTTCGTAATGCGATGTAATGAGGCGTTTTCTTTTCGTAAATCAAATATTTTAATGATTGTGCTTACATTCTCTTCAATTACTTCGAATGACTTTCTGTCTTCACTCACCCTTAACCAACGAGGGCATGCCCGTGTCATAATTGTACCTGTTTTCTCGGCCTCCTCTCTTTTTCTCCTCCAGGAGGCTTTCACTCTGCTTGATTTTATCTCACTCTCTTCATTTGCCCGTTGCGCAATTAGTATTGCTTTGATAATTGCATAAGGATCATTTAGAGATTCCTTAGTGTAATGAGTATTATCGCACAATGTTACAACATCGACATCGCAGATCAATATTCGCTTAAGCCTTTCTGTTGCATCTCCTATTTTTTCTCTTGACAACCTATCTAAACTTTCTATTAACAAAACGGTTCCGGCCGCAATTACCCCATGGTTCAGGGCATCCATAAAGTCAGCAAATGCGCCAGAATCAGCATGTTTTCCTTTAAAAGCACTCAGGCCTAAATCTTCATACGTCGTGTCATCCAGCTGATATTCAGGATGAACTTTTAGCCATTCATCTATTAATTTTTTTTGACGCTTAAGCGAATCCCCATCCCCCTGGGATGGGGATGAGAACCTTAAGTAGGCAATGGCAGCTTTCATTAATTACCCCTGCGTGTTTTTAGTCCAGTCACACCAATAATAGCTGTAATTTCATGTAATGAACGACTAGCACTGCCAAAAGATTATGAATTGAAGATAGCAATTTAGCGATCGCCACGATGTGACTTTCAGCCAATCTGAACGATTGTTTCATGCCCACAGGTAAGACGACCTGAGAATAATCTGACGCTTAACTTATTCGGGCTGCAGGTGTTAAGGTTAAAAGCCACAAGCAGATCTCTTGACAACCTATGATCACCTAACCGCGCAAATCAAAGCGTGATTTTTGAAAGTCCCGATAGACTTCAGGATGACTAAAGGCAGGGAACGTGGCTTTCTGAGCTGCGGATTTTACCGCTTCGCAATATCCACTATCACCATCGCTGGTCGAAATATTTAAAGCCGTACCATTCTCAGCAAACTCTATATGCAACCTGCATTTCTTCCCTTGCCAGCGTTGTGGATCAACAAGCCTGGCATTTATTGCCGCCCTGATTGCCCGAGCTTGTGCCCCCCATTCATCCTGATCATCCCAGCGGCCTGAACCACAAAAACTTGTTGCCGTGGTTTTATGACATCCAGAAGGATGAAATGGAGTACAACTGGTCGCCAGGACTGCAAATATGCTGATGAAGAATATATACTTCATTATCTGAATTTACTCACTGATGGATCATGCTATTTTTACCATGATAATAAATACCCCTTCTATTTCATGATATCTCTGGCCAACGTATAAATTCTGTTAAGATATAAATTACTATTTTCACCTGCATACTCCTGTAGTATCAGGCCGACAGTATTATTATTAACATCCTGATTTGATTTTTTAAGCACAACTACTGCCCTGCCTATAACACGGCGTACGTCTTCGAATAATGCATAATCATTTTCTGCGCCCTTCACACCGCCCCCTTCTTAAGCTTTGGATATAAAATCACCTAACCACAGTAGACGCTAGCTTTATTTTATAAAGCCAGAGCTTGATTTACTCGTGGTTAACTTATTATGCTTTCAAATTTAAACACTTATCCTTTGTAGCTTTTAGCTACTGAAATAGCAAGCAGATGTAATTTTATTTCTTTAAATCTACATTTCAATCTTAATAAATTGAATTACCTCCTCAGGCAAATTACACTCACCTCGCTTACTATATAATAAGCGAATGACCTCGATGCATGTTTAAGCCGCCCCTACAGCGCGGCTTTTTTTTTTCACCAAAAAGCCATATTCGAACAATTCAATTTTAATATTTAAAGAATATAGCTTCCCACTGCACGGAAACCGCAGTATGTTTCTCTTGTCTCTACATATATAGGAAACTTCCCTGAATATACCTCTCTGTCTCATTGCAGAGAGGCTTTTTTTCATTCTGTGTCACTTTCCGTTCAGCGGTTTACTGGCCGTAATACTCAGCCTGTACCCCTCGCTGCGACTCCCTCGCGCCTCTACTCTGTCTATGCTTACACGCCCACGCATCCCGTCCGGGAAGGTGTTATCCAGCTCCACGATCCCCTCGGCGGCAATATAGGGATTGCCTGGCGTATCCAGCCGAATCTTTGACGCATCACGCTTTGCCTTACGATGCCCTCCGCTCATAACGGCTTCTGCGTGCTCCTTGCTGGCATACACTCCGGGCATTGTCCGGTATGGCGCATCGCCGCTGGTCAGGCTGAGCGTCTTGCCGGTGGCCTCATCGGTGTACTGCACGCGCACGCCTTTCACGCTCTTTTTACCCGGCGTATCAACCGAGCACTGAATGAAAAACTGGTTGCCAGGGTGGTTCTCCGGTGGGCAGGTCAGCTTCACCACCGGCAGCGTCTTGCCGGTGATAGATTTGGCCTCACCGCGCAGCGCAAGGATGTATGCCCCGTTCACCGGTTTTGCCACCGCGTCATGCTCTTCCGCCAGCCTGTTTAAAAACGCCGGGTCCGTCTCGTTAATCTGGTCAACGTGCGGATACGTAAACGCACTCAGTCGCGCATCCATTCGCGGTGAGAGGTTGTGGGCCTGCGCTATCGCCTGGAAGATATCGCCCAGCGTGGTGTTGTCCCACGATTTAGACCGGCGCTGCCGAAAACCACTCGGATCGTCTTTTTCAAACGGTGCCGCCGTCGCGGTGATGGTAATGACGCGGGGAAACAGCTGCGGGGTGATGGTGGTGATTTTGAATTTACCGATGTTTACCACGCCGCTTTCCTCGTAGCCCTCATACCAGCTCAGCACCCCGCCTTCTTTGGGGATGCCTTTCAGGCCGGTCACGTCCACGGTCAGTATCAGCCGATCCGTTTCCTTACCGCTGCTGACATCAATGCGTTCAAACGCTGTCATGCGCCCGTTGATGATATCGGCCCCTGGCCCCTCGCAGTAATGCACCGGCGTAAATCCTAGCTCCATACGGTCACCTGCTCATCCGATTCGGTGTTGATGGTGTCGGTCAGCTCCGGCAGCTCGATAATCACCCCCAGCGGCAGGACGCGCCCGTACTGATGCAGGTGCGGATTCAGATCGTAAATCAGCTGCTCGGTTTCATCATCATCACGCTGCAGCTTCAGCCAGGCGATATCCCCCGGCGTGTCGCGGTCACGGCTTCTTACCTTCATTTAGCGCTGCTCCCTTGTTTTTTCTGCTCTATGGGCTTGTTGGCAAACTCGCGCAGGCTGATGGTCACCCCCTGCTTCATCGACTTCGCCTCCTGATACAGCCAGCTTTCGTCCACGTCGAAACCGGTCAGCACCCACTGGCCCAGCAGCGTGCCGTCGCCCCGGACCAGCGGCAGCGGCTTTTTCCTGTCGCGCAGCTTCACCAGCTTCTCGATGTTGTCCTGCCCTTCGTCCAGGAACCACTCGCACTTAATCACGCGCTCATCAAGCTTGCGACCGGTCTGCTGCTGGCCGGGTAGCTCATTGAGCAGGTCGATGACGGCCCAGCCGCCGTCGTATTTGCGCGACAGCGACACCGCCGGAGTATTTTCCGGCAGGCTGAAAACAAAATCGCCCAGCACAAACTGTGTGGGCGAAAGTTTCGATTCATGGCTGACGTACTGGTCCGTGATAAATTCCAGCATTAATCACTCCTTTGTCCGCTTAGTGAAGCATTCATGCGCGCATCCACGCCGTTGGCCAGCGCCTCATGCAGCGCTTTCGTCTGCGTCACCTCAAGGATGCTTTTTATCTTCTGCGCCAGCGCATTGTCCTGCGCCGGGTCGCCGGAGGCTTTCACATCAAATCGCGGGTTATTTTCAACTTTGATGATGATATTGGGCGCGGGTGGCGGCTGGTCCAGCTTCGCCTTTTCCACGGCGGCGTCGATGCCGGGCGTCAGGGTCTGCGCGTTCACCTTCGCCAGGTCTTTTGGCGCAACCTTTGGCACTTTGTCACTGGCGGGCGTGGTCTTGTCATCACTGCTGAACCAGCCTTTCAGCCCTTCCCAGCCCTCTTTGATGTACGGGCCGACTACCTCGCCCATTTTCTGGCCCAGCTCGCTGCCAGCCAGACCGCCGATAGCGCCGCCCACGGCGGTGCCGATACCCGGCAGGATCGCCGTACCAATCGCAGCACCAACGGCTGCCCCGGCCAGCGCGCCACCCGTATTCCCGACCGCGCCGCCAACCTCTGCCGCGCTGCCGCCGTTTATAATGACCGAGGCGGTATTTATCGCGCCGCCAGCAATCGCCAGCGGCGTAAACATGCGCCCCGCAAGCTTTGATGCCGGGGCCAGCAGCTCTGCCCCTGTCTGCATCATACTCAGGCCATTACCCGCAGCCGGAAGCATACTGGCCATCGCGGGAGCCGTCCGGGGCAACACGGCCTTTCGGGCGCTTCCGGCTACGGGCGCTGGCTCATCACGCTGGCTGAACCAGTCCAGCCCGTAGTCCATCGCCGCTGTCGCTGCCGCACCGGCAACCCAGCCTTTCCAGCCTCCGCCCCGTGACCGCCATTTGCTGCGCGGACGGGCAGCGGGCGTGCGGATTTCCGGCTCAGCGCGGCTATTGCCACCCCGGCGGCTTTTGCGGCCCTTCCTGCCCCTGCCGGCACCGTTGCCACTCGCGTTACCGCCACTGCGCCCCATCCTGTCCATCTGACGATTCAGGCGCTCAAGGGCTGCGGCTGCGCGGTTGGCTGAAGAGGTGGTGTGGTCGGTCGCACCGCCGAGTTTCGCCTTGCCCAGCTTCCCAATCTGCGCCAGATCGCTGAAGAGGGTTTTCACAAACTTAAAGGTGCCGACCGTGGCTTTCAGCGCAATCAGCCCGCCAATGGCTATCGCTGTCCCTTTCAGCACGTTACGCGCAGACTCTGACTTCTCCAGCAGGTCAGCAAGCCCTTCCGCCGCTTCACTTAGCTTCGGAGCCAGCTTATCAATCAGGGGCAATAACAGATTGCCCAGCGCGATTTCGGCGTTTTCCATGCGCGCTTTCATCTGGTTGAGCTTAAATGCCCGCGTGGCGGCTTTGGTCAGATATTCGTTCTGCAGCGAACCCTGATACTTCGTCCTGTCACTGGCGATCTCCATCGCCTGGTCCAGAAGCTGCATGTTCCCGGCGAGTTTGGCGACCGAACCGGCAACCTCTTCGCCAAAAATCTGGCTGATGACGGCTTTTCGCTTATCGGGCGACTGTTTGTTAACCCCCTCCAGCACCTTTTTCAGCGTGCCGACCGCATCCCGCTGCATGTCCTTTGCCAGCACGCCCGGATCGAATCCCAGCATGGACAGTGAGCGCTTCTGGTTCTTTGTCGCCGCAAACCCCATCGTCAGACGACCGGTGATATTTTTCAGCGCCGTCGAACCTGTTTCCTCCGTATCACCGGAGGCCACCAGGGCCGAACTGAGGCCAGCGACCTGTTTGGCATCAAAACCGGCGAGGACAGCATTCGCTCCCTGGCGTTTCATGATGCCCGCCACGACCGATGCTTTTGCGTTCATCTTGTTACTTTCGGCGTTGATAACATCGAGAAGCGATATCACCCCGTCCTGACTGAGCTTCATCGAAGTGCGCAGGGTCGCCATCGTGTCACCGGCCTCTTTCGCACTGATATCCAGTGCAACGGATGCTTTTGAAGCATCAGCGCCAAAGCGCAGCAGCTGTCTGGCGTCAACGTTTCCATACCTGTCGTTCGCCACCCCGGCCTGACCGGCAGCGGCGAGAATTTCGGTCATGCCCTGCTGGGACATCCCCAAATCCCCGGCCTGCTTACGCGCGGCCAGCTGGACGTCCCGGTCCTGTTTTTCGTTTTTGAAGTTCGCTACTTTCTTCACGTCGGCCCACGACGCTTCATAATCAATCGACTTTTTACCGGCTGCGACAAACGGTGCGGCGGTCAGGGCAGTGGTCATGACGCCGCCCAGCGGCGTAGCAGACAGCGTACCCAGCGCCCGGTTTTTAATGCCCTGGCGCACTTCGCGGTTTGCCGCCATTTTCGCCTGGGCTTTATTGACCGAAATAATGCGCCGCTCCTGACGCATCAGGGCCGAACTGGCTTTGGTGGCATCCGCTGACAGACGAACCTGCTCGCGCGAAAGGTTGCGCGTATCCACACCGGTTTTCTTCAGCGCGCTGCCGAGCGACTGCAGGCGGGTGCGCTCTTTGTCAGCGGCGGCGCTCAGCGATGCCATCTGACGCGTGGCGGCGCTGTCCTCCCGGCGCTTCGTCGCCACCTCTGCCGTCGCTTTTTTATAGGCCGGTCGCAGCTGCTCCAGCGCCTGTGTGGCCCGGACGTGCGCCACGCGCTGTTCGCTGGTCAGCTTGCCGTTGCGGGCCAGCTCCACGTCCAGCTCGCGCAGCGTGTTTTCCGCCCCGGCGATCCCCTTCTGATAACGTCGCTGCTCGGCCTGCGCATCCCGCAGCGCCATCCCGGAGGCGTCGAGACGCTTTTTATTCTCGGCAAGCTTTGCGTTGGTTTCTTTCAATGCCTGCTGCGAGGCGATATGGCCTTTAACGTCGCTCTGCTGTTTATTCAGCGCGCCCAGGGCGGTGCTGGCATCCCCCGCCTTGCGGCGCATTTTATCCAGCGATTTTTCTGCTGAGGTAAACGCCGGACTCAGCGCATCCTTTGCGCTGAGCAGGACCGATACTTTCTTATCCGCCACCTGTTTTTACTCCCATCTTCATCAGGGCAAGCTCGTAGCGTTTCAGGGCGCGCGGAACCTGCCAGGAGAGAATTTCACCTTCGCTGGCGTGGTAGACCAGCGGCAGGACGTCCGTCAGTCGGTCAACGTCTCCGTCTGAAAGAATGCCCCCGGTTGTGACAAAAAATCGTTCACGCGCTCCATCAGGTAGTTAAAGTCCGGCATGTGGAACTGGTCGATAATGTCCGGGTGCAGCCCGGTGCAGGTGCTGGCCACCATCATGCCGCGCTTGTGCGCATCCTTCTCGTTGCGCAGCTGGCGGGTCAGGCCGACCGTTGGCGGCTGCATCTGGCAGTGGGTGATGTCACCGGTAATCGGGTCGTTAACCGGAACCAGCAGCGGCGGATTATCTTTGTTGAACGCCAGCGGGATAACCGCGTTTCCGGCTTCGCGCTGCTCGTCAGCATCCTCTTCCAGCAGCTCTTCGGTGTTGTAGTTGGTCAGGCGGTCAATCTGCGCGGTCAGGCTGTTGTAGTCCGGCTTTTTCAGCTGGGCGATAACGTCATCCGGCTGGCCCGTCATCGCGGTGGCCAGCTCAAACTCCTGATCCATTGCGTGAAAACCGGACGGGTCGTTGTCGGTGTCGTGCTTCCTGCCAATTTCACGCGTCTGCTTTGCGCTCAGGGTACTGACGGTCAGCTCGCTGAGGACGCCGGTCGCGGTGGTTAACGGGTAAACGAGGGTGATTTTGCGGGTGTAGGACATAGAGACTCCATAGACGAAAAAACCCCGCTCGACGGCGGGGTTGGGGTTGGGAACAGAAGGGTTAGCTCAGGCCAACGATGGCCCGGAACGGTGCGAGGAAGTCCTCCTGACCGAGATTGACCACGCTGCCGTCGTTCGCCACCTCCCAGCAGATTTTGCCGTTGATGGTTTTCTTTTTGCGCTTGCAGGAGAAGGTCAGCACGGTCTGCGACAGCTCGCCCATTTTGGTGTTGCTGTCCTCAATGTTGTTGACCTCGCCCACCCACTCGGCTTTCACGGCGTACGGGTTGCCATCCTCGTCCTGATAGGCTTCATCCACCGTGACCGCGCACAGCTTCCCTTTTTGCAGGCCGTACATCGCAAGCTCCGCCTGCAGCGCGCCTTTGATGGTCAGCATGGCGGTCATGGCCTCAATGCCGGTCGAGACTTCGCGCTCAACGAACGAGCCGCCCCGTGTTTTTTCCATGACTTTTTTGGGTGCCGGATCTGATACGTCTTCCAGTTTCAGATACAGCGGCAGCCCCTGAATTACGGCGCGTTGCGCCATGCGGGTTAATACTCCAGCCATTACAGGATGCTCTCCAGGAAGGATTCAACGATGCCGGTATCCTCATTGAGGTGATACACGACGTGTTCATTCGGGCTGAACCCGGCGTAGTTAATGGCAATGTGCCACTCGCCGTTGCGGTAGTTGTCCACGGTGTTCAGCGTCGGGTGCAGGTAGACTCTGGCCCCAATCAGCGCCTCCTCGGTCGCCAGCCCCGACAGCCAGTCGTTAATCAGGTTGACGCGCTGGTCCATAAAGGTTTTTGTCAGGTTTTCACCCATGCCCGGCTCGGTGGTGCCGAGCAGCTTGCGGATAATGGTGTGCTCAAGTCCGACCTGAGAGACAAAACGCCCGGAAACAGTACGGTTGCCAATCAGGGAATAACCGCCGATGGAGGTGCGCGCGAAATAGCTCACGCCGTAGCGGTTGAGCAAGTCGCCGTTGGTGGTTTTATCCAGCAGGTTGTAGTCAATATGGCGCTGCAGCCCCTCGATGTTTACCCCCATGCGGCCCTTGCCCGGAGACTCCCACGCTTTCACTCGCGCAAAACACGCCAGCGCCTGCGCTGAGGCTGAGCCGTACACGTAATCGGCCTCCGCCTGGCTCCAGACTTTCACCATCGGATCGACCAGGTAGAACTGGTCGTAGCCGGTGCCGGTGACCGCCATTGACTCAGACAAATCAATCGCGTCCTGGTCATTGGTGGACGGGCCATCGCCGACCGGAATGGCGTAGATTTTCGCACCCAGCGCGGCGAGCGCATCGTGAACCGGCTTCTGGCTGAATCCCGGCGCGCTGATATGCGTCAGCGTTTCCTGGGTGTTTTTCAGCGCCTGCATACCGGTGATGCGCCCTGTTGCCGCATCCACGCCGCCGATGACGTTAGCGACCGTGGAGTTGCTGGTCATATCTTTGCCGCTGATCGTGATATTTGAATCAACAACAACATCCGCTGCGGTCAGGCCGGTTGCGCCGGATAAAACCAGCGTATCGCTGTCGCTGACGGTAAAGCTCACCACGTCAGCGGTTTTATCGCCAATGGTCACGCTCCAGCCGGTCGGGTCGGTGACGTCAGCGGTCAGGGTGCTGTCCTTGATGACGATGACCACGTTGCCGCTGTCCGCATCATCCCTCGCGGAGACGACCGTGCCGGTGTAGTCCTTGTCTTCCGGGGCATCATCCCCTTCCGCGACCACCACGGCATAAATCGACACGCTCGCCAGCTGCTGAATCGCGGCAATGGCCGGATACAGCGTCCCGGCCTCGGCTCCCGTAGGGTCAAGGGCCGCCAGTTGCGCCGGGTTGGCGATACGATACGGTTTGTTAAGCGGAATGCCCGGATCGAGATTGGGGGCGGTGCCGACCAGACCAAAGACGGTCGCACCTGCAGGCCCCATTGGCTGCGGCGCTTTCTTGCTCTCTACGCTCGCGCCGTTATGCACAAAACTGGTAATTTCTGGCATTACCGCTCCTTTATTTACGTTTTTTCATCTGTGGGGCAGGTGCGGCGTGGGCCGTGTCTGCCGGTTTAATGTGACCGTTCAGCAGCAGGATTTTGGCCTGTCGCTCCGTCAGCTCAATAGTCGTTCCGGCATCAAGCCAGTGACCGCTGCCGGGATGCTCAATCCCGCGCACAACAACATATTTTTTGTTCGCCATAGTTTCTCCGGGCGTAAAAAAGGCGACCGTAGTCGCCATAAAAATTCATTGACCGGTGTTACGCCCGGTCAGGTCGTGTCAGCTGCGTCAGCGCAGCGTCAAAATAAAACAGGTCGTCCGCCGGGTTGTAGTACATTCCAGGTTCGCAAAAAACATCGTCTCCTGAACTGACGAAATAGAATCCAGACATCTGCATTTCTTTTTCATCCCCCTCAACCGCTACGACATTCGCAACGATATTGGACGATGCCTCAATCATTGCCACTTGCTTAATATTTTCACTCATCATTCGCCACCTGCATCAGCTGTACTCTTCAATGACAACAAAACCATTACCACCCATGCCGCCGGGCCTGGCCTTTATCGTATCCTCTGGATCCTGATGATATGACCCCGACCCTCCCGCGCCAAATGTCCCGCTCGTTCCTGTTCCTCCGTTATAGCTCGGATGAATATCACGAGGCGTATAGAACGGACTCCGCCCTCCGCTACCGCCTGACGCCATTCCGCCAGGATAGCGGCTGTCGTCGGTCGGGAAGAACATGGACGAATCGCCGCAGGCACCAACAACAATTTTCACGCTGTCGGACGGCTGCTGCCATGCGCCTATTCGCAACCCGCCCTCGACAGAATAAAAACCTGTCCGCGTTATTTTCCTACCATTCCCTCCTCCCCCACCCGGAGCAACATGCGTATCAACGGACGAATCGCCCCCTGCAGCACCATACGATGAGGTGGATACAGACCTGCCACCACTGCCAACTATTACACTGGCGCTTCCGGTTTCTGGAACATCATCCCAGACTTCCAGGTAATCGCCTGCCGCTCCGCCTGAAGAAATCCATAGTTCCGTCTGGCTTGGGTTACCGCCAGTATCAGCAGGAATAGCCAGGCATCCTCCGGCTGAGCCACCGGCTCCCATTATCAGCGCCTTATAACGTCGGCTTTCCGGGGCAAACGTATGGTTTTTTGAATACGGATAATATGTGCGCTTAATTAAGCGTCCATAAAACATCTCGTCCGTAAGGCCCAAATTAGCCAGCGATGCCTTTTGCGCAGCCTCTCCTGCTGCCGCTATCTCTGCGAGGTTCTCGTTAATCTGCAGATACTTCGCATCCGCGTCCGTTTCCAGGATGTATTGAGGATGTGGATCCTCTGCCGCGAGATGTGCCGCCATCTCGTCAGAAACCGCCTGGTCAACGTAGCTGCGCGTGGCCAGCACGGCGGTATCATCAACAATCAGCGTGACGTTGGCCCCTTCGGTAAAGATGACGTTCATCTTGATGACCATCGTCCCGGACGCGCCCTCTTCCGTGGCGACTTTGTACTGTGGCGGTAACGAGCAGACGGCAACCAGCGTGCCGTCCGTCGTTTTAATCCCCATCTCGCGTATCCAGAATGGCCCGATGGAAGCGGGCAGCACCGCTTCGGCAATCAGGATGGCCGGATTAATTTTATCCCGTGACAGGCTGTTCAGCTGCCCGGTAAAAACGGTGTTAACCAGTTCGGTCTGCGCCGCATTCGGCTGCGGAACAGAGCCGTTGCCGTCGCCAATCACAAACGTGCTGATATTTGCGGCCAGCCCCGTTTCGACGGACTGTGCGCAGACGGCGGCTCCCGCCGTCGTCAGGATGCCGTAATAGTCGCTCATAGTGTCTCCCTGAATGGAATGGTGATTTCGGTTACTGCGTAAATGGCGCTGGCGCTGTAGCCTCGGGCAGTCAGCTGGACCGGCTCCGGGGGTTTTGGCCCGATACTGAGTTCAGTGCCGGTCGCGCTGGCCACGCCGATGTAAACGCGGGTGATCGTCTGGCGAACCAGTTGCAGGTCCGCAATGTCCCGCTCGGCCTTGTAGGCGTTGATACGCGCCAGCACGCGCTGCGTGGTCGCCTCATCCAGCGGCTGCTCCAGTAAATGAGCAATGACGCGCAGCACATACGGTCCGCTGCGCTCAACCGTGACATCAAAGCCCAGCGCCGAGAGCGCATCCGCTATCCCCTGCCGGGTGCAGGCGTGGGACTGAATAATCAGCCCGTTCGCCACCGTGTCACGCACGGCGATTTCTGCATCATCCGCGGCCCAGTCCATGACGCCGCGCTCAATGGCCAGCGCCGGTAAATACTGCGCCGGGGTCTGTAGGGGAAAAAGCAGCGTGCGGTACGGGGCTTCGGCCTCAATCACGGCCAGACAGCCGTCGAGCAGGTTTTCCAGCGCGTGCTGTAGCCCGGAGCGGTTATCGGTCTGAATACTGGCATCAGCGGTCATAAACCACCTCAAGCTCAATGCCGGTGCAGTACGGTGCCTGGGTATGATCTGCCCGGACGGTTTCCACCGGCTCCAGCAAATCCACGCTCGTCACCGACTGTGGCTTTTGCATCAGGTAATACAGCACCGATTCATCAATGATGCCCTCAAGGCGCAGCGAGTTCTTCGTGTAGGTGTCCAGCTCTGACCGGATAGCCTCCACGTCAATCAGCCCGTCCGGGGTGTTCTTGCCGTGCAGGACCGCGCGGACTTTGTATTCCAGCGGCTGGCCTGCGTAGGCGGTGATAATGTCGGTTTCCAGCGCCACATCCTCACGACGCAGGTACGCCTGCGCGGCGGCCAGAAGCTCTTCGCTGGGGATGCCGTTCTCCGTTTCGCGCGAAAGCAGCCACACGCCGACCTTGCCGGTTCCCGGCTCTTCCACGCGTGGACTGGCGTCACGGACTTTTGCCGGGGCCGAGTTGTCAGGAAACCGGTAGGTCATGGTGATGGTTCCCGCCTCCGGGGATTCGATGGTGACGTGCGGCTTTTCACCGAGCGTCATGGCGTGAAATTTATACGCCGTCCGGCTCCCCGTCGTGGCGAACCCGTAGGGCGCAAGCAGCGAACGAAAGCGCAGATCGTCATCGCTTTCCATCTCATCGGGAATGGGCGGGATAGCGTCCGGGTCGCCTTCGGCTATCACCTGCCGCTTGATACCAAAATCCGCCGCGCGGGCATCCAGATTGCTGTCCTCGGCCCACAGCAGGAGCATCTGCAGCATCTGCCAGTTCGCACGGCGCTCCCGGTTGGTGACAACCTGCGACATCGCCTGCAGCAGCACCGTGAGCATTTCCGCATTGTTTTGCAGCGTCTGCGTAATGGCTGTCGCATCAGCCGGACGCAGGCGCGTCACCTCGGCAATCAGCGCCTGTTTCAGCTCAGGCAGTCGGGCGGTTGCGCCCGTCACCGTCAGCGCATCGGGAACCGGTAGTCGGTCCGTTAAGGGGTTAAACATTGAGGGATACGCTCACTGTTTTTGTCTTTCCGTTAAACAGCCCCACAAACTCCATCACGCAGCCGCCCGTTTTCGGGTGGATGTTGATTTTACTGCAGCTGAAGTCAAGCAGTCCGTTCACCGGCTCGTTGAGCGCGTCACTGGCGGCGGACTTCATCAGCAGTGCGGTTGTGGGGGAGAGGTTGGCGCTCAGGTATTTCAGTACGTCAGAGCCAAAGTCGCGCAGCCTGTTGCGTGCGCCTTTCGGGGTGGTCATCACCTGCCCCAGCCGGGAAGTCAGCTGGTCAGTATCATCAATGGCCCGCCCGGTGAGCCGGTCCATACCCAGCATTCAGCCTCCCTGTTTTTGTTTCGGTGTGCTGGTATTTCCACCATCGTCGCCGGTGTGGTTGTGACCGTCATAAATCGCACGGTCGCCGGACATCGCGCGAACCTTGTCGGCCATTTCGCCGTCGGTGTTTTTCACCTCCGGCGTGTTAACAAACTCCACGCCTCCGGCAGCGTGAATGGTCATTTTGCCGCTGGGAACATCGATTTTGGTGTAGGCCTTATCCCCGAATACCGTCAGTACCTCATCGGGGTTTTCTGTCGGGAACGGGAAGCTGCCGGAAAACAGCCCGCACAGCGCCACGCAACTGCTGAAGTCGTCGCCGGTGCCAAAGTTCAGCACGATGGCGATTTCCCCCGGCGACGGGCAGCGATAGTGCGAGGTGACACCCGCTGCGGGAACCAGAAACTGAATGGGCGGCGTGGTGTTTTCGCCGATTTCAACGACAACCTTCGTCCCGCCCGGTGCGGACTTCACCACGCCTTTGCAAATCAGGTTGTTACCCTGGCGGCGGTTGTCCTCCGCCGACTCATGCAGGCCCGCCAGCGCCTCATGCACCGGCGCGAGCATTTGCTTAAGCAGTGCCTTCACCGGCATCCTCCTGCGGTTCAATCTGATGGTACTCGTCCCGGCTTTCAGGGTCTGTCGGGTTAATCGCCAGCCACACGCTGCCGCGCACCTCATCATCAGCAAAATAATCCCTGCCGAGATACAGCGGCTGGATCCACTGCACGCCCCGCGCCACCACGCCATCAAAACCGAACAGATAGCTGGTATCCCCGTTCACCTGAATCTCTGGCGCGCCGATGTATTTCGGGTCTATGCCAAAACGGTTTAAATCAATGATGCGCTCAACCTCGCTTGCCAGGTCTGTCGCCGTCAGCGTGGCTTTCGGCACGGATACGGGGATAAGGCAGTGGGCGGTGATAATGTGCCGGTGGGTGTAGCGACCGGTGGCCTGCCGGGTGCCGGGGTGCGCGTCCTCCAGCTGGACGACGATGGCCGGCTCCGTGACTTCGGTTTTCCAGATGTCGCCGTATTCAACGATGGCCACGCCTGAGACAATCCGGCGGCGCAGCTCGCTGACCACCTGGTCGTAGAACTGACCGGGCGATTCGATTGCAATGCTCATGATTTACCACACCTTGATATTTCGCTGCGCTGCAGCGAGGTTGTTGTCAGCCCAGCCGTTTTTCCACGCGTCGGACTTCACCCGGCCCCGCAGATCGGTTTCAAAATGACGCAGGAAAATGTCCGGGATGCGCTCAAACAGCTCATCTTCCAGGGCAACGGTCATCTCGTCGGAAATGGGGATCGTGATATTTACAATGGGGTATGCCGACTGTCCCACACGCTGCATCACCTTCTTTCTGCCGCCGATAAGGCTCACAAAGGCCTGCTCGTAGTAGGTGCCACGAATCATCAGCCCGCCTTTTACACGGCGAATACCGCCGCGAAACATGGCAGGATCAAGCCCGTTAAGGCCAAACCAGTATTTCATTTCGGAGGCATCGGCGGCTGACGGCTTCATGTACGCCTGAATACGCGTTTTAAGGCGCTTCTGCGCGCCTGCGGCCAGATTCAGTCGCTGCTGCATTAACCGCACGGCCTGCTGCCGTATGGTGCCCTCAGTACGCCGCTGGGCGCGATGGAAGGCCAGCTTGATGAGCTGCGGGGATAAATCAGCAAAAAGCCCGACCAGCCGGTCGAGTTTTTCCTCGTCCAGCTGCATATACAGGCCCGTCATTGTCCGAACCTCACGCCGCTCCCGCCCGGCAGCTTAACGCCTCCGGGAACGGTTAATTCGATGATCGTGGTGGTGCGGTCCTGATAATGCACCGGCCCGACCACCTTCATGCCCTGCGGCGTGTTCACGCGGGCACCGGCAATAACCTCGCGGTCAATGCGCTGGTTAAGGACGCTGAGGACGCCATGCTCAAAGGAAACATTGACCGGACGCGGGGTCTGGCTGTTCACTTTGCCGCTGGCAAACTCCAGCGCCGTATCGTAAATGGCGTTGATGGTCATTTCACCACCGCCGCGCAGCTGGAGCGTGAACGGAGACGACATCCGGTCCATGATGTGCGCATCCGCATCGCGCATAGCTTTATCAAACAGGCTGTCGAATCCGTCCATTATCAGACGCCTTTAACCAGTCGCTTGTCCCGCAGGGCGCTGAATACCTTTGCAGGGAGGCGGGCGGCGTTGCCCGCCACGACAACCGGCTGCAGATTGCCGTTATCATCCACCGCGTTGACGTGCAGCGTGACCACGGCAACAAAGCGCACCAGCGGCTCGTCGTTGTCGGATGCCGTCGGGGCTTCCGGTTTTTTAGCTGTCGTGTCGGGGGCGGCTGGCGTCGGATTGACGTCGGTTTTCTCCGGCGCGGGTTCGTCCACCTTTTCAGCGTCCTCCGCTTCTTCTGTTTCTTCCGGCTCGTCCGGTTCGTTCGGCTCATCCAGCGCGGTCACTTCTGTGGTCCATTCGGTGCGCAGCACTTTAAGCTCCGCAATCGTGCCGTCAGTCGGGGGCTTGCGGTCCAGCTTCACCGCCAGCTCAGCGAGCGCTTTCAGTAAATCGGTTTTCTCTGACATGGGTATTCCTCAATAAGCAAAAAGAGGCCGGGCTTGCGCCCTGCCTCCTGTTTTATGGAAAGGTGTTGCTGACGGGATTAACCCAGCTGAACGGAAACGAACTCGTCCGCATCAGCCAGGAGCATCAGCGGTGCTGCCTGCGTCATGGTGTATTCGCGGGCCGGGTCGCCCTTCTGGACCCAGTTTTTCGGGAATCGCGTGCCTTTCACAACGCCTTCGTTGATAATTTCAATATCCTGACAGCCGCCGTAGGTACGCAGACCTCGCGCCTGGGTGTTGCCCAGCACCATGACTAAATCCGGCAGGTAGTTTTTCTTCACGCCATCGACAATGTGCTGGCCCGAATACACCACGATGGCCACGTCGCCAAACATCCCTTTATAGGAGACAGCCGCGCCCAAATCTTTCAGGGCAGTTTCCAGCGCGGAGTTGGAGCCGCGGCGTGTATCCAGTTTTTTCTCTACTGCTTTAAACGAGCGGAACAGCGCCCAGCCGCGCGGATCGAAAACGATGATATTCACGGCACCGGCGGCGTTCAGCGCGTAGGCTTCAATGTCGTCCGTCGGGTCAAAGGTTTCCTTGTCCTGCGCACTCCATGCGGCGGGGCCAGCCTGGACGATGTTGTTTTCCGGCGAGCGCTGCATGTCCACCTCAACCGGTTCAAAAGATTCGCCGGTCATGATGTACTTGCCGTTCAGCACCGCATCCACCGCCTGTCGCTCTTCCACCTGCTGGATAGAAAGCTCTTCATCTTTCAGGTTGGACAAAACGATGCGGCGCATGCGGTAGGCCGGGTCTTTGAGGTTATTAGGGTCTTCGTCCGGCAGCTGACGCACAACCATGTTCGGCGTCACTTCGTGCTTTGGCTTAACATAGCCAGGCGTAAAGGTCTGGCGCAGGCCGCCACGGGAGCGAATGACTTTGCCGCTCACGGTCGGAGAGACATAGAGCGCCATATCCACGTTGCCCGGGATCTTTGACAGCATCACTTCTTCCGTGTCGAACGTGTAGGTTTCACGGAAAAAGATGCGCAGAAAAAGCGGGTCGAACTTGAATTTTTGCTGCGTAGCAGCAATGAGTTTCGTTGTCGTAAATGACATAAAAATTCCTGTAAAAAAGGCCACTGAGTGGCCTGATTATTTAGATAACGCTCAGCGCAGTACCGGCAAAGGCGTTTTGTTTCTGGACATCAGAAACCCCATCGGGCCAGTTGATATCCTCTTTGCGCCACGTCCCGCTTTTCCAGACCGTGATTTTCTCTTCGGTTCCGTCAACATCTAACGCCAGCAGGCCTACGCCGCCTCCTGCAAGCCCTTTCCATAAAACCGCTGTTCCTGCGTTCCCGTCACCCACGACACCGAGTGCTACGGGGGTCATTCTGGAGGCTGGCTCCGTCAGGCCGCTGGCGAGGATGCCTGTGTAGGCCGGGTCGCTGCCGCCGTTCGGCTGGTCAAACTCAAAAATTTCAGTCGTCATGTTGTGTCCTTAAACAGGGGTGTTCATCAGGTCGATCAGTTCGGCATCTTCGCCAGATGCTGAACCTGCGCCGAGAGCATCAGGAGATTGCGCCATCAGCTCGTCCAGCGCGGTGTCCGTGCGGGCCTGCGCGCTCAACGGGGTGGCGCTCATGATGCGCTGCGCATCCGCAACGCTCATGCCCGGTGTCGCCGCCAGCGCCTGTGCCTGTGCCTCACGCCCTTTTGCCTCATCACAGCCCATAATCCCCATGATGCGTTGGTTTTCCCCCAGCACGGCGGCCTGCAGCTGCTCGTCGCTGTGCGGGGTGCTCATTGTTGTATTTTCCAGGGCTTCGTTTCCCGGCTGGCTGTTCGCCGTAGTCGTGTCTTTCGACATCATTCCTCCGCTGTTGCGTGTGAGTGTTTTACTTCCGATGGCATCGCGCATAACGGCAACGGCATCCGTATTGAGGACCAGCTCATCAGCCAGCCCGATTTCCAGCGACTCCGCGCCGGAATACACCGCCGCCTCGGTCGCCAGTACCTGCTCAATGCTCATTGAGCCGTGTTTCGCTACGCTCTGCGCAAACATCTGCCGGGTTGCGTCTATCTGTGCCTGAAAGCGCGCCCGGACATCCTCCGGCAGTTTTTCTGTCGGGTTGCCGTCAACTTTGCGCGCCCCGCTGTGAATGAGCGTGATTTCAACGCCGTCCTGCTCAAGCTTTCCTGCATAGTTGCTGTGCGCCATCAGCACACCGATTGAGCCGGTGCGCGCCGTCTGCGTCACCAGGCGACGGCTTGTCGCGCTGGCAATCAGCTGGCCGGCGCTGCAGTTCATGTCGTTGGCCAGTGACCAGATGGGCTTGATTTCACGCATCCGGGCGATGTTGTCGGCACAGTCAAATGCGCCCGATACCATGCCCCCCGGCGTGTCCATGTCCAGCAGGATGCCGTCCACGTCCGGGTCGTTGATAGCCTGCTGAAGCGTCGAAATGATTGTGTTGTAGCCGGTCATCCCCGACAGGCTGTTCATGAAGCTGCCTTTACTGACCAGCGTCCCGCTGACGGGAATAACCGCGATACGGTTGCTCACCTGATAGGTGCGCCGTGCCGACTGGCGCTCGTCGCCGAACATCGCCAGCTCTGCCGGTAGTTGCTCGCCGGTTATCAGCTCGCCGCCCGTCCCGCGCACGCTGTTAATGCCCATCTGGCTGGCGAGCGCGCAAAAGAAAACCCGCGCGTAGGCGGGTTCCAGTAAAAGCGGCTGATTAAACGCCATTCCGGCGATATGGGGTAAATTACGCAGCGTTTGCATCTGCGCCCTCCTGATTTGATTGCTGCATGTTATTGCTGAATATCTGAGCCGCCCACGCGGGCGGTTTCAGCCCTGCCTTTCTACGCGCCTCCATTTCCAGCACCTGCTGAGCAAAGACATCCTCATAATCCAGACCGCGTTTTGCGCATTCGATTTCGAACGTGCTCAGCCCAGCCTCGATAAGCATCACGGCTTCCTGAACCTCTTTCAGGCCGTCAATCGCCATGCGCCCGGAGCCAATCCACTCGCATTTTGACCAGGAGTTTCTGGCCTCATGAAAAGCAAATTTAGCGCGGGACGGCAGGCGAATAACGCCGCGAATAATGGCTTCTTCCAGCCAGCAGAGAAACATCTGGCTGGCCATGCGGGCAGCGATGAACTTTCTGCGGCCCATAAAGTAGGCCCAGGACTCATTCGCACTCGCGCGGGCGGTGGAATAGCTCAGCTGAGAATAATTACGGGACAGCTGCTCGTAGGAAACGCCAAGACCAGCGGCGACATTGCGCAGCAGCGCGGCTTCAAACGTGGAGAAACCGTTGTCGGCATTTTGTGCCGTCAGCAGGTTCAGTGAGTCGCCCGGAGCCAGGTGCGAGGCTTTTACGCCGTTCATTTTGACCGGTGAAGCAGCGTAGTAGGTATTCAGCACTTTCAGCAGGTCGTTGAATTTGCTTTTGCTCCCTTCTTCGCCGCTGCCCAGCAGAAACTCCTGCGCGCTGGTGCTGTCCAGCTCGCTCTCAATGGTCAGCGCATACATCGCTTTGACAATCGCGCTCTGAAGCTGCGTTTTTTGCAGCGAATCGAGCATTTTCATCTGCTCCATCACGCTGTAAAACTGATTCGCTCCCCGGCTCTGGCCATCCTCCAGTGGTTCGAAAATGTGGATCATCGCGGGGCGACCGCTGGACAGTTCGCGCGGGATGAATTTCCATTCCTGAGCCGTCCAGGACGGGTACGCATCGCTGCTGACGTGATAGCCCATCGCCGCACCCGCATCATTAGTCTGGATGCCTGCCCGGAGGTTTTTGCTGTCACATTTTCCCCACGGGTTGCTGATGCGTTTGGGGCTGACCATCCTGAACTGCGTTTTGAAGACGCGACTGCTGCGCTTATCCCAGCAGGGCTGGACAAACAGCTCGCCGTTGAACGCATGGGTTGCGACACCCTCGCGTATCATCATCGTAAACGTGCGCTTGCGCTCGGCATCGATGTAGCAGTGGTCATCCTCTGCAAACTCCCACCACGCGTCCTCTACGTCGCGGGCAAAGGCGCGCGCATCCTCCTGTGTCATCCCCAGATAGCGCCAGTTAGGCCGGTAGCTGAGACGAAAGAACGCCCCGACCACATGGTCCTGATGAAGCTGAATGGCATTGGCGGCATAGCCGTTATTACGTACCAGATCCTCCGCGCGGGCATTGCCGCGCTCAAACGTCGGCAAAAGCGCCTCGTCGGCACTTTCCAGCGATGGGTTCCAGTCCCGTAACTGACCACCAAATCCGCTCCCGCCCCCCTGATAGCCTGCGTATTCACGCAGCGGCGTTAAGCCGTCCGGTCCGAGTAACTGATTCAAAGGAAGAACCTCACTGGCGCGCGGCGTTTTGACAGGCCCAGCTCGTCCTCAAGTTCTTTAATGTACTTTCTCAGGTCGCCAATATTGATGGAAGAATACTCCACCCGGCGTCCGTCTTTCATGATGGTGGCCACCCGTTTTCCGATAACCAGCTCATGCAACGCGCGACGGGCTTCGATCAGGTCAGTCATTGTCCCCATTGTTACCTCCTAATTGTTTAGCCAGCGCTGCCAGTTCCTGGAGGCTGTCCTGTTTCCGGCGCTGAGCGGTATCGTCCTGCTGGCTCGCCAGCAGCTCATCCAGATCGACCTGGAAGCGGGCTTTGCTGATACGCCAGGCCGCCAGCGCATAAACCTTGCAGTCCAGCGCCTCGTTGCGGCGTTTTTTGTTGTCCCAGACCAGCACGCTTTTGCCTTTTACCTTCTTCTCGACCAGCTCCTCGGAAGTCAGCTGCTCTGCTTCGATCAGGTCGAAAATATCGGGGTCATCAGGGAAGTGAATTGCGCCGGGACACGGCTCGCCGTTCTCCGGCACCAGGGTCATCCGGTGATAGATTTGCTCTTTTGCGGTATCGGTGCCGATTTCCGTCAAATACACGCCCTTTTTGTTCTTCTTGCGGGGCATATCCGCAACCGGCCTGCCGTAAACGGACGATCCCTTGATCGGGATAACCCGGAACAGACCGTGCATACGGGAGCGCTTATAGACAATATCCGGGTCGATGCCGCCGCTGTCCCAGCAGATGCGGGAAATGGATATCTCAGTGCCGTTCTGACGGGTATAGCGCTTGTTGATAGCCTCATCCACGCGCAGCAGCGTTTCTTCGTCGTCGTGTCGGCCCATGACGATAACCCGGTCAATCAGCCAGGACTCTTCACCCGGCCCCCATCCCCAGACGCGCATTTCGTAGCGGTCCAGCTGGGAGTCGATGCCAGCGGTAAGATACACGGCGCGTTCAGGAACCCTGGCGGCGTAGGTTTCTTTTCGTTCGACTATTGCTACCGAATCAGGACGCTCGCCAACTTCCGGCGACCACGTTTCGCCTTTTGTCGTATTTACAAAGGCTTTCATCTTGGCGGGATCACCAATCGCATCTTCAAATTCAGTCACTATCTGAAGCCAGGTGGTGAAAGGGCTGTAAGCTGTCCAGATGTGGAAAGTGACATTCAGAGGTGGCGAGATTTCTTCGCCCGTTGAGGATTGCCAGTAAATACCATCTGCAGTTCTGATACCCGTGTTTTCGCAAATGTAATGTGAGCCGGTGTAGTCGAGTTCATGCTGACGAATGACACAACCATTATTCTCACAGAGGTAATAAACAGAGTCCGGATGGCCGCGATCCCATTTAAAACCGAACGGCGTTTGTTTGTCCCCAAACTTCAGAAACTGATACTCACTACAGTGTGGGCAGCGGATATGAAAGCGCATCAGATACGCTGATTCTCCTGCTGCTTTTTCCATCTGACACAGACCTTTGATTTTCATCGTCGAGCCGCGAATACTTTTAGGCCATACAGAGCCTTCAATACGTTTATCACCAAGTTTGATGGGGGATCCCTCCCCTTCAATATCAGCATCAAACGAAGACAATTCGTCATAGGCGACAACATCTACCGATTTCGCACGATAGTTTTTGGCTGATTTGCCTCCGAGTACACGAAGACTCCTGCCGTTAGCAAAACTTTTCAGGGTGATGGTATTGTCTTTATGCTTTTTGCCGTACCAGGGTGCCAGAGAAAGTAATGGTGGTACGTCCCGGATCGTCGGCGTGACATCCACCTTCATGAAGTCTTTGGCATCATCGTCAGTGGGTAGCCAGGTAATGATGCTTCGTTGTTTATGTACAATGAAATAGGCCTGCACTCCGAACAACATTTTCGAATACCCTACGCGTGCTGATTTCTCAACATTAACCCGGCGTATTTCGTCCGATCCCATCGCATTGATGATGGCTTTTTGATATGGAAGAGTTTCCCAGCGTCCCTCCTGATAATTATTTTCTTTCGGCAGATAGTAGTGTTCATCCATCCATTCAACAGCAGTCAATTCAGCAGGTTTGAAAAGCCCTGCCAACCCTAACTTGATCGCTGCGGTAAGATTATGTTTGAGCGATGTTGAGATATTCATCTAAAAATTGTGGAACCTTCTCTCCGGTATTTGCAGCCTTATTACGTGCACGAATGATTTCATCTTTCAGGTGATCAATATGCTTTGTGCTGGTACCGGGGAATTTGCGCTGGTACCCGGCAGGGATAGTGTCCAGAATGCTTGCGATTTGCCCAACAACCTTCCCAAGTACAAAAGTGCAAAATTCGGTGTCCACCAGCAAAGCCTCTTTTCTGGCATTATCCATTTCCACGGCATCAGCCTGTGCTTTTGTCAGCCGATAACGTTCATATTCAATCGTACCCGGCTGTAGGTTCTCCTCATTCGCGCTTCTTAGCTCTTCCAGTTCCCGACGCAGTTTTTCATTTTCTAGAGCGGTATCTCGATCGGTATACCAGCGTATTGCATTAACGCTGTCAAAGAGGGTCTCTACGCCTTTTCCACCACCAGAGATGACAGGCAAACCTTGCGACTGCCATGTCGTGATCGTACGAACGTCAACACCGAACATATCAGCCAGTTTTTTTTTGTTCAGTTTCATTACGACTCGCCGAAAAATTGAGAAAGGATCTGATTAAGAGGTTTTCAGATACAAAATAGCCATGTTAGATCCTTTCTTATTATTCACATTGACAATAAAAACAAATAATTACCAACCAGAAGAACGGATCTGCCAGATCGCCAGAAATTTTCGTAAATAGCGGGAGCCTGCGGGTATACATCCCCTCAGTGCTTGCAGGAGCCGGAAAGGACCCGATACGATAATCATTCGTATCTGGACATTCTCAGCCTCATCTTCATCCATTCGCTGCATGACACCGGGTATGTTTCAGTAGTAACCTCACGAAATATCCCTATTAACATAAGGGTTTGCTTATGAGATATGTGTGTTTGCTCGTTATCGCGCTGGTGCTGTCGTCTTGCTCTTCAGGTGTCGGTGTGGGCGCAACTGGTGGTAGTGAGGGCATGAGTGCAGGCATTGGTTCAGGTATTTCCTTTTAATACCCTGGCGAAACAACCCTGTACAACCAACCGCAAAATAAATAAATTCGGAGCAAACTTGCATGGAACGAGACAGTAAACAAAAAAGGTTCGCTATAATTTTTCCAGTCATAACAGCGTTTCTTGGTGCGTTCGTAACCGCTTTATTTGGCTGGTATGGGAGCTATCTGCAGGCCAGTGCAATTTCAACTACCGCCTGTATAGCAAGAGTAGATAAACAAGAGGCCCAGCTAAGAGAAAAATATAAAAACCTTATGGTCTCTATTACTGAATTTGCCTTCTCCCCTGGCCTAACGCAACCCATGACAAGATCAGAACTCAGACAGCAAATTCTACCAGTGGTAACTAGTGCCACCGAGGTTATGGTTTATGCTCCATCGGACATGGCTATCGTTGCTTTGCGCATTATGATGACTTTCTATTCAGCCGATAAAGCTGGCAATGATCCATTACTTCAGGAAGAAGCAATAAAACAAGCAACTGAATCCCCTAAAGGATCTTACAAGGCATATCTAAAAGCACTGGAAACACTGGATTCGCAACGTATTAAATGTCACTAAAATAACTCGAGAAAATCACTGCACCTGATGCGCATAAAAAAGCCACCAGCGGATGCCAGTGACTATATACAATTAACAAGGTGTGATCAGCTTTGTGCCAGCACTGCGCGCTTCGTCTGCATGTCCATTGCGTCAATATCATGGTCACTCAGGTAAATAAGTCGCATCTGGTCGCATGAGTTATCAATTACTGATGGTGGTTTACGCCACGGAATGCTTGCCAGATTCCACGTATCTGAAATCTGGATCGCACAAATTGTTAATGATTATCATTAGCAAATGACACTTATTAGAAAGAACATCAGGATGGCCAGCGGTAAGATTGCCTTCCTCAACGACGCTTCATGTTTTAGTAATGTTATTCATTACACCCAAGGCAGGTTTATCATGCGCCCTGCTTTGGGGTATTTTTTTATTCTTCGCCAGCGCCCTTTACTCCTGCCGTCTTAACCACACACCGCGCAATTAACCCTACATGCATATGAATTATTCCGATTGTTACGATTAATTTAATAATGTTTCAAAACTTAACGAGTCAGGATAGGTTGCATGAGTAATTAACTGCTGTTCATTGACGCGATATTGTCATCCCCGGCTAATCAGGATTTCCCCTGAGCCGGGGATTTTTTTATTATTGCTTCACGCAATTTATCGACCCTCCTGCTAAAGAGCAGATTCGCCTGAGCGTTTGCAGTACTGCCAAGGGATCTGGTTTAAATCTAAACAAAAATCACAATGGCATTAAGAATATTCTGGTTAATCAGGTTTCGACTTAAGTTAAATTTCCCCTGTCTTAAATAAAGCGCTGCGTTTGTAGCTCCAAAGCAGGTAATGATGAGTGCCTCAGCCTGCTTTGGATTTTTTTTGCCATTTCTACTGACTAACCACCTCTGCACTGCTGCCTGATATAATCCTGAAGGTATTTTACTTTTGCCTGGTCGTTGGTAATTCCGGCCCTGATATCGAGAATGTTGTGTCCAGAAGCTGAAGAGAGTTCGACACTGGCGTCATTGCCCATGCTGCCGGAGCTGGGGGTTGCAGCTGGCACTGGACAGCGGCCTTTGACGAACACCCGACCACCATTATCAAGCTTGCGCTGCAAAGCAGCATTTTCAGCGTTTGCATCGGCTAGTTCCTTTGTGTACTTCTCATCGAGGGCAGCAGCGGTGCGCTGTCGGACTTGCATGTCGGCTATTGTCGAGTTAGCCAGGGATAGTTTTTGGGTTTTGTCGTCGCGCTGCCGCTTGTAATCAGCTGCGTTGCTCCGGTAGTAGCTGGCAAACCAGGCCAGAGTGACGATGATGCAAATCATTATCGAAGCGATGATGGCTGTTACCCTGCTCACTTTTGCTCCCATAAGCAGACTTCACGCTCAACTTCGCGGCGATTCATCAGGCCTTTCCATTTTCGACCACCAGCATAAATCCACTGGCGCAGCCCATCGCATGCAGCAATATAATTACCGCTATTCAGCAGCCTCAGCACTGATGAGTGCTCAAAGGCGTTTACGCCAACGTTGTAGCTGAAGCTGATTAAGGCGGCTTTCTGATATTCAGTAGCTGGCACTTTCACAGAACGCTCGACAGACTTAGCGAATGGCTTGAGGTCTTCCGTCAGCAGCATCTGGCATTCTTTCGCCGAATACTTTTTGCCGGGAATAATGTCTTTGCCGGTGTGTCCGTAACAGACAGTAAGCACTCCAGCGACATCATAATAAGGTGCATGCCTGACGCCTTCGAGATCGGGGATCATCACGCCTGCAATGGTAAGAGCACTAGCGCCAGTGAGACCGATTATCTTATTGCGTAAAGCTGGAGACATCGCCATTACTCACCTGCCTTTTTTAGTGCCTCAACCGCGACCTTAACGACTGCCGGCCGCTCTTCTTTTGGCTTATCTTCAACACTGTCGAGATACTCCCGAAGCATTCTGGTTCTTTGTCTTTCCTCTTTACGGCTTCGCCAGGCATCTAACCGACCAGACAGAAATGACGCCAGCGATATGACGACACCAATCAGGCCGAATATCATGTAAACGACGTCCTGTGTAGTCACTCCCAGGTAGGCCGCAACAGCTGCCAATGCAGCAAAGAACTGCGTAACAATGCTCCCTGGCTGATCGTTCATTTTCATAGTCTCGCTCCTCGCGTAGTTAGCGGGAGTTATGTGGGATTGGGGATGCGCCTCATCCAGGTTGCGAGATAGGATATTGGTTAGCTGTTTGGATGGGCGCGAAACGGAAAAAGGCCGCCGATTGGCAGCCTTTAGAAGTCAATTTTTTATTCTTGAATTTTAGTCAAAAAAAACCCGCCAGAGCGAAAACAGGAGGCGGGGGATCAAGAGGTACTTACTAACGATGAACTACATATAAAACACAGCAAGACAAAAATACCACGGGTGATTTCATAATGATATATGCTTTTCCCTAATTCAAATTTCAGCATATTTAGACATCAGGCATGTGGTTATATGCCAGCATCGTATCCCCACAAAACTCTTCATTCATTTGGGGGTTTAAGAAACATCTCATATTCCAGAGATAACATCTCTTTGTAATACACAAATTAACCACCCAGAAAAGGAAAACCGCCTGGGGCGGCTTAATTATTCTATTCGGCTGAACATTTGATGATTGCAGTCGTGGGAGGCGACAGTGCGATCTCTACTTAATATCCAGTGTTCATGCGAATGCGCTTTCCAGTCACTCCAGGTTACCCCATCTTCGCAGACTGGAAAGCTTTTGTTTGGACCGCCACCGGAGCCTCGAACTCCGTACGACAACATTAACATCCTTATTGTTGCTCTTCCCGATGAGCTAGTGGCGGATTGGTATTTGACTTTTTTGCGAAGTGAATTAAAAAACAGCATGTATATCGCGGAGTAAATAATACTGTGATGAATTTACGCATGCAACGCAATAGTCTTAAAACAATTATTTAAATAGTTAAATTAACTATACAGATCACCATATTAATATCAATGCGATATTATCTATCTGTGATATTAAAATAGCGAGTGTTTACGTAACAAGTAAGCATGCATTTCTCAATCCTTTTTTAAAGGTGATTAACTACAACATTTTTTCAACTCAGATAAGGCAGCTAGTTCGCCCATCATCTGAGTTTTATGCTTAAAGTGTGCTGTCCGCAGAAGAGATCGCACCGACCAAGGCTAACCCTGAAAGACTTTGCGGTTTAATGCGCAGAGAGTACTCCCGTATATGAAAAAGCCCCGACGCAGGCGAGAGCTAAAATTCGGAATTAAAATTATTAAACCTGTGTTATTAACCCTGTCAAGCGCCCAGGGAACCT
>NZ_JAERMU010000008.1 GCF_016756775.1 Dryocola clanedunensis subsp. sulfonylureivorans | reverse complement strand
TAATGATGCAGGCTCCCCAGGAACCATACCCATCGAGATCCACAAAACAGTATAAACACCGCAATAAAGATATTGATTGTGATACGCAACCAGCCGCAACTGGTGGCGGTCTATCAGGATAGAATTTGAGCGGCTGTGGCAGGAAAGCACACCGAAAGTAGCAAATTATTGATATGCATCACGTCAAAAGGGGGTCCCAGTGGGGGGCGAAAAGAGCTTAGCGCACACCCGTTGGAACTGTAAATATCACATAGTTTTCGCGCCCAAATATCGAAGGCAGGTTACCCTGATAACGGTTAGGGTCTGTCAGCGAGGTCAGTACCTGCCGTTCTTTTCCGTCCACATTCCGGGTCAGCAGTCTCGCCGTTATTTCTGCCGGTAGCGCCGGCCATTGCTTCCGCGCCTGCGGGCTCGTTTTCAACTGAACCAGCTCGTCACCCTGCCCCAGCTTACGCACCACCTCATACCGGGTATTCTTTTTCAGCGGTAACAGTCAGTGCCGTTTCTCTCCGGATGTCTGCCAGTGATGCAGGAGGCCCAGTGAGTAAAATCCTTTATCGAACAGGGTGATACTGTTGTCCGGCGTTTTCTCTGTCAGCCGGGCGGCCAGCCGCATTTCGCTGACGCTCTCGCTGTCAAAAGCGCTGGCGTTTATCAGATGGCTGCTCAGTTCCATCAGACAGACCATCCGGACCTGTGGATAGCCACCCTCGCCATACTGGCTGCTGTGTTTACTGAAGGCGGCACTGTTTTCCGGGGTATCGGCTGTACGCCAGACCACGCCATCCACGGCAAACAGATTCAGGCCGTGCCACTGTGGGTGTGCTGCCTGCTGGTTCCAGTGCTGCTGTGTGATGTCGAACAGCGTCCGGACAGCATCCTCCCCGAGCGTTTTTCGTCGCTGGATAACTGAGCTGCGGGCAGTGAAAGGTGCGCCGGTACGATCGGTGATATCCATCAAATTGACGATTTCGGTCATGGGGCGATTGCAGAAGATGGACATGCCCACAACAAGCCAAATCATAGATTCAAGAGGGAGTTTACGTTTGCGCAGCGTGACGGTGTCAGTCAGCGTCAGAGCTTTCTGGATAAGGTCAGCAGGAATGAGGTCAGAAAGGCTTCGGGCGTGCTCTGGTGAGGTAATATTGATAATGCCGAGGGCTTGTGAAAGTTCCATTTAAAAAGGGTCCATGATGAACATGAACCCTTTTTACACCAGCCACCGGATCGTTCAACCGATCCTTAAACGATCGGCATTAACTGGTGAGGTCGGTTTTTTTATTTTCCGGTTCAGAGTTGGTGCTCTGGCCGGAGGAGGTATCTCAGCATCTAACAATGAAGAAGCCGCTATGACAGGCAGTGGATGAGTGAGTAGCGGTGTTCCTCCTCCAGTTCTATTGAGAAACGCATGGGTGCTTTTATTGATAAAGCCATCATGGTTCTGAAGGCCGTTATTGTGCTTCTGGAACTGATCCGCCTCTTCTTCTGAAGCTGATGGAAACGTAAGTAAGGCCGTGGGGTTAACCGCCCGCGGCCTTTAACATTTCAGCCTGTCGTTCACTTCCCTGCCCGAACTTAACGTACAAACTGCCAAAACGCCTGCGGGGATGCGATCATAAAGTCTGCCGGTAATCAGCACAGCTGAGCTTGTAGTTCTTATTCGGGTCCGCCTGGAAAACGGAAAATATCCTACGCTAAGGCCATTTCTCAACCAGCATGACAGGCAGCTTTGTGCCAACAGCGGACTGAACAGGCATTCGGCAGCAACGGACTGCCAGTAAAACCCGAACCATTACGATTGACCTGATTTCATCGGTTAATGACCAGAGAGTCTATCACGGCCGCTCCCTTCCTCATTTTATAGTAAACCCACTCGCATCCCCGGCAGCACAACAGCCAATATGGTGGGTGAATAAATCTGATTAATGACTGGAGCAATCAATGAAATTAACGCAAATCCGCAATGCCACGCTGGTACTGGAATATGCCGGTAAAAAATTCCTTATTGATCCGATGCTGGCAGAAAAAGAAGCCTGGGATGGTTTTGCTGGAAATGCACGCCCGCACTTGCGAAATCCAATGGTTGCTTTGCCTGTGGCCGTAGAGGATTTACTGGCGGTTGATGCCGTGATCCTGACTCACACCCATACCGATCACTGGGATGAGGCTGCCCAGCAGGCTGTTCCCAAAAACATGCTTATCTACACGCAGGATGAAAAAGATGCGGCGCTTCTCCGTTCTCAGGGCTTTCTCAACATTCGCGTTCTGAAAGATGAAAATCATTTCGTAGACGGCCTGACTATTTATAAAACAGATGGCCAACATGGCAGCAATGAATTGTATGCCGATGCTCAGTGGGGTGAGCTACTCGGTGATGCATGTGGGCTGGTCTTCACCCACCATGATGAAAAAACGCTGTATATCGCGGGTGATACCGTCTGGGTTAAGCCTTACGCAAGAAACTTACAGCGTTTCAACCCGGAGATTGTGGTGTTGAACACCGGTTATGCGGTAAATGACCTTTACGGCCCGATTATCATGGGCAAAGAGGACACACTGCGCACGCTGAAAATGTTGCCGACTGCGACCGTCGTGGCATCTCATATGGAATCGATTAATCATTGCCTTCTTACCCGCGCGGAACTTCACGAGTTCACGCTTGAACATGGTATTGAAGATAAGGTTCTGATTCCTGCAGACGGTGAGACAATGGCTTTCTGACAGGCCTGGTGAGGAATGCCATTATTACTGGTCACCTGTTATCCTTTGGTCAGTTAAAATCAGCGTTTTAGCCACCGATGAGCCGGTGCCTATCATTTACGGTAAGGTTAACGTTATGTCTGCACTGACGGTCGCCGTGATTGCAACGGTCGGATTTAGCCCCTTTCACTTTTCAGTCCCTTGTATTATTTTCGGGCAGTCTATGCCGCAACCGGATTTATTCCGCGTCGACATCTGTGCTGAAAACCCTGGCGTCGTTCTGTCTGATATGGGTCTGTCCATCAACGTGGAGCATGGGCTTGAGCTGCTGGACACCGCAGATATTGTTATCGTGCCTTACTGGAATCACCCGGAAGAAAAACCTTCTCAGGCCCTGCTGGATGCGTTAATAAACGCATGGCAGCGTGGCGCAGAAGTGGTGGGACTTTGTCTGGGCGCTTACGTACTGGCCTATTCCGGTCTCCTTGATGGGCATCGTGCCGCCACGCACTGGGAGTTCGAGCAGGACTTCATTGAACGATTTCCAGCTGTTCATCTGGATAGCAACTCGCTGTATATCAGTGATGAACGTCTGATTACCTCTGCAGGTACTGCTGCCGGTATCGATTGCTGCCTGAATATTATCCGTGACCATTACGGTTCTGCGATAGTTAACCGGGTGGCAAGAAGAATGGTTGTTCCTCCTTACCGGGAAGGCGGTCAGGCCCAGTTTATTGAACGTCCAGTCCCGGTATCTACTCGGGATAGCAAAATGAACGAACTGACAGACTATTTGCGCCGTAACCTGGACAAGCCTCACGATCTCGACTCACTTGCCGGGTTTGTCAGCATGAGTCGGCGAACGTTAACTCGTCATTTTATCAAGGCAACCGGAACTACGCCTGGAGACTGGCTGAATTCGGAGCGCCTTCAAAGAAGCCAGGAGTTACTGGAAACGACGAACAGTAGCATTGAAAGTGTATCCAAAATGGTGGGTTTTCAGTCACCGATCTCTTTTCGCCAGAGTTTCAAAGCGAGATTCAGCGTCAGCCCAAGCGATTGGCGCAGGGCTTTTCGAGGGCATGCGCCCGTTGATATCGAATCGAAGTGAGAGGCAGCCCGACCAATTTAAATCCTTTCATTTTTTTGCGCCAGAGGGTGTTTGTATAATGTCCGCTTCACGCCCTGAGACATTCAACAAGCTTTTTATAGCTTCAGTAAGGACAAGCGTCGGCGTCCTCCGGCAATTCACGCTTCGTTTTCGACATAACGCGCAAAGTTCTCAAGAATCGCCTGCCAGCCGTTTTTCTGATGCTCTTCCGGATACTGTTTATCCGGGTCAAACTCCAGATGAACGGTTACGCCCTCGTCTGCCGGGGTAAACTCCACCTTCGCCTGACGATCGCCAAACTGGTATTCAATTAACTCGAGTGGGACGATACGGGTATACTCGCCCGCAAAATCAAATCCCATGCTGCCGTCTTTCGCCTCCATGCGAAACGAGAATGGGCCCCCCTCCCTGAAATCCACGGAGGCTGTCGGCGTATGCCAGTCAGGGGACGCGGTATTCCATTGTTTAATAGCCTCGGGGTCAATGTAGGCCTGCCAGACTTTTTCAACGGGCGCTTTCACCACGGTTTCAACGGTTATCTTCATCATGACTCTCCACAAGCCGGGGATGTTTTGACGTCAATATCCCCTAAAGCGTAGTCCCGAAATCGTCGGATAGCTGTTCAGACCTCTGGTGAGGCGTTGACCACTCGCCGCACTGTGGAAAAATAACGTGACACAACCACGCGTCAGTGGGATATAATTTCAATTTCGTGTTGAATAATTGTGACTTCTCATCTGTAACATCATGATTTCAAAGTCATAAAATTAGCAGAAACTATAAGGATTCAAAGCTATGGGTTTTCTTACCGGTAAACGCATTCTGATCACTGGCCTCGCCAGCAAACTTTCCATCGCTTACGGTATCGCTCAGGCGATGCACCGCGAAGGCGCTGAACTGGCTTTCACCTATCAGAACGACAAACTGAAAGGCCGTGTTGAAGGTTTCGCTGCTGAGCTGGGCTCAAACATCGTGCTGCCGTGTGACGTGGCAGAAGATGAAAGCATCGATGCGCTGTTTACCGAACTGGCGAAAAGCTGGCCTAAGTTTGACGGTTTCGTGCACTCCATCGGTTTCGCCCCTGCGGACCAGCTGGACGGTGACTACGTCAACGCCGTTACCCGTGATGGCTTCAAAATCGCCCACGACATCAGCGCCTATAGCTTCGTCGCTATGGCAAAAGTGTGCCGTGAAATGCTGAACCCAGGTTCTGCGCTGCTGACGCTGTCCTACCTGGGCGCAGAGCGTGCTATCCCTAACTACAACGTGATGGGCCTGGCTAAAGCTTCTCTGGAAGCTAACGTACGCTACATGGCGAACGCGATGGGTCCAGAAGGCGTGCGTGTTAACGCCATTTCTGCGGGTCCAATCCGTACCCTGGCGGCAAGCGGCATCAAAGATTTCCGTAAAATGCTGGCCCACTGCGAAGCGGTTACCCCGATTCGTCGTACCGTGACCATCGAAGACGTGGGTAACTCCGCGGCCTTCCTGTGCTCTGACCTGTCTGCCGGTATCTCCGGTGAAGTGGTCCACGTTGACGGCGGCTTCAGCATCGCTGCAATGAACGAGCTGGAACTGAAATAAGTTTTGCCCGTGGGGTGGACGCTCGTCCGCCCCTCAATTTCTGCATTCCCCTTCCCTGCACCGCTTCATATAGCAAACTGATATTTGTTATCACCGATCATTCTTTTGTCACCTTCCGCGCTTGCGCCAGGATAAAGCAGCGAACCAGGCCCCGGATACCTTACGGCCGCCTGTTAACTCTTTGACCAAGGAACGACCATGGAACAACGCCAGATAGCGGGCAAAAACCACTGGTATCACGAAACCCAGTCCAGTCTCTGCCCGGCACAAGCGCAACCGCTAGTTCCCGAAGCCGCTCACGCCGATCGTTTTTTGCTCGACCTCACCATCAGTCCCGATCTCCTTAACGATGAACTGTCGTGGATCGCCGCGGCGCGTGCCGCAAGCCAGACGCTGCTTCCCGACAGCGTCTCCGTGACGCGTCTGCATACCCTGAGCAGCTACGACAGGTTGAGTACCGCGCTGACCGTCGCTCAGGTGTATGGGGTACAGCGATTATGTAACCACTATGCGGCGCGTCTGGCCCCCCAGCCTGGGCCTGACTCCTCACGGGAGAGCAATCAGCGCCTGACGCAAATCACCCAGTATGCTCGCCAGCTCGCCAGCCAGCCGACGCTTATCGACAGCACCTCCCGTACGCAGCTCGATGAAGTTGGCCTCTCTGTCGATGACATCGTGACGTTTAATCAGCTGATCGGTTTTATTGGCTTCCAGGCGCGGGCAATCGCCGCATGGCAGGCACTACAAGGCTTACCGGTGCGCTGGTTGCCAGGCCTTGATACGCTTCAGGACGCGGCCGCAGAGCTATTTAACGTCCACGAAGCGGTATGGGCTGCCGATCTCCCTGTCGTGGAGCTGCGCTATGCTCAGGCGGAGCAGCTTGAGGCAGTCAGCTTTAGCCAGCCGCTTAGTCCTTTGTACGGCATGCACTGGGTGTTGGCTCATGATGCACCGACGCTGAACGCGCTGAGTCAGCTGATTCGCCTGTTATGGCAGCCAGCCCCGCTGCAGAACGACGAACAGAATCTGATTATGCTGTTAACCGCGAGGATTAACGGCAGCCCTTCCTGCTTCTCACAGGCCGCGCAACTTTGGGCAAATGATAACGGTCTGCCAGAGGCGATGCGTAACGGGGAGCGTGCGCTCCAGGCCTGGAGCCACAACCACCCACGAGAAAGGGCCATTATCCAGGCCGTGCAGCAGTTGACCCGCGCGCCGGACAGATTCAGCGCCGCCCATATTCAACCTTTACTTGAGCAGGGTTTTACTGCCTCTCAGGTGCTGAGGCTGCTTGTCAGTTGTGGCCTGTTTGGCTGGATTAATCGTTTAAAACTTGGTCTTGGCAACCTTGTCCAGCCTACAAATCTGGGGTGATTTTACGGTAAACATCGCTTGCCGCAGGGGGTGGATTCGCGTAAAACTGTCAGCCGCTCTTTTGGCCACGAAAACTAAATAATATGTTTCAGGATAACCCGCTGCTCGCGCAGCTAAAACAGCAGTTGCATTCCCAGACTCCACGCGTTGAAGGTGTGGTAAAAGGTACTGAAAAAGGCTTTGGCTTCCTCGAAGTTGACGGCCAGAAAAGCTACTTTATCCCCCCTCCGCAAATGAAAAAAGTGATGCACGGCGACCGAATCAGCGCCGTTATCCATACGGAAAAAGATCGGGAGACCGCAGAGCCAGAAGAGCTTATCGAGCCGTTTCTGACCCGCTTCGTTGGCCGCGTACAGAAGAAAGATGACCGTCTTTCTGTCGTACCGGATCACCCTCTTTTGAAAGACGCCATTCAGTGTCGCGCCGATCGTAACGTGACGCACGACTTCCAGAACGGCGACTGGGCCGTGGCGGAAATGAAGCGTCACCCGCTGAAAGGCGACCGTGGTTTCTACGCTGAACTGACCCAGTTCATCACCTTTGGCGACGATCATCTCGCGCCGTGGTGGGTGACCCTCTCGCGTCATAATCTTGAACGTGAAGCGCCAGACGGCGTGGCAAACGAGATGCTCGACGATGGCCTGGTGCGTGAAGATTTAACCGCCCTGAACTTCGTGACCATCGATAGCGCCAGCACCGAAGATATGGATGATGCGCTGCACGTCGAAGCGCTGCCGGACGGCAGGCTTCAGCTGACAGTTGCTATAGCCGATCCGACGGCGTGGATTGCCGAAGGCAGCAAACTGGACAATATCGCCAAAGTGCGTGCGTTCACCAACTATCTGCCTGGTTTCAATATTCCGATGCTGCCGCGCGAGCTGTCTGATGACCTTTGCTCCCTGCGTGCCAACGTCAACCGTCCCGTCGTCGCCTGCCGTATGGTGATTGAAAAGGACGGCGCTATTGCCAGTGACATTCACTTCTTTGCCGCCACCATCGAGTCCAAAGCCAAGCTGGTTTATGACGAAGTGTCCGACTGGCTGGAAGACAAAGGTGAATGGCAGCCGCAAAACGACGAGATTGCCCAACAAATTCGTCTGCTGCAACGCGTCTGTCTGAGCCGTGGCGAATGGCGTCACAACCACGCGCTGGTGTTTAAAGATCGTCCGGATTACCGCTTCGTGCTGGGTGAAAAAGGCGAAGTGCTGGATATCGTCGCTGAGCCGCGCCGTATCGCCAACCGCATCGTTGAAGAAGCAATGATTGCCGCAAACGTCTGTGCTGCCATCGTGCTGCGTGAAAAGCTCGGCTTCGGGATCTACAACGTGCACACCGGCTTCGACCCAGCCAATACCGAACAGCTGGCCACCATGCTGGCAGGCCACGGCCTGACCGTTGACGCGCAAGAAGTCCTGACGCTTGAAGGTTTCTGCAAATTACGTCGTGAACTGGATGCGCAGCCGACAGGCTTCCTGGACAGCCGCATCCGCCGCTATCAGTCCTATGCGGAAATCAGCACCGAACCAGGCCCGCACTTTGGCCTTGGTCTGGAAGCCTACGCCACCTGGACCTCGCCGATTCGTAAATATGGCGACATGGTTAACCACCGTCTGCTGAAAGCGATCATCAAAGGTGAGAGCATTGACCGCCCGGTCGCTGAAGTCACCGTGCAGATGGCTGAGCGTCGCCGCCTGAACCGTATGGCTGAACGCGACGTTGGCGACTGGCTGTATGCCCGCTTCCTGAATGATAAGGCAGGAACGGATACCCGCTTCGCCGCTGAAATCATTGATGTCAGCCGTGGCGGGATGCGCGTTCGTCTGGTGGAGAATGGCGCGGTGGCCTTCATCCCTGCTCCGTTTATTCACGCCGTGCGTGATGAAATGGTTTGCAGCCAGGAGCTGGGCACCGTGCAGATCAAAGGCGAAGTGGCTTACAAAGTGACTGACGTTATCGATGTCACCATCGCTGAAGTGCGTATGGAAACCCGCAGCGTCATCGCTCGTCCTGCCCTCTGAGTGCTGATAAATAATCACCAGGGCTGAATAATTTTTCAGCCTTTTTCTTTTCTGACACCCCGCCTCGTCCTGCCTTAACCGGCAATCTATACTGCTTTAATGCTCTGAAAATGAATATATCATTGCTTTAATTATAATTTCCTCTGTAAATTAATAAGCAATTCTTAGAGTTTTTAACCGACTTAAGGGTTAATGGCTCCAGATAATATGCACATTTGCGCCATTTTTCTGACGCTTAACGCAGTTCTCAGATATTAACGGTTGCCGCATGTCTGATATTGGCTTTATGTTGCTAATATAAATACTAAAGACGCACTGCGTATCTGTTCAGGAGAAAGCATGAAAGACGAGTTGGAGCAGAACCTGCTTTACCGTTACTTAGGGACAACCAGTCCATACTGGCGTTTGCTTCTGGACAGCAATGCTCTGCAACTTGCCGCACATGAAACTGCCGATACCACCCAGGTGGTGGCGCTCACCCAGGAGCAGGCAGATGACGTTCGCCGCATGACGGTTATTACCTCCAGTATCACCATGTCGATTTCACTGTTTGGCAGCGAGGTGCCGGTGCATCTTGTCGGACGTAAAGTCTCGAAGCGTGAATGGGCCGGTACGGCTTCTGCGTGGCACGACACCCCTTCCGTGGCCCGTGACCTGGCCCAGGGGCTGTCATTTGCCGAGCAGGTCGTTTCCGAAGCAAACTCGGTGATTGTCATCCTCGACCGTCAGGGGAATATTCAGCGTTTCAACCGTCTGAGCGAAGAGTACACGGGCCTGAAAGAGCATGAAGTCATCGGGCAGAACGTTTTTAAACTCTTTATGAGCCGCAGCGAGGCCGCCGCTTCCAGAAGGAACATCAGCGGTTTTTTCCGCAACGGTAACTCCTATGAAGTGGAACGCTGGGTGAAAACCCGTAAGGGACAGCGCCTGTTCCTGTTCCGCAATAAGTTCGTTCACAGCGGCAGCGGCAAAAACGAAATCTATCTTATCTGCTCCGGGACGGATATCACCGAAGAGCGACGCGCCCAGGAGCGGCTGCGCGTTTTGGCCAATACCGATACGATAACCGGACTGCCAAACCGAAACGCGATCCACGATTTGATCAGCTCCGCGATAGAAAACCGCGGAACCGGCCAGGTGGGCGTCGTCTATCTCGATCTCGATAACTTTAAGAAAGTGAATGACGCCTACGGGCATATGTTTGGCGACCAGCTTTTACAGGCCGTGTCGCTGGCCATCCTGAGCTGTCTGGAAGAGGGTCAGATCCTCGCAAGACTTGGGGGCGATGAGTTTATTGTCCTGGCATCCGACTCGTCTCAGAGCGCGCTTGAAGCCATGTCCTCACGTATTCTCACCCGCTTAAAAACCCCCTTCCGCATCGGCCTGATTGAAGTTTATACCGGCTGTTCGCTGGGGATTTCTCTCGCTCCGCAGCATGGCGAAGATCGTGAGAGCCTTATTCGTAACTCAGATACGGCGATGTACACCGCCAAAGAGAGCGGACGCGGTAAATTCTGCGTCTTTTCCCCGGATATGAACCAGAGGGTGTTTGAATACCTCTGGCTGGATACCAACCTGCGCAAGGCGCTGGAAAACGATCAGCTGGTCATTCATTACCAGCCCAAGATGACCTGGCGCGGCGAGGTTCGCAGCCTTGAAGCGCTGGTACGCTGGCAGTCTCCGGAACGCGGGCTGATCCCTCCGCTGGACTTTATCTCCTACGCCGAGGAGTCCGGGCTGATTGTGCCGCTTGGGCGTTGGGTCATGCTGAGCGTTGTGCAGCAGGTGGCCAAATGGCGTGACAAAGGCATTAACCTGCGCGTTGCGGTTAACGTCTCAGCCCGCCAGCTCGCCGACCAGACCATCTTCAGCGATCTGAAACAGGCGCTGAAGGATTTGAACTTCGAGTACTGCCCGATTGACGTAGAGCTGACGGAAAGTTGCCTGATTGAAAATGAGGATCTGGCGCTGTCGGTGATTCAGCAGTTCAGTAAACTCGGCGCGCAGGTTCACCTGGACGACTTCGGCACCGGCTATTCCTCCCTCTCACAGCTCGCCCGCTTCCCCATCGACGCCATTAAACTCGATAAGGCCTTCGTGCGGGATATCCACAAGCAGTCCGTCTCACAGTCGCTGGTCAGAGCGATTGTTGCCGTGGCTCAGGCGTTAAATTTGCAGGTTATCGCGGAAGGCGTTGAGAGCCAGAAAGAAGATGCCTTCCTGACCAAAAACGGCGTTAACGAACGCCAGGGCTACCTGTTCGCTAAACCCATGCCCGCCGCGGTTTTCGAGCGCTGGCTGAAGCGTTATCAGGCAAGGACGGCGCGATGAATCAAGGCGTTTTTTACCCTAAGGTACTGATAAACGCCTGCGGCCAGCCAAATAAAGAGTACGTTTAGCCGTGCGGATCCAATCAAAATCACCTATCCCATGAAGTTATCCCCCCTCACTGGTAAGGTCAGTTTTATACTTCATGGCCATATCCAACAAAGCGCCTTCAGGGACAAGCAGGTATATGACCAGCGTAAAAATCAGATACGTTCCAAAAAATGCCAACCAGAATAAGGCTAACTAAAAGTATTATCGTCAAGGTTGCCATCGTTACTAATGCATATAAAAGACGCCGCAATTAAATCACGGCGTCTTTAAGTGACAGGATTTATTCTACATATTTATCCCATCACGTTTATAACTATTTATATTTAACGCTAGCTCGCTTTACGTAAGGCGGTCGCAGTATGACGATTTTGCAACTGCACCAGTCTTTCCATATAAGCGATGTCTTTCTCCTGCAGGCAGAAAGCCGCGTCGACCCAATCTTCCGTGATATCCATCAGTTCTGCCCTTGGCAGCTGCAAAACACGCTGGCGCGCCCGTAACATGGCGCGAACGCCGTTTAGCTTCGGTTGCAGAGTATCAATAAAGGTTCGGGTAGCCATATAGCCCTGCTCTGGCTCAAACAACACATCGACCAGGCCCTGCTGTGCGTGCCATTCCGCGGTATGCGATTCGCCTTTGTAGATAAGATCCTCCGCAAGCTTCATACCCGAGCGTCTTGCCACCAGCGAATATCCGCCCATGCCCGGAAAGAGATTAAAGGCGATTTCCGGGAAGCCAAGCCGCGCGTCTCGCTGAGCAAGAACGAAGTGATGCGCCAGAGCGGCTTCAAAACCGCCTCCCAAAGCGCTGCCTTCCACCATTGCGAGGCTAATCGCACCGGTATCGAAACCGCGGGATGCAGCATGAACACAGTCGACACAGGCGCGAGCATAAGCCCTTAGTGCTTCACGCCGCCCCTGCTGTATGGTTTCAACGAAAAAGCCGAGATCGCCACCGGTGTTGTACATTCCCGGGACCAGCGAACCGGTCACCCAGAAATCCACCTCAAATCCCGACTTCTGGACCAGGTAACTCAGGTTCATGATCTCTTCGATGAGCGCATGGTTAAAGCAGGGACGCGGTTGCGCCCTCAGCAGCATCCACACCGTACGACGTTCCTCTTCGTAATAGCCCGACAGCTGAGTAAAACGTGCAGTATCGGTAAACAGTTTGCAGGTTGGTTGATTTAATACTGTCATCTTTTAATCCTGGGTTTCAGGGTGAAAGAACGATCTAAGAAACTTCAGATCGCATAGCAAAGCAGTCCGTTACCGCGCTGTTCCGGCAAACACTGGCTTGTGCCGTCACAATTCAGCGGTTATTTTCTGCCCTACTAATTTCCCACAGCTTGTTAATCCAGATGACCATTCATTGATATTAATTATGTTTTTCTGGCGATTAGCCTAAAAAAACGCCCATCGAAATGGGCGTTTAGAAATGACATTTTAATAAATTAACTTGTATTACTCTTTTGCCTTCTTAGGCAGCGTTTTAAGCAGCTCATCCGGGCTGATGGTGGCCACAATGCTGCCCGGTAGCGGCATCTTCAGAATATGATTTTTCATTTTTCCGATAACGTGCATTTCACAAGGACGGCAATCAAATTTCAGCGTCAGTATCTCATCCCCATGCACCAGCTGCATTGGCGTGGCTCGCCAGCTCTTGATATTCCCTTTCGCCTGTTTAGGGCAGAGGTTAAACGCAAAGCGCAGGCAGTGTTTAGTGATCATGACCGGCACTTCACCTTTCTCCTCATGCGCTTCATAGGCTGCGTCAATAAGTTTAACGCCGTAACGCTGGTAAAACTCGCGCGCTTTGTGGTTGTAGACGTTAGCAAGGAAAGTGAGATGTTCTTCCGGGTAAACCGGGGCCGGCACAGAGACCGCTTTACGGACACTACGTTGATACTGTTGCAGGCGAGCTTCGGTCAGCTCATCAATGGCATCACGACGAAGCTGGTTTAGCAGGCTGTTTGGAACAAAATACGGCTCTGGTAGAGTGATATTGACCTGGCGCGAGGCATACATGGTCTGTCCAAGCTTGGTCAGGCCATCGCGCAGGTTGTCGTAAGCCTTCTGTGGATTGTTCGCCGCCTCGAACTGCCCTTCGAGGGTTTTCGTCACCCTCACGCCCTCTTCGCTGGTCAGCGTCAGCACCAGTTGCTCTGCCCAGCCGCTCAGTTCCATATCCACCGCCACACGGCGTTCACTGGACGTTTTCAGCAATGCCTGCTGCCAGTTATGGTCCAGATTACGGTTCAGCGGATGATGCGGTCGGACGTTTTTCAGCGTCTCCGGCATCTCGTTCGGCCAGACGCGGTACTGGTTCTTAGCGGTTTTTTCCACGGTGTTAGCACGAAAGCCAACGATTTCTCGCTTGATTAAGACGTTTAGCCCGTCGCCGTTGGTCAGTTCGTCCTTCACGGAAACATCAAGGTGGTCTTTGCCGACTTTCAGGACTTCGCCAATTTGCAGGCCGATGAACTTCGGGGAGTCGAAGGCGCCAATGTCGATTTTACGCTCGTTAACGAAGTAGTCGGTGCTGCCGCGGTGGAATGTTTTATCCGGGGACGGAATAAAGAAATGGGACGTGCGGCCCGCAGAGGCTCGGACCAGGTCAGTGCGGCTCTCCATCAGCTCATCGAGCAGCTGACGGTAGTAAGAAGTGATGTTTTTCACATAGCTCATATCTTTGTAGCGCCCTTCAATCTTGAAGGAACGTACGCCCGCATCGACCAGCGCCGCAAGGTTAGCGCTCTGGTCATTATCTTTCATCGACAGCAGATGTTTTTCAAAGGCCACGACGCGGCCCTGATCGTCTTTCAGCGTGTACGGCAAACGACACGCCTGGGAGCAATCTCCACGGTTGGCGCTGCGGCCTGTCTGCGCGTGAGAGATATTGCACTGCCCGGAGTACGCGACGCAGAGCGCGCCGTGTATAAAGAATTCAATGGTGGCATCTACGTTTTGATGAATCGCGCGGATCTGGTCGAGATTCAGCTCACGGGCCAGAACAATTTGTGAGAAGCCAACGTCAGACAGAAACTTCGCTTTTTCTACGCTGCGGATGTCGCACTGCGTGCTGGCGTGGATCTCAATGGGCGGCAGATCCATCTCCATTACGCCCATGTCCTGCACGATTAGCGCGTCCACACCTGCCTGATAGAGATCGTGAATCATCAGGCGCGCCGGCTCCAGCTCGTTGTCATGAAGAATAGTGTTCAGCGTGACAAAAATTTTAGCACCGTAACGGTGGGCAAAAGGCACCAGTTCGGCCAGGTCGCGCAGGCTGTTCCCCGCATTGTGACGAGCGCCAAACCCCGGACCGCCGATATAAACAGCATCTGCGCCGTGCAGAATAGCTTCACGGGCAATGTTGGTATCGCGGGCGGGGCTGAGTAACTCAAGATGATTAGCGTGCAGGCGCATAGTTGTCATTATCTGTCTGATGGGCGAGAGGCGGCTATTGTAGTCAGAAAGACGCCTTAAAAACAGGGGATGTTTGGCCCATGCGCCCTTACTGGTCGGCAGAGGACGCCGGGTAATGAATCAGCGAATGAAATTGCACGCGCTCTGCACGGCTGTTGCGGTAGCTGTGCGCAATATCCCCCGCAAAACGCACGCCCTCACCCGCATGCAGCGTCTGCCACTCCCCCTCAATCTGCATATCCAGCGCGCCGCTGATAACCGTCACGTGCTCCACCACGCCAACATCATGGGGCGATGATTCGCTCAGCGCGCCGGGTGCAAGAGAGATAGCGAAGAGATCGAAGCGGAGCTGCTCATCAAAAGGAAAGAGCGGCACCACAACCATGTCGCTGTTTTGCGGATCGTATACCGGACGTTCAGGCTGTTCGCGGTCCTGCAAAAACACTGAAAACGGCACGTTGAACCCCGTGGCAATTTTCCATAGCGTGGCCACCGTCGGGCTGGACTCCGTACGTTCAATCTGGCCCAGCATCGCTTTTGAAACGCCGGTTTTTTCAGCGGCCTGCGTCAGGCTCCAGCCGCGGGACTGGCGAAGCGCCTTGAGCATAGCGCTCAGGTGGGTGGCAATATCCATTATTTTCTCCTGGTCAGCGGCACAGTATAACGCCTTGTGCGCTATAACGCACGGCGCTATACTCCGGCGGACGTTATAACGCACGAGGGAAAGTGATGAAGATGCCATGTATTCCACTGCCAACCCTGCTGGCCGGTTTTGTTGCCGTGCTGGTAGGCTATGCCAGCTCGGCCGCCATTATCTGGCAGGCGGCAGATGCCGCAGGCGCAAACAGCGCGCAGATAGCGGGCTGGCTGACGATGCTGGGTATCGGCATGGGGATCAGCACGCTGGTTCTGACGCTCTGGTACCGCGCTCCTGTTCTCACGGCCTGGTCCACGCCGGGTGCGGCACTTCTGGCAACCAGCCTGCATGGCAGCACGCTAAACGAAGCCGTGGGCGTGTTTATCTTTGCCTCTTTTCTGATTCTGATTTGCGGTGCAACGGGGCTATTTGCGCGCCTGATGCGCCTTATCCCCCCTACGCTTTCCGCTGCCATGCTGGCGGGAATACTGCTGCGGTTTGGGCTGGATGCCTTCACATCGTTACAGGGTCACTTTTTATTAAGCGCAGGTATGTTGTTCGGCTGGCTTGTGGCTAAAGTGCTGGCCCCTCGCTATGCCGTTGTGGTGGCGATGCTCACGGGATTAGTGATTTCTCTGGTTACCGGCGGGTTTCAGGCGCAAAGCGTGTCGACGGCCATCGTGTTACCCGAGTTCACCGCGCCCCACTTCTCGCTTTCCAGCCTGCTGGGCATTGGCGTGCCCTTCTTCCTGGTCACGATGGCCTCCCAAAATGCCCCCGGCGTAGCAACGCTTAAAGCGTCAGGCTATGACGTTCCCGTTTCGCCGCTGATTGTCGTGACGGCCACCATTGCCCTGCTGCTGGCGCCTTTTGGCGTTTTTTCCATTTGTATCGCTGCGATCACCGCCGCCATTTGCCAGAGCCCCGAAGCGCATCCGGATCCTGCCAGAAGATGGCTGGCCGCTGCTGCTGCCGGCGTATTTTATTTACTGGCGGGCATTTTTGGTGGCTCGATATCCACGCTGCTGACCGCCCTGCCGCTGGCCTATATCCATACCCTGGCCGGGCTTGCGCTACTGAGCACCATTGCCGGAAGCCTGCATCAGGCGCTGGCCAATGAAAAGGAGCGCGATGCCGCCGTCGTCACCTTCCTGGTCACCGCCTCAGGGCTGACGCTGGCGGGTGTTGGTTCAGCGTTCTGGGGATTGCTTGCCGGAGGGTTATGCTACGGGGTGTTTTCACTGCGCCGCAGAGCGTAGCTGCGACGGCGTAACGCCCATCATAGACTTGAAGCGGTTGCTGAAATGGCTGGCCGAGCTGAACCCGCAGGACATGGCTATGTCCGTCAGCGACAGCAGGCTGTGGCGAACCAGCGCTTCTGCACGCACCATACGTCGCTGCATGACGTACTGGTGCGGCGCCAGCTGCGTTGACTGCTTAAACATTCTGGCAAAATGAAATTCGCTCAGGCCTGCCTCAAGCGCCAGCTCGGCGAGCGTTAGCGGCTCACTGAGATGCTGCTCTATGTAGGCCTGTATATTGCGCAACACCACCGGCGCAAGCCCGCCGCGAACGGCGGGCAGTTTCCACTGCACGCTGCTGTAATGCTGCACCAGATGCGTCAGCAGCAGCGTTGATGCGGTACTTAACGTCATATGACTGGCGCTTTGCTGCCAGTCGCTGCTCAACAGAAAATGGCGGTACAGCTGCGTGATACGCGGATCGTCCGCAAAGATTTTTTCATCCAGCTGTAAATTTATCGGGCTGCGATCCCAGATTTGCATGGCAATGTGTCGCAGGTGTTCATCCGTGCAGTACAGATGGACAAAGGAAAACGCATTGCGAATGTCCCACGTCGTCTCACTGTTTTCCGGCATCAGGCAAAAGCGATCGGGCCCGCCGCCGCTTTTCCAGCCGCGGGTCGTTTTCTGGTAGGTTTCGTAGCCGTTGTTGATGTACAGACTGAGCGTGTGGTGGTCGCTGCACTGGGTGACTCTGTCGAAATGATTTGACCAGGCCGCCAGCTGAATACCCGAGCCAAGCTGCACGCTATCGTCAAGATGAGCGTTGTGCTTACGCAGATTTTCAAAAGCATCGTAAGGCTTAGTCATGGGCAAGTATCAGTGTGGAACCAGAGCGTTAGTGTATGGAGTGCCAGGGCTTGTTACCAGTGATTCCCCCGCAGCTGATGAAATAAATGCGCAAGAATATGCAAGTCACGCAGGCAGATGAAAGCCAGCCGGCGAAGTTATCCGCACACTGGGGCCATTGTTCGACGGAGATAACAACATGAACGCTTTGCTTTATATTCTGGTGGTAGTGATTTGGGGAACGACGTGGCTGGCCATTTACATGCAGCAGGGTGTGGTTTCCGTACCGGTTTCAATATTCTGGCGATTTGCCGTCGCGGCGGCGGTAATGGTGATTGTTCTGACATCACTCGGGCGCCTAAGGCGAATTAGCCTGCACGATCATCTTTTCTGCTTGCTGCAGGGGGCATGCGTTTTCGGCTTCAACTTCTTTTGTTTTTATCACGCCGCCGCCTGGATAAGCTCCGGTCTCGAGTCGGTGATTTTTTCGATGGCGGTGCTGTTCAACGCCGTTAACAGCATGCTGTTCTTTCGCCAGCGCCCGCACCCCAATTTGCTGCCTGCCGCAGTGCTTGGCATTGCCGGTGTCATTGCGCTGTTCTGGCACGATTTGGTTGCCACGCAGCTAGCTCCTTCGCTGCTGACCGGCATCGGCCTGAGCGCACTGGGCACGTTTGGCTTCTCGATGGGTAATATGATCAGCACTCGCCACCAGCGCCGGGGGCTGGAGACGCTCTCAACGAACACCTACGCGATGTTCTACGGCGCGGTCATGATGGGTATCGTTGCGCTGGCGCGGGGGGATTCGTTTATGCCCGAGTTGACAGCACGCTATCTCGGCTCCCTTTTCTATCTGGCCATTTTCGGATCGGTCATCGCATTCGGCGCTTATTTCACGCTGGTCGGGCGCATTGGTGCGGGTCAGGCGGCCTACAGTACACTGCTGTTCCCACTGGTGGCGCTGAGTTTATCGACGGTTTATGAGGGTTACGTCTGGCACAGTAATGCCGTTATCGGCCTGGCAATGATTCTGCTGGGCAATCTGGTCATGTTCTCAAGACCTGGGATGTTTAAAGGTTTTTTGCTTCGTAAACGTGCGGTATAAAAAAAGGGAGCACCGCTCCCTTAGATTGCTGACAAAGAAGGAAAAAGTGTGGTTTTCCTTCTTTAATGGCGTTATTTAACTTCAAACATCGAAGCATCCGTCGCCATATCGTCAATCACCCCTTTTATAGATTCAACCGTGATCGGCGCGCTTTCGTTATTAATGGTTTTACCCTCACCCTTGCGCACGACTTTCATGACAACTTTGTTGGTGGAAGCATCAATCAGCTCACCTTCAAAATAAAGGCTGGTATCCATGGTGCGATGGCCCGTTGCCATCTCCGTACCGGCAACAATCATGGCAACCGGAATAACCTCATAGAACTGCAGCCCTTCTTTACTGCTGTCTACGCCGGTAATTGCACCACGGAAAATAAGGCTGTGTGGCCCCGGCGTGCGAACCAGCTTAATACGTTCTTCCGCGCCAGCCTTAAGTTTGGTGTTTGCGTAATTAAGAATTTTATCCAGCGTATCCTGCCCCAGCTGGGTATTTGGTTTTGGCACTGGATAATAGGTCAATGGGTTATAGACAAGACTGTCATAGTTGTCACTATTAAAATCTGTTGAAACCCAACGCAAAACGGTTTTACCCGTATGGGAGGTGGTTTCCTGAAGGCCTGAATAATCCTTTAAAAAACCTGAATATTTTTCGGGCGGCGTCACTTTAGACGCGCAGCCAGTAAGAACCAGCAGGCCTGTCAGGCAGGCTGCTTTAAATAGCATTGAAGTGCGCATGAATATTCCCTGTAATAGCATGTAAGCGGCGCTGTTTATAGCAAATGAAATCCATACAAACTATGAGGCTGTCTTGATTTGTCACAAATTGAGATATTGTCTAAGTTATATAGCACTCAAGGTCAATTAAATGGATATTTAATCGACAAACCTTATTAAACACCCTCTTAAAATTAACATTAAATCCCATAATATTTAATAACGATACAACCATTAAATTAACACCAGGAGATAGCAACGACAAACAAACATGGGTGTTTATTTATATAAAGCAGAAACAAAGCGGGCGCGCGGCGGTGATGCAAAACATGGACTTAAAATAATTAATCAGTAGTGAATTTATAATTCAGCAATAATAAATAGATATTTATATTTATGAACAATTATTAACATCATGGCGTTGTTGTTTCGCCGGATGCAGCAAGGATTGAGGCGATAACCTTAGTTTCCGACCAGCAATCCCTCACATAAAAGATCGATGATGAGCAACGTGCCGTAGCGGGAGTCCATCAGGGGTAGGACGATGTCTTTTTTGGCGATAAGCTCGCTGCGGTGAGGGGCAATCACAATAACCGCAGCCCCCTGCTGCCTGGCCTGATGCGCCGCAGCAAGTAAAGCCGCTTCAGGATGTCCCCCCGCGACAATAATCAGTGTCTGTCCTTCATGGAGCATCGCTGCCGTAATACTCATTAACGCCGGTTCCAGACAGAGCGTTGCGGGGCAGCTTTGAGTCAGCAGGCGGTATTGCAGAAGGCTGGCGAAAGGCGTGTCTGCTGCACCAGCGCTAAAGATATGAACGCCGCGGGCCTCTTTTAAGGCAGTCACTGCCTTTTGCAGCATGGCCGGTGGCAAATCGCCAAGCTGAGAAACCAGCGCGCCGTTTATACCATGAAGCTTCTCCCTCCAGGCCTGCGGCAATGTCCCCGACGGGGCTGGCGTGTTGGCCTGAGCAAGTTTCATGCGCAGGTCCCGGATATCGTCGCATCCCGCCGCGCGCGCAAAACGCGTGATGGTAGCCGGACTAACGCCAGCGGCATTCGCCAGCTGGTCAATCGTCGCCGAAGAGGCAAAAGCGACATCATCAAGGATGGTCTGCGCCACCCGCGCTTCCTGCTGGCTGAAATCAGGAAGACGACTGCGGATCTGCTCGAGAAGATCCCCCGCCGTCTCCTTGCCGAGAGAGTGTGTGAACCTCTCCAGGATGTCGCTGCCCACCCCTGCATGGGCAGCCAATTTTTGTAGCGAAGCTGGCTCTACCCACGCGGCGTCACCCAGCATTCTGGAGGGTGATGGTAAAGATGGGGCACCGGCCTCTTGCTGCTGATACTTGACTCGCCCCAGGAAATCATTGATATCCGCGCAACCTATGCTGCGAGCAAAATGGTGCAGCGTGGCCGGACTGACCCCAGCCTGAGCCGCCAGCTCCTCCATTGTCGACTCAGGAACCTGAGCGAAATTTTCCAGGAAGAAGCGTGCAAGACGCGACTCCTGGGCAGGCAGGCCGGATAACCCATTCACCAGCTGGTAAACAATATCCATTATGGGTTGGTTCCTTATTGGGGCGACAGCGTGACGATAAATGCCATCATAGATCATTGAAAATATTTTTCAATTTCTTCAGACAAGCCTCTGCCTTTTTCCTGAGCCTTCACCGCAACAATCATGATTTTCTTTAACCAGATCACACTCCAGTCGCCCTAAACCCGCCTCAGCACCAGAATCCAACGGCGATCACACTCATGAAAATAATTTTCATACATGCTGCGTAAAACCGCTAATGTATGAAATATGTTTTCAAACCCCGCAGGAGTTGTGATGAAAAAGATCGTATTGTGCTGTGCCGCCGGGATGTCCACCAGCATGCTGGTTCAGAAAATGCAAAACGAAGCGGCAAAGCGCGCGCTGGATGTTGCTATCGATGCTTACCCGGTCGCGGAAATTGAGAGCGAGCTAAAACATGCGGATGTCGTGCTGCTTGGTCCGCAGGTACAGTTTGAACTGCAACGGCTGACGGAGCTTGCAGGCCCGCTCGGCAAGCCCGTTGCCGTTATCGATATGATGGATTACGGCACCATGCGCGGCGACCGCGTGCTGGATAAAGCCCTCGCCATGATGGAGGCTCTCCCCTCAGGCCAGTGAATTAGAGGAACTATGGGTATCGCGATTTAAAACTAACGGAGACACCGATGAAAATTACCGTTGTTGGCGGGGGCAGTAGCTATACCCCGGAACTGATTGAAGGTCTGATTGCGCGCCACGCTGCCCTGCCGATTACGGAACTGGCGCTGGTGGATGTGGAAGCTGGCCGCCAGAAAGTTGAGGTTATCGCCGCGCTGGCTCGCCGCATGCTGGATCGCAACGGGCTGGAGGCCGTCAAAGTCTCCGTTCACTTTGATGCCGACCGCGCTATTGCAGGCTCAAGCTTCGTCTTAACCCAGCTCCGTGTCGGACAGCTACCGGCCCGCGCTGCCGACGAACGCCTGGGCTTAAGCCATAAGCTGCTCGGCCAGGAGACGACTGGCGTCGGCGGCTTTGCTAAAGCCCTGCGTACCATTCCGGTGATGCTGGACATCGCCCGCCGTGTAGAACGCCTGGCATCGGATGCGTGGATAATCAACTTCACCAACCCGGCAGGCATTGTCACCGAGGCGGTCTCCCGCTACAGCAAGGCGAAAATTATTGGCCTTTGCAACGTCCCTGTGACCATGCACCACACCATCGCCGATATGCTGAAGCTGCCGTACGACCAGGTATCCCTGCGCTTTGCGGGCCTGAACCATATGGTCTGGGTACATAAGGTGCTGGCCGCCGGTCGCGACGCCACGGACGAAGTCATTGAGATGCTTTGCGACGGCGAACAGCTCTCCATGAATAACATTAAGGCGACTCCATGGCCCGCAGACATGCTGCGTGCGCTGCGCGCCATTCCCTGCCCTTATCACCGCTATTTCTGGCAGACCCGCACTATGGTTGAAGATGAACTTAAGGATGCGGACACCAAAGGCACGCGGGCCGAACAGGTGATGAAGGTCGAAGACGCTCTGTTCGCTCTTTATGCAGATCCAAATCTTGACCACAAGCCGGAAGAGCTGAGCCAGCGCGGCGGCTCTTTCTATTCCGAAGTTGCCGTTCAGCTGATTAACGCCCTGCACAACAACCTCGGCGTTGAGATGGTAGTCAATACCGCCAACAACGGAGCGATTCAGGGGCTGCCCGACGATGCCGTCATCGAAACCAACTGCCTGATTGACGCCCTGGGCGCCCATCCTCTGGCGTTTGGCAAACTGCCGCCGCTGATGAACGGGCTGACCCAGCAGGTAAAAGATTTTGAACGCCTGACCATCGAGGCCGCCGTCCATGGCGATAAGCAAAAGGCGCTGCTGGCGCTGGTCGCCAACCCGCTGGTCAGCGATGTAAACCTGGCGTCCGCGCTGGTTGAAGAAGTCCTGAGTATTAACAAAGCGTGGCTGCCGCAGTTCGCCAGATAAATGCTGTTCACCAAAACCAAATAACAATAATACCCGGTCGGCAGGCTCTGCCCCGGGCAGGGGGTGTCTGTGTCAGTGAGTAAATCCATTATCGAAAAATACGTGCTGCCGACCGCGTTAAAAATCGCCGGACAAAAGCACGTGCTGTCCGTGCGTGACGGTATCATTCTGAACATGCCGTTTATGCTTATCGGCTCTTTCTTCCTGATTTTTGCCTACCTGCCGGTGCCGGGCTATGCCCAGATGATGAACGGCCTGTTTGGCCCAACCTGGCAGGAAAAGGTGCTCTACCCGGTGAAGGCGACGTACGACATCATGGCGATAATCTCCGCCTTTGGTATCGCCTACCGGCTGGCTGAAAAGTACCGCACCCTCGACCCGCTGACCGCCGGGGCCGTTTCGCTGGTGGCGTTCATCATGACCATTCCCCAGCACATCATGTTCACCCCGGCGGCAGGTGACGCCGCCGTGCTGGTGAAAGGCGTGATGCCGATGGGCCAGATTGGCAGCCAGGGGCTGTTTGTGGCGATCATCATCGCCCTGATGTCGACGGAAATTTACCGCTTTATCAACGATCGCAACCTGGTGATTCGCATGCCGGAGGGCGTGCCACCAGCGGTGGCAAAATCGTTCCTTGCCCTGATCCCTGGCTTCTGCGTGCTGGCCGTGGTGCTGGCGCTGCGTCTGCTGGTGGAAGCCACGCCGTTTGGCGATATCAACACCATGATCACCGACCTGGTCGGTATTCCAATGAGCCACGTCGGCGGCTCGCTGCCGGGGATGATTGTTTCGGTGCTGCTGATCGGCATTCTGTGGATGCTGGGCTTGCACGGCGACACCATCGTGCTGGTGTTTATCCGCCCGGTCTGGCTGAGCAACATGTCGGAAAACCTGGAGGCGTTTCAGAACGGCCTGCCGATCCCGCACATCATTACCCAGCAGTTCTATGACCTGTGGATCGCCCCCGGCGGCACGGGCGCGCTGTTAGGCCTGGTTATCTTTATGCTCATCCGCAGCCGCAGCGCGCAGATGAAGCAGCTGGGTAAAATCGCCGCGCCCGGCAGCCTGTTCAATATCAGCGAGCCAATGGTGTTCGGCATTCCTATCGTCATGAACCCGTACCTGGTCGTGCCGTTTATCCTCACGCCGGTAGTGCTGGTGATTGTCTCTTACGTTGCGATGACGACGGGTCTGGTGGCCAAACCAGCCGGTATCGCCCTGCCGTTCACCACGCCAATTGTCGTCAGCGGCTATCTGGCAACCGGCGGGCATATTTCCGGCTCGGTGCTGCAAATTGTAAACCTGGGGATTTCGCTAGTGATGTATTACCCGTTCTTCCGCATCTGGGATAACCTGAAATTCCGTGAAGAGCAGGCCAGCCAGAAGTCTCAGCAGGCTGAACTTCAGGGTGTGGTTGAACGCAGCCCGACCTGACGGTTGATTATCAAAAAAGCCCTGCCGTTTGCTGAACGACAGGGCTTTTTGTTTAGCAGATCCGCGCTACTTCACATCCACCTGATAAAAAATGTGTTTACCGAACGGATCGATTTCGTAGCCCGTGACGTTCTTGCGCACCGGCTCGAAAATCGTTGAGTGGGCGATCATCACCGCCGGCATCTGGTCGTGCATCATCTGCTGGGCTTCCTTGTACAGCGCCACGCGCTTATCGTGATCCCCTTCCGCTCGCGCCTCTATTATCAGCTTATCAAACGGCTTGTAGCACCATTTTGACGAGTTAGAGCCACCGTCGGCGGCGGTACAGGTAAACAGCGGGCCAAAGAAGTTATCCGGGTCGCCGGTTGCCGTCGTCCAGCCCATCAGCGCCGCCTGATGCTCTCCGTCCTTCACGCGCTTGAGGTACTCACCCCATTCGTAGGTCACGACTTTGATCTGAACGCCCACTTTCGCCCAGTCCGCCTGAATCATCTCCGCCATGCGCTTAGCGTTCGGGTTATAGGGCCGCTGAACCGGCATCGCCCACAGATCGACAGTCATGCCATTGGCGAAACCTGCCTCTTTCAGCAACGCTTTGGCTTTCTGCGGATCGTAATCGTAATCCTTCAGCTGGTCATCGGCGCTCCAGACTCCCGGTGGAAGCAGGTTTTTCGCCGCGGTTCCGGTGCCGTGGAATACCGCTTCAATAATCGCAGGTTTGTTGATGGCCAGGGCCAGCGCCTGCCGGACTTTGACGTTATCAAACGGTGGCTTCTGGGTGTTGAACGCCAGGAAGCCGGTATTCAGCCCCGCCTTCTGCATCAGATTGATATCTTTATTTTCCTTCATGCGCGGCAAATCTGCCGGATTGGGGAACGGCATCACCTGACATTCGTTTTTCTCAAGCTTGGCATAGCGCACCGAGGCGTCCGGGGTAATAGAGAAAATCAGCCTGTCGAGCTTTGCCTTGCCCTGCCAGTAGTCCGGGAAGGCGGTGAACAAAATGCGGGAATCTTTCTGATACTGCTTCAGTTCGAACGGCCCGGTGCCGATGGGGTTCATATCCACCCGTTCAGGCGTGCCGGCTTTTAACATCGCATCAGCATATTCAGCCGAAAGAATCGAGGCAAAATACCACCCCAGATCGGCGATAAACGGTGCTTCAGGGTGGGCCAACGTGAAGCGCACGGTATTGTCATCAACCTTGTCAATGGCGGTGATCAGCGAGCCAAACTCCAGGCTTTCGAAGTTGGAATAGTTACCGTTAGAGACGTTGTGATAGGGGTGCTTTGCATCTTTCTGACGCATGAACGAGAAGATCACGTCGTCGGCATTAAAATCCCTGGTGGGTTTGAAATATTTATTACTCTGGAACCTCACCCCCTTGCGCAGATGGAAGGTATACACCTTGCCGTCCTCGCTGACGTCCCAGCTTTCCGCAAGGCTCGGCTGCAGCTCGGTGGTGCCGACTTTAAAATCTACCAGCCGGTTGTAGACCGGCACCGCGCTGGCGTCCACGCTCGTCCCGGAGGTATAAAGCTGCGGGTTAAAGTTCTCCGGCGACCCTTCAGAACAATAAACCAGCGTTCCAGCCGTTGCCCCAGCGCTGACTGAAAGCGCGCTCACGGTAAGCGCAAGCGCGGTCATTTTTATTTTCATCGCTATCTTCCTGTTGGTTATCCTGCCCCTGAACGAATAAAGCTTGTGCAAAGCGCCTTAATAAATAACATTAAATTTACATTGCTAACAAACAACATCGAACAATAAGGAAACACTATGTCCTCGCCGCTCAGCGAACAGCTAACCCAACGTTTCTTTCGCTATCTTGCCGTAACCAGCCAGAGTGATCCTCGCGTCAGCACCCTCCCGAGTACGCCGGGCCAGCATGAGATGGCGAAAATGCTGGCACAGGAACTGCGCGAACTGGGCCTCGACGATATCGTCATCGATGAGCACGCAACGGTGACTGCGGTGAAAAAGGGAAACGTGCCGGGCGCGCCGCGAGTCGGGTTCATCACGCATATCGATACCGTGGACGTTGGGCTTGCGCCGGATATCCATCCGCAAATTCTGCGTTTCGAAGGTCAGGATCTCTGCCTTAACGCAGAGCAGAACATCTGGTTGCGTACTGCCGAGCACCCGGAAATCAATGCTTATCCAGGTGAAGAAATTATTTTCAGCGACGGCACCAGCGTGCTGGGCGCGGATAATAAAGCGGCGGTGACGGTGGTGATGACCGTGCTCGAAAACCTGACCGCCGAAGATAAACATGGTGATATCGTGGTCGCGTTTGTCCCGGACGAAGAGATCGGCCTGTGCGGCGCAAAGGCGCTGGATTTGAAGCGTTTTGATGTGGACTTTGCGTGGACTATCGACTGCTGTGAATTAGGGGAAGTGGTGTACGAAAACTTCAATGCGGCCCATGCAGAGCTGAAGTTCACCGGTGTGACCACTCATCCGATGTCAGCAAAAGGTGTGCTGGTAAACCCGCTGCTGATGGCGATGGACTACATCAGCCACTTTGACCGCCAGCAGACGCCGGAGCATACCGAGGGGCGTGAAGGCTATATCTGGTTTAACGGTATGCAGGCCTCCCAGAGCGAAGCTGTGTTAAAGGCGAACATCCGCGATTTTGATCTGGCAAACTTTGAGCGCCGCAAACAGCAGATTGGCGAGGTCGCGGGGAAGATTAAGGCTAAGTACCCTACCGCCCGCGTGGAATACAGCATCAGCGATACCTACAGCAATATCAGCAACGCCATTGCCGATGACCGTCGGGCCATCGACCTGATTTTTACCGCCCTGGAGGAACTGGATATCGAACCGAAGGTGATCCCGATGCGCGGCGGCACGGACGGCGCGGCGCTGTCAGCAAAAGGATTGTTAACGCCAAACTTCTTCACCGGGGCGCATAACTTCCATTCGCGCTTTGAGTTTTTACCGCTGAAATCTTTCGAGGCGTCTTATAACGTGGCTTTAAAACTTTGTTTGCTGGCGGCTAAGCCCGTTTGATTCACGGCGGATGACGCTGCGCTTATCCGCCCGGCAAACAGCAGCGTCATCCGTCGATTATTTTTTACGTGCGAGCATCGTTGCAAAACGCAGTTTGATGCGGTTACCGTCGGCGTCGGTTCTGTGCAGCTCGCCCACGTCCTCGTTGTATTTAATCAGCTCCCAGCCTTCATAATAATTGCTCAGTTCACCCGCCTTAAACGCAAACGGGAAGCCAACGTTGCAGGGGTAATCTTCCGTGTCCATCGCCGCTACGATCAGGTTGTAGCCGCCTGCTTTGGTGCAGCGCTGCATGTTGGCAATCAGGCCCGGGATGGTGTCACGCTCAAGGAACATCATCACCACGGTGGAGAGAATAAAATCGTACTCACCGTCGAATTTTAGTTCGTTAAGATTGACGATATCAGTGACGATATTTTGAAGCCCTTCCGTTTCGATAATCTGCTGGAGGTTATTGATACTCAGAGGATTTTTATCCCATGCTGTGACATCAAACCCCTTCAGGTTCAGATACAGACTGTTGCGCCCGCTGCCGCAGCCGAGATCGAGGGTTTTGCCCGGCGGCACGATGGCTGCCGCATTCAGCACTTCGGAATGTGTGGCTGTTAAGCTGTATTTTTCCGTGTAGTAGTTCTCTGGCTTCTTATTCATGACGGCTCCCTGGCAACGTTTTCATTTCGCTAAGTATTAAAATGCATCTGGAATGCATTTTATTCGATCCCCCTGCCGAACGCCACGCCGACAAATTACCTGCTACGTTTTAAGCAGCGCTCTGTGGAGGATACGGATGAACAAATACCGGTTAACCGACGATGACCAGCTGCATACTTATCTGCAGGACGGTGAGAAACAGCAGGTCAAACTGCGGCAGATAGTCGCACTACGGGATTTTGCCGATGTGAAACAGGGGCAAACCGGCGGCTGGGTTGAAAGCGAAATGAATCTGGCCCAGCAGGGTGACTGCTGGGTTTACGACAATGAATGCCTGATCTTTGGCAGCTCCGATGTTCGCGATAACGCGCAGGTGCGCGGGGTGTCCACCCTTTGCCATCAGGCCCATGTCTACGGTAACGCCGTTATTGAAGATTCGCTGATCAGCGGCGAATGTAACGTCTATGGCTTTGCTCAGGTACGCGATAGCAGCCAGATTATCGCCGTACGTGGGCTAACGGCAGACCGCGACCAGCTGCTGCAAATCTATGATAACGCGCAGGTGGAGGCCTCACGGGTTGTTCATCAGGCGCAAATCTATGGCGATGCTGTTGTTCGCCATGCGTTTGTCGAGCACCGCGCCGAGGTGTTCGGCAACGCGTTATTGAAAGGCAATGAGGAAAATAACGTCTGGATCTGCGACTGCGCCCGAATTTTTGACAACGCCCGTATTATTGCCGGCAGCGGCGAAGATCAGATCCCCACTATCCGCTACTCGTCCCAGGTCTACGGCAATGCGCTCATTGAAGGTGACTGCGTGCTGAAGCATCAGGTGCATATTTACGGGGATGCGACGCTGACAGGCGGCCCTATGCAGCTGGATAACAAGGTTCAGGTCTACGGCAGCGCGAGAGTGACGGGTAACGTGCTGATTGAAAATAACGTACAGATTTACGACCGGGCCGAGGTGGATGGCCTTGATGGCGAGCTTATCCATATTCGCGGCATCAAGGACATCGGCGGCGCCCAGCGGGTGACGCGCACGCCGTTCTATGGCGTTTTCTGACTACTCGATAATGCGGGCATAAATATTCTGATCGTGAAACTGCCCGTTGAGGTATTCCGCCTGCCGCAGGCAACCTTCCAGCGTGAAGCCGTTGCGGCGGGCCACGCGATTACTGGCCTCGTTTACCACGCGGCATTTGATAACGAAGCGGCGGATGGTTCCCTCTTTTGAATACTTTGCCACTACGGCTTCGATGGCCCTGGCGATAATTCCCTGCCCCTGCATATCTTCATCCAGCCAGTAACCGATATAGGCCGTTTTGTTTGTCTGTTCGATGGCGTTAAACGAAAACACGCCGATCATCTCGTCGCGCCGATAAATCAGGAACATTTTCGCGCCACCGTGATGGTGCAGCAGGTAATTGCCCTGCGCGGTTTTGCGGATGTCCTCAACCGACGTGACGTACTGTGGCCAGTCCATCGCTTTTTGAAGCCAGGCCTTGTTACGCACCACCAGGTCAAAAAGCGCTTCTGAATATTTTTCATTAATCGATTTTAGTACCACGTCTTCGCCGAGCGCGATCTCTTCATCCTGCCAGTTTTCAGTCTCTTGCACCGCCAGCCTCCTTAGTGAATTCCTGTTTACTATAGTTAGCACAGGCTTTTACGAGGAGAAAGCAGATGTCTCGTGTTACCGCAGTTGACCATTTGGTGGTCTCAGTGACGGATTTCGCCGTCTCCCGCGAGTTCTACTCCGGGCTGATGGGCTTCCTGGGCTTTGAAGTGCTGGACGAACTCACGGACATGATGGGCTGGACTAATGGCACTACCCGTCTGTGGATAAGCCAGGCAGACAAACAGGGGCTTAAGCACCCGTACCGTAAGGGAGACCCGGGCTTTCACCACTACGCATGGAGCCTGCGAAATCGTCAGGACGTCGATGAACTCCAGGCATGGCTCACCGAACACCACGTCACGGTGGTCGATCCCGCCGGTGAATATTACCCGGACTACTACGCGGTGTTCTTTCTCGACCCGGACGGCATGAAGCTTGAAGGGATGTTCTATGGTGCAGAAAAATAGCTCTGCACCATAGCTGATCCCCACGGCTGCGCAATAACTCGCAACAAGGGTCAGAAACGTAAGTTTCACCGCCTCTGCAATCTGGTACAAAAGTTGCTACTTCATCAGGGTAACCATAAGGAGACCGAGATGAAAGCGATCGTAATAGGCGGCGGCATTGGCGGATTATCAGCAGCTATCGCGCTGAAACGGTGCGGTATCGCAACAGAAGTGTATGAGGCCGTGAAAGAGATGAAACCCGTGGGCGCGGCAATCTCCATCTGGCCTAACGGCGTGAAGTGCCTCAACTGGCTCGGTATGAAAGAACGGCTTCAGCAGCTTGGCGGGCCCATGGAATTTATGGCCTATCGGGAATATCAGCAGGGCCAGACTTTAACCCGTTTCAGCCTCGATCCGCTAATCAACAGCGTTGGCGAACGCCCCTATCCTGTCGCGCGGGCGGAGTTGCAGGATATGCTGCTCGATACGTATGGTCGTACAGACGTGCATTTCGGCAAGCGAGTGGCAAAGGTCGAAGAGTTTGACGGCGGCGTGCGGGCCATTTTCGACGATGGGCATGTCGCCGAAGGGGACCTGCTGATTGCCGCCGACGGCACTCATTCTGTCATCCGCCCTTATGTACTGGGATTTGAGACGGAACGCCGCTACGCGGGCTATGTGAACTGGAACGGCCTGGTGGAGATAGACGAGTCAATCGCCCCCGCCAACCAGTGGACGACTTTTGTGGGCGAAGGCAAACGCGTCTCGCTGATGCCCGTTTCAGCAAATCGCTTCTACTTCTTCTTCGACGTCCCGCTGCCAAAGGGCCTGGCGGAAGATCGCACAACGGTAAAAGAAGATCTCACCCGCTACTTTTCCGGCTGGGCTGCGCCGGTGCAAAAGCTCATTGCGGCAATTAACCCTGCCTCCACCAACCGCATAGAAATTCACGATATCGAACCATTTATGCAATTGGTTCGTGGGCGCGTTGCGCTGCTCGGAGATTCAGGTCACAGCACCACGCCGGACATCGGTCAGGGTGGCTGTGCGGCAATGGAAGATGCGGTGGTCCTCGCCATTGCCCTGCAAACCAACTCCCTGGGCGTTGAAGACGCCCTGCTCCGTTACCAGGAAAAACGCGCGTACCGGGTGAAAGATCTGGTTCTCAAAGCCCGCAAACGCTGCGACGTGACCCATGGAAAAGACATGGCTGTCACCCGCAGCTGGTACGAAGAGCTGAAAAGCGAAACGGGTGAACGCGTGCTGTCTGGCATGCGCGAAACGATTATGGGCGGGCCGCTGGAGTAGTTGCAGAAAATTTCACTCAGTCCTGTAAGGTGTGTTCCACAATGACGTCAGAAATTGACGTCATTTTTTTATATGCTATAGTGACTTCATAAATTGACATCACGGAAGGATTCATGGGACATGGCAGGGAATACCTCAGAAACAAACATAACAGTACCCTAAAGCAAATTTTTGCTAAACCTACCGCCCCTGACGTCAGGTGGCAGGAAATAGAAATGCTCATTGTGGCCTTAGGAGGAGAAGTAAGCAGCGGCAGAGGTTCACGCGTGCGTTTCCTGCTCAATGGCAGCATTGCAAGATTTCACCGGCCTCACCCGTCGCCCGTAACGGACAAAGGCGCCGTCGTCAGCTTACGGGAATGGCTTGAAAGTATCGGAGTGACACCATGACAAACACCCACCTTATCCCCAATACCATGGTTATTTGCGGTCAGCCTGCGTTAATCACCTGGGTTCCGGAAATTAACCAGTTTCGCGGTAAATTTTTAGGGCTATCGGGCTATTGCGATTTTGTTTCTGACAGCGCTAAGGGCCTGATAAAAGAAGGTGAGATTTCGCTGCGGGAGTATCTTGCTGACTGTAAAGCAAGCGGCATTGATCCCTATGAGCGGGAAGAGAAAACCAGGACGTTTACGTTGCGCTATCCGGAATCTTTCGGCGAACGGCTGGCCATTGCGGCGGCCGAGCAGCGGATGTCTGTGAACAGCTATATCGTTGAGGTACTGAGCAAGCAGATGAAGCTCAAGTAAAAATCCCCGCATTATTGTGAGCCAATATCGTTCATTTAAGTCAATGAATTAGGGCAAACATCGGGATTTGGTTCCCGGAGGGACGCCAAACCACTACCGGCGGGTGACGCAATTGCTTACCCGCCCTACATAAAAAACCCCGCATCATCAGCGGGGTTCTTGTTTATTTCATCACGCGGTCATCAACGTAATTACGCTTCTCCGGCGCCGGTGGGAAGTACTGATACAGCCATGTTTCACTGATAGCATCCCCCTGACAGCGCAGGAACATGCGCATATCTACCGGCGCGGTAGAGTCATCCGTTGGGTACCAGTCGAACAGAATGCGGTAGCCGTCGAACGGCTCCACGTAGAGGATTTCTACCTGCTTCGCTTCACCGTTAGATAGCGTGATCACCGGCTCAATGCCCTTCGGCGCAGCGGCTTTCAGATCGCCGCCCACAAAGTCGATGGCGAAACGACGGGACCATTTATCCGGGAAGTGCTCGCCCGGCGCCCAGCCTTCAGGGAAACTCCCCATACCGGTACGGGTCGCATAGACACGCGCCAGCTCGGTGGTAACCGGCGGCAGACCGCTCCAGTAAAGGCGATATTTAAACTCTAATTCATCCCCGGCCTTCACCGGTTTTTCCGGCTGCCAGAAGCAGACGATGTTATCCAGCGTTTCGCCGGTCGTTGGGATCTCCATCAGGCAGACGCTACCCTTGCCCCATTTATTACGCGGCTCCACCCACAGGCTTGGACGCTTGTTATACCAGCCCATGATGTCCTGGTAGCTGGCGAAGTCATGGTCCAGCTGCAGCAGCCCGAAGCCCTGCGGGTTTTTATCCTGGTAGGCATTGAACTGCAGCTTCTGCGGGTTGTTCAGCGGGCGGGCAATCCATTCGCCGTTGCCAAGCCACATTGCCAGGCGATCGGAGTCGTGAATCTGCGGGTGGATGGTGTCACACGTGCGGCGTTCGTTGGTGCCACAGGCGAACATGCTGGTCATCGGCGCGATGCCCAGCTGTTTAATATCTTCACGGGCGTAGAGGTGGTTATCCACCTCCATCACCACGCGTTTTTCTTCGCAGTTGATGATGAACTTATATGCACCGGTGACGCTTTTGCTGTCCATGAGCGCGTAAACCACGAAGGTGGTGTCGCTGGCCTTAGGCGTCTCAAACCAGAACGAGGTGAAGTCCGGGAACTCTTCAATCTGATCGGTGAAGGTATTGACCGCCAGGCCCCGCGCGGACAGACCGTACTGGAAAGTGTTGTCAACGGCGCGGAAGTAGCTCGCCCCCAGGAAGGAAACCACGTCACGGCGGGCAATCTCTGGCGCTTTGAAGGCCTTGAATCCGGCAAAGCCGAGATCCATCTGCCCTTCCAGTTGTTTCGTCTCCACGCCCGCGTCGTTGTAATTAAACAGCTGTGGACGGAAGTGAATTTCACGTGCCTGTTGCGTAGACGAATCCACGGAGAACATACGTACGCGGCGCTTGAAGCCCATGCCGACGTGGAAGAACTGCACGTCCAGCTGGCGGTCATGGGTATTGTTCCACAGCGAATGGGCTGCATCGTATTGAATGGCGTTGTAAGCCTGTGGCGTCAGGTTAGCCAGCGTGTCCGGTAACGGGCGCGGAGCACCGCTCCAGGGCTTTTTCGACAGGTCATGGGCCATTGCCTGTAACACCGAGAAATCGAACGCGGTCGTGCGTCCATCAGCGATGTCAGATTCCGCGGCGAAGGCTGCGCGAGGGAAGAGCGTGGCAAGGGTCGGAGTGCCGCAGGCTGCGGCGAGAGCCATAGAGGCTTTGATAAAACGTCTGCGGTTCATGCCTGAGAAATCGTCCTTTTATGTCGATGTATTTCGCTCTGCCCGTGAGGCAGAACTACGGCAAATGTTGCAACCATTACGACCGCACACTCTAGACAAAATTCACTGTTAATCCAATCGTTGTCGTCCTGGATCCGCCTTAAGAGCACAGTTTTTTTATTAGAAGCAGAAAGGGATGAAAATGAGGCGGCAGAAAAGAGGCTTCGAAGGGTGAAGCCTGCTGGCATCCACCCTGAGAAAGAAAGGAATTACTTCACGCTGACGTCGATACCCGGGAAGTATTTCTTTGCAAGCGTGGTCACCGTACCGTCGGCTTTTACTTTTTCGATTGCGGCATCCAGCTGCTTCTTAGTTTCAGCATCGCCCTTACGCAGGCCGAAACCGATACCGCTGCCCAGAATAGTGTCATCGCTCACCGGCTTGCCGATAAAACCAAAGCCTTTGCCCTGCGGCTTGCTGAGGAAACCGGCCTGGCCCGCGGCCGACATTACCAGCGACGCATCAATTCGCCCGTTGAGCAGGTCGCCCCACGCCATATTCTGGTCTTTATAAGACACAACGGTCACACCCTGCTTCTCCCAGTGCTCTTTCGCATAGGTTTCCTGAATGGAGCCTTGCAGCACGCCGATGGTTTTGCCCTTCAGGCCCGCGGGCGTTGCTTCCATTACGCTGCCGGTTTTACCCACCAGCTGGGAAGGAATGCGGTAGATTGGCTGGGTGAAGTCGATGCTTTTGCGGCGCTGTTCGGTGATGTTCATCGCCGAGTTGATGGCGTCGAACTTCTTCGACATCAGGCCTGGGATCAGCGCATCAAACGACGTTTCCACCCACGAACACTTCAGGTTCGCTGCCTCACAGACGGCGTTACCCAGATCGATATCAAACCCTTCCAGCTCGCCCGAAGAGTTACGGCTCTCAAAAGGTGGATATTCAGCTTCCACCCCGTAGCGCATTTCGGTTGCGGCCAGCGTAGAAAAAGTAGTTAACATCCCAACGGCTAAACCAAGCGCATGTAATTTTTTCATTGTGACCCCTGTTTAACGTGGCTTCAGCTGGCACAGCGCCTGCGCGCCTGCCCGTAATGTGGCTTCATCTTTCGCAAAGGAGAGACGGATCAGTTTGTTATCCGTTCCGTCAGTGTAAAACGCGGAGAGCGGAATCGTCGCCACGCCGTGTTCGGTAATGAGTCGCTTCACCATATCGCTATCCGACTCGTTGCTGAAATGCTCATAGCTTGCCAGCAGGAAGAACGACCCGGCGCTCGGCAACAGCTTAAAGGGCGACTCCGCCAGCAAAGTTTGCATCAAATCGCGTTTGCGCTGGTAGAAAGCCCCCAGGGACAGATAGGTTTGCGGGTCCTTCATGTAATCTGCGAATGCGTACTGCATCGGCGTATCGGCGGAAAACATCAGGAACTGATGCACCTTGCAGATTTCATCCATCAGCGCCGCCGGTGCCAGGCAGTACCCGACACGCCAGCCGGTAACGTGGAAAGTTTTGCCGAACGACGAAACAATCACGCTGCGTTCCGCCAGCTGCGGGTGCGTCGCCATACCGTGATGCCGCTGACCATCAAACACAATGTGTTCATACACTTCGTCAGACAGCACAACAATATCCGTGTTGCGGGTGAGCGCTGCAAGCATTTCCAGATCGTGCGCACCAAACACCTGGCCGCTAGGGTTATGCGGCGTGTTGATGATGATCATCCGGGTGCGCGGCGTGATGGCGGCCCGCACTTCATCCCAGTTGACGGTGAAGTCAGGCAGCGCCAGCTTCAGCGCGACGGGTTTTGCCCCCTGTAAGCGAACGATGGGCGCGTAGCTGTCAAACGAGGGTTCGAAATAGATGACTTCATCCCCCGGATGCACCAGCCCGCCAATAGCGGAATAAAGCCCTTCGCTGGCGCTGGCGGTAATCAGAATTTCTTCGTTTACGTCATAACGTGCGCCGTAAAGCGCTTCCACTTTCTGCGCGATGAGGGTTTTGAGCGCAAGCAGCCCCGTCATTGAGGCGTACTGGTTGTGGTTATCCAGCATCGCTTTGGTTACGACGTCGACAAGCTTCTGGTCCGGGGCAAAGTTGGGCGCGCCCTGCGACAGGTTAATCGCGTTGTGCTGTGCCGAGAGCTGGCCGATAACGGTAAAAATGGTGGTGCCCACATCAGGCAATTTCGAACGATGTTGTACCGGGGTCTGCATGGTGATGGCCGCTCCTGTTATGACTTCTGTTTGCATAACTATTCATTGCCCCGCTTGTCACGACAACCGAATTGTTGTCATAATAGCCATGCAAAAATTGCATGGCTCAGAGGAGTTCGGCATGACCCGTCGTACCATCCCGCTTAACACGATTGATGCTTTTCTCGTCACGGCCCGCCACCTGAACCTGACGCGCGCAGCGAAAGAACTGTGCCTGACGCAGGGCGCCGTGAGCCGTAAAATTGCTACCCTTGAAGCATGGCTAGGGTTTGCCGTGTTTGAACGTCACGCCCGCGGCCTGCACCTGACCCACCGGGGCTGCGCGCTGCTTCCTGAGCTGCAAAGCGCCTACGAAAACCTGCTGGACGTCACCGATCGCGCCTGCCGCAAAGCCAGCGTCATACGTCTTAAGGCTCCGACCTGCGCCATGCGCTGGCTGGTGCCGAAGATTGTCGAGCTGGAGCACAGCGCGCCGGACATCCAGATAGTCCTCACCACCACTATCGAGCACGGCATCAATTTTAAAAATGAGCCTTACGACGCAGCGATTGTGTTCGGTCCGCACGCCAAATCCGGCACGCTATTGTTTGAAGAGACGCTCACGCCAGTTATCAGCGAAAGCCTGCTCCACAAAGAGGAGTCCGCAGAGGATGCCCTGCAGCGCTTAACCTTTCTGCACCCCACCCGCGACCGCACCGACTGGTCACTCTGGCTTGCAGGCGACCCGTCGCTCAGGCCAGCCATGAGCAAAAATCAGCATTTCGATACCATGGATCTTGCCATCAGCGCCGCCATTCAGGGGTTTGGCATTGCGATTGCCGACGTCACGCTGGTGGCAGAGGATCTACGCATGGGGCGTCTGGTGCGTCCGTTTAGCCACAGCGTGAAAACGGGGGCCAGCTATCGCCTTTGCGTACGCCAGGGAAGTGAAAACACCGCCGGGCTGGCGGCGTTCTGCACAAGCCTGCTGAATATCAGCTAACGCGCCATTTCTCGGGGCTGGGTTGTTTCGGCGGCTGCTGGATGAGCGGCACAACCTTCAGCGTGGCCTCCGCGAAATCATTATGGTGGGTAGAAAAGCTGCCGATTTTATACGGCGTCGGCGTATCTCTCAGCCAGGTGCCGCTGACCGTCAGCAGATAATCATCTTTGTTGCCGGAAAGCACATCAGCAAGTTCGCCCAGCGCCGTTTGCAGGATCATTTCCGCCGCCGCAACGCCCGGCTGCATTTTGGCCACATTGGTCGTTGGCAGGCCAGCGTTTAGCCGGGAGATAACAGAGTCAATCTGCGCCCCTACCGCCTTAAAATCTTCGTCAGACTCCATCACCATAACGCTTAGCGTGACGAACGAGCCGGGGTTTGCCGGGCCGTAGAGCATCACCCCGTCCCCGGCGAGAATAATCTGCTCGTAAGCTTTAACGTTATGGAACTCTTTCAGCTGGTAAGCCAGCCGGGTATTTCCGGCGTCGTGCTCGTCCATCGCCAGCACGACGATGTACGGCTCGTTGTATTTGTCTAATCCATCAGACGATTTTCTTAGCTTAAGCGCGGACAATACGATGGCGATATTGTCGCAGGCAGGATCAAAATTCATAGCAGCCTCCGGTTGCGTGGACAGTCACGCAACCCTACACACGGCCTACATCAATTTCACATGATGTCTCATCACACGTTTAAACAATTGCATCCTCAAACGCATAAAACGGTTAATGATGGAAAATTTAGCCCGTTTATTGACCCCCAGCAGCATGGTTCTGTCGCGGCGGCGCGTGCAGGCGGGCCAGCGTAATTTGCCCTCCAGCCAGTCGCTGCTGGACGTCGCCTTACGGGCAAATTCAGCCCAGTAATCGCAGGCCCTGGCCGAGAAGGCTAAATCATCTTCCGTCACATAATCGCATGCGGGCGGCGTGAGATGCAGGGTATCAAACACGTACGGCACTTCGTTGCCGTGCCAGGCACCGTTGGCGTACGTCTCCCGTTCCGCCTCAGCGACGTAGTCAAAGTAATAGCGCCAGCAGGGCTGGCCGATGCGCTGCTGGGCCTGCATCACCACAAATCCCATCGTGGTGAATGCCATATCCCGGCAAACCTGCCGACCAAGCTCAACGTCGCCTTTCACGCCCGGATAAAGCAGCTTAATCAGCCCAAGGCCGAAACGTTTCTCGCGGCGCAGCAGATCGATTTGCCCGGCAAGGTCGATGCCGAAATAGCTCAGCACGCTGGCCTCGTCGCTGTTGCTGCCAATCATCACCGGCAGCGGATGCTGCTTGCCGGCAAAGAACGTGTCCAGCATTGGCTCCGGCAACACGCGGTCGCCGCAAATGGGGGCCGGGCCAATATTCAGCGGCGCTTCCAGCGGCCAGAACGCCTCTGCGGGCAGCGCCCGCAGCTGTTCGGCGGTAGCGTTTTCAAGCCCGAAATGGCGTCCCACCGCGATCCCCTTTTTAATCGCCATGTTGCGGTCCACGTCCGGCAGGGTATAGGCGCTTTGTACGATAGCCTTGTGAAACAGCCCGGCGGCAAGCGGCGAAGCCAGTAGTGACAGCACGCTGCGGCCTCCGGCCGATTCGCCAAACAGCGTCACATTGTCTGCAGCCCCTCCGAAAGCGGAGATGTTTTCCTGCACCCAGCGCAGCGCGGCTATCTGGTCCATCAGCGCGAAGTTGTAGAGTGGCCCGTCGGGATCTTCTCCTTCCAGCGAAGGATGGGCGAAAAAGCCGAGATGGCCGAGACGGTAATTTATTGAGACGAGGATGACGCCGCGCGATGCAAACCCGGCGCCGTCGTAGGGAGTCAGACCGCCTGCGCCGATGGTGTAACCACCGCCGTGCAGCCAGACCATGACGGGTAATTTATTTCCCGCACAATCAGCAGGCTTCCAGATGTTCAGGTACAGGCAATCTTCAGAGAACTGCCCCGGATCGCCGCCGCCGACGGCTTTACAATACTCAAGGCTTTGCCAGCAGGCAGGTGAAAACTGGCTGGCCGATCTAACACCCTCCCAGGCTTCGGGAGGGAACGGTGCGCGCCAGCGGCGCTCACCAACGGGCGGAGCGGCGAAGGGAATACCGCGAAATACCGCCGCATCCCCTTCCAGATTTCCGGCAAGTTTACCCTGGGCTATCTCCACCAGAGCATCCTCGCTCCGGACTTCAGGCTTTTCCATCTGCTGTTCCTTGTTAACGACACCCGAGCAGAGTAGCGCGTTTAGAGCAGACCGCAACGCCGTTTACTGCGATCTTCTGCCTGCTGGTAGAGATCGAACTCATTGGCCACCGGCGCACCCAGCGCCTCCTCAAAGGCTTCCCTGCTCGCATGTCCGTGGCTGCGGGCGCCGTTGTCACTGCCAAGATTAGACTGGAAAATACCTGCGGCGCTGACCGGCAGAAAGTCTTCGTAGGTGATCGGCTGGGCCACCAGCCAGCCGCGCTCTATCAGCAGCTGCGGGTCGTCGCCGGGTTTGATGTTGTGGCGGTGCATCTCCCCCGTTGGCGTTAAGCGATAGCGGAAGTAAGCCAGCGCCTGGCGGCGCAGAAGCGCGTCGCTGTCCGGCAGGCGGCTGAACACCTCCCGCAAATGGTGCTGATGGCTGAGGTTGTCTTTGCCGTTGCCCGCCGCCAGTAAAAGTTCGTCATACAGCGCTCGCCCCTTCGGCGTCAGCGCCACGCCACGCTGCTCAATTTCCCCGAAGCGCGCGGTATGGGTGCCGTGATGTTCACCGGCAAACAAAATCGGCTCCTCCAGCGCCTTGAAGCTGGTCTGGCGCAGCAGAATGGGGAATTCCCGACGCGGCGGCCCTTCGATGATCGCCTTCGGCGAAATGCCGTACTCCGGCATCAACGCCTGAACGCGGTCGATATCCAGCGTTCTGGGGGTCAAATGGTTTATGTGGCAGCCGCGGAAGCAAACGACGTCGGCAATCAGCCGATGCTGGTCGTGCAGAGCCTGATAAGTTTCGGTATCCACCGTCGCGTGGCTGTGCCAGCGGAACGTTTCCAGCGCTTCTCGGACAAACTCTTCGGCCTGAGCTTCATTCAAACCACCCTGCTTATCGTAGATATCAAGCAAAGCCCGGCAGCGCGGCGTGAAGATGTCGCGCTTCGCCAGGATAGCGGCCGCCTTTTTACGTAATGATTCGTTTTCGATCAGTTCAAGGCGCAGTAGTGAAGTAAACACCCTGAATGGGTTACGGGCGAGCGCCGTGTCATCGACAGGCCTGAATGCGGTGGAGTGCACCGGCACGCCTGCCTGGGAGAGATCGTAATAACCCACCGGCTGCATGCCCATTACCGCAAATATGCGTCTTAGTGTCGCAAGCTCAGAGGCTTTGCCGACACGGATGGCACCGTGCCGCTCCACGTTTAACCTTGCCAGTTCGTCTGCGTTTTCCAGCCGCTGTTGCAGCTGCGGATCGTTTTCCAGCACCGCGAGATTCACATCGGCAACCAATTCTAACAGCGTGCCGTACTGCGGCACCTCTTGCTGGTACATTGCCGACATTGCGTGCGAAAATTTTTCCCGAATCTCATCAGCCGTGATGTTGTTCGCCATGATGTCGTGTCTCCAGTGGATATTGCTGAAAGCGTAGAGTCTGACGGGCAACTCAGGGCTAAGAATTTGCGTTTTGTGATCTGCTTTACAGCGCTGCACTAAGAGTGATGGTAATCCCCCGAATACATAACCCCCGGTAATGGCAATAGGCAGATAAAATCACTTTAAATTAACATTTCATTAACCGAGACTGGCGCTGGCAGTAGTGAAAACAATAAGCCACCTACCCTACAACTGGAGCCAGCTATGTCTCAACTATGGCAACCCCGCGAGCTTGTGCATCGCGATTATGATTCCCACCCGCCCGCCTTTGCGCCGGGGTATAAAACCAGCGTGCTGCGTTCGCCGCGTAACGCCCTTATTTCTTTGCAAAACTCACTCTCAGAAATTACCGGGCCGGTGTTCGGCGCAAAGGATTTAGATCCGCTGGATAATGACCTGATCATGAATTACGCCAAAGACGGCCTGCCGATTGGCGAGCGTATTATTGTGCATGGCTACGTTCGCGACGGCTTTGGCCGCCCGATGAAAAACACGCTGGTAGAAGTGTGGCAGGCCAACGCCGGCGGACGCTATCGCCATAAAAAGGACAAATATCTCGCGCCAATCGATCCTAATTTTGGCGGCTGCGGGCGCGTGCTGACGGATGACAACGGCTACTACTTCTTCCGCACGATTAAGCCCGGCCCGTATCCGTGGCGGAATCAGGCCAGCGACTGGCGTCCGTCGCATATTCACTTTTCCCTTTCCGGCGAGTCGTTCGGCCAGCGGCTGATCACCCAGATGTACTTCGAAGGCGACCCGTTGATTAAGCAGTGCCCGATTGTTAAAACCATCAATAACGACGATGCGATCCGCACGCTGATTGCCGAGCTGGACACCCACGCCGCCGTGCCGCTGGACAGTCTGGCTTATCGCTTTGATCTGGTGCTGCGCGGACACCGCGCGACGCTGTTTGAAAACCGTACGCAGGGGGCCGCACGATGAAAGATTATTTAAAGGAAACCGCCTCACAAACTGCCGGGCCCTATGTGCATATCGGGCTTGCGCCGCACGCTGCCGGGTTCAACATCTTTGAGACAAATTTCAGCCATATCCTGACTAACTCACATACCGAAGGCGAACGCATTGTTGTAGAAGGACGAGTGTTCGACGGGTCGGGCACGCCGGTGCGGGATGTGCTGATTGAGCTCTGGCAGGCCAACGCTGCCGGGCGTTATAACCATCCTGCTGACCAGCAGCAGGAGAAAAAAATCGATGCAGATTTTCGCGGCTGGGGCCGTACCTGCTCTGACTTTGACAGCGGCGTCTGGCGCTTTGAGACCATCAAACCAGGTGCAGTCGTGGGACGCGACGGCAGAATGATGGCCCCACATCTGAACCTGTGGATTGTTGCCCGCGGAATTAACATCGGCCTGAATACCAGGATGTATTTCTCCGACGAACAAGCGGCCAACAGTGAAGACCCGGTGCTGAATCTTATCGAGTGGGAAATTCGCCGCCACTCGCTGATCGGCAAACGTGAAAAGCGTGGCAATGAGGTTGTGTATACGTTTGATATTTATCTACAGGGCGACAAGGAAACCGTCTTTTTTGATGTGTAGCCGTGACGGCAGATGACGTTTACCCGCCCGGCTGGATGACTTGTTGCCAAAAACGGTTAAATGTTAATGATATTTTGCAGGCAAGTTAACATAATCAAACAACTTACCTTGTCACCGCGGTCCGTCTGTTTTTAACATCAGCTATGGAAAAAAAAGGTCTCTTTAGTCAGCGCATTCGCTTGCGTCATCTACATACTTTCGTGGCCGTCGCCCAGCAGGGAACGCTGGGGCGCGCGGCCGAAACGCTCAATCTGAGCCAACCAGCCCTGTCTAAAACGCTCAACGAACTGGAACAGCTCACCGGCGCCCGACTGTTCGACCGCGGTCGGCTTGGGGCCCAGCTGACGCTGGTCGGCGAACAGTTTCTGACGCATGCGGTGAAGGTGCTTGATGCCCTTAACCACGCAGGCCAGTCCCTTAATCGTAAGGATGGGCAGGCTTCCAGCATTGTCAGAATTGGCGCACTCCCTACCGCGGCGTTGGGTATTTTGCCGATGGTTATCGGCCAGTTTCACAAGCAGCAAAGCGACGTCACGCTTCAGGTCGGCACAATGAATAATACGATGCTGCTGGCGGGGCTGAAATCCGGCGAGCTGGATCTGGGAATTGGGCGCATGTCCGATCCGGAACTGATGACCGGGCTGAATTATGAGCTGCTTTTTTTAGAATCGCTGAAGCTGGTAGTCCGCCCCGGCCACCCGTTGCTGCAAGAAAATATCACGTTAAGCCGCGTCATGGAGTGGCCTGCTGTCGTCTCGCCGAAAGGAACCATCCCGCGCCAGAACGCTGAAACGCTGCTGACCAGCCAGAATTGCAAACTCCCGGCCACCTGCATTGAGACACTTTCTGCGTCACTTTCCCGCCAGTTAACCGTGGATTATAACTATGTGTGGTTTGTGCCTTCAGGGGCGGTAAAAGAAGATTTGCGTCAGGGGACGTTGACGGCCCTGCCGATAGCGACGCAGGTAGCTGGAGAACCCATCGGTATTCTTACCAGGGTAGATGCAACACTAACACCTGCCGCACAGATCCTGCTGACGTCTATTCGTAAGTCGATGCCAGCTTAACGCGGGGGATGACGCTGCCGTTTATCCCCCTGCAACACCGAGAAATTGTCGGATAAGCGCAACGTCATCCGACAATTTCTCGGTGGATGACGCTGGCGCTTATCACCTGGCGGCGGATTAATCCCGCTTGCCGCCCGTGATCCCTTCAATTTCCTCAGGACGTAAACGAATTTCTGCCGCGCGGCGGTGGGCCTGCATTCCTTCGGTACGGCTCTGGCGAATTGCCGGTTCCGCAATCGCCGCGATACCGTGGTCATCAATCCACTGGTGCGTGCAGATCTTCACGTATGCGCCCACCCACAGACCGCCGGTGTAGCGCGCTGCGGCCATCGTTGGCAGCGTGTGGTTGGTGCCACAGCATTTATCAGAGAAGACCACGCTGGCGTTCTGGCCGATAAACAGCGAGCCGTAGTTGCGGATTTTGCCCGCCGTGGCGTGCGGGTCGCGGGTATGGACCTGGAGATGCTCCGTTGCCATATGGTCCGCCCATGCAATCAGCTGCTCTTCGTCGCGGCAAATCACAATTTCCCCCTGACGGCGCCACGCTTCCCCCGCCGTTGCCGCCGTTGGCAGCGTTTTCAGCTGGCGTTCGATTTCGCTGAGGGTTTCGCTGGCGATGCGTTCGCTGGTCGTCGCCATCCCCACGCGGGTATGAACGTCGTGCTCCGCCTGCGCCAGCAGGTCGGCGGCTAACATCTGCGGGTTCGCGCTGTCGTCGGCGATCACGTAGATTTCGCTCGGGCCTGCCAGAGCATCAATCCCTACCTTGCCGAATGCCTGGCGCTTGGCTTCGTTGACGAAGGCGTTGCCCGGCCCGACAACTTTATCCACCACCGGTACAGATTCCGTCCCCCATGCCATGGCGGCAATCGCCTGCGCGCCACCGACTTTAAAAATGCGGTGCGCCCCGGCTAAGTGGCAAACGGCGATCATCGCCGGATGCGCGCCCGGCGGCAGACAGGCAATAATCTCGTCACAGCCTGCCACCACGGCTGGCACTATGGACATCACCGGCGCGGACAGGATGGGATAGCGCCCGCCCGGCACGTAGCAGCCGACCTTTTCGATAGGGATAATGCGGTGCCCCAGATGCACGCCAGGCAGCGTTTCTATTTCCAGCGGCTTCATGGTGGCAAGCTGCGCCTGGGCAAAGCGCTTCACCTGGGCAATGGCAAACTCGCTGTCCCTGCGGGTCTGCGGGTCGAGATCCGCCAGTGCCGCTTTGATCTCGTCTGCCGACACTTCAAAGCTTTCCGGCACGGTTTTATCAAACTTCGCCGAGAAGTCCCGCAGCGCGGCGTCCCCGCGCGTTTTTACCTGTTCGATAACATCATGAACGGTGTCCGTCAGCGTCCTGTCCGCCTGCGCGTCCTGACCCTGCGGGCGTTTAAGAAACTGCACGTCTGCTTCACTGATTGCGCCCATCTCTTACTCCTCCATTTGACCCAGTTTGATTTGCGCCAGCAGCGCCAGGTGGTCGTAGACGACCCATTCATCGACGATTTTGCCGTTGACGATGTGGTAGTGGGACATGCCCATCACGAACAGGCGCTCGCCCGTTGGCTTGCCCAGTTCGCCGTAGCCCAGGTGGTGACCTTCCATAATCCAGCGCACCGCGACCTTGGTACCGCCCTCTTCGCACGGGTTAGAGCAGACGTGCTGCGGCATCCACGCGCCGTCCGGGATCATGCCAATCAGCGCCAGCGTCTGGTGGATCACCGCCGCCTGACCGTACAGCTCTTTCATCAGCGGGCCGTGCCACTGAACGTTGGTCGCGTACACGGCTTTGATTTTGCCCAGCATGCGGCGGTTGTAGATCTCATGCAGCCAGCGCAGGCACTGCTCTTCGGTGTCGGTATGGGCGATGGAGACGTCGCATTCCATTTCCGGCGGATACTGGCCTACCATGCGGCGGTTCTCGCCGATATCGGTCACGCGGAAGCCTTTATCAAACTGCTCTTTCGCCATGCCGTACGCCACCGCGTCGGTATCCAGGCCAAGCTGGCGCATCATTGCCATGTTGTCGCTGACCACCCACTCGCGGTAAATTTTGTTCTCGTGGATCATGCAGTCCGCTACGGTGCGGGTCACAAAGGTGCGGTTCGTCGGCTTGCCCAGATGGCTGAACTGCGTGTGGCGACCGGTGCCGGTTACCAGGTGCGAAGTGTAGAAACCGTCCACGTCGTTACCGTTCCAGATAACCTGGGTCGCCATACCGCGGCGCTCCGGGAAGGCAATCAGACGCTGTAACGTATCCTGCACGACCTGTTCGCGGTTATACATGGTGCCCAGCGCGTTATATAAAACGCAGTTATGCGTGTAGTGCGAGTAAATTAAACCCACGTCTCGCTCGTCCCATATTTTATGCGTACAGCGCACGATATAATCCACAATATCGGTATAGCAGTCGTCAAATCCTCTTAATGACTGCACGCGGGGACGTTTTTCGGGAACTAAATCCACAAAGTCACGGCGCTCAACCTGTAATACAGGCTCGTCACGAGTGGATTTCGTATTGGTTTTCTCAGCTACTACCGGCGTTTTATTTGTCGCTTCAGTTGATGACATATAACCTCCTGCGTTCGATGGATGCACTGAGAAATTTCCCGGCGCACTGTATTCGGGATGTAATTATCCCTCACCTGCAAATAGTGACAGCTTGTTTTCAGAATTCAGGCAACAGCAGCCCCTGATAAATGAATTATCATTTTCACGGGCTTTATTTATTCGGGGGAGCTATCCCCCGCAGACTTAATTAAATATTTGTGACCAGATAGCTAACTCATCAATGCCCAGATATTCACGGATAATTAATCCGTCGCGCAGTTCCAGCTGGCTGATGCCGGTGATAGAGATCGGGCGACGCGTCGGCGCGCCGAATCGGCCATAGCCGTCGTGCCAGGTTAACAGCGACCAGCGCAGGGAGAGGCGCACGGGTTCGTTGGCGTCACGGCGGACAATAAGATGGTGCAGCTGCGTTTCGCTGTCGGCAAAGGAAGCCCGGTAGCCCGAGAGAAACGCGCCAATATCCTGCTCGCCGGTGCGCAGCACGTGCGCCGGGCCATGGAAGGTAGCCGCCGGATGATAAAGCCCCGGTACTACGCCGCTGTTGCCCCCGGCCCACATAGAGAGATAGCGTTCAACAAGCCCGGCCAGAGGGCCATCAACGTCGTCGCCTTCCGGGCCACCCGCCCAGCGCGCGTCCATTTCCTCAGCGGAAGTATTCTCCAGCCCTAACTCCTGTCGGGCCGTCGCCAGCTGCAACGCAAAATCTCGCGCGCTGAGGCCAATCTGCGAGACAATCGCTGCACGATCCTGCAATAGCCACTCCTGCCTTACCGCGCCATCGGCGCACACGCGGTCCGCCCAGGTGCGGACCCAAACGGCTTTGCCGCTCGGCTGACCAAAGAACCCTTCGCCCTGGTGCTGGATGCAGGCCAGCGTGCGCTGCGCAGCGTAATACTCGAATTCCGGGGTGTGGGTGGTCAGAATATCTTCGGTCAGCACCGTGCGCTGCGGGAAGCTGTGCATGGCCTCAAGCGTCAGACGCATAAAACCGGAAAGATCGTTCAGCTGCTTTTCCGGCGTGTGGAAGACCACCGGCGTGGCGTAAAAATCTGCGAGCTGTCCAATGTCCTTCTGCTCCCAGACCACGTGGGTCAGCGTCAGAATAAACTGCTGTATGGAATCAAACTGAGGGCTAAAGCCCGGCAACCTGGTCATTCAACCTCCTGCGGCTGGAACAGAGACAACCCGTCTTTTTCGATTACGCCTGAGCGTGGGCGGCGCGCGGAGTGGCGGACAATCAGCGCCCCCTTGACCACCAGCTGTTCGGGTTCGATGTTTTCACTTTCTATCTGCTTCATCAGCAGCGCCACCGTGGCGCTGACCATCTCGTCCACCGGCTGCGAGGCGGAGGTCAGCGCGTAGGATGGCCAGCCGGACGGGCCGGTGTCGTCGTAGCCGATGACCGACAAATCGTCGGGAATACGCAGGCCGAACTCGTAGCGGGCGATATCCATCACGGTTAAGGCCATATGGTCATTGGCCGCAAAGATGGCGTCCGGCGGCTGCGGTGAAGAGAAAAGCTCCCGGGCGGCGCGGCTGGTTTGCTGCGCATCGTAGTTACCCTGCACCACCCGGATATCCTCGACGCCTTTCGACCGCAGCGTGCTGACGAACCCGGCCTGGCGCGCAATATTTACCGATGAATCAGCAATGCCCGCGACATAGGCAAAGCGCTGGTGCTCACCGGCCAGTAAAAACTCGGCTATCTGGCGGGCGGCGGCTTCGTTATCCGTGTTGACGCTGGAAACTATGCCGTTCTCATCGTCGCGGTTAAACAGCACCACCGGGATCCCGGCGGCCAGGCACTCTTCCGATAATTCAATGGATAGCGAAACGGACGCCAGCACGATGCCGTCAACCCGGTACTGCATGATCTGATCAAAAATTCTGTCCACGTTGCCGTCGCGGTCGCCCACGAACAGCAGCAGGTGGTAGTTCAGCTCATCGAGCTTCTGCGCCAGCGCCTCAAGCACCTGCGGGTAGAACTGGTTGTCAAAATAGGACATCACCACGCCGACAATGCGTGAACGAGCGGTGTTCAGCGACCGCGCGATGGCGTTAGGCCGGTAGCCCAGCTCCCGCGCCGCTTTCAGCACTTTTTCACGCGTGGCGGGTGAAATGCTGGCCCCCGGCGTAAACGTGCGTGACACCGCCGATTGTGACACTCCCGCGATCTGCGCCACCTGCTGCGACGTCACGGGCCCAAAAGTCTTACGTTTCATTGTCGCTGTTCCTTATCAACATTCCCGCCACGGTGCATTTTTCATAAAAACAAGGCGTTGCCCAGTGTAACGCGCTGCGGGGGGATTGCCAGTCTGGCCCTTGCCTGTCCCCGCCGGAATGTCTTTTTTTAAGTCTTACACCATCTTTGCATGCGTATGCAACAGACAAAATAAATTTTTTCACATTTACAATCTTAACCTTTACAAAACTAAAACCTTTTCGTAACTTTCATTTTTGAATACGTATGCATGCAGTGCAAAAACGCCGTCAGTTTTTACCGGGGACAGGAGTCACAGTCAAAGGATTGAACCGGTTTATGCCGTACTTGATTGGTTATAACCCATTAATTTTAAGAGGTTCACCACCATGTTTCGTGCACTATTTAGTCGATCCGAGGTCAGGCTGTTTTTCACCATCAGCGTCCTGTTCTTCATCTGTATCCACAGTATTGATGCCTTTCTGGCACCGATGCTCATTAGCGAAGGCATGCAGCCGGAAGTGGTTGGCATGATTATGGGGGCCAGCGGTTTAGCCACCCTGTTCGTCCGCTTTCCTATTGGTATCCTGTCGGACGTAGTGAAGAGCCGAAAAATTTTTATTCAGGTCAGCCTGCTGCTGCCGCTGGTGACATGGCCCATCGCCTGGTATGAACCCACCGCCATTACGCTCTATCTGGCGAAAGCAGCCGATGGCTTTACCGCTGCGACCTGGGTGCTTTATAACATCCTGTTTATTCGCTACTTCGATCGTAAGGATGCACCTGCTGCCGTCGCCCTCCTCGCGCTTGCCGGGCCGCTGGGCGTCTTCCTGGGGAACTGTATCGGCGGCACGCTGATTCACTTCTTTGATAAAAGTATCGGCTACTTCGTTTCAAGCGTTGCGGCCCTGCTGGCGCTGATCCTGACGTTTCGCATTAAGGAGTTTCACGACGCGGCACAGGCACCGTCTCTTAAAGCTTGTATTACCAGCGCTAAGCGCCAGCTCGGCGACCCCTCCGTATGGATTATCGGCCTTCTGGCAACCATCGTTATTCTGGTGCCGTTTGCGACACGCGATACCCTGACCCCTATTTATGCCCAGCAGCTCGGGGCTAAAGCGGGCATTCTGACGTTGCTCAGCAATCTGCATCTGATTTTCTACGCGCTGGCTATCGCCATGTGTAGCTCGGTGTTTTACAAACGATGGGGGCTGGCCAAAACTGCGGTTATCGGGATCCTCCTGCAGCTTGTCTCCACCATTGGCGTGCCCTTCACCAGCAATATTTATCTGATTTATCTGCTGCAGTCCGTTGGCGGCTTCTCGTTCGGCATGGCCTTTGCGGTATTTATGTCCCTGAGCGTGGTTAATACGGTTGAGGATGAGCAATCTACCCGCATGGGATTATTTCAGACAATATATTCCTGCGGGATGTTTGCCGGTCCGGTATTAATGGGGCTGATGCTCCAGCATATTAACTTATCATCGGGCTATTTATTCATTGGCGTGCTTTGTCTAATTGCCGCGGCATTAACTCCCCTGGCCGTGCGTAGCGTCAATCAGCGACAAATAAAACATTCAGAAACCAACAGGGAAGCAAAGGATTTACTTGCCGCCCAGGAATATATAAACAAGGCCTGAAAACTTTCATTCTGCATAGTATGAAAATATTACGCTCCCCGATAACGGGCGGATGAAGCTCGTCTGAAAATACCGGAGGCTAAGACGATGTATTATTTAATGCGCAATGCATTACCCTTATTACAGCGAGGGAAGCCGTAATGGCATCGCTACCAAAAACACCAGCATTTCGTCTCGATAATTGCCGCGCGCTGGTCACCGGGGGTTCCCGCGGCATTGGTTTTGCGGCAGCCATCGCGCTGGCGCAGGCCGGGGCGGAGGTCTGGATTGTTGCGCGCAATGCCGCACAGCTCAGCGACGCAACGGAATCCGCCGCGCAGGAAGATCTGCGGCTGAATCCCGTCACTCTTGATATCACCGATACGCGGCAGGTCAGAGAGACGCTGGCCGGACTGCCCGCCTTCCATATTCTGGTGAACAGCGCGGGCCTGGCTCGTCATCAGCCGTTTCTGGATGTCAGCGAGGAAAACTATGACGCGGTGATGGATCTTAATCTGCGTGCCACCTTCTTCTTCAGCCAGCAGGTTGCCCGCAGAATGAAACAGGAGCACATTGCCGGCTCGATTATCCACATCTCCTCTCAGATGGGGCATGTGGGCGGTCCTTCCCGCAGCGTTTACTGCGCCTCGAAGTTTGCGCTTGAAGGGCTGACCAAAACCATGGCGCTGGAGCTGGGGGATGCGGGGATCAGAGTGAACACTTTGTGTCCGACGTTTATCGCCACCGAGCTATCGCGCGCGAATCTGGCCGACCCGGCGTTCCGCCATTATGTGCTGGATAACATCAAGCTCAGGCGGCTCGGCACCCTTGAGGACGTGATGGGGCCGGTGGTGTTTCTGGCCTCGCCCGCCTCGGCGCTGATAACCGGTGCCGCTCTGCTGGTGGATGGAGGGTGGACGGCAACATGATTCAGGATAATCACGATATTCCACTGGTTTTACTGGGCGGCACGCTGTGCAACCACCGGCTGTGGCAGCCGGTCATCGAACGGCTCAACGTCAGTCAGGTGACCAGTATTGCCGTCAGCGGCGCAGATTCCGCGCGGGAACTTTCTTCCCGATTGCTCGAGACTTTGCCGCCGCGATTTTGCGTGGCGGGTTTTTCCCTCGGGGCTATGGTGGCGCTACAAATGCTGGCCGAAGCACCTGAACGCCTCGCCGGACTTGCCCTCCTCTCCGTCAATCCGCTGGCTGACTTGCCCGCTAACGCGGTCGGACGGCATGCGGCAGTTTTGGAAGCGAAAGCGCTGGGGGCGGGACGCTGGGTGAGCGAAAAGATGTGGCAGAAGTACGTCGCGCCGGGGCACCAGGACGATGCTGGCATGCGTTCGGTTATAGCAACCATGGCTGACGAGTCCGGCATCAAAGCCTTTTCCCGGCAAACAGAAATAGCGATTTCCCGCGCCGACCACCGCGCCGCCCTGGCGGCTTTCAGCAGACCAACGCTAATCCTCAATGGCGCACATGACGCCATTTGTACCCCACAACATCACCAGCTCGCCGCCGAAGCGGCTAAAACCGCACGCTGGCTAACCCATGCAGATAGCGGGCACTTTCTGCCGCTGGAAGCCCCTGATTGGGTTGCCACGACCCTGCGCACATGGATTAAGGAGTCAAAGACATGAGAAAAAATTCGCTCAAAGAGGCCTTTCGCCAGCAGCAGCCGGTAATTAACGGCTGGCTGGCCATCCCTTCAGGCTACAGCGCTGAAATCGCCGGTCATCAGGGATACGATGCCGTCACCGTTGATATGCAGCACGGCATGATCGACTTTGCCAGCGCGCTCGCCATGCTGCAGGCCATTTCCGCTACTCCTGCCACGCCGCTTGCCAGGGTGAACAGCAACGATCCCGCGCAGATCATGCGCCTGCTGGACGCCGGGGCCTGGGGGATTATCTGTCCGATGGTTTCCACCCCTGAACAGGCGCAGCAGTTTGTTGCCGCCTGCCGCTATCCGCCGCTGGGTAACCGCTCATTCGGCCCCGCGCGCGCCCTGCTCTACGGCGGTAAAGATTATCCGCAGTATGCCAACGAGGAGATCCTGACGCTGGCGATGATTGAAACCCAGCAGGGGCTGGACAATCTGGACGCGATTCTGGCGACCGACGGCCTCGACGGCGTGTTTATCGGCCCCAACGATCTCTCGCTTACCCTGACCGGCAGCGCCAGCGCGGAATCACAGCATCCGAAAATGTTAGCCGCCGTTGAGCTGGTCGTGGCCCGCTGCCGGGCGCACAACAAAGTCGCCGGTATCTTTTGTACCTCCGGCCAGGCCGCTGCGAAGCGTCTGGCAGAAGGCTTTTCTTTCGTTACCCCCGCCAATGACGTCATGCAGCTTGGCCGCGCTTCCCGTGAAGCCGTGGCTTATGCACGCGGTGAAACGCCGTCCGCCAGCGGCTCTTCAGGCTATTAAGGAGAACAACATGCAATACGTAACACTGACTCAGGAAGAGGCGCGCCGTCGTCTCGTGCTTCCGGAAGACCGGGTTTCATGCCGCGTGGCGTTTATCGACTGCAAGCTACCTGGCTCGCATCTCAAGGAGAACTATTCGTTCGTCGGGCCGGGTGTCACCCAGTCCGCCTCACAGGTGGTGAATATTCCTGAAGCCCACGGCTTTAATATCGGCGCGGCAGCCATGCCGAAAGGCGTGACCAACAACCTGCATCTGCACTTTACCGCCGAAGTATTCCTGATCCACGAAGGGAGCTGGCGCTTCCGCTGGGGGGCGAACGGCGAGCATGAAGCAGAGTTCAGCGCCCCGGCTATTCTGTCGATCCCGACGTGGATTTTCCGTGGTTTTACCAACGTCAGCCCGCAGGATACCAAAGGCATGGTGTTTACCGTGCTCGGCGGCGACAATACGGGCGGGATTATCTGGCATCCGTCGATTCTGGACGCAGCGAGCGAGTACGGCCTGTATCTCAGCCGTGACAACATGCTGATCGATGTCGAAGCTGGCGCGCCGGTTCCTGCGGAAAACGAGCGGCTACAGCCGCTTGCTCCCGAGCAAATTGCAGCCCTACGTGATTACTCAGTTGAAGAGATGAGCCGCCGCGCGGTCACCGGTGAGCAACGAGCGTGGTCGCATGCTGGCCTGCTGGACTCGGTTCTGCCCGGTCACGGCGGAGAAATTGCCCCGGTTATCGGCTTCGGCATCTCCCAGGATCGCAACAGCGCGCCCGCTATCGTTAACCCGCACGGTTTTTCCGTTGAGTGGCTGCGCATCCAGCACGACCACCGTGTCGGCCTGCACTGCTGCCCAGAGACTCAGGTGCTGATGGTGTTTAAAGGCACGCTGGAAGTGACCTGGAACCGTCAGGGTGAGGAAGTCTCCGTCGTGGCAACGGAAGGTTCGGTGATCTCCGTGCCGGGCGGAAGCTGGCGTCAGTACCGGGCCACCGACGGCGTAATGGAGGCAACCCTGACCACCAAAGGCGACCAGCGAAAACGCCTCTACTGGGACAAAGACGTTATCGAACGGGCACGGGAAAATGACCGCTGCCTCGACCCGGACGGCTACGTTGCTATCGCCAGTATCTTGCCCGCTACCGCCCGTCGCGCGGGGCTGAAAATCGAACAGCCCGTATAATTATCCAGCAAGGGTCCTTAAACGGACCCTTAGATTGCTAACAAAGAAGGAAAAAGCGTGGTTTTTCCTTCTTTGTGGTTAGCAGCCGAAAATCAATGAATTGATTTTCCTTGTGATTTATTCGGTGAGATCTTTGCGACACTCATTCGCTTTAGGTTTGTCATCAGTCTGAAGGTCAGGGTCCTTAAACGGTCCCTTTTTCTTTCCGGAAGCTTTATAGAAAGCAGTTTCTGCCGCACAATTCCCCCCTTTACCCGCTACGCTATTGTTTATGCACCGCTTAAATCATTTCCCGGACATTCAAGGCATGCTCAGACGGCTGGTTTTCGCCGTCGGGATCGGTATTGCCTCCGCCCTCGTGGTCTGGCTGTTTCGCCAGTCGATGTATCTGCTGGAAGGTCTGTTTCTTGGCGACCATAGCGGCAGCCTGGTTGCCGCAGCGGCGGCGCTGCCGTCGTGGCGCAGGCTGATAACCCCGGCGATGGGCGGGCTGCTGGCGGGCCTGCTGCTGTGGGGCTGGCAACGGGCGACGCGGCAGCGACCGGGCGCGCCAACGGATTATATGGAAGCGATTGAAACCGGCGACGGGCGGCTTGACGTGCCCGCAAGCCTGGTGAAATCTGCCGCCTCACTGCTGGTGGTAGCCAGCGGCAGCGCCATCGGGCGCGAAGGGGCGATGATTTTGCTGGCGACCGTCTTCGCCTCGGTGTTCGCCCAGCGCTTCACGCGGAACGATGAATGGAAGCTCTGGGTGGCCTGCGGGGCCGCCGCCGGGATGGCGAGCGCGTATCACGCGCCGCTGGCGGGCAGCCTGTTTATTGCAGAGATCCTCTTTGGCACGCTGATGCTCGCCTCACTTGGCCCGGTGGTCATTGCTGCCGTTACCGCTCTTTTGATAACAAATCTTCTTAGCGGCGGACAAACGCTGCTTTATACCGTCAAAATGCTCAACGCACCGGTTCCCGTCCAGTATGGCCTGATGGGCATCCTCGGCGTACTGGCAGGTATTGCCGGCCCCCTGTTCCTGTGGATGATGGCAACAAGCGGCGAACTGTTCCGTCGCCTGCATCTGACGCCGCCGTTACAGCTGGCGCTCGGCGGGCTGATTGTCGGCATGCTTTCGCTCATCACGCCGCTGGTCTGGGGTAACGGCTACAGCGTTGTGCAGTCGTTCCTGTCACGTCCTCCGGCGCTGCTTTTCGTGGCGGCTATTTTACTTTGCAAACTGGCGGCGGTGCTGGCAAGCAGTGGTTCGGGTGCGCCCGGAGGGGTATTCACACCTACGCTATTCGTGGGGGCGGCGCTGGGGATGCTGTTCGGACAGGTCTGTGGATTATGGCCTGCCAGCGGGGAGTCGGTGGCTATACTGATGGCGTTAACCGGCATGGCAACGCTGCTGGCGGCAACAACGCATGCGCCGATAATGGCAACATTGATGGTTTGTGAAATGACCGGAGAGTTCTCGCTACTCCCCGGTTTACTGGTGGCCTGTGTTGTCGCCTCCGCGCTGTCGCGCTGGCTACGCCCCCACTCGGTTTACCGTCAGGGTGCCGCTGAGCACGGATAGATCGATATAGTGCGCCAGCTCGCGCTGTTCGGCGCGCGGCAGATAAGGCAGTTCGCCCATCAGCGGTCCCGGCAGCTTTTTGCTAAGCACGTCGATGATTTCAGCATAGTGCGCCAGACCCGGATTGATACGGTTCGCCACCCAGCCCACCAGCGGCAGACCATCGTTGGCGATAGCCTGGGCGGTCAGCAGAGCGTGGTTGATGCACCCTTCCTGAATCCCCACCACCATCAGCACCGGCAACTGCTCCTGAACAACCCATTCCGACAGCGGACGGAGGTCGTTCATCAGGCTACGCCAGCCGCCCGTCCCCTCGACAACCACATGGTCTGCCTGTCGGCTCAGGTTCTGCAAACCATCGGACAGCAATGTGTAATTGATTGGGCAACTGTGGCTGACGCTGCTCTCCTCTTCGCTCAAAGCAATAGGATTGATTGCGCTATACGGCAAGGTGAGAGAAGAAACGCTCTGCAAAACCAGCGCGTCTTTATTTCGCATTCCTTCCGGCGTCTCTTTGCTTCCTTTGGCTACCGGCTTGTAGCCGACAACACTTTTGCCACTGGCTGCCAGCGCCTGTAAGAGCGCGCGTGACACCACCGTCTTGCCGACTGCGGTATCGGTACCTGTGATAAAGAAACGCTTAAGCATGATGACTCCCGAGGGCAATACGCTAAAAATTTTATTTAAAAATGAATAGTTCAGTGGCGGAAGTCTAAGAGATGAGGCGAAAGGCCAATTTGAGATAGCGCAACATTTATTGCATCAATGGAAATGATTATCCTTGCAGGAGGCGAATCAGTAACGAACCGTTATACATTGCGTCCTTGACCAGCGCCGCCCCGGCCATCGTGCCGCGATGACTATACTGCGTGCTTTCCACCGCAATATGCTGGCTATAGGCGGGAAGCGCCTGTTGGCGAATGCTATCGGCGATGGCCGGATGCAATATTTCCGCCGCTCGGTTCAGCGGGGAACCTATCAGAATAACTTGTGGATTGAACAAATTAACCATGATGGCAAGAATGCGGCCGACGTTGACCCCCACGCCGAGAATGATATCTTTCGCCAATAGATCGCCCTGTAAGGCCGCATCGCAAAGCGACTCGACGGTCAGCGGCTGGCCGTGGAGCATCGAACCCATCGATTGGTTCATACGCTGCTGGGCCAGCTCAAGGATACTTTCAATACTGGCAATCGTCTCCAGACAGCCGTGATTCCCGCAGTAGCAGCGTTTGCCGTACGGGTCGACCTGCGTGTGGCCAATCTCGACGAGGCTGCTGCTACCCGCATGCAACAGACGCCCGTCCGTGATAACGCCAGCCCCGACGTTGTGATCGATAACAACCTGAATGACATCACGCGCGCCACGCGAGGCGCCAAACAGCCCCTCCGCCATCGTCCACGCGCTGATATCATGCTGAATAAAGACCGGCACCCCCGTGTGGCTCTCCAGTTCTTCACCCAGCGGCATATCGCACACATCATAAAACGGCATGCGATGCACGATGCCGCGCACCGTATCGATAATTCCCGGCAGGGTAATGGCAATCGCGGTGAGACGTTCGAGCTTGTCCTGATGGCGGATAAAAAACTGATCGACCTGGGCGATAACGCGCGACAGCAGCGGGTTCGGGTCGTCCAGGGGAAGAGAAACGGTGTCCTCAACAATAAGCTGGCTGCTGAGATCGTGCAGCCCAAGAGAGATTTCGCCGCGATTAATCCGCACGGAAAGGTAGTGCCAGGCTTCCGTTTCCACCATTAAACCTACGGCGGGACGACCGCGGCTTCCTGGGTCCTGAATTTCGGTTTCCTGCACCAGGTGCGCTTCGAGCATTTCGCGAACAATTTTGGTGATGCTGGCAGGCGCGAGCAGCGCCAGGCGGGAGAGATCGATGCGCGAGACCGGGCCATGCTGATCGATGAGACGGTAAACCACCCCCGCATTGGTCTGCTTAATCTGATCGATGTGTCCCGGCTGGCTGTCAGCAACCACGTGCGACTCCCTTTATTTTCGCGCTTCGAAATAATCTTTGGGCTATGGTTAAACACTTCAGGCAAAGGAGTCAAATATTTGCGTAGGGTTGTGATTTGACGCACATATTTAACCTTAAACTAGCTGTTTATTTCCTAAATTCGCTTCGGTCAACAGCGTGCTGATGCGAACCGCGGCGGCGCTAAGCTCCCGATGTTTTGGCCAGACCAGCCACATTTCTGACTGCGCCTCTGGCTCCCTGAGGGGGAGCCAGACGACATCGCTTAGCTGCACGCGCTTAAATGACGCGGGCAGAATGGAGACGCCCAGCCCGGCGGAGACCAGCCCAATGATGGTCATCGCCTCGCCGACCTCCTGCGTGATATAGGGTGAGATTCCGTTACGGTGTAACAAACCGATGATGTCATCATACAACCCCGTCCCGACATGGGCATCAAAGAAGACAAAGGGCTGCGAGGCCAAATCCTGGAGCGAGATATCGGTCGCGGTCGCCAGGGGGTGATCGCGATGCACCATCCCCAGCAGGGGTTCGCGCAGCACCAGCTTCCAGTCCAGCGTCTCCGGCAGACGCGTATTACGCATCAGCCCAAGCTCCAGCTCGCCGTCATTAAGCGGTGCAATCTGCTGGCGGGTATTGATTTCGCGCATCTGAATATGCACGTCCGGGTAGCGCTGGCGAAAGGTCGACAGGCTGTCCGACACGCTCTTAATAAAAGGAGCCGAGGAGGTAAATCCGATGCGCAGCTCCCCCGTCTCGCCGTGATGTAATCGTTCGGCGCGCGCCGCTGCCGCATCCACCTGGCTCAAAATCTGCCTGGCATCGCTCAGATACTGCGTCCCGGCCGCCGTCAGGCTGACGCTGCGGTTAGTTCGTGCCAGCAGCCTTGCACCAATTTGCTGTTCCAGGATCTGAATTTGCTGGCTCAGCGGCGGCTGCGAAATACGCAGACGCGCCGCGGCCCGGCCGAAGTGCAGCTCTTCGGCCACCGCCACAAAGTAACGCAAATGTCGTAATTCGATTGTCATATCTTATAAGTATCAATTGAGATTATTAATATATTAGACATAACATTTACATTTTCCTACTCTGCAATGAAAGACATCACGCAGCGCAACGCACGCAGTAAGGATTGATTTTGAGCCGTATATCCTCCGTCAGCACCGCTCCGGCACAGGACGTTGACGAACGAATTTCAGCCAGTTCCCCTCTTTATATTAAGCGCGGAACGCCGCAGTTCATGCGCGTCACCCTCGCACTCTTTTCCGCCGGGCTTGCTACCTTTGCTTTGCTCTATTGCGTGCAGCCCATACTGCCGGTGCTTTCACAGGAGTTTGGCGTCACCCCTGCCAGCAGCAGTATCTCCCTTTCCATTTCTACCGGCATGCTGGCCATTGGCCTGCTGTTTACCGGCCCGCTGTCCGATGCGATTGGCCGTAAACCGGTGATGGTCACCGCCCTGCTGCTGGCCTCCTGCTGCACATTGCTGTCGACCATGATGACCAGCTGGCACGGCATCCTGATAATGCGAGCGCTAATTGGTTTGTCGCTCAGCGGCGTGGCGGCAGTAGGCATGACCTACCTGAGCGAAGAGATCCACCCGAGCGTGGTGGCTTTCTCTATGGGGCTGTATATCAGCGGTAACTCTATCGGCGGCATGAGCGGACGCCTGCTGAGCGGGGTGATAACGGACTTCTTTAGCTGGCGCATCGCCATCGCCGCCATCGGCTGTTTTGCCCTGGCTTCGGCGCTGATGTTCTGGAAGATCCTGCCTGAATCGCGGCACTTCCGCCCTTCTTCCCTGCGTCCGAAAACGCTGTTTATCAACCTTCGTCTGCACTGGCGCGACCAGGGTTTACCGCTGCTGTTTGCCGAAGGCTTCCTGCTGATGGGGGCGTTCGTTACGCTGTTTAACTACATTGGCTATCGGTTGATGCAGGCCCCATGGTTCCTGAGCCAGGCCGTGGTGGGCCTGCTGTCCGTTGCTTACCTGACGGGCACATGGAGCTCCCCTAAAGCAGGCGCGATGACCGCGAAATTTGGCCGCGGCCCGGTGATGCTGTTTTCCATCGGCATTATGCTGCTGGGGCTTCTGCTCACCGTCTTCTCGCCGCTTGTCGCGATCTTTGGCGGCATGCTGCTGTTCTCCGCCGGCTTCTTTGCCGCGCACTCCGTCGCCAGCGGCTGGATAGGTCCGCGCGCCAGACGAGCCAAAGGTCAGGCCTCCTCACTCTATCTGTTCAGCTACTACCTGGGATCCAGCATTGCCGGTACCCTCGGTGGTGTGTTCTGGCACCAGTTTGGCTGGAACGGCGTGGCCGGTTTTATCGGCTCTCTGCTGGTGGTTGCCCTGCTGACCGGCACGCGTTTGCATCATCGCACACACTAACCACCGTCGGGCCTCGTGTTTATTTACGCTTTTTGTTATTTTCGCTGCGTCAATAATACTCGCGAGGCCCTATGGAAAAGCAAAACTATAACCATCTCACCCGCACCTTCCGCCGCCTGTCCCGCTTCGGTCATCTCTCTGCTATCGCTGGCTGGGATATGTCTACTTATATGCCACCAAACGGCAGCACCGCTCGCGCTGAGGCGCTGGCCGAGCTGAGTGTCCTGCAACACCAGATTCTGACCGATAAGAAAACGGTCACTTTCCTGCAGGCCGCGGCTCAGGAAGATCTTAATGACGTCGAACGCGCGAACCTGCGTGAAATGACTCGCCAGTATCAGGAAGCCGTAGTGTTACCTGACTCGCTGGTTGAAGAGAAGTCGCTGGTTGGCTCCCGCTGCGAGCACGGCTGGCGCACGCAGCGTCCGGCAAATGACTGGCAGGGTTTCGCGACCAATCTGAAAGAGGTTGTTCGCGTCAGCCGCGAAGAAGCCAGGCTGCGGGCCGATGCTAAAGGGAAATCCCCATATGATGCCCTGCTCGATCTTTACGAGCCGGGTATGACGAGCGAAAAGCTGGACGTGGTGTTTGGCGACCTGCGGAGCTGGTTACCAGACCTCCTGCAAAAGGTTGTTGATAAGCAGTCCAGTCGGCCAGCGGTCGATCCTGTCGGCCCGTTTGCTACCGGGACTCAGCGAGAGCTGGGCCTGGACACCATGCGGATGCTGGGCTTTGACTTTAATGGCGGCCGCCTGGACGTCAGCGCACATCCGTTCTGCGGCGGCGTGCCGGAAGACGTCCGCATCACCACCCGCTATGACGAAAGCGATCTGATTACCTCGCTGTTTGGCGTGATCCACGAAACTGGCCACGCCAGCTACGAACAAAACCTCCCGCGCGAGTGGCTGGGCCAGCCGGTGGCGCTTGCTCGTTCAACCGCCATTCATGAGTCCCAGAGCCTGTTCTTCGAAATGCAGCTGGGGCGCAGCAAAGCGTTCCTCAACCTGCTGCTGCCGAAGATTATTGCTCGTTTCAGTAACCAGCCAGCTTTCGAGACGCAAAATTTCATCGCCGTGAACCAGCGCGTAGAACGAGGATTTATCCGCGTGGATGCCGATGAAGTGAGCTATCCGGCGCACGTCATTTTGCGCTACGAAATTGAACGTGCATTGATTGATGGCGACATCGAAGTGGACGATATCCCCGCGCTGTGGGATGAGAAAATGCAGCACTGGCTGGGCCTGTCCACCAAAGACAACTACCGCAACGGCTGCATGCAGGACATTCACTGGACGGACGGTGCCTTTGGCTACTTCCCGTCATACACCTTAGGGGCAATGTACGCCGCCCAGCTGTTCAATGCCGCCAGCCGTGCCCTGCCACAGCTTGAAAGTGATATCGCCGAAGGAAGTTTCACCGCGCTGTTCGACTGGCTGCGTCAGAATATCTGGCAGCACGGCAGCCGATTCACCACTTCGCAGCTGATGACCCATGCCACCGGTGAAGACCTCAATCCGTTGTATTTCCGTCAACATTTAGAATCACGTTATCTGTAACCTCCTGCGCCGGGAGCCACGGTTCCCGGCGTTTTAACACGCCTCGTCCCCTCTTCGTACATTGCGTTACACGCCGATACCAATCACTCACTGAAGGCGCTGAGCCACAGGCCTATAGTCATCTCAACGGCCCCATCGTGGGGTTACATAAAAACCAAATTCGAGGATGTCGAGATGAATAAAGTATTAGCGCTGACCGTTGCTGCACTGATGGGTTTATCTTCCGCTGCTTTCGCTGCTGAAACTGCTGCTGCGCCGGCACCTGCTGCGACGGCGACCACACACGCTAAAGCACCGGCTAAATCTACCCACCATAAAAAACACAAAAAAGCAGCTACCGAGCAGAAAGCTCAGGCCGCTAAAAAGCACCACAAAAAAGCAGCCGTAACGACAGACGCGGCAAAACCAGCTCAGAAAGCCCAGGCGGCTAAAAAGCACCATAAAAAAGCAGCCGCAGCCACGGCTAAACCAGCTGCAGCCAAACCAGCCGCACAGCCAGCAGCTTAAGTTTATCGGGTTTATCCCGCTGAACGACCTCCCCCATAAAAACACCCGGCTTGCCGGGTGTTTCTTTCTGGAGTTTCTTAGGGGGACAGGCGTAGCGTCATCTGCTAGTGACGCTCGCGATGTCGGATGCTGCTGCGCTTATCCGATCTACGACAAAGGTTCATTAACTCGGCTTGCCGGGTGTTTCTTTCTGAAGGGCGGATGATGCTGCGACGCTACGGTTTTGAAATCATCCTCTCGCTGCTGATAATCTGCGGCGTCATTACCTTTAGTTTCTGGTTTTAGGAACGTAGCACCCTGTTTTTACTCCCACTTTCAGCGTTACCCGTCTATAGTTACCCCATTCAGCGGGTTTATACATAATCAGAATTAATCGCCCCATCAGAGAGTGATATGCAAAAAAAAGTAATTTTGCTGCCAGGAGCGTTGTTGTTAATTGCGGCCCTCGCCCACGCTGGTGATAACAGCGCGGCGGATGTAAAAACGTTGTTTTTTGGCAACGATGACCGTGTGCGTGTCGCTAACCCGGCTGACAGTCCGTGGGACGCCATCGGCCAGTTAGAAACCGCCAGCGGCAATCTCTGCACGGCCACACTGATTTCCCCCCATCTGGCGCTGACCGCCGGGCACTGTCTGCTACAACCTCCACGCGGTAAACCAGATCGGGCGGTCGCCCTGCGCTTCATCTCTGATAAAGGGAAATGGCGCTACGAAATTCATGACATCGAGGGTCGCGTAGAGAGCACCCTCGGTCGTCGGCTGAAGCCGGATGGTGACGGCTGGATTGTGCCGGCAGGCGCTGCCCCCCATGATTTTGGGCTGGTTATTTTGCATAACCCTCCTTCCGGGATTACCCCATTGCCCCTCTTCGAAGGCGATCGCGACGCCCTGACCCAGCTGCTGAAATCGCAGGACAGAAAGGTCACGCAGTCAGGCTACCCTGAAGATCATCTCGACGATCTTTATACCCACAGCGACTGCCTGATCACGGGCTGGGCTCAGAAAACGGTGCTCTCGCATCAGTGCGACACCCTGCCCGGCGACAGCGGTTCACCTTTGATGCTGAAAATAGATAACGGCTGGCAGCTGATCGCCGTACAAAGCTCAGCCCCCGCGGCGAAAGATCGCTACCGCGCCGACAACCGGGCAATCTCCGTCACCGGCTTCCGTGACCGGCTGGAGCAGCTGGCGACACAATAGTTAGTCCCGCCACTGCTCCCGTAACGGGTCATATATCGGCACTGGCTGAGCAACGCTCACAGACTGCGATGATACATCAGGCAAATTTTATGATGACCATGCCCACTAACAATACGGCCAGTCCCAGCCAGCCTTTGCGGTTCAGGCGTTGACCAAATAAGATCCAGCCTGCGGCCACGGTGGCGACAATGCCAAACCCACCCCATAGCGCGTAGGCAACGGAAAGTTCAATACCTTTGACCGCCTGGGCCAGGGCGCTGAACGCCGCAAGAACCGACAGTAAAGAGAGCACGCCGTACCCCAGACGGCGGAAGCCATCCGACTGTTTAAGAAAAATATTCGCCGCGATTTCAAGCACTATTGCCAGCAGCAGCCAGAGCGCGTGTACCCATTCAAATGACGGCATGATCGCCTCCACGCTCTGTTTTATCGTCGCGATTCGTTTTGGTACTGGTCCCCGATTTAATTAAGACAATCCCAATGACCAGCGTCGCTAACCCGGTAATTTTTAATGCAGAGATGGCTTCATCGAACAACAAAACGCTGAACAGCGTAATGAACAGAATGCCCACCCCTTCCCACATGGCATACGCCACGCCCAGCGCAATGCGCTTAATAGAAAACGACAGTAAAATATAAGAAAGGGTAATCATACCCAGCATGAAAATATAACCGAGGTTACTGTCGTTCACGCTCGACCATTTCATCGACAAGGTGCCAATAATTTCCGTGGCAATTGCCAGTCCTAATAAAATCCAGTAAATCATGATTTCTCTCCTGACAGAGAAAATAACGGTGCAACAGCATGCAATATCGCCAACGGCGACAGGCAGGCTAAAAATAGATCGTCAAAAAACCTTACAGCGCAAGCGTTTTGCGTGCAGGAATATGCAGGAGAGCGGGACTACAGCGCGTTGCGCCAGTGTTGTTCACCAGCCAGGGATAAAGCAGAAGAGAGGATGACGCGGTGGTTCATTAATAACGTTCTGAACAGCTTGTTCGCACTCATAATGTCCATGATTTTCACAACATATCCGCGGGGGTTGCTTCTCATCAGTTGCGGATAGTCAATTGTCCTCGGTAGTTAAACACGCCGGATTTATACCATATTTAAGGAATGTCCTGCCGCCCTTTTTCACTTCTTTACTTTGCCGGACACTAAAATAATTGTGTCACGCGGCCCCCTTCCCCGTATTATATCGTTAACAAAGGATAAATTATTCGCGCAGGCAAAAGCGGCGGCGATTTTTTTCCTCACCATGATGTGGAGAATCTCGTTACATGGCAAAACCCATTATTACCCCTGGCGGATTAAAAGCTGTCATTATGGCTGGGATGCTGATCATCATTATGGCCGGCGTGAAAGTGGCCGCCGATATGATCGTCCCCTTTATCCTGGCGATGTTCATCGCGGTCATTCTTAACCCTTTGATCCGTCGTCTGGAACGTTTAAGGGTGCCCCGAGTTCTGGCGATCTCGTTTGTCGTCATGGCGATAGTGATGCTGATGGTGCTGCTGCTGGCCTATCTTGGCACGTCCCTTAATGAGCTGGCGCGAACCCTGCCGCAGTACCGTTCATCATTGATAGCTCCGCTGCTGGCGATTGAACCCTGGCTGCAGCGCGCCGGGATCGCGGTGTCGGTGGATGAGCTGGTTAAATATATCGACCCGAACGCGGCAATGACGCTGGTCAGCAGCCTCATTACCCAGCTTTCCAATGCCATGACGTCCGTCTTCCTGCTGCTGCTGACCGTGGTGTTTATGTTATTTGAGGTGCCGCAGCTGCCGCTGAAGCTTCAGCAGTTAATGTCACGCCCTGCGGAAGGAATGGGAGCCATTCAGCGTGCGCTGGACAGCGTGAGCCAGTATCTGGTGCTGAAAACGGCTATCAGCCTGGTCACGGGGCTGGTGGTCTGGATCATGCTCGCCACGCTGGAGGTGCGCTTTGCCTTTGTCTGGGGGCTGCTGGCCTTCTCGCTCAACTATATTCCGAACATAGGTTCCGTACTGGCTGCCATCCCACCCGTCGCGCAGGTGCTGGTCTTTAGCGGCTTGTACGAGGCGTTAATCATTGTTGCCGGCTATCTGGCCATCAATCTGGTGTTCGGCAATATCATTGAACCGCGCATCATGGGACGCGGGCTGGGCCTGTCGACGCTGGTGGTTTTCCTGTCGCTGATATTCTGGGGCTGGCTGCTCGGCCCGGTGGGCATGCTGCTCTCTGTCCCGCTCACCATCGTCGTCAAAATTAGCCTGGAGCAAAGTGAAGGCGGCAAAGGGATTGCCGTACTGCTGAGCGATATGTCGAAAGCACAGCGTTAACCGCCGCAGCCAGCCTGCATGCTGGCTGCCGTTTCATCTTTTTTTCATCGTTTTTGAATACTCCACGCAAAACTAAACGCTCGTTTTGATAAACGCTTATTTTTTTCTTCGTCAGGTGATAGCCTTTGCGAACACGGGTGTATTAAATTCAAACAATAATGATATAATAAGGTGATATATGATAATGATGTTGGGAGAGAAGATGGGACGCATTCTTCTGGATCTGTCTGATGAAGTCGTCAGCCGCCTTGATGAGTTAAAAAAACGCCGCAATCTGCCCCGTGCCGAGCTTCTGCGGGAAGCCGTCGACCAGTATCTTGAGCGCCAGGCACAAACGGTGTTCACCCATGCCTTTGGGCTATGGGGCGAGCGTAAAATCGATGGCCTTGAATACGAACGTCTGCTCAGGGAGGAGTGGTCATGACCCGTGAAGCCGCCGTTTTTGATACCAATATCCTTATCGATTATCTCAACGGCATCCCCGAAGCAAAAGCCACGCTTGCCGCCTGGAACAACAAACCGGCTATCAGCGCCATCACCTGGATGGAGGTGATGGTAGGGGCCAAAAAATTTGGTCAGGAAGGCGCTACCCGCCATTTTTTAACGCAGTTCGAAGTCTTGCCGGTCAGCCAGGCGGTCGCGCAAGAAGCGGTTGGGGTTCGTACTCAGTTTGGCATGAAACTGCCGGATGCGATTATTCTTGCCACCACCCGCGTTAACGGCAGGCGTTTTGTCACGCGAAATAGTAGAGATTTTGAACGGGTACCCGGCGTCGTACTGCCCTATTAGTCCCCATAGAATATTGAGGTGTTGAATTCAGGCTGAACGTGAGATCGCCGAAACCAACACCTCACCCAGCCCCTACAGGCTGTAACCCGGTTTTCTGGCTAACGTTTCAAGCTCCGGGCCAATCTCCACGTCGTAGACCTCTTCCTTCCAGCGCTCCTGCTCTACCGGGATCAGCGCCACTGATAATGAGCCGTCCTTCGAGCCAAAGTGCTTCTTCACCATCTCGCAGAGGTCGTCTGCCAGGGCTTTTTTCTGTTCTTCGTTCAGTTCACGCGGGAAATGCTTAACGGTAATATGCGGCACAGGTTGTTCTCCATTATGGTGTTATTGATTTGTCTTGTTGTATCACTACATTAAACGCAGCCGTAAATGTATCAAGCCCGATACCCTGCTGTTTATCGTCGAGGCGTAAACCGAGTTGTGCTTGCAGCGCCTGATACACCGCCACGGCATCGGGCAGCGCCTGTTTCTGGCCCGCCACATTCAGCTGATTGTTGCTCAGCGTGATGGTCTGACCGGCGGCCACTTTCAGGCAAACCGTTAAGTTATGTCGAAAATGCGATGCAGGCCAGGTGGCAACATAGTGATTCGCCACTTCGTAATCGGCAAAATACTGCGTTTGCAGATCGAAGCGGTACAGCGGCAGCCATTCGCTCCCTTCCCTTACGCTCAGCAGATAATCTTCATCAATAAGCGAAAGCTGATAGACGCCGTGCGGGGTAGTTTGTTCGCTGTTCCGTTCCAGCTTAATCGGGGATGTCAGCGTTTTACCACCAAACCCTACGTCCGCCAGCCAGCGTTCGTCACCAAGGGTCACCAACTGCAGGCGATGGGTCCTGGGCGGCATTTCCGGCGGGCGCATAATCACCACCCGCGCGCCTAAGTCTTCAACCTGGAACCCAATGTCCACCAGCGCCCGCCGCAGCAAAGCATTTTGCTCATAGCAATAGCCGCCTCGTCCACCGGTGACCAGCTTCGCGAAAACGCTGTCATCATCGAGCTGAATCTTTCGTTCGAGCAGGACGTCGAGGTTTTCAAAGGGGATGGCACAGGTGTGGCGCAGATGGATCTGCTGCAACGTTTTTAAGTCCGGCGCGTAGCCACCGCTAAACTGAATACGCGCCAGATAGGCATCAAGATTAAAGGGCATAAACAGGCTCCGCTGTGTTAAGTGAGTCCACTATAGCGAAACTGCGGCGGGCCATATGATCGTTGGTGCGATCGCTACAGCTCGTTGCGGCTGATAATCTCCTGCAAATCTTCGCGCTCACGAACTTTTAGCGCTATCGCATACATTTTCGGCGTATTTTTTTCAAACCACGCCTGCCGTGGTCGCCAGCTAATCATTGCGGCGAGGTAAGTATCCAGTAACGAGATGTGGTCGCCGAAGACGTACGGCCCGGCACCAAGCTGCGATTCCAGCCACAGGTAGAGCTGCTGGCGATATCTGTTGGTGCTGTCACGAAGCTCGAGGGCGCTACCCGACGTCCAGCGTTCAGGGTAGTCGCCGTAAGTGAATGTGGGATAGACGTTAGCGACCAGCCAGATCAGCAGCCGGTGAAAACGCTGCCGTTCAGCGGATCCAACAGGCGGTGCCAGCTCAGGGTGGGCATCCAGCAGCATGAGCGCAATGGCGGCTGTTTCCGTGACGACAGTGCCATCGTCAAGCTTCAGCGTCGGCACCTGCCCCAGCGGGTTCAGCTCAAGCAAAGCATCACGCTGCGGCCCCGGCGCATCAAACCCCTCTACGTTTACCCAGCGATACTGCTCTCCCGCCAGCACAAACATCATTTCAACAATCGCCGATCCGCACCCCGGCGCGCCATAGAGCTTCATCATGACGGTATCCCCTCTGATGTGATCAACCTATAAACCTTAGCGTAAATCCGTTGCCACCTTTCAGCAACGTATGAATAATAAACAACTCATTTCGCATTCTGAAGGAACAGAATATGAACTATCAAAGCTCCGCTCTTTTAATCTATTCCACTAAGCTTCTGTTAATTTTAATTTTTTGCGTATTCATCGCCTTTGCAGGCGTGACCGCCCCTGTCGGTTATCTATTAGCCATGGGTCTTATCATGCCCATTTCAATCTCTATGCGTCTTCACGGTCTTAATGAAAAGGGTCTGGTTGCACTACCAACAAAATTTTCCCAATGGACAATGTATGTACATGGGATCCCGGTAGAAGAAAAACGTTCCGTTTTGACGAATCCTTGTTTTGTCACCAAAGCCCACGCCAGAACCTTCTTCATCCGGGCTTATACATGCCGCCTGATTGTGCAGATCGTATTTTTGATATTTCTCGCTGGTCAAATATGGGAACCACTATTTTCATGGATGCTGCTTCTCGCTGTCATACCCGCTATCTGGATCCTGGTAAGCGCTGGCATCACGTTGTTACGCCTTCGGGATATATATAGAAACAACTGGAACATCGAGCATCTTGTATCCCCCAGTCAAAATGAGTATTTCCGGGCGGAATTCACTTCTGGTATGAAGAAAGTTTCAGCTTTAGAGGGCGTGCTCTCGCTGAATTGAGATATGCATTTGATAACCGCCTGTAATCCCCTGCTTTTCCTTTACAGGTAATATTTTAAAAATCATAGTAGCCCTCTGATTCTGAGCGAACCTTAGGGCATCAAATTATGAGCATCAAAGCAGGCACCCACGCCGCTTCTCTTGCCGCCGTGCTGGCTCGCCGTGACTGGGAAAATCCGGGTGTCACGCAGCTAAACCAACTCCCGGCACATCCGCCTTTTCATAGCTGGCGCGCAGCTGAAGATGCGCGGGATGACATCCCGTCCACATCGCTGCGCTCCCTGAATGGCCGCTGGCAGTTCAGCTATTTTGCCTGCCCGGAAGAGGTGCCGGAAAGCTGGCTACACGAGGATTTGGCCGACGCCGACGAGATCCCGGTGCCTGCCAACTGGCAAATGCTGGGGTACGACGCGCCAATTTACACCAACGTCACCTACCCGATTCCGGTCAATCCCCCTTTTGTGCCGCAGGAAAACCCAACCGGCTGCTACTCGCTCAATTTCAACGTTGATGACGCCTGGCTTGCCGAGGGGCAAACGCGTCTCGTATTCGACGGAGTGAACTCCGCGTTCCATCTGTGGTGTAACGGCCGCTGGGTAGGCTACGCCCAGGACAGCCGCCTGCCCTCTGAATTCGACCTCAGCCCAGTGCTGCAGCAAGGGGAAAACCGCATCGCGGTGATGGTACTGCGCTGGAGCGACGGCTCATACCTGGAAGATCAGGATATGTGGCGAATGAGCGGCATCTTCCGCGACGTGACGCTGCTGCATAAACCCCGTGCCCAAATCTGCGATTTCCACGTGACCACGCATCTTTTTGACAGCTTCACCCGCGCCGAACTGGAAACGCAGGTCATCGTCACTGGCGACCCGCAGGCCAATACCCAGGTTTGCGTCCGGCTCTGGCAGGCAAATCAGCTCATTGCTGAAACACAGCAGCCCATCGGCAGCGCCATTATCGACGAGCGCGGTACCTATTCTGACCGCACCACAGTTCGCATCGCGGTTGACCATCCGCGGCTGTGGAGCGCAGAAATGCCTGACCTCTATCGTGTGGTCGTGGAGCTGAAAGACAGGCACGGCGTGCTGATTGAGGCAGAAGCCTGCGATGTGGGCTTCCGTAAGGTTGAAATTGAAAACGGGCTGCTTAAGCTTAACGGCAAGCCGCTGCTGATCCGCGGTACCAATCGCCACGAGCATCATCAGAACCATGGCCAGGTGATGGACATCGACACCATGCGTCAGGATATCCTGTTGATGAAACAGCATAACTTTAACGCCGTGCGCTGCTCACATTATCCGAACCATCCGCTATGGTATCGCCTGTGCGACCGCTACGGCCTGTACGTCGTGGACGAAGCCAACATTGAAACCCACGGCATGGTGCCGATGAACCGCCTGAGCGCCGACCCCGTCTGGCTGCCAGCCATGACCGAACGCGTCACGCGTATGGTGCAGCGCGACCGCAACCACCCGTCGATCATCATCTGGTCATTGGGTAACGAATCCGGGCACGGTGCCAATCACGATGCGCTTTACAACTGGGTTAAATCCAGCGATCCAACCCGCCCGGTACAATACGAAGGCGGCGGTGCCGATTGCGCGGCGACCGATATCATCTGCCCGATGTACGCCCGCGTGGACCAGGATCAGCCGTTCCCTGCGGTAGAGAAGTGGTCGATAAAAAAATGGATTGGCCTGCCGGGTGAAACCCGCCCGCTCATCCTCTGCGAATACGCTCACGCGATGGGGAATAGTTTTGGCGGCTTCCACAAATACTGGGCCGCCTTCCGCCAGCATCCTAAATTACAGGGTGGTTTTGTCTGGGACTGGGTGGATCAGTCGCTGATAAAGCACGATGAAAATGGTCAGCCGTACAGCGCCTACGGCGGCGATTTTGGGGACAACCCTAACGACCGCCAGTTTTGCATGAATGGCCTGGTGTTTGCTGACCGGACGCCGCATCCGGCGCTTTATGAAGCACAGCGGGCGCAACAGTTTTTCCAGTTCGCTCTGTTGCGGGAAGCTTCGCTAAAAATTGAAATTACCAGTGAATATCTGTTCCGCCCGGTGGATAACGAGCGCCTGCTCTGGAAGGTAAAACAGAATGGCGTGGTGCTGGCGCGTGGCGAAGCGCTGCTGGAGATATCACCGCAGGGCAAGCAGACTATCGTTCTGGATGACCTACCGGAGACTGCCCGCAGCGGCGACCTCTGGCTAACGGTGCAGGTGCAACAAATCGAAGCGACCGAGTGGTCAACGGCGGGCCACATCTGCGCCTGGGATCAGTGGCAGCTGCCTGGTGTGCTGACGATGCCAGAGACGGTCGCTGGCGGTGACAGACCCGAGCTGCTCGCCACCGACCGCAGTTATGAAATTAGCCACCAACAGCATCGTTGGGTGTTCAGCCGCGAATCTGGCCTGCTGACGCAATGGTGTCAGCATGGCGAAGACACGCTGCTGTCTCCGCTGCAGGATCAGTTCACTCGCGCACCGCTGGATAACGATATCGGCGTCAGCGAAGCCACCCGCATCGACCCGAACGCCTGGGTGGAGCGCTGGAAAGCCGCCGGTCATTACGATCTGGAGCCAGCGCTGCTGAGTTTTGACGCCTTCGCCACGGACAGCGAAGTCCTGCTACGTTCCGTTCATCGCTGGCAGTACCGCAGCCAGACGCTGTTCATCAGCCGGAAAACTTACCGCATTGATGGCCAGGGAGTGCTGCATCTCGATGTTGACGTGGAGGTTGCGTACGGCACGCCCGCCCCGGCACGTATCGGACTGAGCTGTCAGCTGGCGGAGGTTCAGCCGGCCGTGAGCTGGCTGGGGCTGGGGCCACATGAGAACTACCCGGACCGCAAGCAGTCGGCATTATTCGATAAATGGCAGCTCCCGCTTGATGAAATGTACACCCCGTACGTATTTCCGTCGGAAAACGGCCTGCGCTGCGATACGCAGTCCCTCAGCTACGGCAGCAACGAATGGCGCGGTGATTTCCACTTCAATATCAGCCGTTACAGCCAGCGGCAGCTGAGGGAAACGTCACACCGTCACCGGTTAACACCGGAGGCGGGGAGCTGGCTGAACATTGATGGTTTTCACATGGGCGTCGGCGGCGATGACTCCTGGAGCCCGAGCGTCTCGCCGGAGTATCTGTTAGATAAACAGCGCTACCATTATGCGGTGAGCTGGGCAAAACGTTAAAACTGCCGGTGGATGACGCTGGCGCTTATCCACCCTACAAAATACCCAACCGTAGGCCGGATAAGCGCCAGCGTCATCCGGCAAAATCATTCCACCAATACCCAACCGTAGGCCGGATAAGCGCAGCGTCATCCGGCAAAATCATTACACCAATACCCAACCGTAGGCCGGATAAGCGCAGCGTCAGCCGGCAAAATCATTCCACCAATACCCAACCGTAGGCCGGATAAGCGCCAGCGTCATCCGGCAAAATCATTACACCAATACCCAACCGTAGGCCGGATAAGCGCAGCGTCAGCCGGCAAAATCATTCCACCAATACCCAACCGTAGGCCGGATAAGCGCAGCGTCATCCGGCAAAAATCATTCCACCAATACCCAACCGTAGGCCGGATAAGCGCCAGCGTCATCCGGCACAATTAATCCCCCCATGCCTCCTGCATCGCGTCCATTAACTGTGACAAAAGGGGCTGGGCGATCTGCCCTGGTTTTGAAAGGGTCACCATCGGGTGCGACAGGCCCGAATCACCCAGCTCCGTTTCTATACGTTCCACGCCGAGCCAGTTTTCCGCCTGAAAATGGATCGGCAGGAACGCCCAGCCGTCGCCGGCACCGAGCATTTTTTCCAGCATGGCGATTTCCGTCACCCGTATCGTCCGGTCAGCTATTTGCAGCCGCTGGGCCAGCCACGCAGGCATCGCCTGGAAGGGAATCAGCTGCGTGCTGGAGGCCAGCTGTAAAATGGAAACCGGCATCGCGGGGAAAAATCCTTCACCTGCATAAACCGCCAGCGAGATGCTGCCTGTTACCCGCCAGCGCAGGCTGTCGTTAATTGAACGGTTCATTGCCTGGAACATGCCGATATCGACAATCCCCTCCGCAAGCCACTGCTCTGCCTGACCGCGCTCGCACATGATCAGCTCCAGCTGGATCTGCTGGCTTTGCAGCAAGCGAGTTAAGCGGAAGAGAAAATCGCGGGGCGTAAAAGGATCGTAGCAAAGCGTGATGTGCGCACTCATCTGCTGGGGAATCTGCCGGGCTATCTGGGCGAAGGCCTGCGCCTCGTGCAAAAACAAGCGGGCCTGCCGGTAGAGTAACTGACCTGCGTCGGTCAATGTGAGCGGCCGCGTAGAACGGTCAAACAGCGGGTAGCCGAGATCAAGCTCCAGATAATCCACCAGCTCGCTGATCGTCGTGCGGTCTTTCTTCAGTTTACGCGCCGCCTGCGTCAGCGTGCCGCTTTCACAGACGCACGCAAAGGCTTCGATTTGCGCGAGGGTAAAGTTGAGCAGCGTCATCGCAGCCTCTTTTTAATGTTGATTCAGCGAGTCAGCTGAAAGCTCTCATCAAGCAGCCCGAGGATCTCCTCCTCCGGCACGTTATCGAGCAGGACGGTTACCCAGTGCTCTTTGTTCATATGGTAAGCGGGCAGTATTCCCGCCATCATCCGCAGAGAGCCAATCATCTCAGGTTGAACTTTGATGTTCATTGCCTCAACCAGCCCCTCTCCTTCCAGGCCAAGCTTTTGCGGTTCGATGCGGTAGATCAGCGCAAACCATTTACGTTTGAACTTATGCCGCAGCACCGCGTAATCGCTTAGCTTCTGCCAGGGGTAATCAGGCTCTACCTGATACTTTTCAAAAACGGCGGCAAAGAGATTTTCTCGTTTCACAGGCGGTTTTCCTACAGGCGTCATGCAGAAGATAGGGAAAGTTATCACATCGACTGCGAGGGTTTCGATTCTTAAGCAATAACAGCGACATCACGTAACGTAAAGCAGGTTTTGCGTTGCCGTTAATTTCCTGCCAGGATTCACCGCCGAAATTTGTCATGTCCGCGATACACCAAACTACAGGGCAGCCGATTTCGGGGGTTAATCATAAAGGCAAACAGGAACAACAATGAAAACAACGCATAAAACCGAGGCTGAGCACCGTGCCGCCAAAAGGCGCTGGCTTAACTCGCATGATTCCGGCTATCACAAGGCGATGGGGAATCGTCAGGTTCAGATGATCGCCATTGGCGGTGCCATCGGGACGGGGCTTTTTCTGGGGGCGGGCGCGCGTCTTCAGATGGCAGGCCCGGCGCTGGCGCTGGTCTATCTGGTCTGCGGTATCTTCTCCTTCTTCATTCTCCGCGCGCTGGGCGAACTGGTTTTGCATCGCCCTTCCAGCGGCAGCTTCGTCTCTTATGCACGTGAGTTTCTCGGTGAGAAAGCCTCCTACGTTGCGGGCTGGATGTACTTTGTCAACTGGGCGATGACGGGGATAGTCGATATCACCGCCGTGGCGCTTTATATGCATTACTGGGGGGCGTTTGGCGATGTGCCACAGTGGGTATTCGCGCTGGGGGCGCTGGCGATTGTTGGCACCATGAACATGATCGGCGTGAAGTGGTTCGCTGAAATGGAGTTCTGGTTCGCGCTGGTCAAGGTACTGGCGATTGTGGCCTTTCTGGTGGTGGGGACCGTGTTCCTCGGCAGCGGGAAAATGCTCGACGGCAACGCCACCGGCTTCCACCTGATAACCGATAACGGCGGCTTCTTCCCGCATGGTCTGCTGCCCGCGCTGGTGCTGGTGCAGGGCGTGGTCTTCGCCTTTGCCTCTATCGAACTGGTGGGGACAGCCGCAGGGGAATGCAAAGATCCGCAGAATATGGTGCCGAAGGCGATTAACAGCGTTATCTGGCGCATCGGCCTGTTTTACGTTGGCTCCGTCGTGCTGCTGGTGCTGCTGCTGCCCTGGAACGCTTACCAGGCGGGACAAAGCCCGTTCGTCACCTTCTTCTCGAAGCTGGGCGTACCTTATATCGGCGACGTGATGAATATGGTGGTGCTGAGCGCCGCGCTCTCCAGCCTGAACTCCGGCCTGTACTCCACCGGGCGCATCCTGCGCTCGATGTCGATGGGCGGTTCTGCGCCTAAGTTCATGTCGAAGATGAGCAAACAGCAAGTGCCGTATGCGGGCATTCTGGTGACGCTTGGGATCTACGTGATTGGCGTAGTGCTCAACTACTATGTGCCTTCTCAGGTGTTTGAGATCGTGCTGAACGTCGCTTCGCTGGGGATTATTGCTTCCTGGGCGTTTATCGTCGTCTGTCAGATGAAGCTGCGTCAGGCCATCAAACAGGGCAAAGCGGAAGAGGTGAGCTTTAAGCTGCCGGGTGCGCCGTTTACCTCATGGCTGACGCTGCTGTTCCTGCTGAGCGTGCTGGTACTGATGGCGTTTGACTATCCGAACGGCACCTGGACCATTGCCTCCATCCCGCTGATTGCCCTCATTCTGGTGCTGGGCTGGTTTGGCGCACGCAAGCGCGTCAATGAAATCGCAGGCCAGGTTCACGATCACCATGAGGAAACTCCGGCGGACACGCTGACGCCTGCGGACGATTTGAAAGGTTAATCCTCCCGTAGCGGGCATCGCTGGATGCCCGCATTTTTCTGCCCAGGCCCTTGTTTAACCATCACTACAGATTGAATTCAATCTCTCATCATTCCTCTTCGCCCAACCTTCTCCTAAAATAATTTGCTTCGTTTTTGAACACTTTTAATCTGCCTGATAAATCAAGGATGATTTATGCCCTGCCCTTTGCGCACCCGCCGTGCGTTTGCTTTGCCTGCCGTGCTACTCCCCCTGACGTTCACCGCGGCCCTCGCCGCGCCGGGCGACCAGCAGCTCATCCTGCAACAGGAGAGACAGCGCGCGCTGGAAGCAACGCTTGCGCCGGAAACGCCGGATGTCAGGCTTTCCCCCTCCCCGGCCTCTTCAGGGAAAATAGTCTTTCCGGTAGAGAAACCCTGCTTCGCCCTCAATGAGATAAAACTTACCCATGCTGAGGCACTGCCCCGCTGGCTCCCTCTGCAAAAAATCGCCGACCAGGCAAAGGGCCATTGTTCAGGCAGCTCGGGCATCAATATCCTGATGAGCGCGCTGCAAAATAGGCTGATCGATCACGGCTATGTCACCACGCGCGTCGTGGCACCGCAGCAGGATCTGACTAAGGGCACCCTCACCTTAGCCGTCATTCCCGGCAAAGTGCGCCACGTCATTCTGACGCAGGAAAGCGATCATTATGTGTCTCTCTACTCCGCTTTCCCGGCCCACGCGGGCGACCTGCTGGATCTTCGGGATATCGAGCAGGGGCTGGAAAACCTGCAAAGAGTGCCGACGGTGCAGGCGAGCATGGAGATCCTTCCCGGCGAAGAGGCAGGTGAAAGCGATATTGCGCTGAGCTGGCAGCAGTCGCGCATGTGGCGCGTTGGCCTCTCGCTCGATGACTCCGGTTCACGCAGCACGGGGCGCTATCAGGGCAGCGTCACCGCCTACGGCGACAATTTGCTGAGCCTGAGCGATACCCTTTATCTGTCAGCGGGAAGTTCGCTGTTCGCCGCGGACGGCAAAGGAACGCACAACTATACCGGCCAGTATTCCCTGCCCTTTTCCTACTGGACGGCAGCACTAACCGCCAGCAGCAATGATTATCACCAGACCGTTGCGGGGCTGAACGGCGATTATCGCTACAGCGGCAGCAGCAACAATCTCGATCTGCAGCTAAGCCGCCTGCTGCACCGCAACGGCAGTCAGAAAACGACGTTCACCTATGATGTCCTGACCCGCGACGCTAAAAACTACGTCGACGGTGAAGAGATAGACGTTCAGCGCCGTCAGACTTCCGCCTGGAAAATTGGCCTTCAGCACCGCCATTACATTGCGGCCGCCACGCTGGATGCCGGCATCAGCTACCAACGGGGCACCCGCTGGTTCGGGGCCGTGCCGGCTTCTGAAGAGTATTTCAACGAAGCCACGGCGCTAAGCAAAATTACCCAGATAAATGCCCAGCTCGATCTGCCGTTTGCGCTGCTGAATCAAAACTTTCGCTACAACGCCCAGTATCTGCGGCAAATCAGCAGCACGCCGCTCACCCCGCAGGACCAGTTCTCTCTCGGCGGCCGCTGGACGGTGAGAGGTTTCGACGGCGAAAGAACCCTGAACGCCGATCGCGGCTGGTACATCCGCAACGATCTGTCATGGCAAACGCCGCTGTCCAACCAGCAGCTCTATGTGGCAGCGGATTATGGTGAGGTGGGCGGCCACAGCAATGATTACCTCATCGGCCATCATCTGGCGGGTGGCGTAGCGGGGATCCGCGGCGGCCTGTGGGGAGCCAGTTACGATCTGTTCGCCGGGGTCCCGTTCTCAAAACCAGACGGCTTCATCACCGACCCGGTGACGCTGGGCTTTAACCTGAACTGGCAATACTAAGGATTCAAGGATGAATAAAAATCGCTATCGCGTCATCTATAACAAAGCGCGCGGCATGTTGATGGTGGTCGCAGATATCGCGGCGTCAGGCCGTGCAGCTTCATCATCTTCATCCTGCGTGGAACAGACGGCCCAGCGTACCTGTGCTTTGTCCAGGCTCAGCTTTAGCCTGCTGCTGGCACTGGGCTGCATCAGCGTGAACGCTCAGGCAGGTCTGGTTGCCGATAATACCGCCGCTAAAAATCAGCGACCTACTATCATCAACAGCGCAAACGGAACGCCGCAGGTCAACATCCAGACGCCGAACGGCAAAGGCGTTTCTCATAACAAATACAGCCAGTTTGATGTTAACCAGCGCGGCGTCATCCTCAATAACTCCCACAAGGCCGCGCAGAGCCAGCTGGGAGGCATGGTCACCGCCAATCCCTGGCTGGCAAAAGGTGAAGCGAAAATCATCTTAAGCGAGGTGAATTCCCGCAACCCCAGCCAGCTTAACGGCGCGATTGAAGTCGCCGGTCAAAGAGCCCAGGTTATTATCGCCAATCCTGCGGGCATCACCTGCGACGGCTGCGGTTTCATCAACGCCAGCCGCAGCACGCTGACCACCGGCCAGACGCAGCTCAGCAACGGTCAGGTAACAGGTTACGACGTACGCCTGGGTGAGATCGTTATTCAGGGCCGCGGCATGGATTCTACCGGCCAGGACAGCACCGATCTCATTGCCCGCACGGTCAAAGTCAACGCTGGGATCTGGGCCAATGAGCTGAATGTTACCGCAGGCCAGAACCTCGTCGCCGCCGATCACCAGGCCATGAAAAAACAAACGTCCGCCTCTCCCTCTCCGCCTGCGGTAGCGATAGATGTTTCCCAGCTTGGCGGCATGTACGCGCAGAAAATCCGTCTGATTGGCACCGAAAAAGGCGTTGGCGTGCGTAACGCCGGCTCGCTGGGCGCTTCGGCTGGCAGCGTGACGGTTACGGCTGACGGTCGAATTGAAAACAGCGGCTCGCTTTACGCAGCAGAAAATATGACGGTCAGCGCCACGGAGAATCTGGTGAACAGCGGCATTATTGCTGGTGGGAAACAGACGCAAATCAGCGCAAAAACCATTGATGCCAGCAAACAAAGCGTGTTTGCCGCGGGCGTAGACAGTACCGGTAAAAGCCAGAGTGCCGGAGAGTTAACCCTCAACAGCCAGGGGAGGCTAAACGCCCACGGGCAGAATATCGCTGCTGGCTCCCTGCGCATGCAGGGCGTATCGGTAGATATCAGCGACAGCCGGACGGCGGGCGGCAGTCTGGCAGTCTCTGCCAGCGAAAATATCAACACTTCACGGGCATCCGTCTCTGCCCAAAAAACGCTAAAACTCTCCACCGCCATACTGGATAACAACACGGGCATCATTCGTAGCGGCGAAATGCTGGAGATTGCCAGTGAGCGTCTGGATAACAGCAAAGGCCTGCTCTCGTCCGGTGCGGCCATGAAGGTCAGCGACACTAGCGCGGGGCAAGCTCTGAATATCAACAACCTGGGCGGCACGATGATCGCCGGGCAGTCTTTGGATCTTGTCGCCAGGTCTCTTACCGGCGACGGGCAGGTTCTGTCGCAGGGAGACATGTCGCTTGCGCTCAGTCAGGCTTTCCACAACCAGGGCGAGGTGATTGCCAACGGCACCCTGACCTTCTCTACCCCGCAAAGCTTGACCAACGACAATATTATCAAAGCCGGTGGCGTACTGAATCTGGATGCAGCCAGCCTGCTGAACAGCGCGGCGGCGGAAATCAGCGCCGGTGAGAACCATCTGCGCATCGCAGGCGCGCTGGCCAACCGGGGGCTGATTGACGGCGGGCTGACGCACATTGACTCCGTCAGCCTGCTCAATACCGGCACCGGACGAATTTATGGTGACCATATCGCCATCATCACCGGCACGCTCGATAACCTTGCCGAAGACGGAACGGCGGCAACAATTGCCTCACGCGAGCAGCTCGACATCGGCGCTGGCACCATTAACAACCTTGACCACGGGCTGATCTACAGCGGCGGAAGCTTAGCTATCGGCGGCGCACTTGACGAGAACCTCACCGCCACAGGCCAGACCGACAGGCTCAACAACCACAGTTCTACCGTTGAATCCGCCGGGGACATGTGGCTTAGCATCGGACAGATCAACAACATCAACGATAATCTGGTGACCCGAACGGTGGTGACCGAGCAATCAGCGCACCACGAAGGGGGACTTTCCGGTGCCACCCAGCGTTTTGACTGGGCGGACATCGACACATCCAGCAAGAACAAGTACGGCGTACATAAAGCGAAAATGCCGGACGGCACCAGCGGAAATACCTTCTACGAGTACAAATACGACCGCACGGTAACCGAAACCCAGGTGGTGGAAACCGACCCGGGGCAGATTATCGCCGGCGGCAGCATGACCATTAAAAGCCGCGAGCTGAACAACCACGACAGCCGTATTGTCGCGGGTGGGTTACTTTCTGCGGCAATCAGCACCCTGAACAATGTCGCCACCATGGGCGAGCAGATCACGACGGATGTCGGCAAACAGACCCGCTGGTATGCAAGGAAAAAGCACAGCATCACCGGCACGAAAACCTCCCAGGGCACGAAAAAAAGCAATTACCAACCGGCCCCGGTCGTGCGCACTATCGACCTCAAAACGATGGCCTGTCAGGGAAACGTCGATATCACCAGCAGCGGAACCACGATCGCCCGCAGGGATACCAGCTCTCTGTCTCAGGGACTTCCAACGATGGACGGCATGACCACCTCCACTCCCGAGCTGCGCCTGCCCGACGGCAGCCTGTTCCGCAGGCATCCTGAAAATACCGCCACGTACCTGATAGAAACCGACCCGCGATTTACGGATCGGAAAAAATGGCTCAGCTCTGACTACATGATGCAGGCGTTTATCGCCGACCCGAACAACATCCAGAAACGGCTCGGCGACGGCTATTACGAGCAGCGGCTGATCCGCGAACAGGTCATCGCCCTGACCGGGCAGCGCTACCTCGGCGAGACCCGCAGCGACGAAGAGCAGTACAAGATGCTGATGAACAACGGCATTGAGATCGGACAAAAATGGGGCCTGAAGCCCGGCGTGGCGCTGACCGCCGAACAGATGAGCCAGCTCACCACCGACATCGTGTGGATGGTGAACCAGACCGTGCTGCTCCCGGACAGCAGCCGCCAGCAGGTGCTGGTGCCGCAGGTCTACGCGAAGGGGGTGCCGGGCGACCTGGACGGCAGTGGCGCCCTGCTCGCGGGCAGGCAGGTGGGGCTGGCGGTCGGCGGGGATCTGACCAACAGCGGCACCATTGCCGGGCGCGACGTTACGCAGCTCACCGCGGAGAACCTGTTCAACAGCGGCCTGATTAGCGGCGGCCAGGTAAACCTGCAGGCACGGAACGACATCACCAACACCGGCGGCACGCTGTGGGCCGCAGACGCGCTAACGGCCTACGCCGGGCGGGACTTCACCAGCAGCAGCACCCTGCGCGGCGCGGATGCGGAGCGCCACATTGACCGGGTGGCGGGCATTTACGTGCAGAACGACGACGGCCAGCTGGGCCTGCAGGCCGGGAACGACATGAACCTGACCGCCACCGACATCGGCAGCGCGGGCAGCGGCAGCCTGACGCAGATCCTCGCCGGTCACGATCTCACGATGGGCACGCTGACCATCACCCATAGCGAATCCGGCTCGTGGGGCAAAGGCACCGACCGCACCCTGACGCAGAGTACGGACGTCGGCACGCAGATAAGCGCCGGCGATATTCAGCTGCAGGCCGGACATGACGTGAGCGCCCGCGCGGCAACGGTCAACGCCCGCAGCGATCTTCTGGTCGTCGCAGGCAACGATATCAGCATCCGCGAGGGGGACGCCGCCTTCCATCTGACCGAGAACAGCCGCCAGACGGCGAAAGGCGCGCTGTCGAAAAAAACCACCCTCACCCACGACGAAATAAGCAGCCGTACCGCCGTGGGCAGCGACTTTGGCGGCGACACGGTGCGGATGCAGGCGGGACATGACCTGACCGTCCAGGGCAGCAGCGTTGCCGGCACCGGTGATCTGAGCCTGGCGGCCGGAAACAGTCTCGCCATTCTCGACGCGCAGGAGTCCCGCCAGGAGGACCATCAGCGCCAGGTGAAAAAGACCGGCCTGTCCGGCACCGGCGGCATCGGCGTGAGCTACGGCAAAAAAGACGTTAAAACCACCGACGCCGGCAGCACCCTGACCAGCGCGGGCAGCACCGTCGGCAGCATTAACGGCAGCGTGGACCTCACCGCCGGAAATACCCTGACGGTAAAAGGCTCCGACGTGCTGGCGGGCCGGGACATCAATCTCACGGGCAAAGCGGTGAACATCCTCGCCGCGGACAGCCAGAGCAGCCAGACCCATAAGGTGGAGCAGAAGCAGAGCGGCCTCACCCTCGCCCTCTCCGGCACCGTCGGCAGCGCCATCAGCACCGCCGTCAGCAGCGCCAACACCGCCGGTAACGAAGACAGCGGCAGGCTCGCCGCCCTCAACGGCGTCAAAGCGGCGCTCTCCGGCGTGCAGGCTTATCAGGGTACGCAGCTGAGCCAGGCGCAGGGCGGTAACCCTGAGAGCATGATTGGGGTGAACCTGTCTTACGGCAGCCAGTCGTCCACCTCCGAACAGACCCAGACCAACCGCTATTCACAGGGCAGCACCGTGCAGGCGGGCAAAAACCTCAGCGTCAGCGCCACCGGCACCGACGTCCACGTTCAGGGTAGTCAGCTGCAGGCCGGGAACGACCTGACGCTCGGCGCGAAGCGCGACGTGCTGCTGGACTCCGGCGTCAACACCAGCAGGCTCGACGGCAAAAACGAGAGCCACGGCGGCGCGGTGGGCGTGGGTATTAACTTCGGCCAGGGCAGCAACGGCCTTACCGTTAACGCCAGCGGCAACAAAAGCAGGGGCAACGAGCGCGGCAACGGCACCACCCACTCGGAGACCACGCTGGACGCGGGCAGCGGCGTCAGCATCGTCAGCGGGCGCGACACCGCGCTGACCGGGGCGCAGGTCAGCGGCAGCCGGGTGACGATGGACGTGGGCCGCAGCCTTGTTCTGACCAGCGAGCAGGACAGCGACAGCTACGATTCGAAGCAGACCCGCGCCAGCGGCGGCATCAGCGGCAGCATGAGCGGCGGTTCCGCTTCGGTGAACCTGGCGCGGGACAAGATGCACAGCACCTGGGTCTCGGTTATCGAGCAGACCGGCATCTTTGCCGGGAAAGGTGGCTTTGATATCACGGTGGGTGAACACACGCAGCTGAACGGGGCCGTGATTGGCTCAACGGGCAGCGCAGAGAAGAACCGCCTCGACACCGGCACGCTGGGCTTCGGGGATATCAACAACCACGCCGAGTATAAGGTGGAGCACCTGAGCATCGGAGCCAGCACCGGCGGCAGCATCGCGGACCAGTTCACCGGCAACATGGCCAACAGCCTGCTGGTCGGCGTTAACGGCAGCGACAGCGCGGACTCGACGACCCGCTCGGCGGTGAGTAACGGCACGATAACCATCCGGGACAAGGACAGCCAGACCCAGGACGTCGCCAGCCTGAGCCGCGACGTGGCGCACGCCAACCAGACGCTCTCCCCTATTTTTGATAAGGAAAAAGAGCAGAGGCGCCTGCAGGAAGCGCAGCTGATTGGGGAAATCGGGAGTCAGGCCGCTGACATCGCGCGGACGCAGGGTGATATTAACGGACTGGAAAAAGCGAAAGAAAAACATCCTGAGCTAAGCGCCGACGAGCTGAGAAAAACGGATGTCTACAAAACTGAAATGCAGAAGTATGGCACCGGCAGCGCCATCCAGCAGGGGATACAGGCGGCCACGGCTGCGGTACAGGGGCTGGCAGGCGGCGACATAGCCGGGGCTCTCGCCAACGGTGCCGCCCCGTATATCACCAAAGTGATTGCCGACAGCGTTGACGACCCGGCTGCCAGAACGATGGCCCACGCCGTCGTGAACGCCGCCCTCGCCGCGGCCTAGGAAAACAGCCCCCTGGTGAGTGCAGCAGGTGCTGCAACCGGGGAACTGGTCGGACTGATAGCGCTGAATGCTTACGGAAAACCGGTCAGTGAACTGAGCGAAACGGAGAAGCAAACCGTGTCGGCCCTTGCTACCCTTGCAGCAGGCCTGGCGGGCGGTTTAACCGGAGACAGCACGGCGGATGTGGTAGCCGGGGCGCAGACCGGGAAAACGGTGGTTGAACAAAATGCCCTGAGTCTGCCCGGCGGTATGATGAACAGTGTTCAGGCTTCGTCTTCATTAGGCCTGTTTATGGCGCAGAACGGCGCTACTGCCACAGAAATAGCGCAGGCACAAAGCGATCTTGCGAAAGGACTGGGAACAGGTGCACCTCAACCGGCCAGTGAACTGGTGAAATCCTGGGCGTTACTGATGAGTACCGCTGCTACGATGGGGACGGGTTCCGTAGTCGATGCGGGAGCGGTGGCAACGGGCGGTACTATCGGTGGTGCGGCTAATGTGAGTACGCAGCTTACGGTGAATGGTGACAAACCCTTTAGTTATACTGATGCGTTGATCGCGATAGGAACAGGGGCGTTAACGCAGGGCAAAGGTCCATTGCTTACGGAAGGAGTCAGCATTGGTGGTGCTTATATTGGCAGCACAATCAAAGGTGAAGATCCGACTAATGCGATGATCGGGGCTGGAGTGGGTACGGCTGCAGGGTCTGTTGCCGGTAAGATTACTGAGAAAGTATCTTCAGAAATTGGCGGGGCTGTTGTTGGTTCTCTAACATCAGAAGTCGCTGGCGGAAAAGTAACGGACCAGTTAGATAAAAGGAAGAAAGATAATGAAAATAAATAAAACCGGTTTTTATTATTTTCTTTTTCTATGTATATATTGGCCATTTGTTATATTTATTACCGTTTTCTTAGTGAGTTTGGGTATAGCAATAATATTTTACTTACAAGACGGTAAGTTTTTCTTCAGTTGGAAAAAAGAAGCTTTTTATTCTGTGAAATATGGTTTAAGTGGCGGTCTTCCTCTAGGTGCAGGAATCTGGTTTATGTCCTGGATGAAGGCACGCAAAGATAAGCAATCACTCCCCAAGGAGTAACCAAAGATCCCAACCATTTCTGGTTGGGATCTTTTGCCTGTCAGCCGTCAACTCCACTTCCCGACAGACGGCCGTTTAGCCATGATCATCTCAATAAAATCAGTGATCTGCCGCTGCTTGCGGATCGGGAGCTTACAGACCTTCTTCAGCGTCTGCATAATCTCCGGCTCTGGCGGCGGTGCGGGTAATGGTTCCTGAGCGGTGAGCACCAGGCAACCGGGCATGACGCGGATCTTCAGCGGCGTCCCGGTCGCAAACCCCGCATCATTTAGCCAGTTCCCCTTAAGCGTGATGGAAGTGGCAGGTTCATGCGTTTTCCAGTCCCGAATGTAACCCACGGTATAACGGCGATTTTTTAACTCTGGTACTTCAGTTGTGACGACTTCTGACTTAGAATCGTTCTCAGCCATGATTAACTCCTTCATAGTTAATGGTGGTCAGCGGTGGTAATGGGCGGCAACCCGTTATCACTGCGCACATTATTCCCCTTTCATTCTTGATGACCACCTTTCCGTTTCGTACTTAATGATCATCCCTTCTATCAACTGCTTAACAATGTACTGCTGTTCTGCCGTCATCTCTGAAACTGCTCTGAACTGAAGAAGCAGGTCGTTCTCCGGCAGACGTTCACTCTCATCAAAAATTAATGAATCTGCTGTCACCCGTAGCGCTTGCGCTATTCTCTTCAAAGCCTCCAGTGATGGCGTCGCTAGTCCGATTTCGTATCGTCTGATTTGATTGAGATTTACGCCTGAAGACAAGGCCATCATCTTTCGGGTGAGTCCTTTATGCTTACGGATCTTGTAAAGACGCGCAGAGAGGTCCATATAATTCCTTCGTCTGTATAACTGATTATTTCATGTTACGAAGGACACAGTTTTGTCTCAACAGGTATAAAAAGATTATGCGTAACAGTGCACAATATATTTATATCGTTTTCATTCAGTTTCATTCTTACGGCTGCTGATAAAAATATTTAGGTTACCATTCCATGTAAATTCGATACGAATTACTGAAAAAGACAACAGATAATGCATTCAAAGCTTCAGTAATTATTAAATCATAAGTTTACAGAGGCTAACATTAATCTTTAATTTATCAGGAATAGTACTGATGTTATTCTATTGGTCCTGACATTTACGTATATTCCATCACTCTGTTCTTAAATATTATTGAGTAAATCAAGGATGATTTATGAAACTTATCCCTTCTACGACGGCCAGCTGGGCATGCAGGCCGGGAACGACCTGACGCTCGGCGCGAAGCGCGACGTGCTGCTGGACTCCGGCGTCAACACCAGCAGGCTCGACGGCAAAAACGAGAGCCACGGCGGCGCGGTGGGCGTGGGTATTAACTTCGGCCAGGGCAGCAACGGCCTTACCGTTAACGCCAGCGGCAACAAAAGCAGGGGCAACGAGCGCGGCAACGGCACCACCCACTCGGAGACCACGCTGGACGCGGGCAGCGGCGTCAGCATCGTCAGCGGGCGCGACACCGCGCTGACCGGGGCGCAGGTCAGCGGCAGCCGGGTGACGATGGACGTGGGCCGCAGCCTTGTTCTGACCAGCGAGCAGGACAGCGACAGCTACGATTCGAAGCAGACCAGCGCCAGCGGCGGCATCAGCGGCAGTATGAGTGGCGGCTCCGCCTCGGTGAACCTGGCGCTGGACAAGATGCACAGCACCTGGGACTCGGTTATCGAGCAGACCGGCATCTTTGCGGGTAACGGCGGCTTTGATATCACGGTGGGTGAACACACGCAGCTGAACGGGGCCGTGATTGGCTCAACGGGCAGCGCGGAGAAGAACCGCCTCGACACCGGCACGCTGGGCTTCGGGGATATCAACAACCACGCGGAGTATAAGGTGGAGCACCTGAGCATCGGAGCCAGCACCGGCGGCAGCATTGCGGACCAGTTCACCGGCAACATGGCCAACAGCCTGCTGGTTGGCGTTAACGGCAGCGACAGCGCGGACTCGACGACCCGCTCGGCGGTGAGTAACGGCACGATAACCATCCGGGACAAGGACAGCCAGCCCCAGGACGTCGCCAGCCTGAGCCGCGACGTGGAGCACGCCAACCAGACGCTCTCCCCTATCTTTGACAAGGAAAAAGAGCAGAGGCGCCTGCAGGAAGCGCAGCTGATTGGGGAAATCGGGAGCCAGGCCGCTGACATCGCGCGGACGCAGGGTGATATCAACGGGCTGGAAAAGGCGAAAGAAAAACATCCTGAACTCAGCGCCGACGAGCTGAGAAAAACGGATGTCTACAAAGCTGAAATGCAGAAGTATGGCACCGGCAGCGCCATCCAGCAGGGGATACAGGCGGCCACGGCTGCGGTACAGGGGCTGGTCGGGGGCGATATAGCCGGAGCACTCGCCAACGGTGCCGCCCCGTATATAACCAAAGTGATTGCCGACAGCGTTGACGACCCGGCTGCCAGAACGATGGCCCACGCCGTCGTGAACGCCGCCCTCGCCGCGGCCCAGGAAAACAGCCCCCTGGTGGGTGCAGCAGGTGCTGCAACCGGGGAACTGGTCGGACTGATAGCGCTGAATGCTTACGGAAAGCCGGTCAGTGAACTGAGCGAAACGGAGAAGCAAACCGTCTCAGCTCTTGCTACACTGGCAGCCGGTCTTGCGGGCGGACTGGCCGGAAACAGCACAGCCGATGCCGTTGCCGGGGCGCAGACCGGGAAGACGGTGGTTGAGAATAACCTGTTTGGCGGAAATGAAGAGTCACAAGCGGCATGGATACGTCAGCATGGAGCAGATATGGCGAGTTGTTCCGATAATCCGGCCGGATCAGCGTGCCAAAAAGCGAAAAATGAAAGTGATGCTGTAGGTCTGGCGCTTGCGGGGGGCGGAGTTGCTTTACTGCCAGGAAGTGCTCAGGCTATGTGGGCACTTGGCGCTGGAGCAAATGCCGGTATTAGTTATCTTGCAGATGGCACGATAGATCCGGCAAACGCTGCGATTGGTGGCTGGGTGAATGTTATAAGTATGGGCAATGGGTTGGCAGGTACTGTCGGCTGGAATGCAGCCGGTGGAGCATTTGGTAATTGGATAGACGATAAGGATCCACTTTCTGGCGCGCTCATCAATGGTGCTGGATCGGGTGTCGGCTATGGCATTGGTAAAGGGTTCTCATGGGGAGTAAATGCTGGGGCAAACTGGTGGAAAGGTGGATGGGACCCGAAATATAATCCGACTCTGCAACAGTATACTGAGATTAAGGGCGATTTTGGTATTTCAAAAGAAGTAATACCGAGTAACATTCCTGGCAGTTTTGGCGACATAGGAGCATCTTTCTCTTCCGAGTATGGCGGAAAAAAACTCGAACCAATCATTGAGGATAAAATGAAATGAAACCTTTCAATGAGAGAGTATCAAGCCTGCTGATTCTTTTTATCGCCTGTACGCTGGGGGTTGTGATTAGTTTCCTGTGTATAGCCTTGTCTATAGACGTTTTAGTTTGGATGCTAACAGGATCTTTCGATTTGACAAAAGCCGATATTCTGAAAACTATTAAAATTGCTTGTGTAATTGGCAGTTTCACTGGCGCTATTTTTGTTATTGCCAGGCTATTTAAATTAAAAGGATTTTAGAATGAAGACAAGATAAAAAATTCATTCACAGAGTAGGAACTGTAGTTGAAAATAACTTCCTGAGCGTGTCGGATAAGACGGAGCTTGAGCTGGCGAAGCTTAAACTCAACAGTAAAGATCCGGTTGAACGTGAGAAAGCGCAGCAGGCAGTGAACGAGCTGCGTGAAAAAGATATCGCCAGTGACCAGAAGGTCATTGATGCCTGTGGTAACGGAAATGCCGGAAGTGCGGCGTGTGCCGGAGCAAGGCTGGAAGTTATCGCGGCCAAAGGTGAATACGAGACCACCGGCAACTACAACTCAAAAGCCAGTCAGCAGTATGCGGATGCCTACGGTCAGATAACAAATCTGCTGAATATCACCAGTGTTGATGCACAGAATCAGCAGCAGGTGAAGGATGCACTAACGCAGTATGCAATGGATGTGTTGGGTGTTGATCGACAGACAGCTCAGGCGTACAAATAAACCCAATGGATAATCTGGTTATTGATGTTGGTTACGAAGGCTCTGATTATAAGAACGGTGACGGTGATACCTTCGCTATCAATGGATTCAACGTAGGCATCGGCTATCGTTTCTGAGTGAGCTTATGCTGCTGGAGCGGCTTCTCCGCTCCAGCTAAATAATGCCGTCTCGCTTCTCGCAAGGTATCCACTTCAGCGGCCAGAAAATAATCCAGGTTATTAACTGGCGTTATAGTGCTTTTAGTCTAACACCTCAGCAATATTTCAAATAATTAAACACTCCCACTGTCAAAATCCCTCCCCGCAATCCGCTTAACTACATTTTTTTAAGCCAATTAAGGTGGGCATTTAACTAAAGGACTATTCTTATACAGTCCGCTGCGTCAGATAAAAGCGCAGCTCCCGTTGGGCTTTCTTCGCTATCACAAAAACGTGGAGTTCGATATGACCGACCGTAACTTTGATGATACCAGCACTTATGAAACCGAAATTATTCCGGCACGAGGAGCATTACTGAAGCGTATTTCCTGGAGCGCTATTTTTGCCGGTGTGGTTATTTCCATGGTGATTTATCTACTTCTCATGGTGTTAGGAACCGCCGTGGGTGCAACAACAATCGATCCTCTGAAAGAGCAAAACCCCCTTGACGGGGTGGCGACCGGAGCGGCTATCTGGACCGGTATCAGCATGCTGATTGCTATCGCCGCAGGAGGTTATCTCAGCGGCTATCTGGCCCACCGTGATGGATGCCTGCATGGCGTAATGATGTTTGGCGTCAACACACTAATCTGCAGCGCTTTTTTACTCGCTATGGCGAACTATGCCGTCACCGGCGCAGCTAATGTGCTGGGGGCAGGCGTACAAACGCTGGGGAATGGTCTTTCGGCCGCGGCCCCTTCGGTTGCCAATATGGCCAAAGAGAAGCTCGACGAAAATAACATCAACCTTGATGATTTCCAGAACCAGCTGCTGACAACGCTAAGGCAAACGGGCAAGCCTGAACTCCAGCCGGAAGCATTGCAACAACAGGCGGCTAACGAGGGGCAAAGAGCAGAAGATCGGCTGGGCCAGGGGGAAGACATCACTGCTTTCGTGAAAGGCCTGGTGTCCCGCAACAGCAATACCTTTGAAGCCGCGGATAAAGAAGCGCTTAAAAATATTATTGTTGCCCGCACCGGCAAAACTGATGCTGAAGCTCAGCAACTAGTTGACCAAGCCGAGAAAAACTATCAGGCAGCACGGGCGAAATATGAAGAGCTGAAAAAACAGGCCGAGCAAAAGGCGCGTGAAGCAGGGGAAAAAGCGGCCTCGGCAACGGCGAAAGCCAGCTGGTTCACCTTCTTCATGCTGATCATCGAGGCTGTTCTGGCAGGCGCCATGGGGATGCTGGGCTTTCGTGGCTACTCGCGCAGGGTCGTGAGCCATCAAAGACCTTTACGATAAGCCGCCGGGCCGTACCAGGATTTATCTTAAAACAGTGAGATTATCCGACGAATAATGCAGCATCGACTATAAGTAATGGACTTTTTAGCAGGCAAAGCAACGAATGTTTTGCCTGCTTTTAGCCTCGGCCTTGACCGATAATTTCCCGTCAACCCTGAATTGTATTTAACTTTTGAGGATCGTTTTGCATGACTGATATTTCAGTGAACAGTTTTGTTCATACTATTCCTGCGCAGTTTTTATCAGACTCTGCGTTGGTCAATGCAGTAAAAGAAAAATTGCTGGCCGAGAAAGGTTTTGCCACCCTTCGTGACGTGCGGATGATAATGACGAAGCAGATGGAAAGCGAAACGAATGTCATTCTGGTCGATATTTATCGGCAAACCCTGACATTTTTATTGAGCACCAGCGAGATAAATTCCTGATAAGCGTAACGTAAGGGGAATATATCTTTCAAAGCCCGGGTAACTATTCTGACTTGTAAGCCCGGGTTGCTGTTAAAATATTGCTGACTATGCCGTGTGGCAATACATCGTATATCCCTGCTCCTGCCAGTGATCCAGCTGTTCCTGCTGACGGAGTGACAACACCTGTCCTGCCCATACAAAAATGTGCTGCCCGGGAAAAAGCTCTGGGCGCGGTGAGTCCAGCGGTTCAGCAAGGACATCAATGTGCCAGCCACGCCTGGACAGACGCCAGGCCTCAAGCCACAGACGGGTACGATCTTCAGTGCCCCACCCAATCAGCAGCGCCTCGCGCCCACTTTTTTTAAGCGATTCGCCCAGACACAACGCCGCATAGTTAATCAGCGCCCCGTCCAGCAGGCTGCCCATTGCGCGCGCTGTATTCTGCTCCAGACAAAGCCGCTGGCGTACCGGAACAAAGACGTGGTCGATAAGGTCGTCCGCTGGATAATCACGCCCCAGAGTCGCAATGGCGGCGCGTAATCTCGCGGGACGCACCTGGCGCAGGATGCCCATCATCTCTTCCTGAAGCGATGTCCAGTTGTCATCAGAGTGGTTCTTTTTCTCTTCCAGCAGCGCTTTGACTTTACTGACCGGCACGCCGCTCTGCATCCAGCGTTTTATCTCTTCGATACGCTGGACGTCCTCCTCGTCAAATTGACGATGGCCGCCTTCACTGCGCTGCGGCTTCAGTAAACCATAGCGTCGCTGCCAGGCACGCAGCGTAACGGGGTTAATCCCGCATCGTTCGGCAACGTCGCCGATACTGTAATAGGCCATAAATCTCCCCACGCTGACCTGATACGTCGATCCCTAAACTAACCATTCTCACCAGGTTGTACAAATTTAATTTTTTGTACAAAAGGAAGGAGAGCGGATAATCAGCTTATCTTACGCTGATTAAGCATAGCAAAGGGCTGCGTCTGAAAGATAGTTCACGCCAGGTTGTACAGGATTTTTCATCAAGCAGAGAGGATTAATGATGCGCGGCAGCCAGCACACGCCGGCCGCCAGACTGAGGTGGCTTAAATGAAAGGGATTTTCTTTTCCGGCCAGCGGATAGCGGGAATGCCAGCCTGACATGGGCTGGCGAAAAGATGCCCCTGAAACTGATAAATCCCCGCAGATTCAAGCCACATCCACTCTTCAGCTTTTTCAATGCCCACGGCGGTGACCGTAATTTCAAGAGAAGTACAGCAGCGTATGATGGCCTGGATAATAGCCTGCCGCGGACCGCTTTTATGCACATCCCTGATCAAATCACGATTAATTTTAATCTTATCAGGTTGGAATTGGGCCAGCAGCGATAGCCCCGCGAAGCCTTCGCCAAAGTGCTCAATCGCAACCCGGATACCCGCAGCTTTTAATTGCCTGACCGCATCGGTGAACGCATCGAGACGAGAGATGACCTCCCGCTCGGTGAACTCGACAATAATCTGCTCGGCCACCAGGCCGTTGGCTTCAATTTCCTGCAGTAATAACCCCACCGCGCCGGGGATGTGCACTAACGTCATCGGCAATAGATTCACGGACAGCGTCCGATCCCGAAGCCCTAAGTCCCTGGCCATGGCGAAGGCGATTTTTTTACTGTTCAGGTCTGCTTTGTAGATTTCATCACCCGCCAGCCCCTCAAACCAGGCCTGCGGGGGAAGACCGTCCGGAGTACGAAGCAGTGCTTCCAGCGCCACCACCTCCCTGGCAAGCGGGTCAATAATCGGCTGGAAGGCGAAACTGCATGCCGCTGAATCCGCCGGGACCACCTTCGCGGGCGGCAGAAGAGAATCATCGACAATAAACTCCCATGAATCAGCGGAGGGAATTTCAAAATAGTTTTCTTTTTCAGTGGCTTCGACAAAGGTACGGAAAAACTGTAGCGCCCTGTCATCATAGAATAACTGGTATTTTGTCGTGCCTTTATCCAGCACGGTTTGCAGGACGTCGTCCTTGTCATGCTCCCTTAAATCAAAGAGTTCCATGCCAGCCTTACCAAACCGCCGCGCAGGGGCGTAATCGCGCATCAGTTCCACAAGGTTGTAGTGACGGCGGTCCCCGCAGATATGCTGGTAAATTGTCGAAACGCTCTCGTCGGGTCCTTCCAGCAGCTGGAAAAAATGCGTGCCGTTGAACAGCAGAATACCCGTGACATCCGCATCGCCGTTACGCTGGTTGGCTGTAGCGACCATCTCCTCCAGCGATTTAACCGAAACGTTGTCGCAAATATGGCTGCGATACAGGATTGTTGTAAGCATGAATTTTCCGAAACGATGGCTGTTTAGAGCACTTACATTAGCAGATTGTTGTCAGCTCGTCTCGAAATGGGCCTGAAATTAACAAGCTATTTACACAAAGAAAACCTTTCAGGACAGCAGCTTAGCTCTTCTCGCCTCGCTCTCATCCCTTCTATATTTTAAATGTACAATATTAACGGAGCGAAACCATTAAACTTACCAGCCTAACCAATTGAATAAAAAAAGAAATAAAATTTCATCTCAAAAACACTCATTTTTTTGTACAAGTTTTATGTACAGATTTTTAAAATGCGTATAGTTTAAATATAACTTTTTGATGACTTAATTTTTACAGGAGCGACAAATGCGCCAGAACAGCAGCCTACCGGACGCCGCCAATGATATTGCCCAATATTTCAACAAGGCTGAGCTACCGACCCAACAGGAAACGCTGGGACAGATTGTGGTGGAGATCCTTGGCGACCGCCGTAACCTGAACCGTAAAACGCTGTGTACTAAACTGCTCTCCCGCCTTGAACATGCCTCCGGGCCGGAAGAAGAGAGTCATTATCATGCGCTGATTGGCCTGCTGTTTGAACGCGAGGTATAAGACCAACGGTTACGATTTATCCGTTTATTTTTGTCAACTCTGGCAGAGGTAAGTTCACGATTTCACTTCTGGCTGCCAGTCTCCGGCGGACCTGTTCCATCGGAAAGTTGGCTTCTTGCTGCGCTTCCGGTGCTGGATAGTGTGGCCATCAGAGACGTAGTTATGAAAAGTAGTGAATTTGATCGACAGGCAGATGAACTTATTGGTGAAGCGGTTTTGGCCCTGCTGAGGGGTAAGGGGGCGATTAATACTCAGACCCTGTTAGCAAAACTGCGGGCCATGGAGGCTGGAGAAACCGACCTTCAGCGCCGTGAGGCCATCGTGCGTGTTATTAATGATGTCAAGGAGATGGCAACAAAACGCCGCCGTCTCAAACATGAGTTAAATGAAAGAGATCAAGGTAATAGCGAAATGCCCGGTTCGTTTTTTCGCGACGGACAGCCACAGGGCAAAGACAACATCCACTGACTTAAAAAGGTCACTAACAATCAACTTACGGTGAAACGACATGATACAGGCTACGCAACAGCAATCAGATATCTATAAAGCCCTGTCAAACACGGCTATGTCAGAATATTTTCGTTGTGCTGGCGACCTGCTGGCCGAAGAGTCTGCCCTGTTGGGTTCCGCGATTAGCGATATTCTCGCCTCGGAAGGCCATGTCACGAACAAAACGATCATTCTGTGGCTGGTAAACGCCCTGGAATGTACCGATGACGTCGTTACGGCTGACGTGATTCGTAAGACGCTGGAAATCGTTGTTGGTTACACAATGGACGACATCTGAACGTAACGTTTAGTGCTATCCATGGATGGATAATTTTTTCTCCCCCGCTTCTGAAATGATTTCAAGTCCAGCTAAAGTTCTCCCAAATGTTTAACACTTTGTAGTGGCAAAGAATAAACTCTCTTTTTAACATAAAATCCGCACGCAACAGATCCCGAAAATATAATATATTTATAAGACCATAAGAAAACAATATTACTTTGCTGTTTTATTGCTATGCCATCGGCGTTACTTTTATTTGCAAGAACCTATTTTCTACGTATAGTCATCACGAAGAATATAAGAACTCACTCTTTCATAAAAAACAGATCAATAATCTACTTCAAATAGTTACTTTAGATAGATATCACCCCCTGCATATACAATATATTTATTGTGCTGACACGCACATGACAACATTCGTTGTGTTAATTATATTTTCATGAGGGCGTTATGAAAACTGAAACCGAAAGCGAAGTTTTTCTCAGAACACTCGGCCCACTGGAAAGTTATGCATGGTTAATCGACCCGGTTAACCCAAAACATTTCACGGTTACCGCCGAGATCGCCGGTAATACGACTTTAGATGCCTGGACCGTAGCCCTGCATGCGGTCCAGTTGCGCCACCCATTAATTAATGTGCGTGCTAATGACGCGTGACAACGCTAAAAGAATGCTCCGCTTATTGATATTTAAAATTCGAACATCTGGTTTAATTAGTAATCAAGAGGTGATTTGTGAGTGATTTAATTCAACGGGTTGTCGTCGTTACCGGAGCAAGCAGTGGAATTGGTGAAGCTATCGCTCTTTTTCTTGCCGAAAAAGGGGCAACGCTGGTGCTCGTAGCCCGGCGCATCGATCGCATCAACGCACTGGTCGAAAAAATTATCCAAACAGGTGGCCAGGCTATGGCTATTAAGGCCGACGTGACCCGTCTCAGCGAGGTTAAAAGTGTAGTGGACGTGGCTGTTGCAAAATTTGGTCGTGTTGATGTGTTTATCAACAACGCAGGTTACATGGCAATCGCTCCCCTGGCCTCGCTTAAAACGCAGGAGTGGGATCGGATGATTGATACCAATATTAAAGGGGTGCTTAACGGTATCGCTGCGGCGCTGCCCGTTTTCGAAAACCAGAAGTCTGGACATTTCATCAACGTGGCCTCGGTCGCCGGGATAAAAGTGCTGAGTCCGGGAGGCGCGGTTTATAGCGCGACAAAATTTGCCGTCAGGGCGCTAAGCGAGGGGCTGCGATACGAGGCTGGCAGTCATATCCGCACAACGCTTATCTCCCCTGGCGCCGTTGAGAGTGAACTGCTGCACGGTAGCTCTGACGCCGACAGCAAGGCGTTTCTGGGCGAATTTTATCAGCAGGCCATTCCGGCGCTGTTTATCGCAAAAGCTGTTGCTTACGCCATAGAACAGCCCGCGGAGGTTGACGTGAATGAGATAGTCATCCGCCCGACTCGCGAAGAATACTGAAGCCGTATGACGTTCCTCTGAATAAGGTAGACAGGCCATGAAATCCATCAATACGCTGGCAGACTTCTCGCTGCGTTCGGGTGCAGATATGCTGCTTGAAGTGCTTGAAAGCGAAGGCGTTGAATATATTTTTGGCAATCCTGGCACCACAGAGCTGCCGCTCATCGATGCCCTGCTTCGCCACGAGGATATTCATTATGTTCTGGCATTGCAGGAAAGCAGCGCGGTGGCGATTGCCGACGGATACGCAAAGGCATCAGGTAAAGCAGGTTTTTTGAATTTGCATACCGCAAGCGGACTGGGCCACGGCATGGGTAACCTGATTAACTCGCGAATCATGAAAACGCCGCTTGTCGTGACGGTCGGCCAGCAGGACACCCGGCACTATGTGCGCGAGCCTCTGCTTTATGATGATGTGGTGTCCATTGCCTCTCCCGTCGCGAAGTGGACAAAAGAAGTGACCAGCGCCGCTCAGCTTCCGGTACTGGTAAGGCGAGCGTTTCACGATGCCAGCTATCCCCCGGCTGGTCCGGTGCTGCTGTCGCTCCCCATGGACGTCATGGAAGAGATGCACGATGCCAGTATTCTTGCCTCTTCGCGGGTGAATTACCATACCGTCGCCAGCTCGCTGAATGAGCTTGCGGTTGAGCTAAGCAATGTGCAGCCAGGTAAGCTGATGATGATTGCCGGTGATGAAATTCACAGCAACCATTCAACGGATGAGACTGTCCTGCTGGCAGAAATGCTGGGGGCGTGCGTTTACGGTTCGTCCTGGCCGTTAAATTTGCCCTTCCCGCCCCATCATCCCCTGTGGCGAGGGAATATGCCTACGGTGTCCCGGGATATCGCAAAAATCATTATGAACTACGATGCCGTCTTCATTCTGGGCGGCAAAAGTTTAATCACTATTCTCTACAGCGAAGCTGAAGCTATTCCACAGGACTGTGTGGTGTATCAGCTTTCTTCAGATATGAACGAGTTAGGCAGAACTTATCCCACCAGGCTGTCGCTGATGGGCGATATCAAAATCTCGCTTCAGCAGCTGTTGCCTAAGCTCGAACGCCTGACCTGTCGTAAGAAAACGCTTTTTCAGAAGCGTATTAACGAAGCGAAAAGCGAGCGTGAAAAAAACCAGCAGCTGCTTGAGGCTGTTTTCTCATCGGAATTTACCCACCCCGTTATTTCGCCCCTGGTCGCAGCCCACGAGGTTCTTCGCGCTATCCCGCCGGGCGTCACTATCGTTGATGAGGCGATTGCAACAACCGACTACATCAGGAAATTTATTTCCGACCAGCAGTACCAGCGATATTACTTTATGCGCGGCGGAGGCCTGGGATGGGGCATGCCTGCTGCGGTAGGTCATTCGCTGGGGCGCGGCCGCGAGCCGGTAGTCTGTCTGGTGGGCGACGGCGCAGCAATGTATTCACCACAGGCGCTGTGGACTGCCGCCCACGAAAAACTGCCGGTGACGTTTATCGTCATGAATAATTTTGAGTACAACGTGCTTAAAAACTTCATGAAAAGCCAAGCATCCTACACTTCCGTTGCCCAAGGGAGATTCATTGGCATGGATCTCGTCAACCCCTGCATTGACTTTCAGTCGCTCGCGGTGTCGATGGGCATCAGCGCATGCCGGGTCACCGAAGCAGTGGATATCGCAGCGGCGGTTAAGAGCGGCATAGCCAGCGGGAAGACAAATCTGATTGAGGTGATAATCTCGGCGGGTTAGCCAGCCCGGCCTGACGTCTGGAGCGGTTTTCCCGCTCCTCGTTTGTTTACAACGCCCCGCTGTAGACCACTGGCCCCGTTGGCTGTCCGGTCGGCGACCCTCCCTTAGGCTCCAGGCTGATAGCAATGGTCGTTCCAGGTGACAACGTCACGTTAGCGACCTTCAGCAGCGTTGGCTTACCGCTGTCCAGCAGACCGAGTGAAACAGGTTTTTCACCCGCGGGTATCGCCCAGAGCTGCAGGCTGTTCGTAGCGGCTACCGACTGCGACTGCACCGGCGTCAGGCTTAGCTGGCTGCGCTCGCGGTCGGCGTTGACAATCCACTGCCCTTTCCCTGCGTCGCTGCTATTTAACACCACCAGCGGCGACAGCACCTGCGGTTTCGATGTGATATACGGTATCAGCACCACCGCAGCCAGTCCGGCGGCAAGCGCCCAGCCCAGATAGCTCCAGTTCCAGCGTGATGCGCTGCGCTGCGGCGGTAAACTGAGCTTAATTTTCTTCCACACGCGCTCAGGTGGTCGTAGCGGCACGACGGTCGCATCCAGCCTGGAAAGCATGGTTTGCCAGCGTCCTACCTGTTCAGCCAGGGTGGGATCGCTCACCAGACGTCTCTCAAAATGTAGGCGTGCTCCGCCTCGCAGCGTGCCCAGAGCATATTCGGCCGCCAGCGCGCTGTCGTTTTCTTGTTTGCTGTTCATAGCCCGACGCACTCCCTGAGGTGAGTTAACGCCCTGCGCACCCAGCTTTTCACCGTGCCCAGCGGCTGGTGCAGCCAGGCGGCAATCTCACTGTGCGACATCCCCTGATAATAGGCCAGCACCACGCTCTGGCGCTGATCGGGTTCGAGATGGGCCAGGCATCGGGTGAGCTTATCCACTTCATCATCGTCATGTAGTGCATCCACACCTGTCTGCGACGCTGGCGTCGGCGTGAATTCGGTGAGCTCCTCTTCAAGCCCGCTGCTTTGCGCGCTTCCGCTTCTCAGCCAGTCGATGCAGCGGTTGCGAACAATATGCGTAAGCCAGGTCATTGGGGAGCTGCAGGCGGGATCGTAGCTGGCCGCCCGGTTCCATACGGCCAGAAAGCTGTCATGCAGGACTTCTTCGGCCCACGAGGAGCGCCGTAACATACGCAGCGCCACCGGAAAAAGCTGCGGCGACGTCAGGCGATAGAGCTGTTCAAACGCGTGGCGATCGCCTCCGGCAATTGCCCTGACCAAAGCCACCTGCTGCTGCACTAACGCATTATCCATAGCTGTCCTGATTGAGTGTGGGCAGGTCACCGATTGCGCCTGCCCACACCGAGTATAGACAGAGATTACTTAGGCATCAGAACCGTATCGATAACGTCAATCACGCCGTTCTTCTGATTCACATCATAGGTGCTGATGTTAGCCACGTTGCCTTTCCCATCCTTAAGCTGAATATTGTGCGGGCCGTTGCTCATGATCCACAGCGGCTGCCCGTTCACGGTTTTCAGCTCCGCATGACCGCCACCCGCTTTGATTTTCTGTTCCAGCTGTTTCATATCATATTTCCCGGCCACCACGTGGTAGGTCAGGATGCTGGTCAGCATGGCTTTGTTTTCTGGTTTGATGAGCTTATCCACGGTCCCGGCAGGCAGTTTGGCAAAAGCCGCGTCGGTTGGCGCAAAGACGGTGAAGGGACCCGCCCCTTGCAGCGTATCGACCAGGCCCGCGGCCTTAACGGCGGCAACCAGAGTGGTGTGATCTTTTGAATTCAGGGCATTTTCAACAATGTTTTTAGAAGGATACATTGCCGCGCCGCCCACCATCACGGAATCATTCATCATGGCGGCCGAGCTTAACGCGCTGAACAGTAAGGTCGTGGAGAAGGCGGAAACGAGATATTTGTTCATGGTTCTGTCCTCTATGGTAGGGAGCGGGAAAGGTGCTCACACTCTGATATACGGATGAGGATGAAAATCGGATGCAGTTAAAATGAAAGTTTTTTAAAAAGACAGAAAAACACCAGCCCTGCTTGCCTCAACCACCTTCTTCACCAACACTTATCATTAACGTAAAGTGCCTTTACAGTTTTCAAACTTTCTTCATAAGTATTAACATATGCGCAAATGTTCCAGATGGTTCGTCTGGACGCTCGCCCTTCTCACCTGATGAATTTGTACTGATGAAAATGATGCCACACGGAAAGTCCCGCCTGTCTCTGCTCCTGCTGCCAGCCCTGTCGCCATGGGTATCTCCGGCTCTTGCGGATGAGACACCCAAAGAAAATGAACAAACTATGGTGGTGACCGCCAGCCCCGGCGTTGTATCCGAACTGGATACCCCCGCGGCCGTTAGCGTTGTTTATGGCGACGATATGCGCCAGGCCGCGCCACGCGTCAATCTGTCAGAGAGTCTGAGCGCGGTGCCCGGTTTGCAGGTGCAGAACCGTCAGAACTACGCGCAAGATCTGCAACTTTCAATACGTGGGTTTGGTTCGCGTTCGACTTACGGCGTACGCGGTATACGCATGTACGTTGACGGGATTCCGGCCACCATGCCGGATGGTCAGGGTCAGACCTCTAACATTGATATCAACAGCGTGGACAGCATCGAAGTTCTGCGCGGCCCATTTTCAGCGCTCTACGGCAACTCATCCGGCGGCGTGGTCAATGTCACCACCACCACGGGGACGCAGCCGCCGACGCTTGAGGCCAGCACTTATTACGGCAGTTTTGGCAGCTGGCGCAACAGCGTCAAAGCGTCTGGCTCTACCGGTGACGGTACGCAGGCTGGCGATGTCGATTATTCTGTGTCCGCATCACGCTTTACCACCCACGGCTATCGTGACCACAGCAGCGCGCAGAAAAACCTCGGCAATGCCAAACTGGGCGTGCGCCTGGACGATGCCAGCAAGCTGACTTTCCTGTTCAACAGCGTGGATATCGATGCAAACGATCCGGGCGGCCTGACCGAACAGGAGTGGCACGACAACCCAACCCAGGCCCCGCGTGCCGAGCAGTACAACACCCGTAAAACCACCAAACAGACGCAGGCTGGCCTGCATTACGAGCGCCAGCTGACGGCGAATGACGATCTGAGCATCATGGCCTACGCCGGTGAACGCGAAACAACACAATACCAGTCAATTCCCGTTGGCCCACAGCTTAATCCGACCCATCCGGGAGGCGTGATCCAGCTGGCCCGTCACTATCAGGGCATTGATTCTCGCTGGACGCATCGTGGCAATCTGCTCTCTATGCCGTTCACCTTCACCACTGGCCTTGATTACGAAACCATGTCTGAAAAGCGCAAGGGTTATGAAAACTTCGTGGTGGAAAACGGCACGACCGAGCTGGGAGAAAAAGGCAACCTGCGCCGTAACGAACGTAACTTGATGTGGAACGTTGACCCTTATCTGCAAACCGCCTGGCAGTTCACCGATAAGCTGAGTCTGGATGCCGGGGTCCGCTTCAGTTCGGTCTATTTCGACTCTAACGACTATTACATCACCGGTGCCAACGGCGATGACAGCGGTGATGCAAGCTATCATAAGTGGCTGCCAGCCGCGTCCCTGAAATACGCGATTACCGATTCGTGGAATGTCTATACCTCCGCGGGCCGCGGCTTTGAAACCCCGACCATCAACGAACTGTCCTATCGCGACGATGGCCTGTCCGGGCTGAACTTTGGTCTGCAACCGTCCACCAGCGACACCATCGAAGTGGGCAGCAAAACCCGCGTCGGCAACGGCCTGTTCACCGCCGCCGTGTTCCAGACGGATACCGACAATGAGATCGTGGTAGATCAAAGCAGCGGCGGACGCACCACCTACAAAAATGCCGGTGAAACCCGCCGTCGTGGCGTTGAAGTTTCTCTCGATCAGCAGTTTGCTGACGACTGGCGGGTGAAGGCCGCGTGGACTTATCTTGACGCAACCTACCGTACCAATGTTTGCGGTGACGATAACTGCAAAGGCAACCGGATGCCGGGTATCGCGCGCAACATGGGATACGCGGCGCTGGAATACGCCCCTGCGGAAGGTTTTTACGCCGGTGCGGACGTGCGTTATATGAGTGATATTCAGGCAGATGATGAAAATGATGCGAAAGCCCCGACTTACACCGTAGCGTCACTGAACAGCGGCTACAAATTCCGTATTCGCGAAAGCTGGCAGCTGGACGTCTGGGGGCGGGTAGATAACCTGTTCGACCGGGAGTATGTCGGATCGGTCATCGTTAACGAAGGTAATGACCGCTATTTCGAACCGGCACCGGGACGGAATTACGGCATTGGCGTCAACCTGAGTTATTCGTTCTTATAATTCACTCTCTGCGGTGAATGACGTTTGCGGTTATCTACCCTACCAACTGAGGCGCAGGTCGGATAAGCGCAAGCGTCACCCGACCTCACAGCTTTTCTGCACCTTCACATTTCCGGGCACTCTACTTTGCCCAGCGCGTCCCAGTAGTTTTGCTGATTGTTCCGCTCAAGCGCTATTCTGGCGTCGCGGAGATGCGCTTTATTTTCATCTGAGGCGAGCAGTTTGTTGGCCAGCGCATCGTCTGTCATCGGCTTTTGCGTGTGACAGATTTTTTTCAGATCGCTCAGGATCTGCAGTTTATTCTCCCCAAACTGAAGGTCCCTGAAGGGTGAATCTGCCTGGGCGTTGATATAAAACAGGCAGGAAAACAACAGCACAGTCACTCTTAAAGCACCCATTGGATCTCCTTGAATCATAAGTTAGCGATATAGGTTTGTTCCTTTGTTAACTATATGTAAGTCGGCAGAGATCCGCAAACGTGCGGCCTGGGCCGCTGAAAATGAATATCAACGGCTGGCGGGCAGCTGCTCGCGACAAACGTCCAGCACCAGCCGTCTTAACCAACGCTGAGCAGGGTCAACTTCGTTACGGGGATGCCACATCTGTGAAACGGTCAGCCCCCTGGTTTTTACCGGGAGTTCAAACACATAAAACGCGTCCGCCGGCTGATTTAGCAGAAATAAGCCAGGCACCAGCGCGATAAGATCGGAAGCTTTTGCCACCGCCAGCGAGGCCGGGAAACTCGGTACAATAGCGGCAATATTGCGCTGCAAACCGATATCCGCCAGCGCTTCGTCCACCGGTCCCGTCACTCGCTCCCGGCGCGACGCCACGACATGACCGAAGGCAACATAGTGCTCAGCGCTTATGACGGCCACCTCTGACAGCGGGTGCCCTCTCCTCACCACGCCGACAAAATGGTCTCTGAACAGAGCCTGTAGGCGGATTTCCGGCCCCATCTCCCCCAGCGTACCAATCTCCAGATCGACCAGCCCCTCCCGCAGGTGTTTCGCGCTCTTTTCGGGCTTTGGCGCAAAGCGCAGGCGTGCGAGCGGTGCGGTGCTTGCGGCCGCCGCTATCAGCTGCGCGCCAAACGCTTCAACAAAGCCATCATTGGCCCGGATGACAAAAGTGCGTTCCAGCGTGGTGAGGGAGAGTTCCGAGGTTGAAAGGCTGAGCAGCGCACGAGCTTCAAATGCCGCATTTCGCGCCCGCTCGCGGATCGCTTCTGCATAGGGCGTGAGCACCATGTTGCGCCCCGCTCTCACCAGCAGAGGATCGCCCGTAGCCGTTCGCAGGCGGCCGAGCGTGCGGCTCATCGCCGAAGCGCTTAATCCCAGGCGGCGGGCAGCCCCGGCCACGCTTCCTTCAGCCAGAAACGTGTCGAGGGCGATGAGTAAATTGAGATCTGGTTCAGTCATACCGCATCTTAGCATCACATATGGCGTTTCGTGCAGGTTATAACTGCAACCGCTGCGCCTTCCGCCTTATCTCCCCGCTGGCTATAGTCCCCGCATCGACAATTCCCCACCGAACGGCAGAGGTAGTTAATGTCACTTTTTTCAGATCAACCCGGCGATGAAGGACTTCCGGGGCGCGAGCGGCGTTTAGCGACAATCGCAGTAATGACCACCACAACGATGGCGGTCTTCGACGGCTCGATGGTTAATATCGCTCTTCCACAGATTGCAAAGGCGCTGAACGTGACGGCAGGCGCGTCCGTCTGGGTCGCCAACGGCTATTTATTATCTGCGGCAATGACGCTGGCGATTTTCGCCGCCCTCGCCACCCGCCTTGGCTTCCGCCGCCTGTTCACCTTTGGCCTGGCGCTGTTCACCTTTGCCTCACTCGGCTGTGCGCTCTCTTCCTCTCTCGATATGCTGGTCGTGATGCGCATCGTTCAGGGGATCGGCGGCGCGGCAACGTTGAGCATCGCACCCGCCATCCTGCGGACAATATTCCCCAACCGGCTGCTGGGGCGCATCCTCGGCATGAACGCCCTGCTGATTGCCACCAGCACCGCCGTCGCGCCGCTGCTCGGCGGCACCCTGCTCTCTTCTTTAGGCTGGCCGTGGCTGTTCGCCATAAACGTTCCGCTGGGCGTTATCGCGTTTCTGCTCAGCCTGCGAGTTTTGCCCGCCAATCAGACCAGCCAGAGCAAACCTTTTGACTACGCGGGCGCCCTGCTTTCGGCCGTTATGCTCGGCGCACTGATCGTGGCGGCAGATAGCTTTGCCAAAGCAGACGCTCACGAGCTGCTCAGCGCATCGGCCTATGGTCTGACCGCCATCGCCGCGGCCGGGCTGTTTATCTGGCGTCAACGCCGCGCCGCGCAGCCGCTGCTGCCGCTTGAAATGTTCGCCTCATCGCGATTCTCTCTTGCTGCGCTCACCTCGCTTGCTTCTTTTGTCAGCCAGGGCATCACGTTCGTCGCCCTGCCGTTCCTGTTCCAGAGCGTCTACGGCCACAGCGTTTTCGTTTCGGCGCTGCTGTTTATGCCGTGGCCGGTTGGCATCATGCTTGCCGCCCCGCACGCCGGACGCCTGGCGGACCGCTATCCGCCCGCAATGATTTCCACCGTTGGGCTGTGCGTATTTGCCGCCGGTCTGATCCTGCTCGCGCTCCTGCCGGAACAGGCTCAGACCTGGGATATCGCGCTGCGCAGCCTGATTTGCGGCCTCGGGTTCGGCTGTTTTCAAACCCCCAACAACCGCGAGATGCTGGCTAACGCGTCGCGAGAAAACAGCGGCTATGCCTCTGGCGTGCTGGCGGTAATGCGTACTTTTGGGCAATGCCTGGGCGCGGCGCTGGTCGGGGTGATTCTGTCGTTCTGGCTGCACTCGGGAGCTGGCGTGATGCAGGAAGCTCAGGCGGTGCGCATGAGCCTGTGGCTGGCTGCGGCAGCTACGATTTTAGCCATTGGATTCAGCAGCCTGCGTAACCGACGCCGCCAGCCACACCGGGCCTGAGGCTATTTAAATCCCTAATAACGAGGCGCGACGGCTGACGTTTTGCTGGCCTTCGCCCCGTTCACCGTGATCTGACTCGCAAATTTCAGGCCGTTTTGCCTCCCCTTAACCGCTTATCCCGTCAGATAACCGCTTATTCCCCTCTGTGACCGCTGGGCAATTTTTCCCCTTTCGGGCCGCCAGATTTGGCACCCTGTTGCCCGAAAACAGGCTCCCTCTGACATTAAGCCTGAACGGACAAGCCTGAGAGGGAATTTCGCTGGTCATTAAACACTGGGATGATTATGAACAAAAATAAGATATTCAAGCACCTGCCATGGATGGTGATTGCCATCCTCGGCGCCTGCTGCCTGGGCGTGGTTGCCCTGCGACGGGGTGAACATATCAGCGCGCTGTGGATAGTCGTGGCTTCGGTCTCGGTTTATATCGTGGCCTATCGCTACTACAGCCTCTACATTGCGCAAAAGGTTATGCAGCTCGACCCTAACCGCGCGACGCCAGCCGTGCTGAACAACGACGGACTGAACTACGTGCCAACGAACCGCAACGTGCTGTTCGGCCACCATTTTGCCGCTATCGCCGGGGCGGGTCCGCTGGTCGGGCCGGTGCTTGCCGCGCAGATGGGTTATTTACCCGGCGTGCTGTGGCTGCTGGCGGGCGTTGTACTGGCCGGTGCCGTGCAGGACTTTATGGTGCTGTTTATCTCCTCGCGCCGTAACGGGGCTTCCCTGGGCGAGATGATCAAAGAAGAGATGGGCCCGGTTCCCGGCACTATCGCCCTGTTCGGCTGCTTCCTGATCATGATTATTATTCTGGCCGTGCTGGCCTTAATCGTGGTTAAGGCGCTGGCGGAAAGCCCGTGGGGCGTGTTTACCGTTTGCTCAACGGTGCCGATTGCCCTGTTTATGGGGATCTACATGCGCTACATCCGTCCTGGGCGCGTGGGCGAGATCTCGGTGATTGGCGTGATCCTGCTGGTGGCTTCCATCTGGTTCGGCGGCGTGATTGCCCACGACCCGTACTGGGGCCCGGCGCTGACCTTTAAAGATACCACCATCACCTTTGCCCTGGTTGGCTACGCGTTTGTCTCCGCCCTGCTGCCGGTCTGGCTGATTCTGGCCCCGCGCGACTACCTGGCGACCTTCCTGAAAATCGGCGTTATCGTCGGGCTGGCCATCGGCATCGTGATCCTGAATCCTGAGCTGAAAATGCCTGCACTGACCCAGTACACGGACGGCACTGGCCCGCTGTGGAAAGGCGCGCTGTTCCCGTTCCTGTTTATTACTATTGCCTGCGGTGCGGTGTCTGGTTTCCACGCGCTGATCGCCTCCGGCACCACGCCAAAACTGCTGGCCTGCGAAACCGACGCGCGTTTCATTGGCTATGGCGCCATGCTGATGGAGTCTTTTGTGGCGGTGATGGCGCTGGTTGCCGCTTCTATCATCGAACCGGGCCTCTACTTCGCCATGAATACGCCGCCTGCGGGCCTGGGCATTACCATGCCAAACCTGCACGAGCTGGGCGGTGAGAACGCACCGCTTATCATGGCGCAGCTAAAAGACGTGACCGCCCATGCCGCCGCCACCGTCAGCTCCTGGGGCTTTGTTATCTCCCCTGAGCAGATCCTGCAAACGGCGAAAGATATCGGCGAGCCATCCGTGCTGAACCGCGCGGGCGGTGCTCCTACGCTTGCGGTAGGGATTGCGCACGTATTCCACAAGATCATGCCGCTGGCGGACATGGGCTTCTGGTATCACTTCGGTATTCTGTTTGAAGCCCTGTTTATCCTGACGGCGCTGGATGCGGGCACGCGTTCCGGCCGCTTTATGCTGCAGGATCTGCTGGGTAACTTTATCCCGGGGTTGAAAAAAACCGATTCGCTGGTGGCAGGTATTATCGGCACCGCTGGCTGTGTTGGCCTGTGGGGCTATCTGCTGTATCAGGGCGTGGTCGATCCGTTAGGCGGCGTGAAAAGCCTGTGGCCGCTGTTTGGTATTTCGAACCAGATGCTGGCCGCCGTCGCGCTGATCCTCGCCACCGTCGTGCTGGTGAAGATGAAACGCACCCGCTATATCTGGGTTACCGTGGTGCCTGCACTGTGGCTGCTGCTCTGCACTACCTGGGCGCTGGGCATGAAGCTGTTCAGCACCAATCCGCAGATGGAAGGCTTCTTCTATATGGCCGGCCAGTATAAAGAGCGCATCGCTAACGCCGGTGCGGATCTGACGCCGGAGCAAATCAGCAACATGCACCACATCGTCATCAACAACTATACTAACGCCGGGCTGAGCATCCTGTTCCTGATCGTGGTGTACAGCATTATTTTCTACGGCATCCGCGCGATTAAGCAGGCCCGTAATAACGACCAGCGAACCGACAAAGAGACGCCGTTTGTGCCGGTGCCTGAAGGCGGCATTGAGATCTCCAACGGTCATTAATCTCTGGGTTTTGTAGGGGGGATAAGCGTCAGCGTCATCCACCGCTTTGCCTGCTTCGACAGGTGAAGCTAACGGGTGACGCTGCGTTTATCCAATCTGCAAAAGAGGTTTCAGCAAGCTCCAGAGGTGACGTATGTTTGATAACTTAGGCGCGGCAAAAAAGTATCTCGGCCAGGCCGCCCGCATGCTGGTAGGCATCCCGGATTACGATACCTACGTTTTGCATATGCAGACTAACCATCCGGATAAGCCCGTGATGACCTACAAAGAGTTTTTCCGTGAACGCCAGCAGGCGCGCTATGGCGGGGACGGTAAAGGCGGAATGCGTTGTTGTTAACAGGAAAAATTATGACCCCGATTGCGGTAACAGTTTTAACCGGCTTTCTCGGCGCAGGGAAAACCACCCTTTTGCAGCAAATTCTCCATAAGCAGCAGGATCATAAAATAGCGGTTATCGAGAATGAATTTGGTGAGATGCCCATCGACAGCCAGCTGCTTGGCGACGGCGCCACCCGCATCACCACCCTTGCCAACGGCTGCATCTGCTGTACCCGCTCCGGCGAGCTGGAAGCGGCGCTGCTGGATCTGCTGGACGGCTACGACAAAGGCGAGGTTTATTTTGACCGGCTGGTTATCGAGTGTACCGGCATGGCTGACCCGGGGCCGATTTTACAGGCCTTCTTCGCCCACGAAATCATCTGCGAACGCTATCTGCTGGACGGGGTTATCACGCTGGTGGACGCGGTGCATGCGGGTTCGCAGCTGGATAAGTTCGCTATTGCCCAGTCGCAGATTGGCTATGCCGACCGCATCCTGCTGACCAAAACTGATATTGCCGGCGACAGTCCCGAGCTGATTGAGCGGCTGCAGCGCATTAACGCTCGCGCGCCCGTTTATAAAGTGGTTCAGGGTGATATCGACCTGACGCTGCTGTTTGATACCCGCGGCTTTATGCTGGAAGAAGATGTGGTGGTTGCAAAACCCCTCTTCCACCGCATCGCGCCAGCTGAAAACGCCGTCTCGTCTATTGTTGTGGAGCTGGACTACCCGGTCGCGCTGTCCGCTGTGTCTGCCGTCATGGAACAGCTGCTGAGCAGCTTTGCGGATAATTTGATGCGCTATAAAGGCATGCTGTGGATCGAAGAGCAGCCGTGCCGCCTGCTGTTCCAGGGCGTACAGCGGCTGTACAGCGCAGACTGGGATCGCCCATGGCAGCCGGACGAAACGCCGCGCAGCGCGCTGGTGTTCATTGGTCTGCAGCTGCCCGAAGCCGAAATCCGTGAGGCCTTTGCCCGGCTACGGCCTGCCTGATACAACGGTGGGCTTTACAGCCCCACCGTCTCCTTCAGCGCTTTCAGATAGCGGCGGCTGACCGGCACGATTTGCCCGTCGCGCAGCAGCAGCTCCGCCTGATTTTTATCCTCCAGGCGGATCTCCTTCAGGTAGTTCATGTTCACCAGGTACTGCCGGTGGCAGCGCAGCAGCGGCGTGCGCGTTTCCAGCGTGCGCAACGTCAGCTCGGTAAAGCTCTCCGTGCCATCCTGCCGGGTGACGTACACTCCGCCTACCCGACTGCTGACAAAGGCCACATCTTCCATCTGTAACAGCCAGATTCGGCTGTTGCTCAGACAGGGGATAAATTTTAGCGGCTGCTGGTAGTCAGGCAACGTCGAGACATCCTGCGTCTGATTTCCCTGCCGCAGCCTGTCCAGCGTCTTTTGCAGACGTGCCGTCTGAATGGGCTTCAGCAGGTAGTCAAAGGCGCACTGTTCAAAAGCCTGCACCGCATACTCATCAAAGGCGGTGAGAAAAACAATGTGCGGGCGATGCTGCTCGTCAAGCATGCCGACCATCTCCAGCCCGCTGATGCGCGGCATATGAATATCCAGAAACACCACGTCGGGACGGAGCTTATGAACGGTGCCAATCGCCTCTATGGCGTTGGCGCACTCCCCGACGATCTCAATGTCGCTTTCGTCCTCCAGCAGCAAACGTAAATTCTCGAGCGCCAGCAGTTCGTCATCAACAATCAGTACTCTCAACATGCGGATCCCTCCACCGGCAGTCTTAAAGTGACGCGGGTAAACTCATCGGGTTTGCAGCTTACGGTAATACCGTAATCGTCGCCAAAACGCGCGCGCAGACGTTTATCCACCAGGCTCATGCCCAGCCCGTCGCTGATTTTTTCCGGCTGGTACAGCCCGGCGTTATCTTCCACCTCAACAACCACCAGCTCGTTTTCGCCGTAGGCGCGAATAATGATATTGCCGTTGCACAGCAGGTGCGAAGTGCCGTGTTTAATGGCATTTTCCACCAGCGGCTGCAAAGTGAATGCGGGCAGGCTGTGCTGTGACAGCGCGTCCGGCACCTGTAAATCCACCTTCAGCTGGGTCGGGAAGCGCGCCAGCTCAATTTGCAGATAGGCGTTCACGTGTTCCAGCTCGTCGGCCAGGGTGACCGTGCCGGAGGAGCGCTTAAGATTTTTGCGAAAGAACGTCGACAGGTAGTGCACCAGCTGCCCCGCTTTCTCACTGTCGTTACGGATGACCGCCATCAGCGTGTTCAGGGCGTTGAACAGGAAGTGCGGATTCACCTGGGCATGCAGCAGTTTGATTTCCGACTGCGCCAGCAGCGCCTTTTGCTGTTCGAACTTGCCGGCAAGGATCTGGGCCGACAGCAGCTGGGCGATGCCTTCCCCCAGCGTACGGTTGATGGAGCTGAAGAGTCGGTTACGGGCCTCGTACAATTTTATCGTGCCGATAACCCGCTTATTTTCACCGCGCAGCGGGATCACCAGCGTTGAGCCGAGCTTGCAGTTGGGGTGCAGCGAGCAGCGGTAAGGCATCTCGTTGCCGTCCGCATAGACCACCTCGTCGTGCTCGATGGCCCGCCAGGTGTAGTCAGAAGAGATGGGTTTGCCCACCAGATGGTGATCGTCACCGATGCCGGTAAAGGCCAGCAGCTTTTCGCGATCCGTGATCGCCACGGCGCCGATATCCAGCTCCTTAAGCAGCACCTGCGCCACCTTCATACTGTTCTCTTCGTTAAAGCCCCGCCGCAGGATCCCCTCCGTCGAGGCCGCCACTTTCAGCGCCGTCGCCGAGAAAGCCGAGGTGTATTTTTCAAACATGGCGCGCCTGTCCAGCAGGATGCGCATAAACATCGCGGCGCCCAGGGTGTTGGTCACCATCATCGGCGCGGCAATATTGCTGACCAGCGACAGCGCGTCCTGGAAAGGCCGGGCGATAAGCAGAATGATCGCCATCTGCACCATTTCCGCCACGAACGTGACGCCGCCTGCCACCAGCGGATTAAAAATTTTATCGGGCCGCCCGCGCTTGATAAGCACGCTGTGAACAAGGCCGCCCAGCAGCCCCTCCGCAATGGTGGAGATCATGCAGCTGAGCGCCGTCATTCCGCCCATGGAGTAGCGATGAATGCCCCCGGTCAGGCCCACTAATCCACCGACCACCGGCCCACCCAGCAGGCCGCCCATTACGGCACCAATAGCGCGGGTATTGGCAATTGAATCTTCGATATGCAGGCCAAAATAGGTGCCCATAATGCAGAAGATGGAGAAGGTGATGTAGCACAGCAGCTTGTGCGGCAGACGCACGGTGACCTGCACCAGCGGAATAAACAGGCGCGTTTTGCTCATCAGCCAGGCGATAACCAGAAACACGCACATTTGCTGTAACAGCAGCAAAACTAAATTGAATTCATACATATCCGGACATCCGTTATCCAACACGCCGCTACTCTACCCTGCAACGGAAACGATTTCTTTGAATTAGCCTGAAGTTACCGAAACGCGCCGTGATAACGAGCTAAATTCATCAGTACATCAAGCGCTTTTCAGAAAGTGTCGGCAAGCGGCTTGATCGCGACAGCGATTCAGTTAACACTGTATATATTCACAGTACATATGAGTAACCGATCATGATGTTGTACCGTCTTGACGTCAGCCCGACCTCCCCGACGCTTCCCCTGTACCTGGAGCGTATCTCTGCTGGCTTCCCCAGCCCGGCGGCCGATTATATGGATGAGGGGATCAACCTGGTAAAGCACCTGATCTCCCACCCTTCTGCAACCTACGTGCTGCGCGTCTCGGGTGAGTCAATGCGGGATGCCGGTATTCTGGACGGCTCATTGCTGCTGGTAGACAGCAGCCTGCGGGCCGACCATTACGATATCGTTGTCGCCTGCCTGAACGGTGAGTTCACCGTGAAGCGCCTGGTGCTGCGCCCCACACCACACCTGCGAGCAGAAAACCCGGAGTATGCGCCTATTTTGCTTAATGATGAGGACGATACCCGCATCGTGGGCGTTGTCACTACCGTCATTAATACTTTTCGTCGCGTTTGCGCCCGCCAGTCAGCCAGTTGATCGCGCTATGTTTGCCCTTGTCGATGTGAATTCATTTTATGCCGGCTGCGAGCTGGCCTGGAACCCAAAGCTACAGGGCCTGCCGGTGGTGGTGCTTTCCAATAACGATGGCTGCGTGATCGCCCGTTCGGCAGAAGCTAAAAAGCTGGCTATCACCATGGGTGCGCCCTACTTCAAGCAGCGGGATATCTTCGAGAAGCATAACGTTATCACCTTCAGCAGCAACTACGAGCTGTATGGGGATATGAGCTATCGGGTAATGGATACGCTGGAAGAGATCTGCCCACGCGTGGAGGTTTACAGCATCGATGAAGCCTTCGCCGACGTAACCGGTATTCGCGATCTGGACGCTTTTGGACGAGAGATCCGCAGGACTATTTATAAACGCACCCGGCTGACCGTAGGGGTGGGAATAGCGCCCACCAAAACGCTGGCGAAGCTCGCCAACCATGCGGCTAAGCTCTGGACGCAGACCGAAGGCGTGGTCGATCTTTCCAGCCGCGAGCGGCAACGAAAGCTGATGGCGCTGATGCCCGTCAGCGAAGTCTGGGGCGTGGGACGGCGAATAGGTAAAAAGCTGAACGCTATGGGAATCGACAACGTACTCCAGCTGGCAGACAGCGATCTGCGGTTTATCCGCAAACACTTCAGCGTCGTGCTGGAAAGAACGGTTCGCGAATTGCGCGGTGAGCCCTGTCTGGCATTTGAGGAGTTTGTGCCGGTAAAACAGGAAATTATCAGCTCCCGCTCGTTTGGCACCCGCGTGCAGGATTACCGCTCCGTTCGGGAAGCGATATGCAACTATGCCGCACGCGCCGCCGAAAAACTTCGCGCCCAGCACCAGTATTGCTGCTACATCAGCGCCTTTATCAAAAGCAGCCCGTTCGATCTTCACGAACCTTATTACGGCAACAGCTGCGGCACCCGGCTTATGACCCCCACGCAGGACACTCGTGACATTATAGCGGCGGCGACTCGCTGCCTGGATGAAATCTGGAAGAGCGGGCCACGCTATCAAAAGGCGGGAGTCATGCTGGGGGATTTCTACAGTCAGGGCGTAGCGCAGCTGAATTTGTTTGACGATCGTGCTCCGCGCCCCAACAGCGAAGCCCTGATGGGCCTGCTCGACGAGGTGAAAAAGAAAGGTATGAGCAAACTCTGGTTTGCCGGTCAGGGTATTCAGCAGGAGTGGCAGATGAAACGCGCTCTGCTTTCCCAGTCCTGGACAACAAAAATCAGCGACGTGCCCGTGGCTCATGCTCGCGGATGAAAGATTTGCTTTGTCAGCAACCGATCACGGCCTGCCACCAATGGCGGCAGGCCGCCTGATTTACTTGGCCAGCGTAACGTTGGTTACGTCACCTTTGTTGATATGGGTGTAATACCAGTATTGGTTGTTGATTTGTGCAAATTTCCATCGTGACATCGGCATTTCAGTTGCGATGCCCCCGGCATTGAAATGCAACGTGCCCTCTAACGGACGAAGGCTAACCAGCATCAAATCTCCGTCGTTGTTATATCTGACCGTGGTGAAGTCGTTCAGCGCGACACTCTTACCTGCAGCCAACACAGAATAATCAAAATTAACTTTTTTCCTGTTGATTGTGCGCGCCCCAAAATACTCCCCATAGACCGCAGGATCGTGGAAAAAGCCAAACTCGCCGCCGCTGTTCTGCATTTTCAGGAAGTGAAAATCAGGGATCGTAAAGTCAGTTTTTTTCTGCATTAACTGGGATTTAATGACATCAAGCCGTACCTGATCCTGCTGGTATACACGGGTATATGCTGCATACATCAGAGAGAACGACCAGATAAACACCGCGCACACGATGGCGGTCAACACATACACACCGTTGAGCACTTGTTTGTTTGTGGTATTAACCAGCTCACGTACCAGAAACGAGATCGCTAACAGGAAAAACACAAAAGTCGACATCATTACCCGATCCGGGTAAGAAGGAGAAGCCATCATAATGAAGGCCGTGCCGACCCCGACCAACAGCATAAGCACAATTATGCTGAGGTTGAATTTGTTAAACCGACACTCTTTTTTACGAGCAAAGACAAAGATAATGCCGAGCAAAGCCAGCACGACATAGGAGATCCAGATCAGCGCAAGGTGGTTGAAGAAACGCTCGCTGAGATGAATTTCCAGCCTCTCGAGGATAGATTTATTGTACCAGTTGACGGCATGTAATCCTGATGCACGAATAAAATTCCCTGGCGAAAAAATTAATACGCTGGCACCGAACAGTGTCGAGATAAAATAAAGACACTTGTTAAGCTGTAACTTCTTGTTTAACCAGAAATCATAGACAACAGCGAGCGCCGCAAGCCCCACAACGAAGGGGGCAGCGCTTTCATTGGAGCAACCCGCGAGTACGCCTAAAAGGAGCATAACAAATTGCGTACGTTCCTCTCGCTGAATCTGAATACGGTAAAGATTCCATATCCATGCGACGACAAACAGGTTGGTCCAGAGATAATTCGCACTACCGACTAGCCAAAAAACTGTTTGTCCAATGTTTGGGTTAGCGACCCAAAATGTGACAAAAATGAGCGTAAATATGGCGGCATCATATTTTCTCCATCGCAATGTTCCGGTCGGCGTTTTAACGATGATATAACAGAATAGTACCGCCACCAGGGCCGTCAGCGCAGAAAAAATGAACCTTGATTCGGAAGCGAGTAGCAGTGTACTGCTGTAGTCAGCGACAATACGTCCGCTCCACGTAAGGTAATGATGCAGGTGCGCGTCGAAGGAGAGTCCCAGTAATGCATACCGATAATCATCTGAGTGAATCGGGGTATACCATTCAATAATGAATACAGAAAAAAAGGCAATTAAAAGTACAAGTTTATTGGTGATGCTTTTCATTAACGATCCTTATCTTCTTTTGTTTCTTGTCGTCTGGTAATGATTTGTTTCTTGAGGATATACCTTGGGCGTTTTTTCGCCTCAATATAAATGCGCCCAATATATTCACCCAGAACCCCAATCCCAATGAGTTGGATACCGCCCAGGAATAAAATAGAGGTAATTAGCGAGGCATACCCTCTGACACTGTTCCCCCAAATCACCTTGTCTAAAATCATCCAGAAGCCATAAGTGAAGGAGAGCATTGCCACAACCAGACCAATGTAAGTCCATATACGCAAAGGGAAAGTAGAGAAAGATGTGATACCTTCCAGCGCCAGGTTCCAGAGTTTCCAGCCGTTGAACTTACTTTTACCGGCGATACGTTCTGCCCTGGCATACATGACGACCTCAGTACGCCCACCGACCCAGGACAGAATGCCTTTCATGAACAGGTTGCGTTCAGGCAACTGCCTGATGTTATCCACCACCTCGCGGCTCATCAGCCGAAAATCACCAACGTTTTCTTCAATATGCGGGGTGCTAATTTTATTATGTAGCTTATAGAACCAGCCGGCCGTTTTACGTTTCAAATGGCTGTCAATGGAACGATCTGAGCGTTTAGCCAGCACTATATCTGCGCCTTCAAGCCATTTATCAATGAGTTGTGGAATGACGCTAATCGGATCCTGAAGGTCCACATCAATAGGAATAATGGCGTCACCGCTGGCGTTATCCAGCCCGGCAAAAAGTGCCGGCTCCTTACCAAAGTTTCTTGTTAACGAGAGGGGGACAACAAGAGGATCGGCAACAGCTAGTGCGTTGATGATCGATTCTGTAGCATCATGGCTGCCATCATTAATGAAGACAATTTCAACATCATGGGCCTGTAACGCCTGATACTCGCGAACCGCCTTATAAAAAATACCAATGGTTTCTTCTTCGTTGAATACAGGAACAACCAGTGAGATTTTCATCATGCGTCCTTGAATACAATGAATTTTGAGTAGATAAAACCGCAGATCAGACTCAAAGCGGAAAAACCAACAAGCGTTGCAAGCGGTGGCAGACCACATTTTTCTGCTGCCCAGCCGGAGGCAATACTAAGCAAGCCCATAAAACCGACATACATCACATAGCGCCGCTTTGTTGTTGTCATCCTGAAGGTGTAGCGGGCATTAGCATAGAAAGAAAAACTGACCGCGAGGCTAAATCCCAGGAAATTAGCGAGGGCCTGATGGGTGTGATACACGTAGATGCAAACCGCGAACACCAACCAGTGTATTAACGTATTTATCACGCCGACAGACGTGTATTTAATGAAGTAATGCCACATTATCAATTTGATGAGTTATGCAAAGCGGGAAAGTTTACCATCATTTCCCTGGACATCCCGAACTCAAATCAACATTTATCACTGAAAAGCACAAAATTTAGCTGTTGCGTTGCTTCCTTAAAACGTTTTGTCAAGACAGGAGAGTCTGAAATCCACTGGGCGGTACAGCCCAGCCTCCTCCTGGACAACAAAAATCAGCGACGTGCCCGTGGCTCATGCTCGCGGATAGCCGCCTTTAATCATCATTACTTATATCTTGTGCGATAATCTGTTGATGAATAGCGGAAAAAATGGCTCTTGCGCCTTCTCTTTGGCGGCCTTTTTTTGCATTATTCGCTAACGTTAACCCGCAGATAAAAGGATGCGCTATGCCTACAGTGGACCCGCAGCAGCTCGCCAGACGTATTGATACGGTACTGGATATTCTGGTCGGCGGCGATCACGCCTCGGCGATTAACAACCTTGAGATCCTGAAGGCGGAGCTGCTGAGCATTGCCCGCGGCGAAGCGCCGCAGGACGGCGAGTTGAAAAAATCGCCGTGGGAGATTTGAGACACCTGATATTTCCTCTCCCGGCGGAGAGGAGGTCATTTATCAGAGGCTTAAAGAACCAAAAGCACTCTGCCAGTCTTTTTCAAAGGTAGCGATGGCGGCGGTGACGGCGGGTGTGGTCAGCAGCTGATCGGCGACGTCTACCGGTAAGGTGATGGACTCACAGCCCGCCAGCAGGCAGGACATGGCCTGATGCGGCGTGCGGAAGCTCGCGGCCAGCACTTTGGACTGCGGCGCATGCAGCGTCAGCAGCTGCTGCAGATCCTGAACCATCTGAATGCCGTCGCCGCCCTGCGCGTCCAGGCGATTCACATACGGCGCAACGTATTCCGCACCGGCCAGCGCGGCCAGCAGCCCCTGTGCCGCACCGTAGACAGCGGTGCCAAGCGTTGGGATGCCCAGAACTTTCAGCTGTTTCATCGCCGCAAGGCCTTCGACCGTCGTCGGTACTTTCACTACGATTCCCGGTATACGGCTGGTCAACAGCTGCGCTTCACGCACCATCTCATCCGCATTTGCCGCAATGACCTGAGCAAACAGCTTGCCTTCTCCACCCAGCGCATCCTGCAACGCAGGTAATACGTCCCAGATCGGCTTGCCGGCTTTGGCAACAATCGATGGGTTAGTCGTCACGCCCTGCAGGGGCAGAACGCGAGCCAGCCGCTTAACGGCAGCCACGTCGGCGGTATCTAAATACAGTTCCATAAGGTTCTCCAGATTCGTTGCAGATCTCATTGCCGTCATCATAGCTTCGCCTTCTGATTGATTCCTGATCGAAATCAATAAAACTTTCATTCGAAACCTATTTAATTTACGAAAGAAAGTTAAGGGCGTAATTATGCTTTTCAATATTCAGCGTTACTCGACACATGACGGCCCGGGCATCCGCACGGTCGTCTTCCTGAAAGGCTGCTCTCTCGGCTGCCGCTGGTGCCAGAACCCTGAAAGCCGCGCCCGCACGCACGACATCTTATTTGACGAACGTCTCTGCCTCGCCGGATGCGAGCTTTGCCAGCATGCCGCGCCGCAGGCGATCTCCCGCACAGATAACAAACTGGTTATCGCCCGGGGAAAAGTCACCGATGCCGACATTCTTGCTTTAAACGACTGCTGTCCGACGCAGGCGCTGACCGTGTGCGGCGAAACCCATAGCGCAGACGCCATTATGGAAAAAGTGCTGCGCGATAAGCCGTTTTACGACCGCAGCGGCGGCGGCATTACCCTCTCGGGCGGCGAGCCGTTTATGCAGTCTGAATTGGCGCGCACGCTGCTGCAACGCAGCAAAGAAGCCGGAATCAACACCGCCGTAGAATCCTGTCTGCACGTGCCGTGGAAGTATATCGAACCTTCACTCCCGCATCTGGATCTGCTGCTGGCGGATCTCAAACACGTCGATAAACAGCGCTTTAAGCAGTGGACGGACGGCAATGCCGACCGGGTGCTGGATAACTTCCGCAGGCTTGCCGCCCACGGCGTGGAGATGACCATTCGCGTGCCGCTGATCCCTGATTTTAACGCTGATGAGCGGTCCATTCGCGCCATCAGCGATTTTGCCGCCGACGAAATCGGCGCGAAGGCGATTCATTTTTTGCCCTACCACACCTTAGGTATCAACAAATACAAACTCCTGAACGTGCCCTATCTGGCAGCGCAGAAACCCCTTGATGCGCCCGACCTGCTGCAGTTTGCCGAACAGTATGCCAGCCAGAAAGGCATGACCGCCTGGATAAGAGGATAAACATCATGACCGAACTGAACCTGAACTTTCTCAGCCCGCGCGTCAAAGCGCACAAAGAAGCGCTGATCCATATCGTGAAGCCGCCGGTGTGTACCGAGCGCGCCCGGCACTACACTACTATTTATCAGCAGCATCAGGATAAACCGCTGCCGGTTCGCCGCGCGCTGGCGCTGGCACATCATCTCGCCGAACGCACCATCTGGATCAAACATGATGAGCTGATTGTCGGCAACCAGGCCAGCCACGTGCGCGGTGCGCCTTTCTTCCCGGAATATACCGTGGGCTGGATTGAAACAGAGATCGACGAGCTGGGCGACCGTCCGGGCGCGGGCTTCTCTATTACGGAAGAAGACAAAGCCGTGATGCATGAAATCTGCCCGTGGTGGAAAGGCCAGACTGTGCAGGACCGCTGCTACGGGATGTTTACCGACGAGCAAAAAGCGCTGCTGGCCACTGGCATTATCAAAGCTGAAGGCAACATGACCTCCGGCGACGCGCACCTGGCGGTGAATTTCCCGCTGCTGCTGGAGCTGGGGCTTGACGGGCTGCGCGAGAAAGTCGCCGAACGCCGCGAACGTCTGCATCTCACCGACTGGGACGATCTGCATAAAGAGCAGTTCCTGAAGGCGATCGAGATTACTTTCTGCGCCCTGAGCGACCATATCCTGCGCTTTGCGGCGCTGGCAAAAGAGATGGCGGGCAAAGAATCTCGCCCTGCCCGCCGCGACGAGCTGCTGGCAATGGCGGATAACTGCGAATATATCGCCCACCGGCCGCCGAAATCCTTCTGGCAGGCGCTACAGCTGAGCTACTTCGTACAGCTGGTGCTGCAGATTGAGTCCAACGGCCACTCCGTCAGCTTTGGTCGTCTGGACCAGTACCTTTATCCCTGGTATCGCCGCGACGTTGAGCTGGAGCAAACCCTGGGCCGCGAGCAGGCCATCGAACTGCTGCAAAGCTGCTGGCTTAAGCTGCTGGAGGTAAACAAAATTCGCTCCGGCTCGCATTCCAAAGCCTCGGCGGGCAGCCCGCTGTATCAGAACGTGACCATCGGCGGCCAGACGCTGCTCAACGGGGATGCGGTCGATGCGGTCAACCCGCTCTCTTATGCCGTACTGGAATCCTGCGGCCAGCTGCGATCTACCCAGCCAAATCTCAGCGTGCGTTACCACGCGGGAATGAGCAATGACTTCCTGGACGCCTGCGTTCAGGTCATTCGCTGCGGCTTTGGGATGCCTGCCTTTAACAACGACGAAATAGTTATCGACGAGTTCATCAGGCTCGGCGTCAGCCGCGAAGATGCCTACGACTATGCGGCGATTGGCTGCATCGAAACCGCCGTCGGCGGCAAGTGGGGCTACCGCTGCACCGGCATGAGCTTCATCAACTTTGCCCGCGTCATGCTGGCAACGCTTGAGCATGGCCGTGACGCCACCAGCGGGAAAGTTTTCCTGCCGCAGGAAAAGGCGCTGTCTGACGGCAGCTTCACCTCTTTCGACGAGGTGATGAACGCCTGGGACGAGCAGATTCGCTACTACACGCAGAAGTCCATTGAGATCGAATGCGTGGTGGATACCGTGCTGGAAGAAAACGCCCACGATATTCTGTGCTCTGCGCTGGTGGATGACTGCATCGAACGCGGTAAGAGCATCAAACAGGGTGGCGCGAAGTACGACTGGGTTTCTGGCCTGCAGGTGGGGATCGCCAACCTGGGCAACAGCCTGGCGGCGGTGCGTAAGCTGGTGTTTGAACAGGGTGTGATTGGTCAGCAGCAGCTCGCCGAAGCGCTGGCGAACGATTTTGACGGGCTTAGCGGCGAACAGCTGCGCCAGCGTCTGATCAACGGCGCGCCTAAGTATGGCAATGACGAAGACGAAGTGGATCTGCTGCTGGCGCGAGCCTACCAGACCTATATTGATGAACTGAAGCAGTATCACAATACCCGTTTTGGACGCGGGCCCATTGGCGGCACCTACTATGCGGGCACCTCGTCAATTTCTGCAAACGTGCCTTTTGGAGCCGCAACTATGGCAACGCCTGACGGCCGTAAGGCGACAACGCCGCTGGCGGAAGGGGCAAGCCCGGCATCAGGTACTGACCGCCTGGGGCCGACTGCGGTAATAAGCTCCGTTGGGAAATTGCCAACCAGCAAGATTCTGGGCGGCGTACTGCTTAATCAGAAACTGAATCCCGCCACGCTCGATAACCCGCGCGACCGTGAGAAACTGATGTTTATGCTGCGCACCTTCTTCGAAGCGCATAAAGGCTGGCACGTGCAATACAACATCGTTTCCCGCGAAACGCTGCTCGATGCCAAACAACATCCTGACAAGTATCGCGATTTAGTGGTGCGCGTAGCAGGTTATTCGGCATTCTTTACGGCCTTATCTCCGGACGCGCAGGATGATATTATAGCCCGAACTGAACACACTCTTTGATAACTTCGGCGGTGGCGAAAACCACCGCCTATAATTGGCTGACATGAATTCCAGACAACAAATCATATTACAGATGGTGATCGATCAGGGCCGTATGAGCGTGGCCGATCTCGCTAAGACAACCGGCGTTTCCGAAGTGACCATCCGTCAGGATTTGAATCTTCTGGAAAAGCGGAGCTACCTGCGTCGCGCCCACGGTTACGCGGTGCCGCTGGAAAGTGACGACGTCGAAACCCGCATGATGAACAACTTCACGCTGAAGCAAAATCTTGCTGAGTTTGCGGCATCGCTGGTTAGCGACGGTGAGACTGTGTTCATTGAGAACGGTAGCAGCAATGCACTTCTCGCCCGTACGCTTGCCGAACGTAAGCGTGTGACGCTTATCACCGTCAGCAGCTATATCGCTCATCTTCTCAAAGATACCAACTGCGAAGTAATTTTGCTGGGCGGCATTTACCAGAAGAAAAGTGAAAGCATGGTCGGCCCCCTGACCCGTCAGTTCATCCAGCAGGTTCACTTCAGTAAGGCATTTATCGGTATTGATGGATTCTTGCCAGAAACAGGCTTTACCGGCCGCGACATGATGCGCGCCGACGTGGTAAACGCGGTGCTGGAAAAAGGCAGTGAAGCAATTGTGCTGACGGACAGCAGCAAGTTTGGCGCAACGCATCCGTATACACTTGGTCCGATGGATCGTTTTAGCCGTGTGATTACCGACGATGGTCTGAGCGACACGGCAAGTCAGCAGTTGCAAAACAATGGTTTGCTCGTTGATATCGTGAAGCAATTTCCTTTAAGTTAACTAAAATCCTTTGCCATTGCCTGTGCTTTCGCAGGCAGTGCTTGAATCAGATTTTTCCTGCGCCTCCTTTAAGATTTTTTACCTGTCGTAATCTCCTGCAAAACTTAGAATGTTAATTAGCCATATAACAGGATGTAACTATCACCCGGGTTATTTTTCTGGGTTGGTATTGCCATACAGTTTCACGATAACTCCGCTTAAGCCACTATACTTGTGGGGAGGTTAATTTCCGTGAATCGATTATTCAGGAGAAAAAAATGATGACCTTAAATAACAAAAAAATTGCCGCCATTGTGCTGGCTGTGACCGTTGCGATGTCTCTGAGCGCTTGTTCAAACTGGTCCAAACGCGATCGAAATACCGCGATTGGCGCGGGTGCAGGTGCGTTAGGCGGTGCGGTACTTACCGATGGCAGTACCCTGGGTACCCTGGGTGGTGCAGCGGTAGGTGGTATTATTGGTCACCAGGTCGGTAAATAAGGCAGGATGCCAGCAAGAGCCTAACGGGCTTTGACGAATAAAAAACGTAACGACTTTCAGGTCTTGCAGCAGACATAACAAAAGGCCACGGTAATTACCGTGGCCTGATAATTTCTATGAAATAAAAGCGTTAGCCACCCGCCAGTTTTACTTTCATTCCTTTTGCTTCCAGCAATGATTTAATCAGGTCGCGTTTATCCCCCTGAATTTCAATCACTCCGTCTTTTAGCGAGCCACCGCAGCCGCATTTCTTTTTCAGCTCGGCGGCAAGGGTTGCAAGGGTTGCATCGTCCGCATCGATGCCGGTAATCAGGCAAACCCCTTTGCCTTTGCGCCCGCTGGTCTGACGCTGGATTCGTACAATACCGTCCCCTTTTGGACGCACCACTTCCGCTTTAGGCTCGTCGATTCGTCCCGTATCCGTGGAGTAGACCAGACGGCTGTTGTCATCTTTCATGCTTATGCTCCCTGTTGCAGCGACGCGCGAATATCACGTAGGGTTTGCGCCGGATCGGCAGATTGGGTGATCGGACGCCCGATAACCATATAGTCCACGCCCGCCGTCTGCGCCTGAACCGGCGTCATAATACGACGCTGATCGCCTGCCTCGCTGCCAACCGGACGGATGCCCGGCGTGACCAGCTTAAATGCCTGACCCAGCTCATTTTTAAAACGTACTGCTTCATGAGCCGAACAGACCACGCCGTCCAGACCGCAGTTTTGCGTCAGACGTGCCAGGCGCTCTGCGTAATCCGCTGGGGTTGTATGAATGCCTAAATCAGCCAGGTCGCTGGCTTCCATGCTGGTCAGCACGGTGACGGCGATCAGCAGCGGAGCATCTTTGCCAAACGGTGTTAACGCCTCACGTGCCGCGCTCATCATGCGCGCCCCGCCGCTGGCGTGGACGTTAACCATCCATACGCCAAGATCGGCCGCCGCCGCAACCGCACGGGCGGTGGTGTTTGGAATATCGTGGAATTTTAAATCGAGGAAGACATCAAAGCCGCGCTGCTGCAGATCGCTGACGAACTGCGGCCCGAACAGCGTGAACATCTCCTTACCGACCTTCATGCGGCAGTCCTGCGGGTCGATACGGTCGACGAATGCCAGCGCGCTGTCGCGCTTGTCGTAGTCGAGCGCAACGACAACGGGCGAATCGGTGGCAACACGGGAGGAGGAGGATGCAGTTGAATTCATGACTTAACCTTCTGACTGTTGGGCACCAGCGCGGCGCAGGGGATAAACGGCAAGCATTCTACTCGCGCGCAGGGAAAATTTACAGTTGCCATTGCACCCTGCCAGGCGATGGCTGCTCGAGGCCGGAATAAGGAGATTTAACCACAGATAAGTATGTTGTAACTAAAGTGCGGGCTTTTTTAAAAACGGCGCTAACCCGCCGCCGTTTTATTGTCCGTCCAGACCCCGAATGGGCTTAACGGTTGACCAGGCCCGGCATGACGGGCAGTGCCAGTACATCGTAAAGGCGGTGAAGCCACACTTCTGGCAGCGATAGCGCGGTTTAGTCCTCACCTGCTCGCCCACCATATCACGTAACACGATCAAACTCTCTTTCGCACGCCCCTCTTCTGCTTCCTGGAGATGGTAATCAATCAGGCGGTGGAAGACGCGCATTGTCGGGTGGCGCTGCAGCTGCCGGTTGATATACACCTGCGCCGTATCGGCCCCCTCTTTCTGCTCCAGAATACCGGCCAGCATCAGTTCCGCTACGGCACCGGCATTCTCTTCAACGCAGCGCTTGAGGAACGCTTCCCACTCGTCGGGCTTATTGAGCTGCTGGAAACAAACCTGCAACATATCCAGCGTTTCGCTGACCAGCTCGCTGTCCTGATCGATAACGCGCTGTAAGGATTCTACGGCTTTGGCGTACTCGCCTTTGGCCATGAAAATGCGGCCCATCATGATAGAGACGCGGGCACAGTTTTTGTCCGCCGCCGCGCCTTTCTTCAGCAGCGACATGGCGCGATCCAGATCGTCGCTGCCCATCAGCTGTAAAGCAAGCTCGCAATAGAAGTGGGCGATTTCGGTACGCTGCTTGTCTTTGCCGAGCTTGACCAGGCGCTCCGCGACTTCAATAGCTTTCTGCCAGTCGCTGGTTGCCTGATGAATTTGCAGCAGCTGCTGCAGCGCGCTGACCCGGAAGTCGGTTTCGTCGACCAGCTGAGCAAACATATCTTCTGCCCGGTCATACAGTCCGGCGGCCATGTAGTCACGCCCCAGCTGCTGAACGGCAAGCAGGCGCTGCTCGTAGGTCAACGAGGCGCTTTCCATCAACGACTGATGGATGCGAATGGCGCGATCGACTTCCCCACGTGAGCGAAACAGATTGCCAAGCGTCAGGTGAGCCTCCACGGTGCTGGTATCTTCTTTCAGCATATCCAGGAAGAGATCGACCGCTTTGTCCTGCTGATTAGACAGCAGGAAGTTCACCCCGGCGACGTAGTCTCGCGACAGGCGGTTGGCTTCCTGTTGTTTATCTTGATGCGCACTTCTGCGTCCCATGTACCAGCCGTAAGCGGCAGCCACGGGCAACAGCAGAAACAGCAGCTCCAGCATATACGGTTATTCCTTCACTGCCGGAACGGAGGTCGCTGGCACCACTGGGTCCACGGTCACCTGTTGCTCAAGGCGTTTAATTTTACGGTCGGCCCGCGCCAGCAGAATGCGCACGCGTAGCCAGAACAGGCTGCAAATGAGCCAGCCGATGATAAAACCAGCGGCAAAGAGTGTTGCCAGCAACGTGGAGACACGGTATTCGCCCTGTGCCAACAGGTAATTAAAATTGACTACCTGATCGTTTTGCGCACCCAAGGTAACGGAAACCACAAAGATCGCCAGCAGCAGTAAAAAGATGAATAAATATTTCACATTACTTCCCGTTATGTGGTCTTGCGCGACTGTTATGCCCTAATGCTTTTCAACGGTATAAATTACCATTTCCGGGGAGCCCGGGGAATCCATTAGCGACGTCCAATTCATAAGAAATGGGGCTTAAATCAATAATCTCAAGGTTCTTCGTCCCTTTCGGCTATTTCCTGGTCTTCTTCTGCCGGCGGCGTAAGCGGCCCACACCACTTTTGAGCAAGCCAGGTGGCAAGCGTGACCAGCAGCCAGGAGATGAGCGTAGCCACCGCCAGATCCCGTGGCCAGTGCATGCCCAGCAGCAAACGGCTCCCCATTACGCCCGTAGCCCATACCAGCAGCAGGACGATGGTAAACGTGCGGCGACGGGGCCAGAGCAGCCCAACGCCTAATAATGCCCAACTGGCGGCAAACATTGTGTGGCCCGACGGAAATGCAAAACCGGTCTCTTTTTGCCAGTGCTGACGCAGCCAGCCCGGCACTTCGCTGTGGGTGGAAAGTTGGTTTTTAACCAGCTCGCCGCGCTGCTTACGCTTTAAATTGTAGAACTCATCGGTCGGGACATGCTGCGTTTTTTCAAGCCAGACCACAAACGGACGCGGCTCCTGGACTTTATCTTTAATAACCGACTTAACGCCCTGACCAATAAGGATAGCCGAACCAAGGATAGCAAAAAGCATCAGCGCCGCTTTTAAGCGGAACCTGAGGCACCACAGGAACCAGCCGCAGAGCAAAACGTGCGTGATAATGCCCCAGGGTTGAGTCACGGTCTCGGTGACCCAATACATCGCTTTTAGCAATGCATTCCCGCCGTCCGGCGCCCATTGCCAGCCTGAAAACCAGACGGTTAACGGCATGATTAACAGCAGTCCGGCACCGGCAGCCGTTCGTTTAGCGATAGCCCGCATTGTTGCTCCTTAACAATCAAAGTCGCCCAAGGATACCCGAAAAAGTGCACGGAAGGGAAAATGGCACGTTGTGCTACAGGTAAAAATAGCAGACCAACCAGTCTATTAGGCGAAGTGTTCTGCCTTGTGGCAAAATAACGATAATCATTGCCGCCAGAAAGCTGGCAGTCGCCTGCGGGCGTCAAAAAAAGTACCTGGAGAATCACATGCAGCTTAAACGTGTGGCAGAAGCCAAACTGCCAACCCCATGGGGCGATTTCCTGATGGTGGGTTTTGAAGAACTGGCAACCGGGCAGGATCACGTCGCCCTGGTTTTTGGTGATATTACCGGGGAAGAATCCGTACTCGCCCGCGTGCATTCTGAATGCCTGACGGGTGATGCGCTGTTTAGCCTGCGCTGTGACTGCGGTTTCCAGCTTGAAGCCGCGCTGTCGCACATTGCCGAAGAAGGCCGTGGCGTATTGCTTTATCATCGCCAGGAAGGCCGCAACATCGGGCTGCTGAATAAAATCCGCGCCTATGCCCTGCAGGACAAAGGCTACGACACGGTTGAGGCAAATCACCAGTTAGGTTTTGCGGCAGACGAGCGGGACTTCACCCTATGCGCGGATATGTTCAAGCTACTGGGCGTGGACGCGGTGCGTCTGCTGACCAACAACCCGAAGAAAGTCGAAATTCTGAGCGAGGCGGGTATTAATATCGTTGAACGAGTGCCGTTAATCGTGGGGCGTAACCCGAAGAACGCGCACTATCTGGACACTAAAGCCGCCAAGATGGGGCATTTGCTTTCCGAATAATCATAGAGAAATTGTAGGGTGGATAAGCGGCAGCGCCATCCACCAGACAACCTTGCGGCGGATGACACCTCGTTTATCCGCCCTACGCTTAAGATGGGCATTTACTTTCCGAATAATTCTCGAGGAATTGTAGGTTGGATAAGCGGCAGCGCCATCCACCAGATAACCCTGCGGCGGATAACACTTCGTTTATCCGCCCTACGCTTCAGATGGGCATTTGCTTTCCGAATAATTCTCGAGAAATTGTAGGGCGGACAAGCGGCAGCGCCATCCACCAGACAACCTTGCGGCGGATGACACCTCGTTTATCCGCCCTACGCTTCAGGCGGAACTACTCTTTCACTTCAGCATATTACGGATCACGTAGTGCAAAATGCCGTCGTTCTGGAAATAGGTTAGTTCATTTCCGGTATCGATACGGCAGCGGCACTCCATCACCTCTTTTCTGCCATCGCTATGCGTCAGAGTCACCGGTACCGTTGCGCCCGGTTTCAGGTCATTAAGGCCTGTGATATCCAATATCTCGTCCCCCGTCAATCCAAGCGTTTTACGAGTCACGCCCTGCGGGAACTCCAGCGGCAGAATCCCCATACCAATCAGGTTTGAACGGTGAATACGTTCGAACGACTCGGAAATAACCACCCTTACCCCGAGCAGACGCGGCCCTTTTGCAGCCCAGTCACGGCTTGAACCGGAACCGTATTCTTTACCCGCTATAACGGCTAACGGCGTGCCTTTGCTTTGATAGCGCATTGCCGCATCATAGATGGACATGATTTCATCACCAGGCAGCAGGCGCGTCATGCCGCCCTCTACGCCCGGAACCATTTCATTGCGGATACGGATGTTGGCAAAAGTCCCGCGCATCATCACTTCATGGTTGCCGCGGCGTGATCCGTAGGAGTTGAAATCTCTGCGCTCCACGCCGTGGTTTTGCAGATAACGTCCCGCCGGGCTGTCAGGCTTAATGCTCCCCGCCGGTGAGATGTGGTCGGTGGTAACCGAATCCCCTAACATCGCCAACACGCGAGCACCGTGGATATCCTCAACGGGCTTCGGTTCGGCCTCCATGTCGTCGAAGAACGGTGACAGCCGGATGTAGGTGGAATCGCTCTGCCAGCCGTAGGTATCGGAACGGTCAACCTGGATGTTACGCCACTCCGGCGTGCCTTCGAAGACTTCCGCATACTCTTTGTTAAACATTTCCGTGGAAACCTGGGCGACCGCACGTGCGATTTCCTGGCTGCTCGGCCAGATATCTTTCAGGTATACCGGATCGCCTTTGCGATCGTGGCCCAGCGGATCGGTCATCAGGTTAACGTTCATGTTCCCGGCCAGCGCATAGGCAACCACCAGCGGCGGCGACGCCAGCCAGTTCGTTTTTACCAGCGGATGGATACGGCCTTCAAAGTTACGGTTACCGGAGAGCACCGCACCGACGGTAAGATCGCCTTTTTTAATTGCCTGCTCAATAGGATCCGGCAGCGGCCCGGAGTTGCCGATGCAGGTTGTGCAGCCGTAGCCCACAAGGTTGAAGCCGAGATCGTCCAGGTAAGGCGTCAGTTTCGCTTTTGCCAGATAATCGGAGACGACTTTCGAACCGGGTGCCAGCGAGGCTTTGACCCAAGGCTGACGTTTGAGCCCCAGGGTCAGCGCTTTTTTGGCCAGCAGGCCCGCCGCCATCAGTACGCTGGGGTTAGACGTGTTGGTACAGGAAGTTATCGCAGCAATGACTACCGCGCCGTCGGGGAGCTGATGGTCGCGTCCGCTCATCGTGTAGCTGACCGGCGCGCGATCTTTTTGCGAAGTATTGATCTCGAGTTCATTACTGGCGCTAAACGCTTTGGGTACATCACCGAGCGCCACGCGATCCTGCGGACGTTTTGGCCCGGCCAGGCTCGCCTCAACTTCGTTCATATCCAGCGACAGCGTGCTGGTAAAGACAGGTTCATCACCGGTGTTGCGCCACATACCCTGTGCTTTAGCATAGGCTTCGACCAGCGCAATCTGATCTTCCGTGCGGCCGCTGAGGCGCATGTAGTCCAGCGTGACGGCGTCAATCGGGAAGAAGCCGCAGGTTGCGCCGTATTCAGGGGCCATATTGGCAATAGTGGCGCGATCCGCCAGCGGCAGCGAGTCCAGCCCGTCACCGTAAAACTCAACGAATTTACCCACCACGCCGTGCTTACGCAGCATCTGCGTGACGGTCAGCACCAGGTCGGTGGCGGTGATCCCTTCGCCAAGTTTACCGTCGAGCTTAAAGCCCACAACATCGGGGATCAGCATGGAGACCGGCTGACCGAGCATGGCCGCTTCCGCCTCGATGCCCCCCACTCCCCAGCCCAGAACGCCGAGGCCGTTGATCATCGTGGTGTGGGAGTCGGTACCGACCAGCGTGTCGGGATAGGCCACGAGTTCATCGCCCTGCATTTCGCTCCAGACAGCTTTCCCGAGATATTCAAGGTTGACCTGGTGGCAAATGCCGGTGCCCGGTGGCACGACGCTGAAACGGCTGAAAGCCTGCTGGCCCCAGCGCAGGAAGACATAGCGCTCGTGGTTCCGTTCCATTTCAAGACGCACGTTTTCTTCGAAGGCATTATCATCGCCGAAGTGGTCAACGGTAACGGAGTGGTCAATGACCAGGTCGACAGGTGAAAGGGGGTTAACTTTGGCGGTATCACCGCCGAGACGTTTAACGGCTTCGCGCATAGCGGCTAAATCAACGACTGCGGGAACACCGGTAAAATCCTGCATTAATACACGCGCCGGGCGGTAGGCAATTTCACGGTCGGCGTGGGCGTTTTTCAGCCAGCCCGCCAGCGCATGAATATCCTCTCGGGTCACCGAATCTTCATCCTGCCAGCGCAGCAGGTTTTCGAGCAGAACTTTTAGCGACTTGGGTAGACGGGTGATATCCCCAAGTTCCTTTGATGCCAGCGGCAGGCTGTAGTAGTGATAGGTTTTATCCAGCGCCTGTAGCGTATCCTTACTGGCTTCTCGTAGGGTTGACGACATAGCTCCTCCTTAACGATGTCCTGAGTGAATTCAGGGTCACTATTAAAGATAACACAAACATGTCGTAACGTTTTGATAACAACCCAAAATGATAAATGGCCCATTTTGGCGGCTGCGGAGACGAAAACGCCCGGGCATGCAGCCAGGGCGTTTGAATTAGTTAGCCAGCGTGGCGATCAGCTGCGCCCAGAACAACACCGAAACGGCGAACGCGCCAACCCATGACCAGTATTTAAGACTTCCGAAGTGAATCATAAGCATTACTCTTTTTATATACGCTATGCACATTGACTGACTAATTAAGCAGTCGCGAAGAATATTGCTGTGTGTAGTGATTAATAAGTACGCCAGTTTGCTGCCGCTAATATAAAAAGTGTGATTGACAGCAAGTTAATTAAACGTAAATGAAATGAATGATTATTGTTTTTTGTGATCGTCCGCTGAGAACAAATCAATAAATTCCTGCTGCTGTTTCGACAGCTTCCAGGACTCAGGGGCCGCAATTTTTACGCTTTTGGTTCCTTTCGGTGTCTGAACGGCGTTGTCATCTGGTTGACATACAGCTTTAGCCTGCCGCGCCTGCCCGCGAGTCACCATATTCAGCTCCAGTAGTGCCATGCCACCAGCGCAACCACCAGCCAGAACAGGCCTGATACCAAAAAGACCGCCAGCCAGGCTTTGCGTTTGAGCTCGGGATCCCTTTGCGGTTGTTCACGTCCTGCTGGCATTGCTAACCTCATACAATCGACACCACTTATCAGAATTTTATTAACAATCGGTATAAACAATCGGTTGTTGGGATTAATCCTAAAGAAACTCTAGCCCAAAAGCCAGCACATTTGCGCGCTGTTTTCAGAAAAAGATTAAATCTTTTGACATGAAATAAGTTATTGAAGTCTCGAGTTTGCGTTGTGGGTAATTGTTAGCTACCTCTGTCGCTAATTAGAGACATTATAACCATTTGTTTTGCAGGGATATAAAAGGCGGGAATAAATCGGGATGAGTCTAATTCGTATTATTTTACAGGATATATAAGGTATCTTCTTTGGGAAAAGAAGATACCTTGCAGAATTATTTAGCAGGTAATTTAATATCTTTAAACATCGCCTCAATGTCTTCATTGGAGCGCAGCGCAACGGCGGTATCCACAACGTCGCGCGTCAAATGTGGTGCAAAGCGTTGGATGAAATCGTACATGTAACTGCGTAAGAACGTGCTGCGACGGAAACCAATTTTAGTCGTGCTGTGGCTGAACACGCCTTGCGCCTCGATTCGCACCAGATCCGGATCGGCTATTGGATCAACGGCCATACTCGCAATCACCCCGACCCCCAACCCCAGGCGCACATAGGTCTTGATGACATCCGCATCGGTCGCCGTAAAGACGATGCGCGGGGTCAGACCAGCATGGTTAAACGCGGTATCCAGCTCGGAACGCCCGGTAAAGCCAAACGTATAGGTCACTAGCGGATACTGTGCCAGCTCTTCAATGGTCACCGTCTCTTTCGACGCCAGCGGATGGTCAGGCGTCACCACGATGGAACGGTTCCAGTGGTAGCAAGGCAACATAACGAGGTCATCATAAAGATGCAGCGCTTCTGTCGCGATAGCGAAGTCTGCGTTGCCTTTAGAGACCGCCTCGGCAATCTGCGTGGGTGAACCCTGGTGCATGTGAAGGGACACGCGCGGGTAACGCTCAATAAAACCTTTGATTACCCCAGGTAAAGCGTAGCGGGCCTGCGTGTGCGTGGTTGCAACGTACAGAGAGCCTTTGTCCGGCCACGTATGCTCACCGGCTACAGATTTAATGGCATCCACTTTAGAAAGCACTTCGCGGGCAATGCGGATAATCTCCTGGCCTGCGGGAGTCACCTGGGTAAGATGCTTGCCGCTGCGGGCAAAAATCTGGATCCCCAGTTCATCCTCAAGCATGCGCACTTGCTTACTGATCCCCGGCTGAGAAGTGTAGAGCCCTTCTGCCGTCGACGAGACGTTAAGATTATGGTTGACCACCTCAACGATATAACGAAGCTGCTGTAGTTTCATGACTTGCCATCCAGGTCATCACGCCCCCGACGCAGGCGGTGCGGGGAGTAAGACGCTATGAGATTGAAAGAATATGCGATGGGATCACTATATCAGTTATATCTACTCTGTATAGATGGTAAGAAAAAATAATAAACAGGTTATATAAGAGGATATAAAAAAACCGGAGCCAGGCTCCGGTTTTTCACATCAGGGGAAGATTACTTCTTCCCTTCGACCCATTTCCCGTCGACGAAGAAAGCAGACCAGCCGGTGGCTTTGCCGTCTTTCTCTGAGGAAACGTATTGCTGTTTGGTCTTCCGGCTGAAGCGTACAACCGACTTGTTGCCATCGGCGTCCTGCTGTGGCGCATCGGCCAGATAGCGCAGCTTCTCTGGCAAACGGTCACGGAAGCGGTACAGCTCTTCCACTAACGGAGCGCGGGTTTCACGCGATTTAGGGAAGGTATTGGCCGCCAGGAACACGCCCGCAGCACCGTCGCGCAGAACAAAATAAGCGTCCGATTTTTCGCATGGCAGTTCAGGTAGCGGAACCGGATCTTCCTTAGGTGGTGCGACTTCGCCGTTACGCAGGATCTTACGCGTATTTTTGCAGTCGTCGTTGGTGCAGGACATGTACTTACCGAAACGCCCCATTTTCAGGTGCATTTCAGAACCACATTTTTCGCACTCAACGATTGGGCCGTCATAACCCTTGATGCGGAACTCACCTTCTTCGATCTCATAACCGTCACAGGTTGGGTTGTTACCACAAACATGCAGCTTACGTTTTGGATCGATAAGGTAGCTGTCCATCGCGGTGCCGCATTTGGCACAGCGACGTTTCGCACGCAGGGCATTGGTTTCCGCGTCATCGCCTTCAAGGACGTTGAGCACTTCGTTTTCCGGCACCAGGTTAATGGTGGTCTTGCAACGCTCTTTCGGCGGCAGCGCGTACCCAGAACAGCCCAGGAACACGCCCGTACTGGCGGTACGAATACCCATTTTACGACTGCAGGTCGGACAGTCGATGCTGGTCAGCACCATCTGATTCGGACGCATTCCGCCCTCTTCCGGCTCCTGCGCCGCTTTTTCAAGCTGGCCGCTAAAGTCAGAGAAGAATTCGTCCAGCACCCCTTTCCATTCGGCCTGATTGTTGGCCACCTGGTCGAGGTTGTTTTCCATCTGCGCGGTAAAGTCGTAGTTCATCAACTCGCGGAAATTCTCTTCCAGGCGGTCGGTGACGATCTCACCCATTTTTTCAGCGTAGAAGCGACGGTTTTCCACACGCACATAGCCACGATCCTGGATGGTGGAAATGATTGACGCATAGGTAGACGGACGGCCGATACCACGTTTCTCCAGCTCTTTAACCAGCGAGGCTTCGCTGAAACGAGCAGGCGGCTTGGTAAAGTGCTGGCCCGGCAGCAGTTCAACGAGCGACATCGCGTCACCCTTGTTCACCGCAGGCAGCGTTTTGTCTTCATCGCCTTTGCGCAGTGCAGGCATCACTTTTGTCCAGCCATCGAAGCGCAAGATACGACCGCGCGCTTTCAGGCGGTAATCACCGGCGGCGACTGTTAAGGTCGTGGAGTCGTACTGCGCAGGCGTCATCTGACAGGCAACAAACTGGCGCCAGATCAGCTGGTACAGCTTCTGCGCGTCCGCTTCCATATCCTTCAGGGATTCAGAAACAACGCTGACGTCGGAAGGACGAATGGCTTCGTGCGCTTCCTGAGAATTCTCTTTGTTGGAGTACTGGAGCGGCGACTCTGGCAGGTACTTCTTGCCAAAGTTGTCCTCAATGTACCCACGCACCATGCCAACCGCATCCTGGCTCAGGTTAGTGGAGTCAGTACGCATGTAGGTGATATGACCCGCTTCATACAGACGCTGCGCCATCATCATGGTTTTCTTCACGCCAAAACCAAGACGGGTGCTGGCAGCCTGCTGTAACGTGGAGGTGATGAACGGCGCGCCAGGTTTGCTGCTGGTCGGCTTATCTTCACGCTCAAGCACGCTGTAGCTCGCTTTTTCAAGCTCGCTGACCGCCGCCATGGTCTGTTCACGATTAACCGGACGGAACGGTTTATCTTTGTGGTGGCTGACCTGAACCGGTAAATTGTCGCCTTTCGGCGTTGCCAGGTTGGCATCAATTTCCCAGAACTCTTCCGGCACGAACGCTTTGATTTCGCGTTCGCGCTCAACAACCAGACGCACCGCGACAGACTGTACGCGACCGGCGGACAGGCCACGGGCAATTTTCTTCCACAGCAGCGGTGACACCATGTAACCCACAACGCGGTCCATAAAGCGACGCGCCTGCTGTGCATTAACACGGTCAATATTCAGTTCGCCCGGCTTTTCAAAAGCCTGCTGGATAGCATTTTTGGTGATTTCGTTAAACACCACGCGGCTATAGCGCGATTCATCGCCGCCGATCACTTCCCGCAGGTGCCATGCAATGGCCTCCCCTTCGCGGTCAAGGTCGGTTGCGAGATAGATATGGTCGGCTTTCTCAGCAAGGGATTTCAGTTCTGAAACCACCTTTTCTTTGCCCGGCAGCACTTCATACCGGGCTTCCCAGCTGTGCCACGGGTCGACACCCATACGGTTTACGAGCGCGCCGCGTTCATCCTTTTTGACCTTTTTGGTCGTTTTGGTGGAGGCAGAGTCAGCGCTCTTCTTGGTGGTTGATCCACTGGTCGGCAAATCGCGGATATGACCTACGCTGGACTTAACCACATAGTCATTACCGAGATATTTGTTGATCGTTTTGGCTTTTGCCGGGGACTCAACGATGACGAGAGCTTTACCCATATTCACCTTTACCTAATTTAATTCATCCAGAATACGTCGCACGCAGTCTCAATCTCTCACTTACGGCGCGCCTTTTTTATATTGCGGCAGACTCAGGGGAGATCAACTCTTTTTTCAAACACCCTGCCTGAAAGCTGACGTAACGCAGGTGATTGAGATAACGGCTCTTTCGTGCAGGTGACATAGCACGACGGAAGTTTGGTTGAATGTCAAGCAAATCCTTTGCCAGATTTGCGAAAGCGTCACACTCTACCTGATAAAATCCGATACGCAACTTTATTAGCATGCAAAACTGTTTCTCGCCAGCATGGTCAACTTTTTTACAGCCCTGATGTTTACAGGGAGATATTGCCCAATCCCTCCGGGAAGACGTAAACTAGCGCCAGTTTTCTGGAGGAGACAACATGCAATCTACAACCCAGCCTATTGACCGTGAAACGCTTCTGGTCGAGGCCAACAAAATCATTCGTGAACACGAAGACTTTATGCACGGTATGCATGCCACTGGCGTTGAGCAGAAGAACGGCGTGCTGGTGTTTAGCGGTGAATATTTCCTTGATGAGCAAGGCTTACCGACCGGAAAAAGCACCGCGGTATTTAATATGTTTAAACATCTGGCCCACCTGCTTTCTGAAAAATATCATCTGCAGGATTAACTACATTTGATGTAAAAAGCGAGGCCGTTGGCCTCGCAAATGATGCTGACAAGGAAGGAAAAAGCGTGGTTTTTCCTTCCTTGTGGTGAGCAGCCGAAAATCAATGAATTGATTTTCCTTGTTATTTTATTAGCGTTCGCTCTTCGCTTCTCAAAAGTTTCAGATGTGTCATCAGCCTGAAGCGAGGCCGTTGGCCTCGCTAATTTTTCTTTCATTTACAATAGCGGCTTTTCGCCACGCTGCCACCAGCGCAGTAACAATCGGTCAAGGCTGTTTGCCGCACTGCCGGTAAAACGATCCATCACTTTCTTGCGCTGCAAGTAGCGTACGCCAATCACGTCGTGGTTGGACATCAGGTTAATCAGCAAGTCGTCACTGGTGCTGACCTCATCCACTAGCCCTTTCTCTTTCGCCTGCAGGCCATACCAGTGCTCACCGGTGGCTACGGCTTCAATATCAAGGCTCGGGCGCATTTCATGCACAAATGACTTAAAGAGATGGTGGGTTTCATTCAGGTCTTCACGAAACTTTTCACGGCCCTCTTCGGTGTTTTCACCCAACAGCGTCAGGGTACGTTTGTACTGCCCGGCAGTATGTAGCTCAATGTCGATGTCGTTGCGTTTTAACAGGCGGTTGAAGTTAGGAACCTGTGCCACTACGCCGATAGAACCAATAATAGAAAATGGTGCCGCAACGATACGATCCGCCACACAGGCCATCATGTAACCCCCGCTCGCTGCGACTTTATCCACGGCCACCGTCAGACGGACTTTATGATCGCGTAAACGCTGCAGCTGGGATGCTGCCAGACCATAACCATGTACCACTCCCCCCGGACTTTCCAGACGCAGTAGCACTTCATCTTCAGGCTTAATCGAGGCTAATACCGCGGTGACCTCTTCACGCAAAGAAGTGACTTCATGGGCATCCATACTGCCTTTAAAATCCAGCACATACAGTGTGGGTTTGTCAGAACTAACCGTTTCACCCCGTTTTGCCCGCGCTTTGGCCTGTTTTGCCTCAAGCTTATGTTTTTTCTTCTGCGCTTTATGCCACTGTTTTTGCTGATGGTCGTCAAGAAGCGCAACCTGCATTTCCTCCCGCATCTCCTGATACTGTTCGCTCAGGTTGGTGAGGCGCAGCTCACCCCGCTGGTGTTTCTTGCGCACAGCAGCATTGACGATAATCAGGACAACAGCCGCAATAGCGACGACAACAGTGACAATTTTGGCCAGAAACAGTCCATAATTCGCAATAAGATCCACGCATTCCGCCTTAATTTCAGAGCATTAATCATCCGTGGAGTTTACCTCAGGGGGCAATCCACGTCTCCAGGCAACTTTATACGCTGCGAGATGGCTTCCTGAATGGAAATATCGCCATGAAATTTTCGCAAAATGTTAATCAACGGTAATGTCTCCTGATGGCTGATTGAAATAACCCCTCCTTTCAGGCATAAAGCCCTGTGAGTAAGACACCTTCAGAAATAAGACGTGAGCACCTGCCAGCATCACGCGAGGAGTTAATTTTGCATTACCAACCGAAAACCGATCTGCTGCAAAACCGCATTATTCTGATCACCGGCGCAAGCGACGGCATTGGCCGTGAAGCTGCCCTGACCTACGCCCGTTACGGTGCCAGCGTTATTCTGCTCGGGCGTAACGAAGAGAAACTGCGCGCCGTCGCGCAAGAACTACATCATTTATATGGCACCACGCCGCACTGGTTCACTTTGGATCTGCTGATCGCCACGCCTCAGGATTGCGAGCATCTGGCACAGAAGCTGGCGGGCCTTGTTCCACGCCTCGATGGCGTGTTGCACAATGCGGGAATGCTCGGTGACGTGGTGCCGATGGAAAAGCAGGATCCGCAGACCTGGCAGCAGGTTATGCAGGTCAACGTCAATGCCACTTTCTTTCTTACCCAGGCGCTGCTCCCTTTGCTGCTGAAGTCCGATGCTGGTTCACTGGTCTTTACCAGCTCAAGCGTTGGCCGTCAGGGCCGTGCGGGCTGGGGGGCTTATGCGGCGTCTAAATTTGCCACCGAGGGCATGATGCAGGTGCTGGCAGAGGAGTATAAACAGCAGAACCTGCGCGTGAACTGTATCAATCCAGGCGGCACCCGCACCGCTATGCGAGCAAACGCGTTCCCGACCGAAGATCCGCAGAAGCTGAAAACGCCGCAGGATTTAATGCCGCTATATTTATGGCTGATGGGTGACGACAGCCGTCGTAAAACCGGCATGAGTTTTGATGCGCAACCTAACCGCAAACCAGGAATTTCCGAATGAGCGACGATCGTTACCAGCAGCGCGCCCAGCGCCAGAAAGAAAAAGTTGATGCCCGTATAGAAGCGGCCCAGGAAGAGCGCGGCATCCTGATCGTCTTTACCGGCAACGGCAAAGGCAAAACAACGGCAGCGTTTGGCACCGCAACTCGTGCGGTCGGCCACGGTAAGAAGGTTGGCGTCATCCAGTTTATTAAAGGTCAGTGGCCTAACGGCGAACGCAACCTGCTGGAGCCGCATGGCGTTGAGTTTCAGGTCATGGCGACCGGCTTCACCTGGGAGACACAGAACAGGGAAACAGATACCGAAGCGTGTCTGGCCGTCTGGCAACATGCAAAGCGCATGCTGGCGGATGCCTCGCTGGATATGGTGATCCTGGACGAAATCACTTATATGGTGGCCTACGATTATTTGCCGCTTGATGAAGTGATGGATGCCTTGCAGCAGCGTCCTGCCAGCCAGACGGTCATCGTGACCGGCCGTGGATGCCACAGGGATATTCTGGAGATAGCCGATACGGTCAGCGAACTGCGCCCCGTTAAGCATGCCTTTGATGCCGGTGTTAAAGCGCAGATCGGGATTGATTACTGATGTTATTGGATGACGCTATCGCTTTCCCTCTCTACAACACCGAATCGTAGATCGGAAAAGTGCAGCGTCATCCGACAAGCCGCACCATCGAGAACTTACTGCTTCACCTCGCAGTGGCTGACCATGCGCCAATGCCCTTGCAGAACGTGAACTTCACCCTCGACAGTCACCACATCACGGCTGCGAATATCGCCGCTTGACGCCCCGACCATGATTTCAAACTCGCCGGGTTCCACGACGCGCTGCCCGTCGCGGCGGGTGAAGTTGAGCATATCTGTCGGCACGATGAACGTAAGCTCCGCACTTTTACCCGGTTGCAGATGCACTCGTCTGAACGCTTTAAGCTCCTGCACGGGGCGTACCATCGACGCGACTTTATCTCGAACGTAGAGCTGGACGACCTCACTCCCCGCATGATGACCGCAGTTTGTCACCGTCACGCTTGCAATCACTTCACCGCCCTGACTAACGACGGATTTGCCGGCAAGGTTAAGTGGGCCATAGCTGAAATCTGTCCATGTCTTGCCGTAACCAAACGGATATCGCGAACCAAAGTGGAAGGCGAACGGCGTACCGCCACTTTTCAGTTTGTGGTTGTAATAGTAAGGCATGGCCCCGGCGCTTTTCGGTACGGACACGACCAGTCGCCCGCCAGGTTCAGCCTGCCCGGTTAATACGTCGGCAATCGCATAGCCCCCCTCTTGTCCCGGTGCCCAGGCCATCAGCAAAGCCGCAACGTTATCTTCCTGGCCGCCCAGGTTATAAGGACGTCCCCCCGTCATTACCACCACCACAGGTTTCCCCGTTGCCACCAGTTCATCCAACAGTTGCTGCTGGACACCAGGCAGCGCCAGGCTGTCGGTATCTGAACCTTCCCCCACCGTTCCGCTCTGGAACAGCCCGGCAAGGTCGCCGATGCAAAGCACCACGACTTCGCTTTGCTGCGCTGCGCTGACTGCTTCTGGAATGAGGCTGGTATCCTGCGAGACCGGGGAGCGTTGCATTGGCTTTCCGCCGCTGTCACCCGGAAATACCGGTGCTCCAGCCATGCGCTTTTCGATGATATGGCAACCTTTGGCGTAGCGAACGTTCTCACGGCCAAGCTGTTCACGTAGCGCCACGAGCGGGGTCACCACCTGTGACGTCTGCTCGAGCATATCGCTGATGATCAGGTGGACCGGGAAACTGTACCCACTGAGCAGCGCCAGCGGGTCATCCGCCGTTGGCCCAACGACAGCGACGCGCTGCTTGCCCTTCAGCGGCAACCCCTCCTTATTCTCAAGCAACGTAATGGAGCGGGTAGCCACTTCGCGGGCAAGCAGCTTCGTCGATTCACTTTGTAATTCCACCCGGCTCTCATCGGCGTACGGCTGTTCAAACAGCCCCAGTCGAAACTTCTCTTGCAGCACGCGCGCCACGATTTCATCAATCTTCGCCATCGTGATAAGACCTCGATCAACAGCTTCAGCCAGATGGCGGGCGCAGTCATCCTTCGGCAGCTCCACGTCCAGCCCGGCATTAAATGCCAGCGCCGCCGACTCTGCTGCGTCATGTGAAATGCCGTGGTGCTGATGCAGCAGGCTGACGCCACCATAGTCCGCAACCACCAGACCATTAAAGCCCCATAGCTCACGCAGGATAGTGGTCAGCAGAAACTCATCAGAATGCCCGGGTTGGTTATCAATATCGTGATAAGCAGGCATGACAGAACCCGCGTTGGCCAGCTTGACCGCCATCTCAAAGGGCAGCAGGAAGGTATCGTTCAGCTCGCAGAAACCCAGGTGTACCGGAGCGTGATTGCGCGCGCCTTCGCTAAAAGAATGGCCAACATAGTGTTTAAGCGTTGCCAGCAGATCGCGCTGCTTACCTTGCAGGCCTTTCACATAGTGGGTCGCCATCATGCCAACCAGCCAGGGGTCTTCGCCGAAGGTTTCCTCGGTGCGACCCCAACGAACATCCCGGGAAACGTCCAGCACGGGGGCTAGTCCCTGATGACAGCCGGTAGATCGGGCTTCGTTGCCTATCGCCTCAGCGACACGCTCAATCAGTTCAGGGTCCCAGGTGGATCCATAGTTTAGCGATGAGGGGAATAGCGTTGCATCTTTGCACAACAGCCCGACCAGACACTCTTCGTGAAACAGCGCAGGAATGCCCAGCCGCGATTCTTCCACCAGCGTCTTTTGCAGGCAGTTTGCCGCCCGGACGCCCTCTTTCGCATCGACAATGTGCGTGCCGAGCGGGCGCGTGATTTGCCCAATGCCAGTTTTTAACCGTTCGGCAAGGCCCGCCTGTTTCGTAACGCCCGCAAATTCATCGCTTAGATCGGTTCGTTCCCGATGGTTGCCGTCGCTCGACAAAATCAGCCAGAAGGCATGCATTTGGGCAAATTTTTCTTCCGCAGTCATACGCGAGAGCAAATCAGCAACGCGTTCGCTAACCGGGCGATGAGCATCTTTGTAAATAGCAGACATTATTTTCCCCTCAGAAATTCGTCGAGACTGCCGACACGCAGCATGAGTTTCGCAACTGAAGATATTGCTGATGTACAGCGCCTGTAGCAATTACCGAAACAGACAGCGCGTTTACGATTTTTTGTTTTATTCGCCGAATGTGATGAGACTCAAATAGAGAGTGAAAATGCATGCAACCGGTTACATAAAAATCATCGCATTACCCATCTGCGTCACAAATGATAAGAAACATAATTTATAAGTTAAAAATCTCAATACCCGCACTGACCTTCCCCGATTACCTTCTAAGCCGTACCCTGGACTATTAAAATAGGTAACAACCATGTCGACAATAACGGGAAGAATCAGCAATAAAGAAAAGTTTGGTTTTGGACTAGGAGATGCAGCAAGCCATATCGTTTTTGATTCCTCAGTGGCTATTCTGGCGTACTTTTATACCAATATTTACGGCCTGCCCCCTGCGGTTATGGGTACGCTGTTTCTAGTCGTCAGAGTGCTTGATGCCATTACAGATCCGATTATGGGGGCGATTGCCGATCAGACCAAAAGCCGCTGGGGAAGGTTTCGTCCCTGGCTATTAATTATCTGTATCCCGTTTGCGGTAAGCTGCGTGTTGGTTTATTCCACGCCAGATCTTGAACAAACTGGAAAAATCATCTACGCCGTTCTTGCTTATATTTTTATGACCTTAATGTATACGGCAATTAATATCCCTTACTGCTCACTCGGCGCGGCCATCACGGCCGATCCGCAGGAAAATCTGTCATTGCAATCCTGGCGATTTGCCATTGCCCCTATTGGCGGCGCAATGGGTACGGCACTGATCCTGCCGCTGGCCGATTTTATTGCACCGGGGGACAGAGCCAGCGGAATGCAGTGGGCGATGGGCATTTTCGGCATCGTCGGCTGTCTGATGTTTCTGGTCTGCTTTGCCACCACCCGCGAACGTATAACCCCAGTAAAGGAAGAGAACCTGAATATTTATCGCGACGTGCGCATTTTGTTGCAAAACGATCAGTGGCGTATTTTATCGGTTTATAATCTGGCGATGCTGTGTGGTGTGGTCGTCCGCGGAAGTTTATTAGTTTACTTCGTTCAATATATACTTAACCAGGGCAGCAGCATTATTTCTCTGTTCATGCTTGCCACTACGGTAGCAGCGGTGATTGGCAGCTTATCCGCCAAATGGGTTGGATCGTGGATGTGTAAAATACGGGCATCAGTATGGATTAATATCCTGAGCGCGCTGGTTGGCTTACTCTTCCTGGTTTTGCCCACCAGCTACTGGCTACCTGCGTTTACCGTACATATTATCCTCAATATCCTTCAGGGTATTAACGCCCCTTTGCAGTGGTCTATGATTACCGACGCAAATAATTACGGCGAATGGAAAACCCAGCGCAGGATCACCGGCATGAACGTCGCGGCGAATATATTTATTATTAAACTCGGGGTCGCTATTGGTGGCGCGCTGACAGGATGGGGGCTTGCGGCATTTGGTTATCAGGCGGGTGTTGAACAACAGTCGGCTGAGGCGGTACGTGGCGTGCTAATTTTATTCACAGTATTACCGGCCGTATTTTATCTGATTACGGCATTTTCAATTCGTTATTATCGGTTAACGGAAACGAAAATGAACGAGATTGTTGGCGATCTGAGTGAAGGGAAATTTCAGCTGCAGACAGAGTTAACCAAAGCAGTATCGCAGTAGACGTTTAGGCGGGTGACAAAGCACCCGCCTGAGTTTTACTTATTAATCTCAGCCAGACTTAGCCAGGTTTGCACCACGGTGTCCGGGTTAAGGGAGAGGCTGTCGATCCCCTCCTCCATCAGCCACGCGGCAAAATCTTCGTGATCCGATGGCCCCTGACCGCAGATGCCCACGTATTTACCCTGCTTCTTCGCGGCTTTAATGGCCATCGACAACAGCGCTTTTACCGCGTCGTTACGCTCATCAAACAGTTCAGAAACCACGCCGGAGTCGCGATCGAGGCCCAGCGTCAGCTGCGTCATGTCGTTGGAGCCGATAGAGAAACCATCAAAGTATTGCAGGAACTCATCCGCCAGCAGGGCGTTCGATGGGATCTCACACATCATGATGATTTTCAGACCGTTTTCGCCACGTTTCAGCCCCTGACGCTCCAGCTCTTCCACCACGGCTTTCGCCTGAGCGACGGTACGGACAAACGGCACCATCACTTCTACGTTGGTCAGCCCCATCTCGTTACGAACGCGCTTCATGGCGGCGCATTCCAGCGCGAAGCAGTCACGGAAGCTGTCCGCTACGTAGCGGCCTGCGCCACGGAAGCCCAGCATTGGGTTTTCCTCTTCCGGTTCGTAACGCTCGCCGCCCACCAGGTTGGCGTATTCGTTAGATTTGAAGTCGGACAGTCGTACGATGACGCGCTTAGGCCAGAAGGCAGCGCCCAGCGTCGCGATCCCTTCCGTCAGACGACCCACGTAGAACTCGATCGGGTCGTCGTAGCCTTTCATCATTTCGCGGATTTCGTTCTGTAGCCCCGGCTCCTGCTGGTCAAACTCAAGCAGCGCACGTGGATGCACACCAATCATGCGGTTAATGATGAACTCCAGACGCGCGAGGCCAACGCCCTCATTAGGCAGACAGGCGAAGTCGAAGGCACGGTCAGGGTTGCCGACGTTCATCATGATTTTCAGCGGCAGGTCCGGCATGGTATCAACGGTAGAGCTTTTCACGCTGAAATCGAGCAGGTCCTGATACACATAGCCAGTATCCCCCTCCGCACACGAGACCGTGACGTTCTGATCGTCCTTCATGCGTTCGGTAGCATCACCACAGCCCACGACCGCCGGGATCCCAAGTTCACGGGCGATGATGGCCGCATGGCAGGTACGTCCCCCGCGGTTGGTCACAATGGCCGAGGCCTTTTTCATAATCGGTTCCCAGTCCGGGTCGGTCATGTCGGTGACCAGTACATCCCCCGGCTGGATAAGGTGCATTTCGCTGATATTATGAATAATTTTCACCGGGCCGGCACCGATGCGATGGCCGATAGCGCGCCCTTCGGCGACGATTTTGCCCTGCGCATGCAGCTGATAGCGCTCCATGACCTGTCCCTGCGAGCGTACGGTTTCCGGACGGGCCTGGACAATAAACAGCTTGCCGGTATGGCCATCTTTCGCCCATTCGATATCCATTGGGCGGCCATAGTGTTTTTCGATTTGTACGGCCTGCTTAGCCAGCTCCTGCACTTCATCCGGGGTGATGGAGAAGAGGTCGCGGTCAGCCTGCGGGACGTCTTCAATACGGACCTGCTTGCCGTGCTCCTGGCTTGGGGCATAGACCATGCGGATCTTTTTCGATCCCATGTTACGGCGCACAATTGACGGCTTTCCTGCAGCAAGCGTCGGCTTGTGGACGTAGAATTCATCCGGGTTAACCGCACCCTGCACGACCATCTCACCCAGCCCATAGGCAGAAGTGATAAAGACAACCTGGTCGAAGCCGGATTCGGTATCAATGGAGAACATCACCCCCGAAGAGGCAAGGTCTGAGCGCACCATACGCTGAACGCCGGCGGAAAGCGCCACGCCACGGTGGTCGTAACCCTGATGCACACGATAGGAAATGGCGCGGTCGTTAAACAACGAAGCAAACACATGCTTCACGGCGACCAGCACCGCATCGTACCCTTGTACGTTGAGGAACGTCTCTTGTTGTCCGGCAAACGACGCATCCGGCATATCTTCTGCGGTTGCGGAAGAGCGCACGGCAAAGGAGGCTTCAGCATCGTCAGCGGAAAGCTGTTCGTAGGCGTCATGAATGGCTTTTTCCAGCTCGGGCTGGAAAGGCGTGTCGATGATCCACTGGCGGATTTGCGCCCCTGCTTTAGCCAGCGCGGAGACATCATCAATATCCGTTTGGTCAAGCAGTTCATATATACGCTGGTTTACACCACTTTGGTCGAGGAACAAATTAAACGCTTCGGCGGTAGTGGCGAACCCATTCGGCACAGAGACACCCATACCCGAAAGGTTGGTAATCATTTCACCCAGGGAGGCATTTTTTCCCCCGACCCTGTCTACATCATTCATGCCGAGTTGGTTATACCAAAGCACCAGCTGTGACGAATTGGACATCGAGACAATCCTTTTGTGATAAATGAAGGGGTACCAGAATCGTATTACATCGTTATTAGCCTGCCATAATTCATCCGTTGAGTGAAACGGGTGAATCGTTCAAGCAAAATAAAAATCAGGCTTTTTCAGAAATATCGCCCCTTAGCTAACTTGTTGATTATTCATTTAATCCCTATCTTAACTATGGGTAATCAATATCAAAATAAATGACTTACCCGTTTCATTAAAAATAAAAACACTGGTTCATTTTTCAATTTGCGATAAGGATTATCCCAGAGTGCGTTGTTTTAATTTATGCTTTAGCCCACTGCCTAAAAATTATAGGAACAAAAATGGATAACGCCGTAGATCGACAGGTTTTTTATATTTCTGATGGCACCGCCATTACTGCCGAAGTCCTTGGCCATGCGGTCATGTCCCAGTTTCCCGTCGCTATCAACAGTATTACGCTCCCTTTTGTTGAAAATGAAAGCCGCGCCAAAGCGGTGAAAGAACAAATAGATGCTATTTATCAACAGACTGGCATCCGCCCGCTGGTGTTCTACTCCATCGTTTTGCCTGAGATTCGCAAGATCATCGTGCAAAGCGAAGGATTTTGTCAGGATATCGTTCAGGCGCTGGTCGCACCTTTACAGCAAGAGCTTAAGCTCGACCCGACGCCGATAGCCCACCGTACCCACGGCCTGAATCCTGGCAATTTGATTAAATATGACGCCAGGATCGCCGCCATTGACTACACGCTTGCCCATGATGACGGCATTTCAATGCGCAACCTCGATCAGGCTCAGGTTATCCTGCTGGGCGTGTCACGCTGTGGCAAAACGCCAACAAGTTTGTACCTCGCCATGCAGTTTGGTATCCGCGCCGCAAACTACCCGTTTATCGCCGACGATATGGACAATATTCAGCTTCCTGCCGAGCTGAAGCCGCTTCAGCACAAATTGTTCGGCCTGACAATTAATCCTGAACGTCTCGCGGCCATCCGTGAGGAACGCCGTGAGAACAGCCGCTATGCTTCCATGCGCCAGTGCCGCATGGAAGTGGCCGAGGTTGAGGCCCTCTTCCGTAAAAACCAGATCCGCTACCTCAACAGCACGAACTTTTCCGTTGAGGAGATGGCGACAAAGATTCTGGATATCATGGGCCTGAATCGTCGCATGTACTAAGAAACTAGTACACAAGATTTACATTGTATGTCAGGATAGACAGATTGCGATGGCGTTATTCCCTTTGTGCGGTTGAAATCGGCATAAATTGGTTTATCGTGATCGCCATCACTTCCCGGCACTCTCGCCGTGCAGAAGACAAAAATTTCTGAGACACACAATGAATAAAACAGATGAACTGCGAACCGCGCGCATCGACAGTTTGATTACACCCGCAGAACTTGCCGATCGTTTACCCGTTTCGCCTGAGGTGGCACAAAATGTCATCGCCTCCCGCCGCCGCATCGAAAAAATCCTGAACGGTGAAGATAATCGCCTGTTGGTGATTGTGGGGCCATGCTCTATTCACGATCTGGACGCGGCTATGGATTACGCCCGCCGTCTCGAAACTATGCGCCAGAAACATGGTGACAGCCTCGAAATCGTGATGCGTACCTATTTCGAAAAACCGCGTACCGTGGTGGGCTGGAAAGGGCTTATCTCCGACCCGGAGCTGAACGGCAGCTATCGCGTGAATCACGGTATTGAGCAAGCCCGCCGTCTGCTGTTACAGGTTAACGAGCTGGGCGTTCCTACCGCGACGGAGTTTCTGGATATGGTGATCGGCCAGTTTATTGCCGATTTGATCAGCTGGGGCGCCATTGGCGCACGGACTACCGAAAGCCAGATCCACCGCGAAATGGCCTCGGCGCTCTCCTGCCCGGTCGGTTTTAAAAACGGCACGGACGGCAATACCCGTATCGCGATAGATGCCATTCGCGCTGCCCGTGCCAGCCATATGTTCCTGTCTCCGGACAAACACGGCCAGATGACGATTTACCAGACCAGCGGCAACCCGTACGGCCATGTGATCATGCGCGGGGGCAAACAGCCGAATTATCACGCGGCAGATATCGCCGCCGCCTGCGACAGCCTGCAGGAGTTTGACCTGCCGGAGCAGCTGGTTGTCGATTTCAGCCACGGCAACTGCCAGAAACAGCACCGCCGCCAGCTGGAAGTCTGTGAAGACGTCTGCAACCAGATCCGCAACGGCTCACGCGCGATTGCGGGGATCATGGCTGAAAGTTTTATCCTCGAAGGCACGCAGAAAATCGTTGCCGGACAGCCGCTTAAATATGGCCAGTCCATCACCGACCCTTGCCTGAGCTGGGAAGATACAGAAACCTTGCTGGCAATGCTGGCGGATGCCGCCGGTAGCCGTTTTTAATTTTCATGGTGGATGACGCTTACGCTTATCCACCCTACTCACTGCTTCCTTACAGCGCGGATTAGCGAAAGCTCATCCGCCTTTTTCCTCTTTTCGCTCAACATTGATCCATTCACATTTTTCTTACAAATAACGCTTGCTGCTGCAATGAAGTTTATTGATAATGATTATCATTGTTACATTAATTGTCATTTACAAACAGAATGGATCGTATGGACAAACCTTTCACTTCTACCCGCCCGCAGCCTGCGGCAGAACCTCGTCATATCGACAGTAAAGCTCTGCTCGGTTCTGACGGTCGAGTTGTGATTGTCCACCAGGGCCAGCAATATCTGCTGCGCCAGACCCAGGCCGGGAAATTAATCCTGACTAAATAAAAAGCAAATTTCTTTTCGCAAGCCACCCAGGTCCCCCAGGCAGCCAGCGCTTATTGTTCCTCATGGAGAGTTGCGCTATGCCATTTTTACACACAGCCGGATTCCGCCTGTCTCTTTTGACCGTTGCGGTGTTCACTGCCCTGCCCGCCTTAGCAGCAGACGATCAGGTCACCGTTGTTGCTACCGGGAACGAACGCAGTACGTTTGAAGCACCGATGATGGTCAGCGTGCTCGACGCGGACACGCCGGAAGGACAGACCGCTTCTTCGGCAGCCGATATGCTGCGCAAAGTCCCCGGTATTACCCTTTCCGGAAGCGGACGCACCAACGGCCAGGATGTTTCAATGCGCGGCTACGATCGCCGTGGCGTACTGATACTGGTTGATGGTATACGTCAGGGAACCGACACCGGGCACCTGAACAGCACCTTTTTAGATCCCGCGCTTGTCAAACGCGTTGAGATCGTCCGTGGCCCTGGCGCCCTGCTGTATGGCAGCGGCGCGCTGGGCGGCGTCATTTCTTATGAAACTGCTGATGCAAGCGATCTGCTCTTTGCCGGGCAGAACAGCGGCTACCGCGTGTTTGGGACTGGCGCTACGGGCGACCATAGTATTGGCATGGGTGCCAGCGCCTTTGGCCGAACCGACGATCTCGACGGCGTAGTGGCCTGGTCCAGCCGCGATCGTGGAGATATCCGGCAGAGCGATGGCGAAACCGCACCTAACGATGAAAATATCAGCAACTTCCTGACCAAAGGCACCTGGCGTATTGACTCGGCCCAGTCCCTTTCTGGCTCTCTGCGCTATTACAACAACGACGCGCTGGAGCCAAAAAATCCGCAAACGACAGACGCAACCGATTCAAATCCAATGGCGAACCGTTCAACCATCCAGCGTGACGCCCAGCTTAAATACCACCTTGGGCCGCGGGATAACGACTGGCTGAACGCTGACGCTACGGCCTACTGGTCCGAAGCGCGCATCAACGCCCAGACGCCGACAGACGGGGGTGAATTCCGTAAACAAACGACCAAAGGCGGTAAGGTTGAAAACCGCAGCCACCTGTTTACCGACAGTTTCGCCGCGCACCTGCTGACCTACGGCGGCGAATACTACCGCCAGGAGCAGAACCCTGCTGGCAATACCACCGGTTTTCCGCAGGCTAAGATCGACTTTAGTTCGGGCTGGTTGCAGGACGAAATCACCCTGCGCGACCTCCCTGTTTCCCTGCTCGCCGGTACACGTTATGACAACTATAGCGGCAGCAGCGACGGTTACGACGACGTGGACGCGGATAAATGGTCATCCCGCGGCGCGGTATCCATCACGCCAACCGACTGGTTAATGCTGTTTGGCTCCTACGCCCAGGCCTTCCGTGCGCCTACCATGGGCGAGATGTACAACGATGCCAAACACTTCTCAATTGGATCGTTTTACACCAACTACTGGGTGCCAAACCCGAACCTGCGCCCGGAAACCAATGAGACGCAGGAGTATGGATTCGGCCTGCGCTTTGATGACCTGATGCTCGCCAACGACGGCATTGAGTTTAAAGCCAGCTACTTCGACACCAACGCCAGGGACTATATTTCAACCACCGTGGACTTCGCGAAAGCAACCACCATGTCCTACAACGTTCCTGACGCGAAAATCTGGGGCTGGGACATGATGGCCAGGTACACCAGCGATCTGTTCAGCCTGGACCTGGCCTACAACCGTACACGTGGTAAAGACAGGGATACCGGCGACTGGATCTCCAGCCTCAACCCGGACACCGTCACCAGCATCCTGGATATTCCGGTGGCGCAGAGCGGCTTCTCCGTTGGCTGGGTAGGCACCTTTGCAGAGCGATCGACGCATATCAGCAGCAGCTACAGCGAGCAGCCAGGCTACGGCGTGAACGATTTTTACGTCAGCTATCGCGGCCAGCAGGCATGGCGGGGTCTGACAACATCGCTGGTGTTTGGCAACGCCTTCGACAAAGCGTACTGGTCGCCACAGGGCCTTCCTCAGGATGGCCGTAACGGTAGGTTATTCGTTAGTTATCAATGGTAAGGAGTATCGCATGACGCAACGTTATGAAGAGTGGCTGCAGCTTAAACAGCAGCACCCTAAGCAATATGCACGCGACATCGCAAAACGGATGAAAATCAGTGAAGCCGAGTTAACCCACTTCCGGGTCGGGCATGACGCCTGGCGCCTGAAAGGTGAAGCCCGCGAGATCCTGGCGGCGCTGGAAAGCGTGGGGGAAACCAAATCTATTTGCCGCAATGAATATGCGGTACACGAACAGGTCGGACGCTATGAAAACCAGCACCTTGAAGGCCATGCGGGCCTGGTGCTGAATCCACGTGCGCTGGATCTGCGTCTGTTTCTGAATCAGTGGGCAAGCGCGTTTCACGTTCGCGAAGCCACCGCCCGCGGTGAACGTCAGAGTCTTCAGTTCTTTGACCACCAGGGGGATGCGCTGCTGAAGGTCTACACCACGGATAACACCGACTTCAGCGCCTGGGGCCAGGTACTGGCGAAGTTTATCTTTGCGGATAACCCGGCGCTGGCTTTGCAGAAGGCAGAAGAAAGCGTGATGTCTCCGGCGGTGGATGCTCGCCTGGTTGAGGAAGAATGGCGCAGCATGAACGACGTTCACCAGTTCTTCGGCCTGCTTAAGCGCCACCGGCTGACGCGCCAGCAGGCGTTCCATCTGGTGGCAGACGATCTGGCTCAGCAGGTTGATAATGGCGCGCTGGAGCAGCTTCTGTCACTGGCGTTGCAGGATCAAAACGAGATTATGATTTTTGTCGGCAACCGTGGTGCGGTACAGATTTTCACCGGCGTCGTGGAAAAACTGGTGCCGATGGACAACTGGATCAACATCTTCAACCCTCAGTTCACCCTGCACCTGATGGCGGACACCATCGCGGAAAGCTGGATCACCCGCAAACCGAGCGGCGACGGTTTCGTCACCAGCCTGGAGCTGTTTGCCGCCGACGGTACGCAGATCGCGCAGCTTTACGGTCAGCGTACCGAGGGCCAGCCGGAGCAGCAGCAGTGGCGCGCTCAGCTGGCAGCATTGCCTGACAAAGGACTTGCGGCATGAAACGTTGGTTAGCCGCCCTGCTCGCGCTGCCGATGCTTGCGGGTGCTCAGGCGCGCGTGGTCACGATTGGCGGCGATGTGACCGAGATCGCCTGGGCGCTGGGAGCGGGCAGCGAGCTGGTTGCCCGCGATAGTACCAGCCTGCATCCGGCGGCAGCTGCGAGGCTGCCGGATGTCGGGTATATGCGCCAGCTAAATGCAGAGGGCATTCTTGCCATGCGGCCTACGCTTGTGCTGGCGAGCGCGCAGGCAAAGCCTTCGCTGGCGCTGGAGCAGGTTGCGACAAGCAAAGTTGAAGTGGTCACCATTCCTGCTGAAAACTCGCTCAGCGGCATTGACGGCAAAATTGCCGCCGTAGCAAAAGCGCTGGGTAAATCTCCAGAAGGTGCGGCTTTACGCAAAGAAGTCAACGATAAGCTGGCCTCGGTACCCACACGGTCGCTGCCCGTCAAAGTGCTGTTCATTATGAGTCACGGTGGGATGAGCGCGATGGCTGCCGGGCAGGAAACGGCTGCCGACGCCGCCATTCGGGCCGCCGGGCTGCAAAATGCGATGCAGGGCTTTAAGCGCTATCAACCGCTGTCCCAGGAGGGGGTCATCGCAAGCCAGCCGCAGCTGGTGCTGATCACGGCTGACGGGGTCAGAACGCTTGGAGGGGAAAACAACGTCTGGACGCTGCCGGGTCTGGCGCAAACTCCGGCGGGGAAAAACCGTCAGCTGCTGGTCGTGGATGATATGGCGCTGCTCGGCTTCGGCCTGCAAACGCCGGACGCTATTGTCGCGCTGCGTCAAAAAGCGGAGCGGCTGCCGTGATTAAACGCCCTCTCCCCGGCCATGCTCTTTGGGCTATGGGGCTGGTGCTGCTGGCGCTGGCGCTGATTGCCACCAACCTGGGGGCAATGCGTCTGTCGATTGCCGTGCTATGGCAGGCACATGATGAAACGTTTCGTCACATCTGGCTGAATATCCGTCTGCCGCGCGTGCTGCTGGCTGCGCTGATAGGGGGCGCACTGGCGCTTTCCGGCTGTGTTATGCAGGGGCTGTTCCGTAATCCTCTGGCGGATCCTGGGCTGCTAGGTATCAGCAGCGGTGCCGCGCTTACCGTTGGCCTGTCGGTCGTTTTGCCTCTGGCGTTGCCCGCCGTACTGGCGCTATACGCCCCAATGCTAGCGGCGTTTGTTGGCAGTCTCGTCGTCACGTTGGCAATTTTTGTCTTAAGTCGCCAGGGCAGTAATAGCCTGTCACGACTGCTGCTGGTTGGCATCGCTATTAACGCCCTCTGCGGTGCGGCGGTTGGCGTGCTTTCATGGGTCAGTAACGACGCCCAGCTTCGTCAGCTGTCGCTGTGGGGCATGGGCAGCCTTGGGCAGGCGCAGTGGTCAACGCTGCTCGCCACGGCCTCTTTTGTGCTTCCCGCCTCTCTGGGTATCGCTTACCTCTGCTCACGGCTGAACCTCCTCCAGCTTGGTGATGAAGAGGCGCATTATCTGGGAGTCGACGTCAAGCGTACCCAGCGGCAACTGCTGGTGCTCAGCGCCCTGCTGGTTGCGGCAGCCGTCGCGGTGAGCGGTGTTATAGGCTTTGTCGGGCTGGTCATTCCTCACCTGGTGAGAATGTGGCTGGGTGCAGATCACCGCTGGCTGATCCCCGGCTCGGTACTGGCGGGGGCGATACTGCTGCTGGTCGCCGATACGCTCGCCCGCACCCTGGTTGCACCGGCGGAAATGCCGGTCGGCCTGTTGACCAGCCTGCTGGGCGGCCCGTGGTTCCTGGCGCTGATTTTCCGTCAACGGAGAGAGACAGATGGGTGAGTTTCTTCAGGCGCAGCATATTTCGCTGTATGCCGGGACCCGTAAGCTGCTTGATGATGTCAGCCTGAAGCTGGCACCTGGTGAAGTCGTCGCGTTAATCGGGCCGAACGGCGCAGGAAAATCAACGTTATTACGGGTCCTCACCGGCTACCAGCCGCCGGATCAAGGAAGGGTACTTCTGTCCGGGCATTCCCTGGATGCATGGTCCAATGAAGCCTTGTCGCGCAGGCGGGCGGTGATGCGGCAGCGTGGGGGCATGGCCTTTAGCTGGAAGGTAGAAGACGTCATCAAGATGGGCCGCGCGCCGTGGCCTGCGGCTGATTCCGCCGCGGTGGTAAAAGAAGTGATGGCGCTGACCGGCTGTGATGCCCTTGCGGGCCGGGACTTCTGTCAGCTCTCCGGCGGCGAGCAGCAGCGGGTTCAGCTGGCGAGAGCGCTGGCGCAGCTCTGGCACCGCGGGCAGCCGCGCGGCTGGCTGTTTCTGGATGAACCGACTTCCGCGTTAGACCTCTACCACCAGCAGCATGTTCTGCGCCTGCTGCGCAGGCTGGCGCAGATGGGAACGTTAGCGGTTTGCGTGGTGGTGCACGATCTCAATCAGGCAGCCCTGTGGGCCGATCGCATCGTTTTGTTGCACGGCGGCAGGTTGGTTGCCGAAGGCACACCGCGGGAGGTATTAAATGAGGCAACGCTTCAGCATTGGTATCAGGCAGAACTAAAGGTGTTCAGCAGCCCTGAACACCCTGTTCCACAGGTTTTACTGAAGCCGTGATGTGTATCGAATGACGCAACGCTTAGCCGACCGTCGAAGTATTGTAGGGGGGATAAGCGAAGCGTCATCCAACACAATTCTAGCTTGAGCAGCTCACTTCCAGATGTTTACCCCAGTCCGGCGGGCGCTGGGCTAAATCATCCGCGTGATCTGCAAACGGCTGGCTCAGCGCCTCATGCAGACGGGCCACCTCGCTGACGTCCCCTTCCTCAGCCGCACTGATTGCCCGCTGCGCCAGCCAGTTTCTCAGCACCACCGATGGATTCGCGGCTTTCATCACTGCCTGACGCTGCGCATCGCTGATTTGCTCAAGCTGCAATCTGTCCCGGTAACGGGTAAACCAGCTGTCGAAAGCAGCCCGGTCGACAAACTCATCACGCAGAGGCGAGCTGGCAACGTTTTGCTCCGTGTCACTCAGCATGCGGAAGGTTCGCGTATAGTCGCTGTGCTCTTTCGTCATCAAGGCGAAGAGTTCGGTGAGCAAATCGTTATCCGCCTTCTCCTCGGTGAGAAAACCTAATTTCGCCCGCATCATGGTGCCGAACATACGCATCAGGGCAAACTGATAGTGGTCGAGCGTCTCGTTCAGAACGTCCACATCAATAAACGGCGACAGCGACTGCGCCAGACGCTGCAGATTCCACAGGCCAACGGCGGGCTGGTTATCAAAAGCGTAACGGCCCTGGTGGTCTGAGTGGTTGCAGATAAAATCTGGCTGGTAGTCATCCAGGAAGCCATACGGGCCGTAATCCATCGTGAGGCCGAGGATCGACATATTGTCGGTGTTCATCACGCCATGAGCAAAACCGACGGCCTGCCATTGGGCAATCATACTGGCCGTGCGCTCAACAACATCCCGGAACCACAGCGCATAGCGATCCTCCTGCCCGACCAGTTCAGGCCAGTGATGGGCAATAACGTAATCGGCCAGCTGCTGGACTTTTTGGGGTTCGCGTCGGTAGTAGAAATGTTCGAAATGGCCAAAGCGAACGTGGCTTTGGGCAATACGCATCAGCATTGCACCCTGCTCGGTCGTTTCGCGTCTTACCGGCGTATCGCTGGTAACGATTGTCAGCGCTCGGGTTGTGGGGATCCCCAGGCCATGCATCGCTTCGCTGGCCAGAAACTCGCGGATCGTAGAACGAAGCACCGCTCTGCCGTCACCCATGCGGGAATACGGCGTGAGGCCTGCACCTTTCAGATGCCAGTCGAATTTGCGGCCGTCGGGGAGCTGTTGTTCACCCAGCAGGATCCCTCGTCCGTCCCCCAGCTGGCCTGCCCAGACGCCGAACTGATGTCCGCTGTATACCTGAGCCACAGGCTGCATACCCGGAAGCAGAGCCTCTCCGCTCCAGATGCCCGTGTGTGCCGCGTCGAAAAGATCGGCCGCGAGGCCCAACTCGTTCGCCAGCTGGCGGTTATGATAAAGCAAATGCGGATTACGCAGCGGCGTGGGATTGAGTTCGCTGTAAAAGCCGACCAGCTCGTCGTGCCAGCTATTTTTAAATACGGGGTTATCAGTCATGGATCCTCCTGACTGACAGTGTAGTGGTTACGTCAGTCATTAAACACGGGCTGACAGCAGGGTTATTAAGGCGGTGGGATAAGCTTGCTCAGGGAATCTGCTGGCACAGCCGGCCAAAGCCCACCCTGCATGGCGCTAAAGCCGAGTGGCGCAACTCTGCTGCGAGCCGCTTCATCATCGATACCCGCCACCAGCATGTCACGGCAAAACGGCGACAGCTGAGCACGTATGGCCATCATGAACGGGACAAAAGATTTTGCAGGCAGCTGTTTTTGGATAAATGCCCGATCCAGCCTGACAGAGGTAAAGACGCCATCAAAGATGGATTTTGTGGTAGCAATACCTGCACCAAAATTGGCCAGCGCCAGGGGGAAGTGCCTACCTAATTCCCGCAGCCGCAAATTGTCATTGCCCAGATTTAAATCACTAAAGTTTTCATTAATAGTTAACGCGATGAACGATAATTGCTTCAGGCGGGCAATTAATTCTGGAGTAGACAGAATAGCACTAACGATTTCCTCGCTTATATTTAGCCAGATAACGAGTTCACGAAACTGAAAGATTTTTTCATAGTTTCCCAGCAGGGATAATTTTTCTTTGAACAACGCGAGTTCTTGTTCCGCCGTAATATAAGGCGAAATCAATCCCGTTGGAATACGCACGGGCGTATCAACACCCACGAAGTTAGTGATTAACTCAGCGCCATAGAGCAGCCCTTCCGGCGTTCGAAGAGGCATGAAATAAAACTGCGAGTGATAAACAATATCCAGAGAGACGATCATGTTGCCAGCCGTGAGTCTAAAAAGGCGGACGGCACCGTCGTGCGATGAGCATCCAGTATCCACTGGATTGATTTTACATGGATTAAGGTCACTTGTTTCCCTGGAATACTTAAGATTAGTCCTTTAAGGATATATTTAGCTTATCCTGGATACCTCTTTAAGGCTAGTCTTAGTGATAATCACGTACGGAATCTCGTTCCACTATCTGTGGGGGAAATGTTTGTTTATCACATTGATCGTTCAATAATTTCTGCGTCGCGTAACGGGCCATTTCACTAATTGGAAAATGTACGCTGGTTATTGCCGGACGAACAAACGGTGCCCGTTCGCCGCTGTCATAACATATCAAAGAGATATCCTGCGGAATGCGCAATCCCCGTTCATTAATCGCCAGCATTGCACCAAGTGCCATTTCTTCATTACAACAATAAATTGCCGACGGCTGCACCCTGTCCAGTAAAACAGAGGTTTGATGATGCCCACCTGGCATGTCGTAATCCCCTTCCAGGAGCGCGACAGGCGTTAACCCCGCTTTCTGCATCGCATCCAGAAAGCCTTGCCTGCGTAATAAACTGGAAGCACGATTTGTTGGCCCATGCAGACAGGCAATCTTGGTATGTCCGCCGTTAATGAACACCTGTGTTGCCAGCTCGCTTGCGTAACGATGATCGAATACCACACAGCGCTCTTCAAGCCCTGCAACATGACGGTCCAGCACCACAAATTGACGGCCCTGCCCGGCTAGTTTCCGTAATGTTTCATCTTCGAGTGCGCGAATATGCAAAATCAGCCCGTCGCAGCGCAGGTTATAAAGCCGCTGAATAGCGTTTAGCTCATTTTCTGCGCTACTACGACCTTGCGTCACCAGCAGCTGCTTGCCGTGAAGCTCGGTTTCGCTCTGCACCGTGTCCATCAGCGCACCAAAAAAACCGCCTCGATAATTGGTGGTGACGAGCCCGAGCGTGTTGCTCTGGCTTGAGGCGAGAGCACGGGCGGCAGGATGGGGGGAATAACCTAATTCAGCGATAGCCGCTTCCACTTTAACGCGCGTCTGCTGCTTCACTTTAGCATCGCCGTTGACTACCCGCGAAACGGTCGCGCGAGAAACCCCGGCGCTTGCGGCGACATCTTCAAGAGTCATCATCAGGCCCCTTCACATCGAATTAACGACCAGACAGATTCAGATACGGCGAGCCTGCCAGAACTTTTTACGCCAGTAGACGTTATCCAGCGAGGAGCGCATGACGCCTCTGCTGGTGGAAGCATGGATAAACTGGTTGTCGGTATCGTAAATGCCAACATGCAACCCACTGTCCCCCGCTCCCGTTTTAAAGAACACCAGATCGCCCGGAAGCAAATCACTTTTATCGATTTCCGTGCCGATCTCGGCCTGCGCACTGGTTTCACGCGGAAGTTGCAGATCAAATTGATCCCGGAAGGTCGTTAAGACAAACCCGGAACAGTCGACGCCATGACGACTCATGCCGCCATAACGATATGGCGTGCCACGCCAGCCACTTAGCTGATCGTTAAGTTTTGCTATTACCGTTATTGAGTCTGAAAGGCGCCCATTGGGCGGCGGAGCGTGATGACTACACCCTGCGAGTATCAGACATGCCACTGCTATAAGCCATACGCGCATTTTTCAGGCTAATCCTAACCGTTTATAATTGTCTGTAATTTAGCGCTTACCCATGAATTGATGCAAGTTTTAGGCCCCGGAAAGCGGCGTAATGAGCATACTATGCCCCTCAATTTGTAACCGTCTGAAATGCATGTTGTAGGCTTTTGCTAAATGTTGCGGAGTAAGAACGTCGTCTCGCGCGCCTTGTGCAACCATTTTACCTGCTCGTAACAACCAGGCTGTATGGGCATGGCGCAGTGAATGGTTCAGGTCATGGCTGCTCATGACCACCGCAATACCCGCCTCACACAATGCGAGCAGCTGGCGGTCAAGCGCAGCCTGCTGCGCCACATCCAGGCTGTTCATTGGCTCATCCAGCAGCAGCAAACTTCCCTGCGGATTCACCTGAGGGTGAATCTGCAGGATCACCGCAGCCAGCCTTACCCTCTGCCATTCACCTCCGGAAAGTTGATTCACTGGACGGTTAAGTTTGTCCGTCAGCCAGAAAGCATCCACCAGTTGTAACATGACCTCCTCTGCCTGCTTTGCCGCCTGATGTAATTGCAGGTAGTGCCAGACGGGCATCGCAAAAGGGGGGAGCTGCTGCTGCGTGAGATAAGCTCGACTGCGCGAAAGTGCAACCGGGGACCACTCCGTTAGCGGAAGCGCTTTAAAGGCAATCTGACCTTCCCCTGAAGATAACCCCGCTAAACGGGTAATCAGGGTACTTTTCCCGGCACCATTTGGCCCGACAAGATGGACGAGTTCGCCCGGTTTGACTGAGGCAGTAATGGGGCCAAGCCTGCCGACAACCCCCACATCCGTTAACTGCAAAAGCGACATAATTTACTTCGCCAGCGCCATTTTGATGGCTTCCATTACGATAGGATCTTCCGGGGTCATGTCCGGAGAGAAACGCTGCACGACCTGTCCGTCGCGACCCACCAGAAACTTTTCAAAGTTCCACAGGATATCGTCCGGGTAGAGCGGCGCACGGCCTTTGCTGCTCAGACGTTCGTAAAAACCGCTGTCTTCAGGTGCGACCGCTTTCGGCGCCGCGTCGATTAGCTTCTGATACAGCGGATGGCGGTTTTCACCGTTTACCTCCAGCTTGCTGAACATCGGGAAAGTGACGCCGTAGGTCGTGCTGCAGAAAGTTTTAATTTCTTCTTCGCTGCCGGGCTCCTGGCCCAGAAACTGGTTGCACGGGAATCCGAGTACGGTAAACCCTCTGTCTGCCCAGGCCTTATGAATATTTTCCAGCTGTTCGTACTGCGCGGTCAGGCCGCACTTCGAGGCGACGTTGACCAGCAGCAGCACGTTTCCCTTCCAGCGCTCAAGCGTCGTCGTTTCGCCATCAATGGTTTTGATCTCGGTGTTCAGAATATCCTGCATAGCATCCCCTTAGTATCTAGCGCGGTGAGGTGGTATCCGGTCACAGACCGGGAGCCTGCCAGGCTACCACCTGGCCTTTAATAATAGCTATAGCGGCAAAGGTTTTTTGTTTTTTTTGCCCTCGTCGGGGGTAAAATAGTGAATAACTTCAATCATCAACGACAGGAAAAGTCCATGAGCTCTTTTTCACCTTCTATCGACCCGTCCCTTAGCCGCATTGCGCCGGACTTCAGGGCGTTGAGCATCCTCGTTGAAGCCGCCCCGCTTCTTCACCCGGAAGTGGCAGAGGCCGCCTTAAAGCAGGCGTGCAAAGACGTAGTTGAAAATGATGTTCCCTGGGCGGCAGCCCACCTGGATGCCTGGCATGAAGTGTTCAAAGCCTTCGGCGCCAAACCAAAGCGCACGCCAAACTCTGCCGATGCGCTACGCAAACGCGTCCTGAAAGATGGCTCTCTGCCCGCCATAGACCCCGTAGTGGATCTGTATAACGCCATCAGTATTCGCTATGCCCTGCCCGTTGGCGGCGAAAATGCACAGGCCTACGTTGGCAACCCTCGCCTCACCTTTGCAGAGGGCAACGAAGCCTTCGATATCATGAAGGAAGGCGAACCTACCCTCGAATCTCCGGATGTTGGTGAAGTCATCTGGCGTGACGACAAAGGGGTCACCTGCCGCCGCTGGAACTGGCGTCAGGGCATCAGAACCCGCCTGGACTCTCAAGCACAGCATATGTGGTTTATTCTCGAAAGTTTACCGGCGATGCCGCAGGAAGCCCTGCAACAGGCAGGTGATGCATTTATTGCCGGTCTGCAACGTATGATGCCGGGCGCAACTATCAAAATGCAGTATCTCAGCGCCGAAATGTAATTTCCCAGGCCGCCGACTCAGGCGGCCCGCCAATTAATCATTATTATAAATATATTTCATTAAATGCAATCACCACCTGAATATTTATATTCCCGCCAAACGGCATTTAATGTGCCTTATCGATAATTATATAGACACGCTTAGTCGCATCCATTATCAATGGAATCGCTACCGAATAAGCAGGAACGAGGTTATTTATCATTGCAAAAAATAAGGATATATCATGAAATGTAAACCGCTGATGGGCCTGTTGTTATTAAGCTCCGCCGCCGTGGTTCACGCCAGCCCGGCAATAGTCGCCCACCGCGGCGGCACGGGGGATGCGCCCGAGAACACGCTTGCCGCTATCGGTAAGGCTCTGGAAAACAAAGCAGATGCTATATGGATCACGGTACAGCTTTCGAAGGATGGCGTGCCCGTACTCTACCGTCCGGCAGATTTAAAAGCCTTGACCAACGCCACCGGCCCGGTATCCACATATACGGCCGTACAGCTGAATAAGCTCGATGCTGGTTATTCCTTTGGTAAACCAGATTTTCCTTACCGCAACAAAGGGAACGGCATTCCCACGCTGGAAAGCGTTCTGAAAAAATGGCCGGAAACCTTTTTCTTTATTGATATAAAATCCCCTGACGCCGCAGCGGATAAAATGGCCGCAGCGCTTGAGGCCGTATTAAAGAAAACCCGTAGCCTCAGTCGCACACGCGTCTATTCCACAGATGAAAAATATCTTCATGCCCTGCCCGCTAATATCGCCCGCTTCGCCAGCAGGGATACTACCCGCACGGCGCTTGCCAATATTACGATGAACCACCAGTGCAGCATTCCCGCGAGTGAAAAGAGCGACCGCTGGTATGGCCTTGAGCTGAAACGCGAGGTCGACGTCGTTGAGAAATTCACCCTCGGCGAGGGCCATTCCAGAGCCATTCTGAGCTGGGATAAAGAAGCCATGGACTGTTTCAGGGCCGCAGGCGGCGCGCACATCATCCTGTTCGGCGTTAACACGCCGGAAGATTTCCAGAAGGCATCAGAACTAGGGGCCGATGGCGTGCTGGTTGACTCCCCGGCGGCGTTTAAAGAAATGCACCGCTGACAGAGGCAAAGGCTGGATGGCAATCTACCGGCTGGATTTCAAAAGCAGGCCGATAAATACGGGTGCGCCAAGCGTTGCGGTCACTACGCCTATTGGCAATTCGGCGGAAGTCAGGGCAAGACGGGCGATGATGTCCGCCCCCAGCAGCACGGCGGCTCCCGCAAGCGCACTGGCGGGCAGCAGAACCCGGTGATCGGTCAGCCCTTTCAGACGCAGCATATGCGGGATCACCAGGCCAATAAAACCAATAGCTCCGGCAAGCGCCACGCTGACCCCCACCAGCCAGCCGATAGCGATAACGAGTATATTACGCCACATCCAGACCGACAGCCCAAGCTGACGAGCCGAGGTCTCTCCCAGAGCCATCAGGTTTAACGGCGCGTAGCTGCGGCACAGCCAGGCCATGACCGGCAGCAGGGTGACCATCAGCCACCACTGGCTCCAGTCCACGCCGCCAAAGCCCCCCATCATCCAGTACATCAGCTGCCGCAAATCGAGGCTGCTGCTGAAGTAAACGGCCCAGGTCATCAGCGCGCTGCAAATAATTCCCAGCGCAACGCCCGCCAGCAGCAGGCGGCTGGTAGACAGATGACGACGGGAGAAGCGCAGCAGTATTAGCGTAATGAACAGTGCGCCGGCGATGGCACACAGCCCCAGCCCCCATGTCGGGAGCATCCCCTGCCCCAGCAGCACACCGGCTATGAGCGCCACACCGGCACCGTTAGAGACGCCGAGCAGTCCCGGTTCCGCCAGCGGGTTTTCAAACAGCGCCTGCATGATGGTGCCGGAGATTGCCAGCGCCGCCCCTACCAGCAAAACAGCGAGGGTACGGGGCAAGCGTATCTGCCAGACAAATATCTGTGCTTCATCGCTCAGCCATTGTTGCGGAGCAAACCACTGGTCACCGGCGCAAAGGCTCAGGACGCTCATGGCGATCAACATCAGTATCAGAGCAATAAGCCAAAGGCGTTCAAGGCGACGTTGATGAGTGACAAAAGTGAGCATCTGGCTGGCGGATCCATAGATTGGCGATCGAACCGCTGATTTTACGGGGTGAGGCTGGACTATGCCAGCCCGTTGCAGGAATGTATCTTCACAGATATCCCTGAACTGACGGAATAAGAAGCACATGCTAACAGGATTAAACCATCTCACACTTGCAGTAAGCGATCTGGAACGTAGCCTTGTTTTCTATACCAGCGTATTGGGCCTGACTCCGCGGGCGAAATGGTTAACAGGTGCATACCTGACGCTGGGTGACCTGTGGGTGTGCCTGTCGCTGGACAAGATCGATGCAAAGCAGGATTACACCCACTACGCCTTCACCCTTTCCGGCAAAGATATCCACGCCTTCCGTGACAAGCTACGTGCAGCCGGGGTGATTGAATGGAAGGACAATAAAAGCGAAGGTGAGTCTGTTTATTTTTTGGACCCTGATGGGCACAGGCTGGAAGCGCATTGCGGCGATCTCGCGACAAGACTTCAGGCGTGTAAAGAGGAGCCATACGAAGCGATGATTTTTTATTAGCTTCTCCCTCGGAACCAAAGAAAAAGGCCGCTAATGCGGCCTTTTTGGTTAACTCAGGTTACTCGTCTTTCGGCGACGCGTTTTCAACCCGACTCTTCAACTTCTGACCAGGTCGGAATGTCACCACACGGCGGGCCGTGATAGGAATATCTTCACCAGTCTTCGGGTTACGCCCGGGACGTTGGTTTTTATCGCGTAAGTCAAAATTGCCAAAACCTGATAGTTTAACCTGCTCACCGTTTTCCAGAGCGCGACGGATCTCTTCAAAAAACAGCTCTACCAGCTCTTTAGCGTCTCGTTTGCTAAGCCCAAGCTTATCAAACAGATATTCTGACATTTCAGCTTTTGTAAGCGCCATACGTTCAATCCCTCAATGATGCCTGGAATCGCTCTTTTAATGCCTCTACGCATTTTGCAACGGTAGCGGCAATCTCCTCTTCTTCGAGTGTACGGCCGGTATCCTGAAGGATAAGGCTGATGGCGAGGCTCTTATAACCTTCGGCTACGCCTTTGCCACGGTACACATCAAACAAGTTTACGCCAACTACCTGATTTGCGCCAACTTTCTTACACTCGACCAAAATATCTGCTGCGGGAACGTTTTCAGCGACCACCACAGCGATGTCGCGACGGTTCGCCGGGAAGCGAGAAATTTCCTGCGCGTCAGGCACCACGCGGTCTGCGACCTTGTTCCACAGCAGTTCAAAGACCAGCGTACGGCCGTTGAGGGAAAGCTTACGCTCCAGCTCCGGATGGACAACACCAATGAAACCAACGTATTCGCCCAATAAATAAATGGCTGCACTTTGGCCTGGATGCAAGGCCGGGTTGCTCGCCACCCTGAATTCGATATCAGAAAGCTTGCCCGTCAGATCAAGAATAGACTCCAGATCGCCCTTCAAATCATAGAAGTCGACGGTATTGCGCGCCAGATCCCAGTGTTCTTCATAGCGGTTGCCGCAGAGGGCCCCTGCCAGCATAAGATCCTGGCGGATGCCAAGGTCTGCCTGCGTATCAGGAACAAAGCGCAGGCCTGATTCGAAGATACGCGCGCGGCTCTGCTGGCGGTTCTGGTTGTAAACAACCGTATTGAGCAAACCGGTCAGCAGAGAAAGACGCATCGCCGACATCTCGCTGGAGATTGGGCTTGGCAGGATCAGGTTCTCTTCACCCGGATGCAGCAGCTGCTGAATTTTGGGATCCACGAAGCTATAGGTGATCACTTCCTGATAGCCTTTGTCCACCAGCATGGTTTTCACGCGCTTCAGGGAGAGATCCGCTTCACGGTGGCTGCCCATGATCAGACCAGCCTGCACCGGCTCGTCCGGGATATTGTTATAACCATAGACGCGGGCCACTTCTTCCACCAGATCTTCTTCAATCTGCATGTCGAAACGCCAGCCTGGCGCCACGGCGGTCCATTGATCCTGGCCTTCGGTCACTTCACAGCCCAGACGGCGCAGAATGTCGCTTACCTGCGCGTCATCGATGTGATGGCCAATCAGGCGATCCAGTTTACTGCGGCGTAGCGTGATAGTTGCCGCTTTTGGCAGATGCGCTTCGCTGGTGACGTCGATAACCGGGCCAGTTTCGCCACCGCACAGGTCGATCAGCAGGCGGGTTGCACGTTCCATTGCTTTATACTGCAGCGCAGAGTCAACACCACGTTCGTAACGGTGAGAAGCATCGGTGTGTAAACCATGACGACGCGCACGCCCGGTGATGGACAGCGGACTGAAGAAGGCGCACTCCAGCAGGACGTTCTGGGTTTCATCGTTCACGCCAGAATGTTCGCCGCCGAAGATACCGCCCATGGCCAGCGCTTTGTTATGGTCGGCAATGACCAGCGTGTCCGCTTTCAGTTTTGCTTCGTTGCCGTCGAGCAGGGTCAGGGTTTCGCCCTCTTCCGCCATGCGAACCACGATACCGCCGTCGATGCAATCCAGGTCAAAAGCGTGCATTGGCTGACCAAGCTCCAGCAGGACGTAGTTGGTCACGTCAACCACTGCGTCGATGGAGCGAATGCCGCAGCGGCGCAGCTTTTCTTTCATCCATAGCGGTGTAGGTGCTTTAACGTTGATGCCTTTAACTACGCGGCCCAGATAGCGCGGACACGCCTCAGGTGCATCCACTTTAATCGCGATAGTATCGCTGATTGTCGCAGCCACCGGTGCCATCTCCGGCTCTACCAGCGGCAGCTTGTTCAGCACGGCAACGTCACGCGCAACGCCGATGATACCCAGGCAGTCCGCACGGTTTGGCGTAACGCTGATTTCAATGGTGTTGTCGTTAAGCTTCAGGAATTCGCGGATATCGGTGCCGACTGGCGCATCTGCAGGCAGCTCAATAATGCCGTTATGGTCGTCGGAAATACCCAGCTCGGAGAAAGAGCACAGCATGCCCTCAGACGGTTCACCGCGAAGCTTGGCCGCTTTGATTTTAAAATCGCCCGGCAGCACAGCGCCGACGGTGGCAACCGCAACCTTCAGCCCCTGACGGCAGTTCGGTGCGCCGCAGACGATGTCCAGCAGGCGGTCTCCACCTACGTTAACTTTTGTGACGCGCAGTTTGTCAGCGTTAGGATGCTGACCGCACTCAACGACTTCACCCACAACCACACCGTGGAATGCGCCAGCAACGGCGTCAACGCCGTCAACTTCCAGGCCTGCCATGGTGATTTGATCGGAAAGCGCTTCGCTGCTGTTGGCTGGGTTTACCCATTCGCGTAACCAGAGTTCACTGAATTTCATTGGCTATCCCGCCCTTATTTAAACTGTTTGAGGAAACGTAAGTCATTTTCGAAGAAGGCACGCAGGTCGGTCACGCCATAGCGCAGCATGGTCAGACGCTCCATCCCCATCCCAAAGGCGAAGCCGGAGTAAACTTCCGGGTCGATACCCACGTTACGCAGAACGTTCGGGTGCACCATGCCGCAGCCTAACACTTCAAGCCATTTGCCATTTTTGCCCATTACGTCGACTTCCGCGGACGGTTCAGTGAACGGGAAATAGGAAGGGCGGAAGCGGATCTGCAGATCGTCTTCGAAGAAATTGTTCAGGAAGTCGTGCAGCGTCCCCTTCAGGTTGGTAAAGCTGATGTTTTTATCAACGATCAGCCCTTCCATCTGATGGAACATCGGGGTGTGGGTCTGGTCGTAATCGTTACGATAGACGCGGCCCGGCGCGATAATACGAATAGGAGGCTGTTTGTCCTGCATGGTGCGGATCTGCACGCCAGAGGTTTGGGTGCGCAGCAGACGCTTAGCGTCGAACCAGAAGGTGTCATGATCCGCACGCGCCGGGTGGTGACCCGGAATATTCAGCGCGTCGAAGTTATGATAGTCATCTTCGATCTCAGGCCCGGTAGCCACGGTAAAGCCAAGCTCGCCAAAGAACGTCTCGATTCTGTCAATAGTACGGGTAACCGGGTGCAGACCGCCATTTTCGATACGACGGCCAGGCAGGGAAACATCGATGGTCTCCTGTGCCAGACGAGCGTTCAGCGCAGCACTTTCGAGTGCGGCTTTACGGGCGTTTAACGCTTCCTGCACCTGCTCTTTCGCTTCGTTGATAACAGCCCCTGCCGCCGGACGCTCTTCTGCCGGCAGCTCACGCAGGGTGGTCATCTGAAGGGTCAGGTGCCCTTTCTTCCCTAAATATTCGACGCGTACGGTGTCTAACGCGGCAACATCCTGGGCCTCGTTTATGGCGGCCGTTGCACTGGCAACCAGCTCTGCGAGATGTGGCATGGTATTCCTCTTGTGCCGGTAACTTACCGGAGTAGTTTGTCTCTGTGAATTCGACATGCAAAAAAAAAGCCTCCACAAAGGAGGCTTTCAGCGCTGTTTTTCGTTTCTTCTCTTACGCGCAAAGCCCCCTGAGTCAGGCGCTAAAGTAAAAAAAGAAACGGAAAATAGCAGCATTCATGCTTGCAGTTACCTTAATTAACGATTTCGTTCGGTGTATTGAAAAGCCTCACACCTGAAATGTCAATAAAATGATTGTGTTAGAAATTAAGAGAGGGAGACAAGCTCCCTCTGATAACTGGCTTAAGCCAGAGCTGCTTTCGCTTTTTCGACCAGGGCAGAGAATGCCACTTTGTCAAATACCGCGATGTCAGCCAGGATCTTACGGTCAATTTCAACAGAGGCTTTTTTCAGGCCGTTGATGAATTTGCTGTAAGAGATACCGTTCTGACGAGCTGCAGCGTTGATACGTGCAATCCACAGCTGGCGGAACTGACGCTTACGTTGACGACGGTCACGGTAAGCATACTGACCAGCTTTGATAACAGCCTGGAAGGCAACGCGGTATACGCGTGAACGCGCACCATAGTAGCCTTTAGCTTGTTTGAGGATTTTTTTGTGACGAGCACGTGCGATTACACCACGTTTTACGCGAGCCATATTAGCTCTCCTGTTCTATATTCTGAAAAAATTAAAAAGTTGCTTATGCGTACGGCAGACATGCGACGACCAGACCCAGATCCCCTTTGGAGACCATGCCTTTTGGACGCAGATGACGTTTACGCTTAGTAGACTTTTTAGTCAGAATGTGACGCAGGTTAGCGTGCTTACGCTTAAAACCACCACCGGCGGTCTTTTTGAAGCGCTTAGCGGCGCCGCGTACTGTTTTAATCTTTGGCATTTGATTACTTTCCACTTCGCATTGTTAATTAAACGAACCAGAAGGCGAACAAATCCGGCGAGGCGAGCCCCACCGGAACTGTTACTTGTGTGCCTTACTGTTTCTTCTTCGGAGCGAGCACCATGATCATCTGGCGGCCTTCGATCTTCGATGGGAAGGATTCGACCACTGCCAGTTCACTCAGATCGTCACGGACGCGGTTAAGCACTTCCATACCAATCTGCTGGTGAGCCATCTCACGACCGCGGAAACGCAGTGTGATCTTAGCTTTATCACCCTCTTCCAGAAAGCGAACCAGGCTGCGGAGTTTTACCTGGTAGTCGCCATCGTCAGTGCCAGGTCGGAATTTGATTTCCTTAACCTGAATAACTTTTTGCTTTTTCTTCTGTTCCTTAGAAGATTTGCTTTTTTCGTAGAGGAACTTGCCGTAGTCCATTATGCGGCAAACAGGCGGTTCGGCATTAGGACTGATTTCGACTAAATCAACCCCAGCCTCTTCGGCTTTTTCTAAAGCTTCATTCAGACTGACAATACCTAGCTGCTCGCCGTCTATACCTGTTAGACGAACCTCAGTGGCACGAATTTCTCTGTTAATGCGATTAGGACGCGCCGGTTGAACTCTTTTTCCGCCTTTAATACTTTATTCCTCCAGTTGATTTAGATTGCGGCTGCGGATCTCTTGCTGCAGCTTTTCAATCAATTCGTTTACGTCCATGCTACCCAAATCTTTGCCACGACGAGTACGAACGGCAACTTTGCCTGCTTCGACCTCTTTGTCGCCACAAACCAACATATAAGGGACACGACGCAACGTGTGTTCACGGATTTTAAAGCCTATCTTCTCATTTCTCAAGTCTGCTTTTACGCGAATGCCAGCATTTTGTAGTTTACGGGTCAATTCGTTAACGTATTCAGACTGTCCATCAGTGATATTCATGACCACTGCCTGGACCGGAGCAAGCCAGGTTGGGAAGAACCCAGCGAACTCTTCGGTGAGGATACCGATAAACCTTTCCATGGATCCGAGAATGGCACGGTGAATCATAACCGGCACCAGTTTCTCGTTATTTTCGCCGATGTACGACGCATTTAGACGCGTAGGCAGGGAGAAGTCCAACTGGACTGTACCGCACTGCCATGCGCGATCGAGGCAGTCATACAGGGTAAATTCAATCTTCGGACCGTAGAATGCGCCCTCACCCGGTTGGTAATCAAACGGGATTTCGTTCTCCTGCAGCGCAACCGCAAGGTCAGCTTCCGCACGATCCCACATTTCGTCGGTACCGATGCGTTTTTCTGGACGAGTGGACAGTTTTACGACGATTTTTTCAAAACCGAAGGTGCTGTACATGTCATAAACCATGCGAATACAGCTGTTCACTTCATCACGAACCTGGTCTTCTGTACAGAAAACGTGCGCATCATCTTGGGTAAAACCACGTACGCGCATCAAACCATGAAGCGCACCTGATGGTTCGTTACGGTGACAGCTACCAAACTCAGCCATACGCAATGGCAGATCGCGGTAGGACTTCAGACCCTGGTTGAAAATCTGTACGTGCCCCGGACAGTTCATTGGTTTGATGCAGTATTCACGGTTCTCAGAAGAGGTGGTAAACATCGCATCTTTATAGTTGTCCCAGTGGCCGGTTTTTTCCCACAGCACACGGTCCATCATGAACGGCCCTTTCACTTCCTGATACTGGTACTCTTTGAGCTTGGAGCGTACAAAGACTTCCAGTTCACGGAAGATAGTCCAACCGTCATTGTGCCAGAACACCATACCTGGCGCTTCTTCCTGCATATGATACAGGTCGAGCTGCTTGCCAATTTTACGGTGGTCGCGCTTGGACGCTTCTTCCAGACGTTGCAGGTAGGCATTGAGCTGCTTTTTATCTGCCCATGCGGTGCCGTAGATACGCTGCAGCATTTTATTGTTGCTGTCGCCACGCCAGTAAGCACCCGCGGTTTTCTGCAGCTTGAAATGATGGCAGAAACGCATGTTCGGGACGTGCGGGCCACGGCACATATCAACGTATTCTTCATGATGATACAGACCAGGCTGGTCATCATGGCTGATGTTTTCATCAAGAATGGCAACCTTGTAGCTTTCGCCACGGTTGACGAAAGTTTCGCGTGCTTCGTGCCAGCTCACTTTCTTCTTAATAACATCGTAATCTTTCTCAGCCAGCTCATGCATACGCTTTTCGAGCAGCTCAAGATCTTCCTGGGTCAGGGTGTGGTCAAGATCAACGTCATAGTAGAAGCCGTTGTCGATAACCGGGCCGATCGCCATTTTGGTATTTGGCCACAGCTGCTTGATAGCATGACCCAGCAGGTGGGCACAGGAGTGACGAAGGATTTCCAGACCGGCTTCATCTTTTACGGTGATGATAGCCAGTTTGGCATCGTGTTCGATCGCATCGGATGCATCTACCAGCTCACCGTCTACGCGGCCTGCGATACAGGCTTTGGCGAGACCAGGACCGATATCAAGAGCAACATCCAGTGGGCTAACAGCGTGGTCGTAATGGCGTTGGCTGCCATCAGGAAGAGTAATAACAGGCATGATAAGTCCTTATTTGCAGTGGTGACCCGCACGTAAGATCACATACAATTTCATTTAGTTTAGATAAATCAGAAGGTTGGGATGAGTTGAATGCTTCACTCTGCAAACTGTGTACATCTGGGTTTACGAAACGCTAATGTACCCGCATCCGCCTGCCAATTAGACCCGGCAATAGTACACGTCATTGAATGAGGGATAAAGGCAGAACTTGATGGCAACAGGATGTACCCACTGCAAATACTTGACGCCTGCCCCGCCATTTCAGCAACATTTGACAAAAAAAACCCGCCGGCGATAAGTAACGGCGGGTGACAAAGTTACGATGTACTTCTTTTTTAAAGCCATCCCTAGCATATCATCAACACGACAGACCTTATCATGATGTTTTTTATTAAAAAACTGCATTTCATTTAATTGGTTATTTAGTATTTTGCTGCTGAAGCCGTTTTTTAACGCAAGCCAGGACCGCCTCCATTTGATGGCATTTGACCCGTTTATAACTGGCGTAGCCTGTATTCGGTTTCATAGTCCGTAATCTCTCTCCCACATTATCTGATTGATGAAAACCAGACGTTTAGCTGAATATTTCAATGCTGATGTCGGCAGATCGCCTGTGTACTCAGGCAGGCACCCGATTCTACCTTCCTTAAGGGAAGCTTATTAAATGTTTATATTCGTAAAAATGAAAAACCCCGCCGGAGCGAGGTTTACCAGGGTGTTAATTATAGCAAGCGATCAGTTCGGGGGGATCAACGGACCTGACAGAACTTGAATTTCATTAATGAATAAGACCTCATCCGGATTGGATGTCAGCCTCCACATACCAAAAACAGACTCACCTGTTGTCAAATCCTCGACAACTTCAGGTAAAAACATCGCGATTTCCTTGCTCCCCTTATGCTCAATCCAATAGTACTTGCTAGCCATATTCATCAACCTTCGTCACATTTTCTTAACAATCACAGAAATTAAACCACTTTTATTGATCCATATCAAAGAAAAAACCACAGCGCGGTGACATTAGGATTTATCGTGATTCTGACGAAAGGCCTTATTCAAAGCCCCTCTGGTGCAAGTATTGATACCTGGAATCCCCGTCATTTAGCTTCTGTATCGTTGTCTGTTGACGAGCGTCAGGCGTTTGAGTCAACCCATTGATTTAGCACAAATAAGAAGACCACCGGTTGGTAGATCTTTTGGGATAGGGTCAGTGAGGATAGTTATTTTTTGGTCTGGTAAGGACAAAAAAAAACCGCCAAAGACACAGAGGCGGCGAAAAAACATCTCAAAGTTCATGTCACCGACGGGACTCCCCCTTCGCAGGTTATCCCGTAGCAATAAAACCCTATCATGGCATTTCACTAAGTGAAATCGCATAACATCAAAAAGACAATTCAATATTTTTTAAAACAAGACGAGTATAAATGAGTGAGTAGCCTGACGCTGTATTCATCTGAAGGTATTAATGTCAATCGCGAGCGTTGCAGTGTCTCTGGATATTACTAACAGATGATTTTACCCGGCAATAAACGCTAAAGTTAAATTGACCACAGCCGATGAATAATCTTTCCCCTTAAAAAGGATGTTTTATGGCCGACGCAACGTTTATTCTTCCGAAAGGAATTTATGGTAAATACAAAGCAATCATCCCATTGCTAAAGATGGACATCGCAGTTTCTCAGGATGACCCGTCGGTGGACATTCATGAAATGTCATGCGTAAAGGGGGGTGACGTAAAGGATTTTCTCGATTTAGTAGAGGCTATGCGCCTGTTTATTTGCCGTGCAGAAGGCTTAACCACCGAGGCTGGTGGCGCGGGAAAAGTGTGGATTTTTCACAAGTAACACAAGCAAAGCACCACCGGGGTAAGTCCGATGGCTTTTCTCTGTCGACTTCCCCAGGGCCTGGGATGTTTTGCAGCCACGGCGGAAATGGTTTAGTAATTTGTTTTTGCACTCGAAAATAACCTTATCCAGCTAGCCGGCATCGGGCAGTGGTAGATTTGCACTAAAGTTCTGTATGGGGCAACCGATAAATCTATCCCCCCATATAAAGGAGGTCTTATGGCCGACATATCGTTTATTGTTCCGAAAGGACTTTATGACAGGTACAAAGGACTGATGTCAGTCTTAAAAATGGATATCACCCTCTCGCAGGAAGATCCTCAGATGGATGTTATCGTCATGACTAAGGCTGCCGATACCCGGCAGCAGGACTTTTTAGACCTGCTGGAGGTTATACGCCTGCATATTTGCCACTGCGAGGATTTAATGTCGGATACCGGCGGCGTAGGCAAAGCCTGGATTTTCCACAGATAACAGAAACAAAAAAGCCACCGGCGTTAACCCGTGGCTTTTTATGCACTCTGGCTGGGGCAATTACATCTTATAGCCGAGAGTAATAGCAGTCTTTCGGTCGGTATGGTCTGGAGCCGAATCCGGTGGATTGGAGTTCCAGGTCACGTTGTAAGCCACCTTCAGGCCAAAATGTTCGTTGATAGCGACTTCCAGCCCGGTTTCTGAGTTAACCGTTGTATCTTCGCTGCCCAACACGGAAACACCCTGAATAAACTTCGCATTGTCCGTAAGCTGCCAGTTATAAATGCCTGACGCGTAGCCCAGCGCCTGGGTTTCATGGCCGCCTTCTGTATATTCGTCGTAACGCACACCCGGACCGAATTCAAGACGGAAGAAATGTACCGGGCCACTGTAGAACTGCCGACCATAACCCGCGGTGAGCACATCACGTGCGTGATAGCCGTTGTACCTGTCGGTCAACCAACTTGCCTGGCCGAAGAGATAGTCGCTATCCGTCATATTGTAACGGCTACGACCACCGGCTGCGTAAGTCTCAGAGGAGCGCTCGTCATTCGCGGAGGTATTATTAGCATTCCCCCAAATAGACCATGCCATTGCATCGCTATACCAGGTCATATTGGTATTGGCGGTCAGCGTAGAGCTTTGGGTATTGCCGGATTGGGCAAGATAACCGGCGTTAAGGTTACCTTCGAAAGGTTTTTTCGCGGTACTGGGGTCATCCATGACAGTGAAAACGGTGGTATCTGCAACTGCAAAGTGACTCAAAAGCGCACTTCCGGTCAGCAAGATTGCAGCCGGTACTGTCTTAACAAGCTTCATTTATTAATCCGTACGACAAAAAAAGAAACCACTAAGGTTCCGGAATCTTCTGTTGGGATCAAACGTTTATGCCCTACAGAAAGGTTACAAATTATAAAAAAGCCCGAATAACATAGCAATGAATTCTTCTTTCATTTTTTGAATAAGAGACCTCTTAAAACATCTTTATTTTCATATAGATAGCAAGAGCTTGCTTTTTGACAATACATTGAAAAATCATGACATTAATTAAAATTGATCCCTCCGGAATGGTGCTAAGCTCTACATTCATGAAAAAGGAGGTCACATGGCACGCATCTATACATTGACTCTTGCACCCTCTCTCGACAGCGCCACCCTTACCCCGCAAATTTATCCAGAAGGTAAATTACGATGTACCGTCCCCGTATTCGAACCCGGGGGCGGTGGGATTAACGTCGCACGGGCAATCTCCCATCTTGGCGGAAAAGCCACGGCTATCTTCCCGGCAGGCGGTGCTACCGGTGAGCATCTCTCTGCCCTGCTGCTTGATGAACAGGTTGCAACAGACACCGTAGAATCAAGGGACTGGACCCGTCAAAATCTCCACGTTCACGCCGAATCCACCGGTGAGCAGTATCGTTTCGTCATGCCCGGCGCAGCCCTTACTGACGATGAGTTCCGTCGCCTGGAAGAAAAAGTGCTGATGATTGAAGCGGGTTCCATTTTGGTAATAAGCGGCAGCCTGCCACCGGGTATCGAAGTCGCAAAACTCTGTTCGCTGGTGAAAGCCGCGCAGCATAAAGGTATTCGCTGCATTGTGGACAGCTCGGGTGAGGCGCTGAAGGCAACGCTGGCTATCGGTAATATTGAGCTGGTCAAGCCCAACCAGAAAGAGCTAAGCGCGCTGGTTAATCGTGATTTAACACAGCCGGACGATGTCCGCCAGGCCGCGCAGGAAATTGTCCAGAGTGGGCAGGCGCACCGCGTGATTGTCTCCCTCGGCCCACAAGGTGCGCTGGGCGTTGATGCCACAGCATGTGTCCAGGTTGTACCGCCGCCGATTAAAAGTCAGAGCACCGTTGGCGCGGGTGACAGCATGGTGGGAGCCATGACGCTGAAGCTGGCAGAAGGCGCGTCGCTGTTGGATATGGTTCGCTTCGGTGTGGCGGCCGGTAGCGCTGCGACGATCAATCAGGGCACCCGCCTGTGCTCGCTTGAAAATACACAGAAAATCTACGATTACCTTCGCAGTTAATCTCTCTTAAGGCCTCCGTGTGCGGGGGCCGTTGCGCTAATTCTCGCCATTTCATACAGATGAACTATGCTAAAACCTTTGGGATAACAATGAGGTGAACCATGAGTAATGGGGACATTGTGCGCTATGTCGTCACCGTTAAGTATAAAGAAGAAAGCCTTACCGATATCAATGAGCTCAATAACCACCTGACTCGCGGTGGTTTTCTCCTCACGATGAGCGATGATGACGGAAAAATTCATGAGTTAGGGACCAACACTTACGGTCTGGTCAGTGCTTTGTCCGTTCAGGAGGTGGAAGAGCTGACCAAAGGACTGGGTCATGTTGCCCTGGGCGTTGAACCAGAAGTTACCGTGACAACATGGGAAGAGTGGAAAAAGCGTCGCGAAGCGTAATTTAAATTAAATCCTGACCGGGGTTGTGCGTTGGTTCCAGGTTTTTACCCGGTTAACAGTGCAAGCTAATGATCTACCAGAGCAACTGGGAGGACATATCATGTGGCAAGCCATCAGTCGTCTGTTGAGTGAGCAGTTGGGAGAGGCTGAAGTTGAACAACGCACCGAACTGCCCGGCGGGGAGATCCACGCGGCCTGGCGAATCCGCTACGCCGGTCATGAGATTTTTGTCAAAAGCGACGAACGGGAGATGCTGCCGATCTTCACAGCGGAAGCCGATCAGCTGGAGCTGCTGTCACGCAGCAATACGGTACGGGTGCCGAAGGTCTGGGGATTAGGGAGCGACAGAGATTACGCCTTCCTGCTGCTGGAGTATCTGCCAGCCAAACCGCTGGATGCCCATAATGCGTTTCTTCTCGGGCAGCAGCTTGCGCGGCTGCATGAATGGAGCGATCAGCCGCAGTTTGGGCTCGATTTTGATAACGATCTTTCCACCACCCCCCAACCTAACGCCTGGCTACGACGCTGGTCGACATTTTTTGCTGAACAGCGCATCGGCTGGCAGCTGGAAATGGCCGCCGAAAAAGGCATCCATCTTGGGGATATCGATCTTATCGTCGATTTTGTGCATCAATCCCTCGCCTCGCACCAGCCGCAGCCCTCTTTGCTTCACGGGGATTTATGGTCGGGGAACTGTGCGCTGGGGCCAGAAGGGCCGTTTATCTACGACCCGGCCTGTTACTGGGGTGACAGAGAGTGCGATCTGGCGATGCTGCCACTGCATCCTGACCAGCCGCCGCAAATCTATGACGGCTATCAGTCGGTCTCCCCGCTTCCTTCCGGCTTTTTAGACCGTCAACCTGTCTACCAGCTTTATACTTTGCTTAACCGTGCCATCCTGTTTGGCGGACAGCATCTCGTGACCGCACAAAAAGCATTGGATCGCCTTCTTGCCGCCTAGCAGCGGGTTAAACCACTCCCGCTCAGGAGTGGTTTAACATTGCTGACAAAGAAGGAAAAAGCGTGGTTTTTCCTTCTTCTGTGGTTAGCAGCCGAAAATCAATGACTTGATTTTCCTTGTTATCTATTCGATGAGATCTTTTCGAAACTCAATCGGTATGAGTTTGTCATCAGTCTGAAACCACTCCCACCCAGGAGTGGTTTACTGCTTAGATAAAACCGAGCAATGAGAAGAAGAAGTAGCCTGCGATAATCACAATCACCGGCAGGATGTACAGCGGAAAGAATTGCAGGAAGATAGTATGGCGTGGCACCACAATTTTGGCATCCAGCTGCGCTTTGTTTAAGCCCTCTGCCCCTTTCGCCTGCTCAAGAATCAGCTGATCCTGGACACCCTCACGCAGGAATGTAGCCTGGCGACTCATCCGCGCCCCAGAAGCCTGCAGGGCAAGCCCCACAAAAATCAGCGCGAAAATTACCCAGAACAGAATGTTCGTATGCTGATGAAACTCCGGCTGTGGCGAGTTGAACCAGAAGAAATTCAGGAACGGCGTATTAAAACGCATCATCTCAATCATCACATGGGCGAAGTCCATCATGACGGCATCGATACCCGGCTGCTTTTCGCTATGCTCATACATAAACTTCAGTACAGAGATTAGCGTGGAAATCACCGCTGGGATGAAAATCACCCAACCGGCAACGCGTTTCAGCACCGCAATGCGTCCAGCTTGTTGATACGTCATTCTTTCCCCTTTGTTAAGACGCAACTGACTGGCACAAAGTCTACAAGGATTTAGCGCATTGCGCCTGAGCTATGCGAGCGATTTTCATAAAAGCAGTGGCAACCGATGACTTTTCCCGCTATTCATAGGGCCAATATTTTAAATAAACGCTGACAGGAGTCCTGAGATGGCCAACACGCGCCAGGTATTAGCTGCAATTTTTGATATGGATGGTTTACTGATCGATTCTGAACCATTGTGGGATGAGGCTGAATTAGAAGTCATGGCGAGCCTTGGGGTGGATATCACCCGCCGTAACGAATTACCCGATACGCTTGGCCTGCGTATCGACCTGGTTGTTGATTTATGGTTTGCCCAACAGCCGTGGAATGGCCCTTCACGAGAAGACGTGACCCAGCGCGTCATTGCGCGTGCTATTAGTCTGGTCGAAGAGCGTCAGCCGTTGCTGCCCGGCGTGCGCAAAGCCATAGCGCTTTGCAAGGCTCAGGGGCTGAAGGTTGGGCTGGCCTCCGCTTCCCCGCTACATATGCTGGAGCGCGTGCTTGAAATGTTTGCTTTACGCGAGCAGTTTGATGCCATTGCCTCAGCCGAGCACCTGGCGTTCAGCAAACCTCACCCTCAGGTTTATCTTGATGCAGCGGCAAAGCTGGGTATCGACCCGCTGTGCTGCGTCACCCTGGAAGACTCCGTTAATGGCATGATTGCCACCAAAGCGGCGCGTATGAGGTCGATAGTTGTGCCAGCCGAAGAAAATCGGGCCAACCCACGCTGGTGCCTGGCCGACGTGAAGCTGAACACCTTAGTTGACCTTACCGCGTCGCATCTGCGCGGGTAAAATAGCCGGGGCGGCGAAGGCCGCCCTTTGGCAATGTCGCACACGTCATATTTTTGAAACGCCATTTCATATTTATTTGTGTTTCTGCGTCCCCCTACCTATCCTGTTTAGACACGCGCCGGTGTGCGCCTGAACTTTATCGGGGTAATTATGATTCTTGACGCTTTTAATCTGCAGGGGAAGGTTGCTCTGGTCACCGGATGTGACACAGGGCTTGGCCAGGGCATGGCGCTCGGACTTGCCGAGGCCGGCTGCGACATTATTGGCGTGGGTCGCAAAACCCCACAGGAAACGGCGGAAAAGGTGGCCGCATTGGGACGTCGCTTTGCTGCTGTTCAGGCTGACCTGAGCCAGCCATCGGTGATTCCCGATGTCGTCGCGCAGGCCGTGGCGAAAATGGGCAAAATCGACGTGCTGGTGAACAACGCAGGAACTATCCGTCGGGCCGACGCGCTGGAGTTTAGTGAAAAGGACTGGGACGACGTGATGAACCTTAATATTAAGTCGCTGTTTTTCCTCTCCCAGGCCATTGCGAAGCAGTTCATCAAACAGCAGGGTGGCGGCAAAATCATCAATATCGCCTCCATGCTCTCTTTTCAGGGCGGGATTCGGGTGCCGTCTTATACGGCATCGAAAAGCGCCGTGCTGGGCGTGACGCGCCTGCTGGCCAATGAATGGGCAGCGCACAACATCAACGTCAACGCCATCGCGCCTGGCTATATGGCTACCAACAACACGCAGCAACTGCGGGAAGACGAGGCCAGAAACAAAGAGATTCTTGCCAGGATCCCGGCTGGTCGATGGGGAACGCCAGAAGATTTGCAGGGTGCAACCGTCTTCCTGGCCTCACGCGCCTCAGATTATATCAATGGCTACACGATTGCTGTCGATGGGGGATGGCTGGCACGCTAATCACATCGCATTATGTATTCATGGCAGTGATAAAATGTTACAGCGTCACCTCTTCCGCCAACTGTATAAAAACCCTATACTGGATGAATTGACAGTTCTCCCGGGTATTATCATGACGGCGGAAGGCCACCTGCTTTTTTCTATAGCCAGCGCAGTATTTGCAAAAAACGCCGAGCTCACCCCTGTGCTGGCTCAGGGCGACTGGTGGCATATTGTCCCCTCAGCTATTCTGACTTGCCTGCTACCGGATATTGACCATCCGAAGTCGTTTCTTGGCCAGCGTCTGACGTGGATCTCAAAACCTATCGCCCGGGCCTGCGGTCACCGGGGTTTTACCCATAGCCTGTTTGCCGTGTTTGCAGGGCTGGCGCTGTTCTATCTGAAAGTGCCGGAAAACTGGGTCATTCCTGCAGATGCACTACAGGGTATGGTGCTGGGGTATCTGAGCCATATCCTGGCCGACATGCTGACCCCTGCCGGCGTGCCTTTGCTCTGGCCATGCCGCTGGCGTTTTCGCTTCCCGGTCATCAGGCCGCAAAAAGGCAACCAGCTGGAACGTTTTCTGTGCATGGCGCTGTTTGGTTTTGCCGTGTGGATGCCGCAAAGTTTGCCCGACAACAGCGCAGTGCGCTGGTCTTCGCAGATGATAAATTCGTTGCAAATGACCTTTAATAGCTTCTTAAATCACCACGCAGAACAATAAATGCACGAAACTATCCATTTAGTAATAATCAATTCCTTTTGAATATAAGTGACCCGTTTCACATCTGATACGATTTACAGCATAAAGATGGGCCAGTCCCATCTGCCTACAATAATTTCAGGAGATACGGGGATGAATTTTCCACTTATAGCGAACGTTATCGTGTTCGTTATTCTGCTGCTGTTGCTGGCGCAAACGCGTCATAAACAGTGGAGTCTGGCGAAAAAAGTACTGGTTGGCCTCGTGGTCGGCGTGGTGTTTGGTATTGCGCTGCATACCATTTATGGCGCAGACAGCCAGGTACTGAAAGATTCCATCCAGTGGTTTAACGTCGTCGGCAACGGCTATGTGCAGCTGCTGCAGATGATCGTCATGCCGCTGGTGTTTGTTTCCATTCTGAGCGCGGTAGCCAAACTGCATAACGCCTCATCGCTGGGTAAAATCAGCTTCCTGACCATTGGCACCCTGCTGTTCACCACGCTCATTGCGGCACTGGTAGGCGTTCTGGTGACCAATCTCTTCGGCCTGACCGCTGAAGGTCTGGTGCAGGGGACGGCGGAAACCGCTCGCCTGAGCGCTATCCAGTCGACCTACGTGGGGAAAGTCGCCGATCTGTCTGTACCGCAGCTGATCCTCTCCTTCGTGCCGAAAAACCCGTTTGCTGACCTGACCGGTGCCAACCCAACGTCCATCATCAGCGTCGTTATCTTCGCTGCATTCCTGGGTGTGGCTGCGCTGAAGCTGCTGAAAGACGATGCGCCGAAGGGCGAACGCGTGCTGGCAGCTATCGACGTGCTGCAAAGCTGGGTGATGAAACTGGTTCGTCTTGTTATGCAGCTGACGCCTTACGGCGTACTGGCGCTGATGACCAAAGTGGTCGCCAGCTCTAACCTGCAGGACATCATCAAACTGGGCAGCTTCGTGGTCGCGTCGTATCTGGGCCTTGCGATTATGTTTGGGATCCACGCCGTGCTGCTGGCCTTTAATGGCGTCAGCCCGCTGAAATACTTCCGTAAAGTCTGGCCGGTGCTGACCTTTGCCTTTACCAGCCGGTCCAGCGCGGCAAGTATTCCGCTGAACGTGGAAGCGCAAACTCGTCGTCTGGGTGTGCCCGAGTCAATCGCCAGCTTCTCAGCCTCTTTCGGCGCGACTATCGGTCAGAACGGCTGTGCAGGTCTTTACCCGGCAATGCTGGCGGTGATGGTTGCCCCAACGGTGGGTATTAACCCGCTGGACCCAATGTGGATCGCAACACTGGTCGGTATCGTGACCATCAGCTCCGCAGGCGTGGCCGGCGTGGGCGGCGGTGCGACCTTCGCCGCACTGATTGTGCTGCCAGCAATGGGCTTGCCGGTGACGCTGGTTGCCCTGCTGATCTCCGTTGAACCCCTGATCGATATGGGCCGTACCGCGCTGAACGTCAGCGGTTCAATGACTGCCGGGACAATCACCAGCCAGTTAATGAAGCAGACCGATAAAGAGATCCTCAACAGCGAAGAAGAGATTGAACTCGCTCACCGCTGAGTCTCCGTAAAAAATAGAAGGCCGCCGAATTTGCGGCCTCAGACTGATGACAAACCTAAAGCAAATGCGTTTCGCAAAGATCTCATCGAATAAATAACAAGGAAAATCAATTCATTGATTTTCGCCTGCTTACCACAAAGAAGGAAAAACCACGCTTTTTCCTTCTTTGTCAGCAATCTAAGGCCGCAGAATTTGCGGCCTTTTTTTTGCTTATCAGTCAGATACAGTCGGCTTCGCTAACGAAGTATTTATTGGCTGCCCTGCTGCCATATAAAGTTTCATCACCGCAAACGCGGTCAGCAAACAGCACACTGCCAGATACATCGAAACATATACAGGTTTTCCGTCGGCAAGATTAACCAGCAGCGTACAGATAAGCGGCGTCGGCCCGGCCACCAGCATGCCATTCAGCTCGCGGGAAACGCTGATCCCCGAGAAGCGATAGCGGGTCGGGAACAGATTGGCCAGCAATACCCCCTGCGGCCCTGCCATCCCGCCGTAGCTCACCAGGAAGCCTATCGACATGCCAAGGGTAATCAAAAAGAGATTGCCGGTATCGATAAACATAAACAGTGGCCAGGCGAACACCGCCGTGAACAGCGCCGCGCCGATATATATTTTTGCCGGACTAAATTTATCTGCCATCCATCCCATAAAGGGCGCGCTGAAGACGCCGAACAATGCAGAGATAAAGACTGCGGTCAGCGCGGTTGAACGTGAAAGATGCAGTGTGTTGGTCATATAGCTGATGCTAAATGCGCTAAGAATATAAACATTGGCATTGTGCCCGGTCATCGCCAGAAAACCCCATATCAACGACTTCGGGTACTTTGTCAGCACCACGCGCAGCGGGATATGATTCTCTTTCTTCTCCTGTGCCGCATGCTTCATGGCTTCTATATATTCCGGTGTTTCATCTAAATGGCGGCGGATATACAGCGCAATCACAAACAGCACGGCAGAGCTAAGGAACGGGACTCGCCAGCCCCAGCTGGTCATCGCCTCTTCCGACATCTGTGAAACGCCCCAGAACGCGACGCTTGCCAGGATAATCCCCACTACCGTAGCCGACTGGAGCAGGGCCGTATAGAAACCTCTTAAGCGCTTAGGAGCATACTCATACAGCAGCGTCAGGGCGCCTGCGTACTCCGCCCCGGCACCAAACCCCTGCGCCATACGCATCAGCACCAGCAATAAAGGCGCATAAATGCCGATTTGCCGGTAGTCCGGCAGCAGGCCTATTGCCACCGTGCCAAACCCCATCAACGCAATGGAGAAGACCAACGCCGGTTTTCGACCGTAGCGATCGCCGATATGAGAAATGATAAGTCCCCCCAGCGGACGGACAAAAAAGCCGACGGCAAAAGTGGCAAATGCGGCAAGCGTCCCGGCGAAAGCAGAGAGATCGGGGAAAAATATTTTATTGATAATAAGCCCGGCGGCGGCGCCATAGAGTGCGTAATCAAACCACTCGATAACCGTTCCCACCACCGACGCAGTGACTGCTTTTCTCAGTCCTGGTGTGTGTGCATGCTGCATAGCCTTCTCCCGGTGTTTATGGATGAATGTTTTTATGGTTAAGGATTGTGTTTCTGCGATGTATTGTTGTGCGGATCAGGTGCGTTGTTCAGCCAGACAAACTGCGCCGGGTTAAGCCATAGGCCATGCTGACGCGCATGCTGTAAGCTGTGCCAGCTCCGTTCGCCCGGCAATCGAACGGAAGAATATGGGTGAGCTGGAGCAGCACCATGGCACTGGCGAATCAGCGCATTGAGCTGTGTATTCCAGACTTTTTCGCCGCAAATAAGACCCGGTGCGTACAGCGTGACCGTAAAAGAAGCGCCCCATCCTGAAGGGGGGTCTGCTCGTCCCCCCCCGCTCAGACAGCCCGCCAGGATTTCAACCATGACGCTCAGTGCATAACCTTTGTGGCCGTGGCTCTTGCCACCTAAAGGTAAAATTGACCCCGGAGGCCGATCGTTAATCACCGCGGGGTTGTCCGTGGCTTTACCATGCCCGTCCAGCAACACTTCAGAACTAAAGTTCTCCCCGGCGTTGAGCCTGTGCTGTACGGCGCCGTTAGTCACACTCGAGGTCGCCATATCAATCCAGATCGGCGTCGCCTCACCCGGCGCGCCAAATGCAACAGGATTAGAAGTCATTACAGGGGTTGTTCCTCCCCATGGGGCGACGCTGCTGTGCGCCGGATCGGTTAACGCTATCGACGCGACATAGCCCTTCGAAGTCGCCATTTCCAGATAAGCCGCCAGGCAGCCTGTATGGTGGCTATTTTTAACCGCTACCACCGACACCCCGTAGGCGGCAGCTCGCTGCATGCCGCAGGCGATAGCCTGCTTCATCAGCCACGCCCCCGGTAGCTTTCGCCCGTCCCAGACCTGACAGGCGTGAAAATCGCTCAGCACTTCATAGTGACCTTCCAGCGCCATTCCACCACTGGCAATCGCCTCCAGATAGGGCGTCAGCAGAGACAGACCGTGGGTTGCGGAACCTGTCGCTTCACCAAACACCAGAGCATCCGCCATCGCGGCGGCATAGTTTGCTGGTACACCATGGCTTTCCAGCTCGTGCTGACATGCGCTGTGCACGTCACTTAATCGATAGTGCTGCACCGGATGCTCCCCCTCTGCGGACAGATAATGAATTGTTTGTTTAATGTGATCGGAATGTAACCACAGAAAAGAGATCATTCAAAAATGAATGTTTAATTTATATATGAAGATCACGCAATCCCCTCTCCATCAGCAATGAACAGAGACCTGGCTCGCAAAAAAGGAAAAACAGAGGGGGCGACCTGGGGATGGCCGCCAGAAGACAAATGATTTATCGGGTGGGGATGCCGCTGCGGATGTGCCGGGCAGTGGCCGTAAGCAGTTCGACGACGCTCTCAGGGGAGGGAGAATTCATGTGGTCCAGGTGCTTAACCCACGGGCAGGCAAGCGCGGCAATCGCGTTCTCACCGCTGACCAGAAGCGGCACCGCGATGTTGTAGACGCCTTCAACCTGCTGGCTGGGCATAATTTCATAACCCTGCTCACGCACCTGCAGCAGGTGGTTACGCAGCTTTTCATCTGGCTCACCCGCCAGCTCGCCGCTCTCCTGAATCATATAGCGCTGCTCTTCGGGGGAAGCGAATGCCAGCACGACGTGGCCGGAACCGGTGTCCAGCAGCCCGATACGGGCCCCAACGCGGATACCAAGCCCCCAGTAGCCGGGAGCATCTACCTGCGCAATCGAGGTTAACGCTCCCCGTTCGTAAATAACGATATGACAGCCCTGCTGCGCCCTACGGGAAAACTCCCGCAGATGGGGTAGCGACTGGGAGGCCAGACGACGCATTGGCGAGTGGCGGTGTGCCAGCTCAAAGAGCTTCAGCGACAGCTGGTATTGATCGACGCTGGTGCGCACCACATAGCCTCTGCGGACCAGGCGATCGAGCATACGATAAATTTCATTTGGCTTACGTTCGAGCGCGGCGGCCAGCTCTGCCTGGGAAACGCCCTCCTCAATTTCTGCCAGTTTTTCCAGAATATCCAATCCCTTATCCAGGGCCGGTGCGCGATAGCGCTCCTCCTGAAGCTCCGGATCCAGCTTGTTTTGCGCCATACATCCCTCATCAGTCATCGCAGGAAGTTCAACCCTCTGAATATTACCACTTAATCCATTCGCTGCCCGCTTTGCCTGCAACAGACAAAACGTGATCATCATATATAAATTATAAATTCATATTTGAATTAAAGTCAGATTTGTTTACAGTGAATTAACATCCAGAGCGTCACTTAACGAGGAACGAGCGATGGAAAGTGAAAAAAAGACGACCGTATTAATCACCGCCGCAGCCCAGGGCATCGGCTATGCGACCGCCAGACGACTTGCGGAAGCCGGCTTCCAGGTCATCGCGACAGATATAGACGAAGGGAAGCTCCATGAGCTTTCTGACATCCCCGGCATCCAAACCGAAGTGCTCAACGTTCTGCAACCAGAAGCTATCAGCGCACTCGTTGAGCGCCACCCCGTCATCGATGTGCTGTTCAACTGTGCCGGGATTGTCCACAGCGGGGATGTGCTGCATACCGAGAGCGACGAGATGAATTTTGCCTGGCAGCTCAACGTGATGGCGCAGTATCACCTGATCCGCGCCGTGCTGCCGGGCATGCTCGCGCAGCAGGACGGCTGCATCATTAATATGTCCTCCATCGCCTCCAGTCTGAAAGCCGTACCTAACCGCTGCGCCTACAGCGTCAGCAAAGCGGCGGTCATCGGCCTGACAAAATCAGTGGCCGCGGACTACATCACCCAGGGTATCCGCTGTAACGCCATCTGCCCAGGCACGGTGGAAACGCCCTCCCTGCACCAGCGTCTTCGGGATACGGGAGATTATGAAACGGCGCGAGCGGCGTTCATCTCCCGCCAGCCAATGGGCCGCATCGGACAGCCGGAAGAGATCGCCGGGCTGGTTCATTACCTGATTACCGCCACCTTCACGACCGGTCAGGTGCACCACATCGACGGCGGCTGGTCTGCCTGAATGACAACAAGGAATCACTGAAATGCGCTTACTTCGCTATGGTCAACCGGGGAACGAACGCCCCGGCCTGCTGGATTCAACCGGCAAAATTCGCGACCTGTCACAGCATATTGATGACCTGGATGCAAAAACGTTGACGCCAGAACTGCTCACCAAACTTGCCGCACTGCCTGAGGACGCTCTCTCTGTCGTAGCTGGCAATCCCCGGCTCGGGCCCTGCGTGGGCGGAAGCCGGAAATTTATCTGTGTGGGTCTGAATTACTCTGACCACGCCGCTGAAACTAACGCCGTCGTGCCGCCGGAACCCATCATCTTTATGAAATCGCCCCACGCCATTGTCGGCCCTGACGACGACGTGGAGATCCCACGCGGCTCGCAAAAGACCGACTGGGAAGTGGAGCTCGGCGTGGTGATTGGAAAAACGGCGAAATACGTCAGTGAAGATGAAGCGCTGGACTACGTAGCAGGCTACTGCGTTGTTAATGACCTGTCCGAACGAGAGTTTCAGATTGAGCGCCAGGGTCAGTGGGTGAAAGGCAAAAGCTGCGACACCTTCGGCCCGATTGGCCCGTGGCTGGTGACCCGCGACGAAGTAGCCGACCCGCAGCAGCTCTCAATGTGGCTGGAAGTCGACGGTCATCGCTATCAGTCCGGCTCGACCAGCACCATGATCTATAGCGTGAGCTACCTGGTCTCCTACATCTCACAGTTTATGAGCCTGCATCCAGGTGACATCATCTCAACTGGCACCCCACCCGGTGTGGGCATGGGACAAAAGCCACCGGTTTATTTACGTCCAGGCCAGACTATGCGTCTGGGGATTGAGGGACTGGGTATTCAACAGCAGCGCACATACAGCGCAGAGGGAGTGAAATAATGGCCGTCATCACCAGCGTTGAGATTTTCATGGTTGCGCTCGCGCCGAAAACCGTCCGCGAAGATGCCATCCAGTCATTTGTCTGCCAGGAAACGCCTTTCGTACGCATTATTGACTCCGAAGGCGCAGAAGGATTGGGCTACAGCTACACCATCGGCACAGGCGGCCCGGCGGTCCTCTCGCTGCTGGAGAAAACCCTTGCACCGGCGTTGATTGGCAAAGAAGCCAATTGTATTGAGCAAATCTGGCGTGAGCTGCTGTTTATGACGCACGCGACGGCAGTCGGAGCCATAACGTCTCTGGCGCTGGCCGCGATAGATACCGCCCTGTGGGATTTACGCTGTAAACGTACTGGCCTGCCGCTGTGGCTGGCGGCGGGTGGCGCTCAGCGCAGCATCCCACTTTATAACACTGAAGGCGGCTGGCTGAATCTCTCCCCGGAAGAGCTGGTCGACAATGCGATTGAGAGCCGTGAAAACGGCTTTGGCGCCGTCAAAGTCAAAGTGGGTCGTCCGGTACGGGAAGATGTTGCCCGCCTCCGTGCGGTGCGGGACACCATGGGGGATGGGTTCGAAATTTTCACCGATGCAAACCAGGCCTTCCAGGTCGATGACGCCATACGGCGTGCGCGGCATTACGAAGAACTAGACATCGGCTGGTTCGAAGAACCGCTGCCCGCCGACGATATTCAGGGGCATGTCAGACTCAATCAGCAGACCACCATTCCGATAGCCGTGGGCGAAAGCATCTACAGCATCGGGCAGTTCCGCGAATATTTACAGCAGAATGCCTGTTCGGTCGTTCAGGTGGATGTTGCCCGAATCGGCGGCATTACGCCGTGGCTAAAAACGGCGCATCTGGCAGAGAGTTTCAACGTTGCCGTCTGTCCTCACTTCCTGATGGAGCTGCACGTCTCGCTTTGTGCCGCCGTGCCGAACGCCCGCTGGCTGGAATATATCCCGCAGCTGGACAGCCTGACCGACAGCACGATGAAAGTTGAAGCGGGACGAGCCGTACCGTCAGATAAGCCCGGACTTGGCATTGACTGGAATTTATCGGCTCTGAAAGAACAAACGGTTGCTGGCAGCAGAAGCCTGATCGTGAGTAAGTGAAATCTGAAAAATCTCCCGGTTAAGCGACTTAGCCGGGCTTTCACTCGCTCAGGAAATTTCATTTTCCTGACGAATCTGAGTCGCCCAACGCTGCGCGGCATCCGGCAGCGTGAACGCCGGAGACTGACGAAACGCATCGCCCACCAGCACAAAAGCCACGTATTTGTTGTTCAGCAGCCAGACATCATTAAACCCATCAACCCGCCAGGCATGGGATGGCGGCGCGGGTTCAACTCGCGGCTTATAGGTGATGACGGGACGGTTGTTCTGTTGACGCAGTGGTTTCATAAGCAATGGCATTCGAAGCAGGATTAATGAGTAACGTCACTATGATAGCGGATCCTCCCCCCTTTCGTCGCGTGAAGAAATACCTCACCTGTACAGTCCACAACCGGAGCCGGGAAAGCAGAGTCAGTGCGTTGTTCTATAGTTAGAGGGGTTTTCTTCTTATAACAACCCGGTTCTTCAGCAATGAAAACAGGAGACGAGTTCAATGTCGACGCACGATAAAAAACCTTTAAGTCATAACGCACCGATTCACGACGCCGATGAGTCTAAGCCCGGCATGGATTCTCTGGCCCCGGCAGATGGTAGCCACCAGCCTGACCAGGAGCCTACCGCACCTGGCGCGCAGCCTACCGCGCCCGGCAGTTTTAAAAGCCCGGATACCTCTAACGAAAAACTGAAATCCCTTGACCCTCATCGAAAAAATGGCGAAAACGTCCCCCTGACCACCAACCAGGGCGTACGAATAGCCGACGATCAGAACTCCCTGCGGGCAGGAACGCGTGGGCCTACGCTGCTGGAAGACTTCATCCTGCGGGAAAAAATAACCCACTTCGACCATGAACGTATCCCCGAGCGTATCGTGCATGCCCGTGGATCTGCCGCCCACGGCTTCTTCCAGCCCTACAAAAATCTGGGCGACGTGACGAAAGCAGATTTCCTCTCCGACCCGGACAAAATCACGCCGGTGTTCGTGCGCTTTTCAACGGTACAGGGTGGCGCAGGCTCAGCGGACACGGTGAGGGATATTCGCGGTTTCGCGACAAAATTCTATACCGAAGAAGGGATCTTCGATTTAGTGGGCAACAACACGCCGGTGTTCTTTATTCAGGATGCCCACAAGTTCCCTGACTTTGTGCACGCGGTCAAACCTGAGCCACACTGGGCGATTCCGCAGGGTGGCAGCGCGCACGACACCTTCTGGGACTATGTTTCCCTGCAGCCGGAAACGCTGCACAACGTGATCTGGGCAATGTCCGACCGCGGCCTGCCACGAAGCTACCGCACAATGGAAGGTTTCGGCATACATACTTTCCGCATGATCAACGCCGAGGGCAAAGCCACCTTCGTACGCTTCCACTGGAAGCCCGTCGCGGGCAAAGCCTCGCTGCTGTGGGATGAATCCCAGAAGCTTACCGGGCGTGACCCGGACTTCCACCGTCGCGATTTATGGGAGTCCATCGAAGCGGGAGACTTCCCGGAATATGAGCTGGGCCTGCAGCTGATCCCGGAAGAGGATGAATTCAAGTATGATTTCGACCTTCTGGACCCTACCAAGCTGATCCCGGAGGAGCTGGTGCCGGTGCAGCTGGTCGGTAAAATGACGCTCAACCGTAATCCAGACAACTTCTTCGCCGAGAACGAACAGGCCGCCTTCCACCCGGGCCATATCGTTCCTGGACTGGATTTCAGTAACGATCCGCTGCTTCAGGGGCGACTGTTCTCCTATACGGATACGCAGATCAGCCGCCTGGGCGGACCGAACTTCCATGAGATCCCGATTAACCGCCCGGTTTGCCCGTACCATAACTTCCAGCGCGACGGCATGCACCGCATGGATATCGACAGCAATCCGGCAAACTACGAGCCGAACTCTATCAATGATAACTGGCCGCGCGAAACGCCACCGGGGCCAAAACGCGGTGGTTTTGAAAGCTATCAGGCGCGCGTGGAGGGGCACAAAATTCGCGAACGCAGCCCGTCGTTTGGCGAATATTACTCCCACCCTCGCCTGTTCTGGCAAAGCCAGACGCCGGTTGAGCAGCAGCACATTATCGGCGCGTTCAGTTTTGAACTGTCGAAAGTGGCGCGTCCATATATTCGCGAGCGCGTGCTGGACCACCTGACGCACATCGACATCTCCCTCGCGCAGCCGGTGGCAGAGAACCTGGGCATTGAACTTTCGAAAGAGCAGATGCACGTCGCCCCGCCTAAAGACGTCAACGGACTGAAGAAGGATCCAAGCCTCAGCCTTTATGCCGTACCCTCGGGCAATATTAAAGGTCGTGTGGTTGCCGTGCTGCTGAGCGAAAACGCCAAAGCTGCGGATGTACTGGCCGTGGTGAAAGGCCTCAAAGCTCAGGGGGTTCATGCCAAACTGCTCTTCTCACGCATGGGACAAATCACCGCCGATGACGGTTCTGTCGTGCCGATCTCCGCCACGTTTGCGGGTTCACCGTCCGTCACCGTGGACGCCGTGATTGTCCCGGAAGGCGATCTGAGCAGCATCCTCAATGACGGTGAAGCGGCCTACTACCTGCTCGAGGCGTATAAGCACCTGAAAGTTATCGGTCTGCTCGGCGATGCCCGCAAATTTAAGGCAAAACTGAATATTGACGATCAGGGTGAAGAAGGCATCGTTGAAGCGGACGACGCCAGCGGTAATTTCATGGATGAATTCCTGAAATTACTTGCCGGACACCGTATCTGGACTCGCAGTAATAAAGTTGCGCATATTCCTGCGTAATAATTAACGCCATAGCCGTCATGGCTATGGCGTATTTTCAGCGTCGGCTTAAATTGAAGAAATAAAAAAAGCCCGAGCACGATAATCATCGTATTCAGGCTTTTCTTTTCGTGTACGTTAACTGCTCCGGGCTAGCCCATCTTCGCTATCGTAACGCAACACGGCAACGCTTTTTTATTCGCTAAACGGCGAATAATGGCGGAAATTACAGCGCGATAACGTTCGCTGCTGACGGGCCTTTAGCACCGTCTTCCACGCTGAATTTCACTTGCTGACCTTCTTCGAGCGTCTTGAAGCTGTCGCTCTGGATAGCAGAGAAGTGAACGAACACGTCCTTGCCGCCGTTGTCAGGAGTGATAAAGCCGAAGCCTTTATCAGCGTTAAACCATTTTACTAAACCAGTCAGTTGGGTAGACATAGATACTTCCTCAAAAAATTATTTCGCTACAATGTAGCCACGTGGTCTGAGATTCAGGATGACTTATGGGACTTTAGGAGAGACTCACGGAGAAGAGGTATCTAAGGATAACGCTTGAACTGAGAACTGCTTTACTAAAATGCTTTACATAAGGTCTGATGAACAAACCGAGGAGGCTATTAACGCATGATGCGAAATATTAAGCAAGCCCCATTTGCATATAATCCGATTAAAGACACTTCTTTACTTAAACGACCGGAAAATAACGAAACCGCAGAAACAAAAAAACCGCCTGAGACAGGCGGTTTTCTCAAAGACAATTATTACTTAGCTGCCTGTGGGTCAGTATCGTATTCCGCACAGGTCTGATAACCGGAGTTAATCACGTGTCCAGTATCATCCAGCGCGACGAAGTAGGTTTCAGTTTTACCATCGCGCTGACCCAGGATGTAGGTCTGGCAAGTCCCGCGAGCGTGGATCATTGTGACTTCTGATGAAGGTTTACCGGCAATCTGCTGAACCTGTTCACGGCTCATGCCTTTCTTAACATCTTTTACGACCGGAGTAGCAACCTGATCTTTCGTACGATCGTAAGCGGTACAACCTGCCAGCATTGTCATTACAGCCGCTGCACTTAAAATTCCTGCTAAGTTCTTGTTCATTTTATGTCCTCTATTATCAGCGTATTGCTTGCGCGTGTAAGACTAAGCCTGGAATATAAAGGAACATTTTTCAACTCGTTAGCTGAAAAGAATCAAAATTAGGACAAATGGCTATATCAGTACGTTAAGCGCGCAATCGCTCTAAATCACGCCAGTTAATGAGGCGGCTAAGGGCCGGAGTCTTGTCGTTTCACCCACAAAGGGTTAGTTTTAACAGATCTGTTTTTTGGCGGCCTGCGCATTGCAGGTGAACCGTATCCGGAGGGGGTTAAATGGCTCTGCAACAAGAGATTATTCAGGCGTTAGGTGTAAAACCACAGGTTGACCCGCACCACGAAATCCGCGTCAGCGTCGATTTTCTGAAAGCGTATCTGAAAACTTACCCGTTCATTAAATCCCTGGTATTGGGGATCAGCGGCGGTCAGGACTCCACGCTTGCGGGCAAACTCTGCCAGACGGCAATCAGCGAGTTGCGGGAAGAAACGAGCGACGATGCTTATCAGTTCATCGCCGTGCGCCTGCCCTTTGGCGTACAGTTCGACGAACAGGACTGTCAGGATGCCATCGGCTTTATTCAGCCGGACCAGGTGCTGACGGTGAATATCAAATCCGCGGTGCTTGCCAGTGAAGAAGCCCTGCGCGAAGCTGGTATTGAGCTGAGCGATTTCATTCGCGGTAACGAAAAGGCTCGCGAACGCATGAAGGCCCAGTACAGCATCGCCGGCATGACGAAAGGTGTAGTGGTCGGGACAGACCATGCGGCAGAAGCCGTCACCGGATTCTTCACCAAATACGGCGATGGTGGCACGGACATCAACCCGCTTTTCCGTCTCAATAAACGCCAGGGCAAACTGTTGCTGAAAACCCTTGGCTGTCCTGAACATCTTTATCTGAAGGCCCCAACCGCGGACCTGGAAGACAATCGCCCCTCCCTGCCGGATGAAGTCGCGCTGGGGGTGACCTACGAAAACATTGATGATTATCTGGAAGGCAAAAAGCTGGACAGCGCCATCAGCAGCATCATTGAAGGCTGGTACACCCGCACCGAGCACAAACGCCGTCCGCCAATCACCGTTTTTGATGATTTCTGGAAAAAATAAAACGGTGGATGACGCTAACGCTTATCCGGCAGTATTTTTTGTAGATCGGATTAGCGCAGCGTCATCCGGCAGCTCTTTTGCAGCCCTTTGTAGATCGGATAAGCGCAGCGCCATCCGACAAGATTTTCCCCTTTGAGATCGCATGGACAGTTCAGCACAGCGCGCCACCGCCTTTGGCCTTACAGCAATTATTCTGTGGAGCGCCTCCGTGGGTCTGCTGCGCAGCATCTCCGAACATTTTGGCCCGGTCGGCGGCGCCGCGCTGATTTACACCGTCAGCGCGCTTTGCCTGTGCGTTGCCCGCGGCCTGCCAACATTACGTGGAATACCACCGCGCTACCTGTGGACTGGCGGCGCGCTGTTCGTCAGCTATGAAATATTCCTCGCGCTCGCCATCGGGCTTGCCCACAGCCGCAGTCAGTCTCTGGAGCTGGGGATGATCAACTACCTGTGGCCCAGCCTGACCATCGTATTCGCGCTCTTCATCAACCAGCAGCGGGCAAGCCCGTGGCTGTGGCCCGGCCTTGCCCTCTCTCTGGTGGGGATTATTCAGGTAATGAAGGGTGACGGCAGCTGGTCGCCCGTTGAGATGTGGCACAACATTCTCGATAACCCCGTTGCCTATGGGCTGGCCTTCGCCGCCGCGCTGATCTGGGCGCTGTACTGCAACCTGACCCGCCGCTGGAGCGAAGGGAAAAGCGGCGTCACGCTGTTCTTCTGCGCGACGGCGTTGGTGCTGTGGGTAAAGTATGCCTTCGTCAGCGAAGCAGCGCTTGATTTCACCCTTCCGGCTACGCTTCAGCTGCTGTTTATGGGCATCTCAACCGCCGTTGCCTATTCGGCCTGGAATCACGGCATTCAGCGTGGAAACATGACGCTGTTGGCTACCGCCTCCTACTTTACTCCCGTGCTTTCCGCGTTTATCGCGAGCCTTTGGCTGGGTCTGCATCCCGGCTGGTCTTTCTGGCAAGGTGTGCTCATGGTGGCAGGCGGCTCGCTGGTCTGTTGGCTGGCCACCAGACGTTACGGATAAATCGCCGCTTTTTTGCACGCCGCCTGGCTGCTACACTGTACGGGTAAACAGTATCAGGAGTGAAGTGTGGTCAGACGTATCAGCGCCCCGCGGCTGCAGTTTGAAGCGGCGGCGGTCTATGAGTATCCCGAACATTTGCGCCCCTGGCTCGACTTCCTGCCGAAGCAGCCTGGCGTGTATGTCTTTCACGGTGAGAGCGACGTCATGCCGCTCTATATCGGTAAAAGCGTTAATATCCGCACCCGTGTGATGTCCCATTTTCGGACGCCGGACGAAGCCGCCCTGCTGCGTCAGGCCAGGCGTATCACCTTCACCCGCACGGCGGGAGAGCTGGGGGCGCTGCTGCTTGAAGCCCAGATGATCAAAGAGCAGCAGCCGCTGTTCAATAAGCGCCTGCGCCGCAACCGCCAGCTCTGTTCGCTACAGTTTACCGGCGTCAGGCCGCAGGTGGTTTACGCGCGGGATGTCGATTTTTCAAAGCAAACGGATCTGTACGGCCTGTACGCTAACCGTCGTGCAGCACTCCAGACACTGCAAACGCTCGCAGATGAGCACCAGCTCTGTTACGGCTTACTGGGGCTTGAAGCGCTAAGTGCCGGGCGGGCCTGCTTCCGTGCCGGGCTAAAACGCTGCGCGGGAGCCTGCTGCGGCCGGGAAACGGTCGACACGCACCACGCCCGCTTTCTGGCGGCGCTGGAGCGAGTCCGCGTAGTCTGCTGGCCCTGGCGCGGCCCGGTCGGACTGAAAGAGAGCGGTGAAGGCCTGACGCAATACCACATCATCGATAGCTGGTTCTATCTGGGATCGGTGGAAGCCTTAAGCGAAGCCAAAACCCTGGCCGCCCCGCCAAAAGGCTTCGATAACGACGGCTACAAGATTTTGTGCAAGCTGGTGATGAGCGGCGACTACGAAGTGGTGGAGCTGGGCTACCCCACCGCTTCGTCGCGGTTATGAGTTGAACGATGACCGCGGACCAGAAGGCAGAAGGTTAACGATGGCCTCAGGCCAGCTGTCGCTACAGCCCCACAGGCGCATCTGCTCAATATCCGGTGCCAGCAGGCGATCTTTATCGAGGAAGGCCACTCGTTCACGAATATCGCCAAACACCTTTTCCATCAGCGGTGAGCTGCGTAAGGGTCGAGAGAACTCCATACCCTGAGCCGCCGCCATCGCCTCAATGCCCACCACCGCGGCGGTGTTAAAGCACATTGCCCCCAGGCGGCGTGCTGCGTATGTCGCCATCGACACGTGATCCTCCTGATTAGCAGAGGTCGGCAGGCTGTCCACACTGCCAGGATGGGCGAGAGATTTGTTTTCAGAAGCGAGTGCGGCCGCCGTGACCTGCGCTATCATAAAGCCGGAGTTGATACCGCCCTCCTTGACCAGGAACGGTGGCAGACCGGAAAGCCCGGTATCCAGCATCAGGGCAAGGCGACGCTCGGAGATAGCACCGATTTCGGCAATGGCCAGGGCAAGAATGTCCGCAGCAAACGCCACCGGTTCGGCGTGGAAATTGCCGCCGGAGATGACTTCACCCGTCTCGCTGAACACCAGCGGGTTATCGGAGGCGGCATTCGCCTCAATTTGTAAAACGCGCGCGGCGTGGCGCAGGTTATCAAGGCATGCGCCCATCACCTGTGGCACACAGCGAATAGAATACGGATCCTGTACGCGCCCGCACTGCTGGTGGGAATCGACGATTTCACTGCCTTCGAGCAGCGAACGAACCGCCGACGCCACGTCGATCTGCCCCGTTTGCCCGCGCGCCTCATGAATACGTGCATCAAACGGCTTCACCGAACCTTTGATAGCCTCCAGGGACAGCGCTCCGGCGACCAGGCCTGCGGCAAAGACCTTCTCTCCTTCAAACAAACCGCGCAGCGCAAGCGCCGTGGAGACCTGGGTGCCGTTGAGCAGCGCAAGGCCCTCTTTCGGCCCCAGCACCAGCGGCTCCACGCCTGCGAGTTTTAGCCCCTGTGGCGCGGGGATCTCTTCCCCGTTAACCCGCACATTACCCTCCCCCAGCAGCATCAGCGAAAGATGCGCCAGCGGAGCCAGATCGCCGGATGCCCCTACGGAGCCTTTTTCAGGGATGACCGGCATGACGCCCGCGTTAAATAACGTCAGAAGAGTGTCGATCACCTGGAGCCGGACCCCTGAGTGACCGCGGGCCAGGCTGATAATTTTGCTGGCCACGACCAGGCGCACCACATCGTCCGCCAGCGGTTCGCCAAGCCCCACGCTGTGGGAAAGCACCAGGTTTCTTTGCAGCTCAGCCAGATGGTCATTAGCGATGGTGGTTTGCGCCAGCTTGCCAAAGCCGGTATTGATGCCGTAAACAACATCGCCATGATGAACAATGTCTTCTACCGTTTGTCTGGCCTGCTCAATGGCGCTGATGGCCTGCTTATCCAGTTCGAGCGTGACGTTGCCGTGATAAATATCGCGCAGGGCGGCAAGCGAGACGTGGCCGGGCGTGAGGGTACAGCGCTTCTTTTGCATCGACATAATAACTTCCTGTGGCTTCGTTCGGGTTAACGTATAGGCTTGTATAGACAAGTTAACTAATAAACCAAAACCACCGCCAGTAGGTCATAGGGAATTTTTATCGAACAGTGAGCGGGATCGCCCATAACCTTACATGGAGCAAGGATAAATCATTGCGGCACGGCACATTTTAGCTACTGAAAGGCCAATGCAAGGATGGGTCTGCGAAAGGTGTGAGTAGCCCTCAGAATGTGCCGGGCTACGGATGGACAATGGGGGAATCAGAGGTAGGTAATCTCACTGAACAATAGCTCCCCTTCTGATTTCAGCAGCCGCAGCGTGTGGCCACCTTCCTGCCACCATGCCCCCTGATCGGGCGAGAGCAGCTTATCTCCCAGCTGCCACTGCCCGCTAAGCACATAGACAATACCGCCGCGCGTCGCGAAGGTTGTAAAGGTTCTGTCAGCCACGCGCACCTTCGCCCGGCAGCGATCGCGGCGCGTCATGACGTTGAAATCCATCGACATGCCGTGCGTCAGCTCCGCCCTGACCGTCTGCTCACCCGCAAAGGCAAACGGCTGGTGCTTCCTGAGCGTATGGCGAAAGGCCGTTCCCCCCTCAAGGACGACTTCGCCTCCCTCAAGCAGGGTGATGACCCTGTCGACCTGCGGAAAAGCCGAAAACTCGCCGCTGCTGGCAATCGAAGCGATACTGGCACGCCAGTTAAAATCGCGGGTGGCCGGGGGAAAGCAGCAGATCTCACGGGTTTCGCCGGCGCCGTTGCGCCATAGGCTGACCGGCAGTTTTCGGATATCGAAAAATTCCATCACTACTCCTGAAGGCTGCGCATCACCTGCGCAAATTGGCTACTGCTCTGTTCATCGAGTGGGTGCTGCCTGTCAGTTATCACCTGCCTTCCAGCGACCCACACGTCTTTAATGTGTTCTCTTGTGCCGCCGAATAACCAGCGGTTTAGCACGGTGTAATCTTCAATATTTGCAAGCCAGCTATCCTGATCCAGCACCAGCCAGTCGGCCCGGTAGCCGGGGGCAATCGCACCCAGTGCCACGCCGCAGGCCTGCGCACCGCCCGCGGCTGCCTGACGCCAGAGCACCTCGCCTACCTGCGGCAGTTCGGGTAAAACAATGCGGTTACGTCGGCGGTCCCGCAGACGCTGACCGTATTCCAGCCAGCGCAGCTCTTCCTGAGCGCTAACCGACACGTGGCTGTCCGAGCCAATTCCCCAGTGTCCGCCCTGGGCAATAAAATCGCTGGCCGGGAATATCCCGTCGCCGAGATTAGCCTCGGTTGTCGGGCAAAGCCCCGCGACCGCCCGACTTTCAACAATTTGCGTCACCTCGTCCGCCGCCAGGTGGGTGGCGTGAATCAGACACCAGCGGTCATCAACCGCAAAACGGTTATACAGCCAGTTGACCGGGCGCTCCCCGCTCCATGCCAGACAGTCTTCCACCTCTTTTTCCTGCTCGGCAATGTGGATATGCACCGGCAGTCGGAAGCCGCTGGCCTCCAGCACATCTTCCATCTGCTCCTGCTTTACCGCCCGCAGCGAGTGGAAGCACAACCCCTGATTGATGAGAGGATAGTTTTGCAGCGCTTTCGCCAGCGCCTGCTGCTGACGCAGATACCTGTCCACATCCTGAATAAAGCGTTTTTGCCCGCTCTGGGCCGGCTGCGCCCCAAATCCCGCGTAGCTGTAGAGCACCGGCAGCAGCGTCTGGCCGATACCACTCTTATCGGCAGCAACCACCAGTTGCTGTAGCATCAAATCGCCTGCCGGATAGTGTTTGCCATTAACGTCATGATGCAGATAGTGAAATTCCGCAACCTGGGTGTATCCACCTTTCAGCAGGTCAATGTACAGCCGGGTGGCGATTGCCCCCATCTGCTCCGGGGACAGTTTTTCCACCATGCGATACATCAGCTCCCGCCAGGTCCAGAAGCTGTCCTGCGGATGACCAGCTACTTCCGCAAGCCCCGCCATTGCCCGCTGGAAAGCATGGGAATGAAGGTTTGCCATGCCGGGGATAACGACACCAGGCAGCAGGGTGGCATTTTCCGCGCTGGCCCCGGCTTCGATATGGGTTACCACCCCCTGCTCGTTGACGGAAATACGCACATTGTGTCCCCAGCCCTGCGGGAGCATCACACACGGAGCATAAAATGACGGCATAGCGGGTTCCTTAGCAAAACGAAAATATTGATTTAACGTTAATTCTGCGCCGGGGAAAAAGATATATTCTCTGCAGGAAGACAGGCCAGCTTTTTTTATGTCTTGCGACAAAATCCTGCCGTGCGGCAGCGATATCGGGAGGAGAGAGGGGAAGAAGGCTGGAAGTATAAAAAAGAAAACCGCCGGTCCTGCCCACAGCGATAACGCTCTCGTGGACAAGACCGGCGGTCTTAAGTCAGTCGATCAGTTATTCGTGATCGGTTGGCATTTTACCTTCATGCGCATGACGTTCTGTCAGACGCTTCTCAAAATTGGCATTAAATTGCTTTTTCTGCTCAGGGGTCAGAATGTTGTAGATCTTATTCTGAGTTTCCATGTGAGCCAGCATGCGGGCCTTGTTCTGCGCGGCCATTTTATCAATCTGCGCCTCAGCCTTCGCCTTATCGAAGCTATCGCTTGCGATAATGCTGTGTGCCGCGCGACGTTCTTCTAATGAAGGACGCTCCATCTTACCGCGCTGGGCTTTCATGATATCGCGCACCTGCTGCTTCTGCGCGTCGGTCAGGTTCAGATTTTTAAACATCATATCGTGATGACCACCGCGCATACCTTTGTGATGCATCATCGGCGCATCAGTTTTTGCCGCGGTAGTCGAAGTGGTGTCTGCGGCGTGCGCCAGGTTCGCTGCGCCCAGAGCCAGAGTTGAAGCAACAAAGAGAGCTGTTAATTTACGCATAATATTATCCTTCTCATTTAATTTGGTTCTTTTCACGACTGGGTTGCCGTGTTGACGAGATTGAGTTTACGGGGTCAATCGTCAAGCAGTAGAGTGCCGGAGTAAAGCATTGCAAGGATAAAAAACAATAATGCATCAATTATGGAGAAAATAAGAATTAAGGTGGGGATAATGATGACAAAATATAACAACAGGCTGATTTTCAAGAGATTATGGAGAGAGTGTATAGTAAATGCAGCGCTGAAGAAAGCAGCAGGTTAAGAATTATCTGCATCCTTCTGTCGAACGGAAGAAAATTAATGGCTCTCATGCCTGAGAGCCATCCTTTTTATATTTCTTTGAGCATTAATCCCGCCCGCAGCCCGAGCGCAACATCTGGGTTAGGGAATAAAACAAACTCTTTATCCTCTTTCACGACATAGCGCGTGTTGCCATCTTCCGCCAGCAGCGTGTCTTTCGGAAAAGCGGTAAAGTTCTGTGTCTGTGCCCCCATATGCAACACAAAGGATTCAGAGAGCCTGGTTATCTGCTGGGCCACTTCATAACGAAGGGGCTCCGCCTCGGCAACCGGGACTTCACCGCCAATCAGCAGCGCCGTCAGCGCATCTTTCGTGACGGCAAACTGGTTAAGATCGTTTTCGCCGAACGGCTGCGCCTTGCCTAATTCCAGCGTGCAGCTCAGCGCCGTAAAGTGCTCGCTGCTGAAATGGGTGAAGGTGCCGCCTGGCGCTTTATGAAATACCAGCGCCTGCAGGCCTGCGCAGCCAAGCCAGGAGAGATAGGCTTCATCATAGGGTAGCGGACGCGTCGGGAGCACACCAAAACGAGGGTGGTAAGAGCTGCGGATTGCCGTGTGCATATCCAGATGCCAGAGGATGGTTTCATCCCCCTGTGACCAGAACAGCTCCAGCGCATGCTCAAGCCGACCGGCCCGCTGCGTTTCAATGCTTTCCGGGAACTGCTGCCAGCGCCCACCGAACATACGGTTCATATCGCTGTGCATATAGCGTTTATTTGCGCGCAGCGCCGCAGGATTGCCGAAGATCACCAGCAGCCGCCACTGGAGGGCCAGCCTGCCCGCCACGAGATCGTCCACCAGCTGCGCCAGGATCTCCACCGGCGCCGTTTCGTTCCCGTGAACGCCGGCTGAGATAACCAGCGCTTTCTCCACCGGCTGCAGCGGCGTGAGCGTCAGGATCCCCTCATCGCACCACTGCCAGCTTAAATGGTCATTCTTTCCTTCCGTTTGCGATGGCGCTTTCCCTGCCAGGGTCTGCGCCAGAAAATCCAGCATTGTGCCTCCTGAATGGCCGAATGGGTTGGGTAAACTGTCCACTCAGTAAATTATAGGTTTAAAACAGTAAGCTGATATGCCTGATTTTAGTAGTGTTATTTACGAATGAGGGAATAAGCCTACCGGAGAGTACGGCTCAGGGTAAGCTATTGAAACCAAAACAACGGATGACGCTGCCTGTTATCCAACCTGGGCACTGGTCACGGCAGGTGGAAAATCGGTTGCGTCATCCGGCTAAATTATCTGTTTTATATCTGGAAAGGGTAAACCGACCCCAAGTCCAGAATTCGCGTCAGCTCGTCCAGCGCTTCCCGGCCCTCGCGCAGCAGCAGCGGGTCGGCCAAATCAGCCTGGGTAAGACGGTCGCGATACCAGCGGTCCACCCAGCCGTTCAGCGTGACGAACAGCCTGTCGTTCATCATCACCGCCGGATTCACCGCGCCCTGCTCTTCGGCGGTAAGGACGACCCGCAGGCGCAGGCACGCCGGGCCGCCGCCGTTCGCCATGCTTTCACGCAGGTCGAAAACTTTCAGCTCGCCGATGGGGTTATCGGCGTTCAGCAGCTCGTTCAGATAGCCCCACACGCCCTCATGCTGACGCGCCTCTTCCGGCAGCACCAGCAGCATGCTACCGTCGTCGCGACTCAGCAGCTGGCTGTTAAACAGATAGGTCGACACGGCATCCGCCACCGATACCCGGCTGGCCGGGACCTCCAGCGCCGTAAAGCCCGGCACTTTCTGACGCAACGTGGCGTAAAGCACCTGCTGGTGTAAAAAAGCCTGCTCATGGCAGAACAGCACCTGGCGGTTCGATACCGCAATCACGTCATTATGAAAGACGCCCTGGTCGATCACCGCCGGGTTTTGCTGGGCATAAACCACCAGCTTCGCATCCACCTGGTTCAGGCGGGCTATAGCCTGGCTTGCCTCCAGCGTTTGCCGGGCGGGGTAGCGGGCCGGGATCAGTCCGGCCTTCGCCTCTTCCCGCCCGTAGACAAACAGCTGGACGGACGGATCGCCGTAATCCCCGCCGAGGCGGTTATGGTTCGCCGCCCCCTCGTCGCCGAACATACCAACCTGCGGCAGCGCGCCGTGGACCGCAAAGTGGCGCTCATCGCGGAAAATGGCGTGCAGCAGGCTTTCGGTGGTCGGCGCTTCGCTTGCCCGGTGAAATTTATTGTTCAGGTTAGCGACCGTCAGATGCACCTTACCGTCCAGGCTGTCGGCAGACGGCGAGACTGTAGCGGCGTTTGCCACCCACATCGACGAGGCGGAACTGGCGGCGGAAAGCAGCTGGGGAGCCTGCTTAGCCACCCGCTCAACAATCTGCGCGTCGGTTCCGGTAAAGCCCAGCTGGCGCAATACGGGCACGTTTGGACGCTCCTGCGGCGGAATAACGCCCTGCGGGAAGCCCGCATCCGCCAGTGCCTTCATCTTCAGCAGCCCCTGCTTCGCCGCCAGCTTCGGGTTGGATACGCGGAACTGGTGTTTCGTCGAGGCCTCGTTCCCGAACGACAGTCCGGCATAGTGGTGGGTCAGGCCCACCAGGCCGTCAAAGTTGGCTTCGTGGGCCTTCATGGCTGCTCCTTACGGCTGAAATCCAGCCCGGGGCTTAATGATTCCGGCAGCGGGAACGCCGGGCTTTCCAGCGTCGCCATCGGCCACGCGCAGTAATCTGCCGCGTACCAGGCGCTGGCGCGATGGTTGCCGGAAGCCCCCACGCCGCCGAACGGGGCGGTACTGGCCGCACCGGTCAGCGGTTTGTTCCAGTTAACAATACCCGCACGTGCTTCCAGCAGCAGCCGATCGAACTGCTCACGGTCTGGGGAAATCAGCCCGCTTGCCAGCCCGAAGCGGGTGTTATTCGCCATGCGGATAGCGTCGTCGAAGCTGTCATAGCGGTAAACCGCCAGCAGCGGCCCGAAGACCTCTTCGTCCGGCACGTCCCGCACGTCGGATAATTCAACGATGCCCGGCGTCAGCAGTGAGCTCCCCGCCTTCACCAGCTTCGGCTCCAGCAGCGGTTTGCCGCCGCGCGCCAGATGTTCCTGCCAGGCGCTCAGCACGCGTTCGGCCGCCTGCGCCGAAATCAGACCGCCGATAAACGGCTGCGGCATTGCATCCCACTCACCCGGCTGGATACGGGAAGCCACCTCAACCAGCCGCGCTATAAATTTGTCGCCCTGTGCGCCCTTCTTCACCAGCAGGCGGCGGGCGCAGGTACAACGTTGCCCGGCCGTAATAAATGCAGACTGAATTGCCACGTGCACCGCGCCGTCGAGATCTTCCGGATTTTCAACGATCAGCGGGTTGTTGCCCCCCATCTCAAGGGCGAGGATTTTTTCGGGCTGCCCCGCAAACTGACGATGCAGCTGGTAGCCGGTACTGGCGCTGCCGGTAAACAGCAGCCCATCGAGATCGCCCTGCTGCGCCAGCGCCTGTCCGGTTTCACGTCCACCCTGCACCAGGTTTAGTACGCCCTCCGGCACGCCAGCCTGTTCCCACAGCTTCATGACCAGCTCGCCAATGCGCGGCGTCAGTTCGCTGGGCTTGAAGATTAGCGTGTTGCCAGCCAGCAGCCCCGGCACGATATGCCCGTTAGGCAGATGCCCCGGCAGGTTATACGGCCCGAATACCGCCAGCACGCCGTGCGGGCGATGGCGCAGCGTTGCCGCCCCATCGGCCATTGGCGTGTGCGTTTCGCCGGTCCGCGTGTGGTAAGCCTTAACAGAGATGGCGATTTTATTGATCATCGCCGTCGCTTCCGTTGCCGCTTCCCAGCGCGGTTTCCCCGTTTCCTGTGCGATGGTCGTGGTCAGCTCGTTTTTGTTTTCTTCCAGCAGGCGGGCGAATTGCTCAACTATCGCCTGTCGCTCGGCGAAAGGTTTTTTAGCCCACGCAGGGAATGCTGCACGCGCCGCTGCGCAGGCCTTCGCAACCTGTTCGCCGCTGGCGGAGACGCCCTCCCAGAGCAGCTCGCCGTTAACCGGATTATGTTTTTGCATTGCCTCACCGTGGCCGGGGGTCCATTGTCCATTGATCCACTGGGTCATACTTTTTTCTCCTCGGGGCACAGGCGTACCAGGCGAACCTTGTCGCCGGTAGAGCAGTTCAGGGCTTCCGCCGTGGCGGCGTCGATGATCAGCCGGTCACCTTTCGGATTGGCTTTAATCAGCATCGCGCGGAAGTTGTGATAGTTTTCGTTGGCCACCAGGCAGACGGGCAGATCGTCCGTGGCGGGCTGGCCGATGACCACCTCCGCCATGCGGCTCTTGCGGATGGCCCGCACGCGGTCGATGTCGCACTCAAGCGTCGGGCCGCCGTCGAAAATATCGACGTAATTACGGTAGCGGAAACCTTCCGCCTCCAGCACAGCGCGGGCGGGAGCGGTCTGCGGATGCACCTCGCCAATCACCGCCTGCGCTTCAGGCGAGAGGAAATCCGTATAGATAGGGTGCTTTGGCATCAGCTCGGCGATAAATGCTTTTTGCCCGGTGCCGCACAGGTAGTCCGCGCGGCTGAACTCCATCGAGAAAAAGCGGTTGCCCAGGCTTTCCCAGAACGGCGAATGGCCGTGTTCATCAATGACGCCGCGCATCTCCGCCACAACCTTGTCGTTGAAGCGTTCGCGGAAGGCCGCCATAAACAGAAAGCGGGATTTTGACAGCAGGTAGCCGTTGCCCTCTTTGCGCCAGTCGGCATCGAGGAAAAGCGTGCACAGCTCGCTGCTGCCGGTGTGGTCGTTGCTCAGGAACAGCGTCGGCAGCGCGTTATAGATATTCAGCTCTTTCGAGGCGTGGACCAGCGTGCCGAAGCGATAGTTATACCAGGGGTCGTTCAACCCCACCGCCACTTCGATGGCGCAGATGCCCACCACTCTGCGGCTGGCCGTCTCCTCAAGGACAAAAACGTAGCCCTTGTCACCCTTCGACAGGCCGCCCTGCCAGGTATTAATGGAGCGTTCAATGCGCTCTGACAGCGTTTTTTCATCGACGGGCAGCGAGGTCAGCCCGCCCCCCGTTTTCCCCGCCAGCGCCATCAGCCCGGACAGATCGCCGCGCTCAACAGGACGGATGACCATCATGATGTTTCTCCCGCAGTGAAGCGTTCACAGGCGCGCTCAAAGCGGTCGAGTCCTTTGCGCACATCCGCCTCGCTGATAATCAGCGACGGGGCGAAGCGCACCACGTTGGCACCCGCTATCAGGATCATCAGCCCTTCCTGAACGGCGGCCTGTAGAATAAGTTTAGCTTTGCCCGCGTGTTCCTGTTGCAGCACGCAGCCAATTAGCAGACCCAGCCCGCGGACTTCGCTGAACAGCTGATGCTTCTGATTGATCTTGTTAAGGCGCTCGACAAACCACTCGTGACGCTGCTTCACGCCGTCCAGCACTTGTGGAGTATTGATAATCTCCATCACGCGTCCCGCGACCGCGCCCGCCAGCGGGTTGCCGCCATAGGTCGTCCCGTGGGTGCCGACAACCATCACCTGCGAGAATTTATCAGTGGTCAGCATCGCGCCAATCGGGAAGCCGCCGCCCAGCGCTTTTGCGGTAGAGAGTACGTCCGGCGTGATGCCGTAGTGCATATAGGCGTACAGGGAGCCGGTACGCCCGACGCCGGTCTGCACCTCGTCGAAAATCAGCACGGCGTTATGGCGGTCGCAAAGTTCGCGCAGGCCCTGCAGGAACGTTGGGTCCGCAGGCACCACGCCGCCCTCGCCCTGCATTGGCTCAACGATCACCGCGCAGGTGTTTTCGTCGATAAGCTCGCTGGCGGACTGCAGGTCGTTATAAACGGCGTGGCTGATATCCGCCGGCAGCGGCGCAAAGTCTTTTGAATAGGCGGGCTGTCCGCCTGCGGAAACGGTAAACAGGGTTCGGCCATGGAAGGCGTTTTTGAACGCGACGATGCCGCTCTTTTGCGGACCAAAATTATCGTGAGCATATTTGCGGGCCAGCTTGAGTGCCGCCTCGTTGGCTTCCGCCCCCGAATTACAGAAGAATACTTTGTCGGCGAAAGTCGCGTCGATAAGCTGCTTTGCCAGACGCAAAATCGGCTCGTTGGTATAGCCGTTGCCGGTATGCCAGAACTTTTCGGCCTGGGCAACGAGGGCCGCACACAGGTCCGGGTTGGCGTGCCCCAGCGCGTTAACCGCAATCCCGCCCGCAAAATCGAGGTAATCCTTACCCTGCTGATCCCACAAAGTCGAACCTTCACCGCGCACCGGAATAAAAGCCGCAGGGGCGTAAACGGGCATCATCCATTCGTCGAAGTTCTGGCGGGTAATTGATTGCGACATAGCGACCTCTTCTGGTAAAGAATTAGTAAATTAAATGTTAAATGATTGGGTGTTTGCACTGTGAATGTAGATTGCACCGTTCGTGCCAGCCAGCGATAAAACTGCATAACGAGAGCGCCAGAAAGGAAAATCAAGGAGTTACAACATTAATTTATGCAGTTTATATGAATATTAAGTGCATAGTTTTACGAGCGGGGCGGCTTTGCCGTAGGAAAACAAGAAATATTATGCAAGTGTAAAATATAATGCTGGAATTGTGATCGCTGGCGGGATTTGCTCGCCGTTTGTGCACCAGTTCGGGGCGAGACGGGTCATTTTGGTGCAGATGTTGCCCGGTAATGACGCTGCGCTTATCCCCCCTCTCTTGTAGGTCGAATAAGCGTTAGCGCCATCCGGCAATATGCGGGTACACAGCGCAGCATTCACAGCGATCTTCTGCTACCATCCAGCAACCTTAACTTGCTATCCTGGCTGCTATTTATGAAATTTGTCTCTTTTAATATCAATGGCCTGCGTGCCCGTCCACATCAGCTTGCGGCAATCGTCGAACAGCATCAGCCGGACGTCATCGGCCTGCAGGAAACGAAAGTTCATGATGATATGTTCCCGCTGGAAGAGGTCGCGAAGCTGGGATACAACGTCTTTTATCACGGTCAGAAGGGCCATTACGGCGTGGCGCTGTTGACCAAAGAGACGCCCGTTGCCGTGCGCCGCGGCTTCCCTGGCGATGATGAAGAGGCCCAGCGCCGCATTATCATGGCGGAAATTCCTTCCCCGCTCGGCAACCTGACGGTGATCAACGGTTACTTCCCGCAGGGTGAAAGCCGCGACCATCCGACCAAATTCCCGGCAAAAGCGAAGTTCTACCAGGATCTACAGGACTACCTCACCAATGAACTGAACAAAGACAATCCTGTGCTGATCATGGGTGACGTTAACATCAGCCCGACGGATCTGGATATCGGCATCGGTGAAGATAACCGTAAGCGCTGGCTGCGCACCGGCAAGTGCTCCTTCCTGCCGGAAGAGCGCGAGTGGATGGACCGCCTGATCAGCTGGGGCCTGGTGGATACCTTCCGCCACGCCAACCCGGAAACTCAGGACAAATTCTCCTGGTTCGACTATCGCTCGAAAGGCTTTGACGACAACCGCGGCCTGCGTATCGATCTGCTGCTGGCCAGCCAGCCGCTGGCGGAACGCTGCGTGGCAACCGGCATCGATTACGATATTCGCAGCATGGAAAAACCGTCTGACCATGCGCCGGTCTGGGCCCAGTTCAAGCTTTAACTCCCTGAGCAAGGAGCGGGACGGGAATGCATCATTTGCTTTTCGTCGCGCTGCTCCTCATCTTCCTGCCGCTGATTTTCGTATTACCGATTCCCGTCGGATGGGGATGTACCAGCGCCACCCCGTTTAAAACTGAGGATATCTCTATGCGTTTATGCTCTCTGTTTCTTTCCCTTATTACGCTGAGCGCTAACGTTTTCGCGCAGCCTGCGAACTGGAACGATCTCCGCCAGCAGGCAAACGGCCAGACGGTTTATTTCAACGCCTGGGGTGGCGACCCGGCGGTAAATAGCTATCTGGACTGGGCAGGCGTGCAGGTAAAAGAGCATTACGGCATAACGTTAAAGATGGTGCGTCTGGCGGACGCTGCTGAAGCGGTAAAACGCATTCAGAGCGAGAGCGCAGCCGGAAGAAAAACGTCTGGCTCTGTCGATTTGCTCTGGGTGAACGGTGAAAACTTCCACGCGCTTAAGCGCGCCGGACTGCTCGCCGAGGACTGGGCAGAAACATTGCCAAACTGGCGCTACGTCGATGTGCAAAAGCCCGTCAGGGAAGATTTTTCGCAACCCGTTGACGGCGCTGAAGCGCCGTGGGGCAGCGCTCAGCTGATGCTGATCGGCGACAAGCAGCGCAGCGCTTCTTTTCCACGTAGCGCCGAAGCGCTGCTTACTTTTGCGAAAGAGCATCCCGGCAAGGTCAGCTACCCTCGCCCGCCGGACTTTACCGGCACCGCCTTTATCGAACAGCTGCTGATTGTCCTCACTGACGATCCCCAGGCTCTGCGCCAGCCGCCAGACCCGGCGACGTTCGATAAAGTTACCGCCCCGCTGTGGCGTTACCTCGACCGGCTGCACCCGTATCTGTGGCGCGCTGGAAAAGCTTTTCCGCCGACGTCTGCCAGAATGGACCGCATGCTGGCAGACAGCGAGCTGTTGCTGTCCGTCACTTTTAACCCCGCTCATGTGGACAATCTGATTGCCCGCCATCAGCTGCCCACCACGGCTCGCTCCTTTGGTTTTGAACGGGGCATGCTCGGCAATGTGCATTTCGTGGCGATTCCCGCGAATGCAAAATCTAAAGCGGCAGCCATGGTTGTTGCCAACTTCCTGATGTCACCTGCGGCGCAGATCCGTAAGGCCGATCCTGCCGTCTGGGGCGACCCGACAATCCTCGACGCTAAATTACTGCCCGCGCCGCTAAATCACCAGCTGGCTGAACATGTGCCTGATAGCCTCGAGCCGGTGCCGTTCCTGGCGGAACCGCATGCCGCCTGGGTTGCGGCCATCGAAAAGGCCTGGCTTACCCGCTACGGTTCCCGATGAAGCCAAAGATCTCCCTCTCTCAGGGGCTGGCAGCGCTGGCGGCGGGCCTGGTGTTTTTGCCCATGCTGCCCGGCTTAGCGTTTATGGCCGCCCCGCTGGCGAACAGAGGGGTCTGGCTGCATGCTTTACAGGATAATCAGTTCCCCGAGGCGATGCTCGCCACGCTCGTCTCCGTCGTGATAAGCGTCAGCGGCGCGCTAATTCTGACGTTAACGGTTGTCTGTGGATTATGGCCGGGGCCACGCTGGCAGGGCTACGTCCGTCGCCTGCCGCTGCTGCTCGCCTTTCCCCACGTTGCATTCGCCAGCGGTCTGCTGTTCCTGTTCAGCGAACACGGCTGGCTGGCGCGCCTGCTTCATCTCGCCTTCCCTGTCGACAACGTTGGCGTGGGGCTGGGCCTGATGCTGGCGCTGAAAGAAGCCTGGTTTTTACTGTGGTTTGCCGGCACGCAGCTCAGCCAGAGCGAACTTGAACAGCAGCTCGTCGTCTGCCGGTCTCTCGGCTACGGGCCTCTGCATAGCCGACTCCTTGTCGTGGTGCCGCAGCTTCTGCCCCGTCTGGGCTGGGCGTTAGTTGCCGTCATAGCCTACAGCCTGTCGGTGGTGGACGTGTCGATAATTCTCGGGCCGGGCAATCCCCCTACGCTCGCCGTGCTGGCATGGCTCTGGATGAGCGACTACGATCCGCAGCAGCAGGCCATGGGCATGGCGGTTTCACTCATGCTGCTCGTGCTACTGGCAGGGTTTAGCATCACCGGCAGGCTGCTCTGGCGCGGTTTGCGCCGCCATCTGGCTACGTTTTCCGGCCATCGCTCTGGATATGATATTCGGGCTTTTTCCACAACGCTGACGGTCATCCTCTTCGGCATCGGCATCGCCGCAATGGCTATTTTGATCGGTTGGTCGCTGGCGGAAAGCTGGTTTTATCCGGCATTATTACCGGATACTTTCAGCTTTGCAGGCTGGCAGACAGCCCGTTATGACACGCTGTGGACGGCGCTTTGGCTGGCGCTGGCAAGCTGCGTGCTGGCCACGTTTTGCGTTTTACTCTGGCTGGAAGGCTGTTCACGCCGCTTTGACGTGCTGCTTTTACTGCCGCTGGTGCTCCCCGCTTTGCCGCTAGCCGCCGGGCAGTATCAGCTGCTGCTGCATATTTCGCAGGAAGCAACGTGGCAGGCATTGGTCTGGAGCCATCTGCTGTGGGTGATCCCCTACACGTTATTGGTTCTGCGACCAGCGTGGCTACAGCTTGATCCTCGCCATTCAGTCACCGCGCGCACGTTGGGCTGGTCGAGCTGGAAAGTGCTCTGGCTGCTCAAGGTGCCACTCCTGCTGCGCCCGCTGCTCGGGGCGTTAGCGGTTGGCTTCTCCGTCAGCATCGCGCAGTATCTGCCCACGCTTTACGCCGGAGCGGGACGTTTCGCTACCGTGACCACCGAAGCCGTCGCGCTCAGCAGCGGAGGCGATCCGCAGCAGCTGGCGATACAGGCGCTGTTGCAGATAATCCTGCCTGCCGGGATGTTTATTCTTACGCTTCAGGCAGCCCGCCTGGTGGGCCATTACCGACAAGGATTACGCTAATGCTCAGCGTTCGTGATTGTTCTCTTTTTTACGGCTCGCGTCCGCTGCTGGACAGTCTCAGCTTTGATGTCGCCCCCGGCGAGATTGTGACGCTGATGGGGCCGTCGGGCGTGGGTAAATCAACCTTCCTGAACTGGATGATCGGGGCACTGCCCCCTTCGTTTACCGCGAGCGGCGAGCTGTGGCTGAACGATAGCCGTCGCGACACGCTGCCTGTTGAACGCAGGCGCATCGGCATTCTGTTCCAGGATGCACTGCTGTTTCCGCATCTTAGCGTCGGTCAAAATTTGCAGATGGCGATCCCGAAAGATCTTAAAGGCAGACAGCTTGCCGAACAGGCGCTGGAAAGCGCTGGCCTTGCGGGATACGCCAGCCGGGATCCCGCCACGCTTTCTGGAGGTGAACGAGCGCGGGTAAGCGTGCTGCGAGCCCTGCTCGCCCGCCCGGAAGCCCTGCTGCTCGATGAACCTTTTTCCCGTCTCGATCGGGATTTACGCGCCCAGTTTCGCCAGTTCATCAGCGACAATATTGCCGGGCAAGCGCTGCCTGTCGTACTGGTCACGCACGATGCGCAGGATATTCCTCCGGGTGGCAAAATTATCACTCTATGAGATAACGCAAAGAACTCAGCGTCTTCCAGGCGCACAATCCCGGCTCTTTGATTATTCTTCAGGTTATTAGATGAAACGTGTTTCTCAGCTAACCACCGCCCTGCTGCTTGCCGGGCTGTCCTGTTCCACCTTTGCCGCGACCCAGACTCAGCCTATGAATTTTGCTCAGCTACAGGCGCAAAAAGGGACATTAATCGATACCCGTCCGAGCGCGTTTTATAACGGCTGGCCGCAGACCTTAAACGGTACGGGCGGCCATGAACCTGCGGCGCTCAATCTCTCGGCCTCCTGGCTCACCCTGATGAGCGACGAGCAGATAAGCGAGTGGGCAAAGCAGCATCAGCTCACCGATTCCGGTGTGATCGCGCTTTACGGCAGTAAAGAAGATACGCAGGCCGTGAAATCTCGCCTGGAAAAGCTCGGTTTCAGCCACGTTGCCCTGCTGACGGACGGCCTGCAAAACGCAGCGCGGCTGCAAAGAATGGCCCATTTTGAACAGCTCGTTTATCCCCAGTGGATCCACGATCTTCAGCAGAAGAAACCTGTTACCGCCGCACCTGCCGGTGAGTGGAAAGTGATTGAAGCCGGCTGGGGCGCACCGAAAAAATATCTGCTGAGCCATATTCCTGGCGCAGACTATATCGACACCAATGAGGTGGAGAGCGAACCGCTGTGGAACAAGGTTTCCGACGCACAGCTGAAAGCCATGCTGGCAAAACACGGTATCCGCCACGACACCACTGTGGTGCTCTACGGCCGTGACGTTTACGCGGCAGCACGCGTGGCGCAAATCATGCTGTACGCCGGCGTGAAGGATGTGCGCATTCTGGACGGTGGCTGGCAGACCTGGAGCGATTCCGGCCTGCCCGTTGAGCGCGGTTTACCCGGAAAAGTGCAGCCTGCACCTGATTTCGGCGCGACCATTCCGGGGCAGCCGCAGCTGATGCTGAATACAGTTCAGGCCCGAGCGCTGCTGCATCGCAAAGACGCCTCGCTGGTGAGTATTCGCTCCTGGCCCGAATTTATCGGCACCACCAGCGGCTACAGCTATATTAAGCCTAAAGGTGAAATCGCAGGCGCTCGCTGGGGTCACGCAGGTTCAGACTCAACCCATATGGAAGATTTCCATAATCCGGACGGCACCATGCGTGCCGCTGATGACATAGCGGCAATGTGGAAAAACTGGCATATCACGCCGGATCAGCAGGTTGCATTTTATTGCGGCACGGGCTGGCGCGCCTCTGAAACCTTTATGTACGCAAGAGCGATGGGCTGGAAAAACGTCGGGGTATACGACGGTGGCTGGTACGAGTGGAGTGCGAACCCGAAAAATCCTGTAGAACGTGGAGATCGCAAGCCTGAATAGGTCTTGAGTAATGCACTAAGCCCCTGTTATGCAGGGGCTTAAGATTGCTGAAAGAAGCGGCTTCAGTAAGGCTGAGCGTCTTACGACAACATGCCCGTCAATGGTGGATGGCGCTTACGCTTATCCCCTGCCAAACTACTTAGCTGCTTCCACCGCTTGTTTAACGCTGATTTCAGGCAGCTTGCCGTAATCCACCTTCACGTCTTTTAGCTGGCTGATAATGTCTTTGCTGATGTCATTCTCTTTGTCAGCGGCAATCAGGCTGCGGCTGTCCACCACCAGAGCAATATTATGGCTTTTACGATACGTTTCCACCACGGTCGTTATTGCTTTCAGGCTCTCAGCGCGCGCATGATTTTGTTCCGCCACCCACTGGCGATTCAGAATGGTTGCGTCCGCTGCACGACTCTTCTGCTGCTGCTCTTCAGGCATTGCCTGATACGTCTCTTTTGCCTGGTTTTCCGCCTGCAGCAATACCGTTTTCACCTTCGCATTATGATCAATTTCCTGCTGGCCAATTGGCGATTGCGTTAAGACTTCTTCCATATTAATAAAGGCGACTTTTTGCTCCATTGTTCCCTCCTTGTCACAGCCTGTCAGGCTGACAGCCACGACGCAGATTGCCAGAAACGATTTCACAGAAAATTTATTTATCACGCTTAAGGTTCCTTTCTCTTCTGGTTGTCTTCCTTTCCAGGAGGAGACGGTAATTAAAATACTCTGGTCTGGGTTCTCTCCCCGCTGTCCCTGCCTGGCCGGCAGCTTTTTTCAGCGTCTGATACCCGCTCCATACCCTCGTCAGCGTAGTCATCCAGCACAACCCACCGAATATCCACGCCAGCCAGACAAACGCATCGGGCAGCAGACACGCCAGCACAAACAGCGCGATGGTTTCTGTCCCTTCGGTTAGCCCGCCCAGATAATAGAACGACTTGTGCGCGTAGCCGGGGTTATCCAGTTTGTGCTTTTGCGCAACCGCGGCAAAAGCAAGGAAGCTGCTGCCGGTGCCGATAAAAGCAAATAGCAGCCAGCCCCCCGCCACGGCGTTCTGTGCAGGATCGGCGAGAATAAAGCCGAACGGCACCAGCGCGTAGAACAAGAAATCTAACGCGATATCCAGGAAGCCTCCCGCATCCGTCAGCCCTCGTCTTCTGGCCAGCGCCCCGTCCAGACCGTCAAACAAGCGATTGAGCAGGATGGCAACCAGCGCTGCGCCATACCACTGAAGGGCCAGAAACGGCAGCGCCAGCACGCCAATGGCAAAACCGAACAGTGTCAGACCATCAGGGGTGACCGCGGGTTTATCCAGCACGCCCACCAGGTGGTTAAGCGCGGGTTTTATTCGCGGGTGTAGATAGCTGTCAAACACTGGGCTTCTTCCCGCTCTTCGGCACGCACAGTCCCTGCGCCGGGATATCCAGCGCCGCGTTAAACCGTGCGGAGAGATTCTGAAAAGCAATCAAAGCCGTCAGCTCGGTAATCGTCTTTTCGTCGAAGTGCGTTTTTAGCGTGGCCTTAAGCTCGTCATCGACGATGGGAGGCGTGGCGGTCATGGCGTCCGCATAGGCCAGCGCAGCACGCTCGCGCTCGCTAAACAACGTCTCCTGCGGCCAGTTTGCCACCGCCAGCACTTTATCCATCGATCCGCTGCGCTCCGCCAGCCGCAGGCTGTTGGCATCAATACAGAACTCGCAGCAGCACAGCTGTGAAACTCGGGTCATCACCAGCGAGCGGGTGACCGCATCGATTTTCGCCCGCTTGCGCTCCAGAAACCCCACGAACAGCGCAATCAGCCAGAAGAGATAAGGGTAGCGTCCCCACCAGCGGGTTGGATTAAGCACGGCACCAAAATGCTTTTCCTGCATGGTCACAATCGGACGCAGGCTCGCAGGCAGCTTTTTGAGCGGTGCCACCCACGGGGATTTTTTTATCATGATTCAACAAGCCTCATGGCTTAACGCGACGCCAGACCAACGGGTTGGTACTTAGCGTTTTTTCATCACGCTGGCACTGCAGCAGCACGCCGCCATCTGCCTTCACCACCGCACCTTCGGAATAGTTCTGATCCTGATAGATACAGCACTGGTTGCAAGGCTGCGCCCGCTGAGTCTGATTACTGAAAACTTCCGGCGGCACGTTGATATCCAGCTGCCTGTCAAGACGCTGCGCCATCCCCGGCAGACTCACCACCAGCGCTACGGCGCCGACGAGCAGGCTTTTTGTTTGCATCTTCACTTCCCTCTTTTTTTGCCGCACTTTTGCGGGGCTTTTTATTGTCTTCCGGTGCTTTGATGCCCTTGAAAGCATGACGAACCGGCGTCGTTCGGGCCTGATGGATAAGCTCATAGAGCGTATTCACCAGCGGCTGCATGAAGTCCTGATAACGGCACTGCTTTTCGCTGATTTGCGTCAGCGTGGATTCCCAGTGGGCGGTCATGTCCGGTCTTGCCGCCAGCTCCGGCAGGGAGTGGATCAGCGCGCGTCCCGGAGGGGTAGAGATAATATAGCGTCCTTTCTTCACCAGGAAGGTGCGCTTGAACAGCAGTTCGATAATCCCCGCTCGCGTCGCTTCCGTTCCCAGACCGTCCGTGGCGCGCAGGATCTTTTTGAGATCTTTATCCTGCACAAAACGGGCAATCCCCGTCATCGCAGAAAGCAGCGTCGCATCGGTGAAATGCCGCGGCGGCTGGGTTTGTCGCTCTATGACCTCGCCCTTTTCGCACAGCAGCTCGTCACCTTTGGCCACCACCGGCAGCGGTGTGCCATCGTTTTCTTCGTCGCGCTCTTTGTTACCCAGCAGCGTCCGCCAGCCCGCCTCGGCCAGGAATCTCGCTTTGGCGTTGAATTTACCGCCCGCGATGTCCAGGTCAATGGTGCATTTACGAAACACCGCATCGGCACAGAACTGCATTAAGTATTGTCGGGCAACCAGGTTATAAACTTTACTTTCGTTTTCCGACAATGAGACATGAGAGCTGCGCGCCGTCGGAATAATGGCATGGTGGGCGTCGACTTTTTTATCATCCCAGCAGCGGTTGCGGATGTCTGTATCAACCGCGGGCTGCGGCAGCAAATCCGGCTGATGAACGCTGATGGCATTCAGTACCGAGTGTCGCCCGGCGTAGTGCTCTTCCGGCAGATAGCGGCAGTCGGAACGCGGATAGGTAATCAGCTTGTGGGTTTCGTACAGCTTCTGGCAAATATCAAGCACGTTCTGCGCGCTCAGGCCAAAGCGCTTCGCCGCTTCAATTTGCAGGCTGGAGAGGGAAAACGGCAGCGGCGCGACTTCTGATTCACGCTTGTCGTTATAGGCCGTAACGATGGCGGGCTGCCCGCCAATGCGGTTAACGACGTGTTCGGCAAGCGGGCGATGCAGCAGCCGCCCCTCTTCGTCCTGGTAAGGCTCGCAGGATTCACTGGGGATCCAGGTCGCCACAAAACGTTCCTCTGCCGGGGTAACAATGTGGGCTTTGACCTCGAAGAAGTCCTTCGGGACGAAGTTTTCAATCTCTTCATCGCGGCGCACCACCATTCCCAGCACAGGCGTCTGCACACGCCCCACGGAAAGGACCCCCTGGTAGCCCGCATTGCGCCCAAGGATGGTATAAGCGCGGGTCATATTGATGCCGTAAAGCCAGTCTGCGCGGGCGCGGGCCAGCGCGGAGACGCAAAGCGGGATGAATTCACTGTTAGCGCGCAGGCGGGAAATGGCGCGCTCCACGGCCTGCGGGTTGAGGTCGTTAATCAGGCAGCGCTGTACCTGCTGACGCTTTTCAGGCGCCAGCTGGAGATAATCCAGCACTTCGTCCACCAGCAGCTGCCCTTCGCGATCCGGGTCACCTGCGTGAACCACTTCAGTGGCCTGCTCCAGCAGTTTACGAATCGCGTTGAGCTGTTTGGTGACCGAGGGGCGGGGCTGGAGCTGCCACTTTTCCGGCACGATGGGCAAATCGGCAAGGTTCCAGCGCGCATAGCGCCCGTCGTAGGCATCCGGCTGCGCCTGCTCCAGCAGGTGCCCGATACACCAGGTAACCACCTGTCCGTTGCCGCATTCGATAAAGCCGTCACCGCGACGATGGGGTTTGGGCAGCACGTCCGCAATCGCACGTGCCAGGCTCGGTTTTTCCGCAATAAACAGCCGCATGAGATTACAGGATCTCGATCATCGGTCGTCCTGCGCGGGCGGTTTTCAGCTCGCCAATCGCAGTGAGCTTGATGCCATTTTTTTCTGCCACTGCGGCAACGGCCTGTTCCGCATCTGCACGAACGGCCAGCAGCAGCCCGCCGGAGGTCTGGGGATCGCAAAGCAGATCGCGATACGCGTCGGACATTTCGCCCATCAGATGACCGTAGCTGGCAAAGTTGCGTCCGGTGCCGCCCGGCACGCAGCCTTTGGCGATGTACTCTTCGACATCCGGCAGTTTTGGCACATGATCGAACCATACTTCTGCCTGAACGCCAGCGCCCTGGCACATTTCGCTGAGGTGGCCCAGCAGGCCGAAGCCGGTCACGTCCGTCATGGCGGTCACGCCTTCAATGTCGGCAAACTCCGCGCCGGGCTTGTTGAGCTGGCACATCACTTCGGCGGCAAGGCCATAATGTTCGGGTTTGAGCAGGGATTTTTTCTCGGCGGTGGTCAGCACGCCAATGCCCAGCGGCTTGGTGAGATAGAGTTTGCAGCCGACTTGCGCCGAGCTGTTTTTCTTCACGCGCTCTGTCGGCACGATGCCGGTAACAGCAAGGCCAAAAATAGGTTCTGGTGCGTCGATGGAGTGACCACCCGCCAGGGAAATCCCCGCCTGCTGGCAGACAAAGCGTCCACCTTCGATAACTTTACGGGCAATTTCTGGCGCCAGCGTGTTGACTGGCCAGCCCAGAATGGCAATCGCCATAATCGGTTTGCCGCCCATGGCGTAGATATCGCTGATGGCATTGGTTGCAGCGATGCGCCCGAAATCAAACGGGTCATCAACAATGGGCATGAAGAAGTCGGTGGTACTGATGACGCAGGTGCCGTTGCCCAGATCGTAAACCGCCGCGTCGTCGCTGGTTTCATTCCCCACCAGCAGATTCGGGTCGACAAACTTCGCCTGCTCCGATTGCAGTATGGTTTGCAGGACTTTTGGGGAAATCTTACAGCCGCAGCCGGCTCCGTGGCTGTACTGCGTTAAACGAACGGTTTGCTCACTCATGGACTACTCCTGTCATTGGCAATCGCTCTATGTTAGCGCTCAAATGCAGGAGTAGTAAGTGTGGGTGTCTGAATTGCGCTGCTTTCGCTCACAATCCAGACAGCTTTGCGCTATTTGTTCAGAAATGCCGCACGAACGGTGTGGTATCAGGAATGGAAATTGAGGTGGACGCTTTTAGCTGCGGCGTGCCCAGGTAAAGGAAACCGACAACCTCGTCCTGCTCGCGGCACTGAAGCGCATGGCGAACAGCTTCGCTTTCCGTCCACAGCCCCGTGCGCCAGATGCCATTAAAGCCCTGGGCCACTGCGGCCATCTGCATTGCCATCACGGCACAGCCTGCTGAAACTACCTGCTCCCAAACCGGAACTTTGTGTTCGTCATCGCAATGAGCGACCACAGCGATAATCATTGGCGCACGAAACGGCGCGGTGCGCGCTTTCTCAATACCTTTCTCGTCCATCTCTTCGGCAACGGCGGCGGCTTCCAGCACTTTGCTGAACCGTTCGCGGCCCTCGCCTTCAATCACGATGAAGCGCCACGGCTGTAACGTGCCGTGATCGGGCGCACGCATACCGGCGCGGAAAATGTTTTCCAGCGTTTCACCCGCCGGGGCTGGCTCGCTGAGGCGCGAGGCGCTGCGACGATTTAACAGTAGTTCGAGTGCATCCATTAGGTAACCCCTGTAATGATTTTCGTTCACAAAATTAACACGCTCATGTCTTTTGTTACAGCGTCGGGCCGAATTCCTGCTGACTTTTCCCTGACGGCTATTTAGGATAGCGATCACTTTGGTTGCGATTTAGCGCAACATACTGGATTTTGACGGTTACGGAGATGACATGCGTACCATAGGGCGAATTATTGCCGGCTTCTTTAAGTGGACCTGGCGTCTGCTCAATTTTATTCGAGAATTCATTCTCAATATGTTCCTGATCCTGCTGGTGCTGGTTGGCGTGGGGATCTGGCTTCAGGTCAGCAGCAGCTCTGCTGAGCCTTCCCGCGGCGCGCTGCTGCTGGATATCACTGGCGTTGTCGTAGACAAACCTTCGGTCAGTAATAAACTCGGCGTTATTGGCCGTCAGCTGCTTGGCGCAAACTCTGACCGCCTGCAGGAAAACTCCCTGTTTGATATCGTTGATGTGATTCGCCAGGCGAAAAACGACCGTAATATCACCGGCATCGTGCTGGATCTCAAAGAGTTCGCCGGAGCCGACCAGCCTTCCATGCAGTATATCGGCAAAGCGCTGCGTGAATTCCGTGACAGCGGTAAACCTATCTACGCCACGGGCGATAGCTACAGCCAGGGACAGTATTATCTCGCGAGCTTCGCCAATAAAATCTGGCTTTCGCCGCAGGGTATGGTCGATCTGCACGGGTTTGCTACTAACTCGCTCTATTACAAATCCCTGCTGGATACGCTGAAAGTTTCCACGCATATCTTCCGCGTCGGGACTTATAAATCCGCCGTTGAGCCTTATATTCGTGACGATATGTCCCCTGCCGCCCGTGAAGCGGACAGCCGCTGGATTGGCGAACTGTGGCAGAACTATATCGGCACCATCGCGGCAAACCGCCAGCTCACCGCTCAACAGGTGTTCCCGGGGGCGCAAGGCCTGCTGGATAACCTGAGCAAGCTGGGTGGCGATACGGCAAAATACGCCCTGGAAAACAAACTGGTTGATGAGCTGGCGTCCAGCGCTACCGTTGATAAAGCGCTGATCAAGCAGTTCGGCTGGAGCAAAGAGAACAAAGACTTCAGCTACACCAGCATGTACGACTATCAGGTGAAGAAAGCGCCTGACCAGGGCGGCTCCATCGCGGTGATCTTCGCTAACGGTGCCATCATGGACGGTGAAGAAACGCCGGGACAAGTCGGCGGCGACACCACGGCGATGCAAATTCGTGAGGCGCGGCTGGATCCGAAAGTGAAAGCCATCGTCCTGCGCGTGAACAGCCCAGGCGGCAGCGTATCCGCCTCTGAGGTGATCCGCGAAGAGCTTGCGGCGGCACGTGAAGCGGGTAAACCCGTCGTTGTGTCGATGGGGGGCATGGCGGCCTCCGGCGGCTACTGGATCTCGACGCCTGCAAACTACATTGTGGCAAGCCCAAGCACGCTGACCGGTTCAATCGGTATCTTTGGCGTCATCAACACCGTTGAGCACTCCCTTGATAGCATTGGCGTCCATACGGATGGCGTCTCCACTTCGCCGCTGGCGGACGTTGCCGTCACCAAAGCCCTGCCGCCTGAAGTCGGGCAAATGATGCAGCTGACTATTGAGAACGGCTATAAGCGCTTTATCGGCCTGGTTGCCGCTTCCCGTCAGAAAACCCCGGAGCAGATCGATCAGATTGCCCAGGGCCACGTCTGGACCGGTCAGGATGCGAAAGCCAACGGCCTGGTGGACAGCCTGGGTGACTTCGACGACGCGGTTGCCAAAGCGGCTGAGCTTGCGAAGCTGAAAAGCTGGCACCTGGACTTCTGGCAGGACGATCCGAGCTTCGTGGATATGGTGTTTAACAGCATGAGCGGCTCAGTCCGCGCCATGCTGCCGGAGGCGATTCAGGCTTATCTGCCTGCCCCGCTGGCAGATGCCGCGCTGGCGGTGAAAGCGCAGAACGATAAGTTCGGCACCATGAACGATCCGCAAAACCGTTACGCCTTCTGCCTCACCTGCGGAGATGTAAGGTAAATCAAAACGGAAGCCCGGCAATCGCCGGGCTGATTTTTTCCCGCCAGCCCCTTATACTGCGCCCCATAACGTCAAAGCCCTGAGTCCACTCATGCAAAAGAAATCCATCTACGTTGCCTATACCGGCGGTACCATCGGTATGCAGCGCTCCGAACACGGCTACATTCCGGTTTCCGGTCACCTGCAACGCCAGCTGGCACTGATGCCAGAGTTCCATCGTCAGGAGATGCCTGACTTCACCATCCACGAGTACCAGCCGCTGATGGACTCTTCGGATATGACGCCGGAAGACTGGCAGCACATCGCCGATGATATAAAAGCCCATTACGACGAGTACGATGGTTTTGTGATCCTGCACGGCACGGACACCATGGCGTTCACCGCCTCCGCGCTGTCATTCATGCTGGAAAATCTCAGCAAACCCGTCATCGTCACGGGTTCTCAAATTCCCCTGGCGGAGCTGCGTTCTGACGGACAAATCAATCTGCTTAATTCCCTGTACATCGCGGCCAACTTCCCAATAAACGAAGTGACGCTGTTCTTCAACAACCGCCTCTACCGCGGGAATCGTACGACTAAAGCGCATGCGGACGGCTTCGATGCCTTCGCCTCGCCTAACCTGGCTCCGCTGCTTGAGGCGGGTATCCATATTCGCCGGCTCAATACCCCAGCGGCTCCGCACGGTGAAGGTGAGCTTATCGTCCACCCGATTACGCCGCAGCCAATTGGGGTGGTAACAATTTACCCGGGTATTTCTGCTGACGTTGTCGGTAATTTCCTGCGCCAGCCGGTGAAAGCGCTGATACTTCGCTCTTACGGCGTCGGCAATGCCCCACAGCACGGCGCGTTTCTGAAAGAGCTTCAGGAGGCTTGCTCACGGGGTATCGTGGTGGTTAACCTTACCCAGTGCATGTCCGGCAAAGTGAATATGGGCGGGTATGCCACAGGGAATGCGCTGGCCCAGGCGGGCGTGATCGGCGGCTATGATATGACGGTGGAAGCCACGTTGACCAAGTTACACTACCTGCTGAGCCAGGGGCTTGATGTGCAGGCCATCCGTAAAGCAATGTCATCCAATCTGCGTGGCGAGCTGACGCCGGACGAGTAAGGAAAACGAATGAAAAAGCGCGCACTGTTACTGGTAGATTTGCAGAATGATTTCTGCGCCGGCGGCGCACTTGCCGTACCTGATGGAGACAGTGCAATTGACGTAGCAAACGCCATGATTGGGTATAGCAAAGCACGCGGTGAAATTATCGTGGCGTCGCAGGACTGGCACCCGGAAAAACATGGCAGCTTTGCCAGCGTACACGGCACCGAACCCTACACCCAGGGTGAACTGAACGGTTATCCGCAAACATGGTGGCCCGATCACTGTATCCAGAACAGTGAAGGTGCTGCCCTGCACCCGCTGCTGAATCAGGACGGTATCGACGCCCTCTTTCACAAAGGTGAAAATCCACTTATCGACAGCTACAGCGCCTTTTTTGACAATGGTCGCCGCCAGAAGACAGACCTGGATAGCTGGCTGCGTGAACGCGATATTGCCTCGCTGATTGTGCTTGGTCTGGCAACGGACTACTGCGTCAAATTTACCGTGCTGGACGCGCTGGATCTTGGTTACGAGGTTACGGTGATTACTGACGGCTGCCGTGGGGTTAATGTTTCGCCCCAGGACAGCCTGTACGCCTTCCAGGAGATGTCTGCCGCCGGCGCTACGCTGGTCACCCTCTCCGACTTCTTCTGCCACTAAGCCTCAGGGCGCTTTCGCGCCCAACGACTTTTCGACATTGCTCTCATTTTGGATTTAAATTTCTGGTCCTCCAATGAGAGCGCTCTCATAATAAACCTGCTTACTTATTCAGCGCTTAAGCTGATTTTCAACCTGCTCATTCGCCCGGTCGGGCGCGGGCAGGTTTTCCAGTATTGTCCGTCAAAGAGGTTTAACTATGAAATTTACCCGCAGATTGCTGCCGCTGCTGGCAGTGATGCAACTCGTCTGGTCCAGTTCTGCGCTGGCAGAAAACTATCTGTCCGTCGGGTATTTTAACGGCGGTGGCGACGTCACCGCAGGCCCAGGGGGCGACATCGACAAGCTTGATGTCCGCCAGATTACGCATCTTAACTATTCGTTTGGCCTGATCTATAACGACGAAAAAGGCGAAACTAACGCCGCCTTAAAAGACGCCGCTAAACTCCATCAGATTTGGCTATCGCCCAAAGTCATGTCCGATCTGCAAAAAGTGCCGCAGCTTCGTCAACAGAATCCACAGCTGAAGGTTTTGCTTTCCGTCGGCGGCTGGGGCGCGCGTGGTTTCTCCGGTACGGCCGCAAGCCCTGAGAGCCGTGCGGTGTTTATCAAATCGGCACAGGACGTTATTCAGCAGTATGGCCTTGATGGTATCGACCTTGACTGGGAATACCCGATTAACGGCGCATGGGGACTGGTGGATGCGACAAAAGCTGACCGGGATAACTTCACCGCCCTGCTCAACGAGCTGCGTCAGGCGTTGGGCAAAGAGAAGCTGCTGACCATTGCGGTCGGGGCAAACGTACAAAGCCCGAAAGAGTGGGTCGACGTCAAAGCCATTGCACCCGCGCTGGACTACATCAACCTGATGACCTACGACATGGCGTACGGCACACAGTATTTCAACGCCAATCTGTATGATTCCAAAACCTGGCCGACCGTCGCTGCGGCGGATAAATACAGCGCGGACTTCGTCGTCAATAATTACCTGGCGGCGGGTCTGAAGCCATCGCAGATGAACCTGGGCATTGGCTTCTATGGTCGCGTACCTAAACGAGCGACTGAGCCTGGCATCGACTGGGATAAAGCAGATGCGGCGAAACATCCGGTCACCCAGCCTTACTTCGGCGCGCCAGAAAGAGCCGTCTTCTCTTCATTCGGGCTGGATCTCACTAAGGACAGCTACTTTAAGTACAACGATATCGTCAGTAAATTGCTCAACGATCCGCAGAAAAGGTTTACCGAACGCTGGGATGACGACGCAAAAGTCCCCTACCTGACGATGAAGTCTGCCGATGGCAAAGATCTGTTTGCCATCTCCTATGAGAATCCGAAGTCGGTGGCTATCAAAGGCGAGTACATCAAGAGTAAAGGGTTAGGCGGCGCGATGTTCTGGGAATACGGTGCAGACGATAACAACCAGCTGGCGAAGCAGCTTGCTGAAACGCTGGGGATCAAGACGAAACACTGAGGACAATTTCTCCCCTCTCTCGTTCGGGAGAGGGGTCAAACGTTGGGTGGAAAAGCGCGGGCGTTTTCCACTAGCGCAACGCTACAGCTTTACCGTCACAATTGGCGCAGGCTCAATGCCGAAATCCGCCTTCAGCTGCTGCTTGCTTTTCGTTACGATATTGCCATCGGTGCCGATCGTCATATGCTGCGGTTCGCTGTTATGGCGAGTCTGCCACAGCATCACCAGCTGCATGCTGTTCTCTTTTTGCTCCGGCGTCAGCGCCACGCCGTCCGGCCATTTGCCCGTTTCAACGGCGGTCATCAGCCGCTGATAAACTTCCGGGGTCATTGTGGCCAACATTTCGTCCAGATTCATCATTGCTTACATTTCCTGTGGAATAATTTGCTGAATCGATTTTTCAACCTTTCGTTTGCTCACCGTTTTCATCATCAGTAAAGCTCAAAGAAGCGGAATTTACGCAGTAACGCTCGCCCGCAGGCTGCGGACCATCAGGGAAAACGTGGCCCAGGTGTGCTTCACAGCTGCCGCAGCGAATCTCGATGCGCTCCATACCGTGGGAAAAATCTTTGATATAGCTGATGGCCGTATCGCTCACTGGTTCATAGAAGCTTGGCCAGCCGCAGCCCGAGTCATATTTGGACTCTGACATGAACAGCGGGACATCGCAGACCAGGCAATGATAGACGCCATTGCGCTTATTGTGCAGCAGCCTCCCGGAAAACGGGGGTTCAGTACCGTGTTTCTGAGTGACGTAGAACTGCATCTCATTAAGATTTTCTTTTGCTGAATCAGGAGGTAAGTGGTTAGCCATATGCGTACGTCTCGTGCGGTGGGTGCTGTTACTGATAACATCCTGATTCTAACAAAAAATTAACAACATCGCGCGGTTTTTTGATCTAAACTTAGCCCTGAATTTATGGCCCGGCACCAGATGTGATCGCAGTCACACTTTTGTTCCTGGTGTCCTTTAAAATTGATCAAACCGCCCCCACGTGCTTATCAGCTCAAAGGGAAATGTGGAGTGGAATTATCGTACAATTGCTGCTGTCAGGATTGATTTGTCGCAATGATTGACACGATTCCGCTTGACGCTGCGTAAGGTTTTTGTAATTTTACAGCCAACCTTTTATTCACTAACAAATAGCTGGTGGAATATATGACTATCAAAGTAGGTATCAACGGTTTTGGCCGTATCGGCCGTATTGTTTTCCGTGCTGCTCAGGAACGTTCTGACATCGAAATCGTTGCAATCAACGACCTGTTAGACGCAGACTACATGGCTTACATGCTGAAGTACGACTCCACTCACGGTCGTTTCAACGGTACTGTAGAAGTGAAAGACGGCCACCTGGTTGTTAACGGCAAAACTATCCGTGTTACCGCAGAGCGTGACCCGGCTAACCTGAAGTGGAACGAAGTCAACGTTGACGTTGTTGCAGAAGCAACTGGTCTGTTCCTGACTGACGAAACTGCTCGTAAGCACATCACTGCTGGCGCTAAGAAAGTTGTTCTGACTGGTCCTTCTAAAGACAAAACGCCAATGTTCGTTAAAGGCGCTAACTTCGATAAATACGAAGGTCAGGACATCGTTTCTAACGCATCTTGCACCACTAACTGCCTGGCTCCACTGGCTAAAGTTATCAACGACAACTTCGGTATCGTTGAAGGCCTGATGACCACCGTTCACGCAACTACCGCAACGCAGAAAACTGTTGATGGCCCGTCTCACAAAGACTGGCGTGGCGGCCGTGGCGCGGCTCAGAACATCATCCCTTCTTCTACCGGTGCTGCTAAAGCTGTAGGCGTTGTACTGCCAGAGCTGAACGGTAAAATCACTGGTATGGCGTTCCGCGTTCCTACTCCAAACGTGTCTGTTGTTGACCTGACCGTTCGTCTGGAAAAAGGCGCGTCTTACGAAGAAATCAAGAAAGCAATCAAAGCGGCTTCTGAAGGCCCAATGAAAGGCGTTCTGGGTTATACCGAAGACGACGTTGTATCCACTGATTTCAACGGCGAAATCTGTACTTCCGTGTTCGATGCTAAAGCTGGTATCGCACTGAACGACAACTTCGTGAAACTGGTTTCCTGGTACGACAACGAAACTGGCTACTCAAACAAAGTACTGGACCTGATTGCCCACATCTCTAAATAATTGAGATGAGCAGTTGATTCCATAAGGGCGACCATCACGGTCGCCTTTTTTTTCGCTTTCGATATATAGGTTGAGTCAATGATTACTAAAATTTTTGCCCTTCCGGTTATTGAACAAATCACACCGGTTCTCTCCCTTCGCAAGCAGGACGAGCTGGACGTGATTGTTGTCGACCATCCACAGGTTCGCGCATCCGTGGCTTTGCAGGGAGCACACCTGCTCTCCTGGCAACCTGCTGGCGAAGAAGAAGTGCTGTGGCTGAGCGATATTACCCCGTTTAAACACGGTAAGGCCCTGCGCGGCGGCGTGCCGATTTGCTGGCCGTGGTTTGGCCCGGCCGCTCAGAAAGATCTGCCTGCTCACGGCTTTGCTCGAAACCTGCCGTGGACGCTGAGCGCCCATAACGAAGATGAAAGCGGCGTGTCGCTGACCTTTGAGCTGCAAAACAGCGAAGAGAGCCGCAAGCTGTGGCCACACGACTTCACGCTGTATGCGCGCTTCAAGCTGGGCAAAACCTGCGAGATGGAGCTGGAAGCACACGGCGAGTTCGAAACGACCGCCGCACTGCACACCTATTTCACCGTCGGCGATATCGCTGATGTGAAAGTCAGCGGCCTTGGCAAACCTTATATCGATAAAGTGCTGGATGGTGCGAAGGGTGAGCTAACCGACGGCGTCCAGACCTTCCCTGACCGTACCGATCGCCTCTATGCTGCGGCTGACGATTGCAGCGTGATCCACGACGGTAGCCTGAAGCGCACCATCGAAGTGATTCATCACCATCAAAGCGACGTGGTTGGCTGGAATCCAGGCCCTGCGCTGTCTGCGTCCATGGGCGATATGCCTGATGAAGGTTATAAGACCTTTGTTTGCGTGGAGACTGCATGTGTGACAACGTCACAAAAAGCGTCTGCCGACAAACCTTCGCGTCTGGCGGCAACTTTACGCGTCACGAAAAAGAGCTAAACCATCTCTAAAGGCGTTTTACGGCCAGGCGCCGGGAACGCCTTTTCCATCACGGCTATGTCATCTTTGCTAAGCTCAACGGCCAGCGCCGCGGCATTTTCCTGCACGTGACTCACGCTACCCGCTTTCGGAATCGCCATGACACCTTGATGGCTAATCACCCAGGCTAACAATAGCTGTGCCACACTCACGCCCTTCTCCGCCGCCAGCTCGTTGAGCTGAGGGTGATTAAATAAGCCGTTACGCAGGCGTCCAGCCTGAGCCAGCGGGCAATAGGCCATAACCGGAATTGCGTGCTGCTGACACCACGGCAGTAAATCATGCTCGATACCGCGTGAAGCCAGATGATAGAGCAGCTGATTAGTCGCGCACTCCTCCCCGCCCTCAATGCTCAGCAATTCCTGCATATCGTCAGCGTCCAGATTTGAAACGCCCCAGCGGCGAATTTTGCCCTGCTGCTTCAGCGTTTCCATTACGGCTATGGTTTCTGCAAACGGAATATCGCCGCGCCAGTGGAGCAGATAGAGATCGAGGAAGTCAGTCTTCAGGCGTTTAAGGCTTGCCTCGCAAGCTGCAATCGCCCGCTGTCCACCCGCGTTCCAGGGATAGACTTTTGATACCAGAAAAACCTCGTCGCGACGATTAGCGATGGCTTCGCCCACCACAAGCTCGGCGCCGCCATCAGCATACATCTCCGCCGTGTCGATAAGCCGCAGGCCCAGGTCAATGCCCGTTTGCAGTGCGCGGACTTCAGCCGCACGCTTTTCCGAGCTTTCGCCCATATACCACGTGCCCTGCCCGATAGCGGGTAGTGCCTGAGCGTGTGAGAATTGAATTTGCTTTGTCATGACGCCTCCTTAATGCGGTTGCCCCACCATAATGCAAACGGGGCGCAAGCGCCCCGGTATGATGCACAAATTGCACCATCAAAAACTGTAGGTTATTCCGGTCAGCAATACGCCGGTCCACTGCCTGTCGATAATCGGGCTGTCGTTAACTTCGTCAGACAGACGGATATAGCGGCCCATACCGAACACGTTCCAGTCGTCGGTCAGCTTATAGTTCACCGACAGCTCGACGTACGGCGACCAGCCGTTACCCGGGTCGTAAGAGCTTACGCCGCTACGGCTGGATTCCTTCTTACTGACGCCATAGTAATACTCGTTCTGGTTTTCGCTGCTCCACTGCACACCGATGCCCGGCGTAAGCGTCAGGCGATCGGCGTTGTAGCGGTACAGCCATGCGGTATCCCAGTTGATCCCGTTGCTGTTATCCAGCACGTCCCCGGCCAGTACGGTACGCAGAAAACCGTATTCGGTATTATGTACGTAGGACAGACCGGCCATCATCGTCGCTTTACGACTATCCAGCGCGCGCAGGTTACGATAGTTACTGTCTTTCGGTCTGAAGTGCAGCGGGTCGTAGTAGATAACCGCAGAGAGTTTGTCGGTTTTGTCATTCCACAGGTAGTAGCCCGCGTTAAAACCGCGCAGATAGAAGTCTTCCCCTTCATAACCAATCATCGGTACCGGGTAAACACGGTCCTGATCGCCTTTATAGGGGTTTGGGGTGACCAGAACGGCCGCACCGAGTGACCACGGGCCTTCGGCATGGGCTGCCGGAAAAGATGAGGCAATTAAAGCCCCTAATGCCAGAATTTTGAATTTGCTCACAATCCATTAAGTCCTTTAACCAAATAATCAGCGCTGGCAGTGTAACCGCCCCCGCTGCGTATCCAAAATTTTTTACCGACCTTAGTTAACATTCAAACAACATACCATCACGGACGAGCATGACGACAGGTTGTCAGTTTTGTGACGTCCGTATGAAAGCGCTTAGCCACCGCGCAGATTTATTTGGATGAGTTATTGATATGTCATTGAAATTGGGCAGTGACCGTATGCAAGTTTTGCAAATGCCATCTACGCTTTATTGAAGAAGGTGAATTCCTCTGACGACAGTCCCGTGAGCACCACGACAGAGAAGTTGGCATAAGGGTTGCTGTACTCAGAATACGTCTTCCGGGAGCCCCCATTACTATTACCTTCGGCTCTCTAACCTGTGCTAAAAACGAAAGGACGCATATCTCAATCAATGGGAACATTCAAAAATTCGTGAAAAATCTAGTTTTCCTTTTTTTAGAGTTTCTTTTTCTTGAGAAAATAATACTAATTATCAAATATTTGCACCGTCATAATCAACCGTAACCACCTCACACACGACGTTCGTACCATTCCATTCGTCACGGTAAATCGACGTATCAACCCCACAACCCGGTTCAAACGACCATCCAGTACTATCAACAAATTTTTTGTACTTCTGTGACTCTCTACGCTCATAGCAATGTACGCCGCTGTACTGAAACCCTGCTGAACCTTGCGGTACTATCCATACGCCATAGGATGAAAATGTACTGGCATGTTCAATCACCTTGTACTCAAATTCACTGCCCTTATAACGGCCTGTATACGCCTCTGACGTGTTGATCTTACCGAATGGTGGATTGCCATAGGCAACACGATAGAATCGATCTGGTGAGTACTGAAGAGCGTCACCACATATCCATTCAGCTTCTGGAAGTACCTTCTTCCCAATCATTACGTACTCTGGATTCAGTTCAACACATGTAATATGCGTTGGCTTATTCCTTAAGTACTGGTAGTAGCTAAGGCGACCAATCCCGGCACATAGTTCGATACAGTCACCACTACACCCAGCATCAAGAATGAAATCCCACGCTAGCATTTCGGGAGTGAAGAAAGCACCGGTAGCACCGATACCGTCACCTTTGTAGTTATTGAAGATGAATTCTTTATCATCTTGAGTCAGTTGTTTATCTGAGTAGACTAGATCCATCACCTGTATGTGTAATCCTGATTCCTTTTTTGTAATTCTTGCCATAAAAAATACCCGCATACGTTAATATGCAGGTATTTATAAAAATCAGCATAAAATCAGAGATCGCTAAAAATATGTTTGGAAATGAATATCTTTGATATCAAATATGTAAAATCATCCCCTTCAATAATCTCACCTAGATAATCAATTAACTCTGCCACTGCACTTTCGCTAGGCACTAACAAATAATTAATATCTTTCAAGGAGAAATAAAGGCGTGAACTATCTGATTTCCACAATTTTTCATTAGCTTTAATTTTCCATTCAATATCAACATCATCAATTACTTTTGCTGGAATTATTTTTTCTTTGATATCGGGAACATATCGCCATTCATTTTCATTAGCAAACCTATAATTTTTAGTCACCTCTCCTTTTCTTTCAAGTTCCCCTTCGTAATTTTTCATGTATCGCATAACATTCAAGAAATTTCTATACCTTAATTTTGCTACTTTATGATCATCATATAAATCAATTTCTCTTAGCTCTCTACTCATACCTTTAAGCTGTTCGTTAAAATATGTAAACATAGTACAATTACTATTCAAATAGCTTACTGGATTTAGACCCTTCTCAATAGCCCAACGTTTTTTTAAACCTAGCCCAAAGTATCCATACTTACGAGTGTGTTCATACAAATGTGATAACCTTATATCGCAAAAAGAAACCATCGGGATGCCAAATCGACGTCGGGATTTTGGGCCAATAATAACCTCTTTAGCATAAGATGCTCTAAAATACCCTGAACTTAAAATATTTTGGAGTGAGTCAATTTCGTCTGTAAAATGAAATATTGTACTTGGATACAGACTTCTTTCAATATGATGCAGCTCAGCCTTCGGTTTAATTATCATAAAAATCTTCTTAAGTATTTAACTCCCACCAATCAATATTATCAGTACTTTCCATATCTCATCAAGTGGAACAATGGGGAGTACTACACCACACAGGGCCAGTACTGGCACAATGACATAGTTCCATAGAATGATGAACGTCAGTACCCATCCTAAGCCCTGTCGCCAAGTGAAGCCCTTACGCGTTTCTTCAAGTGTGATCTGGTTCTGTTCATGGCTGTTCTGTGCGTCCAGCTCTTGCTTACTTTGTTCTTTCTTCTGGAAGAAACCTACTCCAGTTTTGATTAAATCAATTATCATTCCAATCATTCAATGATCCCCACGCAATACACCCAAAAGTGTTTTCCCTTAACGAATAGTTTTTTATGTTCGATTACGTACACATCCATCTGGTCACCTTGTAGTGACCATGTAAGTACTGAATCGTCCGTTATATTTTGTTTTTTCTCATAGCAAACATTCATAAAATGCTCGATATTAATCTGTTTACTCTTTAGTATCTTCTTGAACTTATTACCAAGAAAGCATTTATGAATAGGCTTACTATTAGCCTCTGGTGTATTACCATCAAGTTTAATTTCACTGGTTAGTTCACCATAATGTTCATCAAAATTCATCTTGTTACCTTGAATGTTCCTTGTATACCACTCATTACTAAAATCACACCATCATTCACTTCCTGATAGAAATCATAAATTAGTTTACGGCGTTTGCTTTCCCGTAGACCGATTACACGCTTTTGTTTTTTCTTTTGAGTAGTATCTATTAATCGTTCTTTTCCGTTCTTACCTTTGACAATCTTGTATCGCCCACTTGATAAATTCTTTTTCAGACCACTAATGTTACCCTGCTTCGTTAGTCTTGCTTTTGAAGTCGGTACAAATTTATCAATGGCTTTTTGTTCAGCCAATACACCATATAAGTACTGTGCCTGAACATCTTTGACCATGATTGTAGCTGTAACCCCACTACCCCGTTTTTTATAAAAGAATAGAATTGATCGTTGAGTGAAAGGTACTGCACCTTTGTCTACGGCATTGTTCATATCTGCCTGTACTTTCATAGATAATACTCTTGAACGCTTAATGATTTCATCTTGGAACTGTTTACCTAACTTCGTTCCTGTTGTTTGTATATAGTTCGTGGCGTTATCTATACCCGTTATTCTTGTCATGTATTTACCTCACACTCAACATATCAATTAGATCTTGCAGTACTTTAAATAAATCTAGACGGTTCTTTGGTAATCGTGCTTTACACATAATTGCTTTATTCAAACAGTCGGGATGTAAACCAAAATAGCTAATCAATGCTGTTTCTAAAATCGTTGCTTCTGCGTCAGATTTAACACAGTACAAAATCTTTTTAGTGTATGGCATTCCGGCATCAATCATTTCATTAACGCACTTACTACTACCCGTATAATCAGGCCAGTTCGATTCAACTGAAGTAGACATTAAGTACTTTATGTCGCGTACTTTTTTATAGATTTGCTTCTTACCGAAATAGTACTCGCCAGTATCTGGAAACTGAATAATGTAGATGAATGAAACGTAATCCCCATCAGTGACTTCTGACATATTCCACATATCAGTATCGAACATCTCCCATGCTTTATTAATTCTCACAATAAATATCCCTATATAGATTTATTATAGGTATTTATTAATGAGTAATTTAAAAGACAGATTAAAAGAATATGAAGGTACTATCGCTTATCAAACCAAAATAGGCACTTTCAAAGATGGCAAATTTTGGACATATAAAGATAGTTTGGGCTTCCCAACTATTGGATATGGAAGATTACTAACACATGGTGAGTCATACCCAAATGGCATTACTGAAGCTGAAGCAGATGAACTACTGGATCATGACATTATGATCGCACAGCATAACCTTGATACTTTAGATATATGGCTTCCATCAGACTGGCGTGACTTCATGGTTATTATGATGTTCCAGTTAGGTTTAAGCGGGGTACATAAATTCAAAAAGATGTTAGCAGCCCTTAAAATCAAAGATTATCCTGAAGCCATCAGACAGGCCAAAGATTCATTATGGTATAAACAAACACCTAATCGTGTTGATGCAATGATTGCAGTACTAACCAACAAATAACAAAAAGGCGATAGCATTATGTACTATCGCCTTTCTTCTTATTGTTTCTGTTCAAGAATGGTAATGATTTTTTCAATTTTCACATCCAGATCATGAATCTGGTTTTCAAGTTTAGTTAAAGCATCACGCATCTTATTCTGATCAGCTTCGATACGCACCATACTACTTTCCTGTACTGCCTGTTTCGTTTCAAGTTCTGAAACACGTGTAAGTAGTCCATCAGTATCTTTTGTATTGTCGCGGAATATTGTGTATAGCAGAACACAACCAGAAATAATAAGAGCTAAGATTGTACCGATGTCCATATTGTCTCGCTTATTATTATTCTTATAATGATATTTATTGTTAATATCCGGTGAAAGTAGCTAAAGCGATTTGAAAGCCATTGTTACCCATTGCCTGACGATATGTTTTCTGGTTCTTTGAAACGTACTGCAAGCTGAATAAAGTACTGCTATTACGTCGAATAACTATTCCCGAATAACCGATTGTTTCCCCGTCATCACTTAAGTTACCCGGACATTGTGACCAGCAAAACCAGGGATTAGCAACAGGGCTTGTTACTGTGATTGCAGTACTCAAATCCGTAGCAGCAGGTACAGTTAAGAAACCTTGTATACGGGGCATGGTAGCCGCCGATGCAGCAGACCATATCAAAGTACCAGAAGCATTAAACACATCGAGATAACCAGACGTAGGCGTTGCAGTGTGCGTACTCGTCATAAATCGCCCTATCCCCGGCTGAAACAACTCAGCACCGGGAAAACACCAGCCACCATCTTTCTGTATCTGAAACCAGTACTGCGTAGTGTTCCTGTTCACGATAGTTGCAAGTGGCAAGAAACCAAGAGCACCACCATTACCAAAAGCACACGTAAAGCCAGTGTAGTACCCCTGATCAGTCAGTGTACCCATTGCCTTAACAGCACCTGTGAGAATTGACTTGTTAGTACTGTCAATCGTCAGAGCACCCGCAGAATTATAAACTTCAAAACCTGACATATTACACCGTCCACTTATATACGTTGAAACTATACGTACCAGCAAACGGTGATCCCGTTGGTAGATAAATGATAGTCATTGAACCATTATTACAAATAACAGACCACTCATTAAAAACATCCGTAGATGGTGCGTAATAGGCAATCCACCCTGTTGTTTTCATTCCGGGTACGGTAACAGTATAACTTGATGCAGTAGTAGCAGTAATTGAGTAAGTACCCATGTACCGCATATTATAATCACCGAGATCTACTACTAATACCCCTGCACTATTCCAGCATTGTAATCCTTGTGCCATTTTAAATCCTTTAAGTTATAGGGGAAGTTATCCCCTTATTGTTTATTACCACAAGCCCATACGTACACGTAACACATTATTATTATCATAGATTTGAATGATGTTATTACTGATAACCATACGACCAGTACCGCCACTACCATTAATCAAAATGGTTCCGGCTTTATTGATTTGCCAGCCTGTAGAGTTAGCAACATAGTTAGTTGATTGAATAGTACTGGCTATCTTCGCCGTAGTAATGGTTGCATCAGCGATTTTAGCCGTATTCACGCTTAAGTTAGCTATCTTCGCGTTTGTAATCGCGGCATCAGCAATATAACCAGTACCGATACTCGCCGCCTGAATCATTGCGGTTTTCAGATAAGTAGTACCATTCACGATAGCAAACGGTGCAGTACCGCCCACGGTCGCCGCACTGCTTCCACTAACGATAAATTTATCCGCAGCAAAATAGATAGCACTGTTGTTACTTGTTCCCTGAGAAGCAACTAGCCGGATGCCTGCAACTGTACCATTGGCATTTACGGATAGAGAGTACTGGCTGTTTACTGTGCTTGCAGTTGCCTTTGTGCTCATCTGTTGGTTAACGGTAGCTATCTGCCCGTTCACATCACTACGTAGCTGTGTGACGGCCTGTGATTGTGCTGTGTTGTTAGTTGCTACTGTCTGTGTAAGCGTACCGATACTTGCCGTGTTCCCGTCTACGGTGTTTTTCAATGTATCAACACGGGTATTGGTGTACTCGTTCGATTCATTGACGGAGTTTTCTAACGTCTCTGTTAGTCGGTCATCGAGATCAAGAATACCGTTTATCGCATCTGCATCCTCTTCAGTGAACTGGTATTTGCTGTTAATACTAATCGTCTGCTCTGGACAGTACTGAATATTGTCCGTGCCGAATACATCAAAGAATCCCATCTTAACCTTATATTCACCATCAACGATGTTTGGTACTGAATCGAATTCAGGTGCATAACTGGTAAACAATCGGCTGGTATTCCCGTTAACAATACTGATAACAGCACCAGCATAATCACGTTCAGTTGATTGTGTCCATGAAGCAAATAAATTACCAAAACCACCAGTGAATGATACGCCTTGTACTAATCCACATTGTTTGTTTTCTACTGTAATTTTCACTTCCTGTGAATACGTTCCATCATTAAATCCCTGTGCGATAATACCAATAGTTGGTTTACGTACTTTTAAACGATTCATCGCAAGAGCGAAATTGAAACTATTACTTTGCGTATAGAAAGTATCTACAAGGGTTGTACCGTTATAGATTTTAATGATGTAGTACTTAAAGTAATCAGAAAATGAGCGACCATTAACGATTAAGTTCTTCTGTGAATCCCATGCAATATTAAAATCAGGTGCATCGGTCACTAAAGCTGATTCAGTACGATTTGCCAGTACTACGCCAGTTACGGAAGGTAAAGCAAAGTTATAAGTCGGTACTATCCCGTTAAGGGTTACACGCTGTGAAACAAGACCAAGATTGTTATACGCCTCTACCCCAAAGTCATAGCTTGCAGTGTCAGACAATCCGAACAATTCATAATCAAGTTTCTGTACGCCCGTTTGCCCCGCATATGTCCATGTACTGGCACTGTGAAGTTTGTAGTAAACATAATAGCCCCGTAGGTACGGATCTTCTGAAGCCGTCCAGGTCAAATCAATGATAGAACCGCTGGTAGTGTTGCCCTTACGTACTGCCTGTAGATTCGTTGGTGCCTTAACAGTAAGTTCAGGGAAGTTAATCACACCACCCGGCGACCATATGCCCGGATCTACACCGTCATACATCTGGTCAGGGGCTTCCACACAGGTTAGCGTTACATAGCCTACGTTCTCTTGATCGGTGGCTATGTCCTTGTTCAGTACTTTAAATTTATCTGAGATATTCAATTCGGCATTACTGACATTGATAGCATCCCATACCTTGAGATCCCATCCTTCGGACGTGGTAAAGCTGATAGTACGTAAAGCATACTTTGCCTTGAGTACATCAATGTTTGCCATCTTAGCGATGACATCAGGATCATATGACCAACTGTAATCACGACTGAGTGCGATTACCTGCCCGTCTTGCCGAACGGCTTCATCAACGGTGATATCTGAAGGTATACGTACTACATCCGTGGTGTACATTGATTCAGGGTTAGTGAATTTGCAATCAACCACATTGAAGTAGTCAGTCCCGCCACTGGTTGAAATCTGTACCGCACCGACCATGTTAGATTCATTAAATGACGCTACTGACACTGTTTTACGGTCTGTCGTAATACAAATCTGTCCGGCGTGAACATACATAATACCGCCAAATGATTGACAGATATTTTCTATGTTTTCTTTATAGCTTGATTGATAACTGATAGCACCATTCGCGTAGTACTCGAAAGCATCACAATAGGCTGCCGTTTCTTTGAAGGTATCAAGATTAACTAATGCGGGATCAATACCCATCCCATACGTCATATTTGTTAAGTAATCATAAATAATTGACGGTGGATTACTACTTGCTTTAATACTGCCATCCACCAAATCAAAAATACGTTGCCCTTTCATTTCAACGGTCAAAGCAAACTGATCATTAACGAGAATGTTATTTTCTAATGATTTCTGTGTTTTCTTGATAACCGTACTGATACTAACAATGCCTTTACCAAGAAATTTATCAGTCCATTTTGGCCCTGCATATCCAGTAGCTAACGTTTTAGTACTGGTATAATCACCACCAAAGCGTACTTCTAATTGCAGAAATTCCTGATACTTTGCCGCAATACTGGCTTTCGGTACTATGCCATCTTGTGTAACTGGTACGGCTAAGACTGGTTCGTTATCGATATAAATCTGGAGAATATTCTTTTCAGTACCCGCATATGCTACAGCCTGTTCTGAAAAGAGATATTGAGAATCACTATTCGGTACGTTGTACCATGACACAATTGAACCTGTCAGTACGTATGAACCGCCTGATACCCCGTTTTTATGCGGTAACTCACCACCATAGATAACAGGTAATCCCGTCGTCGGAGAAGTACTACGGCTTAGTGAGTCCGACACATCCCCATAACCACTTACGCCTATTTGCCCCAACATTGATGTAGCCACCAGTGAAGCAGCTCCCGCAGCAGCACCCCAACCGATAGCAGCCAGTGCTGTACCGCCAGTAAAGTAAACGGCTGCCGCGACAATTACCGCAGTTATGATAGCTCCAAAGAAGCCCCCTAAACTCTTACCCATTGTGTTTCCTTACTCTATAAAATGTTCCCTTCGTTGGTTTCGGATGAAGTTCAAAACCATCATGGTTTTCATTCACTCCAAGTACTCGACCTGATACAACCACTGCCATAATTAAAGGGTTATCAGGATCTAGCCATATATCACCGTCTATAACGACCTGTACGGGGTTACAGTACTGTTCAACTATCTCCCCTGTATGATTCCATCCTTCAGCCTTTAGACCTGCTATACCTTCCTGTACGCTTGTATATTCACGATTTGCTAATTGCGTTGTACCATTAATTAAATCAATAATACGTAATACAATAATATTGCAATCGTTATCACCGAATCGATACGGGTTATCAATGGCGTACTGAATGACATTCATAATTTCATTGTGTAGGTTTTTCATTATTTGTATTTCCAGTTTTGATTTTGATTAACTTGCCCTAACAGACTAAAGTACTCATCACCTTTGTAGTAAGATTGATATACTGAGTTAGCAGCAATTAAGGCTGGCTGCCGGTCTAGCTTTTTATATACACTGTTAACGTATATCGTCATTTCGTTAGTTTTCTGATTTGGGTCTGCTACTGCCTGAACGTAATCAATGAATCCTGAGAACATAAGCATTGAATCGATTACAGTACTGTCATATGGATTCAAGATTACTAATTTGATATTCATCTGAGCATCTTTAAGAAATCCACCTAATGCAAGAGCACGTACTGATTGAATCACATTACTTACTTTGAAGTTGATAGCATCATTCGTGATGCCCTTTTGTTCTGAATAGGAAGGATGTGAACCACTGATAATATCGGGGAAACTAATATATTGATAACCATCCAAATTGATATCTATAAGTGAATCAGTCCAGTGAAATCCATTTGTGCCTTTTGGCAGTACATCAAAGCAAGTTACCTGTACACCCAAGCTCATTACATCCATTAATGTTAATCGTGTTTTCGTCGTACCTTTAACTAACTTCCAGTACTTCAATAGATTGGCATTAGTAAAAACTGCATCATTCATTATGTAATATTCTCCGTTGCCTTAAATGTTATATTCATTATGTTACCGACTGGTAATGTATATTCATTATCAGGGTCCAGTACTGCTTCGATCATCAGATTGTTATATTTAATAATCTCGCTTGCCTGTACTGTATTTTGTAAGACAGGAAAAATAGTAATTGATGTACTGGTGCGTTCTATAATGCGATAGATTTTATTGTGGTTAGTAAATTGAATCCATTCACCTACCGCTAGAGAATTATTACTGGTATTGATTACCCTGTTGCCTTTGTTAACAAGTGCAGTACTGGTTAACGATCCCGTTTGTGTGCCTCTGTACGTACTCAACAATCCAAGAGAAAAAGTAAAAGGCTTACCCTGTGAGTACTGAGCAAGGAAGTTTTGAACCTCGCCAACACTGACAGGATTGAAACTTAACTGAAACTGAATCTCATAGTATTGAATACCCGTACTTCTCATGATACGTTGGCCCGTCCATGTCTGATTTGAATAGACAGGTTCAGTACTTTTAATCTGGAAGTTTGTTATTTTTATTTGATTTGAAAAGGATGCCATTTTGATACCTCTAAGATCTTATTATCGTATTTATATTAAACCACCCGTAGTTAGATTTTTTTGCAATTTAAACTGGCAGGCTGCATCTGTAATAATGGCAATGCTATTGTTCATCGCCCAATTAGGTTGCAACGCTTATGACAAAATACGAGATAGCTCTGATCAGACCTTTAAACTGAGAGTTATATTTCTGAGTGAGATCAATAATAACCTCTTAGCTCTGTCAACAGGTGGCGATGAATCTTATGCTCTTGGTACAGTAGATATTTGTATTCCTCTTCCTGAAGATGACAAAGAAGCAGTTGATAAAATGACATTCGTCGCGACTAATCTTCACGATGAAGTTTATTATTCACAATTAGATAAGTTATCGTTCTTGCCAAAAGATGAATTAAACTCTGTAGTAAAAAGTTATCATTCCCTCACACGATTAAGAACACTTTCTTTGGAATTGACATTTATTAAACCACTACCTAATAATAAAGTTAAAATTCTACGAAGTGAGTACAACAATCTTTATAACTCTCTTATTGCTCTTTCATCTAAGTTTGAAAATGAGACTAAAAGCCCTTGAGAAGATAGATTTTAAGTATTACGTCTCTGACTGCTTCTTACTGCCTGTGTCACGCTGTTGGCGTGTTTCTTCAACATCTCATTGAATTTCTTGTCATCACCTGCAACGTCACCCTGAATGATTAAGGGAGCGTTAACGGTGATGTCACCAGCAGTACTACCGCCTTTGTCCTGAGTATCAAGGAATTTAGTCAGTTTCTTGTTGGCTTCTGGCTGTACGACACGCTCACCGGCTTTCAGTACGAATGATTTATTATCATACCCGGCTGGTAGCTCATCTACGCCACCGTGGAACTGCCCCGCATCAGCACCTTTTGCAGTACTGATAATGCTCAATCCAAGAGAGGCTACCTGTGCATAGTTCGCAAGGTTTTGAGGCCACGGCGTAGCAAGTGCCTGTGCAAGTGCGGATTGAATGCTTAGTACTGTCTGAGCTATCGTGATCCCACGTGAAACCATGAATGCCGCTTCGGCTGCACCCGACGATTCACCAAATGCAGCCACCATCGCCCCACTAAGGTTTTGTGCAGTATCTGAGAAGATTGTGAGCTGTTGCTGTGCGTTCTGGTTACTGATATCAATGGCCTGAGCATTGTACTTTGCTGTTATCTGAGCCTTACGCTTTTCGTAGTCTTCATGACCTTTCAACAGTAAATCATTCTGTGCTAATTCAGCATTCATCGCGTCCTGATTATCATTCAAGCGTTGATCCGTATCATCATAAGCAAATGGATTACCACCATTGATACGCTGATTTTGCTGTTGTGATAAGTACACCTTCTGCTGATCATTTAGCAATCCAGAACCAATTAGAGAATTAGTATCTTTAAGACCTTGATTTGGATCTGAATAGCCAACCATAGAATTAATTAGATCAGTACGTTGTTTAGCACCGGAAGTATTAGCATTCTTTAGCATTTCATCAGGATTAATACCGAGTACCTTAGCTGAATCAGCAATCGTTTTAAGAAGTGCCTTTTGCTGTCTGTCAAACTGCTGTAGGCGTATTTTAAAACCATCTTCCCCAACCTGAGCAAGAGCAGTTTCTAAATTACGTTGAGCCTGTAGGCGTTTTGCATCGGCCTGCTTTTGGGCTTGTTCTGCTTGCTTACGTAGCTGATCGGCTTTCTTCTGTGCATCTTCACGCTGTTTGCCCTGATCTACCCAACCACCTTTAGGGGCTGTCACTGTAGCAATATCATTCTGAAAGTTGTTCACCAGACCTTCAAGATTCTTTTTAGCGTCGGCGTACTGGTTCCCCTTGCCGTTATCCATAGAGCCAGTATGAAGGGCTGCACCTTGATAGTTTAACGCCCCCGCCATGCGTAGCTTCTCCCAGATATCTAACATATCCTGTAGACTACCTTTGGATTCCTTTATACGTTGGTTAAGATCCTCAAATAATCCCGCCTCATGTGGCTTTTGATTGGCGGCATCATATACACCGTTCATTGCATCAACTAAAGGTGAAAGACCATCGGCGATAGTACCTTTGATATTAGTGGTTAGCTTAGTTAGATTCTTATCAAATTCGGCGTACTTTTCGGCTGCCTCATTAGTAACATCGGCATTCTGTTGCTGGATATATGCAGTTGCATCTGCTTCATTATTGAACTGCTGTAAAGTACTAATCATATGAGATGAATCACTTGCTAATGTTTCCATTACGTTGACAATTTCACCCTGAGATTTACCCGCGTCACGCATAGCATAAAACGTATGAATAACGGCTTTCATACCGCCATCAGTTTGTTTCAAGTACTTGTTATAGTCCTGTAGATTCAGGCCAAACTCTTTTAAATCATCAGACACGCCACCGCCAGCACGAAAGGCATCACCGAGTTTATCTAAAGTATCCTTGTTAAAGTCTCCAAACTTATCCATTTCAAGACCAAGACCACTAAACGCCGATGATAGCTGTTGTAGCTGTACTACTGATAGACCTGTACTTTTACTGATTTCATTCATCTCGCGAACATACTCACGTGAAGACTGTACCAGTGCAGCAAGTCCACCAATACCAATAGCCGCAGCACCTGCAAGGCCAGTCATAGCAGTACTGAACCCGCCAGCCATCCCACTAAAGCGGCCTGTGAACTCTTCAACTACACCGCCAGCCTTACCACCAAATTCTTCTACTGCTTCAGTACCTTGCTGTAAAGCACGCTGTAAGCCACCGGAATCACCGTCAATTTCTACACGGATTACATTATTCTTTGCCATTCTGTTTCTTCCCTAAAACTTGAGTCTTAATTAACTCTCCTATTGATTTAATATCACTGGATTGTTTATCTTTTGATTTCTCTTTCCGTTCCTGTTCTTTTTCAGCAGTAGTTTTAGTACTGTCACCGAGTACATCCAGAAAATCGAAATCAGCTATTTTTATACTTTTTCTTGCTGCTGGTGTTAAGTTACCATTACTGATAGTAGTGTAATAACACTGGTACGCATGTTTCATCATTTCGATCTGAATACCGGACGGTTCAATAAAAGTATCGTAGATCATTAGCATATTGAGTACTTCAGGATCTAAGCTAAAGTACTCTTCTGGTGATAAGCCTCTTTTGTTAACCATCTTACAAAAGTACTTTAATTCGATATCACCTCTTACTTTTTTTCTACTTCATCCGTAGGATTTGAATCATTTACAAGTTTGATAATTGCTGCATAGATTTCATTTTGAATGACAAAATCAATACTGTTTACATTAATGCGTCCATCAATATCTTCGTCTGAAAAGATAGGATCACCATTTTCATCTTTCGCACATAGGATTAGTGTTTGTGCGACATCAGTACATTTTGCAAAGTCTCTACCATTTGGACGATGAATATAGATAGTTTCACCGGCTATTTCGTATGGTTGTAGTACTGGCTGTAGTTTCTTCATAAGCTGGTTTAAGTTCATTTGTTTCTCCAATAAAAAAGGGAAAGTACAATACCTTCCCTTTATTTATTTTTTATTCACCAGTATCAGTAGTGATTAGACCTGAATCGATAGCAGCCCCATCTACAGCAATTGTAAATGTCTTAGTCACTACTTCGTCTTTGTCACCACCGATGGTAGTACTTGAGACAAAGCATGTATAAATCACATAGAAGCCATTCTCTTTAGTAGCATCTTCAAAATAACTTAGTTTGATTTGGCAACGTTTTTGATCATCTGCCAGTTGTTCTAATTTTTGGTGTACTGTGTTATCTGCAAGATAGTTAACCGCAAGTGAAATATCAGGGATAGATTTAGTACCCAATAGTTTACGGTCATATGCTGAGTTAAATGTTTTAACACTAATTACAGTACTTTCAAAACCAGAAGTAGTGAAGGTATTCACCTCTGGTACTTCTGCAAAATCAGTAGCAACGGTAGAACCCGCAGAACCTACCTCTACAGTAATATTAGCACCAGAAAAAATATCCATAGCCATAGTTTTTATATCCTTATATAAGTTTAATCGGGCAACGTCCTGTCACCCTTTTATATTTATTTATTATCGATTAGTGATTGTACCAATACTTTAAGATCATCAATTTGTGATTGTTGAACCTGCATATTTAAGTTAAGCTCTTTAATGGCCTCTACGAATAATGCGGAAAGAGCGTTATAATCTAATGTAAGAAGATTATCTACTATATTACCTTCTGCATCCATCCCCGTACCACCGCCATCACGTACTACGCTGGGCATAACCTTCTGAACATCCTGTGCAAGTAATCCTCCTGTGACAAAGGTATTATTAGCATCGAAAGTAAGTGTATATGATTCATATCCCTGCAATTTTATTAATTTACTTAGTGCATGTTCCATTACCACTCGTTCAGTTTTAATTCGTGCATCCGAAGTCGGTGTAAATGCCGGAGCACTCATAAATTTGTTAGAAACGAAACGATCTGTTTTTAATTGGACAGCTGTCCCGTAAATATATGATGACCAGGTTACATCATCCAGGCCATTCGATCCGCGGCCCAAATACCACTGATTTATCCCATCATCTGTACTGAGAATATAACTACCCCCTTTCCCTGTACTATCATGACGAATGAAATCACCCGCTGACCGCTTCGAAACGAAGTTATAACTCTGTACGGTTCCACCCGATGTTATTGCGTTTGATATATTAATGTTACTGGTGTAAATATCGCCAGGGAAATTTGTTGAACCGTCATTAAAGAACTGCCAGTATTTGTTCGAACCATCAGTACCTGAAGTATGCAAAACAGAGGCAGATCGATCATTTGCATACGCTTCAAAATAAAACCGACCTTGACCTCTTAGTTGACCCGATGTGTTAGAAAGATTTGAAACTAGCTGCCCACCAGAAGCAGTACTATCACTTAGTACATTGGTAGTAACGCGTCCAAAACTAACTAATTGTGTTTCACCTAGTCCTAAATTAGTTCGTGCAGATTGTATATCTGCACCGCCAGTACCGCCATTGTCTATCGATACAATTCCAGTAACGTTACTTGCGGTCCCCGAGACATTGCCCTGAATTGTATTTGTGAAAGTTTGAGCACCATCCCATGTATTGGTAGCGTTAAGCAAAGGTACTGTACCGCCAGATGTGCCAACATTTGCAGTCGCAGCAGTGCCTAGTCCAAGATTTGCTCTTGCCGCCGCTGCTGTAGCCGCACCAGTGCCGCCACTCGTTAGGGGTAATGCAGTAGAAAGGGTTAAGGTCGATAACGTCGCCTGGCCGCCTGTGATTGCGACAGCGTTAGCGTTCTGTACTGCAAGGGAACCTAAACCGAGATTAGTACGGGAAGTGACAATATTATTAAGGTCTGCAAGATTACTTGCGATCTTTAGCTGTGCGTCATTAGTAACGTTACCTAAACCAACATCGGCTTTAGTTACTGTCACATTGGATGATAATGCATGACCGTTTACTGTAATTGTTTTAGGAACAAAATCTGTATTAACATGAGTAGTTAATGTATTAATTGAATTATTAACCTCATCAATATCGCTATCTATTTGTTCTTTCGAATACACATTCAGATTAGTACGAGCAATTTCATTATCAGCAAGGTCAGAAAGGTTATTACTGATCGCTAACTGTGCATCGTCGGTAACGGAACCAAGACCAATATCATCTTTAGAAAGTACTACATCATGGCTGAGTACTTGCCCGTTAATCGTTCTGGTGTCCGGTACGCTTCCTGTATCTGAACTTGTCAGTACTACATCGTCGGATAGCTCATGACCATTTACGGTACGCTCTACGGGTACAGAACCTGTATCAGTACTGGTTAATGTAATGTCTGCCGTTAGTGCTTTACCGTTGACGGTTCGCGTGAGAGGAACATAACGTGCGTCCATCTGTGTAGCCGTGTAGATACGAGTCCATGCCGTAGTAGCGTTTTTTGCGAATAGACTTAGTGTGCCTGTTTTTGTCATCGCAAATTCAGCAACGCTCGAACCATCAACAAGCCCTATGCCCATCATGTCGGCCCCAGCAGGATTACCCTGTTGTGTTGACGGTACTTTGATAAAGCTGTTACCCGTTGGTGTGACTGGTGCGTACTGTGGTATACCAGTAGTGTTAGCACCTACGCCGTAATCCCCCTGATAGACAGGAAGAAGTGCAGCCATTGTCATTACACGGGCAACTACATCAGCAGGTGTGAAGGTATAGGATTTGGTAACTACCTGATCCTTATCGCCGGATAATTGAGTATGAAGTGGTTTACTGAATTTGGCCACCTGAACAGAGGTGATATGCTCACCTCAGAACAATACAGGTGCACCAATGAAACGAAGAAATTTTAGTCCTGAATTCAAACGTGAATCCGCT
>NZ_JAERMU010000007.1 GCF_016756775.1 Dryocola clanedunensis subsp. sulfonylureivorans | reverse complement strand
TCCAGGCACTGGCCCTGCCAGGGGGCGAGCAGCTTATGCTGCTGACGTGCATTCATCAGCGTTGCACCGTCAAGGACGATACGATTAATGGTAAAACAGGGGCCTTTTACCGGCTCTGGCGTTGCAGGCTCTGAAGGCGCTGGAATGGGAATAGCCTGCTCCAGCGATTCACGCTGCTGCTGATTCTGGCGTAATAACTGCTGTTGCTGCTGGTCGATGCTGTCGCGGTCTGCGGGAGATAATAAGGCTGCCGCTGCCAAAGGGCTAAAAAACAGAGTTAATAAAAGGGGATACAACGGCTTCATCCATCATCCTGTCGTATTATTGTTATTATGTTGCGTATTTTAATTATTTGAACACACTTTGTTTCATTTGAGAACGGGCTTAAATACCCTGTCGTTTTTCAGGCGCGCAATTGCAATAAAAATACATGGTAACCATTTGATAAAACAAAGAAATTATGGTGACCTCACTTTAATTAAAAAATGTTATTCATGATTTTCAATTTTCCAGGAAAAGCAACCACTTACGGATATATGATATACTTCCCATCCGTGATAATTCAGTTGCAGTTAATTAATATTTAATGACACTAAATAATTAACAACGCCGTTGCCCGTGTTATTCACGGCAACGGTTTCCTCCGGCTCTGGCAGCCGGCTGACAATGTCCGCTATGGTGTAAAATCAGCGGGCAGTATTGTTGCGTTGGCGAAAGCTACGCTGAAACTCCCCCGGAAGTGGCCATAATTTACTCTGCTAGTTTATAAAGAGGAACTTTTCTGGTTGTGCCGGTCAGGCTATCAAACACGTCAATCCTGTCGGTAGCGATCTTCATACCGGACTTTCTCAGCGTTGCAATATCAGCAGCTATGCGCTGCATTCCAAACCAGAATAATCCATCCAGTGCAGTGACCTGCAAACCGGATTTCAGTGCGAGCCTCAGACGCTCCCGTGGTGCTTTAACCTGTTTGGCTATTTCCTGATACGACGCGGTCGTCACCCCCGCAGAGGTTATGCGGCGGATCCGGTTGCTGAAACGATAGCGAAATTCATCAGGAATAGCGCTGAGGTCGGTTTTAAGGCTGTAAACGCAACCATACCGATTGTCACCAATAGTGACCGGCTTTCGGCTCAAAGAGAGTTCTTTCCGCAGCCGATCGATTAATTGTGGCGCACGGATCAGCTGTAGTCGAAAGGGTAATTCAAAACTCGTCACATAATCGACATTCAGCAGCGCAATACGCAGGCGTTCCTCACTTCCGGCTTTCAGCTGTAGACATTCATCCATCACCTCTGCCCATTGCTGGGTCAGCCGTTGCGGTTCGCCAGTTTCAGTAAAGTGGTACTTTTCCATATGGTAGTCGACACGAGCATTCATGGCGCTCTCCCGGTCAGCAAATTTATTTTCATCAATGAACCTGTTCTACTGGATCCGAATGTTTCCATTTATGCTATTTGCTATTGCTGTGCCGATTCAAGCGATTTCATTTTCATGGCATCCTCGAATGCGATCTAATTTCATCGCCATGACGGGACGGATATCCACCGTTCATGTTGGATGGCGCTTCGCTTATCCAACCTACTATGATCCGGGTCGCAAGATTGCTCACCAATCAGGTGCAATTCAAAAAATATATTTGCCAGACAAATATATAAAAGAAGGATTTACGCTTTCGCCAGTTATCGCATATTATCTCTCGTGGGCACGCAACGGAGATAACACAAGGAGTGTATCACGATGGCCGCACTACAATTCCCCTACACCCTATTCACAACCCAAAATCGAATGGATGACTATAGCGCTAAAGATATGCGCTGCGGGGACTTAACTGAAATGCAGTTAAAAATAGATTACGGGTTAGTTGATGTATCCACCCGAGTGAATCCTTATACGCTGACGAAAGTTTCCCCATTCAATCAATCTCAATCAATGTTTTATGGTTCACGCAATGAGGGCGAGAAAATAACTCGTCAGGAATGCGCAATGACCCTGTTTGATGAATTCCGTCAACCGTTCATGACGAATATGGAAGCGGCAGTAGAAATTACAGGGAGTCGTAATGAAAACAAATAACAGGAAAATCCTGTATGCACTATTTTTATCAGGAAGCTGTCTATCAGGTTACCTTCTCTGGTTTTTGCTACGCCCTGTAGATATTATTGCAGTCCATCACAGTGAGAACAGTTTCACATCCGTTCTGATAAGACACTATCCTTTTACTGATAAGGGTAAGATTCAATGGTGGTTGGAAAACCAGGGTAGATTGAAAGAAAAATATGGTATTCCTAAGACAGATAACGATGGCTTTTTCGAGGTTATCTTTTGGGACTTTGGTGAAGGGTACAAAGAGACTGATGGTTATGACAGGCTTTGCTTCACAGACATGAGACCATCATTAAATTGCATTGAAAAAAATAAAGTTTTCGCTGTATGGAACAATAAAAATAAAGATATATTTTTAGGGGTCGATGATGGGTTTTACCGCATAGATGAAAACGGCAAGATGGTCAAAACTAAATATAAATAAAACGACCTCAGTGGCGTAGGCCGCGACGTCACAGGTTTCCAATCCTCACCAGGTTGCAACGCCTGCAACGCAAAAAATATAAAAGCGACTGGTTGTACCAAGCCCACCTGTGGGCTTCAGACTGATGACAAACCTAAAGCGTATGAGTTTCGCAAAGATCTCACCGAATAAATAACAAGGAAAATCAATTCGTTGATTTTCGCCTGCTTATCACAAAGAAGGAAAAACCACGTTTTTTCCTTCTTTGTCAGCAATCTAAAGCCCGCCTGCGGGCTTTTTTACAGGTTTGATATGGCAGTTGTAGGGCGGATAAGCGCTGCGTCATCCGCCGATAAAATGTTGGATGGCGCTTCGCTTATCCAACCTACCCCATCCCTTATCCCGGAGTGTAAGGATAATCAACCCGCCCTTCTTTTTATGTAAAACGAAAACTTTAATAAATTATTATGATTTCATGACTCACTTCACATGAAATCACAGAATAATATAATTGATATATCATATATGTTAATTAACCCGCACGCACCGCCGGGCAAAAAACCGTTTAGTTGTCTTATTGCGACATTTAAATTTGTTCTTTGTGGAGGTATGGCATTCCTGGCAAAATAGATAATAAATAGTATACCCCCTGAGAAGCTACAGGTTTTCCCATGCTTAAAAATGCCAGCGTCAGAAGCGTCATCGCCCTTTTCCTGCTGTTGTCTTTTGCGGTAACCGACTTACTGTGTTTTCTTTTATCCGCTGATTTAAAAGTTATGCTGATGCTAAACATCGTCTGGCTTATTGTACTTGGTTCGCTGTGGTCCTATATGACGATATATCTGGTGCGGCCCATCAACCAGGTCAAAAGCAAAATTGATGAGATTAATTCCGGCAATTTATCTGTGCATATCCCCGAATTCGGCGGCAACTGTGCCGGGCGATTAATTCCCGGTATCAATACGCTGTCTGCGGAAATAACGACTTTGGTTATGGATATCAGGAAGTCATCCCAGTCGGCCAAAAATATCTCAGAAACGCTGGCCTTGCAGAGCGCAACGTTGTCGGTCAAAACAGAACAGCAGTCGGCGATGCTGATGCAAACCGCTTCGAGTATGGAACAGATCTCAGCCGGCACGCGCAATAACGCCGACAGCACTCGCCAGCTGAGCAATATTACAAGCGGCGCTCACCGGTCGGCCAATCACGGCAGCGATCTGATGCAGAAGCTGACCACGAATATGACGTCAATCACCGACTGCGCCAATAAGATGACGGAAATCATCAGCATGATTGACAGCATTGCCTTCCAGACCAATATCCTCGCCCTTAATGCCGCCGTTGAAGCAGCTCGAGCCGGGGAGCACGGCAAGGGATTCGCCGTGGTAGCCGGCGAGGTCAGGAACCTGGCGCATAAAAGCTCCGAGTCGGCGAAAAACATTAAGTCGCTGATTGATTTAACCAATCAAAACGTTATGCAGGGAGCCTCCCTGGTTTCAGAAGCTGAAAAGAATATGCACGATATCGTCTCCGGTTCTGAATCTATCGACGCGCTGATGGGGCATATTTTCATATCGACTAACGAGCAGGAAAAAGGCATCCAGCAGATAACTCTGGCCCTGTCCGAGCTGGAGAAAGCGACCCAGAGCAACGTGGTCGTCGTTGAGGAGCTGGCAGGATCTTCTGAGGTCCTCAATAAACAGGTGTTTGAGCTGCAAAAGAGAACCAGCAACCTGCGTCTTGGCGAAAGAGAAGTGGAAGAATCCCCCCTGACAGCCCCTGCGCGTCGGGCTGCGCCAGGGCGAGCAAAACGAGAAGAAGAGGGCCAGTGGCAGACTTTTTAGCGTCTTTCCCTGCCCCTTAGTCATCTCCGACTGCGCCTTAATTTATGGCCCACAGGCTTTAAGGCGCAGTATTGCTTGCGAAATCTCCCCTTCTGCCAGGCTGAGCGGGTTGCCAGCAGAGATTCTCCTCTGCGTTATTGGTACGAAATGCGGCAAAAATAGGGTATAAAGCCCGCATGAAAATTCCAAATCGAATCCAGCCATTGGTTGATGATGGCCTGATAGACAACGTGCTCCAGCGGCTGAAAAGCGGCAAAGAGGCCGACGTCTACACCGTGCTGTGCGGCGACAAAATTCAGTGCGCCAAAGTGTACAAAGAAGCGACGCAACGCAGTTTCAAGCAGGCTGTGCAGTATCAGGAAGGGCGTAAAGTCCGAAATTCTCGTAACGCCCGCGCTATGCAAAAAGGCTCGAAATTCGGCCGTAAGCAGCAGGAAGAGACCTGGCAAACGGCGGAAGTGGATGCCTTGTTCCGTCTTGCTGAAGCCGGAGTACGTGTGCCACAGCCCTATCTTTGTATCGATGGCGTGCTGCTGATGGAGCTGGTGACGGATGCCGAAGGCTCGGTAGCGCCGCGTCTTAGCGATGTCACCTTCACCGAAGAAGAAGCCATTGCCGACTTCGATACGATGATCCGCAACATTGTGCGCATGTTGTGTGCGGGCATTGTGCATGGCGATTTATCGGAGTTTAACGTCCTGCTCGATGGACAAGGCCCGGTCATTATCGACCTGCCGCAGGCCGTAGACGCCGCCGCCAACAACCATGCCGAATCGATGTTTGAGCGTGACGTGAATAACATCACTTCCTATTACGGCCAGTTCGCTCCGCAGCTGCTGCAAACGCGCTATGCCAAAGAGATCTGGGCGCTCTACGAAGATGGAAAATTAACGCCGGAAATCGCGCTGACGGGCCTGTTCGTTGAAGAGCACCATGAAGTGGATATGGACTCGCTGATCGATGAAATCATCACGGCAGAGGACGAATACTACGACCGCCAGCGGGCATCGAAAGAGCGCGACGAACAGTACGAATAGCGGCGGCGATAACTACGCTACGACAATCGAATCAGTGCCGCGGTGAGTATGTAAAAAATCAATAAAAGCTTTGAAACGCATCCGCTCACTGCTCTCTCTCGGATAGATAAGATCGTAACCCATTGGGGCAAGTACAGGTTTGTCGGAGAGGGGGATTAATTTGCCACTTTCAAGAGAGGCCTGGATCAATAACTTGCGCCCCATCATCACTCCCATTCCACTCTCGGCAGCCTGAAGTGCCATATGATAATGGTTAAAACTATAGTGGCGTTTTTCGTAAGGTAAGCACTGCTCCGTCTTCTCACACCATATACGCCAGTCGGCAAAGTGGACCTGACTTTCGGTTGATTCACTGGCATGAATAAAACACGCTTTCTCTAATTCAACTTTGCCGTTCTGACTGAGTAACGGGTAGTACTCTGGGGAACAGACCGGGAGTAAATACTCGTCAAATAAACGCTGCTGGCATAAATCCGCATAGAGATTAGCGCCATAATAGATTGCCAAATCAACACGCTCGTCGTTGAACTCCATCACGCCAGCCCGAACTTTTACATTCAGGTTAATGCCCGGGCACTGCTGTTGAAACTGCGCCAGACGGGGCATCAGCCACAGCTGAGCAAAAGTCGGTGCAACACCTATGTGCAATGTGCCGCGCAGAGACTGGCTGCGGATATCCTCAATTTCATCATTAATCGAGCGTAAAGAGAGACTGAGCGTCGCGAGGAGTCTTTCCCCTTCCGGGGAAAGGGCCATTTTTCGGGTCATTCGGATGAACAGCCGGAAACCCAGCAGCGATTCAAGCTGCCTGATGCGATGGCTCATGGCGCCCTGGGTAAGATTGAGCTCCTTAGCTGCAAGCGTGAAACTCATATGTCTGGCGGCAATTTCGAAGCTCTGCAACAGCGCGAGTATGCTTTGCTGTTCTAGCATGGGGCCCTCATGGATTAATTCAATTAATGCATTGTGAATTTTATTTCGTTTGAACGCCATAAAATAAAATTATTTAATCACATTAACGAAAATATATTAATGAGGTTAATATGTCTGGACTAAAAATTGTCATCATTGGTGCAGGTTCAAGCTACACGCCCGAACTTATCGAGGGCTTAATCAATCGCTCTGCCGAGCTGCCTTTACGCGAGCTGTGGATGGTTGATATTGATGAAGGGCGAGAAAAGCTGGCAATCATCGCTAATCTGGCTCGCCGCATGCTGAAAAAGGCGGGGTTAACGGTCAGGGTTGAAGAGACGCTGGATCGTCAAACCGCGCTGGCTGGTGCAGATTATGTCTGTTCCCAGTTCCGCGCGGGTTGCCTTGAAGCGCGTATTAGTGACGAGCGCATCTCCTTAAAGCATGGCTTAATCGGCCAGGAAACTAACGGTCTGGGCGGCTTTGCTAACGCCTGCCGAACCATTCCGATTGCCCTTGCTATCGCAAAAGAGATGGAACAGCTTTGCCCGGATGCGTGGCTGCTGAACTTTACCAATCCATCAGGAATGGTCACCGAAGCCATTCTGCGTCACAGTACGGTGAAAACGGTTGGTCTGTGCAATGTCCCGGTGATTATGCAAAAAGGCGTAGCAAAACTGCTTAAGTCTGAAAATGAAGCTGACTTCATTATGCAGGTTGCTGGCCTTAATCATTTTATTTTTGCGCGCCAGATTTTGCAGAATGGTCAGGATAAACTCCAGCAGGTGATCCAGGAGATCCTGTCGGGTAATGACCCTCTCGTGCCACGTAACATCCCTCCGTTTAGCTGGCCTGAACATGTGCTGCAAGGGCTGGGGATGATCCCCTGCGCCTACCTGCGTTACTACTACATGAAAGACGATATCCTTAAGCAAGAAATCGGTGAAGCCAACGGCGAAGGCACCCGCGGGGAAGTCGTCAAAGAGCTGGAGCGTCAGCTGTTTGCGATCTACAGCAATCCTGAACTGGCTGAAAAACCTAAGGCTCTGGAAGGCCGCGGGGGACAATACTATTCCGAAGCCGCCTGTGAGTTGATGAGCGCTATCCATAATGACAAGCGTATTATCATGCACGTTAATACCCGTAATAACGGGGCGATTAACGGCCTGCCGGATGACTGTGCGGTTGAAGTGAGTTCAATGATCACTCGTTCGGGTCCACTGCCTCTCAACGTTGCTCCTTTCCCGGAAGATACGCTGCGCCTGCTGCAATTAATGAAGAGTTTTGAGCAATTAACGATACAGGCCGCCATGACTGGCGATCGTCATACCGCCTGGCGTGCGCTGGTACTTAATCCTTTAATCACCAGCGGTAGCCTGCTTGAAAAAGCGTTAAATGAAGTGATTGACGAAAACAAAGCATTGTTGCCAGCGTTCCATCAAAACAAATAACTCTGCACACTGCTGAGTCAATTTAGCCTTATTCATAAGGCCACTGGATCCCCCGTGGCCTTAGATGGCAAACGCTCAAAAATTGCCGTGTATCACACGCCCTCATCTGCCCATACCGTTTTCTGTTCAGCTTTTACCGGAGTCATTAAGACCCATAGCAATGAAAGGGCAATAGCGATGTCTTTCTGGTGATGCGGAAAAATGAGACCCGGGAAAGCGTGCTGCAGGCCGCCCGACGGCTCTTACCCCCCGTGACAAACCAACATCCATGACAAAAAATCGCCTCATCTTCCCCGCAGACTATGAGGTCGATCATAAATTCAGCCATTCCAGCAAAGCGTCCCCCTACCCGTACAGCCCCCTTTTTTTGTGATGGGTATTTGTATCCTGAAAATTAGTGTGACGCAGAGCATGTTTACGCCCCCTCGCCATCCTTAACGGCCCAATATTTTTAGTCGTTATCGGTATTAATTGTTTTTTTCATTTCAATTTCATCGGCATAGGATGCAAGTCAGGCAAACCGAGGGAAGACACTAATGATTAATGAAATTATTTCCAGGGAGAATATCAACCTGCAAGTGGACGTCGCGGACTGGCGAGCAGCCATGAACGCCGCAGGAAATTTGCTGGTTGCAGGGGGTTACACCACGCCGGCTTATACGGAAGAGATGATTACAGCAGTGGAAACGCTGGGGCCTTACATCGTGGTCGCGCCGGGCATTGCGCTGGCTCACTCCCGCCCTGCCCCCTGCGTACTGAAAACCGGTATCAGCCTTGCGACGCTCGCTACGCCAGTCAATTTTGGTAGCGAAGAAAACGATCCCGTGTCGATTGTCTTTGGCCTGTGCGCCACCGACAGCAACAGCCATATCAATATTATTTCCCAGCTCGTTAACTTTCTTGATGAAGAAAATAGCGCGCCTTTCTTACAGCACTGTCAAAGCGTCGAAGACGTTTATCAGGCCATTAATAACGTCAATCAGGGAGCTTAAAATGAAAATTGTTTGCGTATGCGGAATGGGCCTTGGCTCAAGTGTGATTGCAAAAATGAATATTGAGCAAGTCGTTAAAAAAATGAACATTGATGTTTCAGTCGACACCTGCGATTTGGGCAGTATCCGTAGCGTTCCCGCTGATCTGTATGTCACCACCCGGGAACTGGCTGCAAATATGCCGGAGGAGTTAAAGGACAAAACTGTTGTGCTGACCAACTTTGTCCGTAAGCAAGAAATTGAAAGCAGCATTGGAGAGTATCTGACCAGGCTCTCTTCATAACGTATCAGGAGATAAGTGTGATGACTGATATTATCCATTTTATTATTTTTCAGATACTGGACAAAGCTCCTTTGTTCCTCGGCATTATTGCGCTGTTTGGTTTAATGCTGCAGCGCAAAAAAGCCAGTGAAGTTATCGATGGCACGGTAAAAACAATCGTCGGGCTGCTGGTGATTACTATCGGGTCGGGGACATTATTAAAATCGCTGTCGCCCATAATGGGACAGCTTAATACGACCCTCGGCATCCATGGGGTGCTGCCAGCGAATGAAGCAGCGTTTGGCGTAGCGATGTTAAAACTCGCCAATGATGTCACGCTCACCTTTATTCTTGGCTTTATCTTCCATCTGTTTTTCGTTTACATCATCCCGTTCAAACGCTGCAAAAACGTGTATCTGACGGTGCATATCCAGCTCTTTCTGGCGACGTTTATGGTACTCGCTTTACCGGGTGCGCTTGGTCTGTCAGGCATGCCGTTGATTCTGACCGGGGCGATACTTTGCGGCCTCTACTGGACGCTGACGCCGGCCATTACCCGCAAGCTGGGCCAGCACTTCATCGGCGACGATCTCACTCTGGGGCATAACCAGCAGGTCGGCGCATGGCTCGCCAGCAAGGTTGCCCCGCTGTTCGGCAGTCCGTCGCAGGATGCTGAAGAGCTGAAGCTGCCGGGCTTTCTGTCGATGTTTCGCGATAACACCATCTCGCTGGCCTTCCTGATGCCGCTGATTTTCCTCGGCATCGGTTTCTCGGTAGGCGCACAGGGCATTACTGAACTGAGCGGTAAAACCAACTGGGTTGTCTGGCTGCTGATGCAGGGTCTGAGCTTTACCGCCGGTGTCGTCATCCTGCTGATTGGCGTGAGAATGTTTATCGGCTCGATTGTTCCCGCTTTTAAAGGGATCTCCGATCGCCTGCTACCGGACGCCGTCCCGGCCCTCGATTGCCCCGCGCTGTTCCCCTACTCACCAACAGGAGCCATGCTCGGCTTTATCGCCTCCGTGGCAGGTGCGCTGGTGGTCACCGCGGCCACTATCCTGCTGAAAAGCCCGATTATCGTCTTCCCCAGCCCGATCATTATGTTCTTCGACGGCTGCACCATGGGCGTGTTTGGCAATAAATACGGTGGCTATAAAGGCGCGTTAGGCGCGGGCTTTATCACCAGCGTTATCGCCCACGCCGGGGTGATCTTGCTCTACCCAATGATGGGCTCGCTCTACGGCTCCGGCCTGATGTTCTCGAATATTGACTTCAGCCTGGTCTGGCTACCGCTGTTGTATCTACTGAAACTTATCGGCACAGCCTTTGGCCTTGTCGTGTAACTGTGAAGGAGTTGACGATGAAAATTCAGCTGGCACTTGATTTATTAGACCCTCGCAAAGCGCTGGACGTTGTCCGGGAAGCGGGGCCACATGTGGATATTATTGAAGTGGGCACTTCACTGCTTAAACACAGCGGCATTGCCATCGTGAAAGAGATCCGCGCGATCTGCCCGGACAAGCCCCTGTTTCTCGATATGAAAATCATTGATGGCCCGGAGCGGGAAGCCTCGCTGATGGCGCAGTGTCTGCCCGAGTATTACTCCATGCTGGCGGTCGCCAGCGACACCGCCGTCAGCAAAGTGCTGGCGATTGCCAGACAGAATAACGCCACCGTGGTGTTTGACCTGCAATCCGTTCCCGACCCGGTACAGCGCGCCCGCGAGCTGAAAGCGCTTGGCGCAACGCATCTGTGCGTCCACAAAAACGCCGATTGCGGAGACGATCCGCAGCAGGCTTTCCGTGAGTTTCTGGACGTCAACGAGGCCTGCGGCTTAACGATGGCGCTGGCTGGTGGAATTAACCTCAGCACCCTGCCGGCCATAAAAGAGCAGCTACAGCCTGCAATCGCCATCGTCGGCGGGGCAATTCTGAATGCGCAAGACCGCCGGGGTGCGGCGCTGAGTTTTGAAGCTATCGCTAAATCCACAAGAAATTAAGGAAGAAGAATGAGCAATGTAAATGAGATCACACGTGAAAGCTGGGTACAAAACACCTTCCCCGAGTGGGGCACCTGGCTCAATGATGAAATCGAAGCCGAGCAGGTCGCCGCAGGATCGGTAGCCATGTGGTGGCTGGGCTGCGTCGGCATGTGGATCAAAACGTCGGGTAACGCCAACATCAGCATCGACTTCTGGTGCGGCACCGGGAAGCGCAAGAAAGATCTGCCAGACATGAAGCCGAGCCACCAGATGGCGCGTATGAGCGGGGCGCGCATTGCCCAGCCGAATCTGCGCAGCACGCCGTTTGTTCTTGATCCCTTCTCCATTCGTGAGATCGACGCCGTGCTTTCCACGCACTATCACGCCGACCATATCGATATTAACGTGGCTGCCGCCGTGCTTAAAAACTGCAAAGATGACGTGCCGTTTATCGGGCCGCAGGCGTGCGTCGATCTGTGGATGAAATGGGGCGTTCCGGCCGACCGCTGCCGCGTGGTAAAACCAGGCGATGTAGTAAAAATCAAAGATATGGAGATTCTGGTGCTGGAGTCGTCGGACCGTACCATCCTGATCACCGAGCCGCCGAAACCGCTGGCCGATGAAGGCCGTGAGATCCCCGACATGGATCTCCGCTCCGTCAATTATCTGGTCAAAACGCCGGGCGGGAATATCTACCATTCCGGCGACTCACATTATTCCAATATGTATGCCCAGCACGGCAAACAGAACCAAATCGACGTGGCGTTAGGATCGTTTGGTGAAAACCCGATCGGTATCACCGACAAAATGACCTCGGTGGATATCCTGCGCATGGCAGAGGCCTTACGCACTCAGGTGATGATCCCGTTCCATCACGATATCTGGTGTAACATGATGGCGGATACCAATGAAATTCTGACGCTTTTCGAAATGCGCCGTCACCGCCTGCAATACAACTTTGTGCCTTTCATCTGGCAGCCCGGCGGTAAATTTGTTTATCCTCAGGATAAAGATCGCCGCGTTTATCAACACCCTCGCGGCTTCCCGGATATTTTTGAAGCGGAAACTGATTTGCCGTTCCCTTCATTCCTCTGATTCAGAGTTTACCGGCGCTCCGGCGCCGGATTTGAAAGGATCGCGCATGCAGCTGGATCACCTTGCCGTTGATATCATCAAAAAAGTGGCCGCCGAACCGGGCCTGACCCTCCGTGCGCTGTGCGAGAGGTTAGATCTGCCGCAGCGTAACTTTTACTACCGCCGGAAAAAAATCGACGACTGGCTGGTCCACGCCGGATTCTCAGCTCTGCGGGTTGACGGGCATCAGGGCTTGAGTTTGCAGGAACAGGAAGTCGAATCCATTCTTAACCATCTGGCAAGCCTTGACGAACAGGGCTACAAATTATGCTCCGAGGAGCGTCGCAACCACCTTCTGTTAAACATCGCCTGCTCAAACCTTCCTCTGTTAACCCAGCAGCTCAGCAAGCTTAATAATGTCAGCCGCAACACAACGCTCGACGACCTCAGCACCCTGAAGTCGGCGCTACAGGAGCAGCATGGCCTGACGCTCAGCGTCAGTAAAAAAGAGGGTTATCACATCACGGGCGGTCAGCTCGAGCTGCGCCTGTGCATCCACCAGATGCTTCAGCGCTCGCTGAAATATGCTCAGGCCCAGGTGGAAATAAGAGTGGAACAGGTTCTGCGCAAGCACCTGACAGAACAGGGGTTATGCACGGACAAGGTCAAAAGCGCCATTGTCTTTGCCATTGACCAGGCGGAAAGCCATCTGAACTGCGTGTTCAGCGATAAAGATAAGCGGCTGCTGCTGTACATGATGATGTTCAGCCTGCTGGATACCTTGCAGGGCCACTATGTTGAATTCACTGCCGCGCAGATAAACGCGCTGCGTAGCCAGCCTGAATGCTGGGCCGCCGCCTCGCTCAATAACTGTTTGTCCGAACTGCTTAATATTGGGGAGATTGCGGGGAATACGCTGTTTTTAACGCTCTTGCTTTCCGTCAGCAAAAAAATTGCCAGCACTCCTGGCGACAGTGCGGAAGATAAGCGTCTGACCTCCTGCATTCAGCGACTTGTTGAGCAATTTCAGTCTCTCTCTGGCGTCTATTTTTCTGACGTTTCGAATCTGGTGGCGCGGCTTTTCTCACATCTTGGGCCTGCCATCCACCGCTGCTTATTCAATATAAAAAGCGAAAACGTGCTGCGAGACGATGTTATCCAGCGTTATCCGTTAATTTTTCAGCTGTGCCAGCAGGCGATTACCGAGCTTGAAGCGGAGTATCAGGTCGCCTTCAATGATGATGAGCTGAGCTATATCACCATCAGTTTTGCCGCCTGGCTCGACCGCAAGCCGGAAACCGGCGAACAGGCGGTGCTGCTGGTCACCGAAGGCGGCGTATCGTCCACCGCCATACTTGAAAATCAGCTGCGCAATCTGACGGTGCTGCCGCTGGATATTCGCCACCTCTCTTACAGCAAATTTATGGCCCAGCCGATGCCGGCCCATACCCGGCTGGTGGTCAGCAGCATTGCCCTTCCCAGGGAAAAGTTACACGGCGTTCATCACGTGCTTGTTCAGCACATGCTTAGCGCAAATGAGAAGATCCAGCTCCGAAACGTGCTGGAAAGTAAGAACGATAACGTTCTGGAGCATGAGCTGGTTAACGCGCTGGTCGCTGCGGCGGCAAATTACGCGCCGCAGATGAAAGAGGCGCTCCATCAGGATTTCAGCGGCATAGTGCAACGCTATTTGCACCAGGCCTCTGGCGGAGAAGCACTCCCGCAATGCAGATCGCTTGCCGGGCATCTCCATGGTCGTGTGCAATATTGTGCTCAAACGCTCGAATGGCGAAAAGCGGTGCGCAAAGCGGCAAAACCGCTGGTCGATCAACGTGTCATCACGTCTGACTATGCCGAAGGGATTATTGCCCACATCGAAAAATCAGGCCTGACAATGTATCTCTCGCCCGATGTGTTATTACTGCATGACGCGCCGCCGCCTGGCCTGGCCGCCCCTGCACTGGCATTGCTGAAGCTAAAACAGCCGCTACAGTTCGACAACGGCACCCACCAGGTCACTCCGCGGCTCATCATTATTCTGGTGCCTGCTGCAAACCTGTCACACATTCCGCTGCTGAGCGCCCTGAATGATTTGATAAGCGACGACAGCATGCTGCAACAAATGCTAAAGGCAGCGTCTTTACAGGATGTGCTGGCCGTTTTGCCGGACTGAGTAAAAAACAAGGAAAATCAATTCATTGATTTTCGTCTGCTTACCACAAAGAAGGAAAAACCACGTTTGTTCCTTCTTTGTCAGCAATCTAAAACGCCTGATGGCAGACATCAGGCATTTTACTGACGAAAAGGGCAAAGCCTGCCAGTGTAGCTCAGCTCTGGCTCATCTCTTTGACCAGCCCGACGATGCTCTGGGCATCAAAACCATGGTACTGGCGCAGGAAGCGACGGTCGGCTGCGGCTGCGTAGCTGCCGTCCGGGATCCCCAGTCGTTTGAGTCTGGCCGTTGCGCCATTTTCAGCCAGCACCTCAGCCACCAGGCTGCCCAGCCCGCCGTTGATATTGTGCTCTTCAACGGTAATCACCGTGCGGCAGTCCTTTAATACCTGCATGAGTGCAGCGCTATCGCATGGGCGAAGAGAAGGAACGCCGATGACTTTCACCTGGATACCTTCGTCAGCGAGCACGGCGGCAGCATCGGCGATTTCATGGACGGTAGACCCCGTCGCCACCAGCGCCACGTCATGCCCTTCACGCAGGATGTTCACCGCTCCGGGAACGAAGGTATAGCTTTCATCATATAATTCCGGCAGCTCTTTGCCGTCCATGCGGATATAGACCGGCCCTTGATACGCCAACGCGTAATCAATGATTTTGCGGCACTCGAGCGGGGAAGATGGCGCAAAGATTTGAATATTGCCAAAACCGCGCATCACAGAGAGATCATCTATCGCATGGTGTGTACTGGCCAGCGGCCCGTAGCTTGCCCCGGCATTCAGGCCAAACAGTTTAACGTTGGTATTGTTGTAACAGATGTCGACTTTAATTTGTTCGTTGGCACGCGAAACGAGGAAAGGCGCGGCATTACAGGTCACCGCGATTTTGCCCCCCAGCGACAGCCCGGCAGCCATACCGACCAGGCTCTGCTCGGCTATCCCCACGTTCACGACTCTGTCGGGGTATTTTTTGATAAAGGGGGCAATCTTAGCGGTTGATGTTGAATCCGCCACAACCGGTACGAGGTCAACGCCACGATCCACGGCATCAATAAAGGCCTGCACCATCACGTTCGCAAGGTGTTCTGCATTACGCATCTTTCAGTTCCTCCAGAGCCAGTTCTATTTCATCGCCTTTGGGTACCCGGTGATGCCACTCCGGCCGTCCCTGAATAAACGAGACGCCGGCACCTTTAGTGGTATGGGCAATAATCACGTTTGGCTTCCCTTTCTGGGTTAATTGCTCAATGGCGGTCACCACGGCGGCGATATCATTGCCCGCGCACTCCGTGACTTCCATACCAAAAGCGCGCCATTTGTCCGCCAGCGGATCGGTATTCATAATGTCTTTGGTTGCGCCCGCCAGCTGAAGGTTATTTTTGTCGTTAATGATGACGAGGTTGTCGAGGCCATAATGAGCCGCCGCCAGCGCCGCCTCCCAGTTACTGCCTTCCGCCAGTTCACCATCGCCGGTAATCAGAAAGACGCGACGCGGGCTGTTATTTTTCTTTGCAGCCAGCGCCAGCCCGACGGCCACGGGCAGACCATGTCCCAGCGCACCGGTATTCAGCTCCACGCCGGGCGTTTTCTGTTTTACCGGGTGGCCCGGAAGATGTGAGTTTGGCTGCTGATAAGTCTGCAGCCAGTCCACCGGAATGAACCCCGCTTCGGCAAGCACGCAGTAATAACATCCCACCGCATGGCCTTTGGACTGGATATAGATGTCTCTTTGGTCATCATCCAGACGATCCGGGGAAACGTTGAGTATCCGAAAATAGAGGGTCGTGAGCAGCTCAACCTGTGACAAATCGGCCCCGGTGTGGCCACCGGCCGGGCTGTTGGCGTTAAGTCTGATGATATGCCGGCGTACCGCCCGCGCCGCTTTCTCAAGCTGGCTAACATCATAGTTGTAGGGATTCATGTTCCACCTCTGAATTTAATTTCATTATTGAATATTTATTCCAATGGCGATAAAAAAAATCAGCGCGATCGGGCTGTATGGCGATCGGATGATGTCAGAAAAAGTTGGCCTCCCCCGCTGTCATTCCCGTGGCAACCTCACACTTATGGAGCGCGAAATTGCCTGTGAATATATATTCATATATAATTTACTATTCAAGTATGTTCTCCTTTTTGCTCAATTGTCCAGCACCCTTCGCAGGGAATGGCAAAAAATATGCGTCCCGTCACGCTGAACAGGCGTCGCCGATCGGGTAATATGTGTCCCACATCTGGCTGCACTTAATTGATTTATATTGAGGAATTGTATGGCTAAGCAGGATGAACAGCGCCTGTTGGTAAAAATTGCCACGCTCTATTATCTGGAAGGGCGTAAGCAATCTGATATCGCTGAGTTACTCTCTCTTTCCCAGTCCTTCGTCTCCCGGGCCATTACCCGCTGCCAGAAAGAGGGCGTGGTCAAAATAAGCGTAGTGCAGCCCTCAAACATTTTTTTGAATCTGGAAAAAGGGATTGAAGAACGCTACGGCCTGAAGCAAGCCGTGATTGTGGATGTCGAAGAAGATGCGAGCGACGCGGCGATCAAGCGCGCCATCGGCTCCGCCGCTGCGCACTATCTCGAAACACGCTTACGGCCTAAAGATTTGATTGGTATCTCCTCCTGGAGTTCGACCATTCGCGCGATGGTCGATGCCGTCCACACCCAGAATTTAAAAGCCAGCGGCATTATTCAGCTGCTCGGCGGCGTCGGACCCAACGGCAACGTTCAGGCAACCATCCTCACCCAGACCCTCGCCCAGCATCTGAACTGTGAAGCCTGGCTTCTGCCTTCGCAGAGCATTGAAGGCTCCATGGAAGAGAAAAACCGCCTGGTCGCCAGCAAAGATGTTGCCGACGTTATCGCCCGTTTCGATGAGGTGGATATTGCCATTGTCGGGATTGGTAGCCTTGAGCCTTCGCAGCTGCTGAAAACCTCGGATAACTACTACCATGACGAAATGCTGAAGATGCTGGCGGAGCGCAACGCCGTCGGGGACATCTGTCTGCATTACTACGACAAACAGGGCAACGCGGTGTTACGCAATGAAGAAGATCCGGTTATCGGCATGGAGCTTGAAAAGGTGAAGAAATGCCCTAACGTCGTGGCTCTGGCAGGCGGCGCGGAGAAAGTTGCGGCCATCAAAGGTGCGCTGACGGGGGGGTATATCGACGTGCTTATCACCGATTACCCTTCGGCAAGGTTATTGCTTAAAGAGTGATCGGCCGCTCGCCTTTGTGTTTTCCCCGACAAAGGCGAGTTAACTTAATGTTAATTTTCAATCAATTATAAAGAAATCATCCACTTTCCCCTCTCATTACCTTTACCCTCTCGCTACATCTGATTAATAAAAGAACTGTGATTTTTAGCACAAATGCCGATATTGCCAGTAGCCCGGCAGACGATATATCGCTAAGGTATCAAATAAATAATCAGCATCGAATATATATTCAAGTGGACAGCAAAGACCCCCTATACCGACGATGAAATCGGGTAACGGCATAAAGTGCAGTCTGCTGCAGAGCAGCTCAAATAAGGGACTTTGCCTCCTCAAAGCAGCTGGATCACGTTTCATCGGGAGAAAGGATATGTCGGGTTTGAAAGATATTGTTATCGCCCTTGATGAAGGGACAACCAATGCGAAAGCCGTGGCGCTGGATGGTCATGGGAACGTTATTGCAAAATTTTCGCAGGCCCTGACGATTCAGACTCCGCGAGAGGGTTGGGTTGAACAATCCGGCGAAATGCTGATTGCGGCGTCCGTACAGGTTATCGCCCAGGCCATAGCGCACGTTGGGGCTGAGCGGGTGGCCGCGCTGGCCATCAGCAACCAGCGCGAAACGGCTATCGGCTGGTATCGCAGCAGCGGCCAGCCTCTGACTTCTGCTATCACCTGGCAATGCTCACGTACCGCCGACTTCTGCGAAGGACTGCGTCGTGACAATCTGGCAGCCCATATCAAGGCCACAACGGGTTTACCCGTCGCGCCCCTCTTTTCCGCATCCAAAATGCGCTGGCTGCTGGAGTCCGTCCCCAACGGTTTTGCGCTGGCAGAACAGGGGGAAATCTGTCTGGGCACCATCGACAGCTGGCTGCTGTGGAACCTGACCCAGGGCAAGGCTTTCGCCTGCGATTACTCCAACGCCGCCCGCACCCAGCTGCTGAATTTACAGCAGGCCGGCTGGGACGACGAAATGTTGACAATATTCCACATCCCCCGCGCCGCCCTGCCGGATATCCGCCCCTCCAGCGGCCTGTTCGGGTATACCGCAGGCCTGAACGAGATCCCTGACGGCATCCCGATCATGTCAATGGTTGGCGATTCTCATGCTGCGCTTTTTGGTCACGCCATGGGCGAACTGGGCCGCGTCAAAGCCACCTACGGCACCGGCTCTTCGGTCATGGCGCCGGTCACTTCGGCACAATGCAATATCGATTCGCTGGCTACCACCATTGCATGGCATGACGGACAGACAATGGTATTCGGGCTGGAAGGCAACATTCCCCATACCGGAGACGCCGTCGCCTGGATGGTCGACATGACCGGGCTGGATGCGCTGTCGAAAGATGAGCTGGCCGACGCGCTGACGACCCTGCCCGCCTCCGTTGACTCAACGCTTGGCGTCTATTTTGTTCCCGCGCTGACCGGGCTGGGCGCGCCCTGGTGGAGCGAAAATGCCCGCGGACTTATCTGCGGCTTAAGCCGGGGCGTTAAGCGGGCGCATCTGATCCGCGCGGCGCTGGAATCAATTACTTATCAGATTGCCGACGTCGTGCTCGCCATGCGCCAGCATAGCGACTTTACCCTTTCCGCACTGATGGTTGACGGTGGCCCAACCTGTAATGACTGGCTGATGCAGTATCAGGCGGACCTGCTGGGCTGCCCGGTCATGCGTAGCGACATACCGGAGCTGTCGGCCATTGGGGCCGCCCTGCTGGCCCGTAAAGCCCTCAGCCCGATGACGCAGGCAGAGATGAAAAGCTATGTCTCGGCACACAGTACTTTCCATCCTGATATGCAACGCCACGGGCGTCTGCAAAAACGCTGGCATGAGTGGCGTCATGCCGTTGAACGAACCTTAGAAAAAACGTCGCCGCCCGTCGCTTAGCTTCTCCAGGCAAAACCCCGGGCCGGACAAAAACACGAGTTTTCGCTGTACCCAAAATAACTATATAGAGAGGACATCGTTATGAAATTACCGACAAAACTGCTCACCATCGCCACCCTCAGCGCCTTATCTCTGGCGGCCAGCGCCGCAGAAAAAGGCACCATCATGATCATGGTCAACTCCCTGGACAATCCTTACTACGCCTCGGAAGCGAAAGGCGCCAGCCAGAAGGCTCAGGCGCTGGGCTATAAAACGACTATCCTCTCCCACGGCGAGGACGTTAAAAAGCAAAATGAGTTAATCGACAGCGCTATTGGCCAGAAAATTCAGGGCATTATCCTGGATAACGCGGATTCAACGGCGAGCGTTGCGGCAATCAAAAAAGCCAAAGACGCCGGTATTCCGGTGGTGCTAATCAACCGTGAAATCCCCGTTGATGACGTAGCGCTGGTGCAGATCACGCACAACAACTTCCAGGCAGGTTCAGAAGTTGCCAATACCTTCGTCGAGAAAATGGCTGAAAAAGGCAAGTACGCCGAACTGACCTGCAACCTCGCAGACAACAACTGCGTGACCCGTTCCAAATCCTTCCACCAGGTCATCGATCAGTACCCGGACATGACCAGCGTCGCCAGACAAGATGCCAAAGGGACGCTGATTGATGGTAAACGCATCATGGACAGCATTCTTCAGGCGCACCCCGATGTGAAGGGCGTGATCTGTGGCAACGGGCCCGTTGCGCTGGGCGTGATTGCCGCCCTGAAAGCCGCGGGCCGCAATGATGTCATCGTGGCAGGCATTGATGGCAGTAATGAAGAGCGCGATGCCGTTAAGGCCGGGACGCTTAAGGCAACCGTCATGCTTCAGGCTCAGGCCATTGCGGCTCAGGGCGTGACCGACCTCGATAATTACCTGCAAAAAAATGAAAAACCGCAGAAACAGAGAGTGATGTTCCGCGGCATCCTGATCACCCCAGAGAACGCGGACAAAGTCTCAGATTTCAACTTTAAGTCCTGATGCTATGCAGTCGCGCCCTGCATAAGGGCGCAGAGGAGAAGGTTATGACCAGAAAAATATGGCTTGCCGCGGCCATGCTGGCGCTCGGTGGCTGTCGTATCGTGTCGCAGCAGGAACTGGCCGATCTGCAGTCGCCGCCCAACCCGCATATGGCGGCAGTTGCTCAGAGCTGGAAACAAAAGCTGGTGCCGCAGGTCATTCAGGACGCACGGCCGGTAGCCGAGCTGCTGCAGGCCCTTCACCAGGAAAAAGATTTCGACACGGCCTGCCAGAAGCTCGGCTACCGCTCGCAGGATCAGTACCCGTGTGTTTTCTACGTTAAAGCCGTAGGACAGGTGGTGGATATTAACACCGCTTCCCGTAGCGGGAAGCTAACGCTCAAGGACATAAGCGGTGCGAACGTCGTGGTGCAGATTGGCCCGACTATTCGCGGCACCCAGCTGCGCGATGGCTTTAAAGGCACGACTTATCAGGACTTTAACGATCAGGTTCTGTTCGGTGAGTACGGCAGGGCAATCAACGACCAGGCCGTGAATATGGTGCAGAAAGCGCAGATCAAGGTCGGCGAAACGCGCGAGATTTATGGCGTCGTCTCCACCTGGGACATCCCTGACACCCTGCCGGCTATCACACCGGTACAAATTCGTCGCGCTGGGGGGCAATAACCATGGCTAATTCAGCGCTGCCGGAAGGCAAGCAAGACGAGCCGGAAGTCATCATTGAGACTCGTGAGCTTTCGCGGGTATATCCCGGCGTGATGGCGCTCGATAGCGTCAACTACCGGGTTTATCGCAACAAAGTCAACGTGCTGATTGGCGAGAACGGCGCCGGAAAATCGACCATGATGAAAATGCTGGCGGGCGTTGAGACCCCCTCCTCCGGGCAGATTTTTCTTGATGGTCAACCCGTCACGCTCGGCTCCACCCATGAAGCGGAAAAGCACGGCATCAGCATTATTTTTCAGGAGCTGAACCTGTTCCCGAATATGAATGTGATGGACAACATTTTTATTGCCAACGAAGTTTTCCAGCGTGGACGCATCAACGAAGCCTGGCAGTATCAGCTGGCGAAAAGTCTGCTGGAACGGCTGGAGCTGGACGTTGATCCGCTCACACCGCTGGGTGAATTGGGTATTGGCCACCAGCAGCTGGTGGAGATTGCCCGCGCGCTGTCGAAGGACACTCGTGTGCTGATTATGGATGAACCAACCTCAGCGCTTAGCCAGTCCGAGGTGAAAATCCTCTTCAACGTCATTGAGCAGCTCAAACGCCGGGGCGTCACCATCATTTACATTTCGCATCGCCTCGAAGAGCTGATGGAAATTGGCGACAACATCACTATTTTCCGCGACGGACGCTTTATCTCTGAGCGCAACGTTAGCGATGCCAGCATTCCATGGATCATCGAGCAGATGGTCGGGGATAAGAAAAAACATTTCGATTATCAGCCTGCATCCCAGGGCGAATGCGTGCTGCAAGTTGAAGGACTGACCGCCCTGCATCAGAGCGGCGGCTATAAGCTGAACAACGTTGGTTTTAGCCTGCATAAAGGCGAGGTCATCGGAATTTATGGCCTGCTGGGTGCCGGACGCACCGAACTGTTTAAAGGGCTGATAGGCCTGATGCCCTGCCAACAGGGCACTATTCATCTGAACGGTGAAAATATTTATAAAGCCTCCTTCCAGGCGAGGCTAAGAAAAGGGCTGGCGCTGGTGCCGGAGGATCGTCAGGGCGAAGGCGTCATCCAGATGATGTCTATCCAGTCCAATATGACGCTTTCGGATTTTAGCCTCCAGGGGTTTCGACGTGCGTGGAAATGGCTCAACCCCCACAAGGAACAGGAGCGCGTTAAAAGCATGGTTAAGGAGCTGGCGATCAAGGTCAGCGATGCCGGACTGCCGATTACCTCGTTAAGCGGCGGCAATCAGCAAAAAGTTGTGCTGGGCAAAGCGCTGATGACCAATCCACAGGTCGTCCTGCTGGATGAACCAACGCGAGGCATCGACGTAGGGGCTAAGACGGATGTTTATCATCTGATTGGCCGCATGGCCCACCAGGGGCTGGCGGTGATGTTTTCCTCCTCTGAGCTTGATGAAGTTATGGCGCTGGCCGACCGTATTCTGGTCATGGCGGACGGGCGTATTACCGCCGATCTGTCCCGCCAGCAGATCACTCGTGAACGGTTAATTACCGCTTCAACCCCTCAAGACTAATTCAGGCAGGAGCTGCTCATGAACCAGAAATATATGTTGTATATGTACCTGCTGAAAGCGAGAACGTTTATCGCACTTCTTCTTGTCGTCATCTTTTTCAGCGTGATGGTGCCTAACTTTCTGACCACCTCCAATCTGCTGATCATGACTCAGCACGTCGCCATTACCGGGCTGCTGGCTATTGGTATGACGCTTGTGATCCTGACCGGGGGAATCGATCTCTCCGTGGGGGCCGTCGCCGGGATCTGCGGCATGGTGGCGGGCGCACTGTTAACCAACGGTCTGCCTTTATGGAATGGCTCCATCATCTTCTTCAACGTGCCGGAAGTGATTCTGATCGTCGCCGTCTTCGGCATTCTGATCGGGTTTGTTAATGGCACCGTCGTCACCCGTTTTGGCGTTGCGCCCTTTATTTGTACCCTGGGCATGATGTATGTCGCGCGCGGCTCCGCCCTGTTATTCAACGACGGTAGCACCTACGCCAACCTTAATGGTATGGAAGCGCTGGGCAATACCGGCTTTTCGATCCTGGGATCTGGTTCGTTGCTCGGCATTTATATTCCTATCTGGCTGATGGTCGGCTTCCTTCTGCTGAGCCTGTGGCTGACCACCAAAACGCCGCTGGGCCGCTACATCTACGCCATCGGCGGCAATGAATCAGCCGCTCGCCTGGCCGGTGTGCCGATCATCAAATCCAAAATCTTCGTTTATGCCTTCTCGGGTCTTTGTGCCGGGCTGGTCGGTCTGATTGTGGCATCGCAGCTGCAAACGGCACACCCGATGACCGGCAACATGTTTGAGATGGACGCCATCGGCGCCACCGTACTGGGCGGCACCGCGCTGGCAGGAGGACGTGGCCGGGTCACGGGATCGATCATAGGCGCCTTTGTCATCGTCTTCCTGGCTGACGGCATGGTGATGATGGGCGTCAGCGATTTCTGGCAGATGGTGATCAAAGGTCTGGTTATCGTCACGGCGGTGATCGTCGATCAATTCCAGCAGCGCCTGCAAAACAAAGTGATTCTGATGCGCCGCCACGAAGAAAAAGCGGCTATACCGTCAGCATCCCAGCCGACTCAGAGCTAAGCAGAAAATTCAGGAGAGAGAAATGAACAGAGATTTTAAACATCAAACCGTGGTTATCACCGGCGCATGTCGGGGAATTGGCGCGGGTATCGCCGAGCGTTTTGCCCGGGATGGCGCAAACGTAGTGATGGTGTCCAACGCCGAGCGCATTCATGAAACGGCAGACGATCTGCGCAAGCGCTATCAGGCCGAGATCCTCTCCCTGCAGGTGGACGTGACGGATGAGGCCCAGGTGCAAAGCCTGTACGAGCAGGCCGCCGCCCGCTTCGGTCGCATTGACGTGTCCATCCAGAACGCGGGGGTTATCACCATTGATTATTTTGACAGCATGCCAAAAATTGACTTCGAAAAGGTGCTGGCCGTGAACACGACGGCCGTCTGGCTGTGCTGCCGTGAAGCCGCCAAATATATGGTCAAACAAAATCAGGGTCGCCTGATCAACACCTCTTCAGGCCAGGGCCGCCAGGGCTTTATTTATACCCCCCACTACGCGGCCAGCAAAATGGGTGTTATCGGTATCACGCAAAGCCTCGCCCACGAACTTGCTCCCTCTAACATCACGGTAAACGCCTTTTGCCCCGGCATTATCGAAAGTGAAATGTGGGAATACAACGACCGGGTATGGGGTGAAATTCTCAGCACTGACGCCAAACGCTACGGCAAAGGTGAGCTGATGGCCGAATGGGTTGAGGGCATCCCACTCAAGCGGGCAGGTAAACCAGAAGATGTTGCAGGACTGGTGGCATTTCTGGCCTCTGACGATGCGCGCTATATCACCGGCCAGACGATTAATGTGGATGGCGGACTGATTATGTCCTGAGGGCAAAGATGCCCCTTCATTTATCAAAGCAGCGGAAAAGGAATACACATGATCGCAAAAGATTTCTCACAGCAGCTTTTCAACCTCCAGGGTCGGGTCGCTTTCGTCACGGGTGCAGGCAGCGGTATTGGACAGATGATTGCCTGCGGCCTGGCGAGTGCCGGCGCAAATATCGTCTGCTTTGATGTCCGCGAAGACCAGGGTCTGAATGAAACGGTGGACGCCGTTCAGGCTATGGGCCAGAAGGCTTGCCTGTTCGTCGGCGACGTACGCAAACTGAGCGATCTGCGTGAAGCCATGGCGCAGGCAAAAAGTCATTTCGGTCGTCTGGACATTGCCGTCAACGCCGCGGGCATTGCTAATGCCAATCCGGCACTGGAAATGGAGGCAGAGCAGTGGCAGCGCGTGATCGACATCAACCTGACGGGCGTATGGAACGCCTGCAAAGCCGAGGCGGAATTGATGCTGGAAAGCGGCGGCGGCTCCATCATTAACATCGCTTCCATGTCGGGAATTATCGTCAATCGAGGTCTGGAACAGGCGCATTACAACAGCTCGAAAGCGGGTGTGATTCACCTCTCCAAAAGCCTGGCGATGGAATGGGTGAGCAAAAATATCCGCGTTAACTCCATCAGTCCGGGTTATACGGCGACACCGATGAATACCAGGCCGGAGATGGTGCACCAGACGAAAGAGTTTGAAAGTCAGACGCCCATTCAGCGCATGGCAAAAGTTGAAGAGATGGCGGGCCCGGCTATCTTCCTGGCCAGCGATGCCGCATCATTTTGTACCGGCGTTGATTTGGTCGTGGATGGCGGGTTTGTTTGCTGGTAAGAAACGACCTGGCAGGATATTCGCGCCTGATGGCAGACATCAGGCGTTGCCCTTGCCATCGTATATTAATGGTGAAGTGGCTGCGGCGATCATCACAAAAATGGGTCATAACAAAACCCTATCACCCGTTTCTCTGCGGATAGTTATACTCAGGAAAAACACTCCCTTACCGAGGCCAGGATGTTCCAGATCGCCGCTGTCCCCCCAACTAATTCTGAGCTAAAACTTCTTGTTTCTGAACTTGATGCTTTTCAGGAGCAGCTCTACCCCACCGAAAGCAATCATTGCGTTGAGCTGACGTCCCTTGCCGAAGATACAGTGCGCTGTTTGCTGGTGCGCGATCAAAAAGGAGAAGCAGTAGGATGTGGCGCGATTATGTTACAGGGCAATGAAGCGGCCGAACTGAAGCGGATTTATATCAAGCCCACCAGCCGCGGCTTTAAACTCGGAGAGCGGATTGTCACGGAACTTGAATCCGTGGCTATGCAGGCCGGATGCTCTACGCTACGTCTGGAAACCGGTATTCATCAGCATCCTGCCATCAAACTCTATCGGAACTGCGGCTATCAGGTTTGCGAGGCGTTCCCCCCTTACTTACCCGATCCGCTAAGCGTCTTTATGGTGAAGCAGCTCTGAGCGATCTTTGACATTTAGCCCCACTGGTTTAGCATCCCTTTAAATTAAGCCGTTTAAGAATCGATGCTAAACCCATGACTATTCCAACCATCTCCCCGGCGGAAGCCAAAGTCCTGCTTGCACAAGGCGCGGCGCTTATCGATATCCGCGAACGGGATGAATACGCGCGGGAGAATATCCCCGAGGCCCATCTGCTTTCTCTTTCGGCTATCGAAAATGGCGATCGCCTTGGCCCTTTTGATCCTTTCGATACGGTGATCTTTTATTGCCAGTCGGGAACGCGTACCGCCCAGAACGCCCAGAAGCTGGCCGCAGCCGTCGAACCGGCAAAAGTATTGCTGCTTGAGGGCGGGCTGAACGGCTGGAAGAAAGAGGGGCAGGAGATTCTGGCAGACAGCACTCAGCCGCTGCCGGTGATGCGCCAGGTGCAGATTGTCGCGGGCTCGCTGATTCTGGCCGGTGTTGTCCTGGGCTACGCCGTGCATCCTGCCTTCTTTTTGCTCTCGGGCTTCGTCGGCGCTGGCCTGCTGTTTGCCGGAATTAGCGGCTTTTGCGGCATGGCTCGCCTGCTGGCGCGGATGCCGTGGAACCGTCGCTAATAACAGACCGCTTTATCGCTTGTGCAAACTGATCTATGGTTAAAGCAGATTCTACCCGAGGAAAAAGAGGCTCTATGTTTAAAGCAGGCGATCTCGTCCAGCCAAAAAAAGGCGGACCAAAAATGGAAGTGATTGATGTTCAAGGTGAAGATGTAACCTGTACGCCAGCGAATATCCTCAGCGGCGAGAAGATCACCCTTAAGGCTTCTGAGCTGGCTTTATATCACGAGGAAGGTGATTTCGGCGTCTGCTGATCTCACCGGCTGGCGGGCAATCCCCCGCCAGCCACAAATAAAATATGCCCTGTCCTTGTCATCGCCAGTTCTCAACAACCGGGCACGGCGGTATATAAGGCGCTGCAATCAATAGCCCTTTTCGTAGCCCGCCAAAAAACACTTAACCGCGACTTCGGTATTCACTTCCCGAAAGAAATCAGCCACTAGCTCTTTATCCAGATTATAACGACGCGTCAGCACGCCCGCTTCCCATGCGGCACGCTGTCTGTTGCCCGTTTGTTCTGAAATGCGGTGCGTAAACCCCAGCACGAAGCCACGCTTATAGTCGGAGCAAAACCGTGTCACCCTCGAGACACTGTCGGCTTCACGGGCTTTTAGCCCCGCCATCAACCCCTTGCCAAAATGGTTATCCACCCGTTTGCTCCTGTTTCGCAAATCGCTATATACGGAATTATACAGCGATAATTTATCGTCAGGAAAGGACAAAAACGGAAAATGTATTAACGCAATGATTTTAATGACCATTTTAAATTACAGAAGAGAAAATCAGGAAAGCGTGAAGGGAAAACGGCTTTTGGCAGATTTTATTGACCAAACAACAATAAATAAAAATTTTACGCTAATTGATGATTTCAACATAGAGATATAATCTACTCACCGGAAATTAATCAATCAATCAAGCTAGTAATCAGCCAGATTGCCGGCATTTACCACCTTTCATGATACGGAATCAGAATAATGTTTTCTCCTGAGTCACGCCTGCGCCATGTAGCAGCAGATACGTTTGCTATGGTGGTTTATTGCTCGGTAGTTAACATGATGATTGAGATCTTCCTCTCAGGCATGAGCTTCGATCAGTCACTCTCTTCCCGCCTTGTCGCCGTGCCGGTTAACATGCTTATTGCCTGGCCTTATGGCCTCTACCGCGATGCCTGGCTGCGAGCAGCCCGGCGTTACAGCACGGCCAGCTGGGTAGGAAATCTGGCCGACGTGCTGGCGTATGTCACCTTCCAGTCCCCTGTTTACATGCTGATCTTATTGAGCGTCGGCGCGGACTGGAGCCAGATTGTCGCCGCGGTAAGTTCGAATATCGTGGTGTCGATGCTGATGGGCGCGGTATACGGCTATTTTCTTGATTATTGTCGCCGCCTGTTCCGCCTGAGCGATGACCAGAATGCTAAAGCTGGCGTCTGAATCACAGACAGCGTGACTGGCAGCAATGCCAGTCTTATGATTAGTGCTCGCCAAATAGTCCTGACAAATAGCGCTCAAGGGCGATGCGGGAGCTAAAGCCGTGCGGAATACCGTAATGCTGGTGAGTGTCGCCGGCAAGGTACAATGGAAATTGCTGGTAGTGAGCGCAGGTTTTGATATCCGTCGCCGGGTCGGCGAGTGACTGGCTGCGCTCTTTCAGCGTCGGGTGGATAATCAGCGCGGTGCGCCCCATGCGGGCTTCGCGATTGACGTAAACATAGTTGTCTCCACGGCGATAGCCGTACGCCTTCGGCGTCACTTCATCCATGGTAAAACCAGCTTTTTCCAGTACGCGGGCCACCTCATCAGGTCTTAAATACATATTTTATCCTCGTCATCTTTTTAGCCAGGCAACCATACATTATCCAGCATTAGCGCGGCTTTCGGATTAGTCCATAAAGACGGTGAAAGTCCGTGACCTGACTCATCACTATAGATTATGGTCTACACTAGATGTCACATCGCAAAAAGGGAGATACCCATGTTTAACCGACCAAACAGAAACGAAGTTGATGAAGGTGTTGATGATATTAACCGCGACGTGAACCAGCTGGCGGATACGCTGGAAGAGGTTCTCAAGTCTTTCGGTAGCGATGTTAAAGAGGAAGGCGAAGCGGCACGTAAAAAGGCTGAATCCCTCCTGAAAGAGACACGAGCTCGCATGCAAGGCCGTGGCCGCGTTAAGCAGGCCGCCTGTGACGCGCTGGGCTGCGCGGATGATTACATTCGTGAAAAACCATGGCAGAGCGTGGGTCTGAGCGCAGCGGTGGGCCTGGTTCTTGGTGCGCTGTTAGCCTCACGCCGCTAAATCACGGAGAGTGAGACGACATGTCTGTTTGACCCCGGCAGCCCAGGCTCCCGGGGTTTTTACGTTATGGCCTGCCGAAGCCTGCGCGCATAGCGCTGAGCCTGCTCCTCAGACACAACGTTGGTAAAACTCATGACAATGCCCCCCGCCCCCTCGGGCGTTATCCGCCAGTCGCTGAGCGCCTGCACGGCAAGCCCTGCAGCCCGAGCTTTTGCTACCCTCTCACGGTCGTCCCCTTGTACCCGCATCACCAGCTGAATTCCTCCCTCCTGCGGCACAACCTCGAACCCTTCTTTTGATAATGCGTTCTCCAGCCAGATTCGTCGTTCGCTGTAGCAGTGGCGCATTTTTTTCAGGTGTCGCCAGAAGTGCCCCTCGCGAAGAAAATCGGCAATCGTCTGCTGGATTAAGACGGGGACCGTACAGGGAAGATGTCTGGTCTGACGCGTAAAGGCGGCTATCTGCTGTTGGGGCACCACCAGCCAGGCGGTGCGCAGCGCCGGAAACATTGATTTGCTGAAAGTGCCGGCGTAAATCACCCGCTCCGGCCCGTCCAGGCTTTTGACCGGCGGCAGCGGTTTGCCGTGGTAGCGGAATTCGCTGTCGTAATCGTCTTCGATAACCCAGCTCTGCCGCGCGGATGCCCACTCCAGCAGCTGATGACGCCGGTTAAGGGAGAGCGCCACGCCCAGCGGGCTTTGGTGCGCGGGCGTTAACAGCGCAAATCGCGCCTGGGGATAATGCTCCAGCCCATAGTCAATCTGCATTCCCTCGCCGTCCACCGGCACCGGATGTAGCGCCATGCCCGCGTCGGCAAATACCGGGCGGACGTAGCGATAGCCGGGATCTTCCAGCCAGATGCCATCACCCGCTTCCGCCAGCGTCCCGACCACCAGCCGCAAGGCGGCCTGAAAGCCCGCGGTAATAAAGATTTGCTCCGGCTGGCAGTCGATGCTGCGCGAAAAGCGCAGGTAGTCCGCAATGGCCTGGCGAAGCGTCGATTCGCCGTTTGCCTCCGGCATCAGCAGATCGTAACGCGTCTGCAGCCGTAACCTTCTGCCCGTTAACCTCGCCCACAGCGCCCTCGGGAAAGCGTCCAGCGCGGGCAGGCCCATCTGAAAAGGCATCGGTGCCCCCTGCGGCTGGCTGGTCGCAATGTTTGCGCCGCTGGCCGTAGGGCTTGCGGAGGGGCTGACAAACGTCCCCGCCTGGCCACGCCTTTCAAGCCAGCCCTGAGCAACCAGCTCTCCATAGGCATTCTCCACCGTCGCCCTGGCCACGCCCAGCTCCAGCGCCATCGTCCGGCTGGACGGCAGGCGGCTTCCGGCGGCCAGCTCACCGTCGCCAATCGCCTGTTTGATTTGGCGGGCTATCTGCTGATAACGGGGAATCGCGTGGTGAGCGTTCACTACCATTGAGACTGGCTTCTTTTTCATGGTCTGCTTTTTTAGTTAGTTTATGGCTCTCTTTTACAGTCCATCATAGTGATAAATTGCCCCCACACCAACATGAGGAGCCACACCATGATCGAATTACGCCAGCCTTACTACGACCTCTCCCCGGCCGTGTTTAAACCTATGCTTCAGGCGCTGAGCGGTCTGGAAGGCAGCTCGCTGGGTTCGACGCTGATTGAGCTGGTTTTCCTGCGCGTGTCGCAGATTAACGGCTGCGCCTACTGCCTGGAGATGCACGCCAAAGCGCTGCGCAAGGACGGCGTAGAGCAGAGCAAGCTGGATGCCCTGGCTGGATGGAAAGTGAGTAATCACTTCAGTGATAAAGAGCGCGCGGCGCTGGCGTGGGCCGAAGCGGTAACGCTGATTACCGAAGGCGGCGCGGACGACGCCGTTTATCGCCCGCTGCTGCAGTTTTTCACCGCTCAGGAGATAAGCGACCTGACCTTCGCTGCCAGCCTGATGAACGCCTTTAACCGTCTGGCAATCAGCATGCGGATGTAGATTTTGTGAATTCCCGGTGGATGACGCTATCGCTTGTCCACCCTACAATTTTCCACCACGCCCTCCTCCGCTCTAAATCCCCTTATCTAAAAATACTATATCTTGTACGGTTGAATATCATTTCAACTACATCTAGTATTCACTCATCAACCAACGAGAGAATACGAATCATGCGCATTACTATTTACACGCGTAACGACTGCGTTCAGTGCCATGCAACCAAACGCGCCATCGAAAGCCGTGGCTTCGCCTTTGAGCTGGTGAATCTCGACCAGCGGCCCGAAGCGGCGGACGATCTGCGGGCCATGGGCTTTCGCCAGCTGCCGGTCGTTGTCACCGACCAGGAGAGCTGGAGCGGTTTTCGTCCGGACATGATCAACCGCCTGCGTATCGTCGCCCACGCATGAGCAGCCTCGTTTACTTTTCAAGCGAGTCGGAAAACACCCGGCGCTTCGTCGAACGCCTTGGGCTACCCGCCCTGCGCATTCCGCTTGAGGTTAAACAGAAGCTGGTCGTGACCGAACCCTATATTTTGATCGTCCCCAGCTACGGCGGCGGCGGGATTGCAGGCGCGGTGCCGGCTCAGGTCATTCGCTTTTTGAACAACCCTGAAAACCGGGCTTTGCTGCGCGGGGTGATCGCCAGCGGCAACCGCAGCTTCGGGGAAGGGTTCTGTCGGGCGGGCGACGTGATAGCCCAAAAATGCCGGGTGCCGTATCTCTACCGTTTTGAGCTGCTGGGCACCGGACAAGACATCGAAAACGTGCGTAAAGGAGTGAGCGAATTTTGGCTACGACAGAATCAATCCGCGTAACCGCGACCGGGAGCGCGGACTATCACGCGCTCAACGCCATGCTGAATCTTTATGATGCCGATGGCCGCATTCAGTTTGCCAAAGACGAGCTGGCGGTCGAAAAGTTTCTTGAGCAGCACGTGCTGCCCCGAACCCGGCAGTTTTCCAGCCAGCATGCCCGGCTCAGCGCGTTGGTTGCCGAAGGCTACTACGATGACGCCGTGCTTAAACGCTACGAGTACGGCTTTGTCGTGGCGCTGTTTGAGAAGGCGCACAACAGCGGCTTCCGCTTCAAAACGTTCCTCGGCGCCTGGAAGTTTTACACCAGCTACACCCTGAAGTCCTACGACGGTAAAGAGTACCTGGAGCATTTCGAGGATCGCGTCTGCATGGTAGCGCTGACGCTGGCACAGGGCAGCGAGAAGCTCGCCTGGCTACTGATGGATGAGATGCTTTCCGGCCGCTTTCAGCCCGCCACGCCAACCTTCCTCAACTGCGGCAAGCAGCAGCGCGGGGAGCTGGTCTCCTGCTTCCTGCTGCGCATCGAAGACAATATGGAGTCGATTGGCCGGGCGGTGAACTCGGCCTTACAGCTTTCAAAGCGCGGCGGCGGCGTGGCATTTCTTCTTTCAAACCTGCGTGAGGCCGGTGCGCCGATTAAGCGCATCGAAAACCAGTCGTCCGGCGTGATCCCCATAATGAAAATGCTCGAAGATGCGTTTTCCTACGCCAACCAGCTCGGCGCACGCCAGGGGGCCGGGGCGGTTTATCTTCATGCCCATCACCCTGATATCCTGCATTTTCTGGATACCAGGCGCGAAAACGCCGACGAAAAAATTCGTATCAAAACGCTTTCCCTCGGCGTGGTCATTCCTGATATCACCTTCCAGTTAGCGAAGGATAATCAGCCGATGGCGCTCTTCTCGCCGTACGACGTGGAACGCCTCTACGGCAAGCCGTTTGGTGATATCGCGGTGAGCGAACGATATGAAGAGATGCTGGCGGACGAGCGCATCCGCAAAACGTTTATCAACGCCCGCGACTTCTTCCAGCGGCTGGCGGAAATCCAGTTTGAGTCCGGCTATCCGTACATCATGTTTGAGGACACGGTTAACCGCGCCAACCCGATTGCCGGGCGCATTAATATGAGCAACCTGTGCTCGGAGATTTTGCAGGTTAACGGCCCGTCCACTTATGACGAAAATCTCGACTACGCGCAGATCGGTAAAGACATCTCCTGCAATCTTGGCTCGCTGAATATCGCTCATACCATGGACTCGCCGAACTTTGGCCGCACGGTAGAGACGGCAATTCGCGGGCTGACGGCGGTCTCGGACATGAGCCATATCCGCTCGGTGCCTTCGATAGATGCCGGGAACGCGGCATCCCACGCGATTGGCCTCGGGCAGATGAACCTCCACGGCTATCTGGCCCGCGAGGGCATTGCCTACGGCTCGCCGGAGGGGCTGGACTTTACCAATATCTATTTCTACACCATCACCTGGCACGCCATCCACGCCTCAAATTTGCTGGCTCGGGAACGTCAACAGCGCTTTGCGGGCTTTGAAAACTCCCGCTACGCCAGCGGCGACTATTTCCGCCAGTATCTGGAAGAGGAGTGGCAGCCGAAAACCCAGAAGGTACGCGAGTTATTTGCCGGGGCGGGGATAGAGATCCCGACGCGGGAACAGTGGCGGCAGCTGCGTGACGACGTGATGAAGCACGGCCTGTACAACCAGAATTTGCAGGCGATTCCGCCAACCGGTTCCATCTCGTATATCAACCATGCGACCTCAAGCATTCACCCGATCGTCTCGCGCATTGAAATTCGCAAAGAGGGCAAAACCGGGCGCGTCTACTACCCCGCCCCGTTTATGTCCAACGATAACCTCGAGTTTTATGAGGATGCCTACGACATCGGCCCGGAGAAGATCATTGATACCTACGCCGAGGCCACGCGCCATGTCGATCAGGGGCTGTCGCTGACGCTGTTTTTCCGGGATACCGCCACCACCCGCGATATCAATAAAGCGCAGATTTACGCCTGGAAGAAGGGCATCAAAACGCTCTATTACATTCGCCTGCGGCAGATGGCGCTGGAAGGCACGGAGGTGCAGGGCTGCGTGTCCTGCGCCCTATAAGGAGAGAATATGACGACGCTTACACAAATCCGCGCCATCAACTGGAACAAGATCGAGGACGAGAAAGACCTCGAGGTATGGAACAGGCTGACCAGCAACTTCTGGCTGCCGGAGAAGGTACCGCTGTCCAACGATATCCCGGCATGGCAGTCGCTGGCCCACGACGAGCAGCAGCTCACTATTCGCGTGTTCACCGGGCTGACGTTGCTGGATACCATTCAGAATAATGTTGGCGCACCGGCGCTGATGGCGGATTCCCTCACCCCGCACGAAGAGGCGGTGCTGTCGAACGTGAGCTTTATGGAGGCGGTTCACGCCCGCTCCTATAGCTCGATTTTCTCGACGCTCTGTCAGACTAAAGACGTGGACGCGGCCTATGCCTGGAGCGAAGAGAACGAACCTTTGCAGCGCAAGGCGCAGATTATCCTCGCCCATTACCACGCGGACGATCCGCTGAAGAAGAAAATCGCCAGCGTGTTTCTGGAGTCTTTCCTCTTCTATTCAGGTTTCTATTTACCGATGTACTGGTCAAGCCGCGGCAAGCTGACCAATACCGCCGATCTTATCCGGCTGATTATCCGCGATGAGGCCGTGCACGGTTATTACATCGGCTACAAATACCAGAGGGCGCTGGCGCAGGAGAGCGCGGAACGGCAGGAGGAGCTACAAAACTTCGCCATTGGCCTGCTGCTGGAGCTGTATGAAAACGAGATGGCCTACAGCGAAGCGCTGTACGGCGGCGTGGGCTGGGTCGAAGAGGTGAGCACGTTCCTGTGCTACAACGCCAACAAGGCGCTGATGAACCTGGGTTATAACGCGCTGTTCCCACCGGAGATGGCGGAGGTTAACCCGGCCATTCTGGCCTCGCTGTCACCCAATGCGGATGAAAACCATGACTTTTTCTCAGGGTCCGGATCGTCATATGTGATGGGAAAGGCGGTTGAGACGGAGGATGAGGACTGGAACTTTTGATATTGCCTGAGGCGTCTTAAGTGTCGGATGGCGCTGGCGTTTATCCGACATACAAAAACTGGTGGGCAACGCTGGCGCTTATCCGACCTAAAAACTGGTGGATAAGCGCAGCGTCATCCGGCTGGTTAACGAACCAGATGCAGGAAGTGCAGGTGTTTCTCGTACTGGTCGAGGATATCGTGAATGATCTGCTCCTGGTTCCAGCCCATCAGGTCGTAATCCTGACCGCCTTCTCTCAGGTGAACTTCACCACGGTAATATTTCTGTTCATCGTCGCGTTCTTCATCGCTTAAGCCTGCCAGAGCAAAGGCGGGCTGAATGTAGGCGCGCAGACGAACCTCGTAGACGAAGTTAAGATCGTCGCCAAAGTCCACTTCGAAACGAATACGATCTTCCGCGGTATCGTCGATAGCGGAGACGGTATTCTGTTTAGCCAGCTCCGCTTCCACCAGCAGCATCGCCGGGTGGACCACCTCACTGACGAAGCGTTTGACCTGCGAACGTTTCGGGAAGTAGGCGATATTGCGTAAACGGCGCTGCCAGGAGATCGGGTTCCGGGCGGCCGTTGGCGCAATGGTCGTCATCTGCTGGCTGTCCTGCTTGTAGGCATCAATGCGTAGCGCCTTCAGCAGACCATAAATAGAGACCAGCAGGATGGCAGAGAATGGCAGCGCACTGGCGATAGTCACCGTTTGCAACGCCCCCAGCCCACCGGCAAGCAGCAGAGCAATGGCGACGGCGCCCATCATGCCAGCCCAGAATATCCGCTGCCAGACTGGCGTCTGGTCGGAACCACCGGATGCCAGGGTATCCACCACCATTGCACCGGAATCCGCAGAAGTGACAAAGAACACCACGACCATTGCCATAGCGATACAGGACAGGACCGTGGAGAACGGGAAGTGCTCGAGGAAGTTGAACAGGGCCAGTGAAACGTCGGTCTGCACGGTAGTTGCCAGATCCTTCGCTCCTTTATTCATGATCAGATTAATAGCCGTATTGCCGAACACCGTCATCCACAGCAGCGTAAAGCCCGCCGGAACAAACAGCACGCCCGTCACAAACTCGCGAATGGTACGACCACGGGAAACGCGGGCAATAAACATGCCGACAAACGGCGACCATGACAACCACCAGCCCCAGTAAAGCAATGTCCAGCCACCCAGCCAGTTGCTGGATTTTGGCTCGTAGGCATAGAGGTTAAAGGTCTTACTGACAATCTCGGACAGGTAGCCGCCGGTATTTTCCACAAAGGATTTCAATATCAGAACGGTTGGCCCGAGGATCATGACCAGCAGCAGCAGCAGCACGGCAAGGCCGAGGTTCAGCTCGGACAGAATTCGGATTCCTTTATCCAGCCCGGAAACCACAGAAAGCGTCGCCAGCCCGGTGATCACGACAATCAGAATCACCTGCATGGTTTCGTTAATAGGCACGCCGAAGAGGTGGTTCAGCCCCGCGTTGACCTGTAAAACCCCATAGCCCAGGGAGGTAGCGACGCCAAAGACCGTGCCGATGACCGCAAAGATGTCCACCGCGTGGCCAATCGGCCCGTAAATCCGGTTACCTATAATAGGATAGAGCGCGGAACGTAACGTCAGCGGCAAACCGTGGCGATAGCTGAAGAAGGCAAGAATCAGCCCGACGATGGCATAAATCGCCCAGGCATGCAGACCCCAATGGAAGAAGGTCAGGCGCATGGCCTGCTTGGCGGCCTCTACGGTTTCTGGCGTCCCTACTGGTGGATTAAGGTAATGCATCACCGGTTCGGAAACGCCGAAGAACATCAGGCCGATACCCATGCCTGCGGAAAACAGCATGGCGAACCAGGAGACATAGCTAAAGTCTGGCTGGGCGTGATCCGGCCCAAGCCTGATGTTGCCGTAACGCGACAGCCCGAGGTAGGTGACGCTCAGAAGTATCAGGGCAACAGCAAGAACATAAAACCAGCTGGCGTTAGTGAAAATCCCCTGCTGCAACGCTTTGAACTTGCGGTCAGCCAGCTCGGGGAAAATAGAAGAAAATGCAACAAGAACAATGATTAACGCGGCAGAGATAAAAAATACCGGGGGATTAATCTTACTGCGGCGACCTACGTTTTCCGTATCGCTTTGACTCATAAAATACCTTTTTGTTAGTCCGTTAAAGAGCGAGATTGACTGTTAAAAACCCTCCAACAAACGAAAAAAATTATCGCCTGAAAAAGCTGAACCGACGAGTTTACCATAAAGAAAATCTTAAAATTCTAAAAAGGATTTTAAGGTAAATTGTGATTAGCATTTTTACTTAACAAGTTCACTGCAACATTTAAAAATTTGCATAAATTTACGTAATAACTACTACATTTAAGCCGCTATTACCCGCAGCATTTGACGAAATTAATATGCATCCTGCTTGACTTATGACCACAAAATTTCGGCTCGCGCACCCTCCAACAGGCAAAAATATCCATTTATTAACAAAAAATATCGTTTGCCATGAATTTGCGCTTAGCCCCTGCTATCACAGACAATTTCACCCACGCATATTTTGTGGGTAATTATCTGCGCAGGCATTGAGGGTTGTCTCAGATTCTGAGTGTGTTAGGGTGTAACCAGGTAAATATTTCCATCAGGAATTGTGTATAGCTAAATTAAATATGGGATTAACTTTATTGCATGGCAATTAAATTAGAAGTAAAAAACTTATATAAAATATTTGGCGAGCATCCACAGCGCGCGTTCAAATATATTGAAAAAGGCCTTTCCAAGGCAGAAATACTGGAAAAGACAGGACTGTCGCTTGGCGTAAAAGACGCCAGTCTGGCAATTGAAGAAGGCGAGATTTTCGTCATCATGGGGTTATCCGGTTCGGGTAAATCGACCATGGTTCGCCTTCTCAATCGCCTGATTGAACCAACCCGCGGGCAGGTACTGATAGACGGCATAGACATTGCTAAAATATCAGACTCTGAACTCCGCGAGGTTCGCAAAAATAAGATATCAATGGTCTTCCAGTCATTCGCTTTAATGCCTCATATGAACGTATTAAATAATACGGCGTTTGGTATGGAATTAGCAGGCATGCCGGTTGCTGAGCGTCATGAAAAAGCGCTCGATGCCTTGCGTCAGGTTGGGCTGGAAAATTATGCCCACGCTTACCCTGATGAACTCTCCGGCGGCATGCGACAGCGCGTGGGATTAGCCCGTGCGCTGGCCATCAATCCAGACATATTATTGATGGATGAAGCATTCTCCGCCCTCGACCCATTAATTCGTACTGAGATGCAGGACGAGTTAGTTAAATTGCAGGCGAAACATCAGCGTACCGTTGTCTTTATTTCCCACGATCTTGATGAAGCCATGCGTATTGGCGACCGTATTGCCATTATGCAGGGCGGTGAAGTGGTACAGGTCGGCACGCCGGATGAAATCCTTAATAATCCGGCCAATGACTATGTGCGCACCTTCTTCCGCGGCGTAGATATCAGCCAGGTCTTTAGCGCAAAAGATATCGCCCGTCGTAGCCCGGCAGGCCTGCTGCGTAAGACTGTAGGTTTTGGTCCTCGCGTCGCGCTGAAGCTGCTTCAGGACGACGATCGTGAATACGGCTATGTCATCGAGCGCGGCCAGAAATTCCTCGGCATTGTCTCCACCGACTCCCTGAAAGCCGCTATGGCCAACGGACTGGGTCTGGATAGCGCATTTCTGGAATCCCCGGCGGCCGTCTCCGCCGAAACGTCACTGAGCGATCTGCTCACCCATGTAGGTCAGGCGCCGTGCGCGGTACCGGTTGTGGGTGAAGACAATCAGTACGTAGGCATCATCTCAAAAGGGGTGCTGCTGCAGGCATTAGACCGTGAGGGGGTGACCAATGAGTAATTCAAATCCGTGGGATACCGGCAGCGCAGCTGCCGACGCAACAACAAATCAGGCCGCAGCCAGTGCAGATGCATGGGGCAGCCAGGCAGCCTCAACGCCTGCCGCCAGCGGCAGCGCTGACTGGTTAAATGCAGCACCGGCCCCGCAGGCAGAACATTTTAATATTCTCGATCCGTTTCATAAGACGCTGATCCCGTTAGACAGCTGGGTCACACACGGCATCGACTGGGTCGTCACCAACTTCCGACCTGTGTTCCAGGGGATCCGTGTGCCGGTGGATTACATCCTCAGCGGCTTCCAGCACTTCCTGCTGGGGATGCCTGCGCCGGTGGCCATTATTATTTTCGCGCTGATTGCCTGGCAGATGTCCAGCCTCGGGATGGGGATTGCAACGCTGGTCTCCCTCGTTGCCATCGGTGCCATCGGAGCCTGGTCTCAGGCGATGATTACTCTGGCGCTGGTCCTGACGGCCCTGCTGTTCTGTATGATCATCGGGCTGCCGCTCGGCATATGGCTTGCGCGTAGCGATCGGGCCGCGAAGTTTATTCGTCCACTGCTGGATGCGATGCAGACAACCCCGGCGTTTGTCTATCTGGTGCCGATCGTCATGCTGTTTGGTATCGGCAACGTGCCGGGCGTAGTGGTGACAATTATCTTCGCCCTGCCGCCTATCGTGCGTCTGACCATCCTTGGTATCAAACAGGTGCCGGAAGATCTGATTGAGGCGGCCCGTTCGTTTGGTGCCAGTCCACACCAGATGCTGTTTAAAGTACAGCTGCCGCTGGCCATGCCGACCATTATGGCGGGCGTAAACCAGACGCTGATGCTTGCCCTGTCGATGGTCGTCATCGCCTCAATGATTGCCGTCGGCGGTCTTGGCCAGATGGTGCTGCGCGGCATTGGCCGCCTCGATATGGGGCTTGCCACCGTCGGCGGTGTGGGGATTGTTATCCTGGCCATTATTCTCGACCGCCTGACGCAGTCTATCGGCCGCGATTCACGAAGCCGTGGTAACCGTCGCTGGTATACCACCGGTCCTCTGGGCCTGCTGATTCGCCCCTTCTGTAAATAAGCCTGGCGGCGGCACTTTTGCCGCCCCCTTGCCCCTCATAACAAATAAGGATTAACGATGCGACACACTGCTATCTTAGCCACAGCCCTTGCCACACTCGTTACCACCAGCACCTTTGCTGCCGACCTGCCGGGTAAAGGCATTACCGTTCAGCCCGTGCAGAGCACCATCTCTGAAGAGACTTTCCAGACGCTGCTGGTCAGCCGCGCGCTGGAGAAAATGGGTTATACCGTTAACAAGCCAAGCGAAGTTGATTACAACGTGGCTTACACCTCGATTGCCGCTGGCGACGCTACTTTTACCGCCACTAACTGGCAACCCCTGCACGATGATATGTTTGCCGCCGCTGGGGGGAAGACCAGGTTTTATCGTGAAGGTAATTATGTCGAAGGTGCCGCCCAGGGTTATCTGATCGATAAAAAAACCGCTGAAAAGTACAAAATCAGCAACATTGCCCAGCTCAAAGACCCTAAGATTGCCAAATTGTTCGATACCAACGGCGACGGTAAAGCAGACCTGACGGGCTGTACGCCTGGCTGGGGATGTGAAGCCGTGATCAACCACCAGATTAAAGCCTTTGGGCTGAGCGACACCGTGGTGCATAACCAGGGTAACTATTCGGCCATGATCGCCGATACCCTGACCCGCTATAAAGAAGGCAAGCCGATTCTGTACTACACCTGGACGCCATACTGGGTAAGCGATGTCGTCGTTCCTGGAAAAGATACCGTCTGGTTGCAGGTGCCGTTCTCATCCATGCCGGGTGAACAGAAAAATATCGATACCAAACTGCCAAACGGCGCGAACTACGGCTTCCCGGTTAACTCCATGCACATTGTGGCAAACAAAGCCTGGGCTGAGAAAAACCCACAGGCGGCAAAACTGTTCAGCCTGATGAAACTGCCGCTGGCCGATATCAATGCTGAAAATGCAATGATGCATGCCGGTCACTCTTCAGAAGCCGACATTAACGGTCACGTTGACGGTTGGATCAAAGCTCACCAGGCACAGTTTGATGGCTGGGTAAAAGAGGCGCTCGCCGCTAAGTAACAATCTTGATACTTCCTGCGTTGGCGGGAAGTATCAGAGTCTTTTAGTCGGTCGGGAAAGCGCCAGCGCCTCCCGACGCCAGCGTAAAGGGTGGATGACGCTACCTGTACGACCGGTCACATAGGTTACAGATCAGACCGGCCACACAGGTAACACATTCCGCCTAATCTATCCGGATGATACTTTGCTTACGTCTGTCGTAGTAAGCAAGGTCCATCCGGTTAAATATAATGACATCCACCCTACAAAATCTTAATATTAACCGCACAATCCGACACCCACCCATCCTGTCTTAACGATCAATTTTCGTTATTATTCGCGGTCTCAATGACAAGCTGAAGATAACAATGAAAAATACTTCTCACGGGCTGACTCCCGCACTGATTGCCCTGATGTCTGTCGCCACCGGCCTTGCCGTGGCAAGCAATTACTACGCGCAGCCGCTGCTGGATACCATCGCTCACGCATTTTCCCTTTCTATCAATCAGGCCGGGTTTATCGTCACCGCAGCCCAGCTGGGCTATGCCGCAGGCTTGCTGCTGCTGGTGCCGCTGGGGGATATGTTTGAACGACGCGGCCTAATTGTCTTTATGACGCTGCTGGCCGCAGGTGGCATGCTGATCACGGCCACCAGCCAGACGCTGCCAATGATGATTCTCGGCACCGCGTTAACCGGTTTATTCTCCGTCGTCGCGCAGATTCTGGTGCCGCTCGCGGCACACCTTGCAGAACCCGCTAAGCGCGGTAAGGTCGTGGGTACCATTATGAGCGGCCTGCTGCTGGGGATCCTGCTGGCGCGTACCGTAGCAGGTTTACTGGCAAGCCTGGGCGGCTGGCGCACGGTTTACTGGGTTGCCAGCGTGCTGATGGTTATTATGGCCATAGCGCTGTGGCGCGGCCTGCCTACGGTGAAGCAGGAAAATCATCTTAACTATCCCCAACTGCTCCGCTCCGTGTTCAGCTTATTTATCAAAGACGGCTTGCTGCGCACCCGTGCCCTGCTCGGCTGCCTGACATTCGCGAACTTCAGCATTCTCTGGACGTCAATGGCGTTCCTGCTCGCCTCACCGCCGTTTAATTTCTCGGAAGGCGTCATCGGCCTGTTCGGCCTGGCGGGTGCAGCTGGCGCATTAGGCGCACGCCCGGCGGGTGGGTTTGCTGATAAGGGCAAAGCGCACCTGACCACGACCGTGGGTCTGGTGCTTCTTCTGCTGTCCTGGATTGCCATCGCACTTGGTCAGTTTTCGGTTATCGCGCTGATTGTTGGCATTCTGGTGCTGGATCTCACCGTGCAGGGCGTGCACATCACCAACCAGACGGTGATTTATCGCATGATGCCTGAGGCCCGCAACCGTCTGACGGCAGGCTATATGACCAGCTATTTTATCGGCGGCGCGGCGGGCTCAATGATTTCAGCGAGCGCCTACCAGCACGCGGGCTGGAATGGCGTTTGTCTGGCGGGTGCCGTGATGGCGCTGCTAAACCTGTTTGTCTGGTGGCGCGGCTACCATCGCCAGCCTGAGTGCCAATAATCCTTTACACCCATGTGGACATTTGGGGGTGTTAAGGCCTGGGGCAGTCTGTTAAGGTTGTCCCTGATTATTAATTCGAGTGACATTCACGCTGGTTATTTATAAAAATTTAATATGGACACTCCCGCGACAGTATCAACCGATAACCATCCTGACGAAGCAACCTGGGTTGAAGGTCTGAAAGATAGCTTACCTATCGTCATCAGCTACCTCCCGGTGGCCTTTGCCTTCGGACTCAACGCCACTAAGCTGGGCTTCACGCCGCTCGAAAGTCTCTTTTTCTCCTGCATTATCTACGCTGGTGCCAGCCAGTTTGTGATAACCGCGCTGCTGGCGGCGGGCAGCTCCCTTTGGGTTGCCGCGCTGACCGTAATGGCGATGGATGTTCGCCACGTGCTATATGGCCCTTCTTTGCGTCAACGTATTACCAGAACGCTCAGCGGACGCAAAACCGCCGTCTGGGCATTCGGTCTGACCGACGAAGTGTTCGCCGCGGCCACCGCGAAGCTGGTGCGAGACAACCGCCGCTGGAGCGAAAAATGGATGATCGGCATCGCCTTCAGCTCATGGTTTTCATGGATCCTGGGAACGGCGCTCGGTGCCTGGTCAGGCAATGGCCTGCTGGATAACTTCCCGGCGGTAGAAGCTGCCCTGGGCTTCATGCTGCCCGCGTTGTTCTTAAGCTTCCTGCTGGCTTCCTTCCAGCGCAAGCAATCCTGGACGGTCACCTCGGCACTGGCGGGCGCGCTGCTGGGCGTAACGCTTGTTTCTATTCCCGTCGCCATTCTGGCTGGCATCGTCTGCGGCTGCCTGGCCGCCGTGATCCAGGCGTTTTATCAGGAGGAGGCCTAATGAGTACGCAAGTCCTGATACTCGGCCTGCTGGTCGGCTTCGCCAATTACTTATTCCGCTATTTGCCCCTGCGTCTGCGGGCAAACGCCACTCGCCCGGCAAAACGTGGCGCAACCGGCGTGCTGCTGGATAGCATCGGCATCGCGTCAATCTGCGCGCTGCTGGTCGTCTCAAGCGCACCGGAAATCATGCAGGACAGCAGGCGTCTGCTGCCGACGCTGGTCGGTTTCGCGGTCCTCGGCATGAGCTTCTATAAGACGCGTAGCATTATCATTCCTACGCTACTCAGTGCTCTGGGTTATGGATTAGCCTGGAAACTTATGATGGTGATATAGACCCGACGGATAAAAATCCCTGAACAATAGATTTACTTTATTTGTCACCATCGTTACTATATCGGCTGCAACTAATGAGGTTATGCCAAAATGGATAGTTCGTTTACGCCCATTGAACAAATGCTAAAATTTCGCGCCAAGCGCCATCAGGATTTCCCGTATCAGGAGATCCTGCTGACCCGTCTGTGTATGCACATGCAGGGTAAGCTGCTGGAAAACCGCAATAAGATGCTGAAAGCTCAGGGGATTAACGAAACGTTGTTTATGGCGTTAATTACGCTTGAGTCCCAGGAAAACCACAGCATTCAGCCATCCGAACTGAGCTGTGCGCTGGGTTCATCCCGTACGAATGCAACGCGCATTGCCGATGAGCTGGAAAAACGCGGCTGGATTGAACGCCGTGAAAGCGATAATGATCGCCGCTGCCTGCACCTGCAGCTGACCGATAAAGGTCATGAATTCCTGCGCCAGGTCCTGCCGCCGCAGCATAGCTGCCTGCACGAGCTGTGGTCGTCTTTGAGCGGCACTGAAAAAGAGCAGCTGGAAGCCATCACCCGCAAATTGCTGACCCGTCTGGACAAAATGGACGTCGATCAGACCATGCTCGAAGCCGTTCGCTGACAGGACGCGTCAGACCCGATTAAGCATCCCGGAAAACAGATAACTATAGAGGCCAGCAACTCCATTGCTGGCCTCTATGCACTAACGGGTCAGCTAAGCTGGCCACAATAATAATAAGTTTGGAGATAAGCATGAGCGCACATGCGGAGACTGAAAACCCGCAGCAACCGGTCAACAATAAGAAGGGCAAACGTAAAACTGCCCTCCTGCTGTTAACCTTGCTCTTCGTCATTATTGCCGTGGCATATGGAATTTACTGGTTCCTGGTATTACGTCATTACGAAAATACGGACGATGCGTACGTCGCCGGTAACCAGGTCCAGATCATGTCCCAGGTTTCAGGCAGCGTCACCAAGGTCTGGGCTGATAATACTGATTTCGTTAAACAAGGCGATGTGCTGGTCACGCTTGACCAGGCCGACGCCCAGCAGGCGTTCGAGAAGGCGCAGACCGTGCTGGCCTCCAGCGTGCGTCAGACGCGCCAGCAGATGATCAACAGCAAGCAGTATCAGGCCAACATTGAGCTGAAAAAGACCGCGCTGGCCCAGGCGCAAAGCGACCTGAACCGTCGTATACCTTTAGGCAGCGCAAACCTGATTGGCCGTGAAGAGCTGCAGCACGCCCGTGACACCGTGGCATCCGCTCAGGCTGCGCTGGACGTTGCCGTTCAGCAGTACAACGCCAACCAGGCAATGATCCTCGGAACGAAACTCGAAGAGCAGCCCAACGTGAAGCAGGCGGCCGCCGAGTTGCGTAACGCATGGATGGCCCTGCAGCGGACCAAAATCGTCAGCCCGATGACCGGCTATGTCTCCCGCCGTGCGGTGCAGGTTGGCGCACAAATCAGCCCAACCACGCCTCTGATGGCCATCGTGCCGGCTAGCGGCCTGTGGGTTGATGCCAACTTTAAAGAAACCCAGCTGGCCCACATGCGTATTGGCCAGTCCGCTACCGTCGTCAGCGATATTTACGGCGACAACGTAGAATACACCGGCAAGGTCGTCGGCCTGGATATGGGGACCGGCAGCGCCTTCTCCTTGCTCCCAGCCCAGAACGCCACCGGTAACTGGATCAAAGTGGTTCAGCGTCTGCCGGTGCGTATCGAGCTGGATGCAAAACAGCTTGAGCAGCATCCGCTGCGTATCGGCCTGTCAACGTTAGTCACCGTGAACACCACGGATCGCGAAGGCAGCATGCTGTCAAGCAAGACCCGTAACTCGCCGGTTTATGAAAGTAACGCCCGAGAGCTGGATCTGGCACCGGTTAACAAGCTGATTAACCAGATTATCCAGGCGAATGCGGGTTAATAAAGCGGAGGTTGTATGGCACAGCTTAAACCGCTAGAAGGAGCCCAGCTGGTCATCATGACCATCGCGCTGTCTCTGGCGACCTTCATGCAGGTGCTGGACTCCACCATCGCCAACGTGGCGATCCCGACCATTGCCGGGAACCTTGGCTCGTCCCTGAGCCAGGGGACATGGGTTATCACCTCCTTCGGGGTGGCAAACGCCATCTCGATCCCGCTCACCGGCTGGCTGGCTAAACGTTTCGGCGAAGTAAAACTGTTCCTGTGGTCGACCATCCTGTTTGTGATCGCCTCGTGGGCGTGCGGCGTCTCGAATAGCCTTGAGATGCTGATCTTCTTCCGCGTGATCCAGGGGATTGTCGCCGGGCCGCTGATCCCTCTGTCGCAAAGTCTTCTGCTGAGCAATTATCCGCCGGCCAAAAGAAGCATTGCGCTGGCGATGTGGTCGATGACGGTTATCGTCGCGCCTATCTTCGGGCCGATCCTCGGCGGCTATATCAGTGATAACTATCACTGGGGCTGGATCTTCTTTATCAACGTGCCTATCGGCGCGGTCGTGGTACTGATGACGCTGCAAACGCTGCGGGGTCGGGAAACGCGCACTGAAAATCGGCGCATTGATGCCATCGGCCTTGCGCTGCTGGTGGTCGGTATTGGCAGCCTGCAGGTGATGCTCGACCGGGGTAAAGAGCTGGACTGGTTTAACTCAACGGAAATCATCGTGCTGACCATCGTCGCGGTGGTGACGATAAGCTTCCTGATTGTCTGGGAGCTGACGGACGATAACCCGATAGTTGACCTGTCGCTGTTTAAGTCGCGAAACTTTACCATCGGCTGCCTGTGTATCAGCCTTGCCTACATGCTCTACTTCGGCGCGATTGTTCTGCTGCCGCAGCTGCTACAGGAGGTATACGGCTACACGGCAACCTGGGCGGGCCTGGCTTCTGCGCCCGTCGGCATTCTGCCGGTACTGCTGTCGCCGATCATCGGGCGCTTTGCGCACAAGCTCGATATGCGGCGGCTGGTGACGTTCAGCTTTATCATGTACGCGGTCTGTTTCTACTGGCGCGCGTATACCTTCGAGCCGGGGATGGACTTTGGCGGATCGGCGTGGCCGCAGTTTATTCAGGGCTTCGCGGTGGCGTGCTTCTTTATGCCGCTGACGACCATTACGCTCTCCGGCCTGCCGCCTGAGCGCCTGGCGGCGGCGTCGAGCCTGTCCAACTTTACCCGTACGCTGGCTGGCTCTATCGGTACGTCGATAACCACCACGCTGTGGACTAACCGCGAGTCTCTGCACCACGCCCAGCTCACGGAGTCGGTGACGCCGTTTAACCAGAATGCCGTGCAGATGTATAACGATCTGCAGAATCTGGGGATGACGACGCAGCAGGCGTCCGGCTATATCGCCCAGCAGATCACAAGCCAGGGGCTGATTATCTCGGCAAACGAGATTTTCTGGTTCTCCGGCGGCGTTTTCATTCTGCTGCTGGGGCTGGTGTGGTTCGCCAAACCGCCATTCGGTGCAGGCGGTGGCGCAGGCGGTGCGCACTAAAAATGTCGGGTGGCGCTCGCTTACTCGAACGACAAAAACAGCCATAGGGTGGTTCGCCTTTGCCCCCTATGGCTGTTTCTCAGCACAGGTTGTCAGTTTTGCGCCAGTAATTTCCCCGGCGAGTTGTCAGGATAAAGCCTGACCCGAGCAAAGGAGACTCCACATGCTGCAAGACCCGTCGCAAAAATACCTTCCGCATCCAACGGTTAATCTGCCGGATCGCCAGTGGCCGAATAAACAGTTAACCCATGCGCCGCGATGGCTTTCCACCGACCTGCGCGACGGCAACCAGGCACTGGCTGAGCCGATGGACAGCGAGCGCAAACTGCGCTTCTGGGAACTGCTGCTCAAATGCGGTTTTAAAGAGATCGAGGTAGCGTTCCCTTCCGCTTCGGAAACGGATTTTCAGTTTGTGCGCCAGCTGATTGAAGAGCGCCGCATCCCCGAAGACGTCACCATCCAGGTGCTGACCCAGGCGCGTAGCGATCTTATCGAGCGCACCTTTGCTGCATTGCAGGATGCCCACCGCGCAACCGTGCATCTTTATAATGCCACCGCCCCGCTCTTCCGCCGCCTGGTGTTCCGCCAGAGCAAAGAGGAGATCGTTCAGCTTGCGGTCAGCGCGACACGCCAGATCCGCGCCCTGTGTGAAGCTCATCCGCAAACGCAGTGGAGTTATGAGTACTCACCGGAAACGTTTTGCTTTACCGAGCCTGACTTCGCCCTGCAAATCTGCGAGGCGGTAGCGGACGTGTGGGAACCCTGCACCGAGCGGCCAATGATTATCAACCTGCCAGCGACGGTAGAGGTCAATACGCCGAACGTCTATGCCGATCAGATTGAATATTTCTGCCGCCACTTCACAAGACGTAACGCTGTGTGCATCAGCGTTCATCCCCATAACGACCGGGGAAGCGGCGTCGCCAGTGCGGAGCTGGCAATCCTGGCGGGAGCCGATCGCGTGGAAGGCTGCTTATTCGGCAACGGCGAGCGTACCGGCAACGTCTGCCTGGTGACGATGGCAATGAACCTCTACAGTCAGGGAATTTCACCGCAGCTGGATTTCAGCGATATCAGGCAGGTCGTCGAAGTGGTCGAACAATGTAATCAGCTGCCCGTCCATCCTCGCCATCCCTACGCCGGAAAGCTGGCCTTTACGGCCTTTTCAGGATCGCACCAGGATGCGATTAAGAAAGGCTTTACTGCACGACAGCATACCTCCTCCCCACGCTGGGAGATGCCCTATTTACCTGTCGATCCTAACGATCTCGGCTGCAGCTACGAAGCGGTGATCCGCGTTAACAGCCAGTCCGGAAAAAGCGGCGCGGCGTGGATGCTGGAGCAGAATCATGGTCTGATGCTGCCGCGCGCTTTGCAGCAGGATTTTAGTCGCCATGTGCAGGCCCGGACCGATCGCGACGGAAACGAGATGACGCTGACCGCCATCTGGCAGCTGTTCCGCGAGCTGTACGGGCCTCACAAGCTCGCCGGACGGCAGCTGCTGGATTACCGCAGCGAAAGTCAGGGAGAGGGCCTGCTGTCGCTACAGGCGCGTATTCAGATGGAAGCTGGCGTCATTACGCTTCAGGGAAAAGGAAATGGTCTGCTGTCCGCCGCCGCCGATGCTCTGAAGAGCCGGTTTAACGTCGCGTTCGCCATTGAGGATTATCATGAACACACGCTTGGCAGACACAGCGAAAGTCGTTCGGCGGCCTACATCCGCTGTACCTTCGCCAAAGGCGAAAGCTGCTGGGGCGTGGGTATCGATAACGACGTGGCGCGGGCTTCGCTTCAGGCGTTGCTTAATGCACTGCCGTCAGACGATCGGTTCTGATGGAAGTATTCGCCGGGGGAAACGCCGAGGGTGCGACGGAACATGGCGCTGAACGCGCTGTGGCTCTCGTAGCCTAAATCCAGCGCTACCCGCAATACGGACTGGCCCTGGGCAAGGCGGCTCAGGGCTTCCATCAGCCTCGCCCGCCGTACCCACTCGCTGAACGCCAGCCCGGTTTGCTGACGGAAATGCCGCAGCAGGGTTCTTTCACTGATATTGAGCAGCCCGGCGGCCAGCGCCGTGCTCCACATTTTGCCGGGTTCATCCTGGATCTGACGACAAAGCGCCAGTAAGGCCGCCGATGCCGGTTCAGGAAGATTAAACGGCAGCACCGTCATCACGCGGATCTCATCGAGGATCAGCTCATAGATCCGCTCTTCCCTGCTCCCGGCCGCGTAACTTTCGGGCAGCGTCAGTGAGCTGATAATAAGCTCACGCAGCAAGTCTGATATTTGCACCACCTGGCAAACCGAAGGCAGGTCCGCCCGCGCAAAGGGGTCGATGAACAACGTTCGGGCGGCGACATGCCCGGTCACCTGAAAACGGTGCTTTGTGCCCGCAGGCAGCCACACGCCCCGGCTTGGCGGCACCACCCAGTATCCCTGCTCCGTTTCAACTCGTACCACGCCGCTGAGCGCGTGCAGAAGCTGCGCGCAATCGTGGCTGTGCCATGGCTCCGTAGCACCGTGAGGATAGTCATGGGCGAACGGCACCAGCGGGCGTGTGGCAAAGTTGAACTGGAGAGTGGTGGACATAATTTTTATTTCTTTGTAAAAAAGGAGCCGTCAGGCTCCTTTTGTCGACAAGCTATGCCGGATGACGCTGCGCTTATCCGACCTACGGCTAAATATGCAGCTCTTTCAGCTTCTCTTTCGGCAGCGCCAGCTCGTCATTGCTGTTGACGCTCACGCCGTGCTCAATGATATGGCGCGCAATGTCCTGAGCTTCCTGCAACGAGTGCATGTGGTAAGTGCCACACTGGTAGACGTTCAGCTCAGGGATCTGGTTCTGCTCTTTGACCTTCAGCACGTCTTCCATTGCCGCTTTCCATGCGTTGGCAACGCGAGATTCCTCAGGCACGCCAATCAGGCTCATGTAAAAGCCGGTGCGGCAGCCCATCGGCGAAATGTCGATGATCTCAACGCCGTTACCGTTCAGGTGATCGCGCATGAAACCTGCAAAAAGGTGCTCAAGCGTATGGATCCCTTTTTCCGGCATCACTTCCTTGTTCGGGACACAAAAGCGCAGGTCGAATACGGTGATGGTATCGCCGCTCGGTGTGTGCATCGTTTTGGCTACACGTACTGCTGGCGCGCCCATGCGGGTGTGGTCGACTGTGAAACTATCCAACAATGGCATCTGGTCACCTCCGATAAGTGATTTTTTTAAAAAATTAATTGAACCATTCTGTTTCAAGGGCGTCTGAGTATATGAAAGACGCGCATTTGTTATCATCATCCCTGTCTTCAGAGATGAATATTTTGGCCACATTGCTTGTGGCCATTTTCTTTTCTACCGCGACTGTTTCTCAAGCCACGACTCAAACGGCTCGCTGTCCCCGGCTTCGATATCACGCTGACGCTGCCATGAAGCATCGTGCTCCTGCTGTAGAACTTCCGTGGTCAAAATCTCCAGCGGTTCACTGATTAACTGCTGACGATACTGCTCCGCAAGCGCAAGCCCCGTACCGCCAATGCCATTCTCAATCATAGACCGCAGAATGCGCGCTGAATATGTCAGTTCCGGATCGTCAAAGCTGGCGACCAGCTCATCACAGACTTTCTGGTATTCATGATTACCCGCAATGCCATCCAGCGTTTGGGCGACACGGCGCAGGTCGGCAAACAGATCTTTACCCACCTGGGACAACGGATGCTGAGCGGTTTCACAACCCATGCCCAACGTCAGTCCGGGCTTGCGTCCTTCCAGGATGACCCGATTCCAGTTTTTACGGGTACACAGCAGTTCGTCACTGCTCATTTCCGGCGCATCAGCCAGCACGCACCAGATCATAAACAGGTCGAGGAAGCGGATCTGCTGCTCGTCCATGCCGATGGCGGAGAACGGGTTGATATCAAGCGAACGCACTTCGATGTATTCAATTCCGCCGCGCAGCAGCGCGTCGGACGGCGATTCGTCTTTCGCGGTGACGCGTTTCGGGCGAATCGGCGCGTAGAGTTCGTTTTCAATCTGCAGCACGTTGGTGTTGATCTGTAGACGCTTACCGTCTTTCTCCAGACCAAGCTGCGCGTACTCTTCCGACGGCGTTTTAATCGCTTGTTTCAGCCCTGCAACATAGGTATTAAGCTCGTTGAAGGTGATACCCAGATTGCTTTGCGATTTGTTGGTGTAGCCCAGATCGCTCAGACGCAACGACGTCGCATACGGCAGGTAGTTCATGCCGCATTCGGTTTTTTCAAACGGCAGCGTGCTCTCCTTCCCTTGCAGGAAAGACGAACAAATCGCCGGCGAGGCGCCGAACAGATACGGAATAACCCAACCAAAACGGTAGTAGTTGCGGATCAGGCGGAAGTAACCGGCGGAGATCTCTTCTTTCCCGCTTTCGGCATCTTTAATACCCAGCCTTGCCTGCCAGAATTCCAGCGGCAGCGAGAAGTTGTAATGTACGCCGGAGATGGTCTGCATCAGCGCGCCGTAGCGATTCTTCAGCCCTTCACGATACAGCGTTTTCAGACGGCCAGTGTTAGACGAGCCATACTGCGCCAGTTCAATGTTCTGTCCATCGTCGATATAGCACGGCATGCTCAGCGGCCACATGCGCTCTTCGCCCAGTTCACGGGCAACATGGCGATGAATATCGCGCATGAAAGTGAGCATATGGTCGATATCGCCATCCACCGGGGTAATAAACTCCAGCAGGGCTTCGGCGAAGTCCGTGGTTATCCATTTGTGTGTCAGCGCTGAGCCGAGGCTTTCCGGGTGACCTGTTGTTGCCAGTTCGCCCGTTGGCGTAACACGCAATGTTTCGCGTTCAAGGCCGCGACAGATGCCCTTTACCGCCTGAGGATGCTTTTCCAGCCAGGCCAACGCCTGTGATACGTCCGGGATCAAATTGACCTCCCGCCTGTCGAATTCATTTTTATTAAGCATAATTGTTTTAGCGGGCGTCGGTTACCCTCACGCCATGCAATTATTGCCACCACGCCATGCCTTGTACCGTTGCAGCCGCGACAACGATGTAGCGTATTGCTTTTCCAAGGCATAAAAAAAAGATTACTGGCCCCCATGCCAGACGTAACCAACCGGCAAGCAGGCACAAAAGGTCGCCAATCAACGGCAACCAACTCAGTAATAAAGCAGCCGGGCCGAATCGGGTCAGCCAGGCGGTCGCTTTTCCCTGCCAGCGAGACTGCGCACGCTGCGGGAAAAAACGCCCCAGAATAACGTTAGTTAGCCCCCCGAGGCTATTACCCATTGTTGCTATTAACACTAGCAACCAGGTAGGGCCAGCCCCCGCGACCAACAACGCAACCAGAACAGCTTCGGAGCTACCCGGCAATAACGTTGCGCTGAGGAAACTGCTGGTAAATAGCGAAGCCAGTGACAGCAGATCGCTCACAGTAAACGAACGTCAACACCCGCCATGCCTGCCGCGCGGGCCGCTTCGAGGCCAAAATCAGCATCTTCAAAGACCACGCACCTGGCGGGTGGCACGCCCATGAGTTCAGCGCACAACAGGAAGGTGTCAGGATGAGGCTTGTGATTTTTGACATGGTCGGCGGCGACGACCGCTGTGAAATATTTGCGCAAGCCAAGATGGTTAAGCAATGCTTCGGCCATATCGCTCTCGCTGCCTGTACCGACCGACATGGGGCGACGACCATGCCAGGCCTTCACCACCTCAATCAGCGGCAAAGGACGCACAGTGTCGAGCAGCATCGCTCTGACGGCCTGAGTTTTTTCTTTTGCTAAATGGTGAGGATCGAGATCGGCCTGATGACTGTCGATGATGGCCTGGGCGATGCGCCAGGTCGGGGAACCGTTTAACGCCACCATTGCCTGCTCGTCAAACTGCATGCCATAGCGGGACAGCGTCTCGTGCCAGGCCTTACGATGTGTAGGTTCGGTATCAAGGATGGTTCCGTCCATATCGAATATCAGCCCGTCGTAACGTTCGTACATATCATCCCTCACATCGCTAAATATCGAGGCATTACTTTAGCGTAAACAAGGATATTTGTCGCTTTTTGTCATGAGGGGAAGATTTGAACGCCGGAACGATGTTGAAAACAATGGGGGAAAGACAAGGAAAGGGTGCATCAGGGAGAATGATTTGCTGAACATCAGGAAGAATATGGTGCATCCGGGAGGATTCGAACCTCCGACCGCTCGGTTCGTAGCCGAGTACTCTATCCAGCTGAGCTACGGATGCATCGGGACTGCTGATTTACTGCGGTGTCTAATCATCAGGGAAGATAATCAGAAATATGGTGCATCCGGGAGGATTACTCGCCGAAGGCTCGCCCTGCGGGCCGTTGCTAAAGCAACGTTATCCTCCCTGGTGCTGGCTGAGAACGTTAAATTCTCTGCCGCTCTCTCATCGCTGAGAATCAGGAGAAATATGGTGCATCCGGGAGGATTCGAACCTCCGACCGCTCGGTTCGTAGCCGAGTACTCTATCCAGCTGAGCTACGGATGCATCGGGACTGCTGATTTACTGCTGACTCAATGTCACTCAACTTGCCGCAACATTGAAGAGATATGGTGCATCCGGGAGGATTACTCACCGAAGGCTCGCCCTACGGGCCGTTGCTTGCTAAAGCAACGTTTTCCTCCCTGGTGCAGGCTGAGAGCACTAAGTTCTCTGGCACACTATCATTGCTGATAGTCAGGAAGAAGATGGTGCATCCGGGAGGATTCGAACCTCCGACCGCTCGGTTCGTAGCCGAGTACTCTATCCAGCTGAGCTACGGATGCAAAATGGCGGTGAGGCGGGGATTCGAACCCCGGATGCAGCTTTTGACCGCATACTCCCTTAGCAGGGGAGCGCCTTCAGCCTCTCGGCCACCTCACCACACGCCTCTTTCGAGTCGTACCGCTGAACTTGTTTCTGCTCATCGGCACTGCGTGGCGCACATATTACTTTCCCGCACTTATAAGTCAAACAATTTTTCCCGACTCGCAATCAATTGCACACTTCCCATGCAATTCGGGCAATTTGAAGGCAAAAAGAGTGTTTTATCAACAGGCAAGATACGGGATAAGGGATAAGAGATGGAGGCGTTTGTTGGAAAAAAAGTGCGGCAAGATACGGTCAGGAAGGTTATCAGGGAGAAAAACGAAGCGCTAAGAAGGAGAAGAGAGGGATAAAAGAGAGCGCCTCGCCGATAGTTAGCGAGACGCAGTAACTTTAGTAACTCGTTTGTTGCGATTTTTCAGCCTGGATACGTTGGTAGATCTCTTCACGGTGTACAGAGACTTCCTTCGGGGCATTAACACCAATACGAACCTGGTTGCCTTTAACCCCTAGTACTGTCACTGTCACCTCATCCCCAATCATGAGGGTCTCACCAACTCGACGAGTCAGAATAAGCATTCTTTGCTCCTTGAAAGATTAAAAGAGTCGGGTCTGTGCGTATCCCGGCATTATCCATCATATAACGCCAAAAAGTAAGCGATGACAAACACATATGTGTAAGCAGTCACGGCATTACATTCTGTTATGACTAAGTTTAGCCGATATACACAACTTCAACCTGACTTTATCATTATTGATAATGTGTAGATGAACGAGCGCCAGCTCACAAAAACCAACAGGCGCCCGCCTCCACTTTTATAGTGACTTAAAGTTTAGCCGTGACCCAGGCTTCTACGCCGGACAGCGCGCCAGGCAAGGCTTGAGCGTCAGTACCACCCGCTTGAGCCATGTCCGGACGACCACCACCTTTGCCTCCGACCTGCTGTGCAACCATCCCCACCAGTTCCCCCGCTTTAACGCGGTCGGTCACATCTTTGGAGACACCAGCAATCAGAGAAACCTTACCTTCTGACACGGTGGCCAGAACGATTACCGCTGAGCCAAGCTGATTTTTCAGGTCATCGACCATCGTACGCAACATCTTAGGTTCGACGTTGCTCAGTTCGCTCACCAGCAGTTTCACGCCCTTCACTTCTGTTGCTTTGCTGGAAAGATTTGCGCTCTCCTGCGAAGCCTGCTGCTCTTTTAACTGCTGCAATTCTTTTTCCAGCTGACGGGTACGCTCCAGCACTGAACGCACTTTCTCGTTCAGGTTCTGGCTGTCACCCTTCAGCAGGTGTGCAATCTCGTGCAGCTGATCGCTCTGCGCATGCAGGCTGTTCAGTGCACCTTCCCCCGTGACCGCTTCAATACGACGAACGCCTGCGGCAGTACCGGATTCTGCAACGATACGGAACAGGCCAATATCACCTGTACGGCTGGCGTGAGTACCGCCACACAGTTCAGTTGAGAAGTCGCCCATGCTCAGCACGCGAACGTGGTCGTCATACTTCTCGCCAAACAGTGCCATCGCACCTTTCGCTTTAGCTGCTTCGAGATCCATAACATTGGTTTCGACAGGCAGGTTACGACGAATCTGGGCGTTTACGATATCTTCGACAGCGCGAACTTCGCTCGGTTTCATCGCTTCAAAATGCGAGAAGTCGAAGCGCAGACCTTTGTCGTTGACCAGAGAACCTTTCTGAGCAACGTGAGTGCCTAACACCTGACGCAGTGCTGCGTGCAGTAAGTGCGTTGCGGAGTGGTTCAGGCGGATACGCGCACGGCGTTCTTCGTCCACTTCAGCCTTGACGCTGTCGCCGACTTTCAGCACGCCGCAGGCGAGCTTGCCGAGGTGACCAGTTGCCTGGCCGTACTTCTGCGTATCATTAACGGTGAAGTCGATGCCGTTGCCTTTGATGGCACCTTTATCGCCCACCTGACCGCCAGATTCGCCGTAGAATGGCGTTTCGTCCAGCACAACCACGGCATCCTGACCCGCCGAAATTTGTTCAACGGCTTTGCCGTCGACAAACAGCGCGGTGACTTTCGCGCTCAGATCGAGGCGATCGTAACCTTTGAACGCAGATGGCGTATCAACACGGATCATGCTGTTGTAGTCCGCACCAAAACCGCTGGATTCGCGCGCACGGCGGCGCTGCTCTTCCATCGCGGCCTCAAAGCCAGCTTCATCTACTTTGAGATTGCGCTCACGGCAAACGTCCGCCGTCAGGTCAACCGGGAAGCCGTAGGTGTCATACAGACGGAAAGCGGTTTCGCCATTCAGCGTATCGCCCTTCAGGTTCGCCAGCTCTTCATCCAGCAGTGCCAGACCACGCTCAAGCGTACGGGCAAACTGCTCTTCTTCGGTTTTCAGCACCTGCTCAACCAGGCCCTGCTGGCGCTTCAGCTCATCGCCCGCAGACCCCATGACGTCAACCAGCGGACCAACCAGCTTGTAGAAGAAGGTCTCTTTCGCGCCCAGCATATTGCCGTGGCGGATAGCGCGACGAATGATGCGACGCAGCACGTAGCCGCGCCCTTCGTTGGATGGCGTCACGCCATCGGCAACCAGGAAGGCACAGGAACGGATGTGGTCGGCAATAACGCGCAGAGATTTGCTGGTCAGGTCAGTCGCGCCAGTGACTTTGGCAACGGACTGGATAAGCTTGCTGAACAGGTCGATTTCATAGTTGGAGTTAACGTGCTGCAGAACAGCGGCAATACGCTCAAGCCCCATACCTGTATCAACCGACGGTTTAGGCAACGGCAGCATGGTGCCATCCTGCTGACGGTTGAACTGCATGAAGACGATATTCCAGATTTCGATATAACGGTCGCCATCTTCTTCAGCGCTGCCCGGAGGGCCGCCCCAGATGTGATCGCCATGATCGAAGAAAATTTCGGTGCACGGGCCGCAGGGACCGGTATCGCCCATCTGCCAGAAGTTGTCAGATGCATAGGCCGCGCCTTTGTTGTCGCCGATGCGGATAATACGCTCGCGAGGCACGCCCACTTCTTTTTCCCAGATCTCAAACGCTTCGTCGTCGGTTTCGTAGACGGTCACCCACAGACGCTCTTTTGGCAGGTTAAACCACTGCTCGCCGGTCAGCAGTTCCCAGGCGAAGTTGATAGCGTCGTGCTTGAAGTAATCACCGAAGCTAAAGTTACCCAGCATTTCGAAGAAAGTATGGTGACGCGCGGTGTAGCCGACGTTTTCCAGATCGTTATGTTTACCACCCGCACGGACGCAACGCTGTGACGTTGTGGCGCGTGAGTAGTTACGCTTATCGACGCCCAGGAATACATCCTTGAACTGGTTCATACCGGCGTTGGTAAACAGCAGAGTCGGGTCGTTATTCGGAACCAGGGAGCTGCTCGCTACAACCTGGTGACCTTTACTATGGAAAAAGTCGAGAAACGCCTGACGGATCTCAGCGGTGCTCTTGCTCATAATTATCCTGAAATCAAGCTAAAGAGGTGTTGCAAACCTGACATCACCCACAGGGATACTGAAGAGACGGCAAGTTTACCTGGAAAAAAGTGGGAATAAGATAAGTTTTCTAACCGGGGAAGTAAAATCCCGTATGACTCTAATCGTTAAAATTTCGGTAGATCGCCTGGATATCTTCCATAAAGAACCCACGATACAACAAGAAACGCTGCACTTTGGCACGCTCTTTCCACTCTGAAGGTAACGGATCGCCAAATTTTTTTTCAGCCATTTCTCGTGCCATCGCCTGCCAGTCAACTTCACAATCCATCATGGCGGCTTCCCCCGTTGCCCTGTCGATCCCTTTTTGCTGCAGCTCCTGTCGAATGCGCTGCGGGCCATAGCCTTTACGGCCGCGGCTGGCGATAAAGCGCGAGGCAAACTGCGCGTCGTCCAGGAAGCGATGGTCATAGCACCAGGCAATGACTTTTTCGATATCTTCAGGAGTAAAGGTTGGTTGCTCTGACGTATTGCTGCCAGGAAAAGTGGGTGCTGCGGTGAGTTTACGCCTCAGTTCATGCTCGCTGTGATCGCGCATAGCAAGAACGCGGGTGGCTTTGTCGAGTAAGCGAGCGTAGCCGCTGCGTTTCGGAGAGGAGGATTCAGACATAGGTTATAAACTGCGGTAATTCAGGGCCAAATGCAACAAGGGCCGCATTAAGCGGCCCCGAGATCGCTGACAAAGAAGGAAAAAGCGTGGTTTTTCCTTCTTTGTGGTTATCAGCCGAAAATCAACGAATTGATTTTCCTTGTTTCTTATCCGGTGGCACATGTGCGCCTTGCGACAGAATGAAGTTTCTCAATTAGTCTGAGGGCCGCATTAAGCGGCCCTGGATAAATCAGAAATCTTCGTTGGTTTCGGCGACATCTTTGTCGTGATCGTCAACGACGAAATCAGGCGTACCGTCCTGGTTATTCAACAGCATTTCACGCAGCTTTTTCTCGATTTCTGCGGACATTGGCTTGTTCTCTTTCAGGAAGTTGCTGGCATTCGCTTTACCCTGGCCGATTTTCTCGCCGTTGTAGCTGTACCATGCGCCCGCTTTTTCAATGAACTTGTGCTTCACGCCCAGGTCAACCAGCTCGCCGTAGAAGTTAATACCTTCGCCGTACATGATCTGGAATTCAGCCTGCTTGAACGGTGCCGCGATTTTGTTCTTCACCACTTTAACGCGGGTTTCACTGCCCACCACGTTGTCGCCATCTTTCACCGCGCCAATACGGCGGATATCCAGACGCACGGAAGCGTAGAATTTCAGGGCGTTACCGCCGGTCGTGGTTTCCGGGTTACCGAACATCACACCAATTTTCATACGAATCTGGTTGATGAAGATAAGCATGGTGTTGGACTGCTTAAGGTTACCGGCCAGCTTACGCATCGCCTGGCTCATCATACGTGCCGCGAGGCCCATGTGAGAGTCGCCGATTTCGCCTTCGATTTCCGCTTTTGGCGTCAGTGCCGCCACGGAGTCAACAACGATAACGTCTACCGCACCAGAACGTGCCAGCGCATCACAGATTTCCAGCGCTTGTTCGCCGGTGTCTGGCTGCGAGCACAGCAGGTTGTCGATATCCACGCCGAGCTTCTTCGCATAGACCGGGTCCAGTGCGTGTTCCGCATCGATAAACGCACAGGTTTTGCCTTCACGTTGTGCGGCGGCGATAACCTGCAGGGTCAGCGTCGTTTTACCAGAAGATTCTGGCCCGTAGATTTCAACGATACGGCCCATTGGCAGGCCACCGGCCCCCAGAGCGATATCCAGTGAAAGTGAACCGGTAGAGATCGTTTCCACGTCCATGGAACGGTCTTCACCCAGGCGCATGATGGAGCCTTTGCCGAATTGTTTTTCAATCTGGCCCAGTGCTGCCGCTAACGCCTTCTGTTTGTTTTCGTCGATAGCCATTTTTACTCCTGTCATGCAGGGTGAGCGCTGGTGCGCTACGCTGCGTTCGAATACATTTTGTTGAAGCAATTATACTGTACAGTCATACAGTATCAAGCTTATTTTTTAGAAATTCTTCCCACAGGGTTTGCAAGGCGTATTCCGTGGACTGACGTCTGACCGCATCCCGGTCGCCGTCGAAAAGCTGATGACGGGCAACGGTGCCATCCTGCTTTGAGGCGAAGCCAAACCACACGGTGCCCACCGGTTTTTCATCGCTACCGCCGTTCGGCCCGGCGATGCCGCTGACGGCAATCGCAAAGTCTGCGCCAGCGGCATAAAGCGCACCCTGCGCCATTTCCCGCACGACGGCGTCACTAACCGCACCATGCGTCTCGAGGGTGCCGCTGTCGACGCCGATCATCTGATGTTTGGCGTCATTACTGTAGGTAACATAGCCGCGTTCAAACCAGGCTGAGCTGCCTGATACATCCGTAATCACTTTGGCTATCCACCCGCCGGTGCAGGATTCTGCGGTCGTTACGGTAGCGCCCAACTGGCCTAAGGCTTCACCGACCTGATGGCTTAACTGACGTAATGTTTTCTCTGACACGTTGGCTCCGATTGTAGTCATGCCCTTGTTACCAGGATAGCACTTTACGGTGTTTTCAGGGGATTACATCTCGAAGCTCGAGGCAAATTCCAGAAATGAAAATGGCCAGCAAAAGCTGGCCGGTGGGATTATTTCATGCTGTCGGCAATCGTTTCAACATTGTGTTTAAAGGCCATCTCGTAGGTGCTCGCCGGGCCATCAGCCGGGGACAGCGCTTCTGGATAAAGCTCCCCGCCGGGCTTCGCATCGCTGGCGGCGGCAATTTGCTTTACCAACCGCGGATCTGTTTGATTCTCAATAAAATAGGTTTTGATGTGCAGGGCTTTAAGCTGCTTAATTAATGCCGCGACGTCGCTGGCGCTGGCCTGCGCCTCCGTAGAGAAACCGACCGGTGAAAGGAACGTCACACCATACGCTTTGCCAAAGTAGCCAAATGCGTCATGGCTGGTCAGCACATGGCGGCGTGCTTTGGGTATTGCTGCGAAACGCGTTTTCGCCCAGCTATCCAGCAGCTTCAGGCGCGTGACATACTCCTCACCCGTCTGACGAATCTCCGGCGCATCCTGAGGATCGGCGGCGATAAATGCTTTCATGATGTTGCTGGCGTAAATCGCCCCGTTTTCAGCGCTGTTCCAGGCGTGCGGATCGGTAATGGCTTTCCCGTCCTCTTCCATGCTACGCGTATCCACCCCCTGAGAGGCAACAATCACTTTGCCTTTATAGCCCGATGCGCTCACCAGCCTGTCCATCCACCCTTCCATCCCCAGCCCACTGACGATCACGACATCGGCATGGCTGAGCGCTACGCTGTCTTTTGGGGAAGGTTCAAAGCTGTGCGGGTCACCATCTGGCCCAACCAGACTCGTCACTTTAACGTGCTCGCCCCCCACCTGCTTCGCCATATCCGCCAGTACGGTAAAACTGGCTACCACATTTAATTCCTTCGCCATTACGGCCTGGCTTGAAACTGCGGCAACTAATGTTAATGCCATCCCAAAACCTTTCATTTACCCCCCCTTGCTGATTGTTAACCCACCCCGGTATAAGCTCCGGATTAGCCCACTACGTGGCCCGAAAAGAAGAGAAAGAACAAATGCACCGCTGGCGGTCAGCACAATGGCTGGCCCCGCGGGAAGTGAGGCGCTGAAGGACCAGGCCAGACCGAGCCACGCACAGCCCAGGCCACAGAGCACGGCGATCATCAGCGAGCCCGCCAGGGTTTTCGCCCAGCAGCGGGCCGCTACGGCAGGAAGCATCATCAGCCCGACGGACATCAACGTGCCGAGTATTTGAAAACCCGCCACCAGGTTCAGTACCAGCAGCGCCAGAAAAATCCCGTGCAGAAAAGGAGGTGCCAGCCGGCTGTTAACCCGCAGAAACGTCCGGTCAAATGTCTCCATGACCAGACCGCGATAAAGCAGCGCCAGCAGGATCAAAGTGACGCTGGCAATAATGCCGACAAAAACTGTCGCCTGGTCGTCAACCGCGAGAATAGAACCAAACAGCAGATGGAGGAGATCGACGCTCGAACCGCGCAGGGATATCAGCGTGACGCCCAAAGCCAGTGACCCGAGGTAGAAACCGGCGAAGCTGGCATCCTCTTTCAGGTTGGTACGAGCACTTACCAGCCCCGAAATCAGCGCGACCACTACGCCCGCGACAAAGCCACCAATACCCATCGCCAGCAGCGACATCCCCGCCAGCAGATAGCCTACGGCCACCCCCGGCAAAATGGCGTGGGAGAGAGCATCCCCCACCAGGCTCATCCGACGTAACAGCAAAAAAATGCCGAGCGGGGCCGTGCTTAATGAGAGCGCCAGTGAGGCCACCAGCGCACGACGCATAAAGCCATAGTCGACAAACGGTTCGATTAAGAAGTGATAAATCATGCGGATGACGCCACATGAAAGGCTGCAGGCTGATAATGAGGCAACACCTGCGCAGTGCGCCCCCAGCATGCGGACTCATGCCCAAGCAGCAGAGTCTCAGGAAAGAAGCGCCCGACGAGTTCGTTATCGTGCAGCACGGTGATGACCGTCTGCCCTGCCTCATGCATCTGCCGGATCAGCAGCATCAGAAAGTTTGTGGTCTGAATATCTACGCCAGTAAAAGGCTCATCGAGCAGCACCAGCGGTGCCTTCTGGATAAGCAGGCGAGCAAAAAGCATGCGCTGGAACTGGCCGCCGGACAGGGTTACGATCGGTTGTCTGCTCATGCCGCTTAGTCCGACTCGCTCAATGGCTTCAGCCACTTGTTGTCTCTTCCGGCGGCCGAGCGCGGAGAATATCCCTGTCGCAGGCCAGCCCCCCATGCTCACGACATCATAAACCGTCGCAGGGAACTGCCGATCCATCTCCGCAAGCTGCGGTAGCCAGGCAACGCGCGGCATGATGCTTCGGGCAAAAATCACGTTTCCCGACACGGGAGGCTGAAGCTTGATCAGCGTTTTCAATAGCGTAGATTTCCCGGTGCCGTTAGCGCCAATCACCGCCGTCATGCTGCCCGCACGGAATTTACCGGTTAATGGCGAGGACACCGCCCTGCCCTGATAGCCCGCGACAACCTCTTGAAGCTCGATCATGGCAGCGCAATAGCCCAAAGAATTGCCAGCCACAGGCAGCCAGCCAGGAGAAGAACGGCGCTGACGCGCAGCAGACCGGAGGCAGAGAAAAGCGTCGTTGGGTGTGACAGGAACATAGGCATCGCTCAAAATGATTTGTTATAACATAACATAATCCATTTTAAAGCGATTGTATATTTTGGACTTAAACTGCGGCTAAACCACGGAAATTAGCGGAGGTCGCGGGAGGCAATGCCGCCCCGGGAAGGGGCGACAACAGAGATTACTGTACGCGCGCCAGGGCTACGGCCTGACCAAGCTGCCAGACAGCCATCGCATAGTGCGTGCTGTGGTTGTAGCGGGTAATGGTGTAGAAATTCGGTAGACCGTACCAGTACTGATAGCGGTCTCCCATATCCAGGCGCAGCAGGCTTGCTTCCTGGTGGTTACCCAGCGAGCCCTGCGGGCTCAGGCCAGACTGCTGCAGCGCAGAAACGGAATATTTCGTTTTAAAACCATCCGCAAGACCAGGCACCTGGCCGTTGGCAGGCACGGCAACCAGATCGCCCTTCACCCAGCCGTGGCCTTTGAAGTAGTTTGCCACGCTGCCAATCGCATCTTCAGGATCCCACAGATTGACGTGACCATCGCCATTGAAATCAACGGCATACTCTTTAAAGGAGGAGGGCATAAACTGGCCATACCCCATGGCGCCTGCGAAGGAACCTTTCAGCGCCAGCGGGTCATCACCTTCGTTCCGCGCCATAATCAGGAATGTTTCCAGTTCGCCAGCAAAGTACTGCGCGCGACGAGGGTAGGCAAACGCCAGCGTCGACAGCGCATCGATGATACGAGTCTTGCCCATCACGCGTCCCCAGCGGGTTTCCACGCCAATAATCCCAACGATAATTTCTGGCGGTACGCCATAGACCTGGAAAGCACGCTTAAGCGCATCGTCATACTGGTTCCAGAACACTACGCCATTTTGTACGTTATCCGGCGTAATGAATTTAGCGCGATAGCGTAACCATGAACCATTAGGCCCCGGAGGCGGCGCGGTCGTTGGTGCTTGTCGATCCATCAGACGCAGCACGTAGTTCAGCTTTTTGGTCTGCGACAGCACTTCCTGCAGCTGCTGACGGTCAAAACCGTGCTCATTCACCATCTTGTCGATAAACTTTTCAGCTTCCGGATTGTAGGCAAAATCCCCGGTTTGCAGGAAAACATCATGCTGCGGCTGGAGCAAGAACCCCCCGGACTTCGCGCCGGATGTCTGCTCGATCTGCGCCTCAGTTTTAGGTTTGCTGCTACAGGCGCTAAGTAAAACAAGTAGGGGAAGAAGTGCTGCTGAATAACGCATGGGCTGAGATATCCGTATGTCTGACCAGTATGGTTCCCCTCATGGTAAAGCAAAAACGCAGCGCGGGTAATAGTGTGTACTCTGTGAAATAACTATTTTCATTTATATCTGGATTGCTCGCGCCAGGGCCTTCGGCTTTCTCTTATCGGGTGAATAAGCCACAGGGCGTGAAACAGTGCTATCAGCGCTGGTAAAAGCGATGAGGCAACGCTGAAATCATTAATGAGGCTCTGAAAAAGCTTCTCTAAGACGGCGCGGTAATGAGGCCTGAAAATAAATATCGCAAACCTTCAAAGAGGGAGCCGCTGAGCGTTTCAGGAGGAGGTATCAGTTCTGGGGGATTCGACTGTTTTCACTAAGCTACGCCATTGTTGTCCCTGCTGCGACAGCCTCAGTTTACTTATTATTCGCTACTTTTACCTGTGACAGCCTATCCATCGCTGGGCTAGTATAGCGGGAAAGAAAGGAATGGATGACTAAGATTAAATCTATGGCTGACAATACAAATTTAGATTCCCATACCCCAATGATGCAGCAGTATCTTCGTCTGAAGGCGCAGCATCCTGATATTCTCCTTTTTTACCGCATGGGAGACTTCTATGAGCTCTTCTATGACGATGCAAAACGCGCCTCTCAGCTGCTGGATATCTCGCTGACCAAACGCGGGGCGTCGGCGGGTGAGCCAATCCCAATGGCGGGTGTGCCGCACCACGCCGTCGAAAACTATCTGGCAAAGCTGGTTACCCTCGGTGAATCCGCCGCTATCTGCGAGCAAATTGGCGATCCGGCCACCAGCAAAGGCCCGGTTGAGCGCAAAGTTGTGCGCATTGTGACGCCCGGCACCATCAGCGACGAAGCGCTGCTCCAGGAGCGCCAGGATAACCTGCTCGCCGCCATCTGGCAGGACAGCAAAGGTTTCGGCTATGCGACACTGGATATCAGCTCCGGCCGCTTCCGCCTGAGCCAGCCGGAAGATGCCGAAACCATGGCCGCCGAGCTACAGCGCACCAATCCTGCTGAACTGCTGTATGCGGAAGATTTTGCGGAGATGCGCCTGATTGAAGGCCGCCGCGGCCTGCGCCGCCGTCCGCTGTGGGAGTTTGAAATTGAAACCGCCCGCCAGCAGCTTAACCTGCAATTCGGTACGCGCGACTTAACCGGTTTTGGTGTCGAAAATGCGCAACATGCCCTGTGCGCCGCGGGCTGCCTGCTGCAATATGTCAAAGATACTCAGCGCACCTCGCTGCCGCATATCCGCTCCGTCACCATGGACAGGCAGCAGGACAGCATCATTATGGATGCCGCTACCCGCCGCAACCTGGAGATCACCCAGAATCTTTCCGGCGGCTTTGAAAATACCCTGGCTTCGGTGCTGGACTGTACCGTCACGCCAATGGGCAGCCGTATGCTCAAGCGCTGGCTTCATATGCCCGTCCGCAACGTGGACGTGCTGAAAAAGCGTCAGAGTACTATTGCCGCATTACAAGACCGCACGGCGGAGATCCAACCGGTGCTGCGCCAGGTTGGCGATCTGGAACGTATTCTTGCTCGTCTGGCTTTGCGCACCGCTCGTCCACGCGACCTGGCCCGCATGCGCTACGCCTTCCAGCAGCTGCCGGAACTGCGTGAAATGCTGGCGGACGTGCCAACGGATTACGTGCAGACTTTGCGCGAAAATATGGGCGAGTTTACTGACCTTCGCGAATTGCTGGAGCGCGCGGTGGTGGAATCCCCGCCAGTGCTGGTTCGGGACGGTGGTGTCATCGCGCCGGGCTATAACGAAGAGCTGGATGAATGGCGTGCGCTGGCAGACGGCGCGACGGATTATCTCGATAAGCTGGAAATTCGCGAGCGTGAAAGGCTGGGCCTGGACACGCTGAAGGTCGGCTATAATGCCGTACACGGCTATTTTATCCAGATCAGCCGCGGGCAAAGCCACCACGCGCCGATCCACTATGTCCGCCGCCAGACGCTGAAAAACGCGGAACGCTACATCATTCCCGAGCTGAAAGAGTACGAGGACAAGGTGCTGACCTCGAAGGGCAAGGCGCTGGCGCTTGAGAAACAGCTCTACGATCGGCTGTTTGATATGCTGCTCCCCCATCTGGAAGCCCTGCAGCAAAGCGCGACTGCGCTGGCGGAACTGGATGTGCTGGCGAATCTGGCCGAACGTGCCTACACCCTTAACTACAGCTGCCCACAGCTGACCGACAAGCCAGGGATCAAAGTGGTTGGCGGTCGTCACCCGGTGGTCGAGAAAGTGCTGAGCGAACCGTTTATCGCGAACCCCCTGAGCCTCTCACCCCACCGCCGCATGCTGATCATTACTGGCCCGAACATGGGCGGTAAAAGTACCTATATGCGCCAGTCGGCGCTGATCGTGCTGCTTGCCTATATCGGCAGCTTTGTGCCGGCCCAGCAGGCGGAGATCGGCCCAATCGACCGTATCTTTACCCGCGTTGGCGCAGCGGACGACCTGGCTTCCGGGCGCTCCACCTTCATGGTAGAGATGACCGAAACGGCAAATATTCTGCATAACGCCACCGAGCATAGCCTGGTGTTAATGGATGAAATTGGCCGCGGTACGTCAACCTACGACGGCCTGTCGCTCGCCTGGGCGTGTGCCGAAAGCCTGGCAAACCGCATCAAGGCGCTGACGCTGTTCGCAACGCACTATTTTGAACTGACCACCCTGCCAGAAAAAATGGAGGGCGTGGCCAACGTCCATCTGGATGCGCTGGAGCACGGCGACACCATCGCCTTCATGCACAGCGTACAGGACGGCGCGGCAAGTAAAAGCTACGGCCTGGCCGTGGCGGCGCTGGCGGGCGTACCGAAAGATGTGATTAAACGCGCGCGTCAGAAACTGCGCGAACTGGAAACGGTGTCCGGCAACACAGCGGCGACCCAGGTAGATGGTACACAGATGTCGTTGCTGTCAGTCGCCCAGGAGACGTCGCCTGCGGTAGAAGCGCTGGAAGCACTCGATCCTGATTCTCTGTCGCCGCGTCAGGCGCTGGAGTGGATTTATCGGCTAAAGAGTCTGGTGTAGGGCAATGCCCGCCAAAGTCATCACTGGCGGGCACTGAAAACAGCTGGCTTAACGCTTGTCAGCCGGCAGTAACGGTGGAATGCTCGGCACCATCGGCGCGTCATCGATATCTTTCTGCGTCATCCTGAACGCTTCCGGATAGTGCTCACGGCTGGTACGGCGTAGCGGTTCCGTATCACGCCAGGTGTACAGGCAGTGCTGGCACTGAAACACCGTCCAGACATCTTTCACCGGTGACGTCGCCATCACTTCAATATCTTCATCGGCACAACGTGGACAAATCATTTGTTTCTCCTTAATGACGAGTGGCCAGCATTGCGGTCAGCTTATCCACCCAGGCTTTCGTTTCAGGCAAATCACAGACCGGCTGGCTGTAGTGGCCCCGGTTATCCGGTGCCACCGGCGTGGTGGCATCAATGATCAACTTGTCCGTGATCCCCGCGGGGCTGGAGCCAGGATCAAGCTCCAGCACAGACATATTCGGTAGCTGCACCAGATCCCCTGCCGGGTTGACTTTCGACGACAGTGCCCACATAACCTGCGGCAGGTTAAACGGATCCACATCCTCATCAACCATGATCACCATCTTCACGTAGCCCAGACCGTGGGGCGTGGTCATCGCCCGCAGACCAACCGCCCGGGCAAAACCACCGTAACGCTTTTTGGTGGAAATGATGGCCAGCAGACCGTGGGTGTACATGGCGTTAACGGCCTGCACCTCGGGGAATTCTGCCTTTAGCTGCTGATAAAGAGGCACGCAGGTTGCCGGCCCCATCAGATAATCAATCTCCGTCCACGGCATCCCGAGATAGAGTGATTCAAAAATGGGCTTCGTACGGTAAGAAACTTTATCAATGCGCACGACCGTCATATTTCGGCCACCGGAATAATGTCCGGTGAATTCACCGAAAGGCCCTTCGATCTCCCGCTTGCGAGCTTCGATCACCCCTTCGATGATCACCTCTGACCCCCACGGCACATCAAAACCTGTCAGCGGCGCGGTGGCAATGGGATAAGGGCTTTCGCGTAATGCACCTGCCATTTCATATTCGGACTGATCGTATTTCAGCGGCGTCGCGCCCATCAGCGTAATGATGGGATCGTTGCCAAGGGTTATCGCAATGGGCAGATCCTGCCCCCGCTCCTCCGCCTTATGCAGATGCAGAGCAATATCGTGCATCGGCACGGGCTGAAGCCCAAGCTTGCGCTTCCCTTTCACCTCCATGCGGTAAATGCCAACGTTTTGCTTACCGAAGTTATCGGGATCGGTAGGGTCGCGTGATACCACGCAGGCTTTATCCAGATAGAAACCGCCATCGCCGTCGTTCAGGCGGAACAGGGGCAAAATATCGAAGAGATTAATGTCATCCCCCTCCACGGTGTTCGCCTGCCATGGCGGACTGGCACGGCGCTCCGGGGCAACAGGGAAACGATCCCAACGACGAATAAATTCATCGATTTGTTTTTTAACGGGGGTGTTGGGCGGCAGACCCAGAGAGATAGCATGGTTCTGCCAGGAACCGATGGTGTTCATGACCACTCGCGCATCGTTGAAACCGCGAATGTTGTCAAACCAGAGGGCGGGCGCGCCCTCTCCAATTCTGCCCGTCGCGTTAGCTGCAGCCCCTAAATCCGGCTCAGCATTCACTTCCTCACTGATTTTCAGCAGTTGTCCCTGCTCGTCCAGCGCCTGCAAAAAGCTACGTAAATCATCAAATGGCATGATTCATACTCCTTGTGAAAAGTTCTGTGCCTGCTGCAACTCGCCAGTCAGGCCAGTCATTAGTTCGCATACGAACGTTATAGGGAATTTATCCCTACCTTTGCTTTCCGACAAGCCCTTTGCATAGCTTGTCGGCACTGAAAGCATAAACCTTGATCATTAATAATTTTGGCCTTAAGCGCTATGATAGACCCAAATGCTTTTTCCGGAGTAAACATGGCATTACGAGACGAGCCATTTCACCTGTTGCGCAAGCTATTTCAACAGCATACCGCACGCTGGCAGTTCGAACTCCCCGAACTGACTAAGCCTCAGTACGCTGTATTGCGGGCGATAGCTGAAAGTCCGGGGGTTGAACAAACCGCATTGACCGACGCGGCCGCCAGCACCAAAGCCACGTTGGCTGAAATGTTGAGCCGCATGGAAAGCCGAAGCCTGGTGAAACGGATGCACGATCCGGCAGATAAACGTCGCCGCCTTGTCTACCTGACCGCTGAAGGCGAAGCATTACTGGACGCGGCACAGCCGTCCGGCAGGAGGGTCGATGATGAATTTTTGGCGCGACTGGATCCTGCGGAGCGTGAGCTGTTTACGCAGTTGGTCAGCAAGATGATGGAGTAGCCAGGGCACAAATAATAAAGGCCAGTCTTACGACTGGCCTTTATTTATGAAAGGTTATTTATTCGCGGAACAGCGCTTCGATATTCAGCCCCTGAGTCTGCAGGATTTCACGCAGACGGCGCAGGCCTTCAACCTGAATCTGGCGAACACGTTCACGAGTCAGGCCGATTTCGCGACCGACATCTTCCAGTGTTGCAGCTTCATAGCCTAACAGACCAAAGCGACGAGCCAGCACTTCACGCTGCTTAGCGTTCAGTTCAAACAGCCACTTAACGATGCTCTGTTTCATATCATCGTCTTGCGTGGTGTCTTCAGGTCCGTTGTCTTTCTCGTCTGCCAGAATGTCTAACAGCGCTTTTTCAGAGTCACCGCCCAGCGGGGTGTCTACTGAGGTAATGCGTTCGTTAAGACGCAGCATACGGCTGACATCATCAACGGGTTTATCCAGCTGCTCGGCAATCTCTTCCGCACTCGGCTCATGGTCGAGCTTGTGGGAGAGTTCGCGAGCGGTACGCAGATAAACGTTCAGCTCTTTCACAATGTGAATGGGCAGGCGAATCGTACGGGTTTGGTTCATGATTGCCCGTTCGATGGTCTGACGAATCCACCAGGTTGCATAGGTTGAGAAACGGAACCCACGTTCAGGGTCGAACTTCTCTACCGCACGAATCAGCCCCAGATTCCCCTCTTCAATCAGATCCAGCAGTGCCAGACCACGATTGCTGTAACGACGGGCAATCTTAACCACCAGTCGCAGGTTACTTTCGATCATGCGACGGCGGGAGGCAACATCACCACGCAGCGCGCGGCGAGCAAAATAAACTTCTTCTTCGGCGGTCAATAATGGGGAATAGCCGATCTCCCCAAGATAAAGCTGAGTCGCATCCAATACACGCTGCGTGGCGCCCTGTGACAACAGCTCTTCTTCGGCAATGTCGTTATCACTGGGCTCCTCTTCTACAAGGGCTTTTTCATCAAAAGCCTCAACTCCGTTCTCATCAAATTCCGCGTCTTCGGTTAACTCATTAACTTTCAGCGTATTCTGACTCATAAGGTGGCTCCTACCCGTGATCCCTGGGCAAAACACTTATGATGGAGTGCTTTGCCGGCTTATCGCTGCGGTAAATAACGCAGCGGATTGACGGATTTCCCCTTGTAACGAATTTCAAAATGCAATCTTGTTGAACTGGTTCCGGTGCTACCCATGGTAGCTATCTTCTGCCCCGCCGTGATTTCTTGTTGTTCCCGGACCAGCATCGTATCGTTATGGGCGTAGGCACTCAGGTAATCATCATTGTGTTTAATGATGATCAGATTACCGTAACCACGCAGCGCGTTACCGGCATAGACAACGCGGCCAGAAGCGGTCGCGATGATTGCCTGTCCTTTACTGCCGGCGATATCGATCCCTTTGTTACCACCTTCAGTGGCAGAAAAGTTCTCGATAACCTTGCCATCAGTCGGCCAACGCCAGGTGGAGATTGGCGCGCTATCGGACGTGCTGCTGGCAGTAGGTGCGGTAGTTGTAGAGCTAACCACAGGTGCCGTAACCGGTGCTGTGACGGTTGTCGCAGGCGGGTTATTATTCGGCAACATTTTGTTAGCACTCTGTTCACCTGAGTCTTCAGAATACGTAATTGTTGGTTTAGAAGCAACCACCGCGCTTGAGTTTTGCGCAGCCGGATTGTTCACACCTTGTGCAGTGGCATCTGCCTGAGTAACAGCATTTCCACCGGTAATTGGCGTGCCCGTTGAGCTACCAACCTGCAGAGTTTGGCCAACCTCCAGACCGTACGGGGCAGCGACGTTATTACGCTGCGCAAGGTCACGGAAATCGTTCCCGGTGATCCACGCGATATAGAAAAGCGTGTCGCCGCGTTTGACCGTATAGGTGCTACCGCCAGCGTAGCTTCCTTTCGGAATATTCCCATACTTGCGGTTATACACAATACGCCCATTTTCCGTCTGAACAGGCGCTGATTGCACAGCCGGTTGGCTCTGCACAGCCTGAGTCTGGACAGGCTGAATCACCGGCTGCTGTACCGGCTGAATTTGAGGGGTCTGAGCCGGTGAAGAGATCTGCGGAGGCTGAGTCACCATTTCGCCGCCAGAAGCGCTGCTTCCTGCGTTACTGCTGCCACCGACCGAGCTGATTGGTGCCTGAGTCGTGTTGTTGCTACACCCGGCCAGCCACAGGCTCACCAGCGATAGCGCCGCAATGCGACGTAGAGTAAAAGTCGGGCTTCCCGCGCTCATATATCCCCCAAAAATGGATCTCTTTCATGCTTATGAAAATACGATAGATTTAAGTCGGCTACGTTACGCCAAAGGCCTGGTAAAAAAACAAGAAATATCCAGGTTATGCCAGTTCGCCCTTCACTAAGGGTACAAAACGAACGGCTTCTACCGTATCAATAATAAATTCGCCACCGTGGCGACGAACGCGTTTTAAAACCTGACGATCTTCACCTACCGGCAGGACAAGAATCCCGCCCTCATCCAGCTGTGATAGCAGAGCTGAAGGGATCTCAGGCGGAGCCGCCGTAACAATGATAGCGTCAAATGGCGCACGCGCGTGCCAGCCTTGCCAGCCGTCGCCGTGGCGAGTGGAAATATTATGCAGATCCAGCTGTTTCAGACGCCGCCGTGCGTGCCATTGCAGCCCTTTGATACGCTCAACGGAACACACGTGATGGACAAGATGGGCAAGGATCGCCGTCTGATATCCTGAGCCAGTTCCGATCTCCAGCACTCTTGAGCCTGCCGTCAGTTCGAGCAGTTCAGTCATGCGCGCAACCATATAAGGCTGCGAAATGGTCTGGCCTGAGCCAATCGGCAGCGCCGTGTTCTCCCAGGCTTTGTGTTCAAACGCTTCGTCGACAAATTTTTCCCGCGGCACCTGCGCAATCGCATCCAGTACTTTCTCGTCCTGAATGCCCTGGGCACGAAGCTGAGTGAGAAGAGCTTGTACGCGTTGGCTCACCATTGCTCGGCAACTCCCGCTTTGGTTAGCCAGCTGCTCACCACGTCATGGGCGCTATGAGCGGTTAAATCGACATGCAAAGGCGTAACCGAGACATAGCCTTCATCAACGGCGGCAAAATCTGTATCCGGGCCTGCGTCAAACTTATCCCCCGGAGGACCAATCCAGTACAGTGTATTACCGCGTGGATCTTCCTGGGGAATCACTTTGTCAGAAGGATGACGGCTGCCGCAGCGCGTCACCCGAATGCCTTTAATCTCGTTGAGCGGCAAATCAGGGACGTTGATATTCAAAATACGGCCGGTACGCAGCGGCTCACGCGATAAGGCACGAAGAATAGAACAGGTGATTGCCGCGGCGGTGTCGTAATGTGTATAGCCATTCAGAGAAACGGCCAGCGCCGGAAAGCCTAAGTGGCGACCTTCCATGGCGGCAGCAACCGTGCCGGAATAGATAACATCGTCGCCCAGGTTCGGCCCGGCGTTGATACCCGCGACCACGACATCAGGACGAGGACGCATTAGCGCGTTCACGCCCAGATAGACGCAGTCTGTCGGCGTGCCCATCTGCACGGAGATATCGCCGTTTGCCAGCGTAAAAGTGCGCAGTGAAGATTCAAGCGTCAGTGAGTTGGATGCGCCACTGCGATTACGGTCCGGGGCCACGACCTGCACCTCGGCAAATTCCCGCAAGGCTTTCGCCAGCGCCTGAATACCCGGCGCATGGATCCCGTCATCGTTACTCAGCAATATTCGCATAGTCACCCGGCGTGTTCATCAGTTCCCTTACAACACTGGTGGCGAAGCTGCCGGCGGGTAGCCAGAAGCTGACCTCAACCGTCACATCATCCCACCAGTTCCAACGTAATTCCTCTGGTTTTACCAGCATGGCACGACGAGCAGCTTCAACTCGCTCGCGAACCAACAGTGACTGTAAATCAGTCTCTTGCTCAACGCACTGCTGCTCAAATGCCAGCGCTGCATTGAGAGAACCCCACGCGCCATCGCCCGGCAGTGGTGCCGTAATCAGCAGTTCGCCACTGTCCACACGTTGTTGTAATACAGGGAGTTCTTCGTCGATCGCCACAAACCAGCTACCGCGTCCTGCCAATTGTAGCGCATCGCCATCAACAACTTGATTAAAGTCTGGTTTTTTCAGTCTAAGGCTAACAATCTGATTAAACAACGCGCTGCGGGCCGCTGACAAATAAAAACTGCGTTTATTGCGATCGCGGATGGGCGCATTGGTTTGCGCCCAGCGGCGGGCCTGATTCAGGTTATTGCCGCCGATGCCAAAACGCTGGCTGCCAAAGTAGTTCGGCACGCCGTCGCGTAAAATGGCGTTCAGACGAGCCTCCAGCTCTTCGCGGTTGCTGACTTCGCGCAGCACGAGGGTGAAACTATTGCCTTTAAGCGCGCCGAGACGCAGCTTGCGGCGGTGGCGTGCGTACTCCAGCACTTCACAGCCTTCCAGCTCAAATGCGCTCATGTCAGGCATCTCTTTGCCCGGCAGACGCACGCAGAACCACTGTTCGGTGACGGCATGCTTATCTTTTTGCCCGGCGAAACTGACTTCGCGGGCATGGACTTTCAGAAACTTTGCCAGCGCGTCGGCGACAAAACGCGTGTTGCAGCCCTTTTTCAGGATGCGCAGCAGCAGGTGTTCGCCATCGCCATCCGGGCCAAAACCCAGATCTTCGATAACCACGAAATCTTCGGGACTGGCTTTGATTAGCCCTGTCCCCTCCGGCTTGCCGTGCAGCCAGGTGAGATTCTGCATATCCATTACGTGCGGGCCTTATGCAGCAGCGCGACCGCTTCACAGGCAATCCCTTCACCACGCCCGGTGAAGCCAAGTTTTTCGGTGGTGGTGGCTTTAACGTTGACATCGTCCATATGGCAGCCAAGATCTTCGGCGATAAATACACGCATCTGCGGGATGTGCGGAGCCATTTTAGGCGCCTGGGCGATGATGGTCACATCGACATTACCGAGTGTGTATCCCTTAGCCTGAATGCGGCGCCAGGCTTCACGCAACAGCTCGCGGCTGTCCGCGCCTTTGTAGGCGGCGTCGGTATCGGGGAACAGCTTGCCGATATCACCCAGCGCTGCTGCGCCAAGCAGCGCATCGGTCAGCGCATGAAGTGCAACATCACCATCGGAATGGGCCAGTAGCCCTTTTTCGAATGGGACGCGCACGCCGCCAATGATAATCGGGCCAACACCTCCAAAAGCGTGTACGTCAAAACCATGTCCGATACGCATTAAATCTTCTCCGTTTGGGTTAACCGCGTGAGGTAAAACTCTGCAAGCGCCAGGTCTTCCGGGCGTGTGACTTTGATATTATCGGCGCGGGCGCTAATTAATTCCGGATGGAAGCCACAATATTCAAGCGCGGAAGCTTCATCGGTGATCGTCGCGCCCTCGTTCAGGGCGCGCAACAGGCAGCTTCGCAACAGTTCAAGGGGAAAAAGTTGCGGCGTCAGCGCGTGCCAGAGGTCTTCGCGCTCGACGGTATGGGCAATCAAAGGTTTGCCAGGCTCACCGCGCTTCATCGTGTCCCGCACCGGTGCGGCAAGAATACCACCAACTTGACTGGTTTCAGTTATGGCCAGCAAACGTGCTAAATCATCCTGATGCAGACAAGGGCGCGCGGCGTCATGCACCAGCACCCACTCAGCCCCATTGGCTGCCTGAAGGCCAGCAAGCACTGAATCGGCGCGCTGCCCTCCTCCGCTCACCACGCTAATACGAGGATCTTTTACCAGCGGCAAAGAGGCGAACCAGGCGTCCGTAGGGCTGATGGCAATGATGACATGGCTGATGCGCGGATGTGCCAGCAGGCTCGCGACAGCATGTTCAAGAATGGTTTTATTACCGATGTGCAGATATTGCTTTGGACATTCCGTTTGCATACGGCTGCCAATTCCGGCGGCCGGCACCACGGCAATTACGTCCCGGGAGGAGTCTGCCATGAGAATCACTTACGCTATTTATCGATTGTTCTGCGCGGCATTGTTGCCGGCGCGCTTAGAGGTGTCCGGCACCAGGCGGTAGAAGGTTTCACCAGGCTTGGTCATACTCAGTTCGTTGCGTGCGCGCTCTTCGATGGCCTCCTGGCCGCCGTTAAGATCGTCAATTTCAGCAAACAGCTGATCGTTACGCGCCTTCAGTTTAGCGTTAGTCGCCTGCTGAGCCGCCACGTCTTCGTTGACTCGCGTATAGTCATGCACGCCGTTTTTTCCGAACCACAGCGAATACTGCAGCCAGACCAGCAAGGCCAGCAGCAGCAGCGTTAGTTTACCCATCCTGCCCCCTGAAAAACGGCACACTCATTCCACAACATCTTATCTGACCACACTTTTCCCCCCAACAGGATCGCGGGTGGAAAGTGAATCGACAAATTTGCGGCAGAATTTATCACAGATCGCGCCGACATGCGCGTTTGCAGGAGGTTTAGCTTAAATCGAGCCATTTTCGTCAGTCAGGCTTAACCCATCAACCACATGAATAAAACACCAAACATCAGCCCCACCGTAACCACCGTAGCAAGGCAGCTATAGAGAAGTTTACCGCGGACCAAAGAGTGCAATGCAATGCCAACCACCACGGCCACCGGCATCAGCGCAAGAAAGAATGGCCAGGTATAAAGGAAGAAAAACAGGGTGTTAGAGCCATAGGCCAGAAATGGTATGCCAAGCGCGAGCAGCCACGACAAAAAGCCGATGAAGGCGCCTGGCAATGACCAGGTCGTTTCATCGGCGGGAGGGCTGGGTTCTGCTTGTGTCATAATCATGTTCGGGCTATTGCGCATAACGAATCCGGTGACCTGGCGGGCCTGGCGCAGTAAGCGGCCTGGCACTGTCTTTAGGATTTGATAATATCGTCCCGACGCAGCAGGTCTAATAATTGCGCAATCAAATTTGTTACCAATTGTTCGCCGTCTAAGTGAATTTCCGGCTGCGTGGGGGATTCATACAATGAATCAATCCCGGTAAAATTGTGCAGTTCCCCGGCCCGGGCTTTCTTGTACAGCCCCTTAGGATCGCGCGCCTCGCAAATCTCCAGCGGGGTATCGACAAACACTTCGATAAACCGTCCCGCGCCGACAAGTTCACGGACCATTTGCCGCTCTGCGCGATGAGGTGAGATGAAGGCGGTCAGCACGACCAGCCCCGCGTCCACCATCAAACTGGCGACCTCTCCTACCCGGCGGATGTTCTCTTTACGGTCAGCGTCGCTGAACCCCAGGTCGCTGCACAACCCGTGGCGCACGTTGTCGCCATCAAGCAAATAGGTGCTGACCCCAAGCTTATGCAGCGCCTCTTCAAGCGCACCGGCTACGGTGGATTTACCGGAGCCGGACAGGCCGGTGAACCACAGCACCGCGCTACGGTGCTGATGAAGCTGCTCACGCTGCTGCCGGGTGACCGGATGGGCATGCCAGACGACGTTATCGTCGTGCTCAGCCATCACTTGCCTCCCAGCAAATCACGCGCGCCCCAGTGCGGGAAGTGGCGACGGACCAGCGCATTCAGTTCCAGTTCGAAAGCGCTGAAAGCGGAAGCGTCCTGATACACATCCTCCTGCGGCTCACGCACCATACCTGCACCAACGGTGACGTTAGTCAGGCGGTCGATAAAGATAAGCCCGCCGGTAACCGGGTTTTCCTGGTACTTATCCAGCACTAAAGGCTCATCGAAAGTTAAGTCAACCAGCCCGATACCGTTAAGCGGCAGGCTGTCCACCACCCGCTGAGTCAGGGAGTTAATTTCAACCTGATAGTGAATATCACCCACGCGGGCGCGGGTCTTTTTGCCGGCGATTTTAATGTCGAAGCTCTGGCCCGGGACCAGCGCCTGTTCTGCCATCCAGACCACATCAACCTTCGCGGTTTGCACGGCGGGCAGTGAGTCGCTGGCGTCAACCAGCAGGTCACCCCGGCTGATGTCGATCTCATCTTTCAGCACCAGAGTGATCGCTTCCCCCGCAGCAGCTTGTTGCAAATCCCCATCAAACGTTACGATTCGCGCAATGGAAGACTCAACGCCTGACGGTAAAACCTTCACGCGCTGTCCCACGGTCACCACGCCGGAAGCGAGAGTACCGGCATAGCCACGGAAATCCAGATTAGGGCGATTCACATACTGAACAGGGAAGCGCATTGGCTGCTGATCCACGACGCGCTTAACCTCTACGGTTTCCAGCAGTTCAAGAAGCGTAGGCCCGGTGTACCACGGCATATTTGCGCTTTGCGTCGCAACGTTGTCGCCTTCCAGCGCGGACAGCGGCACGAAACGGATATCCAGGTCAGACGGCAGCTGTTCGGCAAACGTCAGGTAGTCCTGCTTGATCTGCTCGAACGTCTCTTCGCTAAACTCAACCAGATCCATTTTGTTTACGGCTACGACCAGATGCTTGATCCCCAACAGCGTGGAGATAAAGCTATGGCGGCGAGTTTGATCCAACACGCTTTTGCGCGCGTCGATCAACAGGATCGCCAACTCACAGGTTGAAGCGCCGGTTGCCATATTGCGGGTGTACTGCTCGTGCCCCGGCGTGTCGGCGATGATAAATTTGCGCTTTTCGGTGGAGAAGTAGCGGTAAGCCACATCGATAGTGATGCCCTGCTCGCGCTCCGCCTGCAAACCATCTACCAGCAGCGCCAGATCGAGTTTCTCGCCTTGGGTGCCGTGGCGCTTGCTGTCGGTTTGCAGCGAGGAGAGCTGATCTTCGTAGATCTGACGCGTGTCGTGCAGCAGGCGTCCAATCAGCGTGCTTTTGCCGTCATCCACGCTGCCGCAGGTCAGGAAGCGCAGCAGGCTCTTGTGTTGCTGAGCGTGAAGATAGGCTTCTACGCCGCCCTCTTCGGCAATTTGTTGTGCAATGGTGCTGTTCATCTGGCGGCTCCTTAGAAATAACCCTGGCGTTTCTTCAGCTCCATGGAGCCGGCCTGGTCGCGGTCAATCATGCGGCCCTGGCGTTCACTGGTGGTGGAAACCAGCATCTCTTCGATGATCTCCGGCAGCGTCTGAGCGCTGGACTCAACCGCGCCGGTGAGCGGCCAGCAGCCGAGGGTACGGAAGCGCACCATTTTCTGCTCGATGACTTCACCCGGCTGCAGGTCGATACGGCCATCGTCAATCATCATCAGCATGCCGTCACGCTCCAGTACGGAACGCGGCGCTGCCAGGTAGAGCGGAACAATGTCGATATTTTCCAGGTAGATGTACTGCCAGATATCCAGCTCCGTCCAGTTGGAGAGCGGGAACACGCGAATGCTTTCGCCTTTGTTTATCTGCCCGTTGTAGTTGTGCCACAGTTCCGGACGCTGGTTTTTCGGGTCCCAGCGGTGGAAACGGTCGCGGAACGAGTAGATACGCTCTTTGGCGCGGGATTTCTCTTCGTCGCGACGCGCGCCGCCAAAGGCCGCATCGAAACCGTATTTATTCAGCGCCTGCTTAAGCCCTTCAGTTTTCATGATATCGGTGTGCTTCGCGCTACCGTGTACGAATGGGTTAATCCCCATCGCCACGCCTTCAGGATTTTTATGCACCAGCAGTTCGCAGCCGTAGGCCTTCGCGGTACGGTCACGGAACTCGTACATCTCACGGAATTTCCAGCCGGTATCCACGTGCAGCAGCGGGAAAGGCAGCGTGCCCGGATAAAAGGCCTTACGCGCCAGATGCAACATCACCGACGAATCTTTGCCGATTGAATACATCATTACCGGATTGGAAAATTCGGCGGCGACCTCGCGGATAATATGGATGCTTTCAGCCTCCAGTTGCCGCAGGTGAGTGAGTCGTTTTTGGTCCATAACCTTCCCTTAAAGCTGCGATTAGCACGACGGGTCATAGCCCGACCGTTTGCATGAAATTACAGGGACTATAAGACGCGGGGTTATTTGATATGAAATTACCAATTGGAATGAGTAGTTCCACAAAGGAATAACGCTGTGAAAATCAAAATCACAAAATGTGCTTAACGGGAGATTTAACGGGGCTTTAGGATGATTTCGAATTGTTTAAGATGAGGCGCAGTTTCATACTAACCGGGCAAAAATTTAAGCAGAAAGAAAAGGACGAACTATGTTTGCCGCGCGGCGCTTATGGACTGTTTCTCTTGCGCTGGGGATAGGTATCTCTCTACCAGCCGAAGCCACCACGACACATTCAGGTAAAACAGCTGAGGTGCAGACTCGCCATATCGCCACCGTTTTTCCAGGGCGTATGACCGGCAGCCCTGCCGAAATGCTCGCCGCAGATTATCTGCAGGAACAGTTCATACAATACGGCTACCAGAGCGATATCCGCCGGTTTAACACCCGTTATCGCTATACCACTAAAGATGGCCATCAGAACTGGCATAACGTCAGCGCAAGCCAGGTGATTGCGGCACGAGAGGGAAAAGAGCCGCAGCAGGTCATCATTATCGCGCATCTGGATACCTTCACCCCTTTAAGCGACGCTGACACCAATAATAATCTCGGCGGCCTGACGTTACAGGGCGTGGACGACAACGCCTCCGGGCTGGGCGTGATGCTGGAACTGGCACAAAGCATGGCGAAAGTCCCGACGCGCTACGGCATTCGCTTCATCGCCACCAGCGGAGAAGAAATGGGTGGGCTGGGTGCTGAAAATATTCTCAGCCGCATGAGCGACCAGGAAAAGAAAAACACCCTGCTGGTGATTAACCTCGACAGTCTCGTCACCGGTGACCGGATCTATTTTAATAGCGGGCTAAAAACGCCGGCTGCGGTACGCAAACTAACGCGCGATCGCGCGCTACAGCTGGCGCGACAGCTGGGCATTCAGGCCGCAACAAATCCGGGACAAAACAAACAGTATCCGAAAGGAACCGGCTGCTGTAACGACGCCGCCCCTTTCGACAAAGTTGGTATTCCCGTACTGTCCGTTGAAGCCACCAACTGGTCGCTGGGCAAAAAGGATGGCTATCAGCAGCGGGCGAAAAGCAAAGCATTCCCGGACGGCACAACCTGGCACAATGCGCAGCTTGATAACCAGCAGTATCTGGACAAATGGTTATCAGGACGCATAGCGAAGCGTAGCCACGACGTTGTACGCGTCATGCTGCCGCTGGTGAAGGAGCTGACGAAGGCGGGGAAATAGGACTGCCGGTGCAGGTAAGAAAGGATGCCAGCCGCAAGCAGGATTTTTGAGCAAAAAATCACCTTGCCAGTTTGTCACATATAAGTGACAATTATTTCAAACTCACGGAATGAGGGTAATGTTATGCCTTATACGGCTAAGCGATACCGGGACAATAATGGAAAAGAACCCTATACGGAGTGGATGAAAAAACTCCGTAAGAAAGATGTTCGAGCGGCAGCCAAAATAGACATCCGGGTCGCCAGAGCCGAAACCGGTAATTTTGGAGACCACAAATTTGAAAGAGACGGCGTCTGGGAACTGCGGGTGGATTATGGCCCCGGCTATCGGGTTTACTATTCTGTCGTCCAGGGAGAGATCGTTCTCTTACTAATTGGTGGGGATAAGTCTTCTCAACATAAGGATTTAGAAAAAGCCGCCGCGAACCTGCAGGATTATTATTCGAGACTGAAATCATGAAGCTGAAAACCAATCCGGAACCCGCCGTTGACCACAATATAGCGATGATCGAAGAGTTGCGTGCCGATCCAGCCTACGCTGAAATTTATCTGCAAACCGCACTTGATGAGATCTATGAAGAGGGCGGCGTCGCGGCTTTTCTTATTGCTTTACGTCGCGTAATCGAAGCTCGCGGTGGTGTGGGGGAGATATCCAGAAAGTCAGGTATCGCGCGCCAGCATATTTATAAAGCGCTGTCGGAAAATGGTAACCCAACGCTAATCACATTAACTGAGTTAACCCGCGCGGCAGGCGTTCGCCTTACACCGGCACAGCACCAGCAATAATAAAATAAGGTGGGTCAGCGCCCACCTTACTATCTCTGAATCAGCCTTCGTGCAGCCCGCACTCGCGCTTCAGGCCAAAGAAACGTGTTTCTTCTTCTGCCATGCCCGGCTCCCACTTGCGGGTTGTGTGGGTATCGCCAACTGACAGATAGCCCTGATCCCACAGAGGATGGTATTTCAGGCCGTGCGCGGTGAGGTACTGGTAAACCGTGCGGTTGTCCCAGTCGATAATTGGCAGGATTTTGAAAACGCCGCGCTGTATCGCCAGCACCGGCAGATTTGCCCGGCTGCCGGATTGTTCACGACGCAGGCCAGCAAACCAGGTTTGACCACCCAGCTCCTGCAAGGCGCGGTTCATCGGCTCGACTTTGTTGATCTCATTGTATTTCTCAATGCCCTCAACGCCCTGCTCCCACAGCTTGCCGTAGCGTGCCTCCTGCCATGCCGCACTTTCTTTTGCGCTAAACACCTTCAGGTTCAGCTTCAGCTTGTCCGTCAGCTCGTCGATAAACTGGTAGGTTTCCGGGAACAGATAGCCGGTATCGGTGAGGATCACCGGAATATCCGGGCGCAGCTGGGTAACCAGATGCAGGCTCACCGCCGCCTGAATACCAAAGCTTGAGGACAACACGAACTCGCCGGGCAGGTTTTCCAGCGCCCAGCCGACGCGCTGCTCCGCGGTCAGCTTTTCGAGCTGGGTGTTCACCTCGGCCATCGCCATAACGCGTTCGACTTTTGGCAGTTCGTTGAGTGCTTTTAGATCGAGTGCGGACATACGTGCCTCGCTTATTGGCAAAAATCATTGTGGATGACGCTGCCGCTTATCCACCCTACAAAAATCAGGGCAGCGTCGCCCGCCGATGAATGTTAATCCCACAAATCCCGGGCAGGATCGAGCACCGGACGGATAATCCCGGCGCGGATGGTGAAGTCACCGAAGCCTTCATCCCCTTCACGCTCTTTCGCCCAGCGCCCCACCAGCTCATCAATGGAAGCCAGAATTTCCGTCTCGGTGATGTTCTCGCGGTACATGCGCGGGATGCGCGTGCCGATGCGGTTACCGCCGATGTGCAGGTTGTAGCGGCCAGGCGCTTTACCCACCAGACCGATTTCCGCCAGCATTGCGCGGCCACAGCCGTTCGGGCAGCCCGTCACGCGCAAAACGATGTTCTCTTCGCCGACGTGGTGCTTCTCCATCACATCTTCAACTTTAGTCACAAACTGCGGCAGGAAGCGCTCTGCTTCGGCCATCGCCAGCGGACAGGTTGGGAAAGCAACGCAGGCCATGGAGTTTTCGCGCTGCGGTTTCACCGCGTGCATCAGGCCATGGTCTTTCGCCAGCTTCTCGATTTTCGCCTTTTCGCTTTCCGGCACGCCAGCCACGATCAGGTTCTGGTTAGCCGTCAGGCGGAAATCACCTTTGTGGATCTTCGCGATCTCCAGCAGGCCAGTTTTCAGCGGTCGATCCGGGTAGTCCAGAATACGACCGTTTTCGATAAACAGCGTCAGGTGCCACTTATCGTCGATGCCTTTTACCCAGCCGATGCGGTCGCCGCGGCCGGTGAATTCGTATGGACGAATCGGCTCGAAGGTAATGCCCGCACGGCGTTCAACTTCAGCTGTAAACACGTCAACGCCGACGCGCTCAAGGGTATATTTGGTTTTCGCATTTTTACGGTCTGTGCGGTTTCCCCAGTCGCGCTGGGTAGTCACCACCGCTTCCGCAACGGCAAGCGTGTGCTCCAGCGGGATATAGCCGAATTCACTCGCGGTGCGGGCGTAGGTGGCTTTGTTGCCATGCTCAATGGACAGCCCGCCACCTACCAACAGGTTGAAGCCCACCAGCTTGCCGTCTTTGGCGATGGCGATGAAGTTCATGTCGTTCGCATGCAGATCCACATCGTTCTGCGGCGGCACCACAACCGTGGTTTTAAACTTACGCGGCAGATAGGTCGCGCCCAGAATCGGCTCTTCGTCGGTGGTCGCGACTTTCTCTTTGTCCCACCAGATTTCCGCATAAGCGCGGGTGCGCGGCAGCAGGTGCTCAGAGAGTTTTTTCGCCCACTCGTAGGCTTCCTGATGCAGTTCGGACTCAATCGGGTTCGAGGTGCAAAGCACGTTACGGTTAACGTCGTTGGCGGTCGCCAGCGCGTCCAGCCCGACTTCGTGGAGCATCTCGTGCGCGGGCTTCACGTTCTTTTTCAGAATGCCGTGAAACTGGAACGTCTGGCGGTTAGTCAGACGGATGCTGCCGTAGATAGTTTTATCTTCGGCGAACTTATCAATGGCGCGCCACTGCTGGGTGGTGATAATGCCGCCCGGCAGACGGCAGCGCAGCATCATGGCGTGACGCGGCTCCAGCTTCTGCTCGGCGCGTTCGGCACGGATGTCACGGTCGTCCTGCTGGTACATGCCGTGGAAGCGGATCAGCAGGAAGTTGTCGCCCTTAAAGCCGCCGGTCAGGCCATCCTGCAAATCTTCTTTGATGGTGCCGCGCAGGAAATTGCTTTCCAGCTTCAGGCGCTCGGCGTCAGCCAGTTTTCCTTCGACCACTAACGGTCCCGGGTGTTTATCGCTCATTAGTAGACATCTCGCTGATAACGGCGCTCAACGCGCAGCTCACTTAAAAATTCATCGGCCGTCTCGGTGTCCATGCCACCAAACTCGGCTACCACTTCCAGTAAAACCTGCTCAACGTCTTTCGCCATGCGATTGGCATCGCCGCAGACGTAAATGTGGGCGCCTTCCTGAATCCAGCTCCACAGCTCCGCGCCTTTCTCGCGCACTTTATCTTGTACGTATATTTTGTGTTCCTGGTCGCGGGACCAGGCGAGGTCGATGTTGGTCAGCAGGCCGTCTTTGACGTAGCGCTGCCACTCCACCTGATAGAGGAAGTCATCGGTGAAGTGCGGGTTGCCGAAGAACAGCCAGTTTTTACCGCTCGCCCCGTCGTTTTCACGCTGCTGCATGAAGGCGCGGAACGGCGCAATGCCGGTGCCGGGGCCGATCATGATCACCGGCGTTTCCGGGTTGGCCGGCAGGCGGAAGTTATCGTTATGTTCGATAAACACGCGCACTTCACCGTCTTCTTCCAGACGGTCGGCCAGGAAGCCAGATGCGCCGCCAGTTCGGGCACGACCTTCAATGTCGTAGCGCACCACGCCAACGGTAATGTGAACTTCGCTCTCTGCCTCAGCCTGTGAAGAGGCAATAGAGTACAGGCGCGGCGTCAGCGGACGCAGAAGTTCAACCAGCTGATCTGCGGTCAACTCTGACGGAGCATAACGCACCATATCGACAATCGGCGTGCTCTGGGCAAAATGCTGCAGCTTAGTTTTGTCGCCGACCAGGTCGAGCAACGCGGCGTTGCGGGTAAGCTGCGCGTACTTCTCAACGATGTTCGCGGTGTTAACGGTCAGCTCAAAGTGCCACTCCAGCGCCTCGCTAAGCGGCAGGGTTTTGCCCTCAACGGTGACGGTTTCATCGCCATTCAGCCACAGTAGCTCAACAAGCTCTTTCACCAGGGCCGCATCGTTCTGATACCAGACGCCGAGCGCGTCGCCGGGCTGGTAGCGAAGGTCAGAATCACCAAGATCGATTTCGAGATGGCGCACGTCTTTGCCAGAGTCACGCCCGGTGATTTTCTGGTTCACCGCAAGCGTTGCGGTCAGCGGCGCTTCTTTGGTGTACGGGCTGGTGAAGACTTCGTTGACCACGCCGGTTGCCGTGGCAGCGGCCTGCGCAGGCGTTTCAGCCGGGACGCGGGATTTCAGTATATCGACGATTTTTGCACGCCATTCCTGAGCGGCGGGCTGGAACTCAACGTCGGTGTCCACACGGTCCAGCAGCCGCTGGCCGCCCAGCTCCGCAAGCTTCGAATCAAAGTCTTTCCCGGACTGGCAGAAGAATTCATAGGAGGTGTCGCCCAGGCTGAATACGGCAAAGGCCGTATCGGTCAGCTTCGGCGCTTTTTTGGAGAACAGGTACTTATGCAGCGCCACAGCTTCTTCCGGCGGCTCCCCTTCCCCTTGCGTGGAGGTCACGACAACCAGCAGTTTTTCCTGGGCGATTTGTTTGAATTTATAGTCGCCAGCATTCACCAGGTTGACGTTCAGCTTTGCGGCCAGCAGGTCGTCGCGCAGCTGTTCGCTGACGCGGCGCGCGTTGCCGGTCTGGGAGGCGGAAATCAAAGTGATAACCGGCACTTCCGCAGCAGGTGCCGCCGGAGCCGCAACCGTGCCCGGCTGTTGGTTAATCATCCCCCAGAAATAGCCTGATAACCAGGCCAGCTGCGTCTGCGAGAAGTCTGTTGTTGCCGCCTGGAGGCGAGCCAGTTGCTCCGGGGTGAGCGGCAGCAAAGCGGTCGGTGGGGCCTGAGTTGTCATGCTTGATTGGGTTCCAGTAGCAAAAGGTCCGTTTATAACCATCAACGGTAAATAGCATTCATGAGGGTAAGGGTAACCAGCCGGATAATAACAATTAAAGAAGGGATGGAAATAACAAATAACCAAAATGACTAACCGCTTTTTCGGGTAATCCATAACATTAAAAACGATTAATTAACTCATTGATATTTAATAAATAACTTCTAAGGCAACGCGAGAGAAAGGCGGCAAAAAGAAGATGAGGCTTTTAGTTAATGCGCAAAAATGTCAATTCCGGTACTATGCGGCGGTTTTTCGCTCGACTTCACTGCGCTAACTGAGACTCAATAATGGCAACCACCCTGTTTAAAGATTTTACCTTCGAAGCCGCCCACCGCCTGCCGCACGTACCGGAAGGCCACAAGTGCGGTCGCCTGCACGGCCACTCTTTCATGGTGCGCCTGGAAATCACCGGCGAGGTCGATCCGTATACGGGCTGGATTATGGATTTCTCCGAGCTGAAGGCGGCGTTTAAGCCAACCTACGACAGCCTCGATCATTACTATCTGAACGATATTCCAGGCCTTGAGAACCCAACCAGCGAAGTGCTGGCGAAGTGGATCTGGGACAAAATGAAGCCCATCGTTCCGCTGCTGAGCGCGGTGATGGTGAAAGAGACCTGTACTGCCGGATGCGTCTATAAAGGCTAAGGTTTTGGTGGATGGCGCTGGCGCTTATCCACCCTACAGACCAGAAAGGCACCCTTGGGTGCCTTTCTGCGTTAAGCGATATTCAAATACTTATGCGTCTGCATGGAAAGCCGCCAGTTGCGGGCGATGCAGATTTCGATGCACAGCCGCGTAGCGTCTTCTTTCTGGCTGATGGGCTGCAGGGCAATCACACGGCTTTTCTCGTCGTGCAGCGTTGCCAGCAGTTCGTCCAGCGCTTCAATATCACGCATGCGTCCTACCGGGTGTTTAATCTCGTCTGCTCGTTCCAGCGCCTGCGCGAGAATGTCGTAGCCACCGCGCATATTCACCTTCGGCGAAACTGTTACCCAGGTCCCCGGCGTACAGCGCACTTCATGCGTGCCGCTGGTTTCAATCTGGCAGCTAAAACCATGGTGTTCCAGCAGCGAAGTGAGCGACATCAGGTCGTGAATGCACGGCTCGCCGCCAGTAATCACCACGTGGCGTGCGGTATAGCCCTGACGCTGAATGATATTCAGCAGCTCTTCCGCACTGGCCCCGCCCCACTTATCGCTCTCTTTGGTTTTTGCCAGAATGCTGAACAGAGAGACTTCACGATCCGCGAGCTTATCCCAGGTGTGTTTGGTATCGCACCACGCACAGCCGACCGGGCAGCCTTGCAGGCGAATGAAGATGGCGGGCACACCAGTAAAATAGCCCTCCCCTTGCAGGGTCTGGAACATCTCGTTAATCGGGTACTGCATAATCATCTCTGTTATCTTCGCAAAAAGTAATTATCGCAGAACTAACGGTTGAGATCATGCGCAGCGGTGAAAACAGCCCAATTCGCTACGAACCGGGCTGGCCTGACTGGCGATTAGCCTTCTGAATACATCGCGCTGGCGAAACGGCGGGTAATTTGCTGCGGACGGGTAATCGCCCCGCCCACCACCACCGCATGCGCTCCCAGCTCAAGGCAATGTGCCGCCATCTCCGGCGTTTCAACGTTGCCTTCCGCAATCACCGGGACGTGAACGGCCGCCACAACTTCACGCAGAAACTGGCAGTCGTTAGTGGCTAGTATCTGCCCCTGAGTCTCCGCCGTGTAGCCGTGCAGCGTGGTTCCGACGCAATCAAAACCGATTTCTGCGGCGAAACGCGCTTCTTCAACGGTGGCGATATCTGCCATCAGCAGCAGCTCCGGGTAACGTTCACGCACCGCAGCCACCAGCCCACGCAGATCTAAATCACCGGGGCGTTTATGCCCGGTAGCATCCATTGCAATCATCTGCGGGTTGGCCTGCATCAGCTCATCCACTTCTTTAAGCGTGGGCGTGATGTAGACGTCGCTGCCCGGATAGTCGCGTTTGATGATGGCGATAACCGGGAGATCCACCAGCTCCATGATGGCTTTTACATCGACAAGACTGTTTGCACGAATAGCCGATGCGCCCCCCTGAGCGGCCGCCAGCGCCATGCGCGACATGATAAATGGACTGTGCAGTGGCTCATCGTCCAGCGCCTGGCAGGAGACAATTAGCTTCCCGCGGATCTGCGACAGCATGGAATTTTTCATAGGGCGAGAATCTCCTCAACTTCATTTTTGATAATGGTGACGTGCGGGCCGTAGATAACCTGTACGCCGTTGCCACGGCGGATGACCGCACGTGCCCCCGTCTCTTTCAGCAGCGCTTCGTCCAGCAGCTCACCGTCGCGCAGCGTGACGCGCAGGCGAGTGGCGCAGCAGTCCAGCTCGACAATATTCTCTTTGCCGCCGAGGGCGACGATGACCTGAGCGGGGCGTTCCCCTGCCGTCATCCCCGAGTCCACGACGGACACATCTTCACGACCGGGCGTTTTGAAATTAAAGCGGGTGATAACAAAGCGGAAAGTGAAGTAGTAGAGGAAGAACCACGGGATGCCCACCAGCGGCACGTAGAGCCAGTTGGTTTTCGCCTCGCCCTGCAGAACGCCAAACAGGATGAAATCGATAAACCCGCCGGAAAACGTCTGTCCGATGGTGATGTGCAGCATGTGCGCCAGCATAAAGGCCAGCCCGTCGAACATGGCATGGATGACGTAAAGCACGGGGGCGATGAACAGGAACGAGAACTCAATCGGCTCGGTGATGCCGGTCAGGAAAGAGGTCAGCGCCGCAGAAATCAGCAGGCCCGCTACCCGCTTGCGGTTCTCGGGTTTAGCCGTATGGTACATAGCAAGACAGGCGCCAATCAGGCCGAACATCATGGTAATGAAGCGCCCGGACATAAAGCGCGAGGTGCCGACGTAAAACTGCTGGGTGTTCGGATCGGCAAGCTGCGCGAAGAAGATACGCTGTGTGCCCTCCACGAGCTGGCCATTGATCATTTCGCTGCCGCCCAGGGCCGTGGTCCAGAACGGCAGATAGAAGATATGGTGCAGGCCGAACGGGCCGAGCATGCGCAGCACGAAGCCGTAAATAAAGGTGCCGAAGTAGCCCGTCGCGTCCACCAGCCCGCCCATGCCGAAAATCAGCTTCTGGAAGTGGGGCCACACGAGGGTCATTGCCGCGCCGACCAGAATCGCCGCCATCGAGCTGACGATGGGAATAAAGCGCGACCCGCCAAAGAAGCCGAGGAACTGCGGCAGGGCGATTTTGTTATAGCGGTTATGCAGCATGGCGGTCACCAGGCCAATAACCACCCCGCCAAACACGCCGGTTTCCAGCGTCTGGATGCCCAGCGCCATTCCCTGCCCTGCCGCACCGGGATTTGTTGCCGCCAGCTTGCCGCTCAGGATCAGCAGCGCGTTTATCGTCGCGTTCATGACCAGATACGCCAGCAGCGAGGCGAGTCCGGCGGTGCCCTTATCCCCCTTCGCCAGCCCGACCGCGACCCCGACCGCAAACAGCACGGCCAGGTTGGCAAACACGATAGATCCCGCGCTCGCCATGATGGTGAAGATGCCCTGTAGCCAGGCGACGTCAAGGAAAGGATAGGCCGTAATGGTGTTGGGATTCGACAGCGCGCCGCCGATCCCCAGCAGCAGGCCAGCCGCCGGCAGCACCGCCACCGGCAGCATAAAGGATTTACCGAACCGCTGGGCCTTCTCGAACCAGCCTCCTGAAGAGGCTCCGCTGAACATTGACATAAATTTTCCCCCTGGCCTAAGTTTATGGTGAAAATTTTTATCACAATACATCCTTATGATTGAAAATTTCCACCATCATTACGATCCGCGTCACACTTAATCGAATGTGCTGGCAAAACCAGGGGGCTTTCCGCCACACTGTAGCCGGTTTGAAATGGCATGCTTTTGAAGAGATGGTGAGATGAGTTCGATGACCGACAATGAAAATATTCTGCTGCACCTGCGCCAGAGCCTGCCGGGCTACAGCCCAACGCTGCAAAAATTGGGTGAGTTCATTCTGGCCGAGCCTCAGAAGGTGCTGTATCTGACCATTACCGAACTGGCTCGCGAGAGCGAAACCAGCGAAGCGAGCGTCACCCGCCTGTGCCGTCATTCAGGCTGCAAAGGCTACAGCGAATTCAAAATGGCGCTGGCGATGGATATTCAGCAGAGCCAGCCCCCCGCCGTTGCCAGCGAAGACAGCATTGATGAGCTGGTGGAAGAGTCTGTGCAGGCGCTGCGCGATACGGGCAAGTTGATTAACCGTGAAGTGCTGACCCAGGCGGGAACAGCCCTGCATGAAGCCGCATCCGTGCAGATTTACGGCGTGGCCGCGAGCGCCATCATGGGCGACTATCTGCACTACAAGCTGCTGCGCCTGGGTAAATCTGCCCAGCTTTTCAGTGATATGCACCGCGCCGCCATGAACGCCGCCACTCTAGGGGAGCGCGATCTGGTGGTGGCGATCTCCAGTTCAGGATCGACCAAAGATCTGCTGCACGTGGTTAAGCTTGCTAAAAAAAGAGGGTCGCGGGTTTTGCTGCTGAGCAACACGATGCGCAGCCCGCTTGCGGATCTGGCGGATCTTTTACTGGTTGCCGCGAAGCCGGAAGGCCCGCTAAGTGCAGGTTCACTGAACGCCAAGGTTGGGGCGATGCTGCTGGTGGAGGTGCTGGTTGGGGAGCTGATAACCCACGACGGGCGCTATGCGATGGCGAGCCAGCAAACTGCCAGCGCCACGCTGCCGCTGCTGCTGTAGACCTGCCGGAGATAGAAAAAAGGCCGGGGAATCCCGGCCTGTCGCTGGTTACTTGTGCGTTCTGAAATCAATCACCATGCGGCCTTTGATTTTGCCGCTCTCCATTTCCTCGAAAATGGCGTTGATGTCCTTCAGCGGGCGCAGCGCAACCTTCGGCGTGACTTTGCCTTCCGCAGCAAACTGGAACGCCTCAGCCAGATCCTGACGGGTGCCAACCAGCGAACCGACAACCTCTATGCCATCCAGTACCAGACGCGGGATATTGAGGCTCATAGACTCTGACGGCAGGCCAACGGCCACGACACGTCCGCCAGCACGCACCGCATCCACGGCAGAATTGAACGCAGCTTTCGCAACAGCCGTCACTACCGCCGCATGCGCGCCCCCGGTTTTCTCCTGGATGACCTTTCCGGCATCTTCATTGCGGGAGTTAATCACCATATCGGCGCCGCTCTCTTTGGCAAAATCGAGCTGCGCGTCGTTCACATCCACCGCGATGACTTTGGCGTTAAACACGTTCTTCGCGTATTGCAGCGCAAGGTTGCCGAGGCCGCCCAGGCCGTAAATCGCAATCCACTGCCCAGGCTTGATGTTAGAAACCTTCACTGCTTTGTAAGTGGTCACACCCGCGCAGGTAATACTGCTGGCAGCGGCAGACTCCAGGCCGTCCGGCACTTTCACCGCGTAGTCCGCCACGACAATACACTCTTCTGCCATGCCGCCGTCTGCGGTGTAACCTGCGTTAGTCACGCTGCGACACAGCGTTTCATTGCCGCTGTTGCAGTACTCGCAGTGGCCGCAGCCGCGGAAGAACCACGCGACGCTTGCCCGGTCCCCCACCTTTAAAGAGGTGACGCCTGGCCCGACTGATTTAACAATACCTATTCCTTCATGTCCGAGCGTGGTGCCCGTCACATCACCAAAATCACCATTCTTGACGTGCAAATCGGTGTGGCACACACCGCAGCATTCCATCGTCAGCAAAGCTTCACCGTGCTTAAGTTCACGCACTGGTTTATCAACGATATCAACGGAATGATCTTTCGTAACAACAGCTGCTTTCATGGCGGTCTCCTGACCTGGGGTAAATGATTTAACCAGACTGGCTCAGCATTCGCCGGAGCGCAACCTGCCTGCAGGAATTCCGCACCATAAGTCCATGCCGGCAAATTTCAGGCGAAAAAAAACCCGCCGAAGCGGGTTTTCTCAGAACTTAAAGCGACAGTAAGAGATTACTGACCTTTAACTTCTTTCAGACCGTTGAACGGTGCTGCATCACCCAGCGCTTCTTCGATACGAATCAGCTGGTTGTATTTAGCAACACGGTCAGAACGGCTCATAGAACCAGTTTTGATCTGGCCTGCAGCGGTGCCCACAGCCAGGTCAGCGATGGTAGCGTCTTCAGTTTCGCCTGAACGGTGAGAGATAACGGCAGTGTAGCCAGCGTCTTTCGCCATTTTGATCGCAGCCAGAGTTTCGGTCAGAGAACCGATCTGGTTGAATTTGATCAGGATGGAGTTAGCGATGCCTTTGTCGATACCTTCTTTCAGGATCTTGGTGTTGGTTACGAACAGATCGTCACCAACCAGCTGGATTTTGTCGCCCAGTACTTTAGTCTGGTATGCGAAGCCAGCCCAGTCAGACTCGTCCAGACCGTCTTCGATAGAAACGATTGGGTACTGTTTAGTCAGATCTTCCAGGAAGTGGGTGAACTCTTCGGAGGTGAAAGCTTTGTTGCCTTCGCCAGCCAGAACGTATTTACCGTCTTTGTAGAATTCAGATGCAGCACAGTCCATAGCCAGAGTCACGTCTTTACCCAGCTCGTAACCCGCAGCTTTAACCGCTTCAGCGATAACAGCCAGTGCTTCTGCGTTAGAACCCAGGTTAGGCGCGTAGCCACCTTCGTCACCAACAGCAGTGCTCATGCCTTTAGATTTCAGCACTTTAGCCAGGTTGTGGAACACTTCAGAACCGATACGGATCGCTTCTTTCAGCGTTTTAGCGCCAACTGGCTGAATCATGAACTCTTGAATATCAACGTTGTTGTCAGCGTGCTCGCCACCGTTGATGATGTTCATCATAGGCAGAGGCATAGAGTATTTGCCCGGGGTGCCGTTCAGTTCAGCGATGTGTGCGTACAGCGGCAGGCCTTTGGAGGCAGCAGCAGCTTTAGCAGCAGCAAGAGAAACAGCCAGGATGGCGTTAGCACCGAAGTTAGATTTGTTTTCAGTACCATCAAGATCGATCATGATCTTGTCGATGTTAGCCTGGTCTTTCGCATCTTTACCCATAACCGCCTGAGCGATTGGGCCGTTAACAGCGGCAACGGCTTTAGTTACGCCTTTACCCATGTAACGAGACTTGTCGCCATCGCGCAGTTCCAGCGCTTCACGGGAACCAGTTGAAGCACCTGATGGTGCAGCAGCCATACCTACGAAACCGCCTTCCAGATGAACTTCGGCTTCAACAGTCGGGTTACCACGGGAGTCGATGATTTCACGACCGATGACTTTCACAATTTTGGACATATAGGTTTTCCTCAAGTCACAACGTTAAACTAAAACTCCAGACAAACAACGCGCGAAATGTCGCGCGTTGCCGTTCTAACTCTGCTTACTTCGCCAGACGCTTCTGGTACTCACCGGCAGCTTTCACAAAGCCTGCAAACAGTGGGTGTCCATCACGCGGCGTTGAAGTAAATTCCGGGTGGAACTGGCAGGCAACAAACCAGGGGTGGTTTGGCACCTCGATGATTTCTACCAGTTGATCATCGCCGGAGCGGCCCGCAACTTTCAGGCCCGCTGCTTCAATCTGCTTCAACAACATGTTGTTGACTTCGTAGCGGTGACGATGGCGTTCAACGATTTGCGGCTCGCCGTACATCTGGCGTACCAGCGTACCGTCGGTCAGCTGACACTGTTGGCCACCCAGACGCATAGTGCCACCCAGATCGCTCTTTTCAGTACGCACTTCAACGTTGCCTTCTTCGTCACGCCATTCGGTGATTAATGCCACCACCGGGTATTTACAGTCTGGCACAAATTCCGTGGAGTTGGCGTCAGCCATCCCTGCAACGTTACGCGCGAATTCGATCAGCGCAACCTGCATACCTAAGCAGATGCCCAGGTAAGGAATCTTGTTTTCACGGGCATAGCGGGCGGTAGCAATTTTGCCTTCCACGCCGCGATAGCCGAAACCGCCAGGGATAAGAATAGCATCCAGACCCTTAAGTAGCTCTTCGCCACGTGTTTCAACATCTTGCGAATCAATCAGCTTGATGTTGACGGTCAGACGGTTCTTCAGGCCACCGTGTTTCAGCGCTTCAATCACCGATTTGTAGGCATCCGGCAGTTCAATGTACTTGCCGACCATACCGATGGTGATCTCACCCGTTGGGTTCGCTTCTTCGTAGATTACCTGTTCCCACTCGCCCAGATTAGCTTCTGGTGCGTTAATGCTGAATCGTTTACAAATATAATCGTCCAGCCCCTGTGATTTCAACAGGCCCGGGATCTTATAAATCGAATCGACATCTTTCAGGGAGATAACCGCTTTCTCCGGCACGTTACAGAACAGCGCGATTTTCGCACGTTCGTTCGCCGGAACCACGCGGTCAGAACGGCAGATCAGCACGTCTGGCTGAATACCGATGGAAAGCAGTTCTTTTACGGAGTGCTGCGTTGGTTTGGTTTTCACCTCACCGGCTGCGGCCATGTACGGCACCAGAGTCAGGTGCATATACAGCGTGTGCTCACGGCCCACTTCAACGGCCATCTGGCGAATCGCTTCGAGGAACGGCAGGGATTCGATATCCCCGACGGTACCGCCGATTTCGACCAGCACGACGTCATAGCCTTCGCCACCTTCAAGGATGCGTTCTTTGATAGCGTTGGTGATGTGGGGGATAACCTGTACGGTTGCGCCCAGATAGTCGCCACGGCGTTCTTTACGCAGAACTTCTGAGTAGATACGGCCAGTGGTAAAGTTGTTACGACGCGTCATTTTGTTACGGATGAAGCGCTCGTAGTGACCCAAATCCAGGTCGGTTTCAGCGCCGTCTTCGGTAACGAACACTTCCCCATGTTGAATAGGGCTCATGGTACCCGGATCGACGTTGATATACGGATCGAGTTTCATGATGGATACGTTGAGGCCACGGGCTTCGAGAATGGCTGCGAGGGAGGCTGCGGCAATGCCTTTACCCAGAGAGGAAACGACCCCGCCGGTCACAAAAATATAGTTCGTTGTCATGCTGAACCTGAGAAGTTAGGTTTAAAGACGATGGAATAACCAGGACGGGAAAGCAGTATACCCGAACACTCAGGGTGCCACAAACTTTCATTCTTTAACCCGCCAACCTGACCTCGCGCTTTGTCAGGGTTGAGAAAATAGCGGGTCTGGTATAAATGTTTTTGACGCAAATCAAGCGCTTGTTAAATGGGAGTGCCAGGAAATAGCGCTTGATCGCAAAAACGCGTTAGATTTCAGTTTCCTGGCGTTTAACCTGCTGCCAGGCATTTTCCATTTGATCGAGGGTCGCATCGGTCATCTGCAGGCCCTGCGCGGCGATAATCCGCTCCACTTCCCGGAAACGACGCTCGAACTTTCTGTTAGCTTTTTGTAAAGCGACTTCGGCTTTGGTGCCTAAATGACGAGCCAGATTGACCGTGGCGAACAGCAAGTCCCCAACTTCTTCTTCGAGTTTCGCTTCATCCACAACGACCTGCTGAGCTTCGTGCATCACCTCGTCGATCTCTTCATGCACTTTTTCCAGCACCGGGCCAAGAGAGGTCCAGTCGAAGCCCACGGATGAGCAGCGCTTCTGAATTTTATGCGCGCGCATCAGGGCAGGAAATGCTTCGGGGATATCATCCAGCGCGGAGTGCTGGGCTTTCTCCGCACGCTCGGCGGTTTTGATTTGTTCCCACTTCGCCAGCACTTCGGTACTGGTACCCGCTTCACCGTCGGCAAAGATATGCGGATGGCGGCGCTCCAGCTTGTCGCTAATGGATGAGCAGATATCATCGAAGTTAAACCGCCCTTCTTCCTGCGCCATCTGCGCGTAGAACACCACCTGGAAAAGCAGATCGCCCAGCTCGCCGCGCAGATCGTCAAAATCTTCACGGTTGATGGCGTCCAGCACTTCATAAGTTTCTTCCAGAGTGTAAGGCGCGATGGTCGCGAAGGTCTGCTCGCGGTCCCATGGACAGCCGTTTTCCGGGTCGCGCAGGCGCTTCATGATGCCAAGGAGGCGGTTAATTTCAGTCAAAGTCGATCCTTAAGAAAACGTAGGGCAGATAAGCAAAGCGCCATCTGCCGTGTATCGAACGATTTGGTGGATGACGCTTCGCTTATCCACCCTACCAGGCCAGGAGTGCCGGGTCAGCCGTGCAGCCGCTTCGCATCGATGATATCCGGCACCTGGTTCAGCTTGCCGAGCACGCGCCCCAGCACCTGCAGGTTATAGATTTCAATGTTCATGTCGATGGTCGCCAGCTGCTGTCTGGTGTCGCTGCGGCTCGCCACGCCCAGCACGTTCACCTTCTCGTTTGCCAGAATAGTGGTGATATCTCGCAGCAGGCCGCTGCGGTCATTCGCCGTCACCCGTACCACCAGTGAATAGCCGCTGGAGTAGCTTTCGCCCCAGACGGCATCCACGATGCGTTCCGGCGCGTGGGATTGCAGATCGGTGAGCTGATCGCAGTCCGCACGGTGGATGGAGATACCGCGCCCCTGGGTGATGAAGCCGATAATTTCGTCGCCGGGGATTGGCTGGCAGCAGCGCGCAATGTGATGCATCAGATTGCCTACGCCTTCCACCACCACACGCCCATTGTCCTTACTGCGGGAGTGATGCTGGCTGGACGATTTTTTCTCCAGCTGGCGAAGCGCCTGCTCGTCCTGTTCGGCAGCGGTCGGCTTGTTAAACTGCGCCTGCAGGAAGTTACTCATCTGATTAAGACGAATATCGCCGCCGCCAATCGCCGCCAGCAGCTCTTCAATTTCGTTGAAGTTGTAGCGCGGCAGCAGGTGTTTTTCCGCCTCTTTCAGGCTGATGCCCAGCCGCTCGATCTCATCGTCGAGGATCTGCCGTCCGGCCAGAATGTTCTTGTCGCGATCCTGCTTGCGGAACCAGTTGTGGATCTTGGCGCGCCCACGGCTGGTGGTGACGTAGCCCAGGTTCGGGTTCAGCCAGTCGCGGCTTGGGTTCGGCTGCTTCTGGGTGATAATGTCAACCTGATCGCCCATCTGCAGCTGATAGGTGAACGGTACGATGCGCCCGCCAATTTTCGCGCCGATGCAGCGGTGCCCCACGTCGCTGTGGATGTGGTAGGCAAAGTCGAGCGGCGTAGAACCGGCTGGCAGGTCGACCACATCCCCTTTTGGCGTAAATACGTATACCCGGTCGTCGAAGACCTGACTGCGCACTTCGTCGAGCATTTCGCCGGAGTCTGCCATCTCTTCCTGCCACGCAATCAGCTTACGCAGCCAGGCGATACGGTCCTCGTGCCCGGTGCTGCCGCTGCGTGCGTTGCCCTCTTTGTATTTCCAGTGGGCAGCGACGCCCAGCTCCGACTCTTCATGCATCTGTTTGGTGCGGATCTGGATTTCGATGGTTTTGCCGTTCGGCCCCAGCACCACCGTATGGATGGACTGGTAGCCGTTTGGTTTCGGGTTGGCCACGTAGTCGTCGAACTCGTCCGGCAGATGACGGAAATGCGTGTGCACGATACCCAGCGCGGCGTAACAGTCTTGCAGACGCTCTGCCACGATGCGAACCGCACGCACGTCGAACAGCTCATCGAAGGCCAGCGCCTTCTTCTGCATTTTGCGCCAGATGCTGTAGATGTGTTTCGGGCGGCCATACACTTCGGCTTTCACGCCCTCTTCTTTCATCGATTTACGCAGCGACCCGACAAAATCATCAATGTAGTGCTCACGGTCGATACGACGCTCGTGCAGCAGCTTAGCGATGCGCTTGTATTCCGCCGGATGGAGGTAGCGGAAGCAGTAATCCTCCAGCTCCCATTTCAGCTGGCCGATGCCGAGGCGGTTGGCAAGCGGGGCATAAATATTGGTACATTCTTTCGCCGCCAGCACGCGTTCATCTTCCGGTGCATCTTTCACTTCACGCAGGTGGGCGATACGTTCGGCAAGTTTAATAACGACGCAGCGGAAGTCATCCACCATAGCCAACAGCATGCGGCGAACGTTGTCGACCTGTTCAGCAGAGACAGAATCGGTATGGGCGGCTTTCAGCTGACGAATAGCAGCCATGTCGCGCACGCCGTGGATTAGCGTCACAACCTGGTTATCAATGCTCTCCCTCATCACGTCTTCGGTAACGACGTTGGCATCCGCAAGCGGGAACAGCAGCGACGCTCGCAGCGTGTCGTTATCCATACTGAGCATGGAGAGGATTTCTACCATCTCGACGCCGCGCCACAGCAGCAGCTCCGCGTCGGGATGGCCCTTTGTCTGTTGTTCGCAATAACGCCAGGTTTCGGCTAAGCGCTCACATGACTGCTGGTTAGTGATCCCGAGACTCGCAATCCATTTATCGGGCGCAAATTCGCCAGCTTTGTTGAGATGTGCACTTCTTACCGCAACCATTGTCCTCTCCTGTCGGTTACATGCCTCAGGCCCCCAGGCCCGATCAACCGTTTAAATGCGCTCGAAAAGCGCCATTGACTCCAGGTGCCCCGTGTGGGGAAACATGTCGAGCATTGCCAGCCGCTGAATCTGATAACCCGCCGCCAGCAGTGCTTCGCTGTCTCGGGCTAGCGTGGTGGGGTTACATGACACATACACCACCTTCTCAGGGGCAAGATTAATGACATGCTGCATCACGCCTGGCGCGCCGGCCCGGGCAGGATCAAGTAAGATTTTATCGAATCCTTGTGCCGCCCAGACATGACGTGTCACATCCTCCTCCAGATTTTCATGAAAGAATGTGACATTTTTCAGCGAATTATTTTGTGCATTATATTCGCCTTTCGCCACCAGCGCAGCAACGCCTTCCACCCCCACCACGCTCGCCGCTCGTTTTGCCAGCGGCAGGGTAAAATTGCCCATGCCGCAGAACAGATCCAGCACCCGATCCGTTGGCTGTACGTCCAGCCAGTCGATAGCCCGGGCGACCATCTGCTGATTCACCCCGTCGTTCACCTGGATAAAATCACGCGGGCTGAAACTTAATCGTAGACCGTCTGATTCATACCAGGGTGCTTCGCTCCCGGTCGCCTCAAGCGTTTCACTGTCGGGTGCTAAAAATAGCGCAAGCCCAGCAGAATGCGAGAATTGTTCCAGTTTTTGTCGATCGGCGGGTTCCAGCCCGATGAGATGACGCAAAACCATCAGCGGGCCGCTATCTGCCAGCACCAGTTCAACATGCCCTAATTTACGCATGGCTTTTAGTTCTGACAGACATTTACGCAAAGGTTTGATCAATGCCTCAAGCTGGGGCACCAGCACGGGGCACTGCTGAATATCCACCAGCTCTTTGTCGCTCGCTTTGCGAAATCCCATCTGCAAAGTTTGCGACTTCAGATGGAAATTCAGGCTCAGGCGCGCGCGACGGCGATAGCCCCATGGCTCGCCAGAAATAATCTCATTCACTTCACGCGGGGCATCACGCGTTCCCATCATACGGGCCAGCGCCCGCGATTTTGCCTGCTGCTGAAGTGAAACGCTGGCATGCTGCTGCTGGCAACCACCACAGACGCCAAAATGCGGACAGCGTGGCGCAACGCGCTCCGGGCTGTCACTTAAACGACGCTTGACCACCGCCTGAGAAAAATTGCGTTTATCGTCAGTGAGGGTGACTTCTGCCTGCTCACCCGGCAGCGCACCGGTGATAAACAGCGCTTTTCCGTTGTGACGCGCGACCCCCTGCCCAAAAGGGTCGAGGTCATTAACCGTCACAGTTATGATCTGACGAGTCGTAACACGTCGCTTTGCAGAGTAGAATTGCGCCATAGATAGAGATGAGCTCTTAAATTTAAACTGTTGTCTCAATTGTCCCATATCGGAACCCCATGACCAACTACAGCCTGCGGGCACGCATGATGATCCTGATTCTGGCGCCTACGCTAATGATCGGCTTGCTGCTCAGTACTTTCTTCGTTGTCCATCGTTACAACGACCTACAGCGTCAGCTTGAAGATGCCGGCACCAATATCATTGAGCCGCTTGCCGTATCGAGTGAATACGGTATGAACTTCCACAACCGGGAGTCTATTCATGAGCTGATCAGCGTCCTGCATCGGCGCCACTCGGATATTGTCCGCGGGATTTCAGTTTTTGATGAGAACAACAGGCTGTTTGTCACCTCAAATTTCAAACTTAACTCGTCAGTTCTGCAACTGCCCGCCGGGGAGAAAATCCCCAGAAGTTTAAGCGTGACCCGTGGGGGCGATGTCATCATCCTGCGCACGCCTATCATTTCTGAAAGCTACTCGCCCGATGAGTCCGAAGCTGTCGACGCCAAGCAGAACGGTAATACTCTGGGTTATGTCGCCATGGAACTGGATTTGAAGTCGGTGCGCTTGCAGCAGTACCGGGAAATTTTTGTTTCCACCATGATGATGCTGTTCTGCGTCGGCATCGCAATGCTCTTTGCCTACCGTCTGATGCGAGATGTGACAAGCCCCATCCGCAACATGGTGAACACGGTTGACCGTATCAGAAGAGGCCAGCTGGATAGCCGCGTCGAAGGTTTTATGCTCGGCGAGCTGGATATGCTGAAGAACGGCATTAACTCGATGGCGATGTCCCTGACCGCCTATCACGAGGAGATGCAGCACAATATCGACCAGGCCACTTCCGATCTGCGTGAAACCCTGGAGCAGATGGAAATCCAGAACGTTGAGCTGGATCTTGCGAAGAAGCGCGCCCAGGAAGCGGCCCGCATCAAGTCTGAGTTCCTCGCCAATATGTCCCACGAACTGCGTACGCCGCTTAATGGCGTGATTGGCTTTACCCGCCTGACGCTAAAAACCGATCTCAACGCGACACAGCGAGACCATCTGCACACGATTGAACGCTCGGCAAATAACCTGCTGACCATCATCAATGACGTTCTCGACTTCTCTAAACTTGAGGCCGGCAAGCTCATTCTCGAAAGTATTCCTTTCCCTCTGCGTAATACCCTTGATGAGGTGGTGACGCTGCTTGCGCATGCAGCCCACGATAAAGGGCTGGAGCTGACGCTCAATATCAAAAACGACGTGCCGGATAACGTGATTGGTGACCCGCTGCGTATGCAACAGGTGATTACCAACCTGGTCGGTAACGCGATTAAGTTTACCGAAAGCGGCAATATCGATTTGCTGGTGGAGAAACGATCGCTTGGCAACAACAAAGTTCAGATTGAAATGCAGATCCACGATACCGGCATCGGCATTCCTGAACGTGAGCAGTCGCGGCTGTTCCAGGCCTTCCGCCAGGCGGATGCCAGCATCTCTCGTCGCCATGGCGGCACCGGTCTGGGACTGGTCATCACCCAGAAGCTGGTCAATGAGATGGGGGGGGATATCTCCTTCCACAGCCAGCCGAACAGAGGGTCAACCTTCTGGTTCCATATCAATCTGGATTTAAATCCCAATGCCGCGATCGATGGTTATTCCACCGACCACCTGGCAGGAAAGCGTATTGCTTATGTCGAGCAAAATACCGCGGCGGCGCAGAGTACGATGAACCTTCTCGCCGACACGCCGCTCTCCGTCGTCTACAGCCCGTTATTCAGTACGCTCCCGGAGGAGCATTACGATATTCTGCTCATCGGCGTACCCATTACGTTTAAAGATACTTTGACGATGGACGATCCGAAGTTGCAGCAGGCGACAACCATGACGGATTGTCTGATCCTGGCTCTGCCGTGTCATGCCCAGGTCAGCGCAGAGGAGCTGAAAAGCCGCGGGGTGGCCGCCTGCCTGCTGAAACCGATAACCTCCACTCGCCTGTTGCCAATACTGGCTGACCGCGCATTCAGTAAGCCACCGGCGCTGGCCGATGGGGCTGCCTCAGGCAAGCTGCCTATGACGGTCATGGCCGTGGACGATAATCTGGCGAATCTGAAATTGATTGGCGCACTGCTTGAAGATCAGGTGCAAAACGTTGTGCTGTGTGAAAGCGGCCTGCAGGCCATTGGCCAGGCTAAACAGATGCAGATTGACATCATACTGATGGATATTCAGATGCCAGAAATGGACGGCATCCGCGCCTGCGAGCTGATCCGGCAAATCCCACATCACCAGCAAACGCCAGTGATAGCCGTCACTGCCCATGCTATGGCAGGCCAGAAAGAAAAATTACTCAGTGCCGGAATGAATGACTATCTCGCTAAACCCATTGAGGAATCGAAGTTGCTCAATTTGCTGATGCGCTATCAGCCCGGCAGCATCGTGATATCCCAGCCTGCGCTGCTGCCGGATCTGACGCAGCAAAACAACACGGCTAACCAGACCCTGGACTGGACGCTTGCGATGCGGCAGGCAGCCAACAAACCAGACCTCGCTCGTGAGATGCTGCAAATGCTGCTGGCCTTCCTGCCTGAGGTACGGAACACCGTTGAGGAACAGCTGGTGGGCGAAAATCCTGAGGGGCTGGTCGATATGATTCACAAGCTACACGGGAGTTGCAGCTACAGCGGTGTTCCTAAGCTCAAGAAAATTTGTCTGACGCTGGAACATGAAATGCGCAGCGGCGTGGCCCCGCAAGATCTGGAGCCGGAGCTGCTGGAATTACTGGATGAAATGGATAATGTCTCCAAAGAAGCGCAAAAGATGCTGAGCTAGCCTGCGTAAAGCAGGCTGAACCTTCTTAGTCGCGAGACATGGCCCGCCACATTGCTTCAAAGCCAGCTGCTTTGTAATCAGTGGCTTTTTCAGGCTCCCGGGAGGCGAATTCTGCCGTGGTCTCCGCCAGCGAGAAAAAGATTGCGTCGCCAAAAGCCGACAGCCCGCAGGACAAAAACTCGTTGGTAATGCAATCTTCCGCAAGCTTGCGCAATTCAGGGTGAATGCGCGCAACGCTGTCTTTGGTTTCCTGGGTGATTTTGTCTGACACCGCCAGCTGGCGCATCGCCTTGCTGGCTTTCGGATGAACCAGGCCCCAGTCAATAAAGCCGCTCCAGACCTTACGTGCGCGCTCTTTCACCGAGGCATCAGCCTGAAAATTCTTCATCATCGTCACGCCCAGATCCGTTTTCAGATACAGATAGAGCGCATTCAATAATTCATCCTTGGTAGGAAAATAGCGAAACAGCGTCCCTTCCGCGACGCCGGCATTTTTAGCAATCAGCGACGTTGCCGCCCCTAACCCAAATTCAGCCACCGCTACCTTTGCTGCTTCAAGAAGCGCTAAACGTTTATCTTCACTTTTCGGGCGAGCCACATTTCCTCACAAACCTTGCGAATATATACAAAATTAAACCATGTTCCCTGACGTTTGGGCAACTATGTTAAAACATCACCCGAACGGCAGGGGGTAACATTTCGCTGACAAAAATGTCATTGACGGTGAACAATCGCCTCTTATAATGAGTGTTCACTCACTCAATAACAAGTTCACTTTTTCTGAAAATACCGCTTTCAGCGGCCCTTTTGTTAATAATCGTAATTCTGGTGATCATCATGCCTGCAGGTAGCGTTAGCGGCTTTAGCAAATTCGTTTCTATGGCCGAGTTTGGCAAATTGTCCGGCGGTTCATGTCTGGAAAGAATAACCGCCGATCTGAATGCCAGAGTCATGCTCCCAGGCCATGCCGGACGATTTTGTTTGTCTGACCATACCTGGTATGACCCCTACGAGCGTATTACCGCAGCCAGTCACGACAAGCCTTACCAGCTTGTTACACCGCAAATGGGCAGAGTCGTCGGGTTGAATTCCGGGCAGGCCTCTTTTGCCTGGTGGGAAGCATTAACCGACAGCCAGTCGGCAAATTCATAGAAAGGAGGAGAAATGTCCATGCCCGCTAACTTTATGGAATCCCTGATTGAGTGGATTGAAGAGAATATGGATAAACCGCTAAGAATCGAAGATGTGGCAAAACACTCCGGTTATTCGAAGTGGTACCTACAACGGATGTTTACGAGCACGACAGGGAAGAGCATGGGCACCTGGATCAGGGACCGTAAAATGATGCTTGCCGCCGCCGACCTGCTGAACAGCAACGATCGGATCGTTGATATTTCCGAGCGATACGGCTTTGACTCTCAGCAATCTTTCACGCGGATTTTCGGCAAAAAGTACAACATCTCCCCTTCCGCCTACCGGAAAATGCACGAAAGAAAAGTCGCTTAAGCATTCATCAATTTTGTCCGTTGGATGGCGCTTGCGTCATCCAACGGAACGAATACCACGTTACAAAGCACGTCCCATTGCGAGCGTGGCAGCGATATTTCTCGCGGCGACACGCAGATTATCACCGGCATTTTCCAGCGCCTCTTCCAGCGTACAGATAGAAGAGAGTACGCTAAACACTGCATCCAGGCCGTGCTCATGCACAACACCTGCATCTGCCGTCAGGCTTCCGGCAATGCCAATAACAGGCTTACCATAGCGCTTCGCGACCCTGGCCACGCCGACAGGGACTTTACCGTGGATGCTCTGGCTATCAATACGCCCTTCACCGGTGATCACCAGATCCGCATCGCGAACCAGAGCGTCAAGCCCTAACGCCTCGGTCACGATTTCAATTCCCTGACGAAGCTCCGCAGCGCAAAAAGCATACAGCGCCGCTCCCATGCCACCCGCGGCCCCACCGCCATCCAGCGACAAAACATCTATATCCAGATCGCGGGCAATAATTTTTGCGTAGTGCGCCAGAGCCTCATCCAGCTGCTTCACCATCTCAGGCGTTGCGCCCTTCTGGGGCCCGAAGACCGCTGATGCTCCGTTGTCACCGATTAACGGATTGGTGACATCGCAGGCGACCTCAATGCGGCATGCTTTCAGGCGCTTATCCAGCTCACTGATGTCAATGCTTGCAAGCCTGGTCAGTTCGCCACCGCCGTGCCCCAGCGCTTCACCTTTTTTATCAAGTAGTCTGGCACCGAGCGCCTGCACCATCCCGATGCCGCCGTCATTGGTCGCGCTGCCGCCAATACCAATAATGATATGTTTGACGCCTTCGTCCAGCGCATGGCGAATCAGCTCGCCCGTCCCCCAGGATGTTGTCGCGAGCGGGTTACGCTGCCCTGCCGGAACCTGCTCCAGACCGCTGGCTGCGGCCATCTCGATAAACGCACTCTGCCCGTCGCCGGAAAGTCCATAAAACGAATTAACGGGTTGACCGAGCGGCCCGGTGACGTCAAGTTCAACGATCCTGCCGTCGGTTGCCGCAACCATTGCTTCTACCGTCCCTTCGCCTCCATCCGCAACGGGCAGCTTCACGTAGTCGGCATCCGGGAAAATCTCCCGAAAACCAGCTTCTATCTGTGTCGCCACCTCCAGAGCACTGAGGCTCTCTTTCCAGGAATCTGGAGCGATTACAATTTTCATATGCCGTCCGTCGCGGTGCAGGAGAAGGGGTTCCGGTGCCTGAGCACACCGGAACTTGTTTAACGCACCATGCAAGGGCGTTTGTTATCAAACTTCCATTCAGGGATAAGATACTGCATCGCCATCGCATCATCACGCGCGCCAAGCCCATGTTTCTGATACAGCTCGTGGGCTTTCATCACCTGGTCCATATCCAGCTCGACGCCGAGGCCCGGTTTCGTCGGCACCTGCACCATACCGCCCTTGATCTCAAACGGCTGTTTAGTCAGGCGCTGGTTGCCTTCCTGCCAAATCCAGTGCGTGTCGATCGCGGTGATTTTGCCCGGCGCGGCGGCTGCCACGTGGGTGAACATTGCCAGAGAGATATCGAAATGGTTGTTGGAGTGGGAACCCCAGGTGAGGCCAAAGTCATGACACATCTGCGCCACACGCACTGAGCCTTGCATCGTCCAGAAGTGCGGATCGGCAAGCGGGATGTCAACGGATTGCAGGGAGAGCGTATGTCCCATTTGACGCCAGTCGGTGGCGATCATATTCGTAGCCGTTGGCAGACCGGTTGCGCGACGGAACTCGGCCATCACTTCACGACCGGAATAACCCTGTTCTGCACCGCACGGATCTTCCGCATAGGCCAGCACGCCACGCAGCTGTTTACCCAGGCTGATGGCTTCGTTGAGCGACCAGGCACCGTTTGGATCCAGCGTCACGCGAGCCTGTGGGAAACGTTTTGCCAGCGCGGTAACAGCCTCGGCTTCCTCGCTTCCGGCCAGTACGCCGCCCTTCAGTTTGAAATCGTTGAAACCATATTTCTCATACGCCGCTTCTGCCAGGCGCACGACGGTATCCGGGGTCATGGCCTCTTCGTGGCGAATGCGATACCAGTCGCACTTCTCGTCCGGCTGGCTCTGATACGCCAGAGGCGTGGCTTTGCGGTTGCCGACAAAGAACAGATAGCCCAGCATTTCCACTTCGCTGCGCTGCTGACCGTCGCCTAACAGGCTGGCCACGTTCACGCCCAGGTGTTGGCCTAACAGGTCTAGCATCGCTGCTTCGATGCCGGTAACCACATGAATGGTGGTACGCAGGTCAAATGTCTGTAAGCCACGGCCACCGGCGTCACGGTCGGCAAACTGCTGGCGTACAGTATTAAGAATGTTTTTATATTCGCCGAGCGTTTTACCGATAACCAGCGCAGCGGCATCTTCCAGCGTCTTGCGAATTTTTTCGCCACCCGGAATTTCACCCACGCCGGTATGCCCGGAATTGTCTTTGATAATAACGATGTTACGGGTGAAGAACGGCGCGTGCGCACCGCTAAGGTTCATCAGCATGCTGTCGTGACCGGCAACGGGAATGACCTGCATTGTGGTGACGACGGGAGTAGAAGTTGAAGTACTCATCTTTAATTCCTTTTTGATCAAAAATGTCTTATTCACGGCCAAAAGCGGGACGTTTGCGGTCGAACTGCCAGCCGGGCACTAAGTACTGCATGGCGGTAGCGTCGTTACGCGACCCGCCGGGCAGTGACTTATAAATTTCATGTGCTTTCTGCACCTGATCCCAGTCCAGCTCAACGCCAAGGCCCGGCGAATCCGGCACGGCGATTTTACCGTTGACGATTTGCAGCGGAGACTTCGTCAGGCGCTGGTCGCCTTCCTGCCAGATCCAGTGGGTATCAATGGCGGTCGGCTTGCCCGGTGCCGCAGCACCTACGTGGGTGAACATCGCCAGCGAAATATCAAAGTGATTGTTCGAGTGGCAGCCCCACGTCAGGCCCCAGTCGTCACACAGCTGCGCCACGCGAACCGCGCCGCTTAATGTCCAGAAGTGCGGGTCGGCAAGCGGAATATCCACCGCATTCACCATGACGGCATGGTTCATTTCACGCCAGTTGGTGGCAATCATATTTGTTGCTACCGGCAATCCAGTGGCACGGCGGAACTCGGACATGATCTCGCGCCCGGAATAGCCCTGCTCAGCGCCACACGGATCTTCTGCATACGTCAGGACATCCCCCATCCCTTTGCAAAGATCGATAGCTTCATCCAGCAGCCACGCACCGTTCGGATCGACGGTAATACGCGCATCCGGGAAGCGTTTTTTCAGCTCTCGGGCGGCATCCAGCTCCTGCTCGCCCGGCAAAACCCCACCTTTCAGCTTAAAGTCTTTGAAACCGTAGCGGTCCTGCGCCGCTTCCGCCAGCCGGACGATAGACTGGCTATTCAGCGCCTCCTGATGACGTAGCTCGTACCAGCCGTGGCGGGCATTGCTCCCGTCCAGATACGGCAGATCCGTTTTTTTGCGATCGCCAATATAGAACAGATAGCCCAGAACCGTGACTTCATCGCGCTGCTTGCCCGGCCCCAGAAGTTCGCAGACCGGCACGTTAAGCGCCTTACCGAGCAAATCCAGCAGCGCCGCTTCGAGTGCTGTTACCGCATTGACGCGCAGCTCAAACGTCCACGCGCCTTTACCGAAAGTATCAAAATCGGCCGACTGATTCCCCTTGTGAACGTTCTGCACTACGCGGTTCATACGGGCGACTTCCTGCCCAACGACCTGCGGAACGGCATCCACCAGCGTCTGGTAAATCGTCTCGCCGCCGGGCGCTTCGCCAACGCCGGTGTTCCCGGCATTGTCCGTCAGCACCACAATATTTCGCGTAAAGAAGGCACCGTGTGCGCCGCCGATATTCAACAGCATGCTGTCATGGCCAGCCACCGGAATGACCTTCATATCGGTAACAATCGGGCTTGCCTGAGTATTCATGATGCGCGTCCTGTCAGTACGGGTTTGAGTTCAATACGTTTGATGTCGCCGACGATGATCAGGTAGCTCAGCACCGCGACCACCGCGTGGACGCCAACGTAAATCAGCGCGCCGTTAAACGAGCCGGAAACCCCGACGATGTAGCCGATAGCGATTGGCGTCACGATGCCGGAGACGTTACCGAACATATTGAACAGGCCACCGCTCAGGCCGCTTATCTCTTTTGGTGCCGTATCGGCCATGACTGCCCAGCCCAGCGCGCCAATCCCTTTGCCGAAAAAGGCCATCGCCATAAAGCCTACAACCATCCACTCAGCCTGCACATAGTTACAGAACACCATGCTGACCGAGAGCAGCATCCCCAGCACAATTGGAGTTTTACGGGCAATATTTAGCGAACCGGTGCGGCGCATCAGCCAGTCAGAGATAATCCCCCCCAGCACGCCCCCAATAAATCCGCATACCGCAGGCACCGAGGCAACGAAGCCAGCCTTGAGGATGGACATTCCTTTTTCCTGCACCAGATAAACCGGGAACCAGGTAATAAAGAAGTAGGTTAACGCGTTGATACAGTACTGCCCGATATAAATGCCGATCATCATGCGCGAACCGATCAGCTGTTTGATCTGCCCCCATTTCTGAGAGAACGGAACGTGCTCTTTGGTTTGCTTCTGATCCATATTGATCAGCGCACCACCCTCTTCAATGTACTCCAGCTCTTTCTTATTCACGCCGGGGTGATTGTTCGGTTCGTGGATAACTTTCAGCCAGACGAAGCTGATGATGATGCCCAGCCCGCCCATGAAGAAGAAGACGTGCGACCAGCCCACTTCATGCGTTAACCAGCCCATGATCGGCGCGAAGATCACCGTCGCAAAATACTGGGCTGAGTTGAAAATAGAAACTGCGGTGCCGCGCTCCTGCGCCGGGAACCAGGCCGCCACTATTCGGCTGTTGCCGGGGAAGGAAGGGGCTTCAGCCAGACCTACCAGGAAGCGCAGGGTAAACAGCGCAACGATGATGCCAAAGCCGTTGAAGACATCGACGAAGCCCTGCAGCAGGGTGAACATCGACCAGATAAAGATTGACCAGAAGTAGACACGTTTGGAGCCGAAGCGATCCAGCAGCCAGCCTCCGGGAATCTGGCCGATGACGTATGCCCATGAGAACGCAGAAAATACGTAACCCATGCCAATCGGATCCAATCCGATATCTTTTGCCATTTCCGAACCGGCAATCGACAGCGTGGCGCGGTCGCCGTAGTTAAATGAGGTGACGATAAACAGCATCACCACTATCCAGTAGCGGGCGTTAGTCCTTTTTTCGACCACGCTCGCCGTTTGGCTAATTGTGTTCATGTTGCACTCCTGAATGATAGCTTTCGGCTACATTTCATTCTGAGAAGCTTTTGTAGGGTAATCAGAATGATGCGTCGGTTTATCCGCAGTTTTTATCTTCGCCACACGCAGGGTGAAGCGGGTATCTGCGGTTTATTCTTTGACCGACTAGAAGTATATGAAGGGAGCCTGTGCGCCTCATCGTGCAATGACACAAGTTTGCCGGGTGGGGTTTGAGCACTTTATGGCGTCTGTCCAGGGTGCTGGGGGATGGTTCACGAAAATGGAATTGGGGGAAGTTTTGTTGGGCGGATAAGCGCATGCGCCATCCGCCGGAGAATTACTTAAGCAAAGTTGCCCACTGCTCAACCCAGGGGTTAGCCACAGTTTCAGGTTCAGGGTGGTCATTAGCATCAATGAGCAACACTTCGCCAACGCGGGTCGCCCCCTGCTCCTGCAACAGCGCATCAAATTGCTTGCCGCCACCGCAGAAATGGTCGTAATTGCTGTCGCCCAACGCCATCAGTCCATAGCGCAGCTCAGGCTGATAGCCTACGTCATCTTTCAGCGCCTGGAACAGCGGCACAATGCTGTCGGGTAAATCACCCTGGCCAGTCGTTGATGTGACGATGAGAACATAGTGATCTTTATAACGCTGCCAGTCAGCAAGCTCCGGATCTTCAAATACCTTTGCCTGATGGCCTTTGCCTTTGAGAATTGTTTCTGCTTCTTCTGCCACCAGCAGCGCATTGCCGTACACGGTGCCAACAAAAATGCCCACTTCAGCCATCGGTAAACTCCCTGAATTATGGTTCAAAGATTTCATCCTGACGGTTGGCAGAATTAAACTCAACCTTTTCAATGTCACCGAGCATTCCTTGCCAGCCAAACTGTGACATCATGCTCATCCAGGTATCATCGAGCTTTGCACGCAAAATCAGCGGCTCACCGGTAACCGGATGAATCAGCTCAAGCTGACTCGCATGCAGCATCAGCCGCTGGCAGCCGAAATGTTCAGCCGCACCGCGATTCTGACGCAAATCACCGTGTTTGGAATCGCCGATAATCGGGTGGCGAAGGTGGGTAAGATGGCGGCGGAGCTGGTGTTTACGCCCGGTTTTAGGTTCCAGCTCAACGAGGCTATAGCGTGCCGTGGGATAACGGCTCACGGCTACAGGCATCTCAACTTTCGCGATGCCGCGATAATGCGTCACCGCAGGCTGCGGACCCTTATCCTGCGACGCGTGCTTGTCGGCGATTTTATCCATCTCCTCAACAAGCGGGTAATCCAGCACGGCGTCGTCTTCCAGCAAGCCGCGCACCACCGCATGGTAGCGCTTTTGGATCTGGTGGTTCTCAAACTGCTGGGACAGCAGACGACCCACGTCGCTTGACAGCCCCATCAGCAGCACGCCAGAAGTTGGTCTGTCCAGGCGATGAACGGTGAACACGTGCTTACCAATCTGGTCACGCACGGTCTGCATCACGAACACCGTTTCATGCCTGTCCAGCCAGCTACGATGTACCAGCCAGCCTGACGGTTTATTTACCGCGACCAGCCACTCATCCTGATAAATAATTTCCAGCATCAGTCGGCGCTGCCCGCGAACAGGACATCCAGCTCCTGCAGCGCTGCCAGCAACGGTTCGCGGCCAATATGCGCCGCATCCAGCGCCATTTCATAATAAGGTGCAACGGCAAAAGAAGAAGGCAATGGCTGTGCGCTATCAATCAATGCGTGCATGCGGGGGATCAGAATCCACTGGAGCCACTCATGCGGCTCCAGCGTATCCATACAAAAAGGTTGATCGCTTTCAAAGGCTGTCGCAGCAGGTGCAACACCCTGCCAAAGATGGTGGTCACGAAGGACCTGCTCGATGGCGAGCAAATGCTGGCGTACCAGCGCATGGCGTTCCATGAAAACCTCATACGTCAGGCAAATTAGGCGGGCAAGCATACCACTATTTGCCTTTATGGAAAAAAGGCATAAAAAAAGGGAGCACTGTTTTTACACAGTGCTCCCGGTTCGTTCCGCAGCTAATCCCGCTACTTTTGATGCTCCCTGCTCATCCGTGACAACTTTGTCCAGTGGTCTCCTGACCTACAATCCATCGTACGCGCATCCTGCAACCAACTTCCTGCTGGTGTCCTGCATCATCCTGACGCTGATATCCTTTGGTCTTCCAGACCCGCCGACCATCCTGATTCGGCTCTCATTCTCCATCCTGGAGGTGTCCTTTACTCTTCCTGAGTGTTCCTTGCTTCTTCCTGAAGCCTTCCTTGTCACACCGTCCTGGTGTCATCCGCTTCTTCGCAAAGTGACGTCATCCTGATATCTCCTTTGCTACCCGACTCCCTGTCGATGAACATAGGATCTAATATTTGGCTTCGTCTGACAAGGGACCTTGAGAGATAGTTCCAGAAAACCTTCATTCGAAGGTTGTTGTAAGACACGCTAACTATCTGATTTTTAATAACATGAAGAATAAAGGCGCAGCCATTACCCTTCTTAAAGTTAGCGATCTCTCACAGCATTTGTAAGATATGTCTCACAGACAATACTCACCAGGAGGGGACTAAATAACCTCAGGCGCAAGATTATTAAGGAAAAGCACCAGTGAAGGAGCAAGCGTAGTCCGGCTTTTGGTACCGATTTTCTCCAGCACAACCTCGCCGCTCAGATTGCATAGCGATATCACTTCCATCTCATCCTTAGTGGTAGCCAGGAAAAGTGTTGGCGCAAGTTTAAGGCGCTTTTGGGTAACAAGGTGGCCAATAAGGTTTTCCTGAACGCGCTGAAAATCATCCTCGCTCCAGGTTTGGAGTAACGTTAAACCGACGGTGCCGGCGTGCGCGGTCATATCGCCAGCAAATTGCGTGGTATAGAACTGATGGGCTGCGGGCTGGAGAGAAATATCCATTGCGCGCTCTACCGCACTCAAATCTGCCTCAAGGGTAAAAGGCTGTGGCTGCCAGCGCACATCGCTACCGGTTGTGGTAACAATGCAGGGTGAAGGTACCCCGTACAACTCTTCGCTTGCGGGCCAGCCGCCGGTTTGCTCACGCCATGCCGTGCAAAAACGTTCAGTGAAAGCTTCCAGCGCAAGACGCACGTCGTTATCCATCAATTTCTCACTCACCTAAGGCTGCGGTACAATAAAAGCCAATTGTACCTGCATTCTATCGGTGACACATGTCTTATGAAAAACACCAGGCGCTGAGCGGCCTGACGCTGGGCAAACCTACGGCTTACCAGGATAGCTACGAACCTGCTTTGCTACAGGCGGTGCCGCGCAGTCTTAATCGCGATCCTCTGGGTCTGCATGCGGATGCCCTGCCCTTTAGCGGTGGCGATATCTGGACGCTATACGAACTCTCCTGGCTGAATGATAACGGCCTGCCACAGGTCGCCGTCGGGCATGTTCAGCTTGATGCTGATAGCGTGAACCTGGTGGAATCGAAAAGTTTTAAGCTCTATCTGAACAGTTTTAACCAGACGCGTTTTAGCAACTGGGAAACGGTACAGGAAACATTGAAGCGCGATTTAAGCGCTTGTGCCCAGGGAGAGGTCAGCGTGGTGCTGTTCCGCCTGCATGAGCTGGAAGGCCAGGAAATCGCGGTCTTCGCGGGCGAGTGCATTGATGGACAGGACATCGTCATTGATAGCTACGAATTCAATGCAGACTATCTGGCGAATGCCGGCGGAGACGAAGTTGTCGATGAGACGCTTGTCAGCCACCTGCTGAAATCCAACTGCCTCATTACCCACCAGCCAGACTGGGGTTCCGTACAAATTCGTTACCGTGGCCCGCGTATCGATCGTGAAAAACTGCTGCGTTATCTGGTCTCATTCCGCCATCACAACGAGTTTCATGAACAGTGCGTCGAACGCATCTTTAATGATATTCAGAAATTCTGCCAGCCGGAGTCTCTGAGCGTCTACGCTCGCTACACCCGCCGTGGCGGGCTGGATATCAACCCGTGGCGCACTAACACCGATTTCCACCCGGCGTTTGGGCGTCTGGTTCGTCAATAAATGCGAAATGCTTCGCAGGGCGCGCAGGGAATAATGTTTTCGGGTTGTTAAATTCGTGACGCCAGGGCTATTGTAATCACTGGGAGCAGCACACTCGTCCCGTAAGGAGTTCACTTGATTACACATATTAGCCCGCTAGGCTCAATGGATATGTTGTCGCAGCTGGAAGTCGATATGCTTAAACGCACGGCCAGCAGCGACATTTACCAACTGTTTCGTAACTGTTCACTTGCCGTACTTAACTCAGGAAGCCAGACCGACAGCAGCAAAGAGCTTCTTTCGCGCTACGAAAGTTTTGATATCAATGTGTTGCGTCGAGAACGCGGTGTCAAACTGGAGCTGATTAATCCGCCAGAAGAGGCCTTTGTTGATGGCCGAATCATTCGCGCCCTGCAAGCTAACCTGTTCGCCGTCCTGCGCGATATTCTGTTTGTAAATGGTCAGCTCTCAAGCGCAGGTCGTTTTCAGAATCTCGACCTTGATGAACCAGCAAACATCACCAATATGGTGTTTTCTATTCTGCGCAATGCCCGTGCGCTGCACGTCGGTGAAGCGCCAAACCTCGTCGTCTGCTGGGGTGGTCACTCCATCAACGAAAATGAATATCTGTACGCACGCCGTGTCGGTACACAGCTGGGTCTGCGTGAACTGAATATTTGTACCGGCTGTGGGCCTGGAGCCATGGAAGCGCCAATGAAGGGCGCAGCCGTAGGCCAGGCGCAGCAGCGTTTCAGAGAGGGCCGCTTTATTGGCCTGACCGAACCTTCCATTATTGCCGCCGAACCGCCTAACCCGCTGGTCAATGAACTGATCATCATGCCGGACATTGAAAAACGTCTCGAAGCGTTTGTTCGTATTGCGCACGGCATTATTATCTTCCCGGGCGGCGTGGGGACAGCGGAAGAGCTGCTCTATCTGCTGGGTATTCTGATGAATCCGCACAACCACGATCAGGTTCTGCCGCTGATTCTGACTGGCCCAAAAGAGAGCGCGGACTACTTCCGGGTGCTGGACGAATTTATCGTCAACACCGTGGGCGAACAGGCCCGCCGTCATTACAAAATCATCATTGATGATGCCCCAGAAGTGGCGCGCCTGATGAAAAAAGCCATGCCGCAGGTGAAAGAGTATCGTCGTGAAACGGGCGATGCCTACAGCTTCAACTGGTCGATTCGTATTTCGCCGGACCTGCAAATGCCGTTTGAACCCACCCATGAAAATATGGCGAACCTTAAACTGTACCCGGACCAGCCGGCAGAAGAGCTGGCTGCGTCATTGCGCAGAGCATTCTCGGGGATCGTTGCGGGTAACGTTAAAGAAGGTGGCATCCACGCCATTGAAAAATACGGCCCGTACAAAATCCACGGCGATGCACAGATGATGAAACGCATGGACGATCTGCTACAAGGTTTTGTCGCCCAGCACCGTATGAAGCTGCCGGGGAGTGCCTATATCCCCTGTTACGAAATCTGTACCTGATAACCCCAGGGGCGACAGCATTGTCGCCCTTCTCATCCTGCATTTTATTTATTGAGCCAAACGATTGCGCCGCCCTTCTCGCCGCTGAATGTCACGCCTTTCGAACAACACCCTCCATAAAACACTGCAAAATAAATTTTTTACAGATTAATTTCATGTATCCACTGGCGTTTAATTTATCGCATCTTTGGCTAATGGTAGTCTTTGCACGCTTAAATTTCGCCCGTCAGATCTAAGGCAGTACAAAATACCACCAATAACCATATTAACAGTGGATTCATGCAATTGGGATCGCGATCACTGATAGATTAATGACATCGCTGTATCTTTCCGCCCGCCAATAGTTACGGGTCAAAATTACTATAAAAACGCCCTGGCACAGAATTTAGTTTCATCAGTCATGCGAAAAACGTCGTCATTGACTGAAATTTTGCACAATAAGTTCCTTCTGGAGAAGTTGATGGATACCACACAAACCGGCAGTATTGCTTCTGTCGAGACCAAAAGTTCCTGGCGTAAATCGGATACCATGTGGATGCTCGGCCTGTACGGCACCGCCATTGGTGCAGGCGTACTGTTCTTGCCAATTAACGCCGGCGTTGGCGGTCTGATCCCGCTGCTGATCATGGCAGTCCTTGCCTTCCCGATGACCTACTTCGCACACCGCGGCCTGACCCGCTTCGTGCTGTCTGGTAAAAATCCGGGTGAAGACATCACCGAAGTTGTTGAAGAGCACTTCGGCATTGGCGCAGGTAAAATCATTACCCTGCTCTACTTCTTTGCTATCTACCCAATCCTGCTGGTTTACAGCGTGGCTATCACCAACACCGTCGACAGCTTCATTACTCATCAGTTGGGTATGGTGTCACCGCCGCGTGTGGTTCTGTCATTGATTCTGATTGTCGGCATGATGACCATCGTTCGTTTCGGCGAGCAGATGATCGTGAAAGCGATGAGCATCCTGGTGTTCCCGTTCGTTATCGCGCTGATGCTGCTGGCTCTGTACCTGATTCCAAACTGGACCGGCGCAGTATTCGACACGCTCTCCTTAAGCAGCACACCGGCAACCGGCAGCGGCCTGTGGATGACCCTGTGGCTGGCAATCCCGGTCATGGTCTTCTCCTTCAACCACTCACCGATCATCTCTTCCTTCGCGGTAGCCAAGCGTGAAGAGTACGGCGATGGCGCTGAGAAAAAATGCTCCCGCATTCTGGCTTTCGCACACATCATGATGGTGCTGACTGTCATGTTCTTCGTGTTCAGCTGCGTGCTGAGCCTCTCCCCGGCTAACCTGGCAGAAGCGAAAGCGCAGAACATCTCCATCCTGTCTTACCTGGCTAACCACTTTAACGCACCGGTTATCGCCTGGATGGCACCAATCATTGCAATGGTCGCGATCACCAAATCCTTCCTCGGCCACTACTTAGGTGCCCGTGAAGGTTTCAACGGTTTAGTCATCAAAACGCTGCGTGGTAAAGGTAAGAGCATTGAAATCAACAAGCTAAACCGCATCACGGCGATCTTCATGCTGATCACCACCTGGATTGTGGCGACGCTGAACCCAAGCATCCTGGGGATGATTGAAACCCTGGGCGGCCCGATTATCGCGATGATTCTGTTCCTGATGCCGATGTACGCAATTCAGAAAGTCCCGGCCATGCGCAAATACAGCGGCCACATCAGCAACGTGTTTGTTGTGATAATGGGCCTGATTGCTATCTCTGCAATCTTCTACTCCCTGTTCGGCTAATAGTTCTACACCGCCTGCTCTCTGCGGGCGGTTCAGACTGATGACGAACCTGATACGACTAAAAGTCGGACATGTATCAGCAAAAAATAACCAGGAAAATCAATTCATTGATTTTCGGCTGCTAACCACAAAGACGGAAAAACCACGTTTTTTCCTTCTTTGTCAGCAATATAGACCGCCTGCTCTCTGCGGGCGGTTCTTCCCCCTCTTCAAGTCACTCACGCAATGGACGCATCATGATTAGCGTATTCGACATTTTTAAAATCGGCATCGGGCCTTCCAGTTCGCATACCGTCGGCCCGATGAAAGCCGGCAAACAGTTCGCTGATGACTTAATCGCGCAAGGGATTTTGCACGATGTCACCCGCGTAATTGTTGATGTTTATGGTTCCCTGTCGCTGACCGGCAAGGGCCACCACACCGATATCGCCATTATTCTGGGGCTGGCGGGTAATCTGCCGGACACGGTAGATATCGATTCCATCCCGCATTTTATCCAGGATGTGAATACCCACAGCCGCCTGCTGCTGGCCAACGGCGCGCACGAAGTTGAATTCCCGGTTGATAGCTGCATGAATTTCCACGCCGACAACCTGTCGCTGCACGAGAACGGCATGCGTATCACGGCAGTCGCTGGCGATACGGTTCTGTACAGCCAGACTTACTACTCCATCGGCGGCGGCTTTATCGTAGATGAAGCGCATTTTGGCGTGGAAGATACGCAAAAGGTGTCGGTTCCCTACCCGTATAAAAACGCAGTCGACCTGCGCAGACATTGCGACGAGACGGGGCTTTCCCTGTCCGGGCTGATGATGCAAAACGAACGTGCGATGCACACGCAGGCGGAAATAGACGCGCACTTTGCCAACGTCTGGAGCGTGATGCGCAGCGGAATTGAACGCGGCATAACAACCGAAGGTGTTTTGCCCGGCAAAATGCGCGTGCCGCGTCGTGCGGCAGCCCTGCGCAGGATGCTGGTGAGCAACGATAAGAACAATTCCGATCCCATGGCCGTTGTTGACTGGATCAACATGTTCGCGCTGGCAGTAAACGAAGAGAATGCTGCGGGTGGACGTGTGGTCACAGCCCCAACCAACGGCGCATGCGGTATTGTTCCTGCGGTACTGGCCTACTACGACAAGTTTATCCGTGAAGTGAATGCCAACTCCTGCGCGCGCTACTTCCTGGCCGCGGGCGCGATTGGCTCACTGTATAAGATGAATGCCTCAATTTCCGGCGCGGAAGTAGGCTGTCAGGGTGAAGTTGGCGTGGCCTGCTCAATGGCGGCGGCTGGACTGGCAGAGTTGCTGGGCGGCAGCCCGGCGCAAGTTTGTATTGCAGCGGAAATCGGTATGGAGCATAACCTTGGGCTGACCTGCGATCCGGTTGCGGGACAGGTTCAGGTTCCCTGCATTGAACGCAACGCGATTGCCGCAGTAAAAGCTGTCAACGCAGCCCGCATGGCAATGCGTCGCACCAGCGAACCTCGTGTAAGCCTCGATAAAGTCATTGAAACCATGTACGAAACGGGCAAAGACATGAACGCCAAATACCGCGAGACTTCCCGCGGCGGGCTGGCGATGAAAGTTTCCTGCGATTAATAAGGCCCTCTCCCCAAAGGGATGAGGGAACTGGATAGAGTTACCTCTCCCTTTCTGGGAGAGGGAGTGAGTATAAACTAGCGCAAATCACCTACTTTCACGTGGTCCATATCATCAAATACCTGGTTCTCGCCCACCATTCCCCAGATAAAAGTATACGCACGGGTACCTACGCCAGAGTGAATCGACCAGCTCGGTGAAATCACCGCCTGCTCGTTCTGCACCACGATGTGGCGCGTCTCCTGCGGCTGGCCCATCATATGGAATACGCAGCTGTTCTCTTCCAGACCGAAGTAGAAATAGACTTCCATACGGCGCTCATGGGTGTGGCACGGCATAGTATTCCACAAATTTCCCGGAGCCAGCTCGGTCAGCCCCATGCTCAGCTGGCAGGTTTCCAGCACATCCGGCACAAAGTATTTGTTAATAGTACGGCGGTTGCTGGTAACGTCTTCACCCAGCGAAACTGGCGATACGTCAGCAGGCGTCACGCGCTTAGTCGGGTAAGTCGTATGGGCTGGCGCGCAGTTATAGTAGAAGCGCGCAGGTTTAGCAGCATCCACGCTTTCAAACACCACCTCTTTCGCGCCTTTCCCTACGTATAAAGCATCGCGATGACCTATTTCATAGCAGGTGCCATCAACGGTAATCGTCCCCGGCCCGCCGATGTTAATCACGCCCAGTTCGCGGCGCTCCAGGAAATAGCTCACGCCCAGCTGTTTACCTACTTCCCCCCCGACGCTCACGGTACGCGTCACTGGCATCACGCCGCCCACAATAATACGGTCGATATGGCTGTAGGTCATGGTGTACTGGTCGGCGGTAAAAATAGTATCGACCAGGAACTCTTTGCGCAGGCCCGCCGTATCGAGTGTTTTTGCATGATCGCTGTGAATGCTTTGACGAATATCCATGACTTCTCCTCATTAATTCTGCATGAACCACTCAGGTTAATTACATAAAATTTACATTTAGCTGACTTATTAATTAGTTTAACAGCGCCCCTGACGAAATAATGTGATCCAAATTGAAATATCGTTTCATTTTCATTGAATCATAATTCCAGCCAATAGATAGTAGCCAGCATAACGTTTCTGTCGGAGTACGGTTACCCAGCTTAAGTATACGCAGCAGCACTGCAGGTAAGTTCGAGAAGGACACCGCCCTGACTGGGCCAGACAACTAGCTAACTCAATAAAAAGAAACCTTTTTATTGCGGACCTCTGCATCCTTTTTCAGGCAACGCCGGGGGAACAAAAGAATGGAGAACAATTCATATGAAGATTAAAGCGACGATTGAACGCATCCCTGGCGGGATGATGCTGATCCCACTGCTGCTGGGCGCGGTATTAAATACCTTCGCTCCGGAGACCGGTGCTTACTTTGGTTCATTCACTAAAGGAATGATTAGCGGGACGGTGCCAATCCTTGCCGTCTGGTTCTTCTGCATCGGGGCTTCTATCGATCTGCGTGCTACCGGCACGGTGCTGCGCAAGTCCGGAACGCTGGTAATCACTAAGATTGCCGTTGCGTGGGTGGTGGCGATGATTGCCGCCTCCTTTATTCCAGATGAAGGCATCCAGACAGGGATGTTCGCAGGCCTCTCCGTACTGGCGCTGGTTTCCGCGATGGATATGACGAACGGCGGCCTGTACGCCAGCCTGATGAACCAGTATGGTACCAAAGAAGAGTCTGGCGCGTTTGTACTGATGTCGCTGGAGTCCGGCCCGCTGATGACCATGGTTATCCTCGGTTCTGCTGGCCTGGCCTCTTTCGAGCCGCATCACTTCATCGGCGCCGTACTGCCCTTCCTGGTTGGGTTTACGCTCGGCAACCTGGATCACGATTTCCGCGCTTTCTTCAGTAAAGCAACACCGACGCTGATCCCGTTCTTTGGCTTTGCGTTGGGTAATACCATCAATCTGAACGTGATTCTGGATACCGGTCTGCTGGGTATTATGTTGGGGGTTGCGGTGATTGTGATTACAGGTATCCCACTGATTCTGGCTGATAAATTTATCGGGGGCGGTAACGGTACGGCAGGGATTGCAGCCTCTTCTGCTGCTGGCGCCGCGGTGGCAAACCCGGTCATCATTGCGCAGATTAACCCGGCATTTGAGCCAGTCGCCGCATCGGCTACTGCCCTGGTGGCAGCAAGCGTCATCGTGACGGCGATTCTGGTACCTATCATTACCGCAGTCTACTCACGACGAATGGGCGGCAAGGTGAAAGAAAAAGCCTTAGTCCAGGAAGCACAGCATCACTAAACAAAAGGAGCCGAAAGGCTCCTTTTTAGTTGCGCTGGGGAGAAGGCTGTGTCGGATGACGCAAGCTTATCCGACCTACAAAAAGGTAGGTAGTTTGTAGGGGGGATAAGCGGCAGCGCCATCCACCATTGACGGTTACCGTGCCGGATGACGCTAACGCTTATCCGGCCTACGAAAAAGTTGTCAGTTTGTGGGATCAGAGCGCCGATTTAAGGCGCTGCACCGCTTCAAAAAGCTGCTCGTCCGACGCCGTCGCATAAGAGAAACGCAGCGTTTTCTTATCGGCATTATCGCTAAAGAAGAATTCTCCCGGCACGTAAACCACACCTTTTGCCAGCGTCCGCTCCAGCCACTTCGTGGTGTCAAAGTCGTAGCGGAACTTCGCCCACAGGAACATCCCGCCCTGCGGCTGGTTGAAGCTGATATGGTCGCCAAGCTCGTCCTGCAGGTATTTCGACAGGCTCAGACACTTCTGCTTATAAGCATCACGGATCAGCGCGATCTGTGGGTTCAGACGGTTCAGCGACAGATACGCCGAAACCAGAGACTGGCTAAAGGAGTTGGCGTGCAGATCGGTAGCCTGCTTGATGATGGCCACTTTCTGCTTCATCCATTCCGGCATCAGGATCCAGCCCACACGAAGACCCGGAGCCAGGATTTTGGAGAAGGTCGAGGTATAGACCACGTTTTCATGATTACCCAGCTCAGCCGCAACCTGGAAGAGCGTTTTTTCGCGGTTGTCCGTGAAGCTGATTGCGCCGTACGGGTCATCTTCGATGATGACAAAATCATGCTCAATAGCCAGTTTCACCAGCTTTTCCCGGCGCTCCGCGCTAAGGGTTGTGCCACTTGGGTTGCCGAATGTCGGCACCAGATAAACACCTTTGATACGGGTTGTTTTGAGCAGGGCCTCCAGCTCATCCACGATCATTCCGTGTTCATCGCCGCCAACGGACTGAACGGTGGCTTCGGTAAGGCTGAGAATTTGCAGCGTGGCGAGGTAAGTTGGGCGTTCTACAACAAATACATCGCCGGGATTAGCCAGCGCGCGGATCAGTAAATCCAGCGCCTGCTGAGAGCCGGAGGTGATCAGCATCTGGTCGGGCGTCGTCGTCATACCCCGCTCCTGACACAGCCCCACTAATTGCTGACGCAGCTCAACGTTCCCTTCCGTTAACCCGTACTGGAATGCATCGTTAAAATTCTGATCAACCACGATTTTAGTGGCCTCGGCCAGGCCTTCTTTATCGAATAATTCGCTGGATGGAATGCCGCCGGCAAGGGAAATGACGCCGGGCATTTTGCTGTGTTTTAACAGTTCACGAATAGCGGAAGGCTGAAGGTTCTGGATACGGTCTGCGAGGTGGCTGCTCTTGCTCATATTGTTATCTCTGTTTTTTTATTCCGATAAAATATACATAGCAACCAAATTAATAAGCAATGTCTTTTCCGGTTGGAAACAGAATGATTTTTTTGCGAGCTGCTTTCCTGAAATGATTTCTCAGGTTAGCCCCCTGCCAGGGGACGTGATAAAGTGGCTGCGGTTCATTCATCTGGTAAAAAAATCATGAGCATTCATCTACTTATCGTCGACGCCCTGAATCTTATTCGCCGTATCCACGCGGTGCAGGGTTCGCCGTGTGTAGAGGCCTGCGTCCATGCGCTTTCGCAGCTCATCAATCACAGCCAGCCGACTCACGCCGTGGCGGTATTTGACGATGAAGAGAGGCGCGAAGGCTGGCGTCACCAGGTGTTGCCTGACTATAAAGCAGGCCGGGTGCCCATGCCGGAAGCGCTGGAGCTGGAAATGCCAGCCATCAGGGAGGCCTTCATTCGCCGGGGTGTAGCATGCTGGCATTCTCAGGGTAACGAGGCAGACGATCTCGCCGCGACCCTTGCCGCCAGGCTAGCCGTAAATGGCCACCACGCCACGATTGTCTCCACGGATAAAGGATTCTGCCAGCTGCTGGCCCCGACAATTCAGATTAGGGATTATTTTCAGAAGCGCTGGCTGGATGCGCCATTTATTGCCAAAGAGTATGGCGTGCTGCCGGAGCAGCTGCCGGACTTCTGGGGGCTGGCAGGCATCAGCAGCAGCAAGATCCAGGGCGTAGCGGGCATTGGTCCCAAAAGCGCAACCCAGTTAATTAACCAGTTTTCTACGCTCGAAGCATTATATGAAAAGCTTGATGAAGTGCCGGAGAAGTGGCGCAAGAAGCTGGAGCAGCATAAAGAGAGCGCGTTCACCTGCCGACAGGTGGCACGATTACAGACAGATTTAAATCTTAAAGGGAATTTGCAGCAGTTAAGATTGACGGGAAATTCCCCCTCACCCTAACCCTCTCCCCAAAGGGGCGAGGGGATTGGATCGAGTTTCCTTACCCTCTCCCTTTCAGGGAGAGGGTAAATTCTAACGTTCGTCGCGACGGCCACCAACGGCAGCCCACATGCGGCGCACGTGTACGGTCACTTCTTCACGGTCATGATAGAGCTGGCGGGCCTGGATCTGTGCGCTGATGCCGTTTTCTTCCAGCTTCTCACGGATCTGCGCCAGGTTCTGGGACACCTCTTCGTAGCGCTTTTTCATCGGCAGCTTAAGGTTAAAGATGGTTTCCCGGCACCAACCGTTGACCAGCCAGGTTGCCATCAGGCTGGCGACTTTCGCCGGCTTCTCAACCATATCGCAGACCATCCACGAGATGTTGTTGCGCGTCGGCTTGTATTTAAACCCGTCTTCACGCAGCCAGGTCACCTGTCCGGTATCCATCAGGCTTTGTGCCATTGGGCCGTTATCGACAGAAGAGACCCACATGTTGCGCTGTACCAGTTGATAGGTCCAGCCGCCAGGACAGGCCCCCAGATCCACGGCGTACATGCCGTTTGCCAGACGCTCGTCCCACTCGTCTGCCGGAATGAAAACGTGAAACGCCTCTTCCAGTTTCAGCGTTGAGCGACTTGGCGCATCGGATGGGAACTTCAGACGCGGAATGCCCATATACCAGGGAGAGTTATTGTTGGTATACGAATAGCCCGTGTAACAGCAGCCTGGTGCAATAAAGAACACATGCACAACCGGGCGTTTTGGCGTTTCGTAGTTGGTCAGCACGCCGGCTTCACGCAGGCTGGCACGCAGCGGCACCGTCAGCTTGCGGCAGAACTTCATCAGCTCTTTGCTTTCGTTGGTATCCGCGACTTCAACGCGCAGATCGCCGCCCTTCTCTACCACGCCTTGCAGCATGCCGGTGATTGGGGTGATGCGATCTTCAGGAGGAAGATCTTTTAACAGTTCCCCGGCCACAATCATCTGGCGGGCGAAGATCAGATCGCTGAAGGGCAGCTCACGGGCCAGCTTATCTGCGTCTTCGAGCTGGTAGCATTCAAAGACAACATAGCCACTGTTGTCTTTAACGCGGGCAAAGCCATAGACGCCGCGCTGCCCTGCTTTATCGGTAATCTCTGCCGCGCACTCTTTTTCGAAGCCCTGGCGGCAGTACAAAATCACTTTGTTATTCATGGCTTACGCCCTTACGTTTCAGGCGCATTGCACCAATCAACATCAAAATCCAACCGGCGAGAAAACAGACGCCACCGACCGGTGTAACAAACGCCCACAGGCGTAAATGCGACAGCGCCAGACAATAAAGGCTGCCGCTGAACAGCACGGTACCGAGCGCCATAAACAGGCTACTCCAGTAAAACCAGATGCTGATGCGGCGCTGCATGGCCACCGCGAGGCCAAAAATAGCCAGCGTGTGAAACGCCTGATACTGCAGCCCGGTATGAATCCACCCCATCTCCATGACGCCGAGAGACTTGCTTAACACGTGAGCCCCAAAGGCACCGAGCGCAACAAAGATAAATCCGCTGATAGCGGTAAAAATCAGCATGAAACGGCTGGTCATTTTGTAACCCTAAAGTAGGGCGCGGTGATATACCGCGCGATGAAACCATTATTGATCGTAGCGGAAGCGGAATTTTTCTTGTTCGCTGGCGGCTTTTGCCAGGATCCACTGCCGGAATGCCGCTATTTTACCGAGTTCTGCCTGGCTGTCATGACAAACCAGATAAAAGGCATTTTTACTGACCAGCACATCGTTAAACGGGCAAACCAGACGTCCGGCTTCTATCTCGGTTTGCGCCATCACGTTGTTCGCCAGCGCGATCCCCTGACCATGGATTGCCGCCTGCAGCACCATTGCGCTGTGGCTGAATATCGGCCCCTGCTGCACATTAATATGGCTCACTCCCAGCTGGCGGGTGTAAGTCTGCCAGTCCCGGCGAGAAGCATCGTGCAATAAAGTGTGTTGCGCGAGGTCTTCCGGGGTTTTGATTGGCCTGTCGCCGGTAAGTAACATAGGCGAGCAGACGGGCAGCAGATATTCAGCGTAGAGTTTTTCAACACGCAGGCCCGGCCAGTTCCCGCGCCCGTAAAAAATCGCCACGTCGACATCGTCAGCAAGTTTATCTTCCTGACGGTCTACGGCCTGGATACGGACGTCGATTCCCGGATAAGCTGAGTTAAAGCTTGTCAGGCGAGGCACCAGCCAGTGAATAGCAAAACTGGGCAATAAACTTACCGTCAATGCGCCTTTTGCGCTTCTCGCCTGGAGCTTGCGCGTGGCTTCGGTGAGCTGTGAAAAAATCTCTTTAATATCCAGATAATAACTCTGTCCCTCTTCGGTCAACAGCAAGGAGCGGTTACGGCGACGGAACAGTTTTAGCCCTAAAAAGTCCTCAAGAGACTTAATCTGGTGGCTAACTGCCGCCTGAGTGACAAATAACTCTTCGGCCGCTTTCGTAAAACTCAGGTGACGAGCGGCTGCGTCAAAAACACGTAAAGCATTCAGAGGTGGTAAGCGCTTAGACATAGTAGACAGGCTTAAATGTTAATGGCTGTTAACAAACAGATTATTTAAATTAACCTATTAGTTTTTTTTATCTGAGCCATTATAAATTGTCCGTTGAGGATGCACCAGCAAATACCTATAGTGGCGGCACTTCCTGAGCCGGAACGAAAAGTTATCTGGAATGCGTGTTCTGGAGGGCTTTTGGCTTACGGTTGTGATGTTGTGTTGTTGTGTTTGCAATTGGTCTGGCATTCCAGACCCCGGTAGCTAAGCTACCCCTTTTTCACTTACTGTACATTTACCCTGTCTGTCCATAGTGATTAATGTAGCACCGCCTGAAGCGGTGCTTTTTTTTGCCCATTTTTTACTGGTCGAGCTCAACCATCTCTTTCACGTCAGTACGGTTAATCTGCTGTTTATTGCCGTTAGCATCTTTATACATAATCATCCCGGTTTCATCATCGGTCTGAGGTTTGCCGTCGGCTATGATGGTGCGCCCATCATTGGTGTGCATGACGTAGTTCGGGCTGGAACATGCTGCTAGTGTAAAAGTCATCAGACATGCAGATACGATTACGGCTGCCTTATTCATCGTTCTTCTCCTTGTATGTAGATTTTAATGCTACTTAAATCACTTCTGCTTACTGGCTGAAACCTTAGCCAAACAATAATTAGCATAACTCTCTTTCATGACTTTGCCAGGTTAAGCGGAAAATTCCGAACGTGACACATTTCTTGTTTGTTGGCGGGAAATACGCGACGATCTACAGACTGACACGAGGATAATCATGAAAGCATTTAATCCCGCCGTTTTTCGCAGCCAGTTCCCGGCGCTGGCAGATGCGGGCGTCTATCTCGACAGCGCGGCAACCGCTTTAAAACCCCTGGCAGTGATTGAAGCCAGCCAGCAGTTTTATAGCCTCAGCGCAGGTAACGTCCACCGCAGCCAGTTTCCTACTGCTCAGCGCCTTACCGCCCGCTACGAAGCGGCACGTGACACGGTGGCCGAGCTGCTGAATGCGCCCTCCGGTAAGGATATTATCTGGACACGCGGTACTACCGAAGCCATTAACATGGTTGCCCAATGCTTTGCCCGGCCGCGTCTGCAGGCAGGCGATGAAATCATTGTTAGCGAAGCCGAGCACCATGCCAACTTCGTCCCGTGGCTGATGGTCGCAGAGCAGACCGGTGCGCGTATCGTCAAATTGCCGATTGGCAAAGATTACCTCGCCGATCTCAGCAAACTCCCTTCTCTGCTCAATGCGAGAAGCAAAATTCTCGCACTTGGACAGATGTCGAACGTCACCGGCGGCTGTCCCGATCTGGCAAAAGCTATCGGCCTTGCCCATGAAGCTGGTGCGGTTGTCATGGTGGATGGCGCACAGGGAGTAGTGCACTGCCCGCCGGATGTGCAAAGTCTGGATATCGACTTCTATGCTTTTTCTGCCCACAAGCTATATGGACCGACAGGCATCGGCGCACTCTATGGCAAAACTGAACTGCTGACAGAGATGTCACCGTGGCTTGGCGGTGGCAAAATGATTACCCACGTCTCGTTTGACGGCTTCAAAACCCAGGCGGTGCCCTATCGCTTTGAAGCGGGGACACCAAACGTTGCCGGTGTGATTGGCCTGAGCGCGGCCCTGGAGTGGCTCTCGCAAATTGATATTGCGGAGGCAGAAGCATACAGCCGCGGCCTTGCCACGCTTGCAGAAGCGGAGCTGGCTAAACGACCTGGTTTCCGCAGCTTCCGCTGTCAGGACTCGAGCCTGCTGGCTTTTGATTTTGCAGGCGTTCATCACAGCGATCTGGTTACCCTGCTGGCGGAATCCGGCATTGCCTTACGTGCGGGTCAGCACTGCGCCCAGCCTTTGCTGGCAGCACTGGGCGTCAACGGCACCCTGCGCGCCTCCTTCGCCCCTTACAACACACAAAGCGATGTGGATGCGCTGGTAAAGGCTATCGATCGCGCCCTGGAACTCCTGGTGGATTAAATGACGAGTATATTTCTGGCAGGTCATCCGTTTGGCCATGCCATCACCCCGGACACGCTGCGGGCAACGTTCATCCCGCTCCAGCAGTGGGAAGATAAATACCGCCAGCTGATTCTGCTCGGCAAACAGCTTCCTGCCCTGCCCGCGGATTTAAAGCGCGATGAGATTGAAATTGCCGGCTGCGAAAATCGCGTCTGGCTTGGTCATGAGCTGGAAAGCAACGGCACGCTGCACTTCTATGGCGACAGCGAAGGGCGCATCGTTCGAGGTTTGCTGGCGGTACTGTTGACGGCGATAGAAGGAAGAACGCCGGAAGACCTGCGAAATGCAGATCCTCTGTCGCTGTTTGATGAATTAGGCTTGCGTCACCAGCTTAGCGCGTCGCGCAGCAGCGGGCTTGCCGCGTTAGCCGATGCGGTTAAACAGGCGGCAAACGCGTAATTTCTGGTGGATGGCGCTGGTGCTTATCCACCCTACTTAACGTCGACTCGCCGCGCCTTCGCCAGCATCTTCTTCAATACATGGGAAACTGCCACAAAGCCAAAGCTGGCGGTTACCATGGTCGCCGCGCCAAAACCGGACGCGCAATCCATGCGTTTCGGGCCATCCGCCGTGCTCTTCGCCGCACACACTGAGCCATCCGCCTGCGGATAAACCAGCGCTTCAGTTGAAAACACGCAGTCGATGCCGAGCTTACCTTTACTGTTCTTCACCACGCCGAAATCACTCTTCAGCCTTTCACGCAGCTTCGCCGCTAGCGGATCCTGAATGGTCTTCGCCAGATCGGTAACCTGGATCTGCGTGGGATCAATTTGTCCTCCCGCGCCGCCAGTGGTGACCAGCGGGATCTTGTTACGGCGGCAATACGCGATCAGCGCCGCTTTTGGACGCACGCTGTCGATAGCATCGATAACGTAGCTAAAGCCCTGGCTCATAAGCTGCGCGGCATTGTCGGCGGTAATAAAATCATCCACTACCGTCACACGGCATTCCGGATTGATTTCACGGATGCGTGCCGCCATCACCTCTGTTTTCGCCTGGCCGACGTTATCACGCAGGGCGTGGATCTGCCGGTTAGTGTTGGTTACGCACACGTCGTCCATATCGATTAGCGTCAATGCGCCAATGCCGGTACGAGCCAGCGCCTCTGCAGCCCATGAGCCAACGCCGCCAATACCAATCACGCAAACATGCGCATCGGCAAAGAGTTGCAGCGCATCGCGCCCATAGAGACGGGCAGTGCCGCCAAAGCGTTGCAGCCAGGCATCGGAGAGAACTACAGACATGACGTTTTCCTCGGGTGGATCTTTGCGGGGTACAGGGTTATGCATGAAACAGCGGGCTGATTATACAGCCCGCGTTGATTGCTGACAAAGCAGGGAAACGGCGATTAGCCGTTGAAGACATTGCCCCCGGCGCCGGGAGCGTTCTTCAGCACCCAAACCCGGCCATAGTGGTTATACCATCCGGCCCGGTGACCGGCATCTGGCCCAATCCCCTGATAAATATCGAAATGCTGACCTTTAATCGCTCCGCCGACATCCAGCGCCACCATGACCCGCAGCTCATATTTCCCGTTAAACTTACCGTTATTGTCCAGCAGTGGCACTTCCGCAAGGATTGTCGTGCCCGCAGGGACGATAGAGCGGTCGGAAGCCACAGAGGCGCGGCCAATCAGTGGCACCGCACTTGCGCCTTTAACCGGTGCGTAGCTGGCAGGTTTAAAGAAGACGAAGGAAGGATTCTGCTCCAGCAGCTCCTGTACTTCCGCCTCGCTGTGGGTCTCCCCCCAGTGACGGATAGCCTGCATCGACATATCTTCCTTCTTTACTTCTCCGCGGTCGATAAGCACTTTGCCAATGCTGCGATACGCGTGGCCATTTTTGCCTGCGTAGCCAAAGAAGGTTAACGGACGACCGTCGCCGAAGTCGATATAGCCGCTGCCCTGCACGTCCATAATGAAGTTATCCATCAGAGAATTGCTGTAGGCGATGATATAGCTGTCGCTAAGCGCGCCGCTGTAAATCTCTGCACGGGACGGCAGACGCCCACGTTTTGGCGGCATACGGTAAATAGGGTACTGGAACTCACCCTGACGGGTATAACGCGCCTGCACGACCGGCGTGTAATACCCGGTGAACTGCACGTTACCGTAGTTGTCTGCGCCTTCCATCTGCCAGGCATCCAGGCCGTACTGACTCAGCGTTCTGGTGTCGCCGCCTGCCCGCAGCCATTGCTGCACCGCGCCATAAATGTCGCTCTTACTATTATAGAGTCTTGGGGAGGCGGAGCGGATCTGGTTAACCTGCTCGGCGAAGTCACCACCATTAATAGGTGCGCCGACCGCCTCTGGCTGATTGACCAGCGAGAAAGGTTGGCTGAATTTACCATCTTTATACTGTTGGCCTTTATCGGTCGGTTTTGACGAACAAGCCGCCAGCGCCATGACCATCACGCCTGTTATAAGGTACTTTGTCCAACTTCCTTTCATTACTGCCTCAACCTGGTTTATGCCGCTATACGCCACGGGAAGATAGCAAACGTGACGTAAGAATTAAACGCGTCGCGCTTTAACTTAAACTATGGTGTGTATTAATTAATCAGAAAGCGGCTATTTTCAACAACCTGTGACAATTTAAGCATTTTTTAAAAAAAGGGTTGCATCAAAAGTCCAGCAGAGTATAGTGCGCATCCACGGACGCGGGGTGGAGCAGCCTGGTAGCTCGTCGGGCTCATAACCCGAAGGTCGTCAGTTCAAATCTGGCCCCCGCAACCAATTAAATCGTTGATGACTGACGAGATGACGAATAATCATCATAAGTCTGTGTTAAAAAAGCAGTATCCGGACGCGGGGTGGAGCAGCCTGGTAGCTCGTCGGGCTCATAACCCGAAGGTCGTCAGTTCAAATCTGGCCCCCGCAACCAACTAAGTCGCTGAGTTTTCGCGCAATGGTGAAAACCATTTGGGTAGTAAAGTAGTATTCGGACGCGGGGTGGAGCAGCCCGGTAGCTCGTCGGGCTCATAACCCGAAGGTCGTCAGTTCAAATCTGGCCCCCGCAACCAACATTAAACACCTTAACGGGTGTTTTTTTGTATCTGAAATTCGTCAGACTCCCTGAATAAAACTCCACGGCGCGCTATCCGCGCCGTGCCAGCGTCGCCCCATCAGCAAAATACGCCTTAATCCCGGCGAGAATCGACTCCGCCACTTCCTGCTGGAAGGTTGCCGTACGCAGCTTGCGCTCCTCTTCTCTGTTACTGAGAAACGCCGTTTCTACGAGGATCGACGGAATATCAGGTGCTTTCAGTACCGCAAACCCCGCCTGATCGACGCTGTTTTTATGCAGTTTGTTGACCTTACCCAGCCTGTGCAGCACTTCTTTGCCGAACTTCAGGCTGTCATTGATCGTCAACGATTGCACCATATCGAACATGGTGTGATCGAGATATTTGTCCCCACTCTTACTGACCCCACCGATTAAATCCGCGGCATTCTGGGTTTGGGCAAGGAACTTCGCAGCCGTACTGGTGGCGCCTTTTGTGGAAAGAGCGAAAACTGATGAACCGCGTGCGGCACCAGAGGTAAAGGCATCTGCATGGATAGAAACAAAGAGGTCAGCGCGCTGTTTTTGGGCTTTCGCGACACGCACTTTTAATGGAATAAAGACATCCTCGTTGCGGGTCATGTAGGCCTTCATATTGCCTTCTTTATCGATCAGCGCCTTCAGGCGCCGCGCAATTTTCAGCACAATATCTTTTTCACGCGTTTTGTTCGGCCCGATAGCACCCGGATCTTCCCCGCCGTGCCCGGGATCGAGCATGATGACAATCGGCCTGTCGCGGCCTGCTTTACCAGGCTTAGGCCCCTGCTCGGCAGGCATCTTCTTGTCCAGCTCGCCGTTGTTGTAATCTTCCAGCAGCGCCAGCAGCGGATCCTGCTCGCTATTCATATTTGCCGGATAAAGATCCATCACCAGACGCTCTTTAAACTCGGCAACCGGCGCAAGGGCAAACAGGTGTGGCGTAACATTTTGTTTCAGTTCAAAAACCATACGCACGGTATTGGGATCGAATTGCCCCACGCGCGCGGACTTGATAAAAGGATCGTCCACGCGGATCTGGTTGCCCACACCCTTCAGCACGGAGTTAAGATTAACCCCTTCGATGTCTACCACGACCCGCTCAGGATTGCTTAAAGCGAACTGCTTATACTTAAGCATTTTGTTCGATTCCACCGTCACACGAGTATAAGACGAGGCCGGCCAGACGCGTACAGCAACCACCTGGCTTGAAGCAGCGTGACCTACCTGGCTTACGCTCAACAACCACATGGCACCCGCGCCCTGCAGTAAACGGCGGCGGCTAATAAGGGGACTGGAATCTGACATGTATCTCCTGAGCGACTACTTTTAACAATCACAAACCATGGATTCTAATTTTTAGGCGAAAACTTTAGCGAATCACGTCCTGACTGTCATCCTAAAATCCGTAAACATTGCGAAACGTATGGGAATGTCACGTAAAGAAGAAATATTCACTTTGCCAAAATTGCTGCTTGCACGCCGGGCAATAAAAGAATAAAAATACAGAAATAACGAATAATCATGCAATGAGGGTTTGCCGTGGTGAAGGAGCGCAGAACCGAACTGGTACAGGGATTCCGCCATTCTGTTCCCTATATAAATGCCCATCGGGGAAAAACGTTTGTCATCATGCTGGGCGGCGAAGCCATCGAGCATGAGAACTTCTCCAGTATCGTCAATGATATTGGCCTGCTGCACAGTCTGGGTATCCGCCTGGTGGTCGTCTATGGCGCGCGCCCGCAAATCGATGCCAATCTGGCAACCCACCATCATGAGCCGATTTACCATAAATACACCCGCGTCACGGATGCCAAAACCCTGGAGCTGGTTAAACAGGCGGCAGGTCTGCTGCAACTGGATATTACCGCGCGGCTCTCGATGAGCCTCGGAAATACGCCTTTGCAGGGGGCACACATCAACGTGGTCAGCGGCAATTTTATCATTGCCCAGCCGCTGGGCGTGGACGACGGTATAGACTACTGCCACAGCGGGCGTATTCGCCGCATCGACGAAGAGGCCATTCACCGGCAGCTGGATAACGGCGCCATCGTGCTGCTGGGACCGGTGGCGGTTTCAGTCACCGGTGAGAGCTTTAACCTGACTTCAGAAGAGGTGGCCACCCAGCTTGCGGTGAAGCTGAAAGCCGAGAAGATGATTGGCTTTTGCTCTTCGCAGGGGGTGATCGACGATTCGGGACACATCATCTCCGAGCTGTTCCCGAACGACGCCCAAAAGCGTATTGAAGAGCTGGAGAGCGCAGGAGATTACCATTCTGGCACCGTACGCTTCCTGCGTGGCGCGGTAAAAGCCTGCCGCAGCGGCGTGCGTCGTAGCCACCTGATTAGCTATCAGGAAGATGGCGCCCTGCTTCAGGAACTGTTCTCCCGCGACGGGATAGGCACGCAAATTGTGATGGAAAGCGCAGAGCAAATCCGCCGCGCCACCATCAACGACATTGGCGGTATTCTGGAATTAATTCGACCGCTGGAACAGCAGGGCATTCTGGTGCGCCGCTCCCGCGAGCAGCTGGAGATGGAAATTGATAAGTTCACCATCATCCAGCGGGATAACCTGACCATCGCCTGCGCGGCCCTCTATCCGTTCCAGGAAGAAGGCATTGGTGAAATGGCCTGTGTGGCGGTGCATCCTGACTACCGCAGTTCGTCACGCGGAGAAGTGTTGCTGCAACGTATTGCAACCCAGGCGCGGCAGATGGGGCTAAGCAAGCTGTTCGTGCTCACCACCCGCAGCATCCACTGGTTCCAGGAGCGTGGCTTCACGCCAGTAGATGTAGATTTGCTGCCGGAGAGCAAGAAAGAGATGTACAACTACCAGCGTCGTTCAAAGATTTTGATGGCGGATCTGGCCTAAAACCTTTCGGATGACGCCCGCTTAGTCTCGTAACGGGTGGATGAGCGTCAGCGTCATCCACCAGGTTACTCAAAGATCTCGATCAATCCGCTGCGCCTTTCCGTCCGCGTTACAATTGCCTTTTCAAAGATCTTATCATCCGTATACAGGGACAGGCGCTTACGCGCACGGGTAATGGCGGTATAAACCAGTTCCCGCGTGACAACCGGCGTGAACTGGTTCGGCAATACCAGCGCCGTATGATCAAACTCCGATCCCTGAGATTTATGCACCGTCATGGCAAATGCCGTATCATGTCCCGGCAGACGGCTGGGCTGCACTGACTTAACGCTGCCATCGGGCATGGCAAACCAGACGCGCAGCCCCCCTTCTCTTTCCAGCGCAATACCAATGTCGCCATTAAACAAGCCGAGCGCACTGTCATTACGGGAGATCATGATCGGGCGTCCGTTGTACCAGCGCGATATGGCAGGCGCAGGACGCGTAATAAGGCGTTTTTGAATCAATGCCTGTTCGATACGCTCGTTCAGACCGCTCACGCCAAATGGCCCTTCCCGCAGCGCACACAGCAGCTGATACTCGCCAAAGGCTTGCAGAATTTGTTCCGGCGCCGCGTGCTGCCTGATGAGATCGAGATAATTGCGATAGCCTTCCACCGCGTCAGCCATCATCAGCGCATAGTCCTCGCTTTCACGCAGCGGACGTTTGGCGATATCGCTAAAGCCGAGAGTAAACGTCGACTGCGCCCTGCGGGCATCGCTGGCGTTCACCGCAAACGCCAGCTGACCAATGCCGGACTGGCTGTCGAAACGGTAGCTCTTTTGCAGTATGCACAAACCGTCGCGCAAAGTGCTGGCATGCTCGCTCTCACCTGGCGGAAGCGAATACCCGGTAATCCGACTTAGCTCCTGCGCCCGGCCCGATGAATAGCCCAAATTAACGTAATGGCAGATATCGCCAAGCACCGCCCCGGCTTCGACTGATGCCAGTTGATCACGATCCCCCAGGAAGATGACGCGGGCATGGGCGGGCAGAGCATCAATGATCTTCGCCATCATCGGCAGATCGACCATTGAGGCTTCATCCACCACCAGCACGTCAAGATGAAGCGGATTTCCTGAATGATAACGTAAACGCTGGCTGTTCGGCTGCGCGCCCAGCAGACGGTGCAGCGTGCAGGCATCATCCGGCAACGCCGCTTTTTGTTTGTCGGTAAGCGGCAGGCGGCGCAGTGCCGAACCCAGCGACTCCGTTAAACGTGCGGCCGCTTTGCCGGTGGGTGCCGCCAGCTGAATACGTAATGGAGTTTCGGCTGAAAGCTGAACCAGAGCGGCAAGCAGTTTTGCAACCGTGGTCGTCTTCCCCGTCCCCGGCCCGCCGGAAATCACCGAAATCCTTCTGGTCAGCGCAACCGCCGCCGCAACTTTTTGCCAGTCTGTATCTGCCGCAGCGTCAAAGAGCTGGTTGAGCACGTCCGCCAGCCGCTGTTCATCAATGGGCATTGCACAATTCTGCGCGCCAAAGAACCGTGCGACCGACTGCTCGTTGCCCCACATGCGGTTAAGATAGAGTCTGTCACCAATGAGTTTCAGCGGTGTGGGCTCGTCATTATCACTGACAGCGGGTGAAGCCAGCAGCGTCGACACCCAGTCTGCCGTACCCGCGACAGCAAACAGCTGCTCCGCCAGCTCCGGCTGCCGCCCTGCGAAACAATATTTCGGTCTCAGGCGGCTGAGGGGCAGACAGACATGCCCTTCACCTGCATCGTGGCTGACCAGCGCTGCGGCCAGCATGACACCCGGCTGCTCGTCGCTGGCAAGCATCATCGCAAACTGAGCATCCAGCGCACGGAATAGCTTCTGGCCTACGGCCTGTTGCAGCAGCGCTGACATTTTCATGGTGTTACCTCTTCCTTGCTACCAGCAAACAAAGCATCCATTTTGGACATTAGCTCCGCGTCAGGGCGGGTTGAGAAGATGCCCTGGGAGGAACCGTTGCCCTCTACGCCACGCAGGAACAGATAAATCACCCCGCCGAAATGCTGCTCATAGTCATAGCCACGAATGCGGTGCCGCAGATAACGGTGTAGCGCCAGCGTATAAAGTTGATATTGCAGGTCATAACGATGGGACTGCATCGCTCCGGCCATTGCCTCCTGCGTGTAGGCCCGGCTGTCTTCCCCCAGCCAGTTAGATTTGTAATCCAGCAGGTAATAGCGACCCTGCCAGCGGAACACCAAATCGATAAAGCCTTTAAGCATGCCGCGAACCTGACGGAAATTGAGCGAAGGACAGCCTGCCGAGAGAGGATCATAATGGCGAATCAGTTTATCCAACTGCTCCGCCTGGAGATCCGTTTCAATGGGCAGATAAAACTCAAGCTCAACCTGCTTTTCATTGGCCGCAAGCTTATTAAGCGACACGCCGGTATCATTAAGCGGTGCTTCTAATACCTGCGCTAACCATTCACTGAGAACCGGCTGCCATTGCTCGCCGAACCCCTGCAACGTTAGCTGCTGAGCTATCCACTCATCATCCAGCGGTTGGGTAAAATCGATGCCCTCAAACAGGCTGTGCAGAAATGTACCGGGGGCCGCACCCCGCGGGAATGCGTGCGGGGTAAGTGATGGCTCACTTTCTTCTTGTTCAACACCCGCACCATCGACATCAAGACGGGGGACGAGATCCAGCGCCTGGCTCTGTCCGTGCTGCTGCAATCCTGAATAGCTGGTTACCCGCCATGAATCAGAAACTCGCCTGTGCATGGTGCGCGCGCTCAGTTCTGGTTGTTCGGGCGTCGCTGGCTGCCAGGGCTGTGCATCTACCGGCAATAACGAATTCACACTAATGGCCTCGCAGGCAAGCTTTTCCAGAGATGCCTGCAATCCCGCGGCATCCTGCGCTTCCCCTTTTTGCAGCAGGTAGCCCAGCGCCCCCATGTGCAGATCGCTCGCGCCTTTTTTCGCACGTGTTCCCCGAAACAGCGGCGCAACGCCAAGGCTACAGTGCCAGACGGAGCGCGTCAGCGCCACGTACAGCAGGCGCAAATCCTCGGCCAGGCGCTCTTCCTCGGCCAGGCTGAGGCTCTCTTCGTCATTGCTTAAATCGAGCAGCGAGGTAAAGGTCGTGCGGTCATGATACAGGCCGTTGCTCTGGGGGCGGAAGTTGGCGATAAACGGCAGCCAGACCAGGGGGTATTCCAGCCCTTTTGATTTGTGAATGGTCACAACCTGCACGAGGTGCTTGTCGCTTTCCAGCCGCAGCTGTTGGCTCGCCGCATTGTTGTCCGGTTCAGCAACCTGCTGAGCAAGCCAGCGAACTAAAGCATGTTCGCTGTCGGTTTTGGCTGCCGCTTCCTGCAACAGCTCACTGATATGCAAGATATCGGTCAATCGTCTCTCGCCGCCCGGCGTAGCCAGCAGGTTCTCTGCTATTTGTCGCGCCGACATCAAAGCGCGCAGCATCGGCATCACTCCCCGACGCAGCCAGGTTTGCCGATACCCCGAAAACTCCTCTACCAGGCTGTCCCAGGCTACTTCGTCGCCATTTAGCGCTTCAATACGCCTTGCATCCAGCCCCAGCACGCTTGTCGCTACCGCGCTGCGCAAAGCTGACTCTATTTCAGGAGCCAGCACCGCCTGTAGTATCCACAACAGCTCGCGCGCCTCTGGCGTGGCAAAAACAGAATCACGATTGGAGAGATAAACGGAAGGAATATTCAGACCACCCAAAGCGTCACGCACTACCGAAGCTTCACCGCGGCTACGCACCAGAATAGTGATGTCAGATGCCTGCACCGGCCGGGATACCTCCCCTTGCCAGAGCAAAGCATCGCCCCGCTGTCCTGCGGCGAGCCAGTCGCGAATTTGCTGAGCGCACTGCATCGCCATGGTTTGTTGGTGGTCACTTACCCCACAACCTTCACCCGCCTGGAGCCAGAGCGACATTGCCGCCTGGGTCTGCCCTTTAACCGTAAAACGCAGGCCGTTATTTTTAGGGGCTGATTTCACCGACAGGAAAGGTATCTGACGAAACAGGAAGGGATTATCAAGCTGTTCAAACAGCCTGTTAACGGCGGTAATCATTGCCGGAGACGAGCGCCAGTTGGTATCCAGCGTATAGTGGTCGCTCACTTCATGCCGCGCTTTCATATAGGTAAAGATGTCCGCCCCGCGAAAGGCATAGATAGCCTGCTTGGGGTCGCCGATCAATAACAGCGCGGTCCCGGGCTGGTTGATGTACAGGCGGCGGAAGATCCGGTACTGCTGCGGGTCGGTATCCTGAAATTCATCGATCATCGCCGCCGGGAAGCGCGTGCGAATAGCCTCAGCAAGGGCATCGCCGCCGGGCTGGTGCAACGCCTCATCGAGACGGCTGAGCATATCGTCAAAGCCTAATTCACCACGTCGGCGCTTTTCCTGCTGCACAATGAAGCGGATTTCAGCCATCGCACGGGCTATAACCAGGTCGCGCAGCGTCAAAGGTTCTGCCAGCAGAGCGGCGATTTCGCTGAATACAGGATGGCGCGGCACTTCACCTTTTTTGGTTTTCTCTTCCAGAACACCCTGTGAAAAGCGCCCTAGCGCATCCGGCAGCTGGTATCCGGTCGTGGGCGTTTGCGCCCACGCGGCAACAAGATTTAGCCAGTTGGGCAGGTTTTTACTGCTGTAGCTGCGGCGGTCTACTCCCGATTGCTCAATGACTGCCGCGATGTCTTCTGCCGCCGCCTGCCAGTTCGTTTTCACACTATCAATCGCGGCCACGATCTTCTCGTGGCGGGCAATCAGCGTTTCATCCGCTGGCGGTGCCTGCTTCAAGGAGGGCTGCTCGCCCTGCAACCAGCTGTTGATGTCCCGCAGCAGCTCTTCCGGCCCAGCCCATTGCTCGCTCATCGCCTGTGCTACTGGCTTCGGGAGCGGATAGCAATGGCGACGCCAGAAATCCGCACAGGCATGGCGGCGAAGCAAGGATTCATCTTCGATGAGCCGCTGTTCAAACAGCATGCCGGATTCAAAAGCGTTCAGGCTAAGCATCCGCTGGCAGAAGCCGTGGATGGTAAAGATAGCGGCTTCGTCCATCTGCTGTTCAGCAAGACGCAGGAGCTGCGCGGCTTGCTGAAGGTCAGGAATTTGTTCTAACAGACGTTTGAACAGGGGATTATCGGTTCGGTTGCGTACGCAGGCGATACACAGCTCATGAATATTGGCGCGAATACGGCCACGTAACTCTTCCGTGGCCGCTTCGGTAAAGGTCACCACCAGCAGCTCTTCAACCCCGAGTGGGCGGGGGAAAGCAGCCTCCCCTCCGAGTCCGAGCAGCAGCCGCAGATAGAGTGCGGCAATGGTGAATGTTTTTCCGGTTCCGGCAGAAGCTTCAATCAGTCGCTCGCCCGTCAGAGGCAAGCTAAGAGGATCAAGGGACTGTGCGGTTCCGGTCATTATTTCTCACTTTATTTATCGTCAACTAGCGGCAGAGTTTGCTGAAGATTGCTGACGCCCTCCCAGGTCTTCCATCCTTTTGGTGCCGCATAGCCAGCCTTACCACTCTGGCTACCAGAAACCTGCGAAAGCAGCGCTGCACCCTGAGGATCGATGACTGCCTGATGGAAGAAATCGGCCAGCTTCTGAGGCGTCAACTTCTTGATTTCGGCGACTACTTTAGCACGCGAATCAAACGCCAGGTTTCCTCTGTCGAAATCTTTGCTCAGCTGCGAGGCTTCCTGCGACAGCGTTTGTGGCGCCTGCATGATTTCGCCAATCACACCCTGCTGGATCTGGGCGAAGTCTTCCGCACTCATCGTGCGCAGCTTTTGTTCCGCGGTTGGGTAAAATGCTTTGAACCGATCGTAAAGTTGGGCCGGTTGTTTATCGCTGCTTTGCAGCAGGAAGCCGATACCCCACTGGCGGCCAACGGACATCGGGAAGGCAAAGACGGCATAGCCAAGCTGTTCTTGCGTGCGCAGCTGGTTATAGAACCATGGCTGCACGATTTGCCCAAGCATGGTGCTGTACGCTGTGCTGACTAATTCGTCATAGCCTTTCGGCACATAGACCGCAGCCAGAGCAGAATCGGTGCTGCTGCCTGCTTTTTCGAACATCGCCAGCGTCTGTTTGTCCACCAGCACGTCTTTATTGCGGCACCATTCATTGCCTTTGGTGCCGAGCTGGCTCTGCACCTGATGTGCCAAATCTTTCGCCTGCTGCGGGGCCATATTGCCCAGCACCATAAACTCAGGTTTGGCATTGGTTTTCAATGTGTCACGGTAATTGATCACATCCTGCAGCGTCAGCGAAGGCAGCAGGGCCCGGCGCTCGTCTCGCTGGAAATAAGGTACCTGAGAGACCATCTGAATCGGCATGATAGCCTGGTCATATGCTTTGCCTTTCTCCGCCGAATCCATCATCTGCGCGTACCAGGATTTCGCCTGATCGAGCTGCTCCTGAGTAGGCGTATAGGAGAAATAGCCTTTAAGCAGCGCTTCGAACAGCTGCGGCAGACGCTGGGTATAGCCGTTAGCGTTCACCATCAAGCCATTGTTAGCGTTAGTTGAGAAACTGATACCGCCTATCGCCGCCTGGTTGCTTAGCTCATCCAGAGCAATACCAGCCAGATAGTCGTTAATGGCAAAGAGCACCTGGTTCTTCGCGCTGTCCATCGCCTGCGGGTTGCGCAGCACCATAGTCACGTCTGCTTTAGGTTCGTTAGCGAAGTACTTGCTTGGCATGTAGAGTACGCGCAGACCGGCCTCTTTGACCAACAGTTCAGGATGCGCGTAGCTTTTATCCTGTTTGATCAACGTAAAGTCATCAGGAATGTACGGATTCAGTTCCGGCAGCGTCAAATGAATGGCGTCCGCTTTCTGCTGCCAGCCAGCGAAGGTCTGCTTGCTGATTTTGTCGACCTGATAAGGGGCTTCAACAAAATAGGCCGTCTTGTTATGCGGCTCTTTCGGGCTGATATACCAGACCCGGGCATTTTGCGGCGTCATCATATCCAGGCGGGCTTTAATGGCCGCCGGATCGTACCGATCGGCAATGTTGACCGCATCCAGGGTGTGCTCGACAGGCACGCGCAGCATGGTATCAGCCAGCCACTCTACGTAGTCCATATCACGGGTGATGGACGGGTAGCGGAAGTCCAGATCCAGCACGTGGGCAAGCTCATCAAAGTAACGCTTATTAACGCCATTTTGACGCAGGGTGTTCAGATAGCTAAAGACGGCAGCAACCACTTCATCGCGATGGGCGAGGCCTTTATCGGTCAGGGAAACGGATATGGCGAAAACACCGCTGTTACCGTTAACCAGCGGATCGGAATCGGCACGAATGCTGTCTGCCAGCCCCTGTTTCTGAAGCCAGTCGGATAACGTGTTGTCGCTACGATTGCCAATCAGGTAACCAATCAACTCATCGGTTTTACTGCGGAATTTATCGCTGTTGTTATCGATACGGAATTCAACGCGCAGGACTTTACGAGGCAGCGCCGGAACGTAATGAATGATGATGCCCTTTTGCGCATCAGTCACGACAGGCGTAGTAATCACCGGCTTTTCAATATTTTTGTTCGGCACGCGTCCGTATGTCTCCACAGCAATCTTCGCAAGCTCAGGTATTGGCTTGTTGCTATAGATAACGGCTTTCATCAGGTTGGCCGAATAGTACCTGTCACGGAAGGCGATCAGCGAGTCCAGCAGCTTGCTGCCTGGTTTATCGCGCAGCGTTTCCAGGTTCCCACCGGAAAAACGAGAACCCGGGTGCGCCGGATTCAACGTTTCTGCACTGACCTGGGCCATGCGCATACCGTCGCGGGAGCGCGCCAGCGTCAGCTCTGCGTTGACCGCCTTTCGTTCGCGGTCCGCATATTCCGGGGCAAGATTAGGTTCGGCGATAGCATCGGCAAGCCGATCAACGGCGCCCATAAGAGCATCGTTTTCGACTTCCATATAATAGGCGGTGCGGTAAGTCGCGGTGCTGGCGTTATGGCTGCCACCGTGCTTTTTAAGGAATTCAGACAGGCTGTCAGGTTGCGGGTATTTCTTAGACCCCATCAGCGACATGTGCTCGAGATAGTGAGCCAGCCCAAGATGGGCATCGGGATCTTCGAGCGATCCGACCGGGACGACCAGCGCAGACAAGGACTTCACCGCCTGCGGGTCTGAGACCAGCAGAACGGTCATATCGTTATCAAGACGGATAGCCTGATACTGGCGATTATCTTTATCGCTTTTGCGAATGGTTTCCTGAATAGGGTGCCACCCCGTGTCTGCCTGACTTAATGGTGCCCAAAGAGCAACGAACAAGAAAAGCGGTGTAAACCAGGTGCTGCATTTAGGCATTCACGAACCTCTTAATCACGAAACTTCCTAACTCACTCATCATTAACAACTTTTAAGTACGTCGCTATCATAGTTGTTGCTTATTTCGCCAATCCTGAGCAAGCTGCGCATCATAGATGAACTTGCTGGGCTGTGCAATTTTTATACAATTATTTATGGCTTATTAAAGCGGAACAGCGGCAGAAGATAACGTTCAGCTTCGCGAATAATCGCATCGTAGTAGTCGTTATCCAGCGTGCGGTACAAACGCTGAAGCCAGACATCGGCACCTTCACCTTCAACCATCTGGTTGCCTTCCCAGGCCACCAGCAGCTTAGTTCTGGCTTTCTGCTGCGTTTGCTCATCCCATAAAATGGCATCATTTGACGGGTCATAACAGGCTTTTATCCATGCCCCCCCACTATTTGGGAGTAACAGAAGCGGTTGGCTTAAACCTTCCAGATAACCTTCAATAAGTTGCAGTAAATAGCCCCGGGCCTGCTCTTGCTCCAGCGCCGGGAAAACCCACTCCGACGATTTCCGGCCATAAAGCCTGCTGCTTCCCTGCCCACCCATAGCGGACCAGACGACGTGTTCCACCCAGAGCTGCATACCATGCGCCACATTCAGCACAGAAGGACGCCAACGCAACAGCCCATCGGACTGTACATCCGACAACCACCCTACCAGTCTTGTTCCCGCAAGCGGTAAATCAACCTCAATACTTGAACTATTTTGTCGCTCAGCGCTCACTTTTAGGGCCAACTCCTCCATTTCCGTTAACTGAGTCTCCCAGACAATTTCACCAAATGCGCCATAGGGAAGCGCGCCTGCGGCACGATAGCGACGGAAAAGGAGCTGCGGATCCTGCTTCTCAACTAAGGTATTGAGCAGCTGTTGATTCATCTGGAAACGTTCAAGACTGTCGAGCGTGAAAGGTTCGGCATCCGGCAGTTCGCTCTCTTCAAGCCAGAAATTAATCCCCAGACGCATCTGAAAGAAGGCTCTGGCCGGATGGCGCCAGAAGCGCTGAAGCTGTTCCAGCGTTATCTCTTCCTCCGCTTTTTTCGGCAGGGCCTGGATAAAAGGCGCATGGGCTTCGCCCAGCTCTCCCGCGGCTGGCAACCATTCGCTGGCATAGCTTTGCTCAAGGCTCGTCGGCAGAAAATTGTTAGCGTCAAAAGGCGTACGGCTGTGTTGATAAATCAGATGGGCTTTCACCGCATCCCCGCTTTCATCGCAGGTACGTTCGCGATCGTCCGGGAGGCAGTGGCTTTGGGCTACGTAGTCAAGAAGCTCTTCGACCAGCACGGACGGATATCGTCGGCTGTTGTCCTGGATAGAGCGTCCGATGTAGCTGATATACAGGCACTGCTGAGCCGAGTTCAACGCCTCCAGGAACAGATAACGGTCATCGTCACGGCGGCTGCGGTCACCACGCTGCGGCTTCTGGCTCACGAGATCAAAGCCGAGCGGAGCGAGCGTTCTGGGGTAAACCCCGTCGTTCATGCCCAGCAGACAGACCACTTTAAAAGGAATTGAGCGCATTGGCATCAGGGTACAAAAGTTAACCGGCCCTGCAAGGAAGCGCTGGCTGATACGTTCCTGGTCAAGCCGCTGGGCCAGCTCATTGTGTAATAGCGTCAGCGGTACTGCCTGCTGGTAATGGGCATCGAGGCCATGTTTGATAATTTCCTGCCACTGCTTTTCAATCAGCGCCAGCGCCGCTTCGGTGTCCCTATCCGGCAGGAAGAAGCAGTCGAGCATTTCACGACAGACGGGAACCCACTCCCCCAGCGTTCTTGGGGATGAAAGAGCCTGACGCCAGCGATTCAGCTGCATCAACAATTCAGCCAGCTGCCCAACAAGCTCGGCTATCAGGCCGCTGGATTCGTCGTAAGGAAGAACCGACTGCCACTCCCCCGCCTTGCTGTCCATGGCGTAGCCCAGCAGCATTCTGGTTAAACCAAAGCGCCAGGTATGCTGCCCGGTGGCAGGAAGATCAAATTCACGAACATTGTCATCATCAATGCCCCAGCGCACGCCGGATTCATTCACCCACTGCCGCAGATAGCGAAGCCCTTCTTCGTTAATAGCAAAGCGCGCAGCCAGAGCGGGCACTTCAAGCAAAGCCAGAACGTCCTCAGCCGTAAAGCGACTGTCGGGCAAAGAAAGCAGGTCAACAAAGGCCTGTAGTGCCGGATGGGCCTGACTTGCACGCCGGTCAGAAATCGCAAAAGGCAACCAGCGGTCCAGGGCTGCGTTACCGAAAACGGCCTGAATAAACGGGCTGTAGCTGTCGATGTCCGCTACCATCACGATGATATCGCGAGGCGTCAGGTCAGGATCGGCATCCAGCATCGCCAGCAGCCGATCGTGCAACACCTCAACCTCACGCTGTGGACTGTGGCACTCGTGGAAGGTCATAGAACGATCGTCGGGATCCAACGTTCGCTTGCTGTGACTTTGCAGGTAGTCCTCTTCTGTCAGTCCCGTTACGGCGTTGTTTTGCAGCTCCAGAAGATCGTATTGCAGGCTGTGCAGCAGATTATCCGGTTCGATATCGACGAAAACGTCGATCTCTTCAAACTGTTCCAGCTCTGCCAGCAGGAAGGTGTAATCCCGTCCCAGCTTGCCCCAGGAGGCCAGCATTGGGTTTCCAACATCCTGTTCCCCCTCGTCATTGAAGAGCGAGGAAGCAGACTGGTTATCTTTGAACAAGGGGAGAGAATCACCAGCCTGATAGTGGCTACGGCGACGGCGACCGATCAACCGTGCAAGATACGACGGATCTTTAATATCGCCCCAATAGTAGCGGCAGGGATTGGTAAACAGGAGATGAACCTCAATGTGCTTACCTAAAGCCTGGAGCGCCTGAAGATAGATAGGAGGCAACGCTGAAATGCCGCAGATAAAGACGCGTGGCGGCAAACCTGGCGGACATTCATCACTGCTTTCAAGCTGACTGATAAACCGTTGGTAGAGATTCGCACGGTGCCACTCTGGCTGCTCCAGTTCACGGGTATGCGCGACTAACGCCGCCCACAGCGGTGCCTGCCACAGTTGAGCTTCTCCGGCGTTATCTACCAGCTCACCCCGCTCCCATTTGCTAAGCCAGCCCGGGCGATAAACCAGATACTGGTCGTAGAGATCGGCAATGCGCGATGCCAGCTGAAATAGCTTCCTTCCGTTCTCGTCTTCGTCCAGGTAGTGCTGTAGCAGGGCAAATTCTGGTCGGCCAAGCATGTCGGGTATGAGCTTCATCAGCTTCCAGCTCATACTCTGTTTGTTGAACGCGCTTTCTTCAGGAATAGCGGGCAGCACGCGCACAAACATGTCCCAGATGAAGCTCGCCGGCAGGGGAAACGCTATGTTGGCGGCAATACCAAACTTTTGCGCCAGCGTCATTTGTAGCCATTGCGCCATGCCAGTGCTTTGTACCAGAACCACTTCAGGCTGAAACGGATCGGGTAAGGGTTGCCCCTCCACGATGTATTCCATAAGCGTTTCCAGCACATCAAGGCGGTTGGAATGGTAAACACGCAACATAAAATCGCTACTCCTGGCTTTTTACTAGGGGCAATGTAGCTGGGACAGCTGCCCGCTACGGCCCGACGGGCTGGTGATGTTAACAGCGATGCTGACACATCCCGCTGCCGTTGTCTGCTGTCGGATAACTTTCCACTCTGCTGGCGGCTCAGGAGCACCAGGCTCACTAAGCTCCACGGCCAGCCGCCAAAGCTGATGCATTTGCCATTGAGACTGAAAACCCTGCAACAGCACTCGGTTATAGCTCAGCAAGACGGTCATTATCACCGCAAAAAGAGCCAGTGCGCAGAGTACTTCCGGCAGGCTGAACCCATTTTCATAGCGCCTTACTCGGGTAGCTGACATTGGCTGGCCTCCGTCAGGGGACAAAAATCTGCCCATCCATGAGAGGATGATATCCATTGGGTATTGGCTACCTTTCCCCAACGCCATAGCGTAACCGGAGCTGACTTTTGCTGTGAAACGCCTTGTGCAGCCATAACCACCTTGTCCTTTGTCGTCATCAGCACACAGGCACGCCACTGTGCAGCCTCCCTTTTACACTGCCACTGATTTGCTTTCTGCCAGTGTTGTTTGCTGCCCCAGGCAAGCGCTGACACGGCGGCGGCATACTCTTTGAGAAAACCGATTTCCCTCGCCACAGCAAATCGCTGTCGATCCAGTTGCTGTTGCAGCCCACTGAGCATCAGCATGCCCAATGAAAAAATCAGCAGCACAAATGCCAGCGAACTGCTGCCCTGCTCCCTCTGCATTTTCACAGGTTATACCCCACCACGCTGTGCCTGAGGGTGATCATTTGGCTACCTCTTTTCGGCAGTGCGCTGATTTCAATTTCCAGCAATGGCGGCAGACCCTGGCGTGCTAAACGGCGAACCACAAAGTACTTTATCGCCATAGAGTTCGGATCGGAGATCCGCTGCCAGTTACCACCGTCACAATGAACAGCCCCTTTTAATGTCTCAAGGCTACCTTCCCTGAGCCTGAACCCTGTCATTTCTGCCTCTGCGTGTCCCGCGGGCTCCCAAACGCCATTGCTGTTGAAATCCCAACGAATGATGACGCACTTCCCCTCGTTGCCAAGCGTTAATCCGTTCCCTGCGCACTGGCCATTACAGTATCCCGCGCGGCGCAGATTCTTCCCGAGGCTGAAAGCGAGCTGCCAGAGTGACTCCTGCAACATTTCCTTTTGATACTGCATCAGAACACCACGCTGTAATGCAGGAAACAATTTTCCCGCGCCAAGCAATACGGCGCTGCTTAACGCCAGAGCAATCAACGTTTCAAGCAGCGTGAATCCCTTTTGCTTCAGAGACATCTCGTGGCCCCTTCTGTTTTACACGCACGGATACGCCCCCATGCTGAGACGATGACCTGCCACTCCCCGGCCGGGCTTCGCAGCGTGAGATGTCCAGGCCAGGCCGTATTCCGCAGCCCGTAGAAGCCCAGCCCGGCCGTCATTTCCACGATGTCGATATCCGCAAAGGGCTGCGCAAGCTGCCATTGCCCAGGGTTTTCGCAGCCCGTTTGCAGCCCCGACAAGCCTGACAAACACCAGCCGGTAGCCGTTGTGCTTAAAGAAAGCAGACGATCCTGGTTGTGCCAGTTGGCATCACTGCGCAGCCGTTCGAGCAGGCTTCGGACCTGCTGCACGGTTATCCATAGCCGCTGCTGCTGCTGCCATTGCTGCCAGCCATACAGCCCACTGGCGCTCAGTGCGACAACAATAACCATGACGAGCAGCACCTCAATCAGGCTAAAACCACCTTGTTTTCTGTTCATGCCCGCAGTCTGCTCGGCTCCCCAACAGGTCGCCAGCGTCAGGAGAGATTTCATCGAGACGTGCCGAAGGAAATATGCGTTTTTGCAAAGGATTGCAGAAGTTCTGGAAGGAGCCTCGAAAGGCTGATTTGAGAGCAAAAAAAACCGGCGCACGATGGCGCCGGTTATGTCAGTCTGTTTTCTGTCAGATTGCGACAGGGGCTTTAATCGCCGGGTGCGGATCGTAGCCTTCGATGTCGAAGTCTTCAAAACGGTAGTCAAACAGGGACTCAGGCTTACGTTTGATCACCAGCTTCGGCAGCGCACGCGGCTCGCGCGTCAGCTGCAACCTGGTCTGTTCAAGGTGGTTGCTGTACAGGTGGGTATCTCCCCCCGTCCAGACGAAATCACCCACTTCCAGATCGCACTGCTGCGCCATTATATGCACCAGAAGCGCGTAGCTGGCAATGTTAAACGGCAGGCCCAGGAAGATGTCGCAGGAGCGCTGGTAAAGCTGGCAGGAGAGCTTGCCGTCTGCCACATAGAACTGGAAGAAGGCATGGCAGGGTGCAAGCGCCATTTTATCCAGTTCACCAACGTTCCAGGCTGAGACGATGATGCGACGTGAGTCAGGATCGTTTTTCAGCTGGTTCATTACCGTAGTGAGCTGGTCAACGTGGCGGCCATCAGGCGTTGCCCAGGCGCGCCACTGCTTGCCATATACCGGCCCCAGATCGCCGTTCTCATCTGCCCATTCGTCCCAGATGGAGACGTTATTTTCATGCAGGTAAGCAACGTTAGTATCGCCTTTTAAGAACCACAGCAACTCATGGATGATGGAGCGTAAATGACAACGTTTGGTGGTGACCAGCGGGAAACCTTCCTGCAAGTTAAAACGCATCTGATGCCCGAAAATAGACAGCGTGCCGGTGCCGGTACGGTCATTTTTTGGCGTGCCTTCTTCAAGCACTTTTTTCATCAAATCAAGATACTGTTGCATTTTTCCTCACGAAAGCTGTTGCTGTGGGCGACGGCGGTAGGCCCAGACCATCATGATGAGACCGGCCACGATCATCGGAATCGAGAGGATCTGCCCCATGCTGATGTACTGTACCCACTCCCCGGTAAACTGGGCATCCGGCTGGCGGAAGAACTCAACGATGATACGGAACGCGCCGTAGCCGATGAGGAACAGACCAGAAACCGCGCCCATTGGCCGTGGCTTACGGATGTACAGATTCAGGATGATAAACAGAACGATACCTTCCAGCGCCAGTTCATACAGCTGGGAAGGATGGCGCGGCAGGACACCGTAGGTATTGAACAGCGACTGCCATTCCGGGTGCGTAGCCAGCAGGCCGATATCTTCGCTGCGAGAACCAGGGAAAAGCATTGCCCAGCGGAAGTTCGGATCGACACGGCCCCACAGTTCGCCGTTGATAAAGTTGCCGAGGCGCCCTGCGCCCAGACCAAATGGAATCAGTGGCGCAATAAAATCAGAGACCTGGAAGAAGCTGCGCTTGGTGCGGCGCGCAAACCAGATCATCACGCAAATCACCCCAACCAGACCGCCGTGGAACGACATGCCGCCATCCCAGACTTTAAACAGATAAAGCGGGTCGGCCATAAAGAGTGGCAGGTTGTAGAAGAAGACATAGCCCAGACGGCCACCGAGGAACACGCCCAGGAAGCCCGCGTAGAGCAGGTTTTCAACTTCGTTTTTGGTCCAGCCGCTGCCTGGTTTATTGGCGCGGCGTCCGGCAAGCCACATGGCAAACACGAACCCAACCAGGTACATCATCCCGTACCAGTGCAGGGAAACCGGCCCGACGGAGAAAATCACCGGGTCAAATTCAGGGAAATGCAGATAGCCACTATTCATCTGTCACCACAAGCCTTTGTTACCCCACCGAAAAACACGGCAGGTTGCAAATACGCACCCGGGCGGGCGCGCTCCGAAAGCCGCGAATCATAGCACAAAGGGAGGTCTGATTAAGTTCGCGAAGTTGTAAAAGATATGTAATGCCGCAGGGAAAACGGTGCTGCAGGCGCTCTAGCGCCCGCCGCGAATTAAACCGCCCATGCCGCGCCGCTCCATAAACGAGGCGACCTGGTGGCGAACTTCCGTTGCCAGCTGCGCTTCAAGGCTGCGCTCCGCCAGCATTTGCGCTTCTTCAAGACTGATATGGCGAAGAAGGTATTTAACACGCGCAACCGAGCGTCCGTTCATGGAGAGATGCCGATACCCCATGCCCACCAGCAGCACCACGCACATAGGATCACCGGCCATTTCCCCGCACAGGCACAGATCGATACCGTATCTTTCTGCTTCGCTGGCGATCATCCGCAGCGCTCTTAACATAGCTGGGTGCAGACTGTCGTACAGGCTGGCGACACGGGTGTTGTTGCGGTCGACGGCGAGGAGATACTGCGTCAGGTCATTGGTGCCGACGGAGATAAAATCGACCCGGCTGGCAAGCTGGCCGAGCATAAAGACCATGGACGGGACTTCGACCATCACGCCGATACGAGGTTTTGGCAGCGGATAGCCCAGCACCTCTTCCACCTCGCGCCCGGCACGGTCGATCAGGCGTCTTGCTTCATCGACCTCATCGAGGCTTGTGATCATCGGCAGCAGAATGCTTAAGTTACCGGTCGCGGCGTTAGCGCGCAGCATGGCGCGAACCTGCACCAGGAAGATCTCCGGCTGGTCGAGCGTAATGCGAATACCGCGCCAGCCCAGACACGGGTTCTCTTCGCTGATTGGCATGTACGGCAGCTGTTTGTCCGCCCCCACGTCCAGCGTACGCAGCGTGACGGGCTTTTCGTTGAACATCTGCAGCATGCCCTGATACTGAGCGACCTGCTCCTCTTCCGAAGGGAAGCCGCTTTGCAGCATGAAAGGGATTTCAGTGCGATAGAGCCCGATACCGTCAATGCGGCTGCCGAGCTTCTCTTCGTGTTCAGGGCTAAGACCAGCGTTGAGCATGACCTGCACCCGCTCGCCGCTTTTCAGCGCAGCAGGGAGATCGACATCATCTTCTGCAATGCGGCTCAGCTCATTTTCTTCGCTGATAAGCCGCTGGTACTCCTGAAGCAGGATCGGTTCAGGATCGACCAGTATTTCGCCGCGATAGCCATCCACCACCAGCGTGCGGCGATGCAGCACCGAGGGCTGGATATCCGCCCCCATGACGGTGGGAATACCCAGTGCGCGTACCATAATGGCAGCGTGGGAGTTTGCAGCGCCATCGCGCACCACAACGCCAACCAGGCGGTTTTGTGGCAGCTCAGCAAGCGTAGTGGCAGAGAGTTCATCTGCCACCAGAACAAAACGTTCCGGCCAGGTGTTTGGCCCCTGAATCGTATCGTCGAGGTGGAACAACAAGCGCTGACCCAAAGTGCGCAAGTCGCCAGCACGCTCTTTGAGGTAGCTGTCGCTCAGGCTCGCAAACTGCTCGGCGAACTTCTCGACGACTTTTTTTACTGCCCACTCTGCAACGAAGCCTTTATCGACCTCGCCATATAGCTCACGGCGCAGTCTCGCATCCGTCAAAAGGTGGGAGTAAAGGTCAAAAATTGCGGCGGTTTCTTTCTGCGCGCCAGCGGCAAAACGCTTGCTGTAGCGGCGGAATTCGTTCGACGCCTCTTCAAGCGCGGCGGTCAAACGCTCGCGCTCCAGCACGGTGTCGAGGGTAGATGCTTCGGATACCTGCTCCATTAACGGCAGCGTGGAATCCATCCAGCCTTCGGCGATTGCTACGCCAGGCGACGCAGGTAACGCACGAATTCGCGTCTGGCGGTATTGACCAAAGAGTGCGGCAAGCTGTGACTGGGAGAGAATCGCGGCCATCTGTGTGGCTAACGTAACGAGGAAGGACTCCTCGCTTTCATCATACTGACGGTGTTCACGCTGCTGTACCACAAGCACGCCGAGCAGCTGACGGCGTTGAATAATCGGCACACCCAGGAAGGCTCGAAAGCGCTCTTCTTTCACCGCGGGCACATATTTGAAGCTCGGGTGTTTCTGGGCATCCGCAAGGTTGATAGGTTCAGCAAGGCGCCCAACCAGACCGACGATGCCTTCATCAAATGCGAGGGTGACAGTGCGCCCCCGAGGCTTTTTCAATCCCTTCGTTGCCATCAGATAGAAGCAGCGGCGGTCATGATCGGCGAGATAAACCGAGCACACCTCGGTATCCATCGCAAGGCAGATATCGGTAACCAGAATGTCCAGCGCCTCATTGAGGCGCGGGGCGCTGGCAACCTTTTCGACTATTTCTCGCAAACGGGTGAGCATTTTCTGCGTGACTTAACCTCTTTTACGTCGCCATGCAGGCGCGTTATTGCGTGGTGGCGTAACTTCCTGCAGCGGCATAACGACACTGGCAAACTCTTTCATCACCCGACGATAAACATCGCGCTTAAAGGAGACAACCTGACGCACGGGATACCAATAACTCACCCAACGCCAGCCGTCGAACTCCGGGGTGCTGCTGGTTTGCATATTGATGTCGTTATCGGAGCTTATCAACTGCAAAAGAAACCATTTTTGTTTCTGGCCGATACAAACCGGCTTTGTGTCCCAACGCACCAAACGTTTCGGTAACTTGTAACGTAACCAGTTGCGGGTCGAGGCGAGAATGCGCACATCTTTGCGCTGCAGCCCCACTTCCTCAAAGAGCTCGCGATACATCGCTTGCTCAGGAGATTCGCCAGGATTGATGCCACCCTGCGGAAACTGCCAGGAGTGCTGGCCGAAACGCCTGGCCCACATCACCTGCCCTTGCCGATTACAAATTACAATACCAACATTCGGGCGGTAGCCATCATCATCGATCACCGGACTACCTCAAATAAAACCTGGATTGCAGCGATTGTTTCATACAAGCCTCAGGCGGTAAACCACTCTTAACAGTGAACCTTGACGAATAACATTTGAATAACTCACAAATTTAACCCGAGTTATAAACAGATGAGACAAATCGCCATCGGTTTTATTCACTTTTTCTGTGGATATCACTGTGAAAAACTGTCGGATACTCTCGGGACAACTTTAGATAACTCAAAATAAGAGCAATCTCACAATTTATAAAAACAATTGTAATTCATGTAGATGCATCAGTAAAAGTTGTTCATAACTTTCATAGCGTGATCAACATCACAGAGAAGGATCGTTCATTGCCCAAAGATCGACCAACGTCGTTTTTATCCACAGATTGTGCAAAGAAGTTAGTCACAAATCGCTGAAAAAATGTGTTTAGCCCCCCCGTCAAGGCTGTAAATAGAACCAGTAGTGGCCCTTTTTGCCAGTTATCCCATTTTTCTGTGGATAACCCGGTGTAAGATCCTGTTCATTGTCAGTGACCAGAATTGGAAAAGTTTTTCCCGCCGCGATCAATATGCGAGTAAATGACAAAAAAGTCATTATAAATCATGAAATTGATATTCTATCCCACGACACGCTAAACTATTTCCACACTGTGGGTAAACCACGCCTGTTTTTTAACCAACTGGCAGTCCTTTGTTATGTATGCATTACAACCCTTGTTACAGCCTCCGGAAAATGAACAGATCTTGCTGGTTCAGGCGCAGAATCTCGCGGGTTATTCTCTTGGCGAGCTGGCTGCTATTGCGGGTTTATCAGTTCCGCCCGATCTCAAACGCGATAAAGGCTGGATCGGCATTTTGCTTGAGCTGTGGCTTGGGGCGAGCGCGGGCAGTAAGCCTGAACAGGATTTCGCGGCGCTTGGCATTGAGCTAAAAACGATCCCAGTCGATCGTCTGGGTCGTCCGCTGGAGACGACCTTTGTTTGTGTTGCCCCGCTGACGGGGAATACAGGTGTCGTGTGGGAAACCAGTCACGTGCGCCATAAGCTTAAGCGTGTACTGTGGATCCCCGTTGAAGGCGAGCGGCAAATTCCCCTGGCGGATCGCCGGGTCGGCTCACCGCTGCTGTGGGAGCCGTCGCCAGAAGAGGAGCAGCAGCTAAGGCTCGACTGGGAAGAGCTGATGGATTTGATCGTGCTGGGTCAGGTTGAGCGAATCACCGCTCGCCACGGCGAAGTACTGCAGCTGCGTCCGAAAGCGGCCAACAGTAAGGCGTTAACAGAAGCCGTTGGCGCGGAAGGTGCACGTATTCTTACGTTACCGCGCGGGTTTTACTTAAAAAAGAACTTCACTGCTGCGCTCCTCGCACGCCATTTCCAGATCTAGCACCATTTAACTTGCATAGCCGTTCCGGCACACGTTTATAATCAGGTTTTCTTTTTGGCAGGACTTTTCAAATGTTTGCATGGATCTCTGACCCTAACGCGTGGATGGCATTAGGCACGCTAACGATTCTTGAAATCGTGCTGGGTATCGACAATATTATTTTTCTTTCACTGGTCGTGGCAAAGCTTCCTAAAGAGCAACAGCAGAAAGCCCGCCGCCTTGGCCTGGGTGCCGCCATGATTATGCGTCTGGCGCTGCTGGCCTCGATTGCCTGGGTAATTCGCTTAACCACACCGCTGTTCACCGTGATGGGCAACGAAATCTCTGCAAGGGATCTGATCCTGTTGCTAGGGGGCTTGTTCCTTATCTGGAAGGCCAGCAAAGAGATTCACGAATCGATCGAGGGGGAAGAAGAGGGTCTGAAAACCAACGTTCACTCCTTCTTTGGCGCTATCGTGCAGATTATGCTGCTGGATATTATTTTCAGCCTCGATTCAGTGATCACCGCCGTCGGCCTTTCCGATCATCTGTTTATTATGATGGCCGCGGTCATTATTGCCGTAGGGGTGATGATGTTTGCTGCCCGCGCCATTGGTGATTTCGTCGACCGACACCCTTCGGTGAAAATGCTGGCGCTGGCTTTCTTGCTGCTGGTGGGCTTCACGCTGATCCTCGAAAGCTTTGATGTTCATGTTCCGAAGGGCTACATCTACTTCGCTATGTTCTTCTCCATTGCGGTAGAAAGCCTGAACCTTATCCGCAACAAAAAGAATCCTCTCTGACCCGCTCAGGGGAAGGCTTACACGCTTTCCCCTGATTTATTTTAAGAATTTCCTGCTTATCCTCTCGCCTTTATCAGAGTATTACTAAACTATGTATGTCAATCCATTCCTGACGAGGCGAATAACGATGAAAAAATGGGCAGTTGTAATTTCCGCTGTGGGTCTGGCTTTTGCCGTTTCCGGCTGTAGCAGCGACTATGTGATGGCGACCAAAGATGGCCGCATGATCCTGACAGACGGCAAACCAAAGGTCGATGATGAAACCGGGCTGGTGAGCTACCGTGATAACGAAGGCAACGAGATGCAAATCAACCGCGACGACGTTTCACAGATCATTGAACGCTAATCTCCCAGGTCAGCCCCCCTGCTGACCTGAGTACTTTTATTACCTTCCCCCCTTTCGCTTTTGCTTCCCCTCTGCCATGTTAATAGTCCGTTTTTTATCGGGCACCTGCCTGATGTGGTCTTTCATAAGAATAAGGAAGCCGGCAATGCACTATCATCGTATCCCCCATAGCTCGCTCGAGATCAGTACGCTCGGGCTGGGAACCATGACATTTGGTGAACAAAACAGTGAAGCCGATGCCCACGCCCAACTCGATTACGCCGTAAGCCAGGGCGTTAACCTGATTGACGTCGCAGAGATGTATCCCGTCCCGCCACGTCCGGAAACGCAGGGCTTAACAGAAACTTATGTGGGTAACTGGCTCAAGCAAAGTGGCAACCGGGACAAACTGATCGTTGCCTCTAAAGTCAGCGGCCCGACTCGTAATAACGATGCCGGCATCCGCCCGAATCAAAGCCTCGACCGCAAAAATATTCGTGATGCGCTGGATGCCAGCCTGAAGCGTCTGCAAACCGATTACCTCGATCTGTATCAGGTTCACTGGCCGCAGCGTGCCACCAACTGTTTCGGCAAACTTGGCTACACATGGACCGATAACGCCGTTCCAGTGACCCTGCTGGAAACGCTGGAGGCGCTGGCAGAACATCAGCGCGCCGGGAAAATCCGCTATATCGGCGTGTCGAACGAAACGCCATGGGGCGTGATGCGTTATCTCCAGCTGGCAGAAAAGCATGATCTGCCGCGCATCGTGACTATCCAGAATCCTTACAGCCTGGTGAACCGTAGCTTCGAAGTGGGGCTGGCAGAGGTCACCCAGCGTGAAGGCGTTGAGCTGCTCGCTTACTCCTGCCTGGCTTTCGGGACATTAACGGGTAAATACCTGCACGGTGCCAAACCAGCCGGTGCCCGTAATACCCTGTTCAGCCGCTTTACGCGCTACAGCGGAGAACAAACTAATCTCGCCGTTGCCGCTTATGTAGATATCGCTAAACGTCACAATCTGGATCCTGCACAGATGGCGCTGGCCTTTGTTCGCCGCCAGCCATTCGTTGCCAGTACCCTTTTGGGGGCGACAACGATGGAACAGCTGAAAACCAACCTTGAAAGCCTGCATCTGGAGTTGAGTGAGGATGTGCTTGAAGAGATTGAAGCGGTGAACCGGGTTTATACCTACCCGGCACCTTAATATTCAGATGAGGTAAAAGCAGATGACGCTGCGCTGCTACGCGGCCAGCGGCGTCATCCGCCGGTGCGTTAAGACTAACGCACTGCCGCCCTGCCCCGAATCTGCCAGATCCACAGCGCGCTAATCGCCAGCGCAAACACCACGCCAAAACCGATGCCGATGCCGATAATCGACGCGCCGGTTTTTACCGCCAGCGAATACAGCCCGAGCATCAGCAGCATCGCGGTGTTCTCGCCCAGGTTCTGTACCGCAATCGCGTTGCCCGCCCCTACGCTACGCTTACCGCGATCCTGTAGCAGCGCATTGAGAGGCACCACAAAGAAACCACCGAGCACGCCAATCAGCAAAAGCAGTCCATAAGCTGGCAGCAGCGCATGCTGCATGGCAAAGAACAGGACGCCTACACCGATAAGGATCCCGGCAGGCATACAGCGCGCGACGGTATCCAGCGTGACCAGCTTCGCCGCCGCCCCGGCCCCCACGACAATGCCTACGGCTACCATCGCATTCAGATAGGTTGGCGTCGCATTGTCCCTGATACCCAAAGCAACCGGCACCCACAGAACCAGCAGGAAGCGCAGCGTCACCCCAGCTCCCCAGAATAAACTGGTGCCAACCAGCGAGAAACGCGTCTCACCGTTGTGCCACAAGCTTCGGCAGGCCGAGAAAAAACTACGTGTCATCGGCGTGAAACGCCATGACTGGCCTGGGCGTGCCGGAGCGAGCTTCGGAATGTAGAAGTTGGCCACCACCGCTCCCGCGTACACCAGCACGCAGACAGTAAGTGCGGCAATGATATGCCAGTCGGCAAGTACGCCACCCGCCATCGATCCCAGCAGGATCGCCGCAATGGTGGAAGACTCCATGATGCCGTTAGCCTTCACCAGTCGATCACCGGTTGTCAGCTCACCGAGAATGCCGTATTTGGCGGGGGAGTAGGCTGCCGCCCCCACGCCCACCAGCGTATAGCCCACAAAAGGATTCAGGCCGAAACAGATGACTGCCGCTCCCACCAGCTTCAGGCCGTTGGCAAACATCATCACGCGCCCTTTGGCAAAGCTGTCCGCAATTTGCCCCACGAACGGAGCAAAAAGAATATACGCGCCGACGAACACCATCTGCAGCACCGGCTGGCTCCAGTCAGGGTAAAACTGCGCCTTGAGCACGGCCAGGGTGGCGAACAGCAACGCATTGTCGCCGAAGGCGGACAGAAACTGCGCCGCGGTCACCGCTTTCATCCCCTTCGACCACAGGGAGGTATCGTTTAACGCGCTATCATGCATTCTCGCTCTCCAGCTGAGCCTTAAGAGTCACAAAGTCAGGTTTACCGCTGCCCAGCACAGGCAGCTGTTTCATAAAGCGGATATCACGCGGAACGGCCAGCTCCGGTACGCCGTGTTCACGGGCATAGCGCAGCAGCTTCTCGCGGTTTAGCTCGCTGTCGGTGGTATACATCACCAGCGCTTCGCCTTTTGCGGCGTCGCTCTTAATCACTGTGGCGTGCATTTTGTCCGGTGACACGCCCAGCGCAAGCTGCTCAACCATCTCCAGCGACACCATCTCGCCCGCAATTTTGGCAAAGCGTTTTGCCCGGCCCTGGATAATGCAGTAGCCCTGCTCGTCAAACCTGACGATGTCGCCCGTGTCGTACCAGCCTTTTTCCATTTCGCCCTGGGCGTTTTCTGCGGTCGGCACTTCCAGCACGCCAGGATTTTCAACGCGCAGATAGCCGTTCATGATGTTTGGCCCTTTCAGCTGCAAACGCCCGCCCTCCTCGATGCCCGGCACCGCCATCAGGCGCGCGTCCATCGCCGGGAGAATACGGCCAACGGTGCCTGGCTTCGCCGCCATCGGCACGTTAATCGACACTACCGGCGCGCACTCGGTGACTCCGTAGCCCTCAAGGATGCGCAGGCCGAACTTGTCCTGCCAGATTTGCTTCGTGCTTTCCTGGAGCTTTTCTGCCCCGGCCACGACGTAACGCAGGCGGAAGAAGTCATAAGGGTTAGCAAAACGGGCATAGTTGCCGAGGAAAGTAGAAGTGCCAAACAGCACCGTACAGTTACGGTCATAGACCAGTTCCGGCACTACGCGGTAATGCAGCGGGCTTGGGTAGAGGAACACTTCCGCACCGGTCAGCAGCGGCGTAAACAGGCCAACCGTCAGGCCAAAGGAGTGGAACAGCGGCAGCGCCGACATAAAGCGGTCGTTAGCGGTGAAGTCAGCAATTGAGCGGATCTGCTCGACGTTCGCCAGCAGGCTTTTATGGCTGTGCACCACGCCTTTTGGATTCCCTTCTGAACCGGAAGTGAACAGCACCATCGCTGCATCTTCTGGTTTCTGCCTTATCTGCGCAAGGTGAGGCACCAGCAGATGGGCGAAGATCCAAAGCTTATCCGCGATCGTCACATCACCTTTCAGATCCTCGAGGAACACCCAACGTACCTGGGTGAGCTGCTCGGGCAGGTGCCAGAGCTTGCCCTTATCGAGGAACTGGCGGGAAGTGAAAATCGTTTTGATTTGCGCAGCTGTAATGGCGCTGGTCAACCCTTTCACGCCCGCCGTGTAGTTCATCATCGCCGGGATGCGTGCGCGAGATGATGCGCCGAAGATCACCGCCGCGCTGATGCCCGCATTCGGCAGCATCAGGCCGATGGTTTCCCCGACTGTACTGTACTTCTCAAGAATACGGCCAACGAACAGCGTTTTGGTCAGCAAAGTGCGATAAGTGTCAGGCTTGAAGTTAATGTCTTCGATACAGTTTTTGCGGTCGCCGTAGCGGTACTGTGCGGACAGCAGCGCCTCAAACAGAGTTTCACGCGGGCGCACAGCCATGCGGGCTTCCATCATAATCTGATGGAGCATCTCGCCGGTGATTTTACGACGATCGCGAGCGCGTGGCGCATCCGGCATCGCAATAGACGTTGGCGGAAGGAGGTGCAAACTGATCCGCGGGAAAAGACGTTGTTTAACCAGCCCCTTGAGGCGGCTAAAGAAAGTCAGCTCTGCGCCTTCAATGCGTACGGGTACGACAGTCGCGTTCGCTTTAGCCGCCACAAACGCCGCCCCTTCGTAGATTTTCATCAACGATCCGGAAACGGATATGCGTCCTTCCGGGAAAATCACCACCGGACGCCCCTGCTCGACCAGCCGCACCAGATATTTTATCGACATAGGTTTTGTCGGGTCGAGGGGGACAAAATCAATAATGGGTTTCAGCCAGCGCATATACCAGCGCTGGCTAATAGACGAGTAGACGGCGAAAACCGGGCGAATGGGTAAAAATAACGCCAGCAGGATGCCATCGATAAAAGAGACGTGATTGGGAACAATTAGCACACGGGGCAAGTTGAGCGCGTTAGTGTCGCCATACAGGCGCACGCGAAACAGCACGCGAAACAACCAACGAAAGAAACCTAAAACCATATCAACTCCCTTTGTCGATAATCAGCTCAGACACTTAAGTGTAGTGGCTGCAGATTACACGAGTCACTTTCAAGGAGCGAGAGGGCGGAGGCAGGACTGGGACGATCCTGAAAAAAAGGCAAAAAAAACCTGCGCATCTGCGCAGGTCGGTGCAAGAAGATTTGTACGCAAGCGTACGAAGAATTCTCACCAATCAATACCTCTGGGATATGAATTGTGGCGCAGGAGGGCTGGGGTAACCAGTGGGAAAACGCAAAGGAATGAGCCGAAGTGCAACCAGGTGTTTAAAATCTCGCTTATTGTTACAACCGGCTGAATCAGGCGAAAAAAAACCTGCGCATCCGCGCAGGTTGGTGTAATTCTTGTGGTCAGCATCATGCGCCGACATCACCTATCAATACCTCTGGGACTTAAAATGTAGCAGTCACCAGGCTCCATTCGCCATGTCGAAATCGCAACAGCGCACTGCAAACTGTAAGCAAAGATTTGCGCTGAAATTTTTAAAAATCCGCAACATGCCATCTCCTGCCGCTGCGTCTTATTATCCACTGACCCTTTGTGCTACTTCAGGCTGCACAGGCGACATATTTTCCCTCACTTTGCGAGACGGGCTCCAGTTGCGCCCTTGAAGTGACAAGGTTTTTCCGCAACACTTAAGCCTGTGTAAACGTTTACCCTCACAGGAATGCGATCTATGGCGACAATTAAGGATGTAGCACGACTGGCAGGAGTCTCTGTCGCCACGGTATCCCGTGTGATTAACAGCTCCCCAAAAGCCAGTGACGCCTCGCGACTGGCGGTCAATAGCGCGATGGAGGAGCTGAATTACCACCCGAACGCCAATGCACGCGCCCTCGCCCAGCAAACGACCGAAACAATTGGTCTGGTTGTCGGGGATGTTTCCGATCCTTTTTTTGGCGCGATGGCAAAAGCCGTTGAACAGGTTGCCTATCACACCGGCAATTTTCTATTGATCGGCAACGGCTACCACAACGAGCAGAAAGAGCGTCAGGCCATTGAGCAGCTCATCCGCCACCGCTGTGCGGCATTGGTCGTACACGCTAAAAAGATCCCGGATGCAGATTTAATTTCCCTGATGAAGCAGATGCCGGGCATGGTACTTATCAACCGCACGCTGCCGGGCTTTGAGCAGCGCTGCGTAGCACTGGACGACCGCTACGGTGCGTGGCTTGCCACCCGCCACCTCATTCAGCAGGGCCACACTAAAATCGGCTATCTGTGCTCCAACCACGCGATTTCCGATGCGGAAGATCGCCTGCAAGGGTATTACGACGCGCTAAAGGAACATGGCCTGCCGGTAAACGATCGTCTGGTGACCTTCGGTGAACCCGATGAAAGCGGCGGGGAACAGGCAATGACCGAGCTGCTGGGCCGGGGGAAAAACTTTACCGCCGTCGCCTGCTACAACGACTCGATGGCAGCGGGCGCAATGGGCGTGCTTAACGATAACGGCATTGATGTCCCGAAAGAGATTTCGCTGATTGGCTTTGATGACGTGCTGATTTCACGCTACGTCCGCCCGCGTTTGACGACCGTTCGCTACCCTATTGTCACTATGGCAACTCAGGCCGCTGAGCTGGCTATGGCACTGGCAGATAACCAGCCCATACCGGAAACCACCCATATGTTCAGCCCTACGCTTGTGCGCCGCCATTCGGTCATCGCTCCAGCCGGAGAGTAGCACACCAGTCATTGTTTAAAAGCGTGATCCTGGTAGGACATTTTCAGCACGTGTTGTGCCCTGCCGGATCTGTACCGTCTGGCTCATGTGGTAGACTGCCCCCAGAACTGCGGCATCGCGACGGAAGTGTTAATCAGGAATGAACAGATGGTAACAATGCTGGATGTCTCGCTACGCGCAGGCGTTTCAAAAGCAACGGTATCTCGCGTGTTGAACGGCACCGGACAGGTGAAAGAGAGCACCCGCAAGCTGGTGTTTCAGGCAATGGAAGAGCTGGGTTATCGCCCCAATTTCCTGGCTCGCTCGCTGGCTAACCGCAGCAGCAACAGCGTCGGTCTGGTGGTATCTACCTTCGACGGCTTCTATTTTGGCCGGCTGCTGCAGCAGGCTTCTCGCCAAACGGAACTGCACGGTAAACAGCTTATCGTTACCGACGGGCACGACACCCCACAAAAAGAACTGGATGCGGTGCAGATGCTGGTTGACAGGCACTGCGACGCCATCGTGCTCTATACCCGCTTTATGTCCGAACGCGCATTAATGTCGCTGATGAGCTCAGTTCGCGTCCCGCTGGTGGTCATTAACCGCGATGTCACTCAGGCTCGTGAGCGCTGTGTTTTCTTTGAACAGCAGGACGCAGCGTTTCAGGCGACGGAATATTTAATTCAGCAGGGCCACCGCGATATCGCCTGTATCACCGTGCCAATCTCCACCCCGACCGGCCAGGCCCGACTGATGGGCTACCGCAAGGCGCTGCAAAAGCATGGTATCCGCTTCAGTGAAGAACGGGTAAAAAACGGCGACTCTACGATGACGGTGGGCCATCAGCTTTGTCAGGCGCTGCTGGAAAGCGGCGTCACCTTTACGGCGCTGTTTGCCTGTAACGATGACATGGCGCTGGGGGCATCGAAAGCGCTGCACCAGGCGGGCATTCGCATTCCTGAAGAGATGTCGCTGTTTGGCTTTGACGATGCGCCAAGCGCGCAGTGGCTGCAGCCCGCGCTCTCCACCGTTTATCTGCCTATCGACAATATGATTACCACCGCTATCGACCAGGCGATAAAACTGGCAAACGGCGAAGATCTTGAGCCGATCCCGCCGTTTGTGGGTACGCTGGTGCTGCGTGAATCCGTGGCGCCCGGCCCCTTCTTTCAGCGCGGGCGCAAAACCTCAAAGTAGTTCCAGATCGATAAGCTCCTGCACGGTCTGGCGGCGGCGAATCAGGCGCGCGTTCCCTTTATCGAACAGCACTTCCGGCAGCAGCGGGCGGCTATTGTAGTTTGAAGACATAGAAGCCCCGTACGCGCCGGTATCGTGCAGCACCAGATAATCCCCCACTTTCACCGGCGGCAGACTGCGGGTTTCTACTTTGCCACCTTCCTGCTGGGTAAAGACGTCCCCGGATTCACATAGCGGCCCGGCGACCACGGTTTCAACCGCAGGCTGCGCCGTTAAATCACGCCCGTCCCCCGCAATGGCCGAGATATGGTGGTAGCTGCCGTACATGGAAGGCCGCATCAGATCGTTAAAGCCCGCGTCGATCAGCACGAAGTGGCGGGATCCCATATCTTTTACGGAACGCACCTGCGCCACCAGCACGCCGGATTCCGCGACCAGGAAGCGCCCCGGTTCGATTTCCAGCTTCACCGGGTGGCCCAGACGCTGGGCTATTTTGTCGCGAGCCGCGCTCCACAGGCCGAAATAATGGCTGGTATCGATCTTTTCTTCGCCTTCGCGGTAAGGGATAGACAGCCCGCCGCCCGCGGAAATCGCTTCAAGATCCTGACCGAAGTCGACGACCTGCTGCACCATCGCTCCACAAACCCGCTCCAGATGGGCGTAGTCCACACCGGAGCCAATGTGCATATGAATGCCGACCAGATGCAGGTTATAGCGCTTAACTATTTCCAGCGCCTGCGGCATATCGGCGTGCCAGATGCCGTGCTTGCTGTTCTCCCCGCCGGTATTGGTTTTCTGGCTGTGGCCATGACCGAAACCAGGATTCACGCGCAGCCAGACGCGATGGCCTGGAGACACTTCCCCAAGCTGCTGGAGCATATCCACCGAACCTGCGTTCACCGGGATTTTGTGCTCCGCAACCAGCGCAAGCGTCGCTTCGTCGATCATATCGGCGGTAAAAACGATATCGTCTGGATTTTCGGACGGGTTAAAGCCCGCCGCCAGCGCACGAAGGATCTCACCCTGTGACACCGAATCTACCTTCACGCCCTGCTCGCGCATCAGGCGCAGTATATGGATGTTGGAACATGCTTTCTGTGCAAAGCGAATAACATCGAACTGGCGTAGTTGCGCGATCTGCTGGCGGATAATTTCCGCATCATAAACCCATACGGGGCAGCCAAATTCGGCTGGCAGGGCCTGCAAGTTCTGCGCATTCAGCGCGGTGTCTGTGTTGTTGAGTGGGCGTGGCATGGTCAGCTCCGGTCATCATTCATTTTGTTCATTACGCCACAGGACGAAGTGAAGAAAAAATATCGATTTCGCACGAGTCTATTCATATATGATATGGTTTTTCTTTCGGTGGATAACGCTACGCTTACCCACCCTACGCCCGGGCCGAATGAACAGATGCCAGCAGTCACGCTTCGCCATATCGAAATCTTTCACGCGGTAATGACCGCCGGAAACCTCACGGAGGCGGCGGGGTTGTTGCATACCTCGCAGCCTACGGTCAGCCGCGAGCTGGCGCGCTTCGAGAAGCTGACGGGGCTCCAGCTGTTCGAGCGCAGCCGCGGCCGCCTGCATCCCACCGTTCAGGGGCTGCGTCTGTTTGAAGAGGTTCAGCGCTCCTGGTACGGGCTGGATCGCATCGTCAGCGCGGCGGAAAGTCTGCGCGAGTTCCGTCAGGGCGAACTGTCCATTGCCTGCCTGCCGGTTTTCTCCCAGTCTTTTCTGCCGCAGCTGGTGCAGCCTTTCCTCGCTCGCTACCCGGAACTGAGCCTGAATATTGTTCCGCAGGAGTCGCCGCTGCTGGAGGAGTGGCTGTCGGCCCAGCGTCACGATCTGGGACTCACGGAGAATAGTTCCACACCTGCCGGCACGGAGCGCCAGACGCTGCTGACCTTAAACGAAGTGTGCGTGCTGCCCGCCGGGCATCGGCTGGCGCGCAAAGCGGAACTCACGCCGCAGGATTTTGCCGGGGAAAACTACATCAGCCTGTCGCGAACGGACAGCTATCGCCAACTGCTGGACTCTCTGTTTCAGGAGCACGAAGTCAAACGCAGAATGGTGGTGGAGACGCACAGTGCGGCATCGGTGTGTGCGATGGTGCGGGCGGGCACGGGAATTTCCGTCGTTAACCCGCTTACCGCTCTGGACTACGCTTCAAGCGGCGTGGTCGCAAGACGGTTCAGCGTAGCGGTGCCTTTTACCGTCAGCCTGATCCGCCCGCTGCACCGCCCTGCCTCCGCGCTGGTCAGCGCCTTTAGCGAGCATATGCATGATTTCATGCATATCTTCAGCGACCCGCTAAACGCGCTGCTCGACGCCTGACTTATTGCTCGGTCGCCGGATGATGATGGCCGGTGCCGCTGCTGAAGTTTATCAGGCAGATAATCAGCCCGATTACCGCCAGCCCCGCTGCGGCAACCGGTACGGCGGTGAGTCCATAACCGCGATCGATAACCGTACCGCCAACCCATGCCCCCAGCGCATTGCCAACGTTAAACGCGGCGATATTCAGCGTAGAGACCAGGTTCGGCGCATCTTTGCCATGCAGCACCACGTTGATTTGCAAAGCGGGAACGGTGGCAAACGCCGCCATCGCCCACAGGAACAGCGTGATTTCAGCAAGCCACGCGCCGTGGCTCGTCCAGCGGAACAGCAGCGAGAAGATAGCGATAAACGTAAAGCTCAGGATCAGGCTTACGGAGACGCGCCAGTCCGCCAGACGCCCGCCCAGAATATTGCCCACCGTCAGGCCCGCACCTATCAGGAACAGCGTCCAGCTCACGCCTTTATGGGTGATGCCGGTGACCTGGAGCAGCATCGGGGCGATATAGCTGAACAGCGCGAACATCGCCGCCGCAAAGAAAATTGTCATCGACAGCGAGAGCCACAGCTTGCCGTTAGCCAGCGCGCTGACCTCACGCTTTAAGTCTGCGGGCGCCTCATCCTTCTGCGAAGGCAGGCTGACGATAAGCGCGATAAACGCCACGACGCCAATCACCGCTACACCCCAGAACGTTGACCGCCAGCCGTACATCTGCCCGAACCAGGTGCCAATCGGCACGCCCAGCACGTTGGCAAGCGTCAGGCCGGTAAACATCAGCGCCACGGCGGAGGCCTTGCGGTTTGGCGCGACCAGGCCCGCGGCCACCACGGCACCAATGCCGAAGAAGGCTCCGTGACACAGCGCGGTGATAATACGGGCGAGCATCAGGAAGTTATAAGAGATCGCCACGGCACACAGCAGGTTGCCAATAATAAAAATCACCATCAGCAGGACGAGAGAAAGTTTACGCGGCAGACGAGCCGTCAGCAGGGCCATAATCGGCGCGCCAATCGCCACGCCCAGGGCATAGCCGCTGATCAGCCAGCCCGCAGTGGGAATCGAAATATGAAGATCCCCGGCCACGTCGGGCAGCAGGCCCATAATGACAAACTCCGTCGTGCCGATGGCAAACGCACTCATCGCCAGCGCGAGTAGGGAAACAGGCATGGAATAACTCCCGGTTGCAGAAATGACAAAAGGCGGGCGAGTAAAAACTCTGACCGCCTGGTAGCGAGGATGTAGAGGTGCAGCTTATTGAAATTTTGTGCGCTGCTTAACAAATTAATAACACAAAAAACGCCGGGGATGACCCGACGTGGCGTGAGGATAAGGTATTTTACCGCTTAACTGGCTGAAAATTTGAAGAAAAAAATTATTGCTCGCCAAGCATAAAATTCACCGCGTCTGCCGCATGAATCGCTGCGGTATCAAACACCGGCAGCGGGCAGTCCTCCTGTTGCAGCAGCAGGCCAATCTCCGTGCAGCCGAAAATAACGCCCTGTGCGCCCTGCTTCTGCAGCTCGGCGATAACCTGCTGATAATAGCGTTTAGATTCGGCGGTAATTTTACCAAGGCACAGCTCGTCAAAAATAATCTGGTTGATGCGCAGGCGCTGTGGCTCATCGGGGATCAGCGAAGTAATGCCAAATTCAGCTTCCAGGCGGCCACGATAAAAGTCCTGTTCCATGGTGTACCGCGTACCGAGGAGCGCGACCTGAGTTGCACCCTGCGCGGCAATTGCCCGCCCGGTGGCATCGGCAATATGCAGGAACGGCAGATCGCAGCGCGATTCGATATGCCCGGCAACTTTATGCATAGTGTTAGTACACAGCACGATACCTTCCGCCCCGGCCTTCTGCAGGCCAACCGCCGCATCCGCCAGCATCTCACCGGCTTTATCCCACTCGCCGCTCGACTGGCAGGCCTCAATTTCGTGGAAATCGACGCTGTGCAGAACGATCTTCGCCGAATGCAGTCCGCCAAGACGGGACTTTATCCCTTCGTTAATCAGGCGGTAATAGGGAATGGTGGACTCCCAGCTCATGCCGCCTAACAGGCCTATCGTTTTCATTGCTTGTCCCCTTCTCATAGTGATGCCTCTGGTTATATCACGAAGCTCCCGCCGGGAAAGCGTGATGTTCATGCCAGTTTCAGGCAATCGGCTATCTCAAAGTCCGATCTCATGTCATGATTATAAAAATGAAATGCCATTTCACATTATTCAGGAGCGACGATGTTTACCTTCATTAATGACACAAAGCTGGAAGATTTGGGGGCTGGCGTCACCCGCCGCGTACTCGCGAACGGCGGAAAAATGATGGCGGTGCAGGTGAATTTCGAAACCGGAGCCGTGGGGCCAATGCATAACCACCCTCACGAACAGCTGACATACGTGCTTTCCGGCGAGTTCGAATTCACCATTGGCGAAGAGGTGCATAAGGTTAAAGCCGGGGATACGCTTTATAAAGAGCCGCACGTGATGCACGGCTGCGTGTGTCTGGCCGCCGGGACGTTGCTGGATACCTTTACGCCGATCCGGGAAGATTTTCTTTAGCTGAATAAACGGGAAAGGCTGATAACCAACTTTTCTCGTAGATCGGCGTCATCCGACACAAAAACCTCAGTGGTGGATGGCGCTTAAGCCTATCCACCCTACCAAACTGACTAGATAATTTTATCCAGTTCCACACGGCGGCTGTTAAAAGCATCGCGGGTCAGTACCAGACCTGCCGCTATTATCAGACCAATCATAGCGGCCAGCGCTACAACCAAAGATTTACCAGGCCCCTCTTTTTTCACCGGCAGCGAAGCCTGCATCTGGTATTTGAAAGGTGAAAAAACTACTTCACCGATATTGATGGCTTCCAGCTGGCTGAGTAAATGCTCACGATTCTGAACCGTCACGTTAAGCTGCGAGACATCTTTTATGGATTGTTCAATTTTCAGCTTTTCTGCCAGCCCATCCGCACCCAGTGCGACTGAATAATCCGGGTCATCTTTCACCGCCTGGCCATTGCTGTAAACCGGTTTTTTAATCCCGGCAGCACTGGCAACCTGGAGCGAATATCCCAGGCGCTGCAAATTAACGTTGTGCTGATTTTCCAGCAGCGAACGGTCCAGTTTAAGCTTGTCTTTTTCGTAGCCGATTTTAAGCTCAACGGCATCCTTAAGGTTCAGCAAAATGCTTTTGTTCACCTCTTCCGCTATGAAATCAATATAGCCGTTCAGCACCTGCTGAGCATTTTCTGCATTGGGAGCAATAAAGCTTAATGTCCATGAAGAGTAGGGTGCGCCCGTCACCTGCTTCGGATCGGCATTATTTTGAGCTTTAAATTTCTCAGAGACATTAATAATGGCTCGATGCAGCTCGGAAGTATCCACCTCTTTATTACTCAACAGGGCCTGCACATAGGGCGAAGTCGCAAGAAAGCGTTCTCGTAGTGCCTGAGAATCGAACTTTTTCAGGAACATATTAAACAGCGTATTGCTGTCCGCTTTCGCGCCGACATCCAGCACGTTGAGGTTGATCATCGCCCGGCGCAGTTCGACCAACTGCTCCATTTCCGGCGGGGTAATGACGGCCCGGCTAGTCCACTTCTGGGGAAGAAAGAAACTAGCGATGACGCCACAAAGGGCAAAAATCAGGGTGATGGCGACAATCTGATTTCGGGAAGCAAACAGCGTAGACAATAAATTCAGGAGATCTATTTCGTCGCGCTGTACGGAATTTATCGGATATACCGGGGCACTCTCTAATTGATGCGATTTCACTTCTATAGATGACATAGCAAGCCGCTTAATATTTGATGAGAATTGACCTGTTTTTCACGACGTGAAAAATCCTTCCGCGCTCGGGAGGCAGTACAGGCAATGAAATAGCTGTTTTTATGACGAGGAGTTGCCGCATGTCTGTTCCTTGTGATGTCCACTTTGACTGCTAACGTATGCGAAAAACACTTTCTCAACGCCACCCGAACGGCCTGTCTGGTGAAGAAGGTTTATTGATACTAAAAGTGTTTTTAAGAGGCAGGGCATTATTCCTAAGATGATTCCTAAAAACAACTACCAGATCTCACAGTTTGAACTTTTAAGAATGTGAAGGGTTACTTTTAGTCATTTTCGTGAATGAAAAAAAGAATGCGCGGGACGATGACCAGGAATGCTGAGGAATGAAAAAAGGGGGATAGGTGAAAAAAACCTCCCGATGAAGGAAGGTTTTTTCACAGGTAAGCTTATCGAGCCAGCCAGCCACCGTCTACTGCGATGGTATAGCCATTCACGTAGTCTGATGCACCTGAGGCCAGGAAGACGATTGGCCCCATGAGATCGTCAGGGAGGCCCCAACGACCCGCCGGGATACGCTCCAGAATTTCACTGCTGCGCTTTTCATCAGCACGCAGCTGCTGGGTATTATTGGTCGCCATGTAGCCCGGTGCGATGGCATTAACATTGATGCCATGCTTCGCCCATTCATTTGCCAGGAGGCGGGTCACGCCCATCACCGCGCTTTTGGAAGCCGTGTAAGAAGGCACGCGAATCCCCCCCTGGAACGAAAGCATGGAGGCTATGTTGATGATCTTGCCACCCTTACCCTGGGCGATAAAATGCTTCGCCGCAGCCTGAGCCATAAAGAAGACGCTTTTAATGTTCAGGTTCATCACGTCGTCCCAGTTTTGCTCGCTGAAGTCGATCGCGTCTTCACGACGGATAAGACCAGCGTTATTCACCAGAATATCAATGTGGCCGAATTCCGCTACCGCACGATCCAGCAGCCCGGGGATGCCGTCGATCTTGCGCAGATCGGCAGTCAGGCTTAAAAAACGTCGACCCAGCGCCGTCACCTGCTCAATGGTTTCTGTCGGTTCAACAATGTTGATACCCACAATATCGCAGCCCGCCTGCGCAAGGCCTAGCGCCATGCCCTGGCCCAGACCAGTATCGCACCCTGTCACAACCGCAACTTTACCCTGTAGAGAGAATGTATCCAGAATCATGTCGATTTCCTTTTATTCGTGCCTGATCCAGGCAGGCGTTGACGTTCAGTGCCGCCATACTAATCCTCCTGAAACGCCATTTCAATTATAAATAAAACATCGTTTCATTTTTATTGGATATTGTGACTAAATTTGATAGCGGGATCACGCCTGGCCATCTCAGGGACAAAAAAAAGCCCGCCTTTGAACCAAAGGCGGGCTGCACATTATTTGTTTTTACTTAATCGCGCTCTATGGCAAGGGCAACCCCCTGCCCTCCACCGATACATAGCGTTGCCAGACCTTTTTTAGCATCCCGTTTCACCATTTCATGCACTAGTGAGACAAGGATCCGGCAGCCAGACGCGCCGATGGGATGACCTAAAGCAATGGCTCCGCCATTCACATTCACCTTGCGCTCGTCCCATTCCAGCATCTTGCCAACGGAGAGCGCCTGCGCGGCGAAAGCCTCATTGGCTTCGATTAAATCCAGCTCCTCGAGCGTCCAGCCTGCCCGCTCGAGGCAGCGGCGCGTTGCGGTAACGGGCGCTATCCCCATTAACGCAGGATCGACGCCCACGCTCGCAAACGCGCGAATACGGGCCAGCACCGGCAGCCCCAGCTCCTCTGCCTTCGCGGCGCTCATCATGAGCACCGCCGCCGCGCCATCATTAATAGAAGAGGCATTTCCGGCCGTCACGCTGCCGCTACTGTCGAAAGCGGGACTTAGCCGCGCCAGAGCTTCCGCGCTGGCATCCGTTCGGGGCTGCTCATCGGTGTCTACGAGTATTGTGGCACCGGAACGCTGCTCAACGGGAACCGGAACGATTTCATCTTTGAAGCGGCCCGCGTCGATTGCGGTACGTGCTTTTTGCTGTGACGCCAGCGCGAATGCATCCTGACGTTCACGGCTTATGTCATATTCACGCGCAAGGTTTTCTGCGGTTACCCCCATGTGATAGTCATTGAAGGCATCCCACAGACCGTCGTGCACCAGGCTGTCAATAAGCTGGCTGTTACCTAACCCTGCCCCTGTACGGCTGTTTGCTAATACATGCGGGGCGCGGCTCATATTTTCCTGACCGCCGGCAATCACCACATCCGCTTCCCCGCACTGGATTGCCTGGGTGGCAAGATGTAAAGCCTTCAGACCAGAGCCGCAGACGTCGTTGATCGTGATAGCGGAGACGGACCAGGGCAGGCCGCTGTTGAGGGCAGTCTGGCGAGCTGGATTCTGCCCGGCTCCTGCGGTCAGCACCTGGCCCAGAATCACTTCATCAACCTCCTGCTCGCTGACACCGCTGCGCTCAAGAAGCGCTTTTACCACCGCGCTTCCCAGTTCCGCTGCGCTGCGCAGTGAAAGAACGCCCTGAAAGCAACCAATTGGGGTACGCGCCGCCCCAACAATCACCACATCTTTCATCTTCCGCTCCGTCACGCACTGATTCTATTTTTAGTGCAGCTATCATCGGTCAATATTAATTAATTGTTAATGCCGTTTTTTGGAAAACGTCATATCAAAAACGTACGATATAATTGAAATAATCTTCAATTTCAATTGATTAATATTTAATACCCTGCTTTGACTTGCTGATATTTCTTCGCAACCAGTGAACAACATCACATATCCATAACAAGGAAAACCCTATGAACAGGTACCAAAAAGAAGTCATTGATGCCCATATCGCTATCGAAAACTGGCTGGGTGCGGGTGAAGGTGATGGACAGACGCTGGTCGCCCGCTTCGCCACCACGTTTTCTATGGTGACAACCGGCGGCGCAAAGCTGGACTATACAGCGCTGTGTGCCTTCTTTAATGGACAGCAAGGCGCAAAGCCGGGGCTGAAGATAGAGCTTGAAGAAATAGAGATTATTGCTGAATGGCCCACCGGCGCGGTGGTAAGCTATAGCGAAAAACAGAGCCTGCCGGGAAGTACGGTTACGATGCGTCATTCCACCGTGGTGCTGAACTCGGATTTACTCTGGTTGCGCCTGCATGAGACGGCCGCTTAACATGACAGTGAACCCACTACTGAGCGAGGGTTCTGTCTACTTGCGTCGGTTTTTCTTATCCTGATACATAGCCTCATCGGCGGCACGCAGCGCTGTATCAGGAGTCATGTCTGCCGGGTTGATGGCAATCACACCAATACTTGGGCCGGCGTATTTAATCATTGTCGCATGCAGCTGGTAATCGCCTGTCAGCATGGATGAAAGACGTGTTTTGAGCGTTTTCGCGGCGTGCTGTGCTTTGGCAAAGTCTGTCGGCCCGGCTCCCGCGATAATGAATTCGTCACCGCCTACTCGCCCCAGGATCTCATCGTAGCGCACACCTTCTTTGAGCCTTTCGCCGATCGCGCAGAGAAATTCATCCCCGGTATCGTGCCCGTAGACATCATTGATCTGCTTGAAATCATCCAGGTCAGCAAAAGCAACCAGCACGTAACGAGCATCCCGTTCAGCGCGGCTAAAGAGCTGAGGAAGCTTGTCGAAGACAGCACGACGATTCGGCAATCCTGTCAGATCGTCGGTATAGCTGGAGGTCATCAGCGCGGCATTGGCCAGCTGCAACTGTTTCAACAGCTGCTCATTTTGTATTTGCTGGGCAATCAGCTGTGCAAAGAGCTGCAGCACCTGTTCACTGCGCTCTGATAGCTCACATTTCTCTGAACTCGCGGCACAAAGCGTACCGTACAGCGAACCATCCGCAAGCATAACGGGGGTGCTGACATAGGTAGTTATACCCAGCGCTTTTGCCGCTTTTGAGTCACCCCAGATACCCGGCACGTCACTGGTGTAGCGGCGGCCCTCGTCCATCGCCCGCTTACAAAGCGTATCACCCCAGGGCACCGTTAACCCTTCCGGGATCTGCATTAACCGACTGTTGCGGGAGAAGAGAATATGCTGCTGGCTACCATCCTGCTCCAGCCGCGTCAGATACGTAGACTCCATGTTAGTCACCAGCTCAAGCATCTCCAGCAGCTGGCGGACAAGCCCTTCAAGCGTGTATTCAGCTTCTAACGCGGTCGAAATGCGCTCAATAAGATTGTCAGACATAAAATACAAACACCTTTATCCGAGGGCAACGCAGCCAGGCAACAGGCCTGAGAGGTTAATTTTTAACATATATTATGTCTAAATTCTGCCCCCAACTATGGCGATTGTCTGGAAGATCGGGCAATGGACTGTTTATATTTGCATGAAATTTTGTTTAGGGAGGATTGTTGTAGGCATATTGGGGTGGGTGAAGAGCATCGAGGTAACAAAACCTAACACACTGACAGATAACGAAATTGTTCTGACTTAAGTATCGCCATGATCTGGCTGTCGCTAAAACGTGCACTTTTTAATCGAGATCTCCCCGATTCAGATTACGAAAAATTCTACTTATAAACACACCGTTTTCTCGGGGGGTGACCCAAACACACTATGTCCGTTGAGGATTAACCTATTACTTGATGTAGGAATCCAGCACTTTTAACACTACTTCAAGATCTTCCTCACGTCTCACCTCGTCCGCTTCATGAACAATGTGTTCTGTTAGATGACCTTTAATCACTTCACGCATTAAACCGTTAACAGCACCGCGTATAGCCGCAATTTGCTGCAACACAGCGGCGCATTCGTGCGGCTCGTCGAGCATTTTTTTCAGTGCTACTACCTGGCCCTGAATCTTATTAGTACGTGCTTTAAGTTTTTGTTTATCCCGGATGGTGTGCGACATACCGCAGCCTCAATGAGTGAAGGTTTCAGGTGAGTGTATCACTGCCATTCTACTGGGGGGTAGTATTGTGTACTGGGGGGGAGTAGAATCGCATCGATCATAAATGACTAAGAAACATTCTCATGAACGAATTTTCAACTCTCATTCAGCAAGGCAACGCCTGGTTTTTCATTCCGAGCGCTATTTTATTAGGCGCTTTGCATGGTCTTGAACCGGGTCATTCAAAAACAATGATGGCTGCTTTTATCATTGCCATTAAAGGCAGTATCAAACAGGCGATGATGCTGGGAGTGGCTGCGACGATTTCACACACCGCTATCGTTTGGTTAATCGCGTTTGGTGGTATGTATCTCAGCAAACAATTTACCGCCGAATCTGTCGAGCCGTGGTTACAGCTAATCTCCGCTTTCATTATCCTGGGTACTGCAATCTGGATGTTCTGGCGCACCTGGAAAGGTGAACAACTCTGGAAGCTGGAACAAGGGATAGAACACCACGCACATGATGAAACCAGAGTTATCAATACTGGTCACGGTAGTGTTGAACTCTCGATTTTTGAGGAAAACCAGCCTCCACGTTGGCGATTACGCACTCTCTCTGGCAATAGATGGAAAGCTAACGAGGTTTCATTAGTGACCAACCGAGGGACAGGGACGTTTTCACAGGTGTTTGATTTCGTTGATAAAGGCGATCACTTAGAATCGGTGTTAACCATTCCTGAACCTCACAGCTTTGATGTGCGCCTTACGTTAGGTCATCGCGGTCATGTGCATGATTATGATGTTGAGTTTCACGAGCATATACACGACCACGACCATTCAGCCCTCGAAGGTTTAGACATCAACTCAAAAGAATACCAGGACGCCCACGAGCTGGCCCACGCGAACGATATTAAACGCCGTTTCACTGGTCAGGAAGTGACAAACTGGCAGATCCTACTATTCGGACTTACTGGCGGCTTAATACCCTGCCCTGCTGCCATCACCGTGCTCCTTATCTGTATCCAGTTAAAAGCGTTTACGCTGGGTGCTGCAGTGGTTGTGTGTTTCAGTATTGGCCTTGCAATAACACTGGTAACGGTTGGTGTCGCTGCTGCTGTGAGCGTTCAGCAAGTTTCAAAACGCTGGAGCGGCTTTAGTACCATAGCGAGAAGAGCGCCGTATTTCTCAAGTGCATTGATAGCAATGGTTGGCTTCTACATGGGTGTACACGGTTACATCGGCATCACAAACTAATCCCACATCAAATAGCCTCAGAAATGGGGCTATCCTCGCCTTTCCTCCTGATTTCAGGCAATAGTAGCCATAAAGCGCCGTGATGTGTACATCAACGAAGCACCGTAGGTGGATCACAAGGTTTCAGCAGTGGCAACGGTAATCAGGTGGTCGTTGTTTTCCGGTGATCGAAGCCGTGGAAGAGCCTGATTCTTTACCGATCTTGACCTGCTCCCCGTTGATTAACACACCGCGATGTTAGTAATGTCTTCATAAGCCACATGAGGACATCCCCATGAAGAAGCGTTTTTCCGACGAACAGCTCATCAGTATTCTCCGCGAGGCCGAAGCCGGAGTTTCTGCCCGTGAGCTCTGCCGTAAGCACGCCATTTCAGATGCCACGTTTTACACATGGCGTAAGAAGTATGGCGGTATGGAGGTGCCTGAAGTCGCTTGAGGAAGAGAACGCCAGACTCAAGAAGCTGCTTGCTGAAGCCATGCTGGATAAGGAGGCGCTTCAGGTGGCTCCTGGGCGAAAGTACTGACGACAGACCAGAAGCGGGAAGCCGTGGAAGTTATGTGCGAGGCTACGGGTCTGTCGCAACGTCGTGTCTGCAGGCTGGCAGGTCTGTCCCTGTCAACCTGCCGTTATTCGGTTCAGCGTCCGGCTGCTGACGCGCAGCTGTCTCTACGCATCACAGAGCTGGCACTTGAACGCCGCCGTTTTGGTTATCGGCGTATCTGGCAACTTCTGCGGCGTGAAGGTCTTTGTGTTAACCACAAGCGGGTTTACCGTATCTATCAACTTAATGGCCTGAGGGTAAAACGCAGACGACGTCGTAAAGGGCTGGCAACAGAACGTCTGCCGCTGCTCCGCCCGATGGCGCCCAATCTGACCTGGTCGATGGATTTCGTCATGGACGCACTGGCCACCGGTCGCAGGATCAAGTGCCTTATCTGCGTGGATGACTTCACGAAGGAATGCCTGACAGTCACTGTTGCCTTCGGGATTTCAGGCGTGCAGGTCACGCGTATTCTGGACAGCATTGCGCTGTTTCGCGGCTATCCGGCTACGATAAGAACTGACCAGGGTCCGGAGTTTACCTGCAGAGCACTTGACCAGTGGGCTTATGAGCATGGCGTGGAGCTGCGCTTAATCCAGCCGGGCAAGCCAACGCAGAACGGATTTATTGAGAGTTTTAACGGACGCTTTCGCGATGAATGCCTGAATGAGCACTGCTTCAGCGATATTGCTCACGCTAGGAAAATCATTAATGACTGGCGGCAGGATTATAACGAGTGCCGTCCACATTCGTCGCTGAATTACCAGACACCATCTGAGTTTGCAGCAGGCTGGAGAAACAGAAAATTAGAAGGTAATCAAACCGACATTACTAACTGATCGTTGTATCTAAGACTGGGGGCAGGTCACTTGGCTTAGTTACATCTGCTCATTTACTCGTCATTGTCGATTAAGTACACTTGCGAAGAGATAAACCAGATAATTGATAAGGAAATCACGAATGAAAAAACTGCTAACTTTCCTGATTTGGACAGGAATAATAGTCTCTGCGCTTTTCGCGATAACGTCAGTAATCTCTAACGTGGCCTTGATGGTAAGTGCGTTCCCCGAATCTATTGGGGACAAGCACGCTTACATGTTCATTTTAGGGCGCTGGACGTTCACTATAGTTATGGGCCTAATTTCCTGGCTACTGTATCGGCAGATAAAAAAATAAAGGCTCACAAGCCCTTGAAGAAATACTCCACCGCCTGATTAAAGAGAGCGGGATTTTCCCTTGACAGTTTGGTTGCTTTCTCGAAGGGCTTAACTCTGTCCTGGATGGCGAAATAAAGAAGATCTAAGTCTCCAAGGTCTCTCAGTTTGCGATATACGCCGTAGTTAGTCGTTTTTAGATACCTTGATGAATGTATAGCTCTTGACACACCACCACCGATCATTAGTAGCGTACTGACAGACATGCTAAAGGCTATCGAAACAGTGATCCGTGATGAGATCAACTTTCCTATTTTCACCCCCGTCAACTCACCAAAGGTATAGCTCCCCAATGTTGACGCTATCGTGTCTTCTGCTACCCTCTTTGCAATGTCGGCCATGTTGACGTGCTTCATGAAATCATCAATGAACACATTCACCGCCCTTGCAACTAAGTTAATGTGCTTCTTTGATGTTGCTCGTTCAACTAGTTCAGCCATCCGTATGTTGTCATCCATGTTTTGCCGTCTGTCATCGGTATGGATGAAATCATAAGCAAGGGAGTAAAGGTTAACGGGGAAATGAACAAAGCCTTTAACATATGCAGCCAACATCCCCTCATCTTCCAAATCCAATGCCGAAAGCATATCCTTTGCCAATTCCTTTGCGCTTTGCATCCCCAAAAGTCCTTATGATTGTTGTTTGAAATGAAATCATAACGGCTGCTAAAAGCACAGTCTACGATTTAACCGCATGATTTTAGACAACAGAAGTCTAATGCCCGTTGGTGGTAAGACAACGTGCGGAGCGTGGCGACTTCATCGGGGTTATGTCAGTCAGTGACGTTTATCAGGATAACCGTGTACCCCTAAGGGAGCGTGGCTGAGACGCTGGCAGAGCCTGCATACCGTATGCAGGGACGAAGACCACCATAAACCTGTTTATTCCCTGCAACGTCATCACGACGTGTGGCATGTGGGAGCATCGGCAAAAAATGCGCTTCACTGAAAGTTTTGGGAGTTAATGCCTGGTATCGGCTTTTTGTTCGTTGTTGTGCTGTCGCGGTAAGAACCTGGAACCACCGCCAGCGTGATGATATGCCCCCATAAACCACAGACCAATCACGCGACAGGTACGGGTGTAGTTCAATGGGTAGTTTAAGTTGTACCTTGAGTATCGGGGCAACGTAGCTAACTGAATATTCTAACTTGTTGATTATTCAGGAGAATTGGAGCGGGTGAAGGGAATCGAACCCTCGTATGCAGCTTGGGAAGCTGCCGTTCTACCATTGAACTACACCCGCTTTTTGGGAAGCCCCGGCATTATAACCCTCCGGGGCCTGGTAGCAAGGGGCCAGCCTGCTAAGTGGTGGTATTTTATACGGTTGCCGTGGCCTTAGCAGGACGGTTTGCTGCCCTGTGGCGGCAAATAACGCTGCGGATCGATGGCCGTGGCGCGATAGCGGATCTGGAAGTGCAGGTTCACGGTATTCGAACCGGTGCTGCCCATGGTGGCAATTTTTTGCCCTGCACTCACCTTCTGCCCATTATTCACAAGCGTAGTGTCGTTATGCGCATACGCCGTGATGTAATCTTCACTGTGTTTGATCATCACAAGGTTGCCGTAGCCCCGCAGCTGATCGCCCACGTAAACCACTGTTCCCGCCGCTGACGCGTAAATTGGCTGCCCGCGAGAGCCTGCTATATCAATCCCTTTGTTCCCGCCTTCACTGTTGGAGAACGGTTCGATAATTTTGCCCGTGGTTGGCCAGCGCCAGCACTTTGATCCCACTGGAGGCGGGGCAACTTTCGCAATACTTGAGCGCGACGATGAATGTGACTTAGTGCTTTTCGCTACGGCAGTCTTTTTCGATTTCGAGGAGCCTGAGCTGCTCTTCACACGGATTTTCTGGCCGATCTCCAGCGTATAGGGCGCTGAAATACTATTCAGACGCGCGAGCGTACCGACGCTTGAGCCGGTCATACGCGAGATGCGATAGAGGGTGTCACCACGTTTAACGGTGTAGACCGAGCCGCTGTAGCTGCCTACGGAGGCCTTAGAACCGCCTGCTTTGTTGGAGGAGCAAGCGATAAGAGACAGGCTGAGAAGCGCGACGATGGCATTCAGTACCCATATGCGGATGATGCTTTCCTTGCGCAAACTAACCCTCTGAAAATTATCTAAGAAAAAGAAAACTGATGACAAACCTAAACCGTTTAATAAACGAGCAGATTTTATCTAATAATCAGGAAAATCAATTCGTTGATTTTCGGCTGCTAAGCACAAAGAAGGAAAAACCACGTTTTTTCCTTCTTTGTCAGCAATCTAATTCCTCCCCGCAGGGAGGAATACTGCTGCTTACTTAACCGGACGCAGCGCCGGGAACAGGATCACGTCACGGATGGTATGGCTGTTGGTGAACAGCATAACCATACGGTCGATACCAATGCCCAGACCCGCCGTTGGCGGCAGGCCGTGCTCGAGCGCGGTCACGTAATCTTCGTCAAAGAACATCGCTTCGTCGTCGCCAGCATCTTTCGCGGCAACCTGATCTGCAAAGCGCTGAGCCTGGTCTTCTGCATCGTTAAGCTCGGAGAAGCCGTTACCGATTTCACGGCCGCCGATGAAGAATTCAAAGCGGTCGGTGATTTCCGGGTTCTCGTCGTTACGACGGGCCAGCGGAGAAACTTCTGCCGGGTATTCGGTGATGAAGGTCGGCTGAATCAGATGGCTTTCCGCCACTTCTTCAAAGATCTCAGTCACAACGCGGCCCAGACCCCAGCTCTTCTCAACTTTGATACCGATAGCGGCCGCGATTTCCAGCGCCTTAGCCATATCATCCAGATCCGCAATATTGGTTTCCGGACGGTATTTTTTGATCGCTTCGCGCATGGTCAGTTTGGCAAACGGCTGATCGAAGTCGAACATCTGCTCGCCGTAAGCAACCTGTGCGGTGCCCAGCACTTCGTGCGCAAGCGTACGGAACAGGGACTCGGTCAGTTCAATCAGGTCTTTGTAATCCGCGTACGCCATGTAGAGTTCCATCATGGTGAACTCTGGGTTGTGACGCGGAGAGATGCCTTCGTTACGGAAGTTACGGTTAATTTCGAAAACGCGCTCAAAACCACCCACTACCAGGCGCTTCAGATAAAGCTCCGGTGCGATACGCAGGTACATATCGATGTCCAGCGCATTATGGTGAGTGATAAACGGACGAGCAGACGCACCCCCAGGGATAACCTGCATCATTGGCGTTTCAACTTCCATGAAGCCGCGGCCAACCATGAAGTTACGGATACCAGACATGATCTGGGAGCGCACTTTAAAGGTATTGCGGGATTCATCGTTAGAGATCAGATCCAGATAACGCTGACGGTAACGCGCTTCCTGATCCTGCAGGCCGTGGAATTTATCCGGCAGCGGACGCAATGCTTTGGTCAGCAGACGCAGCTCGGTACAGTGGATGGACAGCTCGCCAGTCTTGGTTTTAAACAGTTTGCCACGCGCGCCGAGGATATCGCCCAGGTCCCACTTTTTGAACTGTTCGTTGTAGATGCCTTCTGCCAGATCGTCGCGGGCAACGTACAGCTGAATACGACCACCAACGTCCTGTAAGGTGACAAAGGACGCTTTACCCATAATACGACGGGTCATCATGCGACCTGCAACGGTCACTTCGATGTTCAGGTCTTCGAGCTCTTCGTTTTCTTTACCGTCAAAGTCTGCATGCAGCTGGTCTGAGGTATGTTCACGGCGGAAGTCGTTCGGGAAGGGAATGCCCTGCTCGCGCAGACCAGCCAGCTTCTCGCGGCGAGCTTTCAGTTCATTATTTAAATCGACCGCTTCGGTGCCCTGTGCTTGTTGTTCAGACATGTTGGTTCCTCATAACCCTGCTTTCAAACTTGCTTCGATAAATTTGTCCAGATCGCCATCCAGTACCGCCTGCGTGTTACGGGTTTCAACCCCTGTGCGCAAATCTTTGATACGAGAGTCGTCCAGTACGTAAGAGCGAATCTGGCTGCCCCAGCCAATATCCGATTTGTTATCTTCCAGCGCCTGCTTCTCAGCATTTTTCTTCTGCATTTCCAGCTCGTACAGCTTCGCCTTCATCTGCTTCATGGCCTGTTCTTTGTTCTTATGCTGCGAACGGTCGTTCTGGCACTGGGTCACGGTATTGGTCGGAATATGGGTAATACGCACCGCAGATTCCGTACGGTTAACGTGCTGCCCCCCTGCGCCTGACGCACGGTATACGTCGATGCGCAGATCCGCCGGGTTGATATCGATATCAATGTCGTCATCCACTTCCGGGTAGACGAACGCCGAGCTGAAGGAGGTGTGACGACGACCGCCGGAGTCAAACGGACTCTTACGAACCAGGCGGTGGACGCCCGTTTCAGTACGCAGCCAGCCGAAGGCGTATTCACCCTGAATACGGATGGTCACGGACTTGATACCCGCGACCTCGCCTTCAGACTCTTCAATAATTTCAGTCTTGAACCCGCGGGCTTCCGCCCAACGCAGGTACATACGCATCAGCATGCTTGCCCAGTCTTGCGCTTCGGTGCCGCCGGAGCCAGCCTGGATATCGATATAGCAGTCAGCGCTGTCGTAATCGCCGGAGAACATGCGGCGGAACTCAAGCTGCTCGAGCTTGGTTTCCAGCACGTTCAGTTCGGCTACGGCTTCGTTGAAGGTCTCTTCGTCGTCAGCTTCTACGGCCAGCTCCAGCAGACCGGAAACATCTTCCAGGCCCTGGGTCATTTGGTCGAGGGTGTCGACAATCGCTTCCAGCGTGGAACGTTCTTTACCCAGCGCCTGAGCACGTTCAGGTTCGTTCCAGACGTCAGGCTGTTCCAGCTCTGCGTTTACTTCTTCCAGGCGCTCTTTCTTGGCATCGTAGTCAAAGATACCCCCTAAGAACGTCGCTGCGCTCTGTGAGGTCCTGGATGCGGTTTTTTACCGGGTTAATTTCAAACATGCTTAATTTCTTATGTTGATGTCAGAAGACGAAAATGCGGTCGTAAACCGGAAAGTTTACCGGAATTACGCCGCATTTTATAGCGTTGGTTATGGCTTTTAAGCCTGACTCAGGCGCTATAAAGGCCAGATATGGTCGATTAAAAGCTGTACGCTGCGGTTGCCACGAAATTCGTTAACGTCGAGCTTGAAGGCCAACTCCACTTCCCGCACGCCGTTATCTGGCCAGCAGGTGGTATCAACGTTAAACGCAATACCATCAATAAGCGGCCCTCCGCCCAGCGGTTCAACCATCACCTTAAGATGACGCTCGCCTACCAGCCTCTGCTGTAGAAGACGGAACTTACCGTCAAACAGCGGCTCCGGGAACATTTGCCCCCACGGCCCCGCATCGCGCAGCATTTCGGCGACTTCCAGCGTCAGCTCTTGCGTGGACAGCTCGCCATCAGACCAGATTTCCCCCTGCAGCAGGGCCGGATCGAGCCATTCGCCGACCAGATCGCCAAAGCGCTGACGGAACTCTTCAAAACGAGGCTCTTCCAGCGACAAGCCTGCCGCCATGGCGTGCCCGCCGAATTTCAGCATCAGGCCCGGGTGCAGGGTATCGAGTCTTTCCAGGGCATCCCGCATATGCAGACCCTGAATCGAACGGCCGGAACCTTTGAGGGTGCCGTCCCCCGCGGGGGCAAACGCAATCACCGGACGGTTAAAACGCTCTTTGATGCGCGAAGCCAGAATACCCACGACGCCCTGATGCCATTCCGGGTGATACATTGCCAACCCGTACGGCAGCGTTTCGTTGCTGCGCTCCAGCGCATCGCACAGCGACAGAGCTTCCACCTGCATGCCCTGCTCAATCTCTTTGCGCGTCTGATTCAGCGCATCGAGTTCATTAGCCAGCATACGGGCTTCGCCAATGTTTTCGCTCAGCAAAAGCGCCACGCCGACGGACATATCGTCCAGACGGCCTGCGGCATTCAGGCGCGGCCCCAGGGCAAAACCTAAATCGCTCGCCGCAAGCTTATGCGGTTCTCGATTAGCAACCTCAAGCAGAGCGAGAATCCCCGGACGGCACTTGCGCGCACGGATGCGGCTTAAGCCCTGCCAGGTAAGAATACGGTTATTCGTGTCCAGCGGGACGACGTCCGCCACCGTGCCTAAAGCCACCAGATCCAGCAGTTCCGCCAGATTAGGGACTGCCAGCCCCTGCTGCTCGAACCAGCCGACATCCCGTAAGTGAGCGCGCAAGGCCAGCATCAGATAGAAGGCCACACCCACGCCAGCCAGCGATTTGGACGGGAAGTCACAGTCCACCAGGTTTGGGTTGATGATGGCTTTTGCGGCAGGGAGTTCCGGCCCGGGCAGGTGGTGATCGGTGACCACCACAGGAATACCCAGTTCGTGGGCGCGTTGGACGCCGCTGTGGGACGAAATGCCGTTATCCACGGTGAGGATCAGCTGCGCGCCACGCGCGTGGGCCTGATCCACCACCTCCGGACTTAAACCATAGCCATCTTCAAAGCGATTCGGTACCAGGTAGCCAATGTTGGAGCCGCCCAGGCCACGAAGCGCAAGCACGCTCAAAGCAGTGCTTGTTGCGCCATCCGCATCAAAATCGCCGACCACAATAATGCGCAGTCCTGCGCGAAAGGCGTTGTGCAGAATGTCCACGGCCTCTTTCATGCCGTTGAGCTGCTGCCATGGCAGCATCCCTTTCACACTGCGTTCAAGATCCTGTTCACCGCGCACCCCACGGCTGGCGTAGAGGCGCTTTAACAGCGGGGATAACCCCGCCGGGAGCACCACCGAATCATCCACGATCCGACGGCGAAGTTGCGTTTGCTGTTTCACCGGCTAACTATCCGCCAACTTTGCTGAGCTGCTGATGCGCGTCCAGCATTGCTTTCATCTCTTTCGGTCCCTGGTAGCCTGGAATCACCGTCCCATTGCTTAGCACGATAGCCGGCGTACCCTGCACGCCAAACTGCACGCCCAGGTTGTAATGGTTAGCGATGTTGGTATCACAGGTAGCAGACGGCACGGCATCGCCCTTCATGGCGGCATCAAAGGCTTTGTTGCGATCTTTCGCACACCAGATAGATTTCATGTCGCTTTCGGTCTGGCTTTGCAGCCCCTGACGAGGGAAGGCCAGATAACGCACAGTGATCCCCAGCGCGTTATAGTCTTTCATCTCTTCGTGCAGCTTGTGGCAATAGCCGCAGGTAATGTCGGTAAACACGGTAATCACGTGTTTTTCCTGCGGCGCTTTGTAGACGATCATCTCTTTCTCAAGCGCGTTGAGTTTCCCCACCAGCAGCTTGTTGGTGACGTTCACCGGCTGCGCGCCGCTAACATCATAGAGTGGCCCTTGCATGATGTGCTTGCCGTCTTCGGTGACGTACAGCACGCCGCTGTCGGTCAGTACGGTTTTCATACCGGCCACTGGCGCAGACTGAATATCTGCATTCTGCACGCCCAGCTTCGCCAGGGATTGTTTAATGGCTGCGTCGTCAGCGTGAGCAAACCCTGTTACAGACGCCGCTAATAACGAGAGCAGCACAATACCTTTTTTCATCATGATTCCTTTGTCTTCTGGCACTCACGCCCGTGGGTGGTGCTGTTGATGCAGCTGACGCAAACGTTCGGTCGCTACATGGGTATAAATTTGGGTGGTGGACAAATCGCTGTGTCCAAGCAGCATCTGTACGACACGTAAATCTGCTCCGTGGTTCAGCAGGTGCGTGGCAAATGCATGGCGTAATACGTGGGGAGACAGTTTTTCGCTATCTATCCCCGCAATCACCGCGTAGTGCTTGATGCGATGCCAGAACGTTTGTCTCGTCATCTGCTGAGCTCGCTGGCTCGGAAAAACGACGTCCAGCGACTGCCCGTTAAGCAGCCACGGACGGCCATGCTCGAGATAATTCTCCAGCCAGTAAACCGCCTCTTCTCCCAGCGGCACCAGCCGTTCTTTATTACCTTTACCGATAACGCGCACCACGCCCTGGCGCAGGCTGATATCGCTCATCGCCAGGCCAACCAGCTCTGAGACGCGTAGCCCCGTAGCATACAACAATTCGAGCATCGCTTTGTCACGTAACTCAATTGGCTGATCGAGACAGGGGGCTTGCAATAGCCGCTCAACCTGAGCTTCGCTAAGGTCTTTTGGCAATCGCTGCGGCAGTTTGGGGGACGAGAGCAGCGCGCTCGGGTCATCTTCACGCAGTTTCTCGCGGTACAGATACTGAAAAAGACGGCGAATAGCACTTAACATACGCGCCGAACTGGTGGCTTTATAGCCCCCTTCCAGCCGCTCCGCAAATAGCGCCTGCAAATCGGTGGCCTGCGCGGTAAGCAGCGTTAAACCAAGGCGGTCTAACCATTCCACCACGGTTTTAAGATCGCGCCGATAGGAGGTCAGCGTGTTTTCTGCCAGATTTTTCTCCAGCCAAAGCGCATCCAGAAATTGTTCTATTCGGGCCAGATCCTGTTCCACCGGAGCCTCACTTAAACTTGAATTACCGTCATTATGCATGATGCAGAATGGGATCTGATACACTTGCCAGTCTGCACGTTTTTAAATGAGTTGTTATCGCTATGAACATTGGCCTTTTTTATGGCTCCAGCACCTGCTACACCGAAATGGCGGCCGAAAAGATTCGTGACATCATCGGCCCGGAGCTGGTCACGCTTCATAATCTGAAGGATGATGCCCCCGTCCTTATGGAGCAGTACGATGTCCTGATCCTCGGTATCCCCACCTGGGACTTCGGTGAACTGCAGGAAGACTGGGAAGCCGTCTGGGAGCAGCTGGATACCCTGAATCTGGATGGCAAACTGGTGGCGCTTTACGGCATGGGCGATCAGCTCGGCTACGGCGAATGGTTCCTCGACGCGCTGGGCATGCTGCACGATAAGCTGGCGCCACGCGGCGCGCAATTTATCGGCTACTGGCCAACCGAAGGCTACGAGTTTACCAGCCCGAAACCTGTTATCGCTGACGGCGAGCTGTTTGTTGGCCTGGCGCTGGATGAAACGAACCAGTACGACCTGAGCGATGAACGCATTCAGAACTGGTGTGAGCAAATACTGGGTGAAATGGCCGAAAAGTTTGCCTGAGGCGTGTTTAAACCTCGCCGCTTCCGCTCGCCTGCTGTTGCAACATCAGGCGACGCAAATCACGCCACTCTCCGCTATCCATGCTGTCGGACAACAACCACAGGTGCTGGCTACGCGTTTTATGAGACTGCCGAATACGCAGCATCATGCCGTTGCGTAACATCCACGGTGAGCCTGCAATCTCCCACTCCTTGCCCTGCCATTTTAACCGGTAATCCGTTAGCAGTTTGATCTCTCCCTGTGTCGCATGGATACGACGCTGACTGCGCACGCTGTCGAAAACCACCAGCGAGAGTAAAAACATCCAGATGAGCGTGTAGCTCATCGGCCACGGCAAAAGCAGAACGAAAATCGCCAGCAGGCCATGTGCTAAAAGGGAAAGCCACTGCGCTCGCCATGAGACGCGTAAATCAGATTGCCACAGGACCACGTTCTCTATTCCGTGTTTGGATCAGCTTTACCATACGCAGCAATGACTTATCTTCCGGTTCACCGTGGTTCATCAACCAGTTGAAGAGATCCGGGTCGTCACATTCCAGAAGACGGATAAACAACTGCTTATCTTCGTCGCTTAGCGTGTCATATTCATATTCAAAGAACGGCATAATCGAAATATCGAGCTCGCGCATTCCGCGGCGGCATGCCCAGTGAATTCGGGCTTTGTTATTGATATCCATGTGCTCTTTCCTGGTGTGGGGGGACATGTCAGATACGCAGCTAGTGTAACGTGTTTTCGCCGCTGGTATTAACTGAATGTTGCCATCCGCGTGCTTTCTCTGAAGAAATCTCTGCAACATGACATTGCTGCATGGAAATTGCGAGGCAGCTCGAAACGGCACGATTCGCGATATCAAACTGCTTGCATTGCCGAGAGGCTCTTTTACCATTAACGTCATTCATCCGTAGGATTATCCAGGACACTAAATATGGCATTCACACCGTTTCCACCTCGCCTGCCGACCTCCTCCGCTCGTCTGCCTCTTACGCTGATGACGCTCAACGACTGGGCGCTGGTGAATGTGACGGGCGCAGACGCGCAGAATTACCTCCAGGGTCAGGTCACCGCTGACGTCGCACAAATGGCAAGCAATCAGCATCTGCTTTGTGCTCATTGTGATGCCAAAGGGAAAATGTGGAGCAACCTGCGTCTGTTTCATCGTGGCGAGGGTTTTGCTTTTATTGAACGTAGCAACCTGGCGGAAGCCCAGCTGAGCGAGCTGAAAAAGTATGCCGTCTTCTCCAAAGTAACTTTCACACCCGATGACGAAACGGTGCTGTTGGGTCTGGCTGGTTTTCAGGCTCGAGCCGCTCTGGCAAACGCTTTTACCACGCTGCCGGACGCCGGGAATCCAGTCGTTCAGGAAGGTGAAACCACGCTGCTCTGGTTTGGCTTACCCGCTGAACGCTTTATGGTGGTTACAGATGCCGACGGCGCGCAGAATCTTGCGGATAAGCTGCAGGGTGAAGCCCAGCGCAACGACAGCCAGCAGTGGCTGGCGCTGGATATCGAAGGGGGGCTGGCGGTGATTGATAGCGCCAACAGCGCACAGTTTATCCCTCAGGCCACGAACCTCCAGGCACTGGGTGGCATCAGCTTCAAAAAAGGGTGTTACACCGGCCAGGAGATGGTCGCTCGCGCTAAGTTCCGCGGGGCCAACAAACGCGCTCTGTGGTATCTGGCAGGAAATGCCAGCCGCCAGCCGGAAGCGGGTGAAGACCTGGAAATGAAAATGGGTGATAACTGGCGTCGTACCGGTACCGTCCTCGCGGCCAGCCTGCTGGAGGATGGCCGACTGCTGGTGCAGGCCGTCATGAATAACGATCTTGAAGCGGACAGCGTTTTCCGCGTCAGGGAAGATAACGGCAGCGAGCTGAAAATTGAGCCGCTGCCTTATTCACTTGAAGAAATCTGACCTGCTGCGGGTGCCCCGGTAACACGGGGCATACCGGATTAGCGGATGTAGAGATAAATCGCGAGGAAGTGGCAAACGCTGCCGCCGAGCACAAAGCCGTGCCAGATTGCATGGTTGTAAGGAATGCGTTTACTGACGTAGAAAATCACGCCGAGCGAGTAAATAATTCCCCCAACCGCAAGCAGCGTCACGCTTCCGGGTGCCAGCTTCACCGCCATCTGGTAGATAACCACCAGCGACAGCCAGCCCATCATCAGGTACGTGACCAGCGACAACACTTTGAAACGATGCGCAATGGTGAGCTTAAAGAGGATCCCCACCAGCGCGAGGCCCCAGATAACAATCATCAACCCGCGTGAGAGCGGTGAATCCAGCCCAACCAACAAAAAAGGCGTGTAGGTACCGGCAATCAGCAGGTAGATAGCACAGTGGTCGAATTTTTTTAGCCAGCGTTTTGCACGTGCGTGGGGAATCGCGTGATACAGCGTGGAGGCAAGGAACAGCAAAATCATGCTGCTGCCGTACAGGCTGTAGCTGGTAATGGCGGTAACGCTGGCATTGGTATCCACTGCCTGAACCAGCAGCAGAACCAGTCCGACAATCCCGAACACCAGCCCGATGCCATGGCTGATGCTGTTGGCTATCTCTTCCGCCAGCGAATACCCCAGCGCTTTCATTGGTTTGTCAGCCATACGGCTACTCCCGGTAAGACTTAAGATGAAAAATGCAGCACGACTAGCATAACTGAGAATAATTCCAGCGAACACATGTACGCTAAAATAAATCTGTCAGCGCCGGGATGCGCAATTGTACAATCGGCAGATCTGCCTGAAATCTGAGGAGAACCATCATGTCACCCGATGCTTTTGGCGCGATGAGCAGCGTCGTCGCCTTTTTGATGGAGATAGACAAGCTAAAGCTGGTTGAGCGCCGCACGAAGATTATCGGCCATGCGCGCCAGGAGAACTCCGCTGAGCATAGCTGGCATTTTGCCGTTGCGGCGATGAGCCTCGCGCCTTTCGCACCGGCGGATGTAGAAATATCGCGAATCGTCCAGATGGCATTGTTGCATGACATCGTTGAAATCGATGTCGGTGATGTCCTGGTTTACGATCTGGCAGCGCGAGAAGCCATTGCTGAAAAAGAAGCCGTCGCGGCAGCGCGCCTGTTTGGCCTGCTGCCAGAACCCCAGCGCGGGGAGTTTCTCAACCTGTGGCTGGAATACGAAGCAGGAATCACCGTAGAGGCCCGTTTTGCGGGTGCTCTGGATCGTATTCTGCCCATTCTCCAGAACCTGCATAATGAAGGACAAAGCTGGCGCGAGAATAATATCTCACTCGAGCAGGTGCTGACCCGTAATGCACTGGTGGGCGAAAGCTGGCCGGAATTATGGCAACATGTGCAAAGCCATTTATATGCCGCGCAGGAAAAAGGCTGGCTGCGTTAAATACCTCCGGATTGTTCACGGTCATAATCTCAGGAAGATGTACGATGTTTACTCATGCAGCAATTGCCGCACTTAACGGTCTGGAAATGATGGTCTACAACTATGTCATTAAAAACCGTGACAAAGTGATGTACATGACCATCCGCGAGCTGGCCGACGGCGCGGGGGTGTCCACCACCACCGTGCTGCGCTTTTGCCGCAAGCTCAACTGCGAAGGTTATTCCGAGTTTCGTGTACGCTTTAAATTGTATCTTGAGCAAAATGATGAGCAGCTGGTTAATTTCGGCCCCAGCGAAATTATCAGCTTTTTTAAAAGCACCAACAATGAAGAGTTTGATAATTTAATCAACAGCGCGGTAGATATTATTTGCGCTTCTGAGCGTATTATTTTTGTTGGCGCAGGAACATCCGGTGCTTTAGCTAAATATGGCGCAAGATTCTTTTCGAACGTAGGTAAGTTTAGTAACCATATTGATGACCCTTATTTCCCGGTCACGAATGATATGGCAAAAAACGCCCTGGCTATCGTTCTGTCCGTGTCAGGTGAAACCGAAGAGATCCTCCGCTTTGCCAGCCAGTTCAGCCTGCATCATTGTAAAGTGCTCTCACTCACCAGCCATGATAACTCATCGCTGGCTAAGCTTGCCGATTTTAATATTTCCTGGCACATCCCTCTGACCCGCGTGGGCGGCGTTTATGACATTACGACACAAATTCCCGTCATTTATATTCTGGAGACCATTGGCCGCAAACTGGCGAAAAAAATGGCGTAAAAAAACAACCTGTTTTATTGCTGTAACAAATCACAAAACCCGTGATTTGTTATATCGTGACAATGAAATCTCGTTTGTTAGACTCCAGACCAGAGTTTATTAACGCCCTGCCGTTGTGTTATCTATCGCATAATATCTCCGGCACCGACAGCGAGATTAAAAAACATGAAAAAACTAACCTTACCTGAAGACTTTTTATGGGGTGGCGCGGTTGCGGCCCACCAGGTTGAAGGCGGCTGGAACAAAGGCGGCAAAGGCCCAAGCATCTGTGACGTGCTCACCGGCGGCGCACATGGCGTTCCGCGTGAAATCACCCAGGAAGTGGTGCCGGGCAAGTATTATCCAAATCACGAGGCTATCGATTTCCACGGCCGCTATAAAGAAGATATCGCTCTGTTTGCCGAGATGGGTTTCAAATGTTTCCGTACCTCCATTGCCTGGACACGCATCTTCCCCAAAGGTGACGAACAGCAGCCAAACGAAGAAGGGCTGAAGTTCTACGACGATATGTTCGACGAGCTGCTGAAGTACAACATCGAGCCGGTGATCACCCTCTCCCACTTCGAGATGCCTCACCATCTGGTGACAGAATACGGCGGCTGGACTAACCGTAAAGTGGTGGATTTCTTCGTTCGCTTTGCCGAAGTGGTGTTTGAACGCTACAAGAGCAAAGTGAAGTACTGGATGACCTTTAACGAGATCAACAACCAGCGCAACTGGCGCGCACCGCTGTTCGGCTACTGCTGCTCCGGGGTGGTTTATACCGAGCACGACAACCCGGAAGAGGTGATGTACCAGGTGCTGCACCACCAGTTTGTGGCAAGCGCCATGGCGGTGAAAATCGGTCACCGTATCAACCCGGAAATGCAAATCGGCTGCATGCTGGCGATGGTGCCGCTCTATCCGTTCTCCTGTAAGCCAGAAGATCAGATGTTTGCCCAGGAGTCCATGCGCGAGCGTTATGTCTTTACCGACGTGCAGCTACGCGGCTACTACCCGTCCTACGTGCTGAACGAGTGGGAGCGCCGCGAGTTCACTATCAGGATGGAACCGGGCGACGAAGAGATCCTGCGTGAAGGCGTCTGTGATTACCTCGGCTTCAGCTACTACATGACCAATGCCGTTAAGGCGGAAGGCGGTACGGGTGATGCGCTCTCCGGCTTCCAGGGTAGCGTGCCAAACCCACACGTCAAAGCATCTGACTGGGGCTGGCAGATTGACCCGGTTGGCCTGCGCTACGCGCTGTGCGAGCTGTACGAACGTTACCAGAAGCCACTGTTTATCGTTGAAAACGGTTTTGGCGCTTACGACAAGGTAGAAGCCGATGGCTCCATCAATGACGATTACCGCATTGATTATCTGAAGGCGCACGTAGCCGAGCTGATGAAGGCAGTGACCTACGATGGCGTTGAACTGATGGGCTACACCCCGTGGGGCTGCATCGACTGCGTCTCCTTCACCACCGGCCAGTACAGCAAGCGTTACGGCTTTATCTATGTGAATAAGCACGACGACGGTACCGGGGATATGTCCCGCTCCCGTAAGAAGAGCTTTAACTGGTACAAAGAAGTTATCGCCAGCAACGGCGAAAACCTCTGATTTAAAGGGCGCTTCGGCGCCCTTCGTTTTTTTGCATCGGCGAAACCTATCTGAACGATAGGCTCTCTGGTGCTTTCTCTTTGATACGACGCAACATTTTCTTCCTCGTCATTACCGATGATAAGACCACAAAAATGCTGTGGCTTACGGATCGCCCTGATTCGTTTTATATCTCTGGAAAGGATGACGAAATGAGAACGACAACGAAGTTGTTCGCCGCTGCCGCCTGTGTCGGTATCGTCGGCTATTTTGGTCTGGTCGGGTATGTGCATTACCACGATACGGAGCGCAACACCCTGCCCACAACGGCGAAAAATCTCTCGCCTCTCAATGCCAGCGTACTTGGCATCCTCAACGAAAAAGGCTGCGACTACTGCCACACTCCCTCGGCAAAGCTGCCCTTCTACGCCAGCTTTCCCGTGGCTAAACAACTCATGGAGTACGATATCCAGCATGGCTATAAATCCTTCAATCTGACGGACGTTCGCAAAAGCCTGCTCGATAACAACGCCGCACCGCAAAGCGATCTCAACAAAATTGAGTGGGTCATGCAGCACCAGACCATGCCGCCAACCCGCTACACCGCGCTGCACTGGGCGGGTCATATGAGCGAGCAGGAGCGTGGCGCGGTGCTGGAGTGGATTAAAACGCAGCGCCTTGCGCATTATGCCTCTGCGGATATGGCTGAAAGTCGTCGTAACGAGCCTGTTCAACCCATTCCGCAGTCATTACCGGTTGATGGGGAAAAGGTCGCGTTAGGTATGAGGCTTTACCACGATCCGCGCCTTTCCGGAGATAACTCAATCTCCTGCGCCCACTGTCATCAGCTCGGTGCTGGCGGCGTGGATGGTCGCAAAACCTCACGGGGCGTAGGGGGAGCGATTGGCCCAATCAATGCCCCAACCGTCTATAACGCAACCTTTAATATCGAACAGTTCTGGGACGGGCGTGCCGCCGATCTCCAGGCCCAGGCAGGTGGCCCGCCGCTCAACCCGATAGAGATGGCCTCGACCTCCTGGGATGAAATCACGGATAAACTGAAGCAGGATCCGATTCTGACCCGCGACTTCACCGCCGTTTATCCGCAGGGTTTCTCAGGCGCTTCCATTACCGATGCTATTGCCGAGTTTGAAAAAACGCTTATCACGCCGAACTCGCCATTTGATAACTATTTGCGCGGCGACGATAGCGCGCTGTCTGCGCAACAAAAGCACGGATATCAGCTGTTCAAGGAGAATAAATGCGCCACCTGCCACGGCGGCAAGATTCTGGGAGGCCGCTCGTTCGAGCCGTTAGGATTGAAAAAAGACTTTGGGTTTGGGGAGATAACCGCTGCTGACATCGGCCGCATGAACGTCACCAAAGAGGTACGGGACCGTCTGCGTCAGAAGGTGCCCACGCTGCGCAACGTGGCGCTGACGGGTCCCTGGTTCCATCGTGGAGACGTTAAAACGCTGGATGAGGCGGTAAAAGAGATGCTGAAATATCAGGTTGGCACATCGCTGCCGCAGCAGGATGTGGATGATATCGTGGCGTTTTTAAATAGCCTGAACGGGGTGTACACGCCCTACTCGCCAAACTAATTTTGCCGTGATGTAGAGACTGTAGGGCGGGGAGCGCTTGCCCGCCCTACAGTAAAAACGGCAGCGTCAAACCGTCAAAGCAAAGCGGAAGCAGGCGCCGGTTTCTGTTTTCTCAATCAGCGTGATATCCGTGCCGTGAAGTTGCAGCATTTGCCGAACGATCATTAACCCTAACCCGCCGACGCGCAGCCGTGACTGGCTGGCAATCGAAGGCCGGACGAATAACCCTTCTTTCAGCTCCTGCGGCACGCCGGGCCCGTTATCACTCACCTGTACCATCACTTTATCCCTCTCTTTCCATAGCCGCACAGAGACGGTTCCCCGCTCTGGCGCATGACGGATGGCATTATCAAGCAGGTTAGTAAGAACTCGCTCTATCATTCCCAGATCGGCGTCTATCAGCGGCAATCCCGGCTGGATATCGGCTAAGAGCTGCTGCTGGCGAGTTTGCGCAGCCAGTTCAAATTTCTGAAACACATCCTGCAAAAGCTCGCACAGCGAGAATCGCTCTTTTTGCGGTTTCACCACGCCATATTCCAGACGCGCCAGCTCAAACAGCGACTGGGCAAGCGTCCCTACTTTCTGACTCTGAGCAAGGGCGATTTCCAGATAGCGCTTTTTATCCTTCTCAGAAAGGGTCGCGGACATAACCGAGAGGCTTTCCAGGTAGCCATGCAGCGAAGTCAGCGGCGTACGCAGATCGTGGGAGATATTGGCGATAAACTCCCGGCGGAGCTGATCCTGCTGAGACAGCCGGTGCCACTGTTCTGCTATGCGGCGGGCCATACTGATCACGCCCTGACGCAGCAGATCGATCTCGTCACGTTCCTTCCCTTCTCGCAGCGGGAGGGCCGCCATCGCCTGCATCTCCTTCATGCCGCCCATTTCCAGCGCGTGCACCTGCCGGGAAAGATCGCGTAGCGGACGAGTGATCCACCGGAAGGCCAGGCCACCCACAATCAGCCCCAGCAGAGCAACCAGGCTGATAGAAATCAGCACAATTTTTAGCAAGGTATTGATGCGGGCATTACTGATAAGCGCGCTGTAATTCTCACCGAGCAGAATCACATACAGATAGCCTTTCAGCTGCCCGTCCTGCAACATCGGGGCTACGCTAAAAACTTTCCGTGTTTCAAGGCTGCGCGGATCGTCGCCATATATTGGGAACTTGTGTTGGGCGAGCGAGGCTTCTATGGGGGCTAAATCAACATGCTGGCGTTTGAGATGCCCTTCTGGCGCAGCATCTCCAATGATATTGCCACTTTTATCAAGCAGATAAACCTCAACGCTTGGGTTGACCGACATCAGATGGTCAAACAGCGTGCGCACCGAGTCTTTATTCAGCCCATCCTTCGTCACCAGCGGATAGCTCTGGTTAATGTGCTGCGCAAGATTGCTGGACAGTTGTTGGATAACGGCCTGGCTATACTGCGTACTGGTTCGCACCTGCATCCACCCCAACAGCACGCAGGATCCAAGAAGCAGCAGGGCAAAAACAAGCGTCAGGCGCTGGGAAAGAGAAAGTATTCGCATGGTCTACTCGCGTGGCTGAGCGGTGAATTTGTAACCTTTACCCCAGATAGTTCGGATAAAATTCGGTTCCGCCGGATTCTCTTCAATTTTAATACGCAGGCGGTTGATGTGCGTGTTAACGGTGTGTTCATACCCTTCGTGTTCGTAACCCCACACCTGGTTGAGCAAGTTCAGGCGAGAGAAAACCTGATCCGGATGCCTGGCAAAGAAGTAGAGCAAATCAAACTCCCTCGGCGTCAGCTCGAGAGATTGATGATTAAGCTGTACATCGCGGGCCAGCGGATCGATGGTCAGGGTGCCAAAAGTGAGCGTGCCGGCGTCCAGCCGCAGGTTCTGGCTCATGGCTTCCTGACGGCGAAACAGAGCCTTAACCCGAGCCACCAGCTCAAGCATGGAAAACGGTTTAGCAAGATAGTCATCGGCTCCAAGCTCCAGCCCCAGCACGCGATGCGTTTCACTGGAGCGGGCGCTGATCATAATGATTGGCGTATAGCGGGTCATTGTTCTGGCAAAGCGGCAAATCTCCAGGCCGTCTACCCCAGGCAGCATCAGATCAAGAATCAGGGCATCCCACCCACCCTGTCTGAGTTTTTCCATGCCGATGTTCCCGTCCGCAGCGTGGGTAATCTCAAAGCCCTCTTCACGCAGATGCAACTGTAAAAGCTCAGCTATGTTTTCATCGTCTTCCACAATGAGCAGCTTTTTATCCTGATTCACTTTCTGACCCCCGCTCGCGCTACATAGTAAAAGTTTACACAACTTGCCGCCTGTAAGTTGTCACATTTTATTTAAGTTTACGTGAGGCATTGGGGAATAAATTTGGCCAATACTGATTTCATCGAATTCTCAGGGAGCAGCGCGATGGACAGGAAAATATTTAACAACAGTCCAACAGCCGTCCATCCCATATGGTTGCGACTGTGCCATTGGCTAAATGCGCTGGCTATGTTGATTATGGTCACCAGTGGATGGCGAATTTATAATGCATCACCACTTTTTAACTTCAGTTTTATGAATGAGTTAACGTTAGGTGGCTGGCTAGGCGGCGCGTTGCAATGGCACTTTGCCGGCATGTGGTTGTTTGGTATTAACGGCGTCATTTATCTACTGATTAATTTAGTCAGCGGGCGTTTTAAACGAAAATACTGGCCGCTGTCGCCAAAAGAATTCTTTAAAGATTTGCTCGCGGCCCTGCGTGGAAAATTAGCCCATGCGGATCTCAGCCATTACAACATGGTGCAGAAAGCAGCTTATCTATTTGTGATGATTGATAGCGTCATCTTAGTTTGCTCGGGCCTGGTTATCTGGAAATCCGTTCAGTTTCCGATACTACGAGAATTGCTGGGTGGCTATGACACCGCTCGCTTTATCCATTTCTATGCGATGAGTGCGATGGTCGGCTTTGTTGTCATTCATATCGTGATGGTTGCGTTAGTCCCGCGCACCTTACTTGCCATGATTCGCGGACGTTAAGGAAACGATCATGAGTGATGAAAAAGAGATTCTGAAAGAGGCGCAGCAGCAGATTACCAAACAGCTCTCCGCGGAAGGTCGACGACGTTTTTTAAAACAAGGCCTGACGCTAGGTGGGTTAGTCATGCTCACCGGCTGCGATATCAGCGACAACCAGCAGGTCGAAACAACATTGGGTTCGATATCCCGTTTTAACGACCGCGTGCAGGCATGGCTGTTTAACAGCAACGACCTGGCGCCGGTTTATCCGGAATCGATGATGACCAGACCCTTCCCGTTTAACGCCTTTTACAGCGAAGACGAAGCGCCGGATATCAATGGTGATGACTATCGACTTGAGATCGCGGGACTGGTGGCGGATAAGCGCCCCTGGACACTGCCGCAGCTGTATCAGATGGCTCAGGTCAGCCAGGTGACACGGCATATCTGCGTGGAAGGCTGGAGCGCAATTGGCAAATGGGGCGGCGTACCGTTTTCTCTTTTCCTCAAGGGGATCGGTGCAGATCTGAATGCGAAATATGTCAGTTTCAAATGCGCGGATGAATATTACACCAGCATTGATATGGCAACGGCGCTACACCCACAAACGATTATCGCTTTAACTTACGACGGGAAAATTTTACCGCGTAAATACGGCTACCCGATGAAATTAAGGATGCCAACAAAATTAGGCTACAAGAACCCGAAGCATATTCAGGTTATTGAAGTCACTAATCGCTACCCCGGCGGTTACTGGGAAGACCAGGGTTATAACTGGTTTGGCGGTAGTTAATATATTCACTCGACCCTCACGCAAGAAATAAGGAAGAAAAAATGAAAAAATTATATGCAATGATGATGTGCTCCGCTCTGGCTTTAGGTATGGCTGGCGCCAATGCGGCAGATAATATGAGCAAAGATAATATGTCGAAAGACAAGATGGAAATGACTAAAGACGGCATGCACAAAGACAACATGGGTAAAGACTCCATGGCGAAAGACGGCATGCACAAAGACAGCATGGGTAAAGACTCCATGGCGAAAGACAGCATGGGCAAAGATTCAATGGCTAAAGACGGCATGAGCAAAGATGCGATGTCTAAAGATAATATGTCTAAAGATGAGATGAAAAAGAACTAACGCTTTCGCAGCCTGGATAATGCCCCCGTGGTCTCCTACCCTTATTATCCAGGCTGCTTTTTTATTTCCCGCCCGCCACATCAATAAAACTGCCGGTCACATAGGACGCCTTGCTGCTTAACAGCCAGACGATGGCCTCCGCAACTTCTTCCGGCTGCCCGCCACGCTTCATAGGTAAACTCTCTTTTAACCGATCTACGCGCCCCGCCTCACCGCCAGAAGCATGTATTTCGGTATAAATAAGCCCCGGACGAACGCAGTTAACGCGGATCCCCTGCGCCGCAACCTCTACCGAAAGCCCCGTTGTCATCGTATCTACCGCGCCTTTAGAAGCAGCGTAATCAACATATTCACCTGGTGCGCCCAGGCGAGAAGCGGCTGACGAAACGTTAACTATGGCTCCGCCTTCTCCGCCGTGGCGATAAGCCATACGTTTCACCGCCTCGCGGCAGCAAAGGAAATAGCCCGTGACGTTAGTGGCTAATACGCGATTAATGCGCTCTGCGGTCAGGTTTTCGATAGTGGACTGCTGGAAGAGAATGCCCGCGTTATTGACCAGTGCGGTGACGGGCCCAAAGGCATTGTCGATTTCGGCAAACATCGCCAGCACCTGTAGCTCGTCGCCAATGTCCGCTTTGATAGCCAGCGCAATGCCACCCGCCTCGCGAATGGTATTCACCACCTCGTCTGCGGCCTGCTTATTGCGCTGGTAATTAACGACAACCTTATAGCCTGTTTCTGCCAGCAGGATGGCGGTGACTCTGCCAATCCCCCGGCTGCCGCCGGTGACTAATGCTACTGCCATATCCCCTCCCCGCTAAACAATTTTGTTGGATGACGCTCTGCTTATCCAACCTACAAAACCTCGCGTCATCCCTTAAGGCTACTGATATTCGCTCATCGGCACGCAGGAGCAGAACAGGTTACGGTCACCGTATACGTCATCGAGACGCTTCACGGTCGGCCAGTACTTGTTGCTGTGGCCTGCCGGGAAGACGGCCAGCTCGCGGGTGTACGGATGCGCCCAGTCAGCAACGATTTCGTCCTGCGTGTGCGGGGCGTTAACCAGCGGGTTATCTTCCAGCGGCCATTCCCCACGCGCTACGCGGTCGATTTCGGTGCGGATTGTCAGCATCGCGTCGATGAAGCGGTCCAGCTCCAGCTTGCTCTCTGATTCCGTTGGTTCAACCATCAGCGTACCCGCGACCGGGAAGGACATGGTCGGCGCGTGGAACCCAAAGTCGATTAAACGCTTGGCGATATCCAGCTCGCTGATGCCGGTCTCTTCTTTCAGCGGACGAATATCCAGAATACATTCGTGCGCCACGCGGCCATTCGCTCCGGTATAAAGCACCGGGAAGGCAGATTGCAGGCGGCTGGCAATGTAGTTGGCGTTCAGGATCGCGACCTGACTTGCCTTCTTCAGCCCTTCCGCGCCCATCATACGGATGTACATCCAGCTGATTGGCAGAATCGAGGCGCTGCCGAACGGTGCCGCAGAAACCGCGCCCTGCTGGGTCAGCATCTCTTCGATCTGCACCACGCTGTGGCCCGGCACAAACGGTGCCAGGTGCGCTTTCACGCCGATTGGTCCCATACCTGGGCCGCCACCGCCGTGTGGGATACAGAAGGTTTTGTGCAGGTTGAGGTGCGAAACGTCCGCGCCGATGAAGCCCGGCGAGGTGATGCCCACCTGCGCATTCATGTTCGCGCCGTCCAGATAAACCTGGCCGCCGTACTGATGAACGATCTGGCAGACTTCGCGGATCGTCTCTTCATATACGCCGTGGGTGGACGGGTAGGTCACCATGATACAGGAGAGCGCATCGCCCGCCTGCTCGGCCTTAGCACGTAGATCCTGTAAATCGATATTGCCCTGCTTGTCGCAGGCCACGACGACCACATCCATGCCAGCCATTTGCGCTGACGCCGGGTTGGTACCGTGCGCGGAGCTTGGGATCAGGCAAAGGTTACGGCCCGCTTCGTTGCGGCTTTCGTGATAACGACGGATAGCCAACAGGCCCGCGTATTCGCCCTGTGCGCCAGAGTTTGGCTGCATGCAGAGCGCATCATAGCCGGTCAGCTTCACCAGCCAGTCGGACAGCTGGGCGATCATCTGATGGTAGCCTTCAGCCTGGTTTGCCGGACAGAACGGATGCAGTTCGGCGAATTCAGGCCAGGTGATAGGGATCATTTCCGCCGCGGCGTTAAGCTTCATGGTGCAGGAGCCGAGGGGGATCATCGCCTGGTTCAGCGCCAGATCTTTGCGCTCCAGGGAGTGCATATAGCGCATCATCTCGGTTTCGCTGTGGTAGCGGTTAAATACCGGATGGGTCAGGATTTCGTCTTCGCGCAGCATCGCTGCCGGGATAGAGAGGCTGTCGCCCGCAACGTCCTGGTCCAGCTTGTCGATATCCAGACCATGGTTATCGCCCAGCAGCACGGTGAACAGCGCCTGCACGTCTTCGCGAGTGGTGGCTTCATCCAGCGTGATGCCAACCGCGTTAAGGATATCGCTACGCAGGTTAATTTCCTGCGCTTCCGCGCGTGCCAGCACGGCAGCTTTATCGGCGACTTCAACACACAGCGTGTCGAACCAGTGCTTGTGGCGCAGCGTCAGGCCGCCTTTTTGCAGGCCAGCAGCCAGAATGTCGGTCAGGCGGTGGATACGTCCCGCAATGCGCTTCAGGCCCGCCGGGCCGTGGAAGACGGCATACAGGCTGGCAATGTTTGCCAGCAGAACCTGAGAGGTACAGATGTTGGAGTTCGCTTTCTCACGGCGGATGTGCTGCTCGCGAGTCTGCATCGCCATGCGCAACGCGGTGCGCCCGGCAGCATCGCGGGATACGCCGATGATACGGCCCGGCATGGAACGTTTGAATTCATCGCGGGCGGCGAAGAAGGCAGCGTGTGGGCCACCGTAGCCCATCGGCACGCCGAAGCGCTGTGCGGAGCCAAACACGATGTCCGCGCCCTGCTTGCCCGGTGCGGTTAACACTACCAGCGACATAAAGTCTGCGGCGACGCTAACCACAATCTTGCGCTGTTTCAGTTCCTGAATCAGCGCGCTGTAGTCATGCACTTCACCCGTGGTGCCAACCTGCTGCAGCAGCACGCCGAATACGTCCTGATGATCCAGCACTTTTGCCGCATCATCGACAATGACTTCAAAGCCGAACGTTTCCGCGCGGGTGCGAACCACGTCCAGCGTCTGCGGATGGATATCGGCCGCAACAAAGAAACGGTTGGCATTCTTTAGCTTGCTGACGCGCTTTGCCATGGCCATGGCTTCAGCCGCGGCGGTTGCTTCATCCAGCAGGGAAGCAGAGGCGATATCCAGACCGGTCAGATCCAGCGTGACCTGCTGATAGTTGAGCAACGCTTCCAGACGGCCCTGAGAGACTTCCGGCTGGTAAGGCGTATAAGCGGTATACCAGCCTGGGTTTTCAAGCATGTTACGCAGGATCACCGGCGGCGTTTGCACCGCGGTGTAACCCATCCCGATATACGTTTTGAAGCGCTTATTGCGGCTGGCAATCGCTTTCAGTTCCGCCAGCGCGGCATATTCGGTGGCAGACTCGCCTACCTGTGGCGGCTGCGCGAGCTGAATATCTGCCGGGACAATGGTGGAGATGAGTTCGTTTAACGAGCTTGCGCCCACGGCTTCCAGCATCTCATGCTGTTGCTGCGCGGAGGGGCCAATGTGGCGGTCGATAAACGCTTCGTGATTCTCTAGGCTACGTAAGGACTGGGTCATGAGCGGTGATTCCTGAAACATGCGGAACTTTAGCGGTGGATGGTGCTGCGCTTATCCACCCTACAAAACCAGATTGGGTGATAAATCGTAGGGCGGGTAAGCTTTGCGTCACCCGCCGAATTTTTTACTCGTCTAACAGCGCTTCATAAGCTGCTGCGTCCAGCAAGCCGTCGATTTCGGACTCGTCGCTGGCTTTGATTTTGAAGATCCAGCCGCCGGTGTACGGCTCGCTGTTCACCAGCTCCGGGTTACCTTCCAGCTCGTTGTTAACGGCAATAATTTCACCGCTGACTGGCGCATAGATATCGGATGCAGCTTTTACGGATTCTGCAACGGCGCAGTCGTCGCCGGTGCTCACGGTGGAGCCTACTTCTGGCAGATCCACAAAGACCATGTCGCCAAGCAGTTCCTGCGCGTGTTCGGTAATGCCGACGGTGTAAGAGCCATCGGCTTCTTTACGCAGCCATTCGTGTTCTTTGCTGTATTTCAGTTCGTTAGGCACATTGCTCATTATTTTTACCCTCAATCAAGATTTACTGCGCGACGGGTTTTCCGGCGCGAACAAAAACAGGTTTAGTGACTTTTACCGGCATTTCACGGTTGCGGATCTGCACGATGGCCGTATCGCCAATGCCCGCCGGAACGCGCGCCAGCGCAATGCTGTAGCCAAGCGTCGGCGAGAATGTCCCGCTGGTGATGATCCCTTCGCAAACGTTGCCGGACTCGTCGGTAAAATGAACCGGCAGCTCATTACGTAGCACGCCCTTTTCGGTCATGATCAGGCCAACCAGCTTGTCGGTGCCTTTTTCGCGCTGTGCTTCAAGGGCTTCACGGCCAATGAAATCACGGTCGGCAGGCTCCCAGGCGATGGTCCAGCCCATGTTTGCTTCAAGCGGGGAGATCCCCTCGTCCATCTCCTGGCCGTACAGGTTCATACCCGCTTCCAGACGCAGCGTATCGCGCGCGCCCAGGCCGCATGGCTTGACGCCCGCTTCCACCAGATGCGCCCAGAACTCTGCGGCCTTCTCGTTTGGCATCGCAATTTCATAGCCCGCTTCACCGGTATAGCCGGTGGTGGCGATAAATAAATCGCCCGCCTGCACGCCAAAGAACGGCTTCATTCCCTCCACCGCTTGGCGCTGCTCTTCGCTGAAGAGTTTTGCCGCTTTAGCCTGGGCGTTTGGCCCCTGCACGGCAATCAGGGAAAGGTCGTCTCGCACGGTGACTTCAACGGCGTACGGCTCGGCATGCTGGGTGATCCACTCAAGGTCCTTTTCGCGGGTCGCGGAGTTAACCACCAGGCGGAAATAGTCTTCGGTGAGAAAATAGATAATCAGATCGTCGATAACGCCACCGGAGGCGGTCAGCATCCCGGTGTAGAGGGCTTTACCCGGCTGGGTCAGTTTGGCGACGTCGTTGGCGACTAAATAACGCAGGAATTCACGGGTGCGGCTGCCGTGTAAATCAACGATGGTCATGTGGGAAACATCGAACATCCCCGCATCGGTGCGCACCGCATGGTGTTCGTCAATCTGCGAGCCGTAGTGCAGCGGCATCATCCAGCCATGAAAATCCACCATGCGCGCGCCGCAGAGATTGTGCTGTTCAAACAAAGGGGTCTGTTGAGCCATCTTTTCCTCTTTAACCATCTGGTTGCACGACGTTTTCACGCCCTGCTGTCCGTCAGACGTAACCCGGTGCCGCTCCCGCTACAGGCGCGACGCAAACGTTACCTTATCATCTGAACTTACCACTGATATGCCCCGTAAACCATAAGGGGGAAACGGTCATTCCATTAGCTTATGACCAAAACAAGCGAAGCAGCATGCAGAGTATTCAACTGGAAAAATGCGAAGCGGTACGCATAAACAGGAAGTGTTTAAGAGGGTTTTTAGAACTAGCTAACATTTACGACCATTTCAGAAACAAATTCACTACATCAATAAAAACATGACATTAAAAAAAGTAATCCGAAATTTATTCTGGGATTAGAATTTTTCAAACAAGAAGCGGGGTTCCCTTCCCGGTGTCGGGAAGGAAAATGTGACGGGGTTAACGCTATTGCTCAACGAAGCCAGGCTGGCAGATCCTGCAAGCCCATAGCCTGACGAACTAACTGAGGCTTCACGCCCGGGAGCGTATCCGCGAGTTTAAGGCCGATGTCACGCAGCAGCTTTTTAGCTGGATTACTGCCTGCAAACAGATCGCGGAAGCCCTGCATGCTCGCCAGCATCATAGCGGCACTGTGCTTACGGCTACGTTCATAGCGGCGCAGATACAGATACTGTCCGATATCTTTGCCTTCACGATGCAGGCGACGAACTTCATCAATAAGCTCGGCGGCATCCATAAAACCAAGGTTCACGCCCTGCCCGGCCAGCGGGTGGATGGTGTGGGCGGCGTCACCCACCAGCGCCAGACGATGAGCAGCAAAGTTACGCGCATAGCGACCCGTCAGCGGGAAGACCTGGCGTTCGCTCTCAACGCTGCACAAACCAAGATGCATATCGAAGGCAACGCTCAGCGCCTGGTTAAATTCTTCATTCGTTGCCTGCTGCATACGCTCCGCTTCCTGCGGCGGCAGCGACCAGACAATAGAGCAAAGATGCGGATCGGACAGCGGCAGGAAGGCCAGAATGCCCTCGCCGTGGAAGACCTGACGCGCCACGGCCTGGTGCGGCTCAGCGGTGCGTATGGTCGCGACCAGCGCATGGTGCCGGTAATCCCAGAACGTCAGAGGAATATCCGCCTGCTTGCGCAGCCATGAGTTGGCGCCATCGGCCCCGATAACCAGGCGTGCGGTCAGCATCGCCCCATCTTTCAGGGTGATGAACGCTTCGTTTTCACCCCAGGCAACCTGCTGTAGCTCAGCGGGAGCCATCAGCGTGACGTCCGCGCACTGTTCGGCGCGCTGCCAGAGCGCATGATGAATGACCGCGTTTTCAATGATGTGGCCCAGATGGCTGAAGCCATAGGTTTTATCGTCGAAATCGATTTTCCCGAAGCTGTCCTGATCCCATACGGCCATACCGTGATAGGGTGCGGCGCGCTGGGCTATCTGCGGCCATGCGCCAAGGTGAGCCAGCAGCTTTTCGCTGGCAGCGTTTATGGCCGACACTCGCAGGGCGGGAGGCGCATCCTGTGCAAGAGGCTGCGGGAGATGATTCTCCAGCACGGCCACGCGCAGGCCGCTGCCCTGCAAACCACAGGCAACCGCCAGGCCAACCATACCGCCACCAACAATCGCCACATCAACGCTTTGCAAATTGACTCTCCTTTAACGCGCGACCCAACCAAGGGTCCGCTGTGCCAGCACGTCTCGTGCCGGAGTAAAATGTTCCATCGCCATCAGGCCCAGATTGCGGCCAACGACCAGCGGCGCCCAGCGGTTCGCAAACAGCTGCACCAGGCCATCGGTGACGCCGATGGTTGCCGCTTTATCTGCGCTTCGGCGCTGCTGATAATCAGCCAGCACGGGATAGCTGCCGGGGTCAAGATGCGCAAGATAAGCGGTACGCAAGGACTCCGCCAGCGACATGACATCGCGCAGGCCCAGATTAAAGCCCTGCCCGGCAATGGGATGCAGGGTTTGCGCCGCGTTGCCAACCAAAGCCACGCGATGCGAAATAGATTGTGAGGCGGTAGTCAGGGCCAGCGGATAAATATTTCGCGAGCCTGCATGGGTTATCCGGCCAAGACGCCAGCCGAACGCCCTTTGCAACTCGTCGCAGAAACGCTCGTCGCTCCAGCTTTTTACTTCTTCCAGCGCATCCTGAGGATGGCACCAGACCAGCGAGCAACGCCCGTCGGACATTGGCAACATCGCCAGCGGGCCATGCTCGGTAAAGCGTTCAAACGCCCGGTTATTATGAGGTAAAGCGGTTGTGACGTTGGCGATAGCCGCGATTTGCTGATAATCCTGCTGCTGCCAGACGATACCGCACTGCGCCGCAAGAGCGGAACGGGAGCCATCCGCTGCGACGAGCAGTTTGCCATCAAGCACGGTGCCGTCATCCAGCGTAACGCTTACGCTGCTTTCATCACGAGTGAATGAGGCGACCCGCTGCGGGCAATGCAATGTTACGCCCGGCGCTTTACGCAGCAGGGCAAAAAGACGCTGGCCGACATCGTGCAGCTCAACCACCTGGCCTAAAGCGCCAATCTGATAATCTTCCGCTTCGAGCGTCACAAACCCTGCGTGCCCGCGATCGCTCACGTGCACGGTGGTAATAGCCGTGGCGCAGTCCGAGATGGCGGGCCAGACGCCGATGCGGGTCAACTGCTGACAGGTACCCTGAGCGAGAGCAATTGCGCGGGCGTCAAAACCCGGATGGGCTACAGAGTCTGGTTCAGTGGCCTCAACAAGATGCACCGGGAGTTTGCCCCCGGTCATATTTGAAATAGCCAGCGCGAGCGTCGCGCCGGTCATGCCCCCGCCAACAATAATCACGCTCATGGCTGACGTGCCGCCGCCATCAGCGCTTCAATATCATCCGCAGATTTCACCACGCTCGCCGTCAGGTTTTCGTTGCCGTCTTCGGTGATGAGAATGTCATCTTCAATACGAATGCCGATACCGCGATACTCCGCTGGCACATCCGCATCGGGTGCGATATACAGCCCCGGCTCAACGGTGATAACCATGCCGGGTTCCAGCTCGCGGGAACGATCTGCGCCGTAGAAACCTACGTCATGGACATCCAGCCCCAGCCAGTGGCTGAGACCGTGCATGAAGAACTGGCGGTGAGCGTTATCAGCAATCAGCTGTTCGACTTCACCTTTCAGAATGCCCAGCTTCACCACTCCCTGGACCATAATGCGGATAACCTCGCCGGTCACTTCCTGCATGGAAGTCCCCGGGCGGTAGAGCTTAAGCGCCGTCTCAAGGGATTCAAGAACGATGTCATATATAGCGCGCTGTGGCGCACTGAACTTGCCGTTCACCGGGAAGGTGCGGGTGATATCCCCCGCGTACCCTTTGTATTCACACCCGGCGTCAATCAGCACTAAATCGCCGTCTCGCATCTCACTTTCGTTTTCGGTGTAGTGCAGAATACAACCGTTCTCACCGCTGCCAACGATAGTGTTATAGGACGGGAAGCGCGCGCCGTGGCGGCTGAATTCATGAAGGATCTCACCTTCCAGCTGATACTCGAACATGCCCGGACGGCATTTTTCCATCGCACGGGTATGGGCCAGCGCGGTGATCTCACCGGCCCGGCGCATCACGGCAATTTCTTCATCGGATTTAAACAGGCGCTGTTCGTGTACCCACGGCCGCCAGTCAGTCAGCGTGGCAGGCGCGCTCAGATTCTGGCGAGAGCCGCGACGCAGCTTGTCCAGCCCCGCAAAGACGATGGAGTCTGCGTAACCGTACTCGCCCTGGGCGTGATAAACCACGTCCAGGCCGTTCAGTAACTGAGGCAGCTGCTCGTCAATTTCTGAAAATGCCAGCGCGCGATCCACCGCCAGTTTCTCTGGCGCGGCTTCCTGGCCCAGGCGACGACCAAACCAGATTTCCGCGGTCTTATCGCGCAGTCGGTTGAACAGCACGCTGTGGTTGTGGGTCTCATCGCTTTTGATAAGCACCAGTACCGCTTCGGGTTCGTTAAACCCGGTGAAGTACCAGAAATCGCTGTTCTGGCGGTACGGATATTCACTGTCCGCACTGCGCGTCGCCTCGGGAGCCGCAAAAATTAGCGCGGCGCTGGCCGGGGCCATTTTCGCCAGTAGCGCCTGGCGGCGACGGAGAAATTCCTGCTGATTCATCACACCTCCTGAGACAAAATTTTAGTGGAGCGTCGGCTTGCGCACTTCTGGTGCCGTTGGCATCGGACGGGTAAAGGTGTCGTGGCACAGCAGTGCGGCAACCCGCACGTACTCGACGATCTCTTCGAGGGACATTTCCAGCTCTTCCTGATCTTCGTCTTCGTCATAGCCGAGCTGGGCAATGTTGCGCAGATCGTCGATGGCTTCACCTGTTTCGCCGGTCACCTTATCAAGTTTAGGCTGGGTGACGCCCAGGCCAAGCAGGAAATGGTTAACCCAGCCGGCCAGCGCGTCAGCACGGTCAAAAACCGTGGTTTCGTCGCCGTCCGGCAGGTAAAGCTGAAACATAAAACCGTCGTCTTCCAGCGCATCGCCCGTCGCGCCGTGCATCTGACGCAGGCTGTCGGCGAGGTTCTGGCTGAAAGCCAGACCTTCGTTGGTCAGGTCATGCAGCAGCGGTTGCCAGCTGGTGTCTTTGTTGCCGCCACACAGCATTCCGCTGATCAGACCGTGCATTTCAGCAGGCGTCAGGCCTACGCCCTGTTGGTTCAAAAGTTGGCTTACGGCGTCGTAGCCAGGCATTGCGTTCTGTATAGACATGCGCATTCGTCATCGTTGGCAGAGAGAGTTCATGTTATGCTACCACCAGGGACCTCGAGGCACCAGAAAAGGGCTTGTATCTTCATAACGGGGTAGCTATAGTGACGCCCCTTTCGTGGCCTGGCACAGGTTGGCGGAAGGCAGGCGAGTTAACAGCAGGAAGGTGGCATGTCTGCACAACCAGTCGATATCCAAATTTTCGGTCGTTCATTGCGCGTGAATTGTCCGCCTGAACAACAGGATGCGTTGAATCAGGCCGCAGATGAGCTGAATCAGCGGTTGCAAGATTTAAAAGTTCGCACTAGAGTCACAAATACTGAGCAGTTAGTTTTCATCGCGGCACTGAACATTTGCTACGAGCTGACTCAGGAAAAATCGAAAACCCGTGACTACGCTGCGAACATGGAGCAGCGTATCAAAATGTTACAGCAGACCATTGAACAAGCCTTGCTTGAACAGGGTCGCATAACAGACAGACAGGGTCCAAATTTTGAATAACGCTTCACAGTTGTCTATGGTAGAGTAACTGGGAAGAACAAATTTCTCTGAGATGTTTGCAAGCGGGCCAGTCCCCTGAGCCGATATTTCATACCACAAGAATGTGGTGCTCCACCGTCGGTGAGCATGCTCGGTCCGTCCGAGAAGCCTGATGACAGTGACGCTGCATTCACCTTGAACCAAGGGTTCAAGGGTTACAGCCTGCGGCGGCATCTCGGAGATTCCCTCTTTCTACCTGGTCATGTCATATGACACAACATTCGTTAAGCTCCACACCCCATTTTGCCTCACAGCTTCGCGCTGAAATTCGCCAGACCATACGGCAACGACGCCGCGCCCTTACCGATTCCGAACAGCATATTTTCGCCCAACAGGCCGCTTCACGCATGCTGGCTTACCCACCGGTAATAAAAGCAAAAAGCGTTGCGCTATTTTTGTCGTTCGACGGCGAGTTGGATACAGATCCCTTGATTCGTGCTCTCTGGCAAGCAGATAAAGACGTTTACCTGCCGGTTCTGCATCCTTTCAGTGAGGGAAACCTGCTGTTTTTACGGTATGACAAAGACAGCCATCTGGTCATGAACCGGCTGAAAATCCTTGAGCCAAAGCTCGACGTGCGAAACGTGCTGCCGCTGGACAATCTGGACGTGCTGATAACGCCGCTGGTCGCCTTTGACGAACAGGGGCAACGGTTGGGCATGGGCGGAGGATTTTACGACAGGACGCTACAAAGCTGGCAGCGGTATGGCCTGTGGCCGGTTGGTCTGGCGCATGATTGCCAGCAGGTTCCGGGTTTACCAGCGGAAGAGTGGGATATCCCGCTACCGGCGGTTGTCACGCCCTCCCGGCTGTGGGAATGGTAAAAAAGAGGGTGGTGCATTCGCTTATCCGCCCGACGAACAGAATCGAACGCAGGGCGGAAAAGCGCCAGCGTCATCCGCTGGCAGAGTTAAATCAGTAAAGCAGACGGGCGCGGATAGTCCCTGGAATCGCCTTCATTGATTTCAATGCGGCTTCGGCAACATCTTCAGCGGCATCAATATCGATGACCACGTAACCCATATGCGGCGTGGTTTGCAGGAACTGGGCGGCAATGTTGATGCCCTGCTCGGCAAAGATCTGGTTGAGCGCGGTCAGAATCCCCGGGCGGTTCTCGTGGATGTGCAGCAGGCGGCTTGTTGTCCCGCTATGCAGCGGCAGGGAAACCTCCGGGAAATTCACCGCAGACAGCGTTGAGCCGTTGTCAGAATACTTCGCAAGTTTACCCGCCACTTCCAGACCGATATTCTCCTGCGCTTCCTGAGTTGAGCCACCAATGTGCGGCGTCAGGATCACGTTATCGAACTCGCACAGCGGCGACACAAACGGATCGCTGTTGGTTGCCGGTTCGGTCGGGAAGACATCGATTGCCGCACCAGCCAGATGCTTACGCGCCAGCGCATCGCAAAGCGCCGGGATATCAACCACGGTACCGCGAGCACAGTTGATCAGCAGCGAACCCGGCTTCATCAGCGCCAGTTCGTTGGCACCAATCATATTCTTAGTAGAGGCATTTTCCGGTACGTGCAGGCTGACCACGTCGCTCATGTTGAGCAGGTCGGACAGATGCTGTACCTGCGTGGCGTTACCCAGCGGCAGCTTGTTTTCAATATCGTAGAAGAAGACGTTCATCCCCAGCGATTCAGCCAGAATACCGAGCTGAGTACCGATATGACCGTAGCCGATAATACCGAGTTTTTTGCCGCGAGCTTCGTAAGAGCCAACCGCAAGTTTGTTCCAGACGCCGCGGTGCGCTTTCGCGTTGGCTTCAGGTACCCCGCGCAGTAACAGTAGCAGTTGGCCAAGCACCAGCTCAGCAACGGAACGCGTGTTGGAGAATGGCGCATTAAAGACCGGCACGCCGCGCTTAGCCGCTGCATCCAGATCTACCTGGTTGGTTCCGATGCAGAAGCAGCCGACCGCCACCAGCTTTTCAGCCGCCGAAAGAATGTCTTCAGTCAGGTTAGTACGGGAACGTAAGCCGATGAAATGGGCATCACGGATAGCTTCTTTCAGCGCATCGCTGTCGAGCGCGCCTTTGTGATACTCGATGTTGGTGTACCCTGCCGCACGAAGGTTATCGACGGCCTTCTGGTGTACGCCTTCCACCAGCAGGAATTTAATTCTGTCTTTTTCGAGTGATACTTTTGCCATTTCCCGACCCTATTTAGCTAGCTGTGTTGTACTGCCTGTAAGTTACCCTTCTGCCAAAATATCAAAATCTACGCTATCGGCAATATGAACGATTGCGTCGACGCACTGGCTGGAGAGAAATAAGCGGCAGGAGTTAGCACAAAATGCTGGCGGCGAGTGAGAACCAGGAATGAATCACAGGTGCTTTACAGGAATGTGACATATGTCACCAAATTTGCCGTTAAAATAATTTGTCAGAATTTAAACGGATTTTTGGGGCGCAGGCCGCGCCCCGGGCCGATCATTTCAAGATGGTTTTCACGCCATCGGCCGTACCGATCAGCGCAACGTCGGCGCCTCGGTTAGCAAATAACCCTACGGTTACCACGCCAGGCAAGCCGTTGATCGCGTTTTCCAGCGCAATCGGATCGATGATATTCAGGCCATAAACATCAAGAATGTAGTTCCCGTTATCGGTGACGACACCCTGACGATACTCCGGGCGGCCGCCCAGCTTGACCAGCTCGCGAGCGACGCAGCTGCGGGCCATGGGAATCACTTCTACAGGCAGCGGGAAGTTGCCGAGGACATCAACCTGCTTGGAGGCGTCGGCGATACAGATAAACTTCTCCGCAACGGAGGCGATGATCTTTTCACGGGTCAGCGCTGCACCACCGCCTTTAATCATCTGCATCTGGCCGTTAATTTCGTCCGCGCCGTCCACATAGATGCCCAGAGAATCAACTTCGTTAAGGTCGAAGACGGTAATGCCCAGGCTCTTCAGCTTAGCGGTGGAGGCATCGGAGCTGGATACCGCACCATCAATCTGGTGTTTGATGGTGCCCAGAGCGTCAATAAAGTGTGCGGCGGTAGAGCCGGTGCCTACGCCAACAATCGTGCCCGGCTGCACGTACTGGAGCGCTGCCCAACCCACTGCTTTTTTCAGTTCATCCTGCGTCATGGTTATTTGCCTGTGCTGTGAAAACTGACCCGCATTATAAAGCAAGCGCTGCGGGATTGTCCCAGGCATTGGGAGAACTCATCCGATCTTTGTGGATTTGGTCTGGATCGACTGCAAATTTATGTCATAGTGCTGGCACAAGAAAAATAGAGGTCAGCAAACAACAATGAAACGCCCGGACTACAGAACGCTACAGGCGCTGGATGCAGTTATTCGTGAACGAGGGTTTGAGCGCGCGGCGCAAAAGTTGTGCATCACGCAATCCGCGGTCTCACAGCGCATCAAGCAACTGGAAAATATGTTCGGCCAGCCGTTGTTAGTTCGCACCGTTCCGCCACGGCCGACCGAACAGGGTCAAAAGCTGCTGGCCCTGCTGCGCCAGGTTGAGCTGCTGGAAGAGGAGTGGCTGGGCGATGAACAAACGGGTTCAACGCCGCTGCTGCTGTCGCTGGCGGTCAACGCCGACAGTCTGGCGACCTGGCTGCTGCCCGCGCTGGCGCCGGTGCTGGCCGAGTCCCCTATCCGCCTGAATTTGCAGGTTGAAGATGAAACCCGTACCCAGGAACGCCTGCGTCGCGGCGAAGTGGTCGGGGCCGTATCCATTCAACCCCAGCCGCTACCGAGCTGCCTGGTTGATAAATTAGGCGCGCTTGATTATCTGTTCGTTGGCTCGAAAGATTTTGCCGCTCGCTACTTCCCGAACGGCGTTACGCGTTCCGCCCTGCTCAAAGCGCCAGCCGTCGCCTTTGACCATCTTGACGATATGCACCAGGCCTTTTTACAGCAGAACTTCGATCTGTCGCCGGGCAGCGTGCCTTGCCACATCGTGAATTCGTCGGAAGCCTTTGTGCAGCTGGCTCGCCAGGGCACCACCTGCTGCATGATCCCGCATCTGCAAATCGAAAGGGAGCTAAACAGCGGCGAGCTGATTGACCTGACGCCGGGCCTGATGCAGCGGCGTATGCTGTACTGGCACCGGTTTGCGCCGGAAAGCAGAATGATGCGCAACGTCACGGACGCGCTGCTGGAGTATGGACACCGGGTACTGCGCCAGGACGCTGAATAGAAAAAGGCCGCTAACATTAGCGGCCTCGGCCTTTTTTGTTGGATGGCGCTTACGCTTATCCAACCGACTCTTAATAAGATTACTTCGCGGCTTCGCCCTGAGCGCGATCCAGCTCAAACACCACATCTACCTGGTCGTCAAACTGAATGGTCTGCTGATCGTAGGTGTCCTGCGCGGTAGCCGGTGCTGCTGCATCGGCCTTCATCATGCGGACCATTGGCGCTGGCTGGTAGTTAGAGACATGGTAACGCACGCTGTAAACCTGACCCAGCTTGCTGTTAAAGCCTTCGGCTAACAGTTTTGCCTGACGGGTCGCGTCGTTAATGGCCTCTTTACGAGCCTTGTCTTTGTACTGTTCCGGATTGGCAACCCCCAGAGAGACGGAGCGAATCTCGTTCAGGCCCGACTTCAGCGCCCCATCCAGCAGCTCGTTCATTTTGTCGAGTTTGCGCAGGGTCACTTCCACCTGACGTACGGCACGGTAGCCTTTCAGCTGCGTTTTGCCATCTTTCAGGTACTCATATTCCGGCTGGGTGCGGAGATTCGCAGCATTGATGTCTTTCTTCTCGACACCGCTCTGTTGCAGGAAGGTCAGGTACTGTGCCACTCGATCGTCAGCCTGTTTCTTCGCTGACGCCGCATCTTTGGCGGTGACGTTAACTTCGATAGAGAGCGTGGCGATATCCGGAACGGCATCCACGCTGGCAGTGCCGGACGTGACGATATGCGGGCCGTTTGGCAGCTCATCTGCCAGCGCCGGTAACGAGCTAAATCCTACTAATGCGGCTAATGCCAGGGTTTTAAACTTCACTGTAATATCTCCATGCTATGTTCCACTGTCATTGCGCCCGCTAAAATACGCGGACATATGGCAGCAAGCTTAGCCTTAAATGGTAACTTGTCTATCAGATAAAGGCCAATTAACCCATCAGCGCTTTGATGTGATGAATGCCATCCCATGCCAGCTGCGAGGCAATAAACCACATCACCAGTCCGACTACGCCGTTAATCACTCTCTGAGCTTTTGCTGTCCGCAGGCGCGGTGCAAGCCACGCAGCCAGAATAGCTAACCCATAAAACCAAAGTATCGACGCGCTGACGGTTCCCAACGCAAACCAACGTTTCGGCTCATCGGCAAGCTGCCCGCCGAGGCTGCCCAGCACCACGAAAGTATCCAGATAAACATGCGGATTAAGCCAGGTGACAGCGAGCATAGTGGCGATAATTTTCCAGCGCCCCTGCTTCATGACTTCCGCCGTAGCCAGCTCCACGCTGCTGCTCATCGCGGTACGCAGCGCCCCCCAGCCATACCACAGCAGGAAAGCTACACCGCCCCAGGTTACCAGCGCCAGCAGCCATGGCGACTTCATGAGAATTGCGCTGCCGCCAAAGATCCCCCCGCAAATCAACACCAGATCGCTTAACGCACAAAGTGAAGCAATCATCAGATGATACTGACGGCGAATCCCCTGGTTCATCACAAAAGCATTCTGTGGACCCAGAGGCAGGATCATGGCAGCGCCCAAAGCAAGGCCTTGAAAATAATAGGATATCATGGGGGTTACTCTTCATTATTCAGCAATTGAGGAAGAGTGTACGGCGGAAAAATTATTAGAGGAAATGGATAATATTAATGCTCAATCAGTAGCGCTAATAATGATGAGGCCAGCCGTAGCTGGCCTTTGTCGCTTACTCTTTCGGCGCTTCTTTTACGCGTTTGAAATTCACATCCATTTGCGGGTACGGAATGCCAATACCGTTGGCGTCCAGCGCTTTCTTTATCTGCTCCAGCACATCCCAGTAGACATTTATCAGGTCACCGCTGTTGCTCCAGCAGCGCACCACAAAATTCATCGATGAAGGAGCAAGCTCGTTAAGGCGCACGGTCAGTTCGCGGTCTTTCAGAATGCGATCGTCGCTGCTGATGATGTCAGTCAGGATCTGCTTCACCAGGTCGATATCCGCGTCATACGCCACACCAATGATAAATTCATTGCGGCGTACCGGTTCGCGAGAGAAGTTGATAATGTTGCCGGCGATGATCTTACCGTTTGGTACGACGACGATTTTCCCGTCCACGGTACGCAGCGTAGTAGAGAATATTTGTACGTTAAGCACGGTGCCTGCGATACCCCCAAGGTCTACATACTCCCCCGCACGGAATGGACGGAAGGTGACCAGCAGGACACCTGCTGCGAGGTTGGAAAGCGACCCTTGCAGGGCTAAACCAATGGCCAGACCCGCGGCACCCAGTACGGCAATGACCGAAGCTGTCTGGACACCCACGCGACCCAGGGCTGCAATCAACGTGAAAGCAATGATCCCGTAACGGACCAGCGCTGAGAGAAAATCCGCTACCGTGGCATCAATCTGCCTTGCGCGCATCACCTTGTTGATACCACCTGAAACCATGCGGGCGATGATCATCCCGACGATGATAATGGCAATAGCCGCCACGATGTTGACCGCATAGCTCAGCAGTAACGCCTGGTTGCGCACCAGCCAGCCTCCGGCATTATTAATACTGTTTACTACGTTAAGATCTTCCATTCCTGGTTCCTTGTTTTGTCGCGAATGTGGTTACCAGAACCACAGGTCAGACCCTAAAGAGTAAACAAAAACAAGTGAATATGCCAAGTTGGTCACAAATTTTGGCTGTTCGGGGGTGAAAAAAAACAAAAAAAAGCCCGCGCGAGGCGGGCTTGATCAGCATTTAACGCTTCAACTTACAGAACGTCTTTCGCGTTCAGTTCGGTGAAAGCCTGCTCCAGACGAGTGATCATTGAAGTCTGTGCAGCACGCAGCCATACGCGTGGATCGTAGTATTTCTTGTTCGGCTGGTCGTCGCCTTTCGGGTTGCCCAGCTGACCCTGCAGGTAAGCTTCGTTTTCTTTGTAATAGTTCAGGATACCTTCCCATGTTGCCCACTGGGTATCGGTATCGATGTTCATTTTGATTACGCCGTAGCTTACGGAGTCTTTGATTTCCTGAGCAGAAGAACCGGAACCGCCGTGGAAGACGAAGTTCAGGGAGTTGTGCGGCAGGTTGTGTTTCTTAGAAACGTATTCCTGAGAGTCACGCAGGATAGTTGGCGTCAGAACCACGTTGCCTGGCTTGTACACACCGTGCACGTTACCGAAGGAAGCAGCGATGGTGAAACGTGGGCTGATAGCGTTCAGTTTGGTGTACGCGTAGTCAACGTCTTCTGGCTGAGTGTACAGTGCAGATGCGTCCATATGGCTGTTATCTACGCCATCTTCTTCACCGCCGGTGCAGCCCAGTTCGATTTCCAGAGTCATGTCCATCTTGGCCATACGAGCCAGATATTTTGAACAGATCTCGATGTTCTCTTCCAGAGACTCTTCAGACAGGTCGATCATGTGAGAAGAGAACAGTGGCTTACCGGTTGCTGCGAAGTGTTTTTCACCCGCATCCAGCAGGCCGTCGATCCATGGCAGCAGTTTCTTAGCGCAGTGGTCAGTGTGCAGGATGACCGGCACGCCGTAATGTTCTGCCATCTGGTGGACGTGGTGTGCGCCAGAGATAGCACCCAGGATTGCAGCACCCTGAGGAACGTCTGTTTTCACGCCTTTACCAGCGATGAATGCAGCACCGCCGTTAGAGAACTGAACGATAACCGGAGCTTTAGCTTTAGCAGCAGTTTCCAGAACGGCGTTGATAGAGTCGGTGCCCACGCAGTTAACGGCTGGCAGAGCGAAGTTATTCTCTTTCGCTACCTGGAAAACTTTCTGTACGTCATCACCAGTGATTACGCCTGGTTTTACGAAATCAAAAATCTTAGACATGGTTGTTTGTCCTGTATCGTCGTAACGTTTGTGCCGCCTAAGGTCGTCTACGGGCGGCAAGAAATCAACGGGCAGGATAACCTGCCCGTAATTATTACTTCTTAGCGCGCTCTTCGAGCATCGCTACTGCTGGCAGTACTTTGCCTTCCACGAATTCGAGGAATGCGCCACCGCCAGTTGAGATGTAGGAGATTTTGTCGGAAATACCGAACAGGTCGATAGCCGCCAGGGTATCGCCGCCGCCCGCGATAGAGAACGCGTCGCTGTCTGCGATGGCATTAGCAACGATCTCGGTTCCTTTACGGAAGTTAGGGAACTCGAACACGCCAACCGGGCCATTCCACAGGATGGTTTTCGCGTTTTTCAGGATCTCAGCCAGTTTCTGTGCAGAAACGTCGCCCAGGTCCAGGATCTGCTCTTCATCTTTGATGTCGTTTACAGATTTCAGGGTAGCGGTAGCCGTTTCAGAGAACTCAGTGGCTACGCGAACATCAGTTGGAACAGGGATATCGCAGGTCGTCAGCAGGCGTTTAGCTTCTTCTACCAGGTCTGCTTCGTACAGGGATTTACCGACGTTGTGGCCTTGAGCAGCAACGAAGGTGTTCGCGATACCACCGCCAACAATCAGCTGGTCAGCGATTTTGGACAGAGAATCCAGAACGGTCAGTTTGGTAGAAACTTTAGAACCACCAACGATAGCCACCATTGGACGAGCAGGTTCTTTCAGTGCTTTACCCAGCGCGCTCAGCTCTTCAGCCAGCAGTGGGCCTGCGCAAGCGATGTCAGCAAATTTGCCAACGCCGTGAGTAGAAGCCTGCGCGCGGTGCGCGGTGCCGAAAGCATCCATAACGAATACGTCGCACAGGGCAGCGTATTTCTTAGACAGGGTTTCGTCGTCTTTCTTTTCGCCTTTGTTGAAGCGAACGTTTTCCAGAACAACCAGCTCACCGGCAGCAACTTCAACGCCGTCCAGGTAATCTTTCGCCAGGCGAACCGGGGAAGACAGTTTGTCTTTCAGGTAGTTAACAACCGGCAGCAGAGAGAATTCTTCGTTGTACTCGCCTTCGGTCGGGCGACCCAGGTGAGAGGTAACCATCACTTTCGCGCCTTGCTTCAGGGCCAGTTCGATAGTTGGCAGAGATGCACGGATACGTGCGTCAGATGTCACTTTCCCTTCTTTGACTGGTACGTTCAAATCTGCACGGATCAGAACGCGCTTTCCAGCCAGATCCAGATCGGTCATCTTAATTACAGACATGGTGAATCCTCTCGTTGATTCTTAAAGTTTTGCGGGCGCATTCCACGCCCTACCTGAAACCACTTGCAGCCATGACTAACGTCGTGTCGAGCATTCGGTTAGCAAAGCCCCATTCGTTATCGCACCAGACCAGTGTTTTAATCAGATGCTGCCCACTGACCCGCGTTTGCGTGCCGTCAACAATGGCACTGTGCGGATCGTGGTTAAAATCAGTCGAGACCAACGGTAATTCCGTATAGTCAACTATACCATGAAATGAATTCTGCGCCGCTTTTTGCAGCAACTGATTGATTTCATTAGCATTCACCGCATCCCTCACCGTAACGCTTAAATCGATTGCGGTGACGTTTATCGTCGGGACGCGAACCGCAATGGCCTCAAAACGATCGTTAAATTTTGGGAAAATACGGGCGATGCCAGCGGCAAGACGCGTATCTACCGGGATGATCGATTGACTGGCGGCACGGGTACGTCGCAGGTCTGGATGATATGCATCTATTACCTGCTGATCGTGCATCGCAGAGTGGATGGTTGTGACGGTTCCCCACTCAATGCCAAAGGCATCATCAAGCAATTTGATAATCGGGATTATACAATTCGTGGTACAGGAGGCATTTGAGACAATTCGATGGCTGGCTTGCACTTCGTGGTGGTTGACACCGTAAACCACGGTTGCATCCAGATCGTTGCCACCAGGATGGGAGAAGAGAACTTTTTTTGCCCCCGCTTCCAGATGAGCTTCACCATCTGCGCGCGAACCAAAGACACCGGTACAGTCCAACACGAGATCCACACCAAGCTCACGCCATGGCAGTGCTGCGATAGTCGGTTCATGCAGTAAACGGATGGCATCATCGCCAACCCAAAGCTGCTCGCGCTCCTGACGGACATCCCAGGCAAAGCGTCCATGACTGGTGTCGTACTTCAACAGATGCGCCATACCCGCAGCATCAGCCAGCTCATTGATTGCTACCACGGTGATTTCCGCACGGCGACCTGATTCGTACAATGCACGTACCACGTTGCGCCCAATGCGACCGAAGCCATTAATTGCGATGCGTACGGTCATATCTCTCCTGCCAGAATCCCTGAATCGAAGTGGCTGACAGAGTAATCCAGCCGCCCGCTCAGGGGAATCCTCGCACTCACGAAACTGCAATTGATTGCTTAATTGTCGAACACATTATCGACTGAAACGCTTCAGCTATGGTAGGTGAAAGCTGGAATAAAAGGAATGCAAGCCCTGCCAGGAAGCACATTTATCTGATCTGTATCACACTTTACCGGCCAGTCATGGGTGGAGATGGAATAATCCTGGCCCCAAAAATATTAACGGCAAGTTTAATTATAAACAACATAATAACCATAATTATAATACTCATGCGTTACTATAACCACCTCAACAATAAAGCTTACAGGTGGTGTAATGACCTATCTTCCTGCTGGTTACTTGATAACCGACATCTCACGACTGGCGCGGCAAATCTTCTTCCAGCGCCGTACCGACAAGCAATTGAGTCAATCTCAGGGCCGCGCCATTGGCCTGCTGGCCATCCGTGAAGGCATTCGCCAGGTTGAACTCGCTGAACTGATGGAGCTTACGCCGATGAGCGTCATGAGGGTTGTCGATCAGCTTGTCGAACTTGATTTGATAGAGCGCCGTCAGGACACCAGCGATCGCCGGGCATTCCTTTTGTATTTACGCCCTGCCGCTCATCAGCAACTTGCCAAAATTGAACAGGAAAGCGAAACGCTGTGGCACGAAGTGCTCAAGACTTTTGGACCGGAAAAACTCGAAGACTTTATCCAGGCACTTGAAGAGGTACGTAACAACCTGTCCGCCATCAAGCATCGCCAGAATTAACACTGTCGCGCCCTTTAGCTGGCGCGCACAACCAAGAGTATCCCCCATGAACAGAAAAAAACTTCGTTTGATTCTATTGCTGGCCATTCCTGCCGTTTTTGCCGTCGCCGGTGCCGCTGTCTGGCTGCATGGTGGTCGTTATATCGAAACGGATAATGCCTACGTGAAGGCGGATAAAACCAGCATCAGCGCTGAAGTAGACGGCCGCGTGGTTAGCGTACCTGTCGTTGAAAACCAGCACGTGAAGAAAGGCGATCTGCTGTTTAGCGTCGATCCCAGGCCTTTCAAACTGGCCGTAGAACAGGCGCAGTCCGATCTGAATAATACCGTGATCGATCTGAAAACGATCAAGTCTCAATACCAGAGCAAGCTCGCGAACATCAAGGTGTCACAAAGTCAGTATGCCTTTGCTGCCCGTCAGGAAGGCCGCGAACGCAGCCTAAGCGGTAAAGGCTATGTCTCAGCGACCGAACTTGACGCCGCCCACCAGAAAACGCTGCTGATGGCGCTGGAAGTTAATATGCTGAAAAAACAGCTCGATGAAGTGGTCGACAGTTTTGGCGGAGATATTGCGGGGCCCGTTGAACAGCACCCGCGCTATAAGAAAGCGCTGGCTACGCTTAAGACCGCGCAGAACAATCTTGCGCACGTCAATGAATACGCACCGACTTCAGGCACGATCACAAAAGTCATTCATCGCGGCGAATACGTTCAGGACGGCACCACGGCCATGCTGCTGGTTTCTGACCATAACCTGTATGTCGAAGCGAATTTTACCGAGAAAGATCTGACCAATATCCGCGTGAATCAGACCGCTGACATTGAAGTGGATTACGCCCCTGGCGTGACCTGGCACGGCAAAGTGGTCAGCATCAGTCCCGCAACGGGTGCAGAGTACTCGGTTATTCCGGCAGAGAATGCCACCGGCAACTGGGTAAAAGTAACCCAGCGAGTACCAGTCCGCATTAGCGTAGAAACCGCCAGCAATATGCCACAGCTGCGCGCCGGGCTAAGCGCCGATATCAGTGTTGATACCCACCACACCCGCCATCTCGCACTCTAAAGGAGGCTGATTATGTCAGATACCATGACATTGCCTGCTGACAGCACAACGCAGAACCGCCGGATACTGATCACGTTATCGGTAATGCTGGCGACCATCATGCAGGCGCTGGATACCACCATTGCGAACGTTGCCTTGCCCCACATGCAGGGCGCAATGGGAGCGACGCAGGACCAGACCTCCTGGGTGCTGACCTCTTACATCGTAGCGGCAGCCATCGCCATGCCGCTCACGGGCTTCGTCGCGGCAAAAATTGGCCGTAAACGTCTCTTCAGCTATTCGGTGGTGGGCTTTACCGTCGCCTCAATGCTGTGCGGCGCCGCGCAATCACTCGATCAAATTGTCGCTTTTCGTTTGTTGCAGGGTATTTTTGGTGCAAGCCTGGTCCCGCTCTCACAATCTGTCCTGCTGGATACCTGGCCACCGGCCAAACATGGTTCGGCAATGGCAATGTGGGGGCTGGGCGTCATGGTGGGGCCCATTCTGGGGCCTTCTCTCGGCGGCTGGCTGACGGAATACTACAGCTGGCGCTGGGTGTTCTATATCAATATCCCCTTTGGCATCCTGGCCTGGCTGGGCATCGTCACCTTCGTGGTTGAAACGAAGCTAGACGCAAAGCGAAAATTTGATTTAGCGGGCTTCTTCCTGCTTAGTATTGCCATTGGCAGCCTGCAGCTGTTCCTCGACCGCGGGCAGTCGAAAGAGTGGTTTGCCAGCGGTGAAATCATTATTGAAGCGATCCTGGCGGGCACAGCGTTTTATCTGTTTATCGCCCATATCATGACGGGCAAACGACCCTTTATCGACCCACAGATATTTAGAGATAAGAACTTTATCGTTGGCCTGCTGTTCAGCTTCATGATGGGGACAGTCCTGATGGCAACGATGGCCCTGCTCCCTCCGTTGCTTCAGGGGCTGATGAACTATCCGGTTATTGATGTCGGGTTGCTGATGACGCCGCGCGGCTTCGGGACTATGTTCAGCATGATGCTGGTCGGACGCGTTGCCGGTAAAGTCGATATGCGCTACCTCATTGCGGCCGGGGTGCTCATCATGGCGCTTTCATTGTGGCAAATGACCCACTTCGATATGTCGATAAGCAAATGGGACATTATCAGTACCGGGATCGTGCAGGGGGTGGGGATGGGCTTAACCTTTGTACCGCTTTCGACGCTGACGTTCTCGACCCTGCCGCAAAAGTACCGCACCGAGGGAACGTCTCTCTATAGCCTGATCCGCAACATCGGCAGCAGTATTGGCATTTCGGTGATGACAACCTATCTGGCCCAGCAGAGCCAGCGCAACCACGCGGTGTTTTCGAGCTTTATTAATCCGTTTAACAAAGCGCTACAGAACGATATGCAGCACGGCATGTGGAACATTCATAGCCTCGGCGGGCTGCTGGCGGTCAATGGCGAAGTCACCCGTCAGGCCACCACCATGGCCTATTATCAGGACTTCCGCCTGATGATGTTCCTGTGCTTTATTTTGCTGCCGCTGATCCTGCTCTTTTCTAAGCCACAGCCGAAAACGGCGTAAAAAAAACGGGCCGCGAATGCGGCCCGTCAAGTTGATGGCAAACCCTGAACGTTTGAGTAACTCAGATCTCGCACCAACTAAATAACAAGGAAAATCAATTTGTTGATTTTCGGCAACTTATCACAAAGAAGGAAAAACCACGCTTTTTCCTTCTTTGCCCGCAACAAAACGGGCCGCGAATGCGGCCCGTCAGATAAGTCCAGCTCAGAAATTACAGAACTGCTTTAGCCTGCTTCACCACGTTCTCCACGGTGAAACCAAACTCTTCGAACAGCTGCTCGGCTGGCGCAGACTCACCGAAGGTGGTCATACCCACTACCGCGCCGTTCAGGCCAACATACTTGTACCAGTAGTCTGCGATGCTTGCTTCTACAGCAACACGAGCGGCAACCGCTTTCGGCAGAATTGCTTCACGGTACGCTGCATCCTGCTTGTCGAACGCATCGGTAGACGGCATGGATACCACGCGTGCCTTGATGCCTTCCGCTGACAGCTGGTCCCAGGCCGCAACGGCCAGTTCAACTTCGGAACCGGTAGCGATCAGAATCAGTTCAGGCTGGCCTGCACAATCTTTCAGGATGTACGCGCCGCGGGCGATATCCGCCAGCTGCTGCTCGGTACGATCCTGCTGCGCCAGATTCTGGCGGGAGAAGATCAGCGCGGTCGGGCCGTCATGACGTTCTACAGCGTATTTCCACGCCACCGCAGATTCCACCTGGTCACACGGACGCCATGTGCTCATGTTTGGCGTCACGCGCAGGGCAGCAAGCTGCTCTACAGGCTGGTGAGTCGGGCCATCTTCGCCCAGACCGATGGAGTCGTGGGTGTAGACCATGACATGACGCTGCTTCATCAGAGCGGCCATACGCACCGCGTTACGCGCATATTCCACGAACATCAGGAAGGTAGAGGTGTACGGCAGGAAACCACCGTGCAACGCGATACCGTTGGCAATCGCCGTCATACCGAATTCACGAACACCGTAATGGATGTAGTTACCGGCTTTGTCTTCGTTAATCGCTTTAGAGCCAGACCAGATGGTCAGGTTAGAAGGAGCGAGGTCCGCGGAACCGCCGAGGAATTCTGGCAGCAGATGGCCGAAAGCTTCGATGGTGTTCTGGGACGCTTTACGGCTGGCAATTTTAGCCGGGTTAGCCTGCAGGTTCTTGATGAACTCCTGCGCTTTGGCGGCGAAATCAGCCGGCATGTCGCCTTTCATACGACGGGTAAACTCAGCGGCTTCCTGCGGGAAGGCTTTCGCGTAGGCGGCAAACTTCTCGTTCCACGCGGCTTCTTTCGCCTGGCCTGCTTCTTTTGCATCCCACTGAGCGTAAATCTCAGACGGGATTTCAAACGGAGCGTGTTTCCAGCCAAGCTGTTCACGGGTCAGCGCGATTTCAGCGTCACCTAAAGGTGCGCCGTGGGAATCGTGCGTGCCCGCTTTGTTTGGTGAACCGAAACCGATGATGGTTTTGCACATCAGCAGGGAAGGTTTATCTGTAACCGCTTTCGCTTCTTCAACAGCACGCTTGATAGCGTCTGCGTCGTGACCGTCTACACCGCGCACCACGTGCCAGCCGTAGGCTTCAAAGCGTTTAGCGGTATCATCGGTGAACCAACCTTCAACATGGCCGTCGATGGAGATACCGTTGTCATCGTAGAACGCAACCAGTTTACCCAGGCCCAGAGTACCCGCCAGCGAACAGACTTCGTGGGAGATACCTTCCATCATGCAGCCGTCACCCAGGAACGTATAGGTGAAGTGGTCCACAATGTCGTGTCCAGGACGGTTGAACTGTGCCGCCATAGTACGTTCAGCAATCGCCATACCTACTGCATTCGCCACACCCTGACCCAGCGGACCCGTCGTGGTTTCAACACCTGCGGTGTAGCCCACTTCCGGGTGGCCCGGAGTTTTAGAGTGTAGCTGACGGAAGTTTTTCAGCTCTTCAATCGGCAGGTCATAACCGGTGAGGTGCAGCAGACTGTAAATCAGCATGGAGCCGTGGCCGTTGGACAGCACGAAGCGGTCGCGGTCAGCCCAGGCCGGATTCTGCGGGTTATGGTTCAGGAAATCACGCCACAGGACTTCGGCAATATCAGCCATACCCATAGGGGCACCCGGGTGACCGGATTTGGCTTTCTGTACTGCGTCCATGCTGAGTGCACGAATAGCATTGGCAAGCTCTTTACGAGAGGACATTTTCACTCCAGATCGGATGGTTGAAGGTCACGCCTTGTTTTACGACTTGACTACTAAGCGTTATGGGCTACGCCCGAAAAAGTCCCAACAATGTACCGTATGCGGTGAGTCATGTACATGGAGCATCCTTTTGTCCAGGTAAGAAATCTCTGGATCCCGCTCGCATGTTACGCAAGTTGCTGCCCACGTCCGGTAATCTTCTTTATAATGGCTTAAGCGTCGCCAATTCTGGCACGCATTCGCCTTAAGGCTGTTGAAACTAATAAAGGAAGATTGGCCATGAAGATGCGCCCTATTATGTTAAGCCTGACGCTCGCCACGCTGCTGAGCGGCTGTCAGGGTATGGACTCCAACGGTCTGCTGGCCTCTGGCGCGGAGGTCTTCCAGGCCTACACGCTGAGCGACGCACAGGTAAAAGAACTGAGCGATAAATCCTGCGCCGAGCTGGACAGTAAAGCGTCCATCGCCCCGTCCAGCAGTGATTACGCTAAGCGCCTGACGAAAATCTCCAGTGCGCTGGGCGACAACATCAACGGCATGCCGGTGAACTACAAGGTGTACGTCACCAAAGACGTCAACGCCTTCGCTATGGCTAACGGCTGTATCCGCGTTTACAGCGGTCTGATGGACATGATGAACGATAACGAAGTCGAAGCCGTTATCGGCCACGAAATGGGCCACGTTGCGCTGGGCCACGTGAAAAAAGGGATGCAGGTTGCGCTGAGCACCAACGCAGCACGCGTTGCAGCTGCATCAGCGGGTGGCGTGGTCGGCAGCCTGTCACAATCGCAGTTGGGTGACCTGGGCGAGAAACTGGTGAACGCTCAGTTCTCCCAGCGTCAGGAATCGGAAGCGGATGACTACTCTTACGACCTGCTGAGAAAACGCGGTATTAACCCAATCGGTCTGGCGACCAGCTTCGAGAAACTGGCAAAACAGGAAGAAGGCCGTCAAAGCTCAATGCTGGATGACCACCCTGCTTCCGCAGAGCGTGCACAGCATATTCGCGACCGCATGACTGCGGATGGTTTGAAGTAAACTAAAAGGGTGGATAACGTTTACACGTATCCACCCTATATAAGCTTTGCGTAGGTCGGATAAGCGTATGCGCCATCCGACACTACTCTTTATTACTCGCCTTTCTTAGCGGCCTGAATATACAGCATTTCCAGCGCCAGCGTCGCGCCTGCCAGAGCGGTGATTTCGGACTGGTCATAGGCCGGAGCCACTTCCACAACGTCCATCCCGACAATGTTCAGGTCTTTCAGGCCACGCACCAGCTTCAGCGCACGGTCAGACGTCAGGCCACCGATAACCGGCGTGCCGGTGCCAGGCGCAAATGCCGGATCCAGACAATCGATATCGAAGGTCAGATAGACCGGCATATCGCCAACAATCTGCTTAACCTGCGCCAGGATATCATCCACGCTGCGGTCATTAACCTGGCCCGCGTCCAGCACGGTGAAACCATTATCTTTGTCGAACTCGGTGCGGATACCGATCTGCACCGAGTGGTTCGGGTCGATCAGACCTTCGTTCGGCGCAGTATAAAACATGGTGCCGTGGTCGAACTCGCAGCCGTTCGCATAGGTGTCTGTGTGGGCATCGAAATGCACCAGCGCCATTTTACCGAAGTGCTTAGCGTGCGCGCGCAGCAGCGGCAGGGTCACGAAGTGGTCCCCACCGAAAGAGAGCATGCGCTTACCGGCTGCCAGCAGCTTTTCAGCGTGGGCTTGCAGACGCTCGCTCATGTCACGCGCGTCGCCGAAGGCGTACACCAGATCGCCGCAGTCCACGACGTTCAGACGTTCGCGCATATCGAAGTTCCACGGGAAGCGGTTGCCTTCCCAGGCCAGGTTAGTGGACACCTGACGAATAGCCGCCGGGCCGTGACGCCCGCCCGCACGGCCAGAAGTGGCCGCATCAAATGGAACGCCGGTGATAACCCAGTCTGCATCGCTGTCGTACGGCTGGAAGTTCAGTGGAAAACGTAAAAAACCAAAGGCGTTGGAGACCAGGGAGTTATCGTACTGATGGCCTAAGGTGCTCATTGTCTGTCCTCACGGTGATGGTGTCATTTGCAAAAAAAAATCCCTTTCGCGTCGTTAAACCCGACGAGAAAGGGACTGGATTAGTACCGAGACTGCTTATTGCTGCGGATTATCCCCGCAATTTCATTCTGATTCAATAGTGCGCAATTTATACATTGTCGAGCGGATAGCCTGTGCCCTCCGCCGTTAAGACTAAAAGACGCGGTGGATAACGCTTCGCTTATCCACCCTATAAAACAGAACCTGTTAATCCCTACTCATCTTCCAGATAAGTATAGCCATACAAACCAGCCTCGAACTCTTCGAGGAACTGCTGCTGGAGCGCGGCATCCAGATCGGTGTGCTTCACCTGATCGCGGAAATGTGTCAGCAACGTGTCCGGGTCGAGCTGCACGTAGCGAAGCATATCCGCTACGGTATCGCCTTCGTCGGACAGCTCAACCTCAACGCTGCCGTCAGGGAAGACGAACACGTCTACCGCTTCGGTATCGCCGAACAGGTTGTGCATATTGCCGAGGATTTCCTGATACGCCCCAACCATAAAGAAGCCCAGCAGCGGCGGGTTGTCCGCATCGTACTCCGGCATTGGCATTGTCGTCGCGATACCATCACCGTCGATGTAATGATCGATAGCACCATCGGAGTCGCAGGTGATATCCAGCAGCACAGCGCGGCGCTCAGGCACCTGGTCCAGACCTTCCAGCGGCAGCACAGGGAACAGCTGGTCGATGCCCCAGGCATCCGGCATGGACTGGAACAGCGAGAAGTTGACGTAAATCTTATCCGCCATACGTTCCTGCAATTCGTCGATGATCGGACGGTGCGCACGGTTGCTTGGGTCAAGTAGACGCTGAATTTCGTTACACATGCTCAGGTAAAGCTGCTCCGCCCAGGCACGCTCTTGCAGAGAATAACCGCCTGATGCGTAGCCGGTGTGGATATCGTGCAGGTCGATCTGGCTGTCGTGCAGCCATTCGCGCAGCGAGCGACGGTTGTTCGGCTCGTGCATTTCGCCCCAGGTTTCCCACATGCTCTGTAGCGCACGCGGAGCATTTTCGGCTGGCGCTTCCGGAACCGTGTATTCGTTGCGCTCAACGCCGATGATATTGGACACCAGTACAGTGTGGTGAGCGGTCACCGCACGACCGGACTCGGTGATCACCGTCGGGTGCGGCAGGCCATGTTCTTCACACGCGTCGCCAATCGCCCAGATGATGTTGTTCGCATATTCGTTCAGGCCATAGTTGACTGAACAATCGGATTGAGAGCGTGTCCCTTCATAGTCCACGCCCAGGCCGCCGCCCACGTCGAAGCATTCAATGTTGACGCCCATCTTGTGCAGCTCAACGTAGAATCGAGCGGATTCACGCACGCCGGTAGCGATGTCGCGAATGTTCGCCATCTGCGAACCAAGGTGGAAGTGCAGCAGTTGAAGGCTGTCGATACGCCCCGCTTCGCGCAGCATTTCTACCAGCTGCAGAACCTGCGTCGCCGCCAGGCCAAATTTAGATTTCTCTCCGCCGGAAGACTGCCATTTACCGGAGCCCTGCGAAGCCAGGCGCGCACGCACGCCCAGTCGCGGCACCACGTTCAGGCGCTCAGCTTCTTCCAGCACGATGCGGATCTCGGACATTTTCTCAATGACCAGATAAACCTTGTGGCCCATCTTCTCACCGATCAGCGCCAGGCGGATGTACTCGCGATCTTTATAGCCGTTACAAACAATCACCGAACGGGTCATGCCCGCATGGGCCAGAACGGCCATCAGTTCTGCTTTAGAGCCAGCTTCCAGGCCCAACGGCTCGCCGGAATGAATCAGGGATTCAATCACGCGGCGGTGCTGGTTCACCTTAATAGGATAAACGAGGAAGTAGTCGCCTTTATAACCGTAGGATTCACGAGCACGTTTAAACGCGGCGTTAATAGAACGCAGGCGGTGCTGGAGGATCTGCGGGAAGCAGAACAGCGCCGGCAAACGTTGCCCCTGGGCTTCTCGGGCCTTCACCAGTTCGGCAAGGTCAACACGCGCATCGGGAACATCAGGATCCGGGCAGACAGTAATGTGGCCCAGCTCGTTGACGTCGTAGTAGTTATTACCCCACCAGGCAATATTGTAAGTACGCAGCATTTTGCTGGCTTCCTGGGAGCTCATAGCAACCTCCTGCATGGAGCGGTGTCCATCCTGCTCGCCCACTGACGAACCCGAAACAGAAGAGATTTTGTCAGACATGGCGAACCTCAAATTTAAACGAATGTGCAAAATAGTTGACTACTATCGCAGGGGTATCCCGCAATAACAACCCATTAACAGCGCGTAGCGGCAGCATAAGACGCTGACAGACTGGCTGTGCGACCGGTTTCTTTTTCATATCATTGTAAAACACGTTACCGAGCTCCGCAGGACGGATCGGCGAAACCACGAGAAAACTCTCATCAACGACAAGAGCGCCCTTGTTCAGAAACTGCAGGCGTGACTAACCGGCCCGAGAATCCGTCGATGCGCCGAGATGGGTATAACATCGGCTGGGGTATAGCAAAGAGATGCATGTAGCGAGGGGCATGGTCACACCAGACAGGCGCGCCAGATTTTGCGAATTACAGCAGTTTTTCAATCGTATCACCTCCACGCATACGGTTTGGGTATGCGACAAGCCAAAGCTAAGATAAGTGCTCAACCCGGCTGGAAGTGGGCAACACAAAAATGTGTGCTTATTGAATGAGCCGCGCGCGCCGCTTTATACCCACAACAAGCGTAAAAAGCAAAGGATAAATGTGCGTTATGCGGGCCCGTCAGGAAAAATTGCCACTTCGTTTTAACCATTAATGTGATCATTTCGAAAAATCACTGGCAATCTGTTTAAGGGTTAACCTAAAATAGACGTCCAGATGTTAATCCATCTATACCGATTAACTGTTAGACTGCTTGTCACTCAACCTACGGCGAAACTCCATATTATCAGCACATCGTGCTGGTAAAGGCGCCATTCGGCAGCGGTCCGTACTAACCGAATTCTCTTTAGGGTGAACAAAACATGGCTAAACACCTTTTTACGTCCGAGTCTGTATCAGAAGGGCATCCTGATAAAATCGCTGACCAAATCTCCGATGCGGTGCTTGACGCAATCCTCGAACAGGATCCAAAAGCTCGCGTAGCGTGTGAAACCTACGTGAAAACCGGCATGGTTCTGGTTGGCGGCGAAATCACCACCAGTGCCTGGGTTGATATCGAAGAGATCACCCGTAAAACGGTGCGTGAAATCGGCTACGTGCATTCTGATATGGGCTTTGACGCCAACTCCTGCGCCGTGTTAAGCGCGATTGGTAAACAATCCCCGGACATCAATCAGGGCGTTGACCGTACCGATCCGCTGGAGCAAGGCGCGGGCGACCAGGGTCTGATGTTTGGCTATGCTACCAACGAAACCGACGTACTGATGCCAGCGCCAATCACTTACGCTCACCGTCTGGTTCAGCGTCAGGCCGAAGTGCGTAAGAATGGTTCACTGCCGTGGCTACGTCCGGATGCGAAAAGCCAGATCACCTTCCAGTATGACGACGGCAAAATCGTGGGTATTGACGCGGTAGTCCTGTCCACCCAGCACTCCGAAGACGTAGAGCTGAAAACGCTGCAGGAAGCGGTGATGGAAGAGATCATCAAGCCGGTTCTGCCAGAAGAGTGGCTGAACGCTTCCACTAAATACCACATCAACCCGACCGGTCGTTTTGTTATTGGTGGCCCAATGGGTGACTGCGGCCTGACCGGACGTAAAATCATCGTGGACACCTACGGCGGCATGGCCCGTCACGGTGGCGGTGCGTTTTCTGGTAAAGATCCCTCAAAAGTAGACCGTTCTGCGGCGTACGCGGCGCGTTATGTTGCGAAAAACATCGTTGCGGCAGGCCTTGCCGACCGTTGCGAAATTCAGGTCTCTTATGCTATCGGCGTTGCGGAACCTACCTCCATCATGGTTGAAACCTTCGGTACCGAAAAAATCTCTACCGAACAGCTGACCCTGCTGGTGCGCGAGTTCTTCGACCTGCGTCCGTACGGCCTGATCCAGATGCTGGATCTGCTGCACCCAATCTACAAAGAAACCGCGGCCTACGGTCACTTTGGTCGCGAACACTTCCCATGGGAAAAAACCGACAAAGCTGCCCTGCTGCGTGAAGCTGCTGGCCTGAAATAATCCGCTACGGTTTCCTCCTTTAAAGGCCAGCTCAGCTGGCCTTTTCTCTTTCTACCGCCTGAAACTACCTGAATCCCTCCTCTCGGCTATACTTTCCAGTCAGGGTTAAACAAAAACGTGATGAAAGCGATTACATGCCATTGCGAATGAATAACGCTCGCCCTTTCTCTCCATCATCCTCGATATTGCTTTGCTCGTTACAAATCATTTCGGAATCGCCTGAAAAGCAAACAATCAACTTGCCGCTACTCTCCTTAATGCTATGTTTTACCTGAGCTAAAGCTAATGACATAACTTGACATTAGTGTAACCGATTACACCAATGTGATGACTATCACACAAATTTACGTACCGCTAACCTAACCTTAACAGCGAAAAATCTGATAACCCAACCGGAGGGCGTTATGCCTGACACTAATAAGAAACACCGGACATCAAACAAAAGCATGACCTTTTTTGTTTGCTTCCTCGCAGCGCTCGCAGGTTTACTGTTTGGCCTGGACATTGGCGTTATCGCCGGCGCCCTGCCGTTCATTGCGAAAGATTTTCAGATTACCGCACACCAGCAGGAGTGGGTGGTTAGCTCAATGATGTTCGGTGCCGCCGTTGGCGCCGTCGGCAGCGGCTGGCTCTCTTTCCGTCTCGGGCGCAAATACAGCCTGATGATTGGCGCCGTGCTGTTTGTCGCAGGCTCCCTGTGCTCCGCCTTCTCGCCTAACCCGGAAGTGCTGATTATCTCCCGCGTTCTGCTGGGTCTGGCCGTGGGCGTCGCTTCGTACACCGCTCCGCTTTACCTTTCCGAGATTGCCCCGGAGAAAATTCGCGGCAGTATGATCTCTATGTATCAGCTGATGATCACCATCGGTATTCTCGGTGCTTATCTCTCTGATACCGCCTTCAGCTACAGCGGCTCCTGGCGCTGGATGCTGGGCGTAATCACTATTCCGGCTCTGATTCTGCTGGTTGGCGTATTCTTCCTGCCGGACAGCCCGCGCTGGTTCGCTGCTAAACGCCGCTTCCACGATGCCGAGCGCGTCCTGCTGCGCCTGCGCGACAGCAGCGCCGAAGCGAAGCGTGAGCTGGAAGAGATCCGCGAAAGCCTGCAGGTTAAGCAGAGCGGCTGGTCATTGTTCCGCAGTAACAACAACTTCCGCCGTGCCGTTTTTCTTGGGGTGCTTTTACAGGTCATGCAGCAGTTCACCGGCATGAACGTCATCATGTATTACGCGCCAAAAATCTTTGAGATTGCAGGCTTCACCAACACCACGCAGCAGATGTGGGGGACGGTTATCGTCGGCCTGATCAACGTGCTGGCAACCTTCATTGCCATTGGTCTGGTTGACCGCTGGGGCCGTAAGCCAACGCTGGTGCTGGGCTTCCTGGTCATGGCGGCCGGTATGGGTGTGCTGGGTACTATGCTGCACGTTGGTATTCACTCCCAGGGCGCGCAGTACTTCGCCGTGGCGATGCTGCTGATGTTTATCGTTGGTTTTGCGATGAGCGCCGGTCCGCTGATTTGGGTACTGTGCTCTGAAATCCAGCCGCTGAAAGGCCGCGATTTTGGGATCACCTGTTCAACCACCACTAACTGGATTGCCAACATGATTGTCGGCGCAACGTTCCTGACCATGCTTAACACGCTGGGTAACGCGAATACCTTCTGGGTCTACGCAGGTCTGAACGTCTTCTTTATCCTGCTGACTCTCTGGCTGGTTCCGGAAACCAAACACGTTTCCCTGGAACACATTGAACGTAACCTGATGAAAGGCCGTCCATTACGTGAGATCGGCGCTCACGACTAAGCCACCAAAGGCCCCTTTCCGCTCGGAGAGGGGCTTGCACCCGGCCTTCGCACATTCTATCCTCTGCCGTTATGAAATCCCCTCGACTCCCCATAGCCATTCAGCAGGCCGTTATGCGCAGCCTGCGCGACAAACTGCATCAGGCAAACCTGCATTTAGGCCGCAGCTACCCGGAACCGAAACTTGTTTATCAACAGCGAGGAACGGCAGCGGGCACGGCATGGATGGAAAGTTACGAAATCCGCCTCAATCCCGTGCTGCTGATGGAAAACCAACAGGCTTTTATTGAAGAGGTTGTTCCCCACGAGCTGGCTCATCTGCTGGTCTGGAAACACTTTGGCCGCGTTGCGCCCCACGGCAAAGAATGGAAATGGATGATGGAAAGCGTCATGGGCGTCCCCGCGCGTCGAACCCATCAGTTTGGAGTGCAGTCGGTGCGCCACAATACCTTCCCCTACCGCTGCCGTTGCCAGCAGCATCAGCTTACCGTGCGCCGTCACAACCGAGTGCTGCGCGGTGAATCAGAGTACCGCTGCGTACAATGTGGGGATCTCTTAAAACCGGAAGAGACAACTTCCTGTAATCAAAAAAAATAATTTAAAAACTTCCTAAAATTTCTTATTGAAGCTGGATAAATCCTCAGGTAGGGTGCGGGCTTGTTTTAGTAAGGATTCAGGAAATGTCCCGCAAATACCTTCTGGCTGTTGCCCTTGTTGCAGCCTTCTCCTCTTTTTTCGCATCCGCTACCGGTATCAACAGCTTCTCTCAGGCCAAAAAGGCAGGAGCCAGACTGAACGCTGATGCGCCTGGCTCCTTCTATTGCGGCTGCAAAATTAACTGGCAGGGTAAAAAGGGCATCCCGGATCTCGAATCCTGCGGTTATAAAGTTCGTAAAAATGAAAACCGTGCCTCGCGTATCGAATGGGAACACGTTGTTCCGGCCTGGCAGTTTGGTCACCAGCGCCAGTGCTGGCAGGACGGCGGCAGAAAGAACTGCACCAGGGACCCGGTCTACCGCAGGATGGAAAGCGATATGCACAACCTTCAGCCCGCGATCGGTGAAGTGAACGGCGACCGCAATAACTTTATGTACAGCCAGTGGAACGGTGGTGAAGGCCAGTATGGTCAGTGCGCAATGAAAGTCGACTTTAAGGGAAAAGCCGCCGAGCCGCCCGCCCGCGCCAGGGGTGCTATCGCCCGCACTTATTTCTATATGCGTGACCAGTATCAGCTGAAACTTTCCCGCCAGCAGACCCAGCTTTTTGAAGCATGGAATAAAACTTACCCCGTCAGCGCGTGGGAGTGCGAACGCGACGAGCGCATTGCGAAAATCCAGGGCAATCATAACCCTTATGTGCTGCGGGCTTGCCAGGCACAAAACAGCTAACCTACACTAGCGGCAATTGCTCACTTAGCTGTAATGATCGAAGCAAGCATTTGTAGGTCGGGTAAGGCGTAAGCCGCCACCCGACAATTCGGTGGATGGCGCATTCGCTTATCCACCCTACGACTGCGTTCAGGTATACAGCATAACCATCGGATAATTTACGCATGCGTATCCCCCGCATTCACCACCCGGAGTTACTCACCGCAGGCCACGAAGTGGCACTCAGTGAAGATGCCGCCAACCATGTGGGCCGCGTGCTGCGCATGGGTGCAGGCCAGGCCATTCAGCTATTTGACGGCAGCAACCAGGTCTTTGATGCCGAAATCGTGCAGGCCGATAAGAAAAGCGTGCGCGTTAAGGTGCTGGCAGCAAACGTTGATGACCGTGAATCACCGCTGCATCTCCATCTGGGCCAGGTTATGTCCCGCGGCGAAAAGATGGAGTTCACCATTCAGAAAGCCGTTGAGCTTGGTGTGAACGTGATTACCCCTTTGTTTTCCGAACGCTGCGGCGTAAAACTGGATGCCGACCGCCTGAACAAGAAGCTCCAGCAATGGCGCAAAATTGCCGTAGCTGCCTGCGAGCAATGTGGGCGCAACGTGGTGCCGGAAATCCGCCCGGCAATGGACCTTGAAGCGTGGTGCGCCGAAGAAGACAACAGCCTGAAGCTCAATCTTCATCCCCGCGCCAGCGCCAGCATCAACACCCTGCCCCAACCGGTGGAGCGGGTGCGCCTACTGATTGGCCCGGAGGGCGGTTTAACGGCAGAAGAAATTGCCATGACCGCAGAACATCAATTTACTGATATTCTGTTGGGACCTCGCGTTCTGCGTACTGAGACTACCGCGCTCACCGCCATTACCGCACTGCAGGTGCGCTTTGGCGATCTGGGCTAAAGGAGAAGAAGAATGATCAAGCTCGGCATCGTGATGGACCCCATCGCAAACATCAACATCAAAAAAGACTCAAGCTTCGCCATGCTGCTGGAAGCGCAGCGTCGGGGCTATGAGCTGCACTACATGGAAATGGCCGATCTGTATCTGATCAACGGCGAAGCGCGCGCGCGGACCCGTCTGGTCTCCGTCGAGCAGAACTATGACAAATGGTATGACTTTGGCAGCGAGCAGGATATTGCCCTGGCCGACCTGAACGTCGTGCTGATGCGTAAAGATCCGCCGTTCGACACCGAATTTATCTACGCCACCTACATTCTTGAGCGCGCCGAAGAACAGGGCACGCTGATCGTCAACAAACCGCAGAGCCTGCGCGACTGTAACGAAAAGCTCTTCACCGCCTGGTTTGCGGACCTGACCCCGGAAACGCTGGTCACCCGCAATAAGGCGCAGCTGAAAGCCTTCTGGCAGAAGCACGGCGATATCATTATGAAGCCGCTGGACGGCATGGGCGGCACGTCCATCTTCCGCGTGAAGGACGGCGATCCGAACCTGGGCGTAATTGCCGAAACGCTCACCGAGCTGGGCAACCGCTACTGCATGGCGCAGAACTACCTGCCGGCTATTGTTGACGGCGACAAGCGCGTGCTGGTTGTTGACGGCGAACCCGTGCCGTACTGCCTGGCCCGTATCCCGCAGGGCGGTGAAACGCGTGGCAACCTGGCAGCCGGTGGCCGTGGTGAACCTCGTCCGTTAACCGACAGCGACTGGGAAATTGCCCGCCGCGTTGGGCCGACGCTGAAAGCCAAAGGGCTGATTTTTGTTGGCCTTGACATCATTGGCGACCGCCTGACCGAGATTAACGTCACCAGCCCAACCTGCATTCGTGAAATCGAAGCGGCGTTCCCGGTATCCATCACCGGTATGCTGTTCGACGCAATTGAAGCACGCCTCGCAAAATAGTCCTCCGGGCGGGCCTGGCCCGCTCAATAATGGTAAACTGACCGTTCTTTGCGCGCCCCTTGCCGCTTTTCAACCGGGAACAGACTCTCTGATAATGAATTTACAGCATCACTTTCTCATTGCCATGCCGGCTCTCCAGGACCCGCTTTTTAAGCGTGCCGTCGTCTATATCTGTGAATACAACGAAGATGGTGCGATGGGGATCATTATCAATAAGCCCCTTGAGAACCTTCAGGTCGAAGGCGTGCTGCAGAAACTAAAGATCGAACCCGATCCGCGTGACCCGGCCATTCGTCTGGATAAGCCCGTGTTTGTCGGCGGCCCGCTGGCGGAAGACCGTGGATTTATTCTGCACTCCCCGCCGGATGCTTTCGCTTCCAGCATTCGTATCTCCGACGATACGGTGATCACCACCTCCCGCGACGTGCTGGAAACCATCGGTACGCCGAATCAGCCTCAGGACGTCATCGTGGCGCTGGGCTATTCCTCCTGGGAGAAAGGCCAGCTCGAACAGGAAATCCTTGATAACGCCTGGCTCACGGCACCAGCAGATGCCGCAATCTTATTCCATACCCCCATTGCTGAACGCTGGCGAGAAGCCGCGAAGCTTATCGGCGTGGATATTCTGACAATGCCAGGCGATGCGGGGCACGCGTAATGAGCAGTGGAACACTGTTAGGTTTTGACTTCGGCACCAAAAGTATCGGCGTTGCCATTGGCCAGCGCATTACGGGCACCGCCCGTCCGCTTACCGCGCTGAAGGCGCAGGACGGCACGCCGGACTGGAACGCGATAGAAAAAATCCTGAAAGAGTGGCAGCCGGACGAAGTGATAGTCGGCCTGCCCCTGAACATGGACGGTACCGAGCAGCCGCTTACCGCCCGCGCCCGGAAATTCGCCAACCGCCTGCATGGCCGTTTCGGCGTGAAGGTGTCGCTACAGGACGAACGCCTGAGCACGGTGGAAGCCCGCGCGGGCCTGTTTGAACAGGGCGGCTTCCGCGCGCTTAACAAAGGCAGCATCGACTCCGCTTCTGCGGTCATCATTCTTGAAAGCTGGTTCGACTATCATCCCTGATTTGTCGCGCTGCCGGACGTGCCGTTAATCTTTGCTGGTTAGCTCATGCCTGGCGGCAACGGCCAGAAAATGGCTGCGATCGCGGTAGCCAGAGGCAGGCTGTTTCACGTGGTTATCAATGCGTTCAATAAGCGCGTCCGGCAAAGAGATGTTGATGCGCTGCGGCTTTCCTTCAAGGGAGGATAAATCCACATCCACCATGATCCAGCGCTCACAATATTCGTATTCTGGATTGGCGGCATAAAATAAAGGCCCGGCGTCTTTAAGACGGGTGATATCGACACCGCGCTGCACCATCTCATCAACGATTAACAAAATCGCTTCACGCACCATTTCCGCAATTTCTTCCTGCGAATCCGCCGCTGAGACGCAGCCGAAATCGTCGTTGCATAACGCGGGTACAATCATACCGTACGCTTCGTTCTCGTTTGCGGGCATTTCGACGCCAACTGAGAAAAACATGGGTCACCTCCGTGAGCAGGGATTTATATCCCGGCCTGTTTACGAATGGATCTGACAGTGCCGATGGAGAGATCTTTCTTTGGATGCGGAACGGGAAAGTTTCTTCCCGTATTAGGTGACCACCATATAAAGTGGCTCCCTTTGCCCTGTCTGGCGGGTTCGCATCCTGCGGCCTTCAGCTCCTTAATCAAGTCAGAAGATTTCATCGCAACCTCCTGACCAGAACAAATGATACACACGCAAACACACCAAAGCAATATTTTTACTCATCCTGAATTCTCCCTTCCGCCCGCAGCAATGCTTTATGCTGCGCAAAGCTCTGCATTCCATGCTGTTGCCCGGTCTGAATCAGGCCCGGCAGCTGATGGGTCTTACCTTCACGGATAAGGTTCGCCACCGCCGGGGTATTCACCATTAGCTCAAACAGCGCCACGCGCCCCCCATCAGAAGACGGTACAAGCTTCTGGGCGAGTACGGCTTTAAGGCTGCCTGCCAGCTGGCTGCGGATATGATTTTTCTCTTCTGCCGGGAAGACATCCACCAGCCTTTCGACGGCCTGCGACGCCCCCCGCGTGTGCAGCGTTGCCAACACCAGATGGCCCGTTTCGGCCGCCGTTAAGGCAAGGCGGATGGTTTCGCTGTCCCTCAGCTCACCCAGCAGAATCACATCGGGATCTTCGCGCAGCGCCCCCCGCAAACCTGCAGCAAACGAGCAGCAATGTTCCCCCACCTCCCGCTGCTGAATCAGGCATTTTGCCGGGCGGTGGACAAACTCGATGGGGTCTTCCAGGGTCAGGATATGCCCGTCAAGATGCTGGTTGAGATACCCCACCATAGCCGCAAGCGTTGTGGACTTGCCGCTGCCGGTCGCGCCGGTAACCAGGATAAGGCCGTCCGGCGTCTGTAGCAGTGAAGGGACGAGCGGCGGAACGCCTGAAGCAGCCAGTTCAGGACATTGCGTAGCGAGCAGACGCAAGGCGAGTGAACAGCCGTGAAGCTGACGAAAAGCATTCGCACGCAGGCGGAGCCCACTGACAGACGTGACGGCGAAATCAAGCTGCCCACACTCTTCCAGCTCCTTTTGCTGCGGCGGCGTCAGCCACTGTGCCAGCAGCGCTTCTGGCTGTGGGGCGGTTTCGGGACAGGGTTCAAGCCGCCCCTGCCTTCGCCAGCGTGCAGATTGCCCCGTACACAGGTGTAGATCGGAGACGTTATGCTTTACACTAAGGGCCAAAATTTCTTCGATATCCATATCATTCCCAGCCTATGAACGAGATAGCGAACAACCTGGCACAGGTTAAAGACAAAATCTCGGCGGCAGCCGCGCGCTGCGGCCGTTCTCCAGAAGAAGTTACTTTGCTTGCAGTGAGCAAAACAAAACCTGCGGGCGCCCTCGCAGAAGCGATGGAAGCCGGGCAGCGTGCTTTTGGCGAAAACTACGTGCAGGAAGGCGTGGATAAAATCCGTCACTTTGCAGAACAGGGCAAAGAACCGCTGACGTGGCACTTTATCGGCCCGCTGCAGTCGAACAAAAGCCGTCTGGTGGCAGAGCATTTTGACTGGTGCCACACGGTGGACAGGCTGAAAATCGCCGTGCGCCTGAACGAACAGCGCCCGGCGGGAATGCCGCCGCTTAACGTCCTGATTCAGATTAATATCAGTGACGAGAACAGTAAATCCGGCATCGCCCTGAGCGAGCTTGATGCGCTGGCGGAAGCGATAGCCGCGCTGCCGAATCTGGCATTACGCGGTTTAATGGCGATCCCGGCCCCTGAACCTGATTACGATCGTCAGTTCGCCGTCTGTAAGCAGATGGCGGCGGCGTTCGAATCGTTAAAAAGCCGTTTCGCAACGGTGGACACTTTATCTCTTGGCATGACCGATGACATGGACGCCGCGATCGCCGCTGGTAGCACCATGGTGCGCATTGGAACCGCTATTTTCGGCGCGCGGGATTATCCTGCTCGTTAATCATTATACTTATTGAGGAACGCCATGCTGACGTTGACTTTCCTGGTCAAAACGCTGATTGAACTGTACGTGATGGTGCTGCTGATCCGCATCTGGATGCAGTGGTCGCGCTGTGACTTTTACAACCCGTTCGCCCAGTTTATCGTTAAAATTACCCAGCCGATTGTCGGCCCGCTGCGCCGTGTCATTCCGTCCATCGGGCCGATAGATACCTCTTCGCTGCTGGTCGCGTTTATTCTCACCACGCTGAAATACCCGATTCTGCTGCTGATTCAGGTTGGCGCGCTGTCTCTTGACCCGATGAACCTGCTGGTCGGCCTGCTGTCGCTGCTGAAATCCGCCGGTACGCTGGTATTCTGGGTGATCATCATCCGATCGCTGATGAGCTGGATAAGCCAGGGCCGCAGCCCGATTGAATACGTGCTGATGCAGCTGACCGAGCCAATGATGGCGCCGATCCGCCGCGTGCTTCCCGCTATGGGCGGCATTGATTTCTCCGCGATGGTCGTCATTCTGATCCTTTATGCCCTGAACTATCTCGGCATGGATCTGTTCCCGGGGCTCTGGTTCCTGCTGTGAGTGCAGTAAGCCAGACCGCCGACGGGCTGGTTTTGCGGCTGTATATTCAGCCCAAGGCCAGCCGGGACAGCATTGTCGGGCTGCATGGCGACGAGCTAAAAGTCGCCATCACCGCCCCGCCGGTAGACGGCAAGGCCAACGCCCACCTGGTGAAGTATCTGGCGAAGCTGTTTCGCGTTGCCAAAGGCCAGGTGCTGGTAGAAAAAGGCGAGCTTGGCCGCCATAAGCAAATCAAGATTATCGACCCGCAACAAATCCCGACGGAAGTCGCGGCATTGCTCGAATAACAGGATCCCACTATGCAAAAAGTTGTCCTCGCTACCGGTAACGCCGGTAAAGTGCGTGAACTCGCCGATCTGCTTCAGGATTTCGGTCTGGACGTCGTCGCACAAACTGAACTGGGCGTAGAATCCGCCGAAGAGACGGGCCTGACGTTCATCGAGAACGCCATTCTGAAAGCACGCCATGCCGCACAGATCACCGGTCTGCCGGCCCTTGCCGATGACTCAGGTCTGGCCGTGGACGTGCTGGGCGGCGCGCCGGGCATCTATTCCGCTCGCTATGCGGGTGAGGATGCAACCGACCAGCAGAACCTTGAGAAGCTGCTTGCTACACTAAAAGATGTCCCGGAAGAGCAGCGTAAGGCGCAGTTCCACTGCGTGCTGGTCTATATGCGCCACGCGGAAGACCCAACGCCGCTGGTGTTCCACGGCAGCTGGGCGGGCATCATCACCCGCGAGGCCGCAGGCGCAGGCGGCTTTGGTTACGATCCGATTTTCTTTGTCCCCAGCGAGGGCAAAACCGCCGCGGAGTTAACCCGCGACGAGAAACGCGCAATATCCCACCGTGGGCAGGCGCTGAAACTGTTACTGGAAGCAATGAAAAATGGCTAATTTGCCGCCGCTGAGCCTCTATATTCACATCCCGTGGTGCGTGCAGAAGTGCCCCTACTGTGACTTCAACTCCCACGCGCTAAAGGGCGACGTACCGCACGATGAGTACGTCAGCCACCTGCTGCGCGACCTTGCAGTCGACGCGCCTATGGCACAGGGTCGTGAAATAAAGACCATTTTTATCGGCGGCGGTACGCCGAGCCTGCTCTCCAGCGAGGCGATGCAAAACCTGCTCGACGGCGTTCGTGCCTGCCTGCCGCTGGCCGCAGACGCGGAAATCACCATGGAAGCGAACCCCGGCACCGTCGAAGCAGACCGCTTCGTGGGCTACCAGCGCGCGGGTGTGAACCGTATTTCAATCGGCGTGCAGAGCTTTAGCGAGCCGAAACTTAAGCGTCTGGGCCGTATCCATGACTCAGGCGAGGCGAAGCGCGCGGCGAATCTGGCGAGCGGCCTTGGCCTGCGCAGTTTTAACCTGGATCTGATGCACGGCCTGCCGGACCAGACGCTGGAAGAGGCGCTGGACGATCTTCGCCAGGCTATTGAGCTCAACCCGCCGCATCTTTCCTGGTATCAGCTGACCATTGAGCCAAACACGCTGTTCAGCTCGCGACCGCCAAAGCTGCCGGACGACGACGCGCTGTGGGATATCTTCGAGCAGGGCGACAGGCTGCTGACCGCTGCGGGCTATCAGCAGTATGAAACCTCTGCCTATGCGAAGCCGGGCTACCAGTGCCAGCACAACCTGAACTACTGGCGCTTCGGGGACTACCTGGGCATCGGCTGCGGCGCGCACGGTAAAGTGACTTTCCCGGACGGACGCATTCTGCGCACCGCAAAAACGCGGCATCCGCGTGGCTACATGGAAGGGAAGTACATGGACCGCCAGCACGACGTGGAACAGGCCGACAAGCCGTTCGAGTTCTTTATGAACCGCTTCCGCCTGCTGGAAGCCGCGCCGCGCAAAGAGTTTACGCTTTATACAGGTCTGGATGAGTCAGTGATTTGCCCGCAGCTCGACGAGGCGATTGCGAAGGATTATCTGGTGGAGACGGCGGAAACCTGGCAGATAACCGAGCATGGAAAGCTGTTTCTCAATTCCCTGCTGGAGATCTTCCTGGCGGAGTAAAAACCAGCGGCGGATGACGCTGGCGCTTATCCGCCCTACGAATTTTTGTGAATATCACAACCGGCGGATGACGCTGCGCTACGAATTCTCATCCTTCCGTAGGTCGGATAAGCGCAGCGTCATCCGACATATCTTTAGCTTCGCTGCATCTCGCGCCCAATCTGCTCCAGAGATTTGCTCTTCGTTTCTGGAATAAAGAACAGCGTCAGTAAAAACCACAGCAGGCAGAAGAAGCCGTAGATCAGGAACGGGAAACCGCCGTTAAAAACCTCCCGCAGCCACGGGCTGTCGTTCATCATCGGGAAGGTCTGCGCCACGACGAAGTTTGACGCCCAGATGAGAAACACCGACAGCGCCATCAGCTTGTCGCGTATGGCGTTCGGCGAAAGCTCCGGCAGAATTATCCACAGCACCGGGCCCACCGTCCCGCCGAACAGCAGAATGTAGACGATAATCAGCGCCAGCATCCACAGGCTGGTGATTTGCATCCACACCAGAATCCCCAGCAGCACGATGCTGATTAAACATCCCAGATTGCCCACCAGCAGCAGTTTGCGGCGGCCTATTTTTTCCACCACTTTTACCGCCCACGCCGCCGCCAGGAAGAAGGCGATGCCGATAATAATCTGCTGCCAGAAAGCCGCTTTCGCACTGGCAATGCCTATGCTCTCAACCAGCACGTTGCCGTAGTAAAGCACCGCATTGATACCGCACAGATTAGCGAGCGTCGCCATACTCAGCACAGCAAACACAACCCTGCGGTTATGCGGCGCGAGCAGAGATTCGCGTAGCGCCTCACCCGCTGAGTTCTGGAACGTCGCTTTGATCTCCTCAATCATGCTGCCCGTCGGGCAATCCGCGCCGTTGATGCTCATCAGCACCTTCGCCGCCCTCGCCTCCTGCTGCTTCTTCACCAGCCAGCGGGGGGATTCAGGCACAAAACTCAGCAGCGCCACAAACAGGATGGCGGGGATTGCCTCGGAGGCAAACATCCAGCGCCAGGACTGATTCACAGACCAGACAACGTCCGGGCTAAGCTCGGAAATCAGCGTATTGACGATATAGACCAGCAGCATGCCGCCTGCGATCATCAGCTGATACAGGCCGGACATCTTCCCACGGATCTCCTTGGCGGAAATTTCGCTGATATAGACCGGCGCCGCAAGGGAGGCCAGGCCAACGCCCAGTCCGCCAACGATCCTGAAAAGAACAAAAGTTGCGAAGTCCTGCGGCAGCGCCGTCCCTACGGCTGAAATTAAGATCAGCCAGGCGGTAACCAGCAGCGTTTTTTTACGCCCGAGGTAGTCCGTTAAGTATTGACCGCCCAGCCCGCCGACCATGCAGCCAATTAAGGCGGAGGCAACGGCCCAGCCCGTCTCCATGCTGTTAAGCGCAAAATAGGCGCTTAGATTCTGGATCGCACCGGCAATCACTGCCGTATCGTAGCCAAATAATAAGCCACCCAGCGACACAATTATCGCCAGCTTCAGGTTAACCTTATTCATAATATGATCTCTTTAGCCGAAGTGAATATTTATAGTTATGGCGATAAAAGAGTGGCAGCCGGACATATCATCCTAACTGCGGAATAACATTTTCTTTTATTCTCCGGCTGCGCTCCTGATATTCAGGCAGCGGCGTCATACCCTCTTTAAACCAGGCGGCGGGATCGGTGCTGGCTACCATGGCAAAATTAGCCCACGGGTTTAGCGACCCCGAGCGGATCACAACTTTGGCTCGCGGCGCAACTGAAGCGATAAGCTCCTGGTGGGCGATGGCCTCAAAGTCCGCCCCGGATCCGGTAAATATCCCCTGCACATCGCGATAAAGCTGCGGGTTAAATGCCGGAACGTCGCTGGCCATGGTAATTTTGTCGAAGAACAGCTCCTGGCGCAGCACGCGTAATATTTCCAGCACGTCTACGGTGCCGGGATAAAAACCAAGGTCGATTCGGTTAGCGTCGGCAGGAATGGGAAAACCGGCGTCGGTCACCAGTAAAATATCTGAATGACCTAACGTTGCTAAGGCGTGCGCTAACTGCGGATGTAATATCCTTCCAAGTCTCATAATATTATCCTCTGGTTGGCATTTATTATTATGGAGCCTGCAGCTCGTTTAATTTATGGATTTCTCTTTCTATTTCCTCAAGGGTTTTGCCTTTGGTTTCTGGCACCAGCGTTAAAACAAATATCAGCGCCAGCACGGATATCCCGGCAAAAATAAAGAATGTTTTCGAGGCGCTGATATTTTCGACCAGCACCGGAAAATATCGCGAGACGAAGAAGTTGCCGCCCCACAGGGCAAAGGTGGCGATAGAGGCCGCCACGCCGCGAACGTGCGTCGGGAAAATTTCAGAGATCAGCACGTAGGTGACCGTGCCAAAAGAGACGGCAAAAATGGCGACATAGGCCAGGATAAGCATCAGCAGCAGGCTGGTGTTCGAGGCGTCAACGCGGAACAGCACGCCAATCCCCGCCAGCATCAACGCCATGCCGCTGGCCCCAAAAATCAGCAGCGAACGCCGCCCGACCCTATCGATAATCCACAGGGAGACGAGCGTCGAAAGCACCAGCGTGATACCAATCAGCACCGTAAAGGACATCGCCCCGTTGATATCCTCCCCGGCGGTTTTGAAGATCTCCGGCGCATAATAGAAGATGGCGTTAATGCCGGTGATCTGCTGGAACAGCGCCACCCCAAAGCCGATGACCAGCGCCTTGCGCAGGCCGGGCGTTAACAGGTCGCGAAGCCCTGCCTTACTCTCTTCCCGTAACGATTGTTTGATGGCGGCCAGCTCCCTGCGGCTGGTTTCTTCATCCGGGTTTATACGGCGCAGTACCGCAAGCCCCTGCTCGTCGCGATTTTTACGAATCAGCCAGCGCGGGCTTTCCGGCACCACAACCAGCAGCAGCAGGAACAGCAGCGCGGGCGGGATTCCGGTGGCAAAAATCACCCGCCAGCCGTTTTCAACGTTCCAGGCCTCCGAGCCGTAGCGGGCGATCGTCGCCGCCACGCTGAAAACCACCAGGTTGCCGATGGTGTTAAAGAGCTGATTAAAAGAAACCAGCCGCCCGCGGATGTGCGCAGGCGACACCTCGGCGATATAGAGCGGCGCGATAGTGGTTTCAATGCCGATGCCCACGCCGACAAGAATGCGGAACGCCACCAGCAGATCCGCAGTATGGGCCAGCGCCTCGCCCATCACGCCAAACACAAAAATCAGCGCCGTCAGCAGCAGGACTTTTTTACGGCCAATGGCGTCCGACAGCGGCCCGGCGACGGCAACGCCGACGATACAGCCCGCGATAATAGACGACGTGACCCAGCCGATGCCGTTGGCGTCCAGGCTGAATTTTTCCTGCAAAAAGCCCACCGAGCCGGAAATGCTGCCGTTATCAAAGCCAAACAGAAAGCCCCCTACCGCCGTCACGAAGGCAATCAGCAGCACGCTGCGCATATAGGAATGATTTTTCATTGCACTCTCTCCTGATGGGGTCATAGCCGCTCTCCGAACTGCATCCGGGATAGGGGACGAACGGTGGACTGCTGCGCTAATGCGTGCAGGGAAAGATGCGGCGCAAGGCCCGCCGTAATGCTTGCGGCATTGGCGGCACCGCAGGCGGCGGCAAAGGCCAGATGCCTTGCCCAGCCAGCCTGCGGCACCGTTAACAGGCTGGCAATCAGCCCCGCGCAATGCGCATCGCCTGAGCCGACGCTGCTTAAGGTTTTCACATCGGGCGACAGCACCTCAAAGCAGCCATCCGGCGTTTGCGCCAGAGTCGGGCGCACGCCGTCGGTGATAATTACTGCGCTAACGCCCCTCTCCTGCCACTCGCTAATCAGCCCCGCTGAGCGCCCCTCGCTCACCTGATACAGCTCATCCTTATTGATTTTGATGATGTCCGGCGTGGCCTGCGCGGCCGCAAGCAAGGCGGCTCCGTGGCTATCAAGCAGCGAGAGGACGTGGTGCTGACGGGCAAGCGCTATCCACTCGGCGTACTCACTCTCGCTGACCCCGGCGGGAAGCGAACCCGTGCAGATCAGCGCGGCGGCAGTGGGAAGCTGGGCGATAAGCCTGGCGTGCAGGTCGTGCAGCTCAGCGGAAGAAATTTCCGGCCCGCGGGCGTTATAGACGCTGGCTTTCAGGGGATCGTTTTGTTCAACGATCACCTCGCAGATACGCGTTTCACCGCTGATGCTGGCCCAGCTTCCGGCCAGCCCCTCTTGTTCCAGTAAGGCTTCACACAGCCGCCCCGTCGCTCCGCCTAAAAATCCTACGAGCAGAGGAGAGGGCCACTCCGCATTCAGCTTTCGCAGTACGCGAGCGACGTTCACTCCTTTCCCGCCCGCCAGGGTTTTATCGTCCAGCAGGCGATGCACTGTTCCCGGCAACTGTTTTTCGACGATTAACAGCCGCTCTACGGCGGTGTTCAACGACGCAATAAGAACGTTCATGCTGATACCCCGCGATCAAGCCAGGCTTCTCTTGCGATCGTTGCCGCACCGGTGGCGACCGGCTCAGCCAGCTCGCTGACAAACAGCGGCATGCCCCAGCAGCGGCTGCGGTGGGCCAGCATCTCCTCGCGCTGGAACAGCGAGCCCATCAGCACCGCGTCCTGAACGTTTATCGCCCCCAGCTCGCACATATGCGCCAGCACGTGCCGCATATGGAAGGCGATGTGGTCCAGCACGCTGCAAACCATGCTTCCCGGCGTCGCTCCGGCCTCCACATCGTGCAGCGTGAATAGCCCCTGCCCGCCGCTCTCCTGCGCCAGCGAAACGCGCACCTCCTCCCCGCCCTGCTGCATGGCAAGAGCCTGAAACAGGCGATCGAAGTCACCGGCAAAAAACAGCTCGCTGAGCGTCTGGATGATTTTCCCGGAAGGGTTGGCGTAGCCCATCATGAACTCGCCGGCCCGCCAGCTCCGCTCGTAGTCGATGCCCAGCTGCCAGGCGATGGCTTCGGGCTGGTATAAGCGGGAGATGGTCATCAGGTATTCAGAGGTGCCGATAGAATCAAACACGTCCGTCGGCCGCGTGCTCTGGACTGCATACGCGCCCATGATCTGATCGTGCCCCCCCACATAAACCGCTGCTCCCGGCGCCAGGGCCACGCCCGGCAAAGCGGAATTGCTGATTTCACCGCAATGCTCGCCGGTTTCGGCAATCCGGGGGAAAAGAGATGGCTCGAGCGCAAGTCGTTCGAACGTTGCGCCGTGGGGCTTCAGGCTGCGCACGTCAAAGCACTGGGAATGATTAATCTGCGAGGCGCTGACGCACCAGTTTCCGGTGAGTCGCCACATTACATAGCTACCGAAATCCACCCACTTATCCGTTTTGCGCCAGCGATCGGGATGGTGCTTACGCAGATGGCTAAGCCGCTCCGGCGTCTGATTAGATCGCAGGCGCAGCCCGGAAATGGCGTAATGCTCCGGCGTGTCCAGCCAGGCGCTGTCGTCCGCGCTCAGCGAGGGCGCGGCGTAATTCTGCCACCAGGCAAGCGAAGGCCAGGTCTGGTTGCCCTGCGCGTCTACCGCCAGCGACTCTTCCTGTCCAAAGGTGCCGACGGAGATCCCCGCCAGCAGCCCACCCGCAGCGCTGGCATGGCGGGCATAGTCGCCGATAAGGCCCACCAGCGCCTGCCAGATAGCCTCTCCCTCATGGAAGGTCAGGCCGTCCCGCTCGCTGAACGGCGTGCGGCAGCGCTGCGCCGCCAGCACTTCACCATTTTCCAGTACGCCCACCACTTTCAGGTGGGTCGTACCGATATCTATTCCGAGAAACCACATCGCATATTCCTTTTTCTCGCCGGCCGTGCGGGAGATTAAAGACCCAGCTTGCCGGGGTTGAGGATGCCGTTGGGATCGAGAGCGGCCTTCACCCTGCGCAGCAGCAGATGGGCCGAACCAAGCGAAACGCGCGCATAGGGCGAACGCACCAGGCCGCCGCCGTGGTGGTGGGAAAGCTCCGCGCCGTGCTCAAGGCAGACCCGCATAGTTTCACGCCAAATCGTGCGCAGCCGCTCCACCGCCAGCTCGTCCGTCTCCTCTTTGCCGAGCAGGATCATGTACATCGATGTTCCCTGGGTATAGACGTGGGAGAAGTGCGACAGCACTTCGGCGGCATGGGGCTGGAGCATCTGATTCAGCGCATGGTAGAGCTTGCCGATGCCGTCCCACGTATGGGCAACCTCAATGGTTTCCGCAAAGCCGCCGGTGGTAGCGAGCAGATTTTCCACGGTGGAAAAGTCAAAGCGCCGCTCCATCCAGGCCAGCGCCGCCTGCGGCCCTTTACGGGTAGCGCCGTGCTTCGCCGCAATGTCGAGCAGCGTCTGCATTTCAGCCTTCGCTATGGCGTGTACGCCCTGGCAGCCGATAAACATGACAGGTTTGTTTTGCTGCGGGTCCTGCATGGCGTGACGCGCTTCCGCCGTGTCGTAGAGACGTAGCAGGAATGGACGTAACCCGGCCATACCCTGTTCGCGCATTATGCTAAGCCCGGCCTCCACGTCCGGCAGCTCCAGCGTGTCATATAAACGCGCCTCAGGCAGCGGGAAAATCTTCAGCTGTACCGAAGTGACGATGCCGAGCGTGCCTTCCGCGCCGATAAACAGCTGGCGTAAATCTGGCCCCATCGCCGCGCGTGGTGAGGCTTTAAGGCGGATTTTCTCGCCGGTTGCCAGAATCACGGTGTAGGCCGTAATCAGATCTTCAATCCCGCCGTAGTAAGAGGAGAACTGCCCGGTAGCGAGCGTGGAGAGCCAGCCGCCAACGGTGGACTGATAAAGCGACTGCGGCGAGTGGCCGAGCGTCCAGCCCTGCGCGTGCAGCTCGTCCTCGAGTTTGCCGCCGTTATAGCCGGTCGAAACTTCCACCGTCAGGTTAGTAAAGTTGATTTCGCAGCCGTGCGTCATCTTGCTCAAATCAAGCACGATGCCGCCCCGCGTAGGCAGCGGCTGGCCGGTAACGGAAGAAGCTAACGCCCTCGGCGTCACCGGCGTATCCATTGCCGTGGCGATGGCCAGCACCCGCTGGATTTGCTGCTCGTCAGCGACTTCGACCACAACATCAGCCTGATAATCGTGGCACCCTAAACGCTTAAGCTTGGTGGAAAGCGGCCAGGTATCGTGGCTGGACGCCTGCAAACTTTCTGCGTCGCTGCGAACCTGCGATGCGGGTAGCGCCTGCGCTAACGCTGCAATCAAAAGACCCTTATCGGACATGCGGACTCCTTAACATCATAATTAATTCAAAAGGATAACGAATATTCCGGTTCTCCATCAGCGCGATTATTAATCACATTGACAGCCCTTGATGATGAATATACGATCAATATTCAAAAAGCTGCAAATTGATTTTTGCGTAAATTGTGAACTTTGTGAAGGAGAGCACCATGGATCCACGTACGGGTAAGGCAATTCGACTGGGGCGTTTACTGCGTCCGGAAACGGGCAGCGCGGTAGTTGTCGCGGCTTCGCACGGCGTCATGGCCGGGCCGCCTGCCGGGCTAAAAACAAGGCAGGAAATTGAGGACGTTTTTTCCCATCTGCGTCAGGCGGACGGCGTGATGGTTTCACCCGGCATGATCCCGCTGATTGAAAAAACATGGATTGGCCGCGACCGCCCGGCTTCCGTGCTGCATCTTGACTGGAAAAATCATGCCCGCTCGGTCTACACGCCGGGCAAAGACGGGCGCGGGGAAGGCGTGCTGGCGCAGCTGGCGGAAATCAGCGACGTTGCGGCCTGCGGGATTGATGCGGTGATGACCTACATGTACCTGGGCCAGAAAGACACGGCGCTGGAACAGGAAGAAATTGTCAGGAACGCAAAAATTGCCCGTGACTGTGAGCGCTACGGCATCGCCTTAATCATCGAGCCGCGCTCGGCGCTGGAGGGGATCGACCCGGACGCGCTGAGCGCAAAAGTGATGAGCATGTACTGCCGCATCGCCGCCGATATTGGCGCGGACCTGGTTAAGGCCCTGTGGCCCGGCTCCATCGAGGCTTTCGCCGAGGTTACGCGCACATGTTATACTCCGGTGCTTCTGGCGGGCGGCGCGGGCGGCGAAGATCCTCGCTCCACGCTACAGCTTGCGGATGACGCCATGCACGCAGGTGCCCGCGGCGTCATGTTCGGCCGCCGTATTTTCCGCGCCGATAAACCGGCAAATATGCTCAGCGCGCTCTCTGCTATCGTTCATGAAAAGCAGAGCGTCGAGCAGGCCATGCGCTTAGTGGATTAATTAAGGGAAGCTTTCATGTCGGCAAAGGGCGAAAAGTCAGAGAACATTTCCCCCGAGGCGTTTATTGCCCGGGATATCCTCAGTCCTGGATTTTCCGGGCGGCTCGCGACCACCTCGCAGTACCAGGAGCGCCTGGGCATCGGCTCCGGCACGGTGCAAAAAGCCCTGCATGAGCTGCGGCAAAACGGCGCGGTAGAGCTGGTTTCACGCGGCCATCAGGGCACCTGGATCACCCGTCGGGATTTTGACCGGCTATGGGATATGGCCCGTCTGCCTCCCGTCCATATTCTGCTCCCCTCGCGCGGCTCTCAGGAAGCGACCGTCGTTGCCGGCGGGTTGTCTTTGCAGTTTCAGGAATGGGGCGTTGGCACCACCATTGGCTATATGCGCGGCGCGCGCTCTCGTCTTGAAGCGCTTGACCAGGGCCAGACGGATGTCGTGCTGCTCTCTTCCGGCTCGGCCAGTTTATTGCTCCCCGACGATCCTGACCGCTACGTAAAAATTAGCCTGGGCGTGGGCAGCTATTATTGTCCCGGCAGCCTTGTCGTCGTTGAAAAGATCGCGCCAGCCACCGGCCGACGCAGGAAGATCGGCATCGATTTTCACTCGAACGACCACCAGCGATTAACCCGCGCGCAGTTTCCCGCCGAGCTTCACGACTATGTGGAGACAGACTTCACGCTGCTGCCGCGAGCGGTGTTCCTCAACGAGATAGATTCCGGCGTCTGGCATCAGGAAGAGTCGCTCATTCCGCTGGATAAAGTGGGGCTAAGCCTGCGCCCGCTGGATGAACCAGAGGCGGTAGAAATGGCCGAACAGATCTCAGCCGCCGTGCTGGTCGCCGCCCAGGACTCCCCGGTCGTCACCCTGCTGCGCGAGCTCGATCGCCAGCATCTGCAAAAATTGTGCGCTACGGTGGACGAGAAAACGGGCGGCAAGCTCAGCGGCACTCTGGCGATTAGATTTGATTAATGAAAAGAAGAGGGAGAAAGAGCTCGATCCAGTCCCCTCGCCCCTTAGGGGAGAGGGTTAGGGTGAGGGGAAATTACTTCAGCGTCTCAACCAGCCCTTTGCGCTGGCCTTCAAGCGTTACCACTCTGCTGCACACGTCGCGGCCAAACTGCTCGAAATCTTTTTGCTGATTATTCCATTCGTTCTGGACTGCGGTTTGCAGACCACCCAGGCTACCCAGCACGCCCTGTAACGGGTTGCCGCCACCTTTGAGAACGGCTTTTGCCCCCATCTCGTTGATGCTGTCTTGCAAAATACCACCCATCGCCTGATTCACCAGTTGCTGGCCATCGGCACGCACCTGATCAATCGCTTTATAGTGGAAGGTTAAACCGTCCTGGCGCTGCTCGATAATGCGGTTCATCTGCTCTTTGAGCTGGGCATCCAGCTTGGTCAGACGGCCTCGCATATTGCTGCTCTCGCCCACTTCTTTGGTGATGATTTTATCCAGCGCCACGCGCCCTTTCTCTACGCGAGTCAGCGCGCCGTTGTTAATCCACGGCAGATCGGTACGCAGCGCCTGCTGATACTTAACGGCCAGCTGGCGCTGGGTCGCATTCAGGGTTTGTTGCTTACCGTTAAACTGCAGGCTGCCGTCCGGCGCAATCACCATGTTGCCGTTCTCGCCCACGACCTGCACGGTCTGCGGATTAATCACCACATCGTCCTTCGGCGTGACGCTGCATTTATAGTCGGCCTGCGCCTGCATCGCGGTCAGCAGCAGCACGCCCATCAGAGCCTTACGAATCATAGTTACTCCTGAAAAAAAGGGCCGGTTTACACCAGCCCCTGTACTCTGAATCAATCCCACCAGACGTCGAACAGGTCGCTGGTGCGAACATCTTCCAGCTTCTGCTCTTCAAGCCACTTGCGCACCAGCGCCTGGTGCTCTTCGGTGCATTTACCGATTTCCTGCATGCAGATGAGCCCATCCCACGCCAGGTGACCGCCGCCGTCAAAGGCCAGGCCATTTTTATCGATCACATCATTAATAAACGCATCGACGGTTTTATCGATTTGTTCTTCTGAGGTCCCTTCCGGGAAGCGCCATGCAACGGAGAACCCCAGCTCCTGGAATTCGTCGATATGCATTTTCTTACGCAGACGACGGCTACGATTTTTTGCCATTATTTTACCCTCTCGAACATTAAGTCCCATACGCCGTGGCCAAGACGATGGCCACGTTGTTCAAATTTGGTCACCGGCCGTGAATCCGGGCGCGGTACGTAGTCGTTACTCTCCGACAGGTTTTGATAACCGTCGAGAGAGGACATCACTTCGAGCATGTGTTCAGCATAAGGTTCCCAGTCGGTCGCCATATGGAACACGCCGCCCAGTTTCAGCTTACGTTTCACCAGTTCGGCAAAAGGCACCTGAACGATACGGCGCTTATTATGACGTGCTTTGTGCCACGGATCAGGGAAAAAGAGCTGAACCATGGTTAAAGAATTGTCAGGAATCATATTTTCCAGCACTTCTACCGCATCGTGGCACATAACGCGCAGGTTCTCGACACCTTCTTCATGCGCCGTGCTCAGGCAGGCACCCACGCCCGGCGAGTGAACCTCAATGCCGAAAAAATTCTGATCCGGCTTAGCCTGGGCCATAGCCACAAGCGATGTGCCCATCCCGAAACCGATTTCCAGCGTGACCGGCGCTTCACGGCCAAACAGCGCGGCAAAATCAGCAGGTGCAGATTCATATTCAACGCCCATCACCGGCCAGTAATTTTCCAGCGCGTACTCCTGGCCCTTGGTCAGACGACCCTGGCGGCGCACAAAGCTGCGGATCCGGCGCAGCGCGCGGCCTTCTTCATTAAACTCCGGAGAGATGACGTCGTTTTTCATGATGCTCTGACTTTAGTTAGTGTTCGGGAAACGGGCATTATCCAAAGTTAATGCCCAGAAGCAAGCAGATGTACGGGAAAGTTCCGGTTTACAGCCCTCCGCTCTCTGTGCTGGAATCGGCACCCTGATTTCATCCATTGCCGGAAGATCCGCGTTGACGATACAAGCGCCGCAGTTTGCCCACCAGGTTCTGGACTGGTATCACCAGTTCGGGCGCAAGACCCTGCCGTGGCAGCAGGAGAAAACGCCTTATAAAGTATGGCTCTCAGAGGTGATGTTGCAACAAACTCAGGTTGCGACAGTCATTCCTTACTTTGAGCGTTTTATGGCGAAGTTTCCGACCGTGACCGATCTGGCCAACGCCCCGCTGGATGAGGTTCTGCATCTGTGGACTGGCCTGGGCTACTACGCCCGCGCCCGCAACCTGCATAAGGCAGCGCAAAGAGTGGCAAACGAGCACGGCGGCGTTTTCCCGGAAACCTTTGAAGAGGTAGCCGATTTACCTGGCGTCGGCCGTTCAACTGCGGGAGCGATCCTCTCCCTTTCCCTTGGCAAGCACTTCCCGATTCTTGACGGCAACGTTAAGCGCGTGCTGGCGCGCTGCTATGCGGTAGCAGGCTGGCCGGGTAAGAAGGACGTCGAGAAACGGCTGTGGGAAATAAGCGAAAACGTCACTCCGGCGGAAGGCGTGAGCCAGTTTAACCAAGCCATGATGGACCTGGGTGCCATGGTCTGCACCCGTTCAAAACCAAAATGCGAACTTTGCCCGCTCAGCAACGGCTGCGTGGCCTATGCCAACAACACCTGGGCAAGCTATCCCGGTAAAAAACCTAAAGTGACCCTGCCTGAACGCACCGGCTATATGCTGATGATGCAGCACGAGCAGAACGTCCTGCTGGCCCAGCGCCCGGCCGTTGGTTTATGGGGTGGACTGTACTGCTTCCCACAGTTCGCCACCGAACAAGAGCTCCGCGACTGGCTGGCGCAAAAAGGGATGGCCGCAGATAATCTCACGCAGTTAACCTCTTTCCGCCATACTTTCAGCCATTTCCACCTGGATATTGTGCCAATGTGGCTGCCCGTGTCCTCATTCACCGGGTGCATGGATGAAGGCATCGCTCTCTGGTATAACTTAGCGCAGCCACCCTCCGTGGGCCTTGCCGCCCCCGTGGAAAGACTGTTACAGCAATTACACGCCGAGCCGGTGGTATTAAAAACCGCCCGCGCGTTTGAAGAGGAAGAATAATGAGCCGCACAATTTTTTGTACCTACCTGCAACGCGAGGCCGAAGGCCAGGATTTCCAGCTTTATCCGGGCGAGCTGGGCAAGCGCATCTATAACGAAATCTCCAAAGAAGCCTGGGCGCTGTGGCAGACCAAGCAAACCATGCTTATCAACGAGCGCAAGATGAGCATGATGAACCCGGAGCACCGCAAAGAGCTGGAAGCCGAAATGGTCAACTTCCTGTTCGAGGGCAAAGAAGTCCATATTGAAGGCTTCACGCCGCCGGAAAAATAATATCAAAGGGCCGAATGCGGCCCTTTTGCAATCCACGACACGCAAAACGCATACACGGAACGATGAAAAAAATTCTAGCGCTAGCCCTTATTGCCCCACTGCTCGTCTCGTGTTCGAGCAAAAAAGAAGATACCTACAACGAAGCCTTTGTGAAGGACACGAACGGCTTTGATATTTTGATGGGCCAGTTTGCCAACAACATCGAAAACATCTGGGGGATAAAAGAGGTTCTGATTGCCGGTCCGAAGGACTACGTCAAATATACCGACCAGTATCTGACCCGTAGCCACATCAACTTCGATGACGGTACGATCACCATCGAGACCATCGCCGGTACCGACCCCGCGGGCCACCTGCGTCAGGCCATCATCAACACCCTGCTGATGGGCGACGATCCGGCCTCGGTCGACCTCTATTCCGACGCCAACGACGTGCAGATTTCGAAAATGCCGTTCCTGTATGGCCAGGTTGTTGACCAGACCGGCCAGGCGATCCGCTGGGAAGGTCGTGCATCGAAGTTTGCCGATTACCTGCTGCAAAACCGCCTGAAGAGCCGCAGCACCGGGCTTAAAATCGTCTACAGCGTCACGATCAACCTGGTGCCGAACCACCTGGATAAACGTGCTCATAAATACATGGGGATGGTGCGTAAGGCGTCGAAGAAATATGGCGTGGATGAGTCGCTGATCCTGGCAATTATGCAAACCGAATCGAGCTTTAACCCGTATGCGGTAAGCCACGCGGATGCTCTGGGCCTGATGCAGGTTGTGCAGCACAGCGCGGGTGTGGACGTGTTTAAGTCGCAGGGGAAATGGGGCAAACCAAGCCGCAGCTTCCTGTTCGATCCGGAAAGCAACATCGATACCGGTACGGCCTACCTGGCCATATTGCAGGATACCTACCTGGGCGGCATTGATAACCCGACATCACGTCGCTATGCGGTCATCACCGCGTACAACGGCGGTGCGGGCAGCGTGCTGCGCGTGTTTAACAGCGATAAGCAGCGGGCGTTCAGCATCATCAACAGCATGGCTGCGGACGATGTCTACCAGACGCTGACTACTCGCCACCCTTCCGCAGAGTCCCGCCGTTATCTTTATAAGGTGAATACCGCCCAGAAGAGTTACCGCAGGCGGTAATTTTATTGCCGGGTGACGCTGCGCTTATCCGCCCTTGTATCTTGAACCGGTAGCTGGTTAGCTACCGGTTACACGAAACGGAGGAAGCTTGTATCCGCCCTGAAGACGCCGATCTTTCTTCGTAGCTTAAGCCCTCCGTTTCACCTTTCACGTCACTCAAAATCCGAACGGTAACCAGAAGCTCTGACTTCGTATGTACAAGGCTGGAATGACGTGTTGGCTCAGGTGAAAGGAGACAAAATATGTTCACTCT
>NZ_JAERMU010000006.1 GCF_016756775.1 Dryocola clanedunensis subsp. sulfonylureivorans | reverse complement strand
AGAGTGAACATATTTTGTCTCCTTTCACCTGAGCCAACACGTCATTCCAGCCTTGTACATACGAAGTCAGAGCTTCTGGTTACCGTTCGGATTTTGAGTGACGTGAAAGGTGAAACGGAGGGCTTAAGCTACGAAGAAAGATCGGCGTCTTCAGGGCGGATACAAGCTTCCTCCGTTTCGTGTAACCGGTAGCTAACCAGCTACCGGTTCAAGATACAAGGGCGGATAAGCCTGCGTCATCCGCCGAAAAACTATTTCCCGCCCATCTGCTCAACCCCGGCGGCAGTCAACTCCGCAGGCGTTGCCCGGCCGCTGAAGTCCACCTCGAAATCGTCAGCGGCGAAGTCCGGCGGGGACTTACCTTCTACAAACGCCGGCCACTGGCGCTCCAGGTACGCGGCATTCTTCTCGCACCAGGGGGCTGCGGCGATATACATGACGTTACTGTCGAACTCGCCCAGATGTTCGTTTTCCACCGAGTGGATCACGTCGCAGTGCCAGAACACGGTGTCGCCAGCTTCCATATCCGGAATTGAGGAAATCCCTGTTAATAAAAGGGGATGCCACCGTTCGTTAATGGAGAGCGCGCGGCCCGGCCAGGCTTCGCAAAGCGAGTCTTCCGGCACGTCATCCTGCAGGGCACGCAGCAAAATATAGGCCATAGCATTGGCAATCGGCAGCAGGTTCAGCGTGCCGCCGTGTTTGCGCTGTGGGCTCAGTGCCGTCCAGCCCTGGAAGGTGCGGAACATGGAGCAGACCGCCGGGGAAGGGAACTCGCGGACTTCCGTGCGGCCTTCTGCGGCAAACGGGTTGTAGCTCTGCCAGTCGCCTGAAAAAACATGGCGGTAAACGTGGCGGAAGTTCTCATCCAGCCAGCGTTCTACGGAGCCGCCGTCAACGTGCGGGGAAAGGCCCAGTGAGGTGGAACGAGGCGGGCGGCGGCGCGTCCGGTCGGCGTAGCTCACCACGCGATCGGCATCAAAATGTTGTTTGCCGTTACTCTGCGTCTCCCACAAATTATTGAGGAACACCTGCACGGCTTTCATGCGTTCATGCTGGCGCGCTTCGACCTGCGGTTTTGACCAGTAAATACCGTAAATCTGCGGCTTACTGGCGGCAAGCGTGCCGAAATAGTTGTCTTCTGCTGCGTTCTTTAGCCTTTCGGTGAAGTTGTTTCTCGCAAGATAATTACCGATCTCTTCGTTCCAGGCGCGGGCCTGCTGCTCCGGGAAAACCCCTTTAACGGTGCAGCATCCGCGCTGGCGAATCAGGGCTTTTTGCTGCTCGCTAATGCGATTATGCACGATGTCATCGGCATGAATTTGCGGGACGGGGTTTTCTCCGCGATCCAGCTCGGAGCGAATAGCATCGATCTGGCGTTGCATGTCCTTTTCCAGCTCGGCGAACACCTGTTTGTAATGCGGCAGCTCTTTGCGAAGCTGTTGTTTAATCTGTCGAATCGTTTGCGGCAAATCATCGATGTTCAGGTTCATGGCGGGTTCCTCGTCGTCATTAGGTAAGAGGTTATTGATTTGTTGCGACAAAGTTAATATAGACTTTGGTAATCAAGTAAAACAGTGATGACTTTCAAATGAAAGTTCATGTTTTATGCGCAACAAAAAATATTTCTCTTTCCCTCTCGACAGATGATTTTTATTCAGGCTATTTTCTAAGCAGGCCACAACAGCGTGGCAGCGTCGCTCGGACGGTCCGGGCGCTTACGTAATCCAGAGGAATCTATGGCTGACACCAGTCCTGAACGCCGTTTTTCGCGTATCGATCGTCTTCCCCCGTATGTGTTTAATATCACCGCCGAGCTGAAAATGGCCGCGCGCCGCCGTGGCGAAGATATTATCGATTTCAGCATGGGTAACCCCGACGGCCCCACGCCACCGCATATCGTTGAAAAACTCTGTACTGTTGCCCAGCGTGACGACACGCACGGCTATTCCACCTCCCGGGGTATTCCACGTCTGCGCCGCGCGATTTCCCGCTGGTACAAAGACCGCTACGAAGTCGATATCGACCCGGAAAGTGAAGCGATTGTTACCATCGGCTCAAAAGAGGGGCTTGCGCACCTGATGCTGGCTACGCTCGATCATGGTGACACCGTGCTGGTGCCAAACCCGAGCTACCCGATTCATATCTACGGCGCGGTCATTGCCGGAGCGCAGGTGCGTTCCGTGCCGCTGGTGGAAGGCGTCGACTTCTTTAACGAGCTGGAACGCGCCATCCGCGAAAGCTATCCGAAGCCGAAGATGATGGTTTTAGGCTTCCCGTCTAACCCAACGTCGCAATGTGTGGAGCTGGAATTCTTTGAAAAGGTCGTGGCTCTGGCGAAGCGTTACGACGTGCTGGTGATCCACGATCTGGCCTACGCCGATATCGTATACGACGGCTGGAAAGCGCCGTCTATTATGCAGGTGCCCGGCGCGCGCGACGTGGCCGTCGAATTCTTCACGCTGTCAAAAAGCTATAACATGGCGGGCTGGCGCATTGGCTTTATGGTAGGTAACCAGCAGCTGGTAAGCGCGCTTGCGCGTATCAAGAGCTATCACGACTACGGCACGTTTACCCCGTTGCAGGTGGCGGCGATTGCCGCGCTGGAAGGGGATCAGCAGTGCGTGAAAGATATCGCCGAACAGTACAAGCGCCGCCGTGACGTGCTGGTCAAAGGGCTGCATGAAGCTGGCTGGATGGTGGAATGCCCGAAAGCTTCTATGTATGTGTGGGCCAAAATTCCAGAACAGTATGCGGCAATGGGGTCGCTGGAGTTTGCCAAGAAGTTGCTGCAGGACGCGAAAGTCTGCGTCTCGCCAGGTATCGGGTTTGGCGACTACGGTGATACCCACGTGCGATTTGCGCTGATTGAAAACCGCGACCGTATCCGGCAGGCGGTGCGGGGCATTAAATCCATGTTCCGTGCGGACGGGCTACTGCCTGCTATCACCAAAGCAGCAACGGATATCACCGGATAAAAACGCAAACAGGAGCCATCGGCTCCTGTTTTTATCACTGGCTGCGTGAAGATTAAATCATAATCACAAAAGTCCCGACCCACACCGCCAGAATGACCGAAAGACCCATCAGAAAATATTTCACTTCGCATTGCTCCGCGCGCGTTTGCGCACTTTAATCGCCAGATAAACCAGTATAGAAAAGTGAAACCGCTGAATGGGTATTTTGGGAATATCTTTACCCGTGCTTCACACTCTGTTTCATAGCCGAATATTGGCCAGCCGGCGCTAATGTACCCCCAGTTCTCGCAGCTTTACAAGAGGAGGTAGCCTCTGGCGTCTCCCCTTTTTTTAACTTTACATTTCACGGCGTAAGAGAATATTAAACCTGCTGAATTAAAAGGTTTTTATAGCATTATTCTGCATAAAAAGGGGCCTGGGTTTTGGCACAAAAAGGATCTCCCCACCGGAAGTGCCATTATTTAAGAATTTTGGCGCTGCGTCAGGAAGCTTACTGGGCCACAATAACTGATAGCAGTGAAAATATTCCTACCGTATTAATTTCTCAGCTGACTGATTATGTTTTGTCGGATGACGCGCTTACCCGACCTACGAAAAAAACACCTGTAACTGATTAAGCCGGAGCCGATGACTACAACGCACGAATCACACACGGATTCCCCACCGCAGACCACTTCGGTTCGTTTGCTTTTTGCCGCCCTGATGCTGGTGATGCTGCTTGCCGCGCTGGATCAAACCATCGTTTCCACGGCGCTGCCGACGATTGTCAGCGAGCTGGGCGGGCTGGAAAAACTCTCCTGGGTGGTCACGGCTTATCTACTTTCTTCAACGATTGTCGTACCGCTGTACGGTAAATTTGGCGATCTGCTCGGGCGAAAAATCGTTCTGCAAACGGCTATTGTCATCTTCCTGCTCGGCTCCGCGCTGTGCGGCCTGGCGCAGAATATGACGCAGCTTATCCTGATGCGCGCCCTGCAGGGCCTCGGCGGCGGCGGCCTGATGGTTGTCACTATGGCGGCGGTAGGGGACGTTATTCCTCCGGCGGATCGCGGTAAATACCAGGGGCTGTTTGGCGGGGTATTTGGGCTGGCGACGGTCATCGGGCCGCTGATTGGCGGCTTCCTGGTTGAGCACTTCTCCTGGCGCTGGATCTTCTATATCAACCTGCCGCTCGGGGTCTTTGCGCTGCTGGTGATCGGCGCGGTGCTGAAGCCGCAGACGGCGCGCATTCGCCACCAGATAGACTTCCTCGGCGCGGGCTATCTTGCCATCTCGCTGACCTGCCTGATCCTCTTTACCAGCCAGGGCGGCACCGTAATGGCGTGGTCCGATCCGCAGCTGTGGTGCATCTTTGCCTTCTTTGCCGTGACGCTCGGCGGGTTCATTTATGAAGAGCGGCTGGCCATCGAGCCGATCATCCCGCTGGGCCTGTTCCGCGACCGCACTTTCCTGCTCAGCTGCCTGATTGGCTTTATCATCGGGATGTCGCTGTTTGGCTCGATGACCTTCCTGCCGCTCTATTTGCAGGTGGTGAAATCGTCCACGCCGACGGAGGCGGGCATCCAGCTGCTGCCACTGATGGGCGGCCTGATGATCACCTCGATTATCAGCGGGCGCATCATCAGTAAAATTGGCCGCTACCGCATCTTCCCGATCGTCGGCACGCTGGTGACGTTTATTGCCATGGCGCTGCTGGGCACGCTGAAAATCGACTCGCCACTGCACACGCTCTATTTCTATATTGCGCTGCTCGGCTGCGGCCTGGGCATGGTGATGCAGGTGCTGATCCTCGCGGTGCAGAACAGCGTGGAGCAAAAGCTGATCGGCGTGGCAACCTCCAGCGCCACGCTGTTCCGCCAGATTGGCGGCTCGATTGGCGTGGCGGGCTTCGGCGCAATCTTCACGAACGTGCTGCAAACTAAGCTTATGGCGCTGATCCCACCGGATGTGCAGCTGCCGCGTCAGCTGGGCGCAAAAGCCGTGCATGAGCTGCCCGTCGCCCTGCGTAATGACTATCTTCAGGCGTTCGGCTCGGCTCTGCACTCGGTTTACATTATCGCCGCAGGCGTGGTGGTGCTGGCGTTTATTCTGTCATGGCTGATAAAGGACGTGCCGCTGCGTAAGTAATGCAGAAGTGTGCTAATTTTCTCAAAGGACTGAGGACAACGAGTAGTCAATGAGCATAACAATCGATTTAAACAGCGATCTGGGTGAGAGTTTCGGGCAGTGGACGATGGGCGATGACGCGGCGATTCTGAACGTGGTCAGCAGCGCGAACGTTGCCTGTGGATTTCACGCTGGTTCGCCTGCTGGCCTTCTCGAAACCCTTCGCGCCGCTCAGGCGCAGGGCGTGGCCGTTGGCGCTCACGTCTCTTACCCCGACCTCGTTGGTTTTGGCCGCCGCAGTATGGACATCGCCAGCGACGAGCTGACCGCCGACGTTATCTATCAGATAGGCGCGTTGCAGGGGCTGGCGCGGGCTGCCGGAACCTCCGTTCGTTATGTCAAACCGCACGGTGCGCTTTATAACACCATCGCTCATGACGAACGCCAGGCAGCGGCGGTCATTGACGGTATTCTGGCTGTCGATGCGAATCTGCCGCTGGTGGGGCTAGCCGGTTCAAAGATTCTTGAGTGGGCCGCGCAAAAAGGGCTGCGGGTAATCTCTGAAGCTTTTGCCGACCGCGCATATCACGCTGACGGCACTTTAGTTGCCCGCCGTGAACCAGGTTCGGTTATTCACGATCCGCAAACAGTTGCCCAGCGCATGCTCCAGCTCATCACCCAGGGCGGCATCAACTCTGTAGAAGGAACCTTCACCCCGATTCAGGCAGATTCTATTTGCGTGCATGGCGACACCCCCGGCGCGGTTGAAATGGCCCGCCGGGTGCGTCAGCTGCTGGAAGAGCAGGGGATTGTGGTGCAGAGTTTTATCGAATAACGCGAATAGACGAGCCGGGAGTTGTAGGGTGGATAAGCGCCAGCGCCATCCACCGGTTCCCCCGCCTGGTTCTTTGATTAACCTCTAAAAATCTCGCTCAAAATATTCAGCGACTTGCTGAACTGCGCATCCGGGATAGTCAGCGGGTACAGGAAGCGGATCACGTTGCCGTGAATGCCGCAGGTCAGCAGGATCAGGCTCTGCTCCATGGCGCGTTTCTGAATATCTTTCGCGATGTCAGCGCTCGGCTTACCGGTTTTCGGATCGTTAAACTCGACGGCGATCATCGAGCCGCGCCCGCGAACCTGTGCCACCGCCGGGTTACCCGCACCCTGAATAGTTTCGATTAGCTGGCTGCCGAGCATGTCGGCACGTTCGCACAGCTTCTCTTCAGCAATCACATCCAGCACCGCATGCGCCGCTGCAATGGCGACCGGGCTACCGGCATAGGTGCCGCCCAGGCCGCCCGGCGTTGGGCTGTCCATCACTTCGGCACGCCCGGACACCCCGGAAATCGGGAAGCCGCCGCCCATGCTTTTCGCCATGGTGATCAGGTCCGGCTTCGCGTCCGGGTAGTATTCGCTGGCAAACAGCCTGCCGGTACGGGCGAAGCCGCTCTGAATTTCATCGGCAACTAACAGAATGCCGTGTTGGTCGCACAGCTTGCGCAGCGCGCTGACAAACTCCGGCGGCGCAACGTTGAATCCGCCTTCGCCCTGGACGGGTTCAAAGACGATGGCGGCAACCTGCTGCGGGGCAATGTCGCAGTGGAAAATATCTTCAAGGCTGCTCAGCGAGTCTTCGACGCTCACGCCGTGCAGCGCATTCGGGTAGCGGGCATGGAACACGGAGCCAGGGAACGGGCCGAAGCCGGTTTTATAAGGCGCCACTTTGCCGGTCAACGCCAGCGTCATCAGCGTGCGGCCGTGGAAAGCGCCGGTAAAGGTAATGACGCCAGGGCGACCGGTGGCGGCGCGGGCAATCTTCACCGCGTTTTCTACGGCCTCCGCGCCGGTGGTGAAGAACGTCGTTTTTGCTTTGCCTTCAATCGGCACCAGGTCGTTCAGGCGTTCGGCCAGCGAAAGGTAGTTTTCGTATGGCAGGATCTGGAACGCGGTATGGGTGAAACACTCCAGCTGTTGCTGAACGGCGGCGATGATTTTCGGGTGGCGGTGCCCGGTATTCAGCACGGCAATGCCCGCAGCGAAGTCAATATACTCGCGGCCTTCGGTATCGGTGATGGTCGCGTTCTCGGCTTTCTTAACCATAAAATCACACATCGCGCCGACGCCGCGCGGGGTGGCATCAAGGCGGCGCTGCTGGAAGCTATTGTTGCTCATCTTTTTTTCCTTACACGTAGGGATCGGTTAGAGGATTAATTACACGCCAAGGCGATCGCGCAGCTTGTAGTAGACCGCGCCCATGGCGGTGAACGGAATTCGCAGGCTGCGGCCACCCGGGAACGGGTAGTGCGGCAGCCTGGCGAAGGCGTCGAAACGCTCGGCGTCACCGCGCAGCAGCTCGGCTATCAGGCGGCCCGCCAGATGCGTGCAGGTCACGCCGTGCCCGCTATAGCCCTGCATGTAGTAGATGTTGGTATCAAGACGGCCAAACTGCGGCATTCTTGAGAGCGTCAGCAGGAAGTTGCCGGTCCAGCGGTAGTCTATTTTCACGTCCTTCAGCTGCGGGAAGGTTTTCAGCAGATTTGGCATGACCAGACGCTCAATGTCCGCCGGGTCGCGCGCGCCATAGACCACGCCGCCGCCGTACAGCAGGCGGTTGTCGCCGGTCAGGCGGTAGTAGTCCAGCAGGTAGTTACAGTCTTCCACGCAGTAGTTTTTCGGGATCAGCGAGCGGGCCAGATCTTCACCCAGAGGCTCAGTGGTCAGCACCTGTGTGCCGCACGGCATGCTGCGCTTTGCCAGCTCCGGCTCAAGCTTATCGCCCAGGTAGGCGTTGCCCGCCACGATCACATATTTCGCCGTGACCTGGCCCTTTGCGGTACTGACGACGGCCGGGCTGGCGTGCTGAATGTTGGTGACCGGCGACTGCTCATAGACGCGGCCCCCGTTCAGGCGGATGGCATTTGCCTCGCCAATCGCAAGGTTTAGCGGATGGATATGGCCGCCGCTGTGGTCAAGCAGGCCGCCCACGTAGCGATCGCTATCCACTTCACGGCGCAGTTCGTCGGCGTCCAGCAGCTCCAGCTGGGTGTTGCCGTAGCGCTCCCAGTTGGCTTTCTGCTCTTCGAGGGTTTCCATCTGCCGGGAGTTCATGGCGACAAACAGGCCGCCCGGACGGTAGTCGCAGTCAATCTGATAGCGTTTGATGCGCTCGCGGATGATCTCCCCGCCTTCGAACATCATGTCGCCGAGTATTTTTGCGGCTTCCGGGCCGTAGGTGCGTTCGATGACGTCGATATCGCGGCTGTACGAGTTGACGAGCTGGCCGCCGTTGCGCCCGCTGGCGCCGAAGCCGATGCGGGCCGACTCTAGCAGCACAACGTCATAACCCATTTCCGACAGGTGCAGCGCCGAAGAAAGCCCGGTGTAGCCACCGCCGACGATGCACACGTCGCAGGATATCGGTTCGTCGAGCTGTGGGAAAGGCTCATACTGATTAGCGCTGGCGGCGTAATAGCTGGTGGTATGTTCAGTCATGATTAAGACTCCAGGGAGATCCAGATAGTTTTCAGTTCGGTAAATTTCTCCAGCGCATGCAGGGATTTATCGCGCCCGTTGCCGCTCTGCTTGTAGCCGCCGAACGGCACGGTCATGTCGCCGTCGTTATAGTTATTCACAAACACGGAGCCTGCTTTCAGGCGGCGGCTCATGCGGTGCGCGCGGGAAAGGTCGCGGGTCCAGACGGCGGCACCCAGGCCATAATCGCTGTCGTTAGCCAGCTTCAGCGCTTCGGCTTCGGAGGAGAAGCGGGTGATAACCAGCACCGGGCCGAAGATCTCATCGCGTCCTACGCGGGAATCCGAAGCCGTGTCGACAAAAATGGTGGGGCCGACGGCGGCGGGGTGTTTGCCATCACGTCCGTCCAGAACCAACTTGCCCTGGCTTTCACCGTCGCGGATAAAACTGTGCACGGTGTCGGCATGGGCGTTGTCAATCAGCGTGCCCATGGTGGTGTCCGGGTCGAGGGGGTTGTCCGGCTGCCAGCTCTTCGCCTGCTCCTTCAGCAGCGCAATAAACTCGTCGGCAATGCTCTCTTCCAGCAGCAGGCGGGTACCCGCGACGCATACCTGGCCCTGGTTGTAGAAAATGCCTGCGGCGGTGCCGGCGGCGGCACTTTGCAGATCCGGGCAGTCGGCGAAGACGATATTGGCACTTTTGCCACCGGCCTCCAGCCAGACGCGCTTCATGTTGCTGTCGCCCGCGTCTTTCAGCAGCTGTTTGCCCGTGCGGGTCGAACCGGTAAAGGTGATGACATCCACGTCCGGATGCAGGGACAGCGCCTGACCGGCCTCATGTCCAAAACCAGCAATGACGTTAAGTACGCCGTCCGGCAGGCCTGCCTCTTTGGCAAGCTGCGCCAGACGAATCGCGGTCAGCGGGGATTTTTCGGAGGGTTTAAGGATGACGCTGTTGCCTGTTGCCAGCGCCGGGCCGAGCTTCCAGCAGGCGAGCAACAGCGGGAAGTTCCACGGCACCACGGCTGCCACGACGCCAATCGGTTCACGCACGATCATCGCCAGCTCATTCACGCCGGTGGTGGCCACTTCGCCGTAAACTTTGTCGATGGCTTCCGCGTACCAGCGGATGGCGCGGGCGGCGCCTGGAATGTCATCACGCAGGCTATGGCGAACAGGCTTGCCGGTATCGAGCGTCTCCAGCAGCGCCAGCTCCTCGTGATGCTGCTCCATTAAATCTGCGAGCTTATTTAACACGGCTTTGCGTTTTGCCGGCGAGGCCTGCGACCAGTCGCCGCGTTCGAAAACCTCGCGAGCGGCTCGTACGGCTTTGTCCACGTCGGCTTTTTTACCCCGCGCAACCTGAGTCAGCGTACGTTGTGCGGCAGGATCGATGGTGTCGAAAGTGGTATTATCCTCAGCCTGACAATATTCGCCGTTAATAAACAGGCGGCCTTCAGGTGTGATATTTTTTGCTTTTTCCTGCCAGTAATTCAGATGCTGAAAGTCCATGATTACTCCTTAAATTCAATAAGATAAGAGGTCTTTCTCCGCGGCTGTCGGCAAAATCAGGTTGCAGGTTGCCCCAGGAAATAAATCCCGTAAAAAGCGTCTTTAAAAGTGGCCTGAGAACCTCAGGCCGAAAAGAAATCAGAACGTGGTGGGAGTATGGGCGCTGATAATGCGGCAGATGCCTGCCGAGGTGTTGCTGAAGCTGTGCGGTATGCCGGTGTTGATGGCATAACTTTGCCCTGCAACAAGGTGATATGTCTGGCCGTTGATGGTCAGGATCACTTCACCTTCCAGTATCGTGCCTATCTCTTCACCCTGGTGTTTGATCCTCTCCCCGGTAGTCGTGCCGGGTTGGTAAGTCTCGAAGATCATCGCCAGCGTACGGTTCGGATTCCCGTTATGTACCAGCTTCATTGAAACACCCTGACTGCCAATCTCAATCAGATCGTCCTGGTTGATAACGACCTGTGGCTCATCAGGTTTTTCCGGGTCCGCGAAGAACTCGGAGAGCGACAGCCCATAAACTTTCAGCAGCTTTTGTAGCGTACTGATTGCAGGACTGACTTTGTCCTGCTCTATGGTGCTGATGGCGCTATGCGTTAATCCAGACAGTTCGGCGGCACGACGTTGTGAAAGACCCAATTGCTGGCGGATCGCTGACAAACGTTTACCCGGCGCCAGGCCGTCATCGCTCATATTGGTATTTCCTTAACAGTAGTGGTCAGAGTCGCTGTTTTTCGGCGATATAGTTCTGACACGCGGTGATAAAACCTTCTAGCAATAAACGCGACAGGGCGTATTCGCTACTGTTCCATTCGGGGTGCCATTGTACACCAAGGGCAAAGGGGTGATCGTGAACGCTGACGGCTTCCACCAGACCATCTGGCGAACGTGCTTCCACACGCAGCAGTCGGCCCAGCGATTTCGCCCCTTGTCCATGAAGTGAGTTCACCCAAAACGAGTTGCAGCCTGGAATTAAGGTAGAGAGTAATCCTCCCTGTTGAACCTGGACTTCATGAGAGGGAGCGTACTGCCCCTCCATCGGGAGTTCGGGATCTTCCCGGTGTTCGAGAAACTCAGGCTGCTCGTGCAGGCGACGATACAGCGTTCCCCCCGTAGCAACCACCATTTCCTGCATACCCCTGCAGATGGCGAAAATGGGAATGCGCCTGTCAATCCCGGCGTTTATCAGCGCCAGGCTCAATTCGTCACGCCCGGGATCGGCGTCAGGCTCATCGCCGTTTTCACCATAGAGGTGCGGCTGCATATTGCTGGGGCTTCCCGGCAGGAAGATGCCATCAAGCTTCGGGAGCAGCGTATTGAGCAGCTCCGGCTCCGCCAGCACGTGGGGGAGAGCAACGGGCAGCCCACCGGCATTTAAAACTGCATTCAGGTACTTTTCTTGCAACGTCTGGGTCTCATGACCCTTAAGTGTGTTCCTGCACATCACGACACCAATAACTGGCCTGTCAAATATATTGTCCATGATCGACCTCACATGCTGGACTAAATTATTGCCAAAAGATTCCATTCTGCCCTGTTCCGTTCAATATTTTACCAATCTAGCAGTGAGATAACCTATTTGCAAACTCCACTTAACATTTGACAAACATTTAAATTGGCACCATTGTCGAAGAGTGGACATTATATTTAACGGCAAGCAAGCGAGCCGCATCCAAAGCAACGGTGGTGAATCATGGATACCAATATCGTAGAAGTTGAGAATTTCGTTCAGCAAACCGAGGAAAGACGAAGTAGCGCGTTCGCACGCGAAGTAAAGACCTACCTCGAGACCTATCCCAACACCCAGTATGTCGATGTTCTTATTACCGACCTGAACGGTGGCTTCAGGGGCAAACGTATCCCGGTTGCCAGCCTGCGTAAGATAGAGAAGGGGTGTTACTTCCCGGCCTCCGTCTTTGCAATGGATATTCTGGGCAACGTGGTGGAAGAAGCGGGGCTGGGCCAGGAGTTAGGTGAGCCGGATCGCAATTGTGTACCTATTCTTGGCACATTAACCCCCTCGGCAGCAGACCCGGAATTCATCGGCCAGATGATGCTGACCATGCTGGACGAAGATGGCGCTCCCTTTGACGTTGAGCCGCGGAACGTGCTTAATCGACTCTGGCAGCAGCTGCGCCAGCGCGGTCTGCACCCTGTGGTAGCGGTAGAGCTGGAGTTCTATTTACTGGATCGTCAGCGCGATGCCGAAGGTGACCTGCAGCCTCCGTGTGCGCCGGGAACCGAAGACCGCAACACGCAAAGCCAGGTCTACTCCGTCGATAACCTTAACCACTTCGCCGATGTGCTCAGCGATATCGACGAGCTGGGTCGCCTGCAGCTCATTCCCGCAGACGGCGCGGTCGCCGAAGCTTCGCCGGGGCAGTTCGAGATCAACCTGCACCACACTGATAATGTGCTGGATGCCTGCGACGATGCGCTGGCCCTCAAACGCCTGGTGCGTTCAGTGGCAGAAAAACATAAGATGCACGCCACCTTTATGGCTAAGCCGTATGAAGAGCATGCGGGTAGCGGGATGCACATTCATATCAGCATCCTGAATGGCAAAGGTGAGAACGTGCTGGCGGACGCCGATGGGGAAGACTCCGCGCTTCTCAAGCGTGCGCTTGCAGGCATGGTTGACTTGATGCCTGCATCGATTGCGATGCTGGCACCGAACGTTAACTCCTACCGTCGTTTCCAGCCGGGTATGTATGTGCCAACGCAGGCTTCATGGGGGCATAACAACCGTACCGTCGCGCTGCGCATCCCTTGTGGGGATCGTGATAATCATCGAGTCGAGTACCGCGTGGCGGGTGCTGATGCCAACCCGTATCTGGTTATGGCAACCATTCTGGCGGGCATTCTGCACGGCCTGGATAACGAGCTGCCGTTACAGGAAGAGGTTGAAGGTAACGGACTGGAGCAGGAAGGTCTGCCGTTCCCTATTCGTCAGAGCGATGCGCTGTGGGAATTCACCCAGAACGACCATTTACGCGAGCTGTTAGGGGAGCGTTTTGTGCACGTTTTCCACGCCTGTAAGAACGATGAGCTGATCCAGTTTGAGCGGATGATCACAGAAACCGAAATTGAGTGGATGTTGAAAAACGCCTGAGTAAAGCCCTGCCGGGGGCCGCCCGGCTGAAAATAATAAGCAGCATCATAAGGTCTGAGCGGAGCCGGACCGCGAACTTTGCAGGATTAACCTGCCATTTCCCTGAATCGCAAAACGGACAGCACGCGGCGACGGGTCTTCAGTTAAACGACAAATTGTATGACGAGGATGGAAATGATGCAGATGTTCAAATACCCGCACGGCGAGGGCGAATGCCGCAGCCGTATTGACTACGACGGACCTGTTGTCGAACGCAGCCCGATTTTTATCCTTCTGGATCCACGCTTTACCCCCAGCCTGAGCAGGTTTGCTAAAACGACGATATCATTGCAAACCTCCACGTGCATGGGGGGACTTTGCGATGGCGACTAACTCCTCTGTGGAAAACCCAACGCAGGCGGGAAAACCGCAGCTGCGCAAATCTTTAAAACTCTGGCAGGTGGTGATGATGGGGCTGGCCTATCTCACGCCAATGACGGTGTTTGATACCTTCGGGATTGTGTCCGGCATCAGCGACGGCCACGTCCCGGCGTCCTACCTGCTTGCGCTGGCGGGCGTGCTGTTTACCGCCATCAGCTACGGCAAGCTGGTGCGGCAGTTTCCGCAGGCCGGTTCTGCCTATACTTACGCTCAGAAAGCTATTAGCCCCCACGTTGGTTTTATGGTGGGCTGGTCATCGCTGCTCGATTATCTGTTCCTGCCGATGATTAACGTCCTGCTGGCGAAAATCTATCTGTCGGCCCTGTTCCCGGAAGTGCCGCCATGGGTATGGGTGGTGGGCTTCGTGGCGATCCTCACCGCGGCCAACCTGAAAAGCGTTAACCTGGTGGCGAACTTCAACACGCTGTTCGTGCTGGTGCAAATTTGCATCATGGTGGTATTTATTTTCCTCGTCGTGCAGGGACTGCATAGAGGAGAGGGCGTAGGCACCGTCTGGTCGCTACAGCCTTTTGTCAGCCAGAATGCGCATCTCGTCCCGATTATCACGGGGGCAACAATAGTCTGCTTCTCGTTCCTTGGGTTCGATGCGGTCACGACGCTGTCAGAAGAGACCCCGGACGCGGCGCGCACCATCCCTAAGGCTATCTTCCTGACCGCGGTCTACGGCGGGATTATATTTATCGCGGCGTCGTTCTTTATGCAGCTATTTTTCCCTGACATCAGCCGCTTCAAGAACCCGGACGCGGCGCTGCCGGAGATCGCCCTGTATGTCGGCGGTAAGCTGTTCCAGTCAATCTTCCTGTGTACGACGTTTGTGAATACGCTGGCTTCAGGCCTTGCCTCTCACGCCAGCGTTTCACGGCTGTTGTATGTCATGGGACGCGATAACGTCTTCCCGGAAAAATATTTCGGCTACGTTCACCCGAAATGGCGCACGCCGGCCCTCAACGTGCTGATGGTTGGCGTGGTGGCGCTTTCCGCGCTGTTCTTCGATCTGGTGACCGCAACCGCACTGATTAACTTCGGCGCGCTGGTGGCATTTACCTTCGTGAACATCTCGGTTATCAACCACTTCTGGCGCCGTGAAGGGCGCAACAAAACCTGGAAGGATAAATTCCACTATCTGATCCTGCCGCTCACCGGCGCAATAACGGTGGCAGTGCTGTGGATTAACCTTGAATCAACATCGTTAACGCTGGGCCTGGTCTGGGCCGCGGTGGGCCTGTGCTATCTGGCTTATCTGACAGGTCTGTTCCGCAAGCCCCCTCCGCAGTTCGATGCCGCCAAGGCTGAGCGAGCCTGGGAGTAAGTTGACGGCATTTATGTACAAGCGGGCTGCCTTTGGGCGGCCCGTTTTGAATCTTTTCTCCGTATTTTGGCTGGCAGCATTATCTGATACATCGACTTGTCACGGTGTGCCAGGCTGACTTTAGCTAACCGGAACGGAGAGAACGACTCAATGATCACATTATGCAAAACCTGCGGAACATCTTACGAAACCGCAGGTTCCCATCCAGAGCATTGCAAAATCTGTGAAGATGAGCGGCAGTATGTGCCCGTCGCGGGGCAGCAATGGGTCGAGCCTGATGCCCTTTTGGCTACGCATACGAATAAGTGGAAACAGCACGAGAAAAACCTGTTTAGCCTCCTGGCCGTGCCATCTTTTGCGATTAATCAGCGTGCTTTTATCCTGCGAACGCCGGAAGGCAACATCATGTGGGACTGTATCGCCACTCTCGACGACGCCACGAAAACGCTGATTTCTTCACTTGGCGGCCTAAACGCTATCGCGATATCACATCCTCATTACTACACCACGATGCAGGACTGGGCCGAAGAGTTTGACGCCCCGATTTACCTCCATGCCAGTGACCGCGAGTGGATCATGCGCGACAGCCCGCATATTACGCTTTGGGAAGGGGACAGTCTTAAACTGACCGGTGATGTCACCCTGATACGTCTTGGTGGGCACTTCGCCGGCGGCAGCGTTCTTCACTGGGAGCAAGGTGAGGGGATTTTGCTTTCCGGGGATATTCTTCAGGTCACTCCGGGGGCGGACGGCGTGTCGTTCATGTGGAGCTACCCTAATATGCTGCCATTGTCAGCGGCGACGGTCAGTGACATGACACAGCGGCTGAGCGGCGTGAAATTTATGAAGCTCTACGGCGCGTTCGAAGGCAAGGATATAACGGGGAGGGCGGACGAGATCGTGCGGCGTTCCGGAGAGACTTATATTCGCTGTCTCAGGTGAGTGCCGTAATGCCCGGTGAACCCATTCACGGTGTAAGTGGCTGCCACCTCTGGTTTTTCAGCTTCGCAGGCCCGGCCGGCCTTGGGTTTCGGCATAATTAGTGGCCATGAGTATGCCGAGGGAGAAGTCCGTTAAGACGCAGAAACGCCCGGAGCATGAGGCTACCGGGCGCTGCTGCGAGGGTAAAAAATGGCGATATAACAGGGGGGGCAGGGCTCAGATAACACTGTTGCAAACAGCTCCGGGACCTGGCTATCTTCCTGCTTGCAACAGTGCCATAAGAAACGCCTTCAGGCTGAGTGACGGATTGAGGAACGACGCACGGCCTGTGGAGGGCGTTCTGCAATCTGACGCACAGGTTTTTTCCCTGATGACCCGGCCAGTAACTTTCGGGCTTTGCGCATTAGCGCACGCATTTTCATTATTGTTTTCATTCTTCCTTCCTTCCGCTAATGACGTTCATTCGGCTTTGAATAGAGCGTAGCCCGGGCATGTATAAACTGGGTCTGCTCGAGGTTTGACAGCTGATACCCCGCAGCTCCTGCATCGAGCGTTTCACGAATAGCTTCACGCTCCAGCTCATCGGCGGATGCAACCCAGTCAATCGATAATGTTCTGACCGGAACGAGCGCCGACTTTTCTTCCTCAGTCAAACCATCTTGCAGGATCACCGGGCCGTGATGCCCAGGGGTGAATATGGCCATAATGTCGCGTATTAAATTTTTCATGATGGTGCTCCTTGTCTGAATTCAAAAACCTGCTTAACGGTACAGGGTGGCAGTGCCATAAAACGGGGAATTAGAAGTGACACTGGTAATGCGATAGCCTGACGCACCCTGCTGCGCGGCTTTCACCATCAGAGCATCACTCACATCATCCGGAGTGGAACCATCTGCTGATATCACCCCGATTTTCTCGGCATCGGCAGCCTGTTTACGCGTCAGCTCATTAGCCATAGACGGAACCAGCACGGCTGCGATGTCTTTACTCTCCGTCAGGCTTGCCTGTCCGTTGTAATCAAGGTTGTTAACCAGTGTACCTGTCACAAATACAGTGCCGGCGGTGTCCTGACTGAAATGCAGCGCGCTGCCCTGGGTTTCCAGAACATAACCCTGCTCTGGCTGAGCGGCGAAAGCGATGACCGGGAAAGTCAGGAATGCTGCAATCATTAATTTTTTCATCTTGTTACCCTCGTTGTTTGTTTGACTGGTTTGTTGTGTTGTCGTGCTGTTGAAATACAATCTACCTACCAGTAGATAGATTGGCAAGGGCAAATATTATCCAGTATTATAAAGTGTGATGTATGTCACATTTTATGGTTGAAGGTTTACCATGCAATAATAGGCTGTGAAGGCCATGAACACTGGCCTGAGGGATATTTAATTAAGGTAGGAATATGACTGAATGAGTTTAGAAACCAGGTTCCATTATAAGTACTTAACGTGGGGTGGAGGCGGTTCAGCATCCCGCATTGTAGCTTTTACCGTGAACAAAAATACCCGCTTTCAATGAAGACAAGCCGCCAGTAGGGTAATCACAAGACTCCAAAAAATCGTTCATTTCAGATTCCGACACCCACATCTGCTTAAAGTGAGCACGATAGATACTGTAACCCAGCTCATGGAGCAACATTAAATCAGCCTGAGTGGCCTGCCGTACTTGTAATGGTATGAATTCTGCCTCACTGGTAAAAGATATTTAATCCATAACGAAATTTCTTTTTTTTGCATACTTCTATTCGGTATCTATCCTAAGCCACCGGCTATTCGGATGGATAATACCTGTAAGAATTTCCAGCGGTTTAAGAATTGTTTCATAGCAGGGGATGTTCATATTTCAATTTAAATAAACTGAAGTTAGTTTACGGAAGAATGAAATTACGCTGTGAAGCAGTGGCTGGGGATTTCTTAAGGATGAATGTTTAAGCTCTTATTTAGTAGTGCAATGGCTGAAGACATACGACATAGTGTGTTTGGATGGGTGATTTATTTCTGAAATATTAAGCGCCAACCATGCCAAATTCTTTATCACAGGAAACGAAATACCTTGCCTGTGAGTCCTTCTCAAACAAACAGTTTGATAAACATAGTCGCATAGATATAGCTTATTAAGCTCATATATTAAGGGAGGATTTGATCATGAAATTTATTTCTACTTGCACGGCTCTGGTATTTGCTCTTTCGTGCACTGCAGCCGTGGCTGGGGAATGCCCGGCAGGAAAAGAGGGCCCAACGCCTTTTAAACCCATTACAGAAACAAAAGGACCAATCCAGGTGGTCAACAATGGTCAAATACTGTTAGACGATGAAGCGGTTGCGGCCAAAGGGTGGCATTTGCGTTCACGAACAATCTATTTTGGCAAAGATTCTGTTGCCCAGCTGCATTCCCATGATGAGCGTCCTGAAATAGCAACCATGCTTTCCGGGTCGGTAACCATCTACGCTAAAAATTGTACTGTCGGGGTGAAAATGAAGCCTGGGGAGGTCTATCGTTCCGGTCGTGGTGACTCACATTGGGCTGTGAATGAAAGCGGTGCGCCTGCTGTGATGTATGCGACTGACATTTTCCTTAAGGATACTTTCCCGGTATCGGGTGGTAATAAGTAAAGATCCCGATCTCTCGTTAACGAAAAAGGGCAATGAATTTAAATTCATCGCCCTGGATGTCTTAAACGCCTGTTACCACATCAAATCATCCGGCACTTTAAAGTCAGCGTACGGATCTTCTTCGTCCTGCTCTTCGGTACTGAGGGCGCTGTTTAATACGATGCTGCTCGCATCGCGCTGGGCAATTTTATCGGCCACGCTTGCGGGAATAATCGCGTATTCGCTGTCACCGTTTTTATCCGTAGAAAGACGGGCGATGGCGAGACGGCCGCTAATCAGCTGGGCCTGCGTTGCTTTATCCACGTAGACTTTTTTAATTAAGTTGTTGTCCGTGAAGTTATAGCCGATATCGCCTCTGGCAATAACGATTCTGTTCATTTCAATAAGCTGCTTCACCTGAGCTTTAAATTCTTTGGCTAACGCGGCCTGCTTTTGCTGCTCGCTTAACTCTTTATCACGCTCAAGCTGTGCTTTTTTGTTCTCTTCCACGGCCTCTCTGGCTTCGCGCGCCTGAACCCGTGATTTCTTAGCCGTTTTTTGCACTTTGGCCATTTTTTTACTGCTGACTAAGCCAGCTTTCAGCATCTGCTCTTGTAGGGTGAGTTTTGTCATGATCGTTTCTGAACCAGTTAAGTAATACGGGGGATTATACCTTTAATCACCGGGACTGTGCCAGGTAACGACATCTCAACGCGTATAGCTGAGTACCTGAGTTGATCAAAACAGAAGCCTTGCTAACGGGTGATGGTTTTCCCTGCATTGGCTCAGAACATCGTTTCAGGTCATTACTTGATGCACTAACCTGTGTAAAATCAGACCTAACCCAATATCGTTGAGAGCTCTGCTATGGCTGGCGTAAACAAAACGCATCTGACTGAAACGGATATCATCACCAAGTTCATCCTACCTGCGATCAAAGACGCGGGTTGGAACGTGATGACGCAGATACGTCAGGAGGTAAAACTCCGTGATGGCAAAGTAGTGGTACGCGGCAAACTGGCGGCACGCCTGACGGTGAAATCAGCCGATATTGTGCTCTACCACAAACCGGGGTTACCGCTTGCGGTTATAGAAGCAAAAGCCAATAAGCATGAGATTGGCAAAGGGATGCAGCAAGGGCTGGATTACGCGCGCTTGCTTGATGTGCCTTTTGTTTTTGCCTCTAACGGCGACGGCTTTATCTTTCACGATAAAACCAACCCTGTGCAGCTTGAATCTGAAATCAAGCTGGAAGATTTCCCATGCCCTGAGCAGCTTTGGGATAAATACTGTGCCTGGAAAGGTTTTACTACCGAACAAATGCCCGTCATCAGCCAGGATTACTACGATGACAACTCTGGAAAATCCCCCCGTTACTATCAGTTACAGGCAATAAATAAAACCATAGAAGCCGTATCTGCCGGGCAAAAACGCGTATTGCTGGTCATGGCGACAGGAACCGGGAAAACCTACACCGCTTTCCAGATTATCTGGTGTTTATGGAAAGCAAAAAACAAGAAACGCATTCTGTTCCTCGCGGACCGCAATATTCTGGTTGATCAGACCAAAACTAACGATTTCCAACCTTTCGGCAGTGCGATGACAAAAATCACCGGGCGTACCATCGACCCGGCTTATGAAATCCAGCTGGCGCTGTATCAGGCCATCACCGGGCCAGAGGAACATCAGAAAGCGTTTAAACAAGTCGCGCCAGACTTCTTCGACCTGATTGTTATCGACGAATGCCACCGTGGCAGCGCGTCGGAAGACAGCGCCTGGCGTGAAATCCTCGAATACTTCAGCAGTGCCACGCAGATTGGGCTCACCGCCACACCGAAAGAAACCGAGGAAGTCTCCAGCACTGACTACTTTGGCGAACCGGTCTATACCTATTCGCTGAAAGAAGGTATTGAAGACGGCTTCCTTGCTCCGTACAAAGTGGTGCGTGTAGATATCGACGTGGACTTACAGGGCTGGCGTCCAACCAGAGGGCAGGTGGATAAGCACGGCGAATTGATTGAAGACCGTATTTATAACCAGAAAGATTTCGACCGCACAATGGTCATTGATGAACGCACCCTGCTGGTGGCGCAAACCATCACCGACTATTTAAAACGCACCAACCCGATGGATAAAACCATCGTCTTTTGTAACGACATCGACCATGCCGAAAGAATGCGCCGGGCGCTGGTCAACCTGAACCCGGAGCAGGTAAAGAAAAACGAAAAGTATGTGATGAAAATCACCGGTGATGACGAAATTGGCAAAGGGCAGCTGGATAACTTCATCAACCCTAAAAAGCCTTACCCGGTGATTGCCACCACGTCTGAACTGATGAGCACGGGTGTGGATGCCCAAACCTGCAAGCTGGTGGTGCTGGATCAAAACATCCAGTCGATGACCAAATTTAAGCAAATCATCGGGCGCGGCACGCGTATCAACGAAAAACACGGCAAGCTGTGGTTCACCATTCTCGACTTCAAAAAAGCCACCGAATTGTTTGCCGATGAACGTTTTGACGGTGTACCAGAAAAAGTGATTAGCACCACGCCAGAAGAGATTACCGACCCGGACTCGGATTTTGACGAGCGGCTGGAAGACGAAACGCCAGAGAATGAATTGCCTGATGTGTTTGCAGGGGCAGACGAGACTCCCGCAAGTTACGATGCGACGTCAGGCTATGGATCCGGTGCTTTTGAAGAAGACGAAGATAACAAAATCCGCAAATTCCACGTTAACGGCGTTGCGGTCAAAGTGCTGGCGAAACGGGTGCAGTATTACGATGCGGACGGCAAACTGGTCACGGAATCCTTTCAGGATTACACCCGCAAAACCCTGCTGAAAGATAAAGACTACGCATCGCTTGATGACTTCACCCGTAAATGGCACTCTGCCGCCCGCAAGCAGGTTATCATTGAGGAGCTGCAACAGTTGGGCGTGCTTTGGGACGTGCTGGCCGAAGAGGTGGGTAAAGATCTCGACCCGTTCGATTTGCTTTGCCACGTGGTTTACGGCCAGCCGCCGCTAACGCGCCAGGAACGTGCCAACAACGTGCGTAAACGTAACTATTTCACCAAATATTCCGAGCCTGCGCAGAACGTGTTAAACACGCTTCTGGATAAATACGCTGACGAAGGCGTGCAGGAAATCGAGGATATTCAGGTGTTGAAGCTAAAACCGTTCGACACGCTTGGCCGCCCACTGGAAATTATCAAAAGTAGCTTCGGTAACAAGCAGGCTTACGAAGAAGCAGTGAACGAACTGGAAAACGAAATCTACCAGTTGCCACCACGCTCCGCCTGATAACCCAACATTCACTCTCTCCCGGCCTTGAAGTTTTCCCTCGCCCCTTTGGGGAGAGGGTCAGGGTGAGGGGATTTTTTATTTACAACGGAAAGAAAACATGTCGATTAGCTCAGTCATAAAATCCCTGCAGGACATCATGCGCAAAGACGCAGGCGTAGACGGCGATGCCCAACGTTTAGGCCAGCTTTCATGGCTGCTGTTCCTGAAAATTTTTGACACCCAGGAAGAAGAACTGGAACTGGAGCAGGATGATTACCAGTTGCCGATCCCTAAACGTTACCTATGGCGCACCTGGGCGGCGAACAGCGAAGGGATTACCGGTGATGAGCTGCTGGAGTTTGTGAATGACGACCTGTTCCCGACGCTGAAAAGCATGATTGCGCCAATCGACAAAAACCCACGCGGTTTTGTGGTGAAACAAGCGTTTAGCGATGCCTATAACTATATGAAAAACGGCACGCTGCTGCGCCAGGTGATCAACAAACTCAATGAAATCGACTTTAGCAGCAGCAGTGAACGCCACCTGTTCGGCGACATTTACGAACAGATCCTGCGCGACCTGCAAAATGCGGGCAATGCGGGTGAATTCTATACTCCGCGTGCGGTCACGCGCTTTATGGTCAACCGCATCGACCCGAAACTGGGCGAGTCGATTATGGACCCGGCCTGTGGTACTGGCGGTTTCCTGGCGTGTTCCTTCGACCATGTAAAAGATAATTACGTTAAAACCACCGAAGACCATAAAACCCTGCAAAAGCAGATTCATGGCGTTGAGAAAAAACAGCTCCCGCACCTGCTGTGTACCACCAACATGCTGCTGCACGGCATTGAAGTCCCGGTACAAATTCGCCACGACAACACGCTTAACAAGCCGCTTTCCTCCTGGGATGAGCAGCTTGACGTGATTGTCACCAACCCACCGTTTGGCGGCACCGAAGAAGACGGCATTGAGAAAAACTTCCCGGCAGAGATGCAGACCCGCGAAACCGCCGACCTGTTCCTGCAACTGATTATTGAAGTGCTGGCCGATAAAGGCCGTGCGGCGGTGGTGTTGCCAGACGGCACACTATTTGGTGAAGGCGTAAAAACCAAAATCAAAAAGCTGCTGACCGAAGAGTGCAATCTGCACACCATTGTGCGTTTACCAAACGGCGTGTTTAACCCGTACACCGGCATCAAAACCAATATTCTGTTCTTTACCAAAGGCCAGCCGACCAAAGAGATCTGGTTCTACGAGCATCCGTACCCGGCCGGCGTAAAGAACTACAGCAAAACCAAGCCAATGAAGTTTGAAGAGTTCCAGACCGAGATCGACTGGTGGGGCAGCGAAGCCGACGGTTTTGCCAGCCGTGAAGAAAACAACCAGGCGTGGAGAGTGAGCATTGGCGACATCATCGCCCGCAACTTTAACCTCGATATCAAAAACCCGTACCAGGGCGAAACCATCAGCCACGATCCTGACGAACTGTTGGCGCAGTACCAGACTCAGCAGGCGGAAATCAGCAAACTACGCAACCAGCTACGCGACATTCTCGGTGCCGCACTGGCAGGTAAAGGGGCAAACTGATGGCCGTTGAAAAACTGATTACCCAGCATATCGATACCTGGACATCCGCCCTGCAAACCCGCTCAACCGCCGGGCGCGGTAGCAACGGTAAAATCGATCTCTACGGCATTAAGAAACTGCGTGAGCTGATCCTGGAATTGGCAGTGCGCGGCAAGCTGGTGCCGCAGGATCCGAATGATGAACCGGCTTCTGAGCTGTTAAAGCGCATTGCTGCTGAAAAAGCGGAGCTGGTAAAGCAGGGAAAAATTAAAAAGCAGAAGCCTTTGCCGGAGATTAGCGAGGATGAGAAGCCGTTTGAATTGCCGGGCGGGTGGGAGTGGGAAAAATTAGGCAACATATGTTCAAAACTAACAGATGGGTCACACAATCCGCCAAAAGATAATGGCTCAGGTTATCCCATGCTCAGCAGTCAGAATATTCAGAATGGATTGATAGATTTCGATAATCCTTCTCGCTATGTCTGTGAAGATGATTTTATTAAAGAAAATGGACGAACATTAATCAATGGGGATGATATTTTGTTGACCATAGTTGGTTCATTAGGACGTAGTGCAGTAGTTAACGATAATACAAAATTTGTTCTGCAAAGAAGTGTTGCTGTTTTAACGTCTGGATTATTTTCAAATTATTTATCAGATTATTTTAAATCAATGACGGCGCAGCTTTATTTTATCGAAAATGGAAAAGGTACAGCACAAAAAGGTATATATCTTGGCCAACTTTCTCAGATGCTTGTCCCTGTACCTTCATTGGCTGAACAAAAGAGAATTATTTCTAAAATTCAGGAACTCATGTCCCTCTGCGACCAACTGGAACAGCAATCCCTGACCAGTCTGGATGCGCATTCACAACTTGTGGAAACGCTGCTGGCAACGCTTACCAACAGCCAACACGCAGAAGAGTTGGCCGAAAATTGGGCGCGAATCAGCCAGCATTTCGACACGTTGTTTACCACCGAAGCTAGCATTGACGCCCTTAAACAAACCATTCTGCAACTGGCGGTAATGGGTAAGCTGGTGCCACAAGACCCGAATGATGAACCTGCCTCAGAACTGCTAAAACGTATTGAGCAGGAAAAAGCGCAACTGGTGAAAGACGGTAAAATTAAAAAACAAAAACCGTTGCAAGTAATTAGCGACGAAGAAAAACCGTTTGAATTGCCCATCGGTTGGGAGTGGGTAAGGTTGGGGAGTTTATGTGAATTCGTAACAAGCGGTTCACGAGGGTGGAACCAATTTTATTCGGATGAAGGATCAATATTTATTAGATCTCAGGATATAAAATTTGATCGTTTGGAGTTTGATAATCGAGCTTACGTTAAACTACCTTTGGATACGGAAGGAATACGAACACGTGTTGAATTCGGCGATCTATTAATGACAATTACTGGCGGTAATGTTGCAAAAGTGGCAATTATTGATTTAGATTTAGAAGATGCTTATGTTAGCCAACATGTTGCATTAATTAGATTAATTTATAAAACCATAAATACATATATACACACTTGGCTAATTTGTGAACATGGTGGTCGCAAACATCTTTTAGATATAAGTTATGGAGCAAAGCCAGGGCTCAATTTAAAAAATATAAATGACCTTCTTATCCCTTTCGCTCCTCAAAAACAGCAAGAAAAGATATTAAAGAGAGTCAATGAATTGATGTCACTGTGTGACAACCTTAATATAGTTATGCAGTCCGCCCAGAAAACCCAGCTCCACCTGGCGGATGCGCTCACTGACTCAGCATTAAACTAATCTTTTCGGCGGGTAACGCTTACTGCTTACCCGCCAACCAATCTCACCTAACCACGCAGAAAGCGCGGTGCCTGTAAATCCTCGACCAGTTCATTAATCAACTCAAACAGCATGCCGGTTAAGGCGCGGTTCACCTCAAGGGTATGGGCGCGGCTCAATAAGGTTTGCGTCAGCGCGTGGCAATACTGGCGTTGTATTTCTGAGTCGTGGTTAACCTGTATTTTTACTTCTTTATCGACGGTGAGGCGTTCCACCAGATACGCGGGCAGCGGCTGGTCAAAGGTCGTTTTCATCACTTCCAGACAGTGGGCGATGCGCCCGCAAAGCGCCTGTTGTTCGGTTGCTGTTTTGCACTCAATTAGCTCGTCGGCAAGGGATTCGCACACGTCGAGAAGCTGAAACAGATCCATGCTGGCGGTAATCGGGGAAAGCAGGGCGTCGTTTGGTTGCGGCTGAGAAATGTTGTGAGTTGAAAGCATGATAATGATCTCCTACAGAGTAGATAATCACCATCACCGGAGTTCCTACACTCGGGTGGTGGCGCTGATGAGGGTAGGAAACCGACCTCTAAGGAATATCGGCCAGCCCGAAGGCTGCCCCACCAGCGCCACCGTTGATAAGGATAAAGGTGTGTTGGTGCCACGACAATAAAAAAGACGTTAAGCCCTTGATATTGCCTTAGAGAAACCGGGTTCCTACGCCCGGCACCAGATTTTGCTGGTGCGTAGAAATCATACGCTCGGCGGTTTGCAGCTGACAAGCAAAAAAATGGCGGTTACAGCGTTGCATTTTGGATGTGCGAAGGGGCTCGCAAACAACAAATTAAGACTGGACTCGTAGGGGGGATAAGCGGCAGCGTCATCCACCATTTGATTCATACTGTCGGAAGACGCTTCGCTTTTCCGACCTACAAAACCGTTGTCATTGCCCAGTGAATACGGTGAATAGTGGAAATAGATGATTAGTGAACCAGAAGTGATACAACAGGATTGATAGATTTTTCGGGGAAAGAAAGCGGAAATGGTGTCCCCTGCAGGAATCGAACCTGCAACTAGCCCTTAGGAGGGGCTCGTTATATCCATTTAACTAAGGGGACAAGCGGGCGTAGTATACCCGCTTTTCGGGCCGGGGTAAGGGGTTAACGGGTTGATTGCCTGAATCGTAACCAGTTTTTGCCTCACGCCTGCCGTTTGTCCTCTTTCTCGGCCTCTTCTGCGTCTTCTACTTCCGCCTTGCGTTTCGCTTTGGCCTTCGCTTCTGCTTTCTTCTTGTTGCTCATATCGTTACGGATTTGCGCATGGCTTATCAGCGCGAAGATGAAGGTGCCGCCGCAGATGTTGCCTGCAAGGGTCGGCAATGCAAACGGCCAGAAGAAGTCGCTCCAGTGAATAGTACCGTTAAAGACCAGATAAAGGATTTCAACCGAGCCGACTACAATGTGGGTGAGATCGCCCAGGGCAACCAGCCAGGTCATGATGATGATCACCACTATCTTTGCCGCGCCCGCGGAGGGGAACATCCATACCATGGTGGCAATGATCCAGCCGGAGATAATGGCGTTGGCGAACATCTCGCCCGGCGTGTTGTGCATCACCTCCATGCCGATGGTGACGAACGCGTCACGAGTTTTTTCATCGAAGATCGGCATGTATTCAAAGGCGTATGCCGCAAGACCGGTGCCAATTAAGTTGCCAAGCAGCACCATACCCCACAGACGTAGCAGCAGCACAAAGTTGCTGCTGGTGGGTTTTTGCATCACCGGCAAAACCGCCGTGACGGTGTTTTCGGTAAACAGCTGCTGGCGGGCCATTATCACGATGATAAACCCGAAGGTGTAGCCGAGGTTCTCCAGCAGGAAGCTGCCCGGCACGCCTTCGAGATGGACGTGAAACACGCCCTTTGCCAGCAGTGACGCTCCCATAGACAGGCCTGCGGCGATGGCCGACCACAGCAGGGCCATGGCATCGCGTTCCAGCTCTTTCTCCCCGTCCTGGCGAATATGCTCGTGGATGGCCATCGCTCTGGAGGGGAGATGATCCTCATCAACATCAATTGTTTTGCCGCTCGACTTCTCTTCGCTCTCCACTTCCAGCTCATCGCTGGATTTATCAATTTTCTCTTCTTTTATATTGTCCATTTCTGTACGTGCTCTGCGTGGCTATCGTTCTTTTAAGCGTAGCGGTTTTTTTCCGGCTTCCCGCTATATCCAGAATTCATCCGATTTTTGATCTTGTCGCCGCGTTTACTTCTTTTGGAGTACGACTTCCTGTATGCACAGTCTGGAGCCTGGGGGATGATGTGGTATCATTCATGCCCCTGAAATTTGTAGCGATAAATCCTGATGCTTGATGTCGTAAATTTGAGCTGTACCCGTGACGACCGGACGCTGTTTAGCGCGCTGTCGTTTACCGTTTCCGCGGGCGAGATGGTTCAGGTGGCAGGAGCGAATGGCGCCGGAAAAACATCCTTACTGCGTATTCTCGCCGGGCTTTCGCAAGCCGAAGAGGGGGAAGTTCGCTGGCAGGGCGAGTCTCTGCAACGTGCGCGGGATGAGTTTCATCAGGATTTACTGTGGCTCGGCCATCAGCCCGGCATCAAGGCGGCGCTCACCGCGATTGAAAATCTTAACTTCTTTCATGGGGATGCTCCCGTCGAACAGCGCTGGGAAGCGCTGGCGCAGGCAGGCCTGGTCGGGTTCGAGGATGTGCCGGTTAATCAGCTTTCTGCCGGGCAGCAGCGCCGCGTGGCGCTGGCGCGTTTGTGGTTAAGCTCCGCAAAGCTGTGGATTCTGGACGAGCCTTTTACCGCCATTGATGTCGCTGGCGTGGAAAAACTTACCCAACAAATGGTGCGGCATACCGAAGCGGGGGGCATGGTTATTCTGACCACGCACCAGCCGCTCGCGCTGGCCTTCGTGCGGCAGATTGTTTTACGGGAAGCGGACGCATGATGTGGCGTATTTTTTTTCAGGAAATGCGGGTTGTCTTCAGAAAAAGATCTGAAATTGCCAATCCGCTGTGGTTTTTTATTATTGTTATCACCCTGTTTCCGCTGGGCATTGGCCCGGAGCCGCAGCTGCTGGCCCGCATTGCACCCGGGGTTATCTGGGTTGCGGCATTGCTGGCTTCGCTGCTGGCGATGGACCGGCTCTTCAGGGATGACTTCATGGATGGTTCACTTGAACAACTCATGTTGTTACCCATCCCTTTGCCGGTAGTGGTGCTGGCGAAAGTGACCGCTCACTGGGTGGTAACAGGTCTACCGCTGTTAATTCTCTCACCGCTGGCGGCCCTGCTGCTCGGGCTGGATTTTTACAGCTGGCAGGTGATGGCCTTGACGCTGCTGTTGGGGACGCCAACGCTAAGCTTTTTGGGCGCACCGGGCGTGGGATTAACGGTTGGTTTACGGCGCGGTGGCGTGCTGCTAAGCCTGCTGGTGCTGCCGCTGACCATTCCGCTCCTGATTTTTGCCACGGCAGCGATGGACGCGGCGTCTATGCATTTACCCGTTGATGGCTATATGGCAATCCTCGGTGCGCTGCTTGCGGGCAGCGCGACACTAAGCCCGTTTGCTACGGCGGCGGCACTGCGCGTTAGCGTGCAGTAAAAAATAGAGTGTGTTGTAGGGTGGAAAAGCTTCTGCGTCATCCACCACCAAACTTTTTAATTTGTGAGCAAATGGACAATGTGGAAAGCGCTACATCAACTGGCTAAGCCGGAAAGGCTCTATCAGCTATGCGGGAAGTTTGTCCCGTGGCTGGCGGTGCTCAGTGCCATAACGTTAATAGCGGGCTGCGTGTGGGGATTCGTCTACGCTCCCGCTGATTATCAGCAGGGACAGAGCTACCGTATTATGTACCTTCATGTCCCGGCGGCTATCTGGTCGATGGGTATCTACGGGTCGATGGCCGTTGCGGCATTCATCGGCCTGGTCTGGCAGATGAAAATGTCCGATCTGGCCGTGGCGGCAATGGCACCCGTCGGGGCGGTCTTTACCTTTATCGCGCTGGTCACTGGGTCTGCCTGGGGTAAACCGATGTGGGGGACCTGGTGGATCTGGGATGCCCGTCTTACCTCGGAGCTGGTGCTGCTCTTCCTCTACATAGGCGTCATTGCGCTGTATAACGCGTTCGATGACCGCCGCCTCGCCGGACGTGCGGCAGGTATCCTGGTGCTGGTTGGCGTGGTAAACCTGCCGATCATCCACTACTCCGTGGAGTGGTGGAATACGCTGCATCAGGGGTCTACCAACATGCAGCAGACTATTGACCCTTCGATGCGCACGCCGCTGCGCCTGACCATCATTGGCTTCCTGCTGCTGTTTATCACCCTGACGCTGATGCGTCTTCGTAATCTCATCCTGCTTCAGGAACGCCGTCGCCCGTGGGTGTTAGCGCTTGCAAACAAAGGGAGAAGCCTGTGACCAGTGCCTTTGCCAGTTGGGCAGATTTTTTCGCCATGGGAGGCTACGCCTTTTACGTCTGGCTTGCCGTCGCCTTTACCGCTGTTCCTTTGCTGGGGTTGATTGTCCATACCACCGCACAGCATCGCGCCATTTTGAATGACGTGGGTCGTCAGCAGGCGCGCGAGCAGCGCATTCGTGCAAGAAAGCAAAGCGAGGGAATGTAAGTGAATACTCGTCGTAAAACCCGTCTCTATCTGGCGGTGGCCGTTCTGGTAGGGTTAGGGCTCACTATCTCGCTGGTGCTCTATGCGCTGCGCAGCAATATCGACCTTTTCTATACGCCCGGTGAAATTATCTACGGTAAAGGCGAAAGCCAGCAGCTGCCAGAAATCGGCCAGCGTCTGCGCGTCGGCGGTATGGTTCAGCCGGGCAGCGTGAAACGCGATAACAAAACGCTCAAAGTCACCTTCAAGCTCTATGACATCAACGGCGTGGTGGATGTCACCTACGTTGGTATTCTGCCGGATCTGTTCCGTGAGGGGCAGGGCGTTGTCGCTCAGGGCGTGCTGGAGAAGGGCAATCTGGTCGCCGCGAAAGAAGTGCTGGCGAAGCATGACGAAAACTACACGCCACCGGAAGTCAAAGAGGCCATGAATAAAAATCACAAGCGTGCACCGCAAACCTATAAGGACAATGCCTCATGATGCCTGAAGTTGGCAGTTTTCTGCTTTGCGTGGCGCTGGCGCTGTCCATCCTGCTGAGCGTTTACCCGCTCTGGGGCGTGAAGCGTAACGATGTGCGGTTAATGAACTCTGCGCGTCCTCTTGCCTGGGCGCTGTTCTTTACCATCCTTGCCTCGTTCTTAGTGCTGGTGTACGCGTTTGTGGTCAATGACTTCACCGTGCTGTATGTCGCCAGCAACTCAAACACCGAACTCCCTGTCTGGTATCGCGTGGCGGCAACCTGGGGGGCACATGAAGGGTCATTGATGCTCTGGGTGCTGCTGATGAGCACCTGGACATTCGCCGTCGCGCTGTTCAACGGCGGCATGCCGAAGGATGCGCTGGCGCGGGTGCTCTCGGTGATGGGAATGATAAACTTCGGCTTCCTGCTGTTTATTATCTTCACCTCGAATCCGTTTACCCGCACGCTGCCTGACTTTCCCGTTGAAGGGCGAGATCTGAATCCGCTTTTGCAGGATATCGGGCTTATCTTCCATCCGCCGCTGCTGTATATGGGCTACGTCGGATTCTCCGTTGCTTTTGCGTTTTCCATTGCGGCGTTGATGGCAGGCAAGCTGGACACCAACTGGGCGCGCTGGACGCGTCCGTGGACGCTGGCGGCCTGGTCGTTTCTGACTATCGGTATTGTGCTCGGTTCTGCCTGGGCCTACTACGAGCTGGGCTGGGGCGGCTGGTGGTTCTGGGATCCGGTTGAAAACGCTTCGTTTATGCCGTGGCTTGCCGGGACGGCACTTATTCACTCGCTTTCCGTTACGGAAAAACGTGGCAGCTTCAAGGCCTGGACAGTACTGCTGGCGATCACTGCTTTCTCGCTTTGTCTGCTGGGCACCTTCCTGGTGCGTTCCGGCGTGCTGGTTTCGGTGCATTCCTTTGCCTCCGACCCCGCGCGCGGCATGTTTATCCTCGCCTTCCTTGTCATCGTCATTGGCGGCTCGCTGCTGCTGTACGCGATAAAGGGCAGCAAAGTCCGCTCCCGCGTGGGCAATGAGCTCTGGTCGCGTGAATCGCTCCTGCTGGGAAATAACGTGCTGCTGATAGCCGCCATGCTGGTGGTGCTGCTGGGGACGCTGCTGCCGCTGGTGCATAAACAGCTTGGTCTGGGCAGCATCTCTATCGGCGAGCCGTTCTTTAATACGATGTTTACCGCTTTAATGGCACCGTTTGCGCTGTTGCTGGGTATAGGACCGCTGGTACGCTGGCGTCGGGATGAACCACAAAAGCTGGTTAAGCGGCTGGCGGTTGCGCTGGTCATTACGGTTGTTCTGTCGCTGGTGCTGCCGTGGTTGATGCAGGATCGCGTAGAGGCCATGACGGTGGTGGGGCTGCTGATGGCGGTCTGGGTGTTTGTGCTGGCGCTCACCGAGGTCTACGAGCGCGCTACGCATCGCCGTGGCCTGCTGCTGGGGCTGTGGAAATTACCGCGCAGCCACTGGGGAATGGTGCTTGGCCATCTGGGCCTTGCGGTGACGGTCGTCGGCATCGCATTCAGCCAGAACTATAGCGTGGAGCGTGACGTGCGCATGAAAGCCGGTGACAGCATCGACATTCATCAGTACCACTTCGTGTTCCGGGATGTGCGTGATCTCGTTGGCCCGAACTACAGCGGAGGCGTCGGGATTATTGACGTCACGCGCAACGGTAAATATGAAGCGACGCTGCATGCGGAAAAACGTTACTACAACAGCAATCGTTCGATGATGACCGAAGCAGCCATCGACGGCGGGATCACCCGCGATTTGTATGCCGCGCTGGGCGAAGAGCTGGATGACGGTAGCTGGGCTGTACGTCTGTACTACAAACCCTTTGTACGCTGGATCTGGGCGGGCGGTTTGTTGATGACGCTGGGCGGCATATGCTGCCTGTTCGATCCCCGCTATCGCTCACGTAAGAAAATGGCGGAGGCCGCATGAACCGCAAAGTATTGTACATCCCGCTGGTGCTCTTTTTACTGCTGGCGGCCGCGCTACTCTGGCAGCTTGCTCGTAATGCCCAGGGCGACGATCCGACCAATCTGGAATCGGCTCTCGTTGGCAAACCTGTGCCGGTATTCCGCCTGGAGTCGTTAGAGAATCCGGGCAAAACTTACGACCAGGCCGTGCTGACGGACGGCAAACCTATTTTGCTGAATGTCTGGGCGACCTGGTGCCCGACCTGTCGCGCAGAGCATCAGTATCTTAATGGTCTGAAAGCGCAGGGTATTCGCGTTGTGGGGATGAATTATAAAGACGATCGCCAGAAGGCGATTACCTGGCTCAAAGAGCTGGGGAACCCGTATGCCCTCAGCTTGTTTGATGGCGATGGCATGCTGGGCCTGGATTTAGGCGTCTACGGCGCACCGGAAACTTTCCTGATCGACGGTAAAGGGATCATCCGCTATCGCCATGCGGGCGATCTTAACGATCGCGTCTGGAACCAAGAGATTAAGCCGCTATGGGACAAGTACAGCAAGGAGGCGGGGGTATGAAACGTTGTTTGCTATTCGTTGCCGCGCTGCTGTTTTCCTTTTACGCCACGGCTGCTATTGATACTTATAAGTTTAAAGATGAAGCGCAAGAGCAGCAGTTCCGTCAGCTAACGGAACAGCTACGCTGCCCAAAATGCCAGAACAACAGTATTGCTGACTCAAACGCTATGATCGCTTCAGACATGCGTCTCAAAGTGTATGAGCTGATGCAGCAGGGCAAAAGTAAGCAGCAAATCATCGATTACATGGTCGACCGCTATGGTAACTTTGTGACCTATGAGCCGCCGGTTACGCCATCAACTATTATTCTGTGGGTGCTACCGGTGCTGTTTATCCTGGGTGGGATTGGGGTCATTGTGGTGCGTAGCCGCAAGCGCCGAGTCTATTTCCGCGATGGGGACGAGAGCGGCGAAACGGAAGAACCTGCTGAAAAGGTCAGCTACTGGATATTTGTGCCGGGGGCGGTGATTTTAGTCGTTATCAGCGTTGGTGTTTATCTGAAAGTATCGAGTTTAAAGCAGGTTTACGAATGGCAGAGGGTGACGCAGCAAACGCCACAGCTATTGCAGCGCGTCATGGATCCCAAGGCTACGGCGCTGAATATGGAAGATATGGCGCGTCTGGGGCTGGGGTTACGTACCCGACTGCAGCAGGATCCTGACAACCTGGAAGGCTGGATGATGCTCGGACGAATTGGTATGGTGCTCAATAACGCCACTACCGCGACCCAGGCCTTTGCACGAGCCTATAAGCTGTCGCCGACTAACAGTGAAGTAAAGCTGGGCTATGCTGAAGTATTGACCCGTTCGGGTGACCCGCAAGACAACCTGCTGGGGGGACGTCTGCTGCGGGAATTACTAAAGAGCGACCATGCCAACGTTCGTGTGCTAAGTCTGTTTGCTTTTAATGCTTTTGAGCAGCAGCAGTACCGCGAGGCGATTGGTGCCTGGCAGGTCATGCTGAAACTGCTTCCCGCGAACGATCAACGCCGCGCTGTCGTCGAGCGCAGTATCGCGCAGGCACAGGCTCAGGCAGGCAAGGACATGACCAAACCTGAGAGCGTAAACTAACAATAACAGGGAGACGCATAATGAAATTTCGCCTGACGGGGCTGGCCCTGGCTACGACCCTACTCGTAGGGTGTGCCAGTTCGGCCGATCAACAGACACAGGGCCGTTCGGATCCGTTTGAAGGATTCAACCGCACCATGTATGACTTCAACTTCAATATGTTGGATCCGTATGTTTTGCGGCCTGTCGCCGTTGTCTGGCGTGATTATGTGCCGCAACCCGCACGTAACGGGATCAGCAACTTCACGAGCAACCTGGAAGAGCCGGCCATTATGGCCAACTACTTCGTGCAGGGTAATCCGTACCAGGGGATGGTGCACTTTACGCGCTTCTTCCTGAATACCGTGCTTGGCATGGGCGGGTTAATCGACGTGGCAGGCATGGCGAATCCGAAGCTGCAGCGTGAAGAGCCGCACCGCTTCGGTTCGACGCTGGGTCATTATGGCGTGGGTTACGGCCCGTATCTGCAGCTGCCTTTCTACGGAAGCTTTACGCTACGTGATGAAGGGGGTGATAACGTCGATGCGCTCTATCCGGTGCTCTCCTGGCTGACGTGGCCAATGTCTGTGGGCAAGTGGGCCATCGAGGGCATAGAAACCCGTGCGCAATTGCTGGATTCCGACGGTCTGCTTAAGCAATCCTCCGACCCGTATATTCTGGTGCGCGAGGCATACTTCCAGCGCCATGATTTTATTGCTAACGGCGGCAAGCTGACGCCACAGGTGAACCCGAACGCGGCGTTGATTGAGGACGATCTTAAAGATATCGACTCGCAGTAAACCGCTAATGGCATTAAAAAGGCGACCTTTTCAGGGTCGCCTTTTTTGTTACTGCTAACTTATCAGAACGCGTAGTTGAAGTTCATGCCGTACAGCCAGGCTTTCCCTTCGGATTTGAAGGTGTATGGCCCTTCGTTGATCTCTACGTGCTGACCGTGCATGTAGGAAACACCCACGTCGACAGACGCATCATCGTTAAACGCATAGGTAGTACCAGCGCTCAGCCACAGACGGTCCTGATCCGGGATGGAGATAGAGCGGTTATCAGCCGGAACCGGGCTATCGTCAAATGCGATACCGGTGCGGAAGGTCCAGTTCTTATCCATAAAGTAGGTGGTACCCAACGCAATGCGGTACGCATCTTTAAAGCTTTCGTCTTTATAGAACAGAGTCTGCCCGTTGTTGCCGGTGGCTTTCAGTTCCTGGAACTGGCTCCAGCTGGTGTAGGTTACGCTGTAGTGGATAGCCCACTGCGGTGCAACTTTGTTGTAACCGGACAGTTCCCACATTTCAGGCAGGTTCAGAGTCAGTGCACCAGGAACGGTTCGACCGTTAGTGCCCGCTGGTAAGCCAAAGTTGGACAACAGCGGGTTATACGCTGAAGGCAGACTGCTCTTATAGTCGCCGTCGAAGTCAATTTTTACTTCTGAACGGTAGGTGAAGCCGTAGCGGTTATCTTTATCGATTTCATAAAGAATACCGGCGTTCCAGCCAAAGCCCCATTCGTCACCTTTCAGGTGGGCAATCTGGGTATCGCCAGGAATTGAACCGATAGCCTGGCGCTGCGCCGGCGTCAGGCCTGATGCTGGGTTACCCGCGACTAACTGAGGTAAATCACCTGCGTAACGTTCGATTTTCGCTCTGGCGTAAACCGCATCAAAGCCAACGCCGAAGCTCCAGCTGTTGTTTAAACGGTAGGCACCGCTCAGGTTCAGGTTCATGGTGGTCAGGTCGGTTTTACCGCCCATGGAACCGGCCGTGTAGTTGTCATTAAATTCGGTGGCAAGACCGTAGTTAGAGGTGACAGAAGCCCCCCAACCGAATTGATCGTTGATTGGTGCAACGAAGTGCAGGTTAGGTACCCAGGCGGTCGGCGCGATGTTATCTGCGTCGGTGCTGCGGCCTGATGGTGAAGTCCCTGAAATATTCACATCGGGATCGATGAAGATCGCACCACCAGAGAAAGAAGGGCGATCAAACATCATGATGGTGGCTGGGTTGCGGCTGGCTGAGCCCGCGTTGTCCGCCACTGCACCTTCCCCCGAATACGCTCGGCCAAGGCCAGAGGAAGAGAACTCGTTTAATTGAAAGCCGGCGGCGTACGCCTGCGAGGAGACAATTGCCACTGCAACCGCGAGGGCTGACTTTGTAAACAGGTTTTTCTGGCTCATGACCAAAACCTCATAGATTTATTTTTATACAAACAATGTTACATACAGTAACAGGAGCGCGAATAGTAGGGACTGATCGGGTTCAGAGAAATCTGACCAGTGGCGAGAGTATAGGTCTGACCAGATGGGATGTTGCAAGTATGTTTCTAAACTTTTTCAAATTTGATCGCCAAAACGAGATCCGCCTGGCAAAAACGCGGCCAGGCTGTTTAAGCCAGAGGTATGAAATTTGTTTTAGATCAGTTTTAAGTGTGATTTTGCTCACCTGGCGCATCAGATAATATTAACGGCTGGTGAGCATTCAACTGGGAGCGTAAAATAGACAGTAATTGTTGAATCCCTTCCCATCTTTAGATACAGAGGAAAATCATAATGAGTAAGAACAGCGCTGATGAAACCCCGGTTTGCTGCTGTATTGATGTCGGCTCCATCATTGATAATACCGACTGCATCGCAACCTATAGCCGCGTCTTTGACAACAAAGCCGAGGCAGAAGAAACGCTGGCTGCGCTGAGCGCGAAGGCGCGTGAAGTCGAGTCCGAACCCTGCCAGATCACCCCAACTTTTAAAGCGGTTGAGGGCGGCGTGCAGATGGATATCGATTTTGTCTTCAGCTGCCAGGCTGAAACCATGATCTTCCAGCTCGGCCTGCGATAATTTTTTCTAACCACCCTATGCCCGAGCGGACGTAGGGTGGATAAGCGTCAGCGTCATCCACCGTAAAATTTGTCCGATGACGCAAGCTTCATCCTGCGTCGTCATCTCCAGAATTCCTTCGTTAAAGCGTGTCCCCCCTCCCAAATTTATTCTCCCCCGGTTGGCTGAATGTAACTTTTTGGTTAAAACTGTGATCAGGTCAGACCACTATTTTATCTGCTTACATTTTTTAACAGGGGCGCGTTATGAGTAAGGCACTTCCGCTGGTCACCCGCCAGGGCGACCGCATTGCCATCGTCAGCGGTTTACGCACGCCGTTTGCAAAACAGGCGACAGCTTTTCACGGCATTCCCGCCATCGATCTTGGCAATATGGTGGTCAGTGAGTTGCTGGCACGCAGCGAAATATCCCCGGAAATCATTGAGCAGCTTGTTTTCGGCCAGGTTGTACAGATGCCGGAAGCGCCAAATATTGCCCGTGAAATCGTGCTCGGCACCGGCATGAGCGTGCATACCGATGCCTATAGCGTCAGCCGTGCATGCGCGACAAGTTTCCAGGCGGTTGCTAACGTCGCGGAAAGTTTACTTGCCGGGACGATTCGAGCAGGTATTGCGGGCGGGGCCGACTCATCCTCCGTATTACCCATTGGCGTGAGCAAAAAGCTCGGTCGTACGCTGGTGGACGTAAACAAAGCCCGCACTCTCGGCCAGCGGCTGAAACTTTTCTCTAAGCTTCGCCCGCGTGATTTACTGCCGGTCCCTCCTGCGGTTGCTGAGTATTCAACTGGGTTACGCATGGGCGACACGGCCGAACAAATGGCGAAAACGCATGGCATTACCCGCGAACAGCAGGATGCTTTGGCTCACCGTTCACATACCCGTGCGGCGCAGGCATGGCAGGAAGGGAAGCTGTCGGATGAAGTTATGACGGCGTTTATCCCGCCTTATCGCCAGCCGTTTGCGGAAGATAACAACGTGCGCAAAGGTTCTTCTCTGGAAGATTACGCAAAGCTGCGTCCCGCCTTCGACCGGAAGCACGGCACGGTAACCGCAGCGAACAGCACTCCGTTAACCGATGGGGCCGCAGCCGTGATCCTGATGACGGAATCACGGGCCAGAGAGCTGGGGCTCAAGCCGCTTGGCTTTTTACGCAGCTATGCTTTTACCGCCGTCGATGTCTGGGAAGATATGCTTTCAGGCCCGGCCTGGGCGACGCCGCTGGCGCTGGAACGCGCCGGGATCACCCTTGCCGATCTGACGCTTTTTGATATGCATGAAGCCTTTGCGGCGCAGACGCTCGCCAATTTGAAAATGCTTTCCAGCGAGCGTTTTGCGCGTGATGTGCTGGGCCGCGCTCACGCCACGGGAGAAGTGGATGATGCCAAATTCAATGTGCTCGGCGGATCGATTGCCTACGGGCATCCTTTTGCGGCAACAGGTGCGCGCATGATTACCCAGATGCTGCATGAACTACGCCGTCGCGGCGGAGGTCTGGGCCTGGTGACAGCCTGTGCGGCCGGTGGTCTTGGCGCAGCAATGGTCCTGGAGGTCGAATAATGGAACAGACAAGCGCGTTCACTCTGCATGTCCGACTCGACAACGTGGCGGTTGTCACCATCGACGTTCCCGGCGAGAAGATGAATACCCTCAAGGCTTCGTTTGGCCCTGAAGTACACGCCATCATCAAACAGGTGCGTGATAACCATGCGTTACAGGGCTTAGTGTTTATTTCTGGCAAGCCGGATAATTTTATTGCCGGTGCGGATATCAACATGATTGCGGGCTGCCAGTCTGCCGCAGAAGCCCAGGCGCTGGCACAGCAGGGCCAGCAGATCATGGCCGAAATTGCTGCGTTACCCATCCCGGTGGTGGCCGCCATCCACGGTGCCTGCCTGGGCGGTGGCCTGGAGCTGGCGCTGGCCTGCCATGCGCGTATCTGCACTGACGACGAAAAAACGAAGCTGGGGCTGCCGGAAGTTCAGCTAGGCCTGCTGCCGGGTTCCGGCGGCACGCAACGTTTGCCGCGCCTGGTGGGCGTAAGCAACGCGCTGGATATTATCCTGACCGGTAAACAGCTGCGTCCGAAACAGGCGTTGAAACTGGGGCTGGTAGACGACGTTGTGCCTCAGTCTATTTTGCTGAATGCGGCAGTTGAGCTGGCGCTGAAAGGCCGTAAACCTTCACGAGTTTTACCCGTGCGGGAACGAATTCTTGCCGGGCCGCTTGGCCGCTCTTTGCTGTTTAACATCGTCGGAAAAAAGACCGAGCAGAAAACCAAAGGCAACTATCCGGCGACCCGACGCATTCTTGACGTCATCAGAACTGGATTAGAGCAGGGGAGCCACAGCGGCTATGAAGCGGAAGCCAAAGCTTTCGGCGAGCTGGCGATGACGCCTCAGTCAGCCGCGCTGCGGGGGATTTTCTTTGCCAGCACGGAGCTGAAAAAAGAGCATGGTGGCGACGCTGTGCCTCGCCCGATTGAGGCTGTAGGTGTCCTGGGCGGTGGGCTGATGGGCGGAGGCATCGCCTTTGTTACGGCAACCAAAGGTCATCTGCCCGTTCGAATCAAAGACATCAGCCATGACGGTATCAACCATGCGTTGAAATACAGCTGGGATCTGTTGGATAAAAAAGTCCGTCGTCGCCACATGAAAGCCGCCGAGCGGCAGCGGGAAATGGCGCGTATCTCTGGCGGCACGGATTACCACGGTTTCAGCCATCGTGACATCGTGGTGGAGGCCGTGTTCGAGGATTTAGCCCTGAAGCAGAAAATGGTGGCGGAGATCGAACAGCACGCCGCGCCGCATACTATCTTTGCTTCCAATACCTCTTCTTTACCGATTGCGGATATCGCCGCGAACGCCGCACGTCCTGAACAGGTTATCGGTCTGCATTACTTCAGTCCGGTGGACAAAATGCCGCTGGTGGAAGTTATTCCTCACGCCGGTACATCTGCGGAAACCATTTCCACAACGGTTGCTTTGGCGAAGAAACAGGGTAAAACGCCAATCGTGGTCGGCGACAGCGCCGGGTTCTATGTCAACCGAATTCTGGCACCTTACGTCAATGAAGCCATGCGCTGTCTGGTTGAAGGGGAGCCGGTAGAGAAGATCGATGAGGCTCTGGTGCAGTTTGGTTTTCCTGTCGGCCCAATCCAACTTTTGGATGAGGTGGGAATCGACGTGGGGACTAAAATTAGTCCAATTCTTGAGAATGCTTACGGCGAACGTTTTGCTGCTCCGCCTGCGATCGACGCAATTTTGAAGGACGATCGCAAAGGGAGAAAAAATGGGCGTGGTTTCTATCTTTATCCGAACAAAGGGCGTAAAAGCAGAAAACAGGCTGACCCGGCAATTTATAAGCTGTTAAGCGTCACACCTAAAGGGCAGCTCGATGCGCAGGTTATCGCTGAGCGCTGCGTGTTAATGATGCTTAACGAAGCCGCTCGTTGCCTGGATGAGGGTGTAATACGCAATGCGCGTGACGGTGATATAGGTGCGGTGTTTGGTATTGGATTCCCACCTTTCCTGGGTGGCCCGTTCCGCTATATGGATAGCCGGGGCGCGGGTGACATTGTGGCCAGGCTCGAACGGCTGGCAAGCCTGCTTGGGGAGCGTTTCTCGCCTTGTGAACGGCTAAAACAGATGGCAGAGAACAACCATACTTTCTGGGGAATACTGAACCCTGTAGCGGAAGTTGGGGTCAAAGAATCATGAGTTTGCCCTTCCCCCTGGTATGGGTTTAACTCGGTGAATGCGCGCTGCCTGGTCAATGTGTAAACACTAATTGACTATACTTACAGCAATAAGGTAAAAAACAGCGTTTCATTCGATGTATGGATAAGGCACAATGCCCGGCTGCTGAATATATCCTCTTCTCCTGATGGGGATGTTGCGCAGCATTCCTGGTTAACAAAAGCGGTGCAATATGCAAGTTTTTATCATGCGTCACGGCGACGCGGCACTCGATGCCGCCAGTGACTCGGTACGTCCTTTAACCCAGTGCGGTTGTGACGAATCTCGGGTTATGGCGACCTGGTTGAAAGGTCAGGTAGCGGATATCGAACGTGTTCTGGTGAGCCCTTACCTGCGAGCTGAACAGACCCTGGACGTGGTGCGGGAAGCGCTTAACCTCCCGGAAAAAGAAGACATCCTGCAGGAGTTAACTCCGAGCGGCGATGTGGGGCTGGTAGGAGACTACCTGCAAGCCCTGGCCAATGAAGGCGTTGAATCTGCGCTGGTGGTTTCGCACCTGCCGCTGGTCGGTTACCTGGTGTCTGAACTCTGCCCCGAAGAGTCACCACCCATGTTCTGTACTTCGGCCATTGCCAACGTCACGCTGGATCGGGAAACCGGTAAAGGCGTGTTTAACTGGCAGGTGAACCCGTGCAATCTGAAAGTGGCTAAAGCTATCTGATAGCCGTAAGCATGAAAAAAGAGCCGCAATATGCGGCTCTTTCTGTTTTTGGCGGATGGCGCTGGCGCTTATCCGCCCTACGATAATTGTCATCCGATAAAACTTAAGGCAGCTCCGGTGGCTGCCACTCTTCCACTTCAATCAGCATCAGTAGTGCTGCATCCCCGCCATACTCTTTTGGCGCCTGATGGAAGGCCATCACGTGCGGATGCTGGGCCAGCCACAGCGGCGTTTGCTGTTTTAAGACGTGCTTGCCATGTCCGTGCATCACGCAGGCGCAAAATACGTGCTCCCGGCGGCAGGCGGCAATCAGCGCGCCCAGCTCCTGTTTTGCCTGTAGCTGCGTTAACCCGTGCAAATCCAGAAACAGCTCAGGGGAGTAATCGCCCCGGCGAATCTTCTTTAATTCAAAATGGCTGACGTCTTCGCGGACATAGCGTGTAGGGCCTTCCGTCGCCAGCCGCGGCTGAAACTCATCGGAAAAGTAGTGACTGGCGTCAGCTTGTTCCTGTAACAGCCGTTTCACCGGCACTTGCTGGAGCTTTTTACGCACCGGACGGTGAACAATGGTGTCCTGGGTGAGTTTTTTGGTGCCGCTCATCAGATCGCGGAAAAGGTTCTGATCGTCAGCGCTGAGCGGTAGTTTCTTCTTCATCTGTTTCTCGTCTCGCATCTGCTATGCCGTCAGTTTACCCGCTTTGCCGTCCAGCACTAAATAAAACGCAATTTTCAGGCCGCCACGGCGATTGTCTGCTGATTTGTCGCGGCCTTCATGGCAAACTAATCGATTATTGTATTAGCGCGAACGGCCTGCGGAGGGCAACGTGGATAAAATTTTCGTCGATGAGGCAGTGAGTGAACTGCACACCATTCAGGATATGCTGCGCTGGTCAGTCAGCCGCTTCAGCGCCGCCAACATCTGGTATGGTCACGGCACCGATAACCCGTGGGATGAAGCCGTTCAGCTGGTGCTGCCAAGCCTCTATCTGCCGCTGGATATTCCTGAGGACATGCGCACCGCACGTCTCACCTCCAGCGAACGTCATCGTATCGTGGAGCGCGTGATTCGCCGCGTCAACGAACGTATCCCGGTTGCCTATCTGACTAATAAAGCTTGGTTCTGCGGCCATGAATTTTACGTGGACGAGCGCGTGCTGGTGCCGCGTTCGCCAATCGGTGAGCTTATCACCAACCGCTTTGCGGGCCTGTTTGACGGCGAGCCGCAGCACATTCTGGATATGTGTACCGGCAGCGGCTGCATCGCCATCGCTTGTGCCTATGAATTCCACGATGCGGAAGTCGACGCGGTTGATATTTCTTTGGATGCGCTGGCTGTTGCCGAGCAGAACATCGCTGAGCACGGCCTGGAAAACCAGGTCACGCCAATTCGTTCCGACCTGTTCCGCGACCTGCCGAAGGTGCAGTACGACATTATCGTCACCAATCCGCCGTACGTGGATGCGGAAGATATGTCCGACCTGCCGGGCGAGTTCCGCTTCGAGCCGGAGCTGGGTCTGGCTGCGGGCAGCGACGGTCTGAAGCTGGCGCGCCGCATTCTGGCCTGCGCGCCGGATTACCTGGCGGACGGCGGCGTGCTGGTCTGCGAAGTGGGGAACAGCATGGTTCACCTGATGGAGCAGTACCCGGAGGTGCCGTTCACCTGGCTTGAGTTCGACAACGGCGGCGACGGTGTCTTCATGCTCACCAAAGCGCAGCTGATTGCGGCGCGCGAGCACTTCAGCATCTACAAAGATTAATCTGTGCAGACGGGCCGCAAGGCCCGTTGTTGTATCACTCAACAACACAATTAAAAAATGACAACGGTAAGGAGCCGTGAAAAATGGCAGGAAACTCAATCGGACTGGTTTTTCGCGTAACGACATTTGGTGAGTCTCACGGTATTGCTCTGGGCTGCATCGTGGACGGCGTGCCTCCTGGTATCCCACTGACAGAAGAAGATTTACAGCACGACCTCGATCGCCGCCGCCCTGGTACCTCTCGCTACACCACGCAGCGCCGCGAGCCGGACCAGGTTAAAATTCTCTCCGGCGTGTTTGAAGGCGTCACCACCGGCACCAGCATCGGCCTGCTGATCGAAAATACCGACCAGCGCTCGCAGGATTACAGCGCCATTAAAGACGTCTTCCGCCCGGGACACGCCGATTACACCTATGAGCAAAAATACGGCCTGCGCGATTATCGTGGCGGTGGCCGCTCTTCCGCCCGTGAAACGGCTATGCGCGTAGCCGCCGGTGCGATTGCCAAAAAATATCTGGCGCATAAATACGGCATCACTATTCGCGGTTGCCTGACGCAGATGGGCGACGTGCCGTTAGAGATTAAGGACTGGGAGCAGGTCGAGCAGAACCCGTTATTCTGCCCGGATCCGGACAAAATCGACACCCTCGACGAGCTGATGCGCGCCCTGAAAAAAGAGGGTGACTCCATCGGTGCGAAAGTCACCGTGGTGGCAGACAACGTGCCGCCAGGCCTTGGCGAGCCGGTGTTCGACCGTCTTGATGCGGATATCGCCCATGCGCTGATGAGCATTAACGCCGTGAAAGGCGTTGAGATTGGCGAAGGCTTCGGCGTGGTCAGCCTGCGCGGCAGCCAGAACCGCGATGAGATAACCAAAGAGGGCTTCCAGAGCAACCATGCGGGCGGCATTCTCGGCGGCATCAGCAGCGGCCAGCAGATCGTGGCAAACATGGCGCTGAAGCCAACCTCCAGCATTATGGTGCCGGGCCGTACGATCAACCGCGAAGGGGAAGAGGTTGAAATGGTGACCCGTGGGCGTCACGATCCGTGCGTTGGGATCCGCGCGGTGCCGATCGCGGAGGCTATGCTGGCGATCGTTCTGATGGATCACATGCTGCGTCAGCGCGCTCAAAACGCCGACGTGACACCACCTTTGCCACAGTGGTAATACAATGAAAAAAGCGCTCGTTGGTCTGCTGGCCCTCGTTGTCAGCAGCATCACTTTTGCAGCCACCCCGTGGCAAAAAATCACCCATCCCGTTGCGGGTAGCGCACAGTCCATCGGCTCGTTTGCCAATGGCTGTATCGTCGGCGCACACGGGTTGCCGCTTGAAGATGCCAACTACCAGATTATGCGTCAGGATCAGCGCCGCTATTTCGGGCATCCCGATCTGGTGCTGTTTATTCAGCGCCTCAGCAATCAGGTTCACCAGCTGGGGCTGGGCACGGTGTTGATTGGCGATATGGGGATGGCCGCAGGCGGGCGCTTCAGTTCTGGCCACGCCAGCCACCAGACCGGGCTGGACGTGGATATCTTCCTGCAGTTGCCGAAGACGCGCTGGACCTCGGCCCAGCTGCTCAGGCCGCAGGCGCTGGATTTAGTCGCCAGCGACGATAAACACGTTATCCAGCGTTTGTGGCAGCCGGAAATCGACAGCCTGATCAAACTTGCCGCGAAAGATAACGAGGTCATGCGCATCTTCGTCAATCCGGCTATCAAACAGCAGCTTTGTCTGGATGCCGGTGCGGATCGCGACTGGCTGCGTAAGGTTCGTCCGTGGTTTGCCCATCGCGCCCATATGCACGTTCGCCTGCGCTGCCCGGCAGACAGCCTCGAATGTGTTGACCAGCCGTTACCGCCTCCTGGCGACGGCTGCGGAGCCGAACTGCAAAGCTGGTTCCAGCCTCCGGCACCTGGCAGCAAGCCGCCTAAGAAGAAAACGCCGCCGCCAATACCGGCCTCATGTCAGGCCCTGCTGGATAATCACGAAATCTGACGGATACCCTCATGGAATGGTTTTTAGTTTCTCCCCTGATGCTGGTGACGCTGTTCTTTGTCGCGCTGCTGGCGGGGGTTATTGATGCGCTGGCGGGCGGCGGCGGCCTGTTGACCGTGCCCGCGCTGCTGGCCGCCGGAATGTCTCCGGCCCACGCGCTGGCGACCAATAAGCTTCAGGCCTGCGGCGGGTCGGTCTCCTCCTCGCTCTATTTTATTCGCCGAAAAGTCGTCAGCCTTGCGGATCAGAAGCTCAATATTCTGATGACCTTCATCGGGTCAATGACCGGCGCGCTGCTGGTGCAGCACGTTAAATCAGACTTATTACGTCAGATCCTGCCGCTGCTGGTTATCGGGATTGGCCTGTACTTCCTGCTGATGCCGAAGCTGGGGGAAGAAGATCGCCAGCGCCGCCTGTACGGCCTGCCGTTTGCGCTGGTTGCCGGTGGCTGCGTCGGCTTTTACGACGGTTTCTTTGGCCCTGGCGCCGGCTCCTTTTACGCCCTGGCGTTTGTTACGCTGTGCGGCTTCAACCTGGCAAAATCTACCGCTCACGCCAAAGTGCTGAACGCCACGTCTAACCTTGGCGGGCTGCTGCTGTTTATCATCGGCGGGAAGGTGATTTGGGGCACCGGCTTTGTGATGATGGCCGGGCAATTTTTGGGCGCGCGCATGGGTTCGCGCCTGGTATTAAGCAAAGGGCAGAAGCTCATCCGGCCGATGATCGTGATCGTTTCGGCGGTGATGAGTGCCAAACTATTATTCGACAGCCACGGAACGGAGATCCTCCACTGGATGGGGATAGCATGAGATGACTACAGCAAGTATGACGACTGAACACCACTATCAGCAGCTGATCGATATCTTCGACGGCTGTTTTAAAGATGATTTTAATACCCGTCTGATTAAAGGCGACGACGAACCGATCTATCTTCCCGCAGACGAAGAGCTGTCGTACAACCGTGTGGTGTTCGCCCACGGCTACTACGCAAGCGGAATGCATGAGATTTCGCACTGGTGCATCGCGGGGAAAGCCCGCCGTGAGCTGGTGGATTTCGGTTACTGGTACTGCCCGGACGGCCGTGATGCGCAAACGCAGAGCAGGTTCGAAGACGTGGAGGTTAAGCCGCAGGCGCTGGAGTGGCTGCTGTGCATGGCGGCGGGCTTCCCGTTTAACGTCAGCTGCGACAACTTAAGCGGCGACGTCGACCCGGACAGAATTGCGTTCCAGCGTCGTGTTCATGCCCAGGTGATGATTTATCTGGAGCAGGGCATCCCTGAACGCCCGGCGCGCCTGATGGCGGCGCTTCGTGACTATTATAAAACGCCGCCGGTGACAGCCGATCTGTTCCCGTGGCCGGAAGATCTAAACTAATTACCTGCAAATGAGGAAAGACGTACGATGATCGCGGAATTTGAAACACGCATTCTGGCGCTGATTGATGGAATGGTTGAAGTGGCCAGTGATGACGAGCTGTTCGCCAGCGGTTATCTGCGTGGCCACCTCACCCTGGCCGTAGCCGAAATAGAACACGGCGAAGACCACTCCCCGGAAGCGCTGCATGCGGCGGTGTCCGGCAGCCTGGAAAAAGCGATTCAGGCGGGCGAGCTCTCCCCGCGCGACCAGTCCCTGGTGCTGGGGATGTGGGATAATTTGTATAAGCAGGCCGAGTTTAAGTAACCGGTGGATGACGCTGCCGCTTATCCACCCTACAACATCCGTCCGCCGGGTCGGATAAGCGCGGCGTCAACCGAAAAATTCACCCATAACCCGCCATTATGGTAGGTCGGATAAGCGCAGCGTCATCCGACGAAGTTATTTAACCTCTCTGCCTTTCAGCAGCTTCCGTACCCAGAACCGATTCGGGTTAATTGCCGCAAGCGTTGTGCTGTCCAGCGGTATCGGCTCGTCGCTCATCTGCGCGGCTAAAACTTCCGCCGCCAGCGGGGCGGAGCACAATCCTCTTGAACCCAGCCCGGCGAGCATAAAGAGATTTTCATAGACCGGCGCGTTCACCGCGTTCTCTTTGCTGTGTACCAGCCCCGCGTAGCTTTCCAGCGTCTGCTCATAGTCCGGCACGCTGCCGATAAGCGGCAAATGGTCGCGGGAGGCGCAGCGAACGCCGCAGCGGGCGTTACCAGCAGAAACATCTACCTCCTGCGGCCAGCCCTGCTCAGGCAGGCAGTTAATAAGCCGCTGGCGATTCTGCCGCTGGTCTTCCTCGTTGTACTGCATATCCTCCACGCCGCGATGGTAGCTCGCCCCGATGCAGTGCTGCTGATTCGCCGGGTTTTGCGGCGTCAGGTAGCCGTCGTAGCACAGAACCTGGCGGAGTGAGGATAGCGCCGGGCCGGTGGGAATATGGCTCACCTGGCCGCCAACCGCAGACACCGGCAGTTTTTCAGCCTGCGAGAAATGGTTAACCTTGTGTCCGTTAGCCAGCACCACGGCGTTATGCTGCCGAGACGGCTGCCCGGCAAACGTCAGCTTCCAGAGCTCGTCAGCTTTAACCAACTCATTCACGTGATGACCAAAATGTACTTTTAGCCCCTGTTTACGGGCAAGCTGAATAGCGCCAGCGGTCAGCTGCGCGGGACAAAGCCAGCCGCCCAGCGGATAGGTGATGCCGCCACAGCCTGTCGCAACGCCGCTAATTTCGGTAACGGTTTGTTCATCAACGGCGCGGGCGATACCTTCTGGGAACTCAAGGCTCAGCATCTGCTCGATTTTATGGCGGCTTCGCTCATCCCAGCCAAGCTGGGTGACGCCGCACCAGTCGCGATCGAACTCAACGGGCAGCGCATCGTAAAGACGGCGGGCGAAGGTGAAGGCCGTGGCGAAAAAGTCCGTCAGCGATGCGTCGTGAGTGCTCAGGAGAGGATAGAGTGCGCCCTGGCGATTGCCGGATGCGCCAAGCGCCGGTTCGTCGTCTTCGCAGTAGAGCGTCACCTCCCAGCCGCGCCGAAGTAATGACAGGGAGAGCAGGGCGCTGGCAATCCCTCCGCCCACTATCGCGACCTCTTTACCCTGGGCGGGCGGACGGTTAAACCACGGCGTCTGTAAGCGGAGAGGAAGTTCCTGCTCCATGGTCCCGGTCAGCATCGTGCGCTTACGCCCGAAGCCTTTGGTTTTGAACATCGTAAAGCCCGCGTCGATAAGCCCCCGGCGCACGAAGCCAGCGCAGGTAAAGGTAGCCAGGGTACCGCCCGGACGAGCCAGCTTCGCCATGGCATTGAACAGCTGGGGCGTCCACATATCCGGGTTTTTCGACGGCGCAAAGCCGTCCAGGAACCAGGCATCTACCTGCTTCGTTAAGGTGTCATCCAGCTGGGGGATAAGATCGTTAATATCCCCAAACCACAGATCGAGCGTGATTCGGCCTCCGGCCAGCAGCAGGCGATGGCAGCCAGAAAAAGGCTGCGGCCAGTTTTTTTGCAGCTCGTGGGCAAATTCAGCCAATTCTGGCCAGTGGCCGTGGGCGGCCTGTAAATCCGCTGCCGTGAGCGGGAATTTTTCGAAACTGATGAAGTGCAGACGCCGCAGCGTGGTATCGGGCTGTTTCTGGCAAAATTCATCGAAGGCCTGCCATAAAGTCAGGAAGTTAAGCCCGGTGCCGAACCCGCTTTCGCCAACCACAAACAGCGGGCGGTCATGCGTGGCAAAGCGCTCTGACAGACGATTTCCCTCAAGAAAGACATAACGAGTTTCTTCCAGTCCATTATCATTAGAGAAGTACACATCGTCGAATTCTCGGGATACAGGTGTACCCTCTTCGTTAAAGCCAAGGCTGGCGGATTGTATAGGGGAGTGTTTCACGTAAGTTACTCGTCTGGCAGGCTGTGAAAGGATCATAACGATGTGTGCGAAGCGGCGCAAATTTCGGGCCGATTTCGCTGATCGGACTTGTTCGGCGTACAAGTGTACGCTATTGTGCCAGTCGAAATCCTAATAGTGCAGTGGAAGAGGTATTGAATGAAACGTGCAGTGATTACTGGCCTGGGCATCGTTTCCAGCATTGGTAATAACCAGCAGGAAGTCCTGGCATCTCTGCGTGAAGGACGCTCAGGGATCACCTTCTCTCAGGAGTTGAAAGACTCCGGCATGCGTAGCCACGTGTGGGGTAACGTCAAGCTGGACACCACCGGTCTCATCGATCGCAAAATTGTGCGTTTCATGAGCGATGCATCCATCTACGCTTACCTGTCCATGGAACAGGCTATTCAGGACGCCGGTCTCAGCGATGAAGCTTATCAGAATAACCCGCGTGTCGGCCTGATTGCAGGTTCCGGCGGCGGCTCCCCTCGCTACCAGGTGTTCGGTGCTGACGCAATGCGTAGCCCGCGCGGCCTGAAAGCGGTAGGGCCTTATGTGGTGACTAAAGCGATGGGCTCCGGCGTTTCTGCCTGCCTCGCAACACCTTTCAAAATTCACGGTGTGAACTACTCCATCAGCTCCGCGTGTGCGACTTCTGCACACTGTATCGGTAACGCTGTTGAGCAGATCCAGCTGGGCAAACAGGACATCGTGTTTGCCGGCGGCGGCGAAGAGCTGTGCTGGGAAATGGCCTGTGAGTTTGACGCCATGGGCGCGCTGTCCACCAAATACAACGAAGACCCAACCAAGGCTTCCCGTACTTATGATGCAGACCGTGACGGTTTTGTTATCGCAGGCGGCGGCGGCATGGTGGTGGTCGAAGAGCTGGAGCACGCTCTGGCACGTGGCGCACACATCTACGCTGAAATCGTTGGCTACGGCGCAACGTCCGACGGCGCAGACATGGTTGCTCCATCAGGCGAAGGCGCAGTGCGCTGCATGAAGATGGCAATGCACGGCGTTGACACCCCGATTGACTACCTGAACACCCACGGGACCTCCACGCCGGTTGGCGATGTGAAAGAACTGGGCGCAATTCGTGAAGTCTTCGGCGATAACTCTCCGTCTATGTCCGCAACCAAAGCGATGACCGGCCACTCTCTGGGTGCCGCAGGCGTACAGGAAGCGATCTACTCTCTGCTGATGCTCGAACACGGCTTTATCGCCCCAAGCATCAACATTGAACAGCTGGACGAGAAGGCCGTTGGCCTGAACATCGTGACCGAAGCGACAGAGAAGAAACTGAATACTGTGATGTCTAACAGCTTCGGCTTCGGTGGCACCAACGCCACGCTGGTGATGCGTAAAATCGACGCATAACAAACGCTTAAGCATGTAAGCGGGGTGCCTCTGGCGCCCCGTTTTTTTGCCTTTACACAAGTTGACGCGCCGGGGGATTAAAGGCACTATGCCGACCTCAACATTATCAAAATGATAATGCGTAAGCGTTTAACGTCATCCAACGCACCTTTAATCTGACCTGTCAGATAGAGAGGCGCGGCGAATTCCCCGCCTTACTCTGCTGTCAATGGAGTAAGCAGCATGTCTGCAACGATTGATTCTCATTTTAAGAAGCCGAAGTCGGCGGATAAATCCCTGTTTAAAATTGCCTTTGCCGTTTTCCTGACCTACATGACAGTCGGCCTGCCGCTGCCCGTCATTCCGCTGTTTGTCCACCATCAGCTGGGCTACGGCAATCTGATGGTGGGCGTCGCCGTGGGTATTCAGTTCCTGGCAACGGTGCTGACGCGCGGTTATGCGGGGCGCCTGGCCGATCAGCAGGGCGCAAAACGCACCGCGCTACAGGGCATGTTTGCCTGCGCGCTGGCGGGCGTAGCCTACCTGCTGGCGGCGCTGCTGCCGGTGGATAACACCATCAAGTTTGGGATACTCGTCGTCGGGCGTCTGATCCTCGGCTTTGGTGAAAGCCAGCTGCTGACCGGCACGCTGACGTGGGGCATGGGGCTGGTCGGTCCGGCGCGTTCCGGCAAGGTGATGTCGTGGAACGGCATGGCTATCTACGGCGCGCTGGCGGCCGGTGCGCCGCTGGGACTGATGCTCAACAGCCAGTGGGGCTTCATCGCGCTGGGCATCTCCACCATCGTTTTACCGCTGCTTGGGTGGCTGTTCAACGGACGCGTGCATGCCGTGCCTGCGCATAAAGGCGATCGCCCGTCGATGCTGACGGTGATTGGGCTTATCTGGAAGCCGGGCCTCGGGCTGGCGCTGCAGGGCGTGGGCTTTGCGGTAATAGGGACTTTTGTTTCGCTCTACTTTGTTTCAAAAGGATGGGCGTGGGCAGGGTTTACGCTGACCGCATTTGGCGGGGCGTTTGTGCTGATGCGCGTGCTGTTCGGCTGGATGCCTGACCGCTTCGGCGGCGTGCGGGTGGCGCTGGTTTCGCTGGTCATTGAAACGGTTGGTTTACTGCTGCTGTGGCAGGCACCGGTCGCCTGGGTTGCGCTGCTGGGCGCGGCGCTAACCGGCAGCGGCTGTTCGCTAATCTTCCCGGCGCTGGGCGTTGAGGTGGTTAAGCGAGTACCGGCCCAGGTTCGCGGCACGGCGCTGGGCGGCTACGCCGCGTTCCAGGATATCTCATACGGTGTTACCGCGCCGCTGACAGGCCTGCTGGCAACCTCATTAGGTTATCCATCGGTGTTCCTGGCCGGCGCGATTTCGGCGGTAGTGGGGATTGTAGTGACGCTGCTCGCATTCCGCAGATAGCCATTGCCGGGTGGCTGTTCGTAGGGTGGATAAGCGCAGCGTCATCCACCAAATGAAGTTGAGCTACACCACCATCCAAATCAGCAGCATCACGATAATCAGCGCGATAAATGCCAGCCCTGGCCGTGCTGAGACAGCCTTAAACGGTTCAATAAACGGCGCGATGAACGGGTTGTAAATCGGCTGGATATCGCGGGTCTCTATTGGCCCAACGTGCTGTTTCTCTGCGCGCTTCAGGAAGACCTGGTTGAGGATGTCCTGCACCTGTGCGGTGGTCAGCACCGCCTGCGGAGTTGCCTGGAAACGCTGCTGGGAATAGTCGGTCATCTCTTTCCACTCGTCTGCTTCCAGCGGCTGTTTTAGCGCCGCCTGAATCGTATGCAAAGTAGGTGAGCTATGCTGACTCAGTGAGATACGTGCCTGAAGCCAGGTGGTCAGTAACGTAAAGTGCCTGGCCGGGATCAGCTCGCCGCTTTTCACGCCGCTTAGCTCCAGCATCGACTGCCAGATCTGCTTGCCGGACTCGCCGGTTGTGGCGGTGAGCTTCGCGACCTGCTGATTCAGAGTGCTGTGCTCGGCGGGCAGCAGTGGACGATCCGTTGCCTGACGTTGCTGCGGCTGGGGAATCGCCAGCTGGTTATTTTGCAGCAGCGTGAGCACGGTTTTTAACTGCTGCGGCGTGAGCTGACTCAGCGCCGTCTGGCCAAACTGCTGGCGGATATAGTCGCTGACGGCCTGGCGGTTATTGCCCTGCGGCAGGAGTTCGCTCAGTTCATGGACTATCTGACGTGTGGCATGCGTTGTCTGCACGCTGGTCAGACGCTGGTTCAGGTTTTGTTCCGCCGCGGGAAAATGGCGCGACAGCAGCGGGGCCTCGTTCTTCAGGCCGAGATCGTGCTTCACGCCAGCCCATAGTTCAGCGCTCTGCTGCTGGCTGAGGGCCACGATACGTGTGATCAGGCGTTCCAGTACGGTACGCTGCACGGAAGAGAGCGGTTGCTCACCAGCAACGGATGGCGCAGGGGCGGGTTCCCCCGGAGGGCGCGGCGTGGCTCCCTGAATAGGCTGCATAGCTTTAGATCCTTATCTCACCTGAAAAACGACAAAACATTACAAGGTAGTTCGTTATGCCCGGAGGCCAGATTATGGCACACTATCGGGCTTAATCTCGACGATTAACAAACAGGTAGCGAACGTGAAAATTCTCGTTGATGAAAATATGCCCTATGCCCGCGAATTGTTTAGTCGCCTGGGCGATGTAACCACCGTGCCGGGCCGTCCCATTCCCGTTTCCGAACTGGCCGATGCTGACGCTTTAATGGTGCGTTCCGTCACCAAAGTGAACGCTGACTTGCTCGACGGAAAATCTGTCAAATTTGTGGGTACCGCCACGGCGGGGACGGATCATGTTGATGATGCGTATCTGGAACGCGCGGGTATCGCTTTCTCTGCGGCACCCGGCTGTAACGCCATTGCCGTAGTGGAGTATGTTTTCTCCTCGCTGCTGATGCTCGCTGAGCGCGACGGTTTTGCCCTGGCTGACCGCACGGTCGGCATTGTGGGCGTGGGCAACGTGGGTTCTCGTTTACAGGCTCGCCTGGAAGCCTATGGCGTACGCACGCTGCTTTGCGATCCCCCTCGCGCTGAGCGTGGCGACGAAGGCAATTTCCAGCCGCTGGACACATTAGTGCGCGAAGCCGACGTGCTGACGTTCCATACGCCCCTGTTTAAAGACGGGCCGTATAAATCTTTGCACCTGGCTGATGAAACGCTGCTTGCTGCCCTTAAGCCGGGCACCATCCTGATCAACGCTTGTCGCGGCCCGGTGGTGGATAACGCAGCGCTGCTGAAATGTCTGCAACGCGGGCAGGATCTCAGCGTGGTGCTGGACGTCTGGGAGCCGGAACCGGAACTGAATGTCGATCTGCTGAATCTCGTGGATATCGGTACGCCGCATATCGCAGGCTACACGCTGGAAGGTAAAGCTCGAGGCACGACTCAGGTGTTTGAAGCCTTCAGCAAGTTTATCGGCAAGCAGCAGCAGGTCGCGCTGGATACGCTGCTCCCGGCACCGGAATTTGGCCGCATAACGCTCCACGGCCCGCTCGATCAAGCCACACTCAAAAGACTGGTTCATCTGGTGTATGATGTGCGCCGCGATGACGCGCCGCTGCGAAAAGTCGCGGCTGTGCCGGGTGAATTCGACAAGCTGCGTAAAAACTATTTAGAGCGCCGCGAATGGTCGTCACTCTTTATTCAGTGTGACGATGAACCTGCGGCACAAACACTGCAAAAACTGGGCTTCAGCGCGGTCTTTCACACCGCTCGTTAAGCCAATTCTTTTGTCCCACCGGCCATCTCCGGTGGGATGCTGTTTTATAAGTCTGGAGTAAACCAACATGTCTGAAGGCTGGAATATTGCCGTTTTAGGTGCCACGGGTGCCGTTGGCGCAGCTGTTTTTGAGCTGCTCGCTGAACGCCAGTTCCCGGTTAGTGAGCTGTATGCCCTGGCCCGTAGCGAAAGCGCCGGGGAAAATCTGCGTTTTGAAGGTAAAACGGTAATGGTGCAGGACGTCGCCGAGTTTGACTGGACTCAGGTGCAACTTGCCTTCTTCGTCGCAGGCGCTGAAGCTTCCGCGCAGTATGTTGATGAAGCAACCAACGCGGGCTGCCTGGTGATTGACTCCAGCGGCCTGTTCGCCCTCGAACCGGATGTGCCGCTGGTGGTGCCGGACGTGAACCCGTTCGTGCTTGATGAATACCGTAATCGTAATCTTGTGGCGGTTGCAGACAGCCTGACCAGCCAGCTGCTGACAGCGTTAAAACCGCTGATCGAACAGGGTGGTTTGTCACGTATCCAGGTAACTAACCTGCTGGCCGCTTCCGCACGTGGAAAAGTTGCCGTTGACGCTTTGGCGGGACAGAGCGCGCGCCTGCTAAACGGTTTGCCAATTGAAGAGAACGATCTGTTTGGCCGCCAGCTGGCGTTCAACATGCTGCCGCTGGTGCCGGATGCGGAAGGCAGCGTTCGCGAAGAGCGCCGCCTGGTGAATGAAGTTCGCAAAATTCTTCAGGATGAGAACCTGCCGATCTCCGTCAGCTACGTGCAGGCTCCTATCTTCTACGGGCATGCGCAAATGGTGAATTTTGAAGCCATGCGTCCGCTGGCCGCAGAAGAAGCACGCGATGCGTTTGGCCAGGTTGCCGACCTGGAGCTGTCCGAAGAGGGCGACTATCCGACTCAGGTTTCTGATGCTTCCGGCAGTGCGCATCTCTCCATTGGCTGCGTACACAACGACTACGGCATGCCTGAGCAGATCCAGTTCTGGTCCGTTGCGGACAACGTTCGCTTTGGCGGCGCGCTGATGGCGGTGAAAACGGCTGAAAAATTAGTGCAGGAGTACATGTACTAATGTCCGGCGAGTTGGTTGAAAGCCCGAAGCGCAAGATTGCGCTCGGTATTGAGTACGACGGCAGTAAATATTACGGCTGGCAGCGCCAGAACGAAGTGCGCAGCGTGCAGGAGAAGCTGGAAAAGGCGCTGACAAAAGTCGCCAACGAGCCGATCAACGTGTTCTGCGCCGGACGCACCGACGCGGGCGTACACGCTACAGGTCAGGTTGTGCACTTCGAAACGACCATGGACAGGAAAGATGCGGCCTGGACGCTGGGCGTAAATGCGAATTTGCCTGGAGACATCGCGGTGCGTTGGGTTAAAGCTGTGCCCGACGATTTTCACGCCCGATTCAGCGCCACGGCGCGCCGCTACCGTTATGTTATTTATAACGAGCGGCTGCGCCCGGCGGTGATGGGGCAGGGGGTGACGCATTTTTATCACCCCCTTGACGCCGACCTGATGCATCGTGCTGCGCAGTGCCTGCTGGGCGAGAACGATTTTACCTCGTTCCGCGCGGTGCAGTGCCAGTCACGCACTCCGTGGCGCAACCTGATGCACATCACCGTCACCCGCTATGGCTCTTACGTGGTGGTGGATATCAAGGCCAACGCCTTTGTGCATCATATGGTGCGTAACATTGTCGGCAGTCTGATGGAGATCGGCTGCGGTAACCAGGCTGAAAACTGGATGGCAGAGCTACTGGTGGCGAAAGATCGTAAGCTCGCTGCGGCCACCGGCAAAGCGGAAGGGCTATACCTGGTGTCGGTAGATTATCCAGAACATTTTGCGTTACCTACTCCCCGGATGGGGCCTCTGTTTTTAGCGGACTGATGCAGTCATAGCAGTCGTAAAGGTAAGTCACGATGGAATTTATCCACTTTATTATTGATTTTATTCTGCATATTGATGTGCATCTGGCTGAGCTGGTCGCAGAGTATGGCGTCTGGGTATACGCGATACTTTTCCTCATCCTGTTCTGCGAAACGGGGCTGGTGGTCACGCCGTTCCTGCCGGGCGATTCGCTTCTGTTTGTTGCCGGTGCGCTGGCCGCGCTGCCAACCAACGATCTGAATGTCCATGTGATGGTGATGTTAATGGTGATTGCTGCCATTGTTGGCGACGCCGTAAACTACACTATTGGTCGGCTGTTTGGCGAAAAGCTGTTCAGCAACCCTGACTCGAAGATCTTCCGCCGCAGCTATCTCGATAAAACTCACGCTTTTTACGAGCGTCACGGCGGAAAAACGATTATCCTCGCGCGCTTCGTTCCAATTGTGCGAACCTTCGCACCGTTCGTCGCGGGGATGGGACACATGTCCTATCGCCACTTTGCGATGTATAACGTTGTTGGAGCGCTGCTGTGGGTGCTGCTGTTTACCTACGCGGGCTACCTGTTCGGTGATTTGCCGATTGTGCAGGAAAACCTTAAGTTGCTGATTGTGGCGATTATCGTGCTGTCGGTACTGCCGGGCGTCATCGAAATTATCCGCCACAAACGCGCCGCCGCACGGCTGCAAAAATAACTCCGTACAGCGGTTCGACCACTTTTTTGTCCAAAGTCGCGGGCCGTTATGTTTTAATGAGCACCATTTATGGTCTGGGGCAGCGTTAGCGCCACAGAAAAACTGGCATCGACCAGGTTCAAGCAGAAAGGTCATCAATGAGCTGGATTGAACGAATTCTCAAGAGTAATAACATCACCCCCACCCGTAAGGCGAGCATCCCTGAAGGTGTGTGGACGAAATGCGACAGCTGCGGCCAGGTCCTGTACCGCGCCGAGCTGGAACGCAATCTGGAAGTCTGCCCGAAGTGCGATCACCACATGCGTATGGCGGCGCGCGAGCGTCTGCACAGTCTGTTAGACGAAGACTCCATGGTGGAGCTGGGCAGCGAACTTGAGCCGAAAGACGTGCTGAAGTTCAAAGACTCGAAAAAGTATAAGGATCGTCTGGCAAGCGCCCAGAAAGAGACCGGCGAGAAAGACGCGCTGGTGGTCATGAAGGGTACCCTGCACGGGATGCCTGTTGTCGCGGCGGCCTTTGAATTTGCTTTCATGGGCGGTTCTATGGGTTCTGTTGTGGGGGCTCGTTTTGTCCGTGCCGTTGAACAGGCGCTGGAAGATAACTGCCCGATGATCTGTTTCTCCGCCTCCGGCGGTGCTCGTATGCAGGAAGCGCTGATGTCGCTGATGCAGATGGCAAAAACCAGCGCTGCGCTGGCGAAGATGCAGGAGCGCGGTCTGCCGTACATCTCTGTGCTGACTGACCCGACCATGGGCGGCGTCTCCGCAAGCTTTGCAATGCTGGGTGACCTGAACATCGCCGAGCCAAAAGCGCTGATCGGCTTTGCCGGGCCTCGCGTTATTGAGCAGACCGTGCGTGAAAAACTGCCGCCGGGCTTCCAGCGCAGTGAATTCCTGATCGAAAAGGGCGCCATCGACATGATCGTCCGTCGTCCGGAGCTGCGCCTGAAGCTGGCGCGCGTGCTGGCTAAATTTATGAATCTGCCGGCACCAAACCCGGAAGCGCCGCGTGAACCTATTGTGGTTCCGCCAGCGCCGGAACAAGGTCAAGAGGCCTGATAGTCAATAAAGGCAGGGCCGCTCGCGGAACTGCCTTTTTTCTTGAACCGAAGCGTGGGCATCATGGAAAAACATCACACTCCTCAAGCCACGTCGCCTCTGGCCACGTGGCTTTGCTATCTTGAAAATCTCCACTCCACGGCCATTGAGCTGGGCCTTGCCCGCGTTCAGAAAGTGGCGGCGGCGCTCGACGTACTGAAACCGGCCCCCACCATCTTTACCGTCGCCGGCACCAACGGCAAAGGCACCACCTGCCGGACGCTGGAAATGGTGTTGATGGCTGCGGGCTACAGCGTAGGTGTTTACAGCTCGCCTCATCTGGTGCGCTATACCGAGCGCGTGCGTATTCAGAATGAAGAGCTGGACGAGGCATACCACACGGCGGCGTTTGCCGAAATAGAAGCCGCGCGCGGCGAAACTTCACTGACCTACTTCGAATACAGCACGCTGTCGGCGCTGTTGCTGTTCAAACAGCTAAACGTGGACGTGGTGATCCTTGAAGTTGGTCTGGGGGGGCGTCTGGATGCCACCAATATTGTTGATGCTGATGTGGCCGTAGTGACCAGTATTGCGCTTGATCATACCGACTGGCTCGGGCCGGATCGTGAAAGTATTGGGCGCGAAAAGGCCGGCGTCTTCCGTGGCGAAAAACCGGCCATTGTTGGTGAGCCGGATATGCCACAAAGTATTGCTGATGTCGCGGTGGAGAAGGGGGCGCAGCTGTTGCGTCGCGGTGTGGACTGGTCATATAGCGTGGAAGCGGAAAGCTGGAGCTTTAAGGACGGCAAGGGTGAACTTACTGATTTGCCGCTGCCGCTGGTGCCACAGCCCAATGCGGCAACCGCACTTGCAGCCCTGCGGGCCAGCTGGCTGGACGTTAGCGAAACGGCGATTCGCCAGGGGTTAAAAGAGGCCACGTTACCGGGGCGCTTCCAGATTATCTCCCAGTCCCCACGTGTGATTCTGGACGTTGCGCATAACCCTCATGCAGCCGCTTACCTGGCAGAGCGTCTGACACAGCTGCCAAAACAGGGGCGTGTACTGGCGGTAATCGGCATGTTGCACGATAAAGACATCGCGGGCACGCTGGCGTGTTTGGCGGGTCAGGTCGATAGCTGGTATTGTGCACCACTGGAAGGGCCACGCGGCGCGACCGCAGAACAGCTGGTGGAACATCTTCAGGCGGGCGCAGTCTATGACAGCGTGGCTGAAGCCTGGCAGGCAGCAATGGCCACTGCCGGGGCAGATGACACCGTGCTGGTGTGTGGGTCGTTCCACACGGTAGCCCACGTAATGGAAGCGCTGGAAGCGGGGAGAAAAGGTGGCGAGTAAGTTTCAAAACCGATTAGTCGGGACCATTATTCTGGTCGCAATGGGAGTGATTATTCTTCCGGGCCTGCTCGACGGGCAGAAAAAACATTATCAGGATGAGTTTGCTGCCATCCCTCTGGTGCCAAAACCAGGGGACACGGACGAGCCGGACATGCTGCCTGCAGCGACCCAGGCACTGCCTTCGCAGCCGCCGGAAGGGGCCGCAGAAGAGGTCAGGGCGGGTAACGCTTTTGCCCCAGGGCTTGAGACGGCGACGCTACCGGGTGAAGCTGGTGCGGATATTGACGAAGTGCCCGTCACCCGTGAGAAACCACCGCAGCCAAAACCCGTAGCTGAAAAGCCAAAGCCTAAGCCACAAAGCAAGCCGGCGGTCGATCAAACCGAAGAGCGGCTGTCGATGGGCAGTGAGCAACCGCCGAAGACAGACAAACCAGCTAAACAGGACGACCAGCCAGCGGCACCGACCGGCAAAGCCTATGTCGTGCAGCTTGGTGCGCTCAAAAATGCCGACAAAGTGAATGAAATCGTTGGTAAACTGCGTAGCGCCGGATTCCGGGTTTACACCTCTCCGTCAACGCCTGTGGCGGGTAAAATTACCCGTATTCTGGTCGGGCCGGATGCGTCGAAAGACAAGCTGAAGTCCTCGCTTGGCGAGCTGAATTCGATCTCCGGGCTGAAAGGCGTGGTGATGAACTACTCGGTTCGTTAAGCACGCCGTGAACGAGCCTGGTGGTGGATGGCGCTGGCGCTTATCCACCCTACGATACGGGCTCAAACGGGCGGCTGCGAGGCAAAACTCCAATGGCGTTGATGACTTTTTCAACGCCATTATTTATTTACGCGGGGGAAGGAAATCCCTACGCAAACGTTTTCTTTTTCTGTTAGAATGCGCCCCGAACTGGACGACAGGGCCATTTGACGCGAGATTTGCGCATGGTATGGATTGATTACGCCATTATTGCTGTTATCGGCTTTTCGGCTCTGATTAGTGTGATTCGTGGCTTCGTCCGCGAAGCGTTATCGCTGGTGACATGGGGGGTAGCCTTCTTTGTTGCCAGTCACTACTACACTTACCTTTCGGTCTGGTTCACTGGCTTTGAAGACGAACTGGTACGTAATGGGATTGCTATCGCGATACTGTTTATCGCGACGCTCATCGTCGGCGCGATTGTCAATTATGTGATTGGCGCGCTGGTAGAGAAAACCGGCCTGTCGGGTACAGACAGGGTGTTGGGGATCTGTTTTGGCGCTCTGCGTGGTGCCCTGATTGTCGCCGCCATTCTGTTTTTTCTTGATACCTTCACCGGCTTTTCAAAGAGCGAAGACTGGCAAAAGTCGCAGCTTATCCCACAATTCAGTTTCATCATCAGATGGTTCTTTGACTATCTGCAAAGCTCGTCAAGTTTCTTGCCCCGGCCATAAGGTGGGGGGTGTGGCTTAATGAGGAAAAGACAACATGTGCGGTATTGTCGGTATCGCCGGTTTTATGCCGGTCAACCAGTCGATTTATGACGCGTTAACGGTGCTTCAGCACCGTGGCCAGGATGCCGCAGGCATCGTCACCATTGATGCTTTAAACTGCTTCCGTCTGCGTAAAGCGAACGGCCTGGTGAGTGATGTATTTGAAGCCCGCCACATGCAACGTATGCAGGGCAACATGGGTATTGGCCATGTCCGCTATCCGACCGCTGGCAGCTCCAGCGCCTCCGAAGCACAGCCGTTCTATGTTAACTCCCCGTACGGTATTACTCTGGCGCACAACGGTAATCTGACCAACGCCCACGAACTGCGCAAAAAGCTGTTCGAAGAGAAACGCCGTCACATTAACACCACCTCAGATTCTGAAATTCTGCTCAATATCTTTGCCAGCGAGCTGGATAACTTCCGTAATTATCCGCTGGAAGCCGATAACATTTTTGCTGCCGTGGCGGCGACGAACCGTCAGATCCGCGGCGCCTACGCCTGTGTGGCAATGATTATCGGCCACGGCATGGTCGCGTTTCGCGATCCAAACGGCATCCGTCCGCTGGTGATGGGCAAACGCGAACTGGGCGACGGGCGCACCGAATATATGGTTGCTTCCGAGAGCGTGGCGCTTGATACCCTCGGCTTCGAGTTCCTGCGTGATATTGCCCCGGGCGAAGCGGTGTATATCACCGAAAAGGGCCAGCTGTTTACCCGCCAGTGTGCGGATAATCCCACCAGCAACCCGTGCCTGTTCGAGTACGTTTATTTTGCGCGTCCGGACTCTTTCATCGATAAAATCTCCGTCTACAGCGCTCGCGTTGAGATGGGGAAAAAACTCGGTGAAAAAATTGCCCGCGAATGGGAAGACCTGGATATCGACGTGGTGATTCCGATCCCGGAAACCTCCTGCGATATCGCGCTGGAAATCGCCCGTATTCTCGACAAGCCGTATCGCCAGGGCTTCGTGAAAAACCGCTACGTTGGCCGCACGTTTATCATGCCAGGCCAGCACCTGCGTCGTAAGTCGGTGCGTCGTAAACTGAACGCTAACCGCGCTGAGTTCCGCGATAAGAACGTGCTGCTGGTGGATGACTCTATCGTGCGTGGGACGACCTCCGAGCAAATTATCGAGATGGCTCGCGAAGCGGGTGCGAAGAAGGTCTATCTGGCCTCTGCGGCACCGGAAATTCGTTTCCCGAACGTTTACGGTATCGATATGCCAAGCGCCAACGAGCTGATTGCCCATGGTCGTGAAGTCGATGAAATCCGCCAGATAATCGGCGCGGACGGACTTATCTTCCAGGATCTGAACGATCTGATTGAAGCGGTGCGCGTGGAAAATCCGGACATCACCCAGTTTGAGTGCTCCGTTTTCAACGGCGTGTACGTCACCAAAGACGTTGACCAGCAATACCTTGAGTATCTCGAATCCTTACGTAATGACGACTCGAAAGCGCTGCTGCGTCAGAACGAAGTGGAAAACTTAGAGATGCACAACGAAGGGTGATTCTAATTGAGCCGGGGATACCCGGCTCAACAAGACTGATCAGTTCGGTATTATTATTTTTCTCTCACCGTTGACCATCAGTGTCACACTGCTTCCTTTGACACCGCTATCCGCCACAATGGAGTATTCTGTCACTTTGCCACTGACCCATTGGCAGCTTACTGTATAGCCACCTCGAGCCCTAAGCCCGGTAAAGTAACCTTTGGCTCGCCAGTTTTCAGGTAAGGCTGGGAGTAATTCAATGACGCCTTGATGGCTCTGAAGCAGCATTTCACTCACCGCAGCTGTTATTCCGTAGTTGCCGTCAATCTGGAAAGGAGGATGGTTGGCAAAAAGGTTACTCAGCAGGTTATATGATAATAGCCCCTGAAGCATAATCAGTGCTCGATCACCCTCCTTCAATCTTGCGAATAGCGCTGTGCGCCATGGCCATGTCCATGAACGACGGCTATCACCGACGACAGTGGCTGCGGTGAAAGGTTGTCCGTCCTTTTCACTACAGCGAGCTTTTAGGGATACCAGTGCAGCATCTGCAAAGGCTTTATTTGTGTCAGGTGAAATTTGGCGTCCAGGATAAACAGCAAAGAGATGCGATGTATGGCGATGCGTATCGTTAACACTGTCTCTGTCTTCCTGCCATTCCTGGAGTTGACTCCAGGACCCTATGAGGTTTGGAGCTAATGAGCTTTGCAAACTTCTCACGGTGTCTTGGTAGGCTGAATCAAGGTTCAGGCAATTTTCAGCATCGATGTAATTCTGGAATAAATCCCAAATTATTTGCTGATCGTACATAACCCCATCCTCAACAGGTCCGTGTTCAGGAGACCAACCGTTTGGTGAGACAAGTTTACCGTCAGCTCTTCGTTTTAGTCGTTTTTCCCAGAATTGGCATACCTCTTTGATTATGGGATAGGCGGTTTCTGCCAACCAGGTTTTATCCTGAGTGAAGGCAAAGTGCTCCCACAGATGTTGCATATACCAGGCGCTCGCAACCATGTTCCAGTCCCAGGCATTGCCGCCAAAAATATTCTGTGATGTTCTTGCCGTCCAGCCTGGTTGGCTGGCGCCAAACTGTTTCTGTGTCGCCTGGCGACAGGGCTCGAGATTGTTAACGACGAAATCAATTAACGGTTGATGACACTCGGAGAGATTCGTGACTTCAGCAAGCCAATAGTTCATCTGTATATTGATATTGTTGTGATAATCACTTGCCCAGGCAGGCGTATTAGAGTTATTCCATAATCCCTGCAAATTTGCTGGTAATCCATCTGGGCGGGAGGCACTGATGAGCAAATAACGACCAAAGTTGAAGAGGGTTTGTTCAAGTGTTGGATCGGCTTTTGTTACCCCGTAAAGAGATAATCTTTTTTCGGTCGGTAAAGCGATGAGTGCTTCGTCACTTGTACCCCAGGCAACTGAAACTCGCGCCATCAATGACGAGAATTGTTTTATATGCTGACTCTTTAATGCGTCATAACTCAAGGCCTCGGCTTTAAGTATGTTAGCTTCCATAATAGCCTGGGGATTATGTTGACTGCGCCACCCTTTAGTATAGTCAGCAAGATAGTTTGTTCTGGCATCGACAAAGAGTGTTATTGCATCGCAATCCGTAAAAAGCAATTGATTATTTTCGGAGCGAGTTTCACCACCCTCACACGCTGCATAAATGCCAGCAGCGTACAATAATCCATTTTCCAGACTACCAGAAAATAGTAGCCAGTTTGGCTGGGGCGTACTGGTTTTTGCTGTTTGTCCCGAAGTTAAAGATATTTTTCCATTAAACAGACCTTTTGTGTTAGCGGTATAGCGCAAAATAATAATATCGTCAGCGCTGCTGGCAAAACTTTCTCGCTTGACCTGGCTCGAACCAATTCCGAAGTAAGTGCTGTGAATGCCGCTATCCATATCAATCTGGCGGCAATATTCTGAAATGGGAATTGCGGATGAAACCAGATCCCAATTGTCATTTATCAGATTAATTCCGCTGACCTGGAAGTGAGTTGCATTTTGAGGATTAGAAAACGTCAAACGGAAATAAAACCATTGCTTTTTATTATCGATAGCAAAAGTTTTGGTTTGATAACGATGTTCAAATGAAGCGTTCAATAATTGGGTATCCAGGGTTTCCCAATTGTCACCGTCGACGGATGCACTTAACACCCATTGGCGTGGATCTCGTTCGGGTCTGTCATTGGCACTGGTTAATTCATAGCTTGTTAATGCTGTGGCTGCTTGCAAATGGACCTGCCAGACAACAGGGGTATTTGATGTTTCCACACACCATTTGGTTTTATCATTGTTATCGCAGGTTTGATTGATGGTCTCCCCAAACGTAGTTGTGCCTTGTGCATGCCCACTCGGCGAAGTAAGCCAGGCTATGCTTTTGTTGGTCAACGGCGTATCGCTTAGCGATATTTCTCCTATCTGGAAATGTGTTACGCCTGATATAGGGATAAATGTCAGACGATAGTAGAGCCAGGAAAGATTGTTTGTAAAACTAAAAACTTTACTCATATAACGGGATTCAAATGGTGCTGATAAATTTTGTCGGTCCAGTTCCGTCCACGTTACTCCATCATTTGAACCGCTTAACACCCATTGACGTGGATCCCGCTCTGGGCAATCATTTGCGCTGGTTAATGTATAGGAGTTAATACATTTCATTTCAGGTAATTTGACTTGCCAAATAACTGAGTCGGCAGGGTTGGCAATACACCATTTGGTTCTTATGTTATTGTCAATAGATTGGGCTACCCCCTCGCTACTGGACATGCTACCATGCGGATTGATATATTTCACTTCTGGACTGTTAGAGAAGTTAACTTCAATATCTCCAAAGTTTTTATAAGATCCGAATTGAGAACCTGAAGTGTCATACGTCGGACTATCAAAATTGTTCTTTCCTGACCATAGGCTATTTTCATTAAATTGTACTCTATCGATAAATGGATCCGAAAAAAGCATGGCACCCAAACGTCCATTACCAATGGGGTAAGCCTCAGATTCCCATGACAGAGCTGATTTATTATTCCATATTAACGTGTTTTTCGGGTCTGATGTGTTTGAATTAAACATTGTTAACCTCAGTTAAGTTAATTGTTGAAATAGTAATGTTGCATATTTAAATGAATGGAAGAGAATAAACTACACGATGGGGCGTTTTGTTGTGAACGCTTTTTTGGACATTTATATTTAATGGTGAATGGTTTATGGATATTATATTTTGCTGATAAATTAATTTATATCATTTATATCATTTATATCATTTATATCATTTATATCATTTATATCATTCCTGTCATTTCTATCATTTATGTAGAAGTTGACGACGAGCAAGACATGCGGCAAAGTCAGCCCAAATGAACTTGATGGGCAAACGCATGAAACGGTTAATTGTTGGAATTTCAGGTGCCAGCGGCGCAATCTACGGAGTGCGACTGCTTCAGGTGCTGCAACAGATACCTGAGGTGGAAACCCATCTCATCATGAGCAACGCTGCCCGCCAGACCCTCACTTTAGAAACGGATTTATCCCTGCGCGACGTTCAGGCGCTGGCCGATGTCGTTCATGATGCGCGTGATATCGCCGCAAACATCTCCTCAGGCTCTTTTAAGACTCAAGGCATGGTTGTCCTGCCTTGCTCGATCAAAACGCTTTCAGGCATCGTTCACAGCTATACAGACGGTCTGCTGACGCGCGCCGCCGACGTAGTCCTCAAAGAGCGCCGTCCGCTGGTGCTGTGCGTCCGTGAAACCCCTCTGCACCTTGGGCATCTTCGCTTAATGACCCAGGCCGCTGAACTGGGCGCGATGATCATGCCGCCGGTGCCCGCGTTCTACCACCGCCCGCAGACGCTGGATGACGTTATCAATCAGACGGTCAACCGCGTTATCGATCAGTTTGACATCGAGCTGCCCGAGGATCTCTTCCAGCGCTGGCAGGGAGCCTGATTCACTGCACCAGCGCGGTGCATCACAAAATCGCCTGCATCAATGTGGGGCGATTTTGTAACCCCGATCGCTTTTCTGCAATTTAGTCCGCCGTTTACTCCGTAAACGTTTTGTCCCATCGCCATAGCTGCTATCTTTCAACCAGACGACAGAGTTGCAACGTTTTTTTAACATAAAATTGCGCACTTTCTTTCACGCACAAAGAAGTGGCACAAGAAGTGCAACTCCTCGTCTGCTACACCACACCACACAACACGACACCATAATAAGAGTCAACTTGAGGGTTATGTATGAAGAAGCAGGTTCTCGCTCTGTCTTTGCTGCTCGGTCTGACCAGCACCGTTTACGCAGCAATTCCGCAGAACGTTCGTATTGGTACGGACGCCACCTATGCACCCTTCTCTTCTAAAGATGCGAAAGGGCAGTTTGTCGGTTTTGATATCGACCTCGGTAACGAACTGTGCAAACGCGTTAACACCAAATGTACCTGGGTGGGCAGCGACTTCGACTCGCTGATCCCTTCTTTGAAAGCGAAAAAAATCGACGCCATTATCTCCTCCCTGTCTATTACTGAGAAACGCCAGCAGGAGATCGCTTTCTCCGACAAACTCTATGCGGCTGACTCCCGCCTGATCGCGAGCACTGGTTCACCCATTAAACCAACTCTGGACTCACTGAAAGGCAAGCACGTAGGCGTTCTGCAAGGCTCCACACAGGAAGCGTTTGCTAATGCTGAATGGCGTCCGAAAGGCATCGATGTTGTCGCCTATGCTAACCAGGATCTGATTTACTCTGATCTGGCTGCGGGCCGTCTGGATGCAGCGTTCCAGGATGAAGTCGCCGCGAGCGAAGGCTTCCTCAAACAGCCTGCCGGAAAAGCATTTGCCTTCGCTGGTCCGTCCGTGAAGAACAAACAGTACTTTGGTGATGGTACCGGGATCGGCATGCGTAAAAGCGATACTGAGCTGAAAGCGGCGTTCGACAAAGCCCTGGCAGAGATGCGTAAAGACGGGACTTATGACAAGTTTGCCAAAAAGTACTTCGATTTTAATGTTTACGGTGATTAAGGTTTTCCCGTAGTCTGTGGCCCGGTTTTGAATATATTCTTAACCGGGCTGGATAAAAATGCAGATGGCGGCCAGGCTGGCTGCCCTTTTTTGGTGCACTTTTATCCTTCTTAATTAGCCATGAACCGGCATTAGCGCTAAAAGACAGTCTATGAGGATAATTATGAAAAAGTTGGTGTTGTCCCTTTCACTGGTGCTGGCATTCTCCAGTGTTTCCACAGCATTCGCCGCCATTCCGAAAAATGTGCGTATCGGTACCGATCCCACCTATGCCCCGTTCGAATCCAAGAACGCTCAGGGTGAATTAGTGGGCTTTGATATCGATCTGGCCAAAGAACTCTGCAAACGCATCGAAACCAAATGTACGTTCGTTGAGAACCCATTAGATGCACTGATCCCTTCTTTGAAAGCGAAAAAAATCGACGTGATTATGTCGTCGCTTTCCATTACAGAAAAACGCCAGCAGGAAATCGCCTTTACCGACAAGTTGTATGCGGCAAACTCCCGCCTCGTCGTGGCTAAAGGTTCACCTATTCAGCCAACGCTCGCTTCCCTGAAGGGTAAACGCGTGGGCGTCCTGCAGGGCACCACTCAGGAAACCTACGGTAACGAGCACTGGGCGCCAAAAGGCATCGAGATTGTTTCCTACCAGGGCCAGGACTCTATTTACGCTGACCTGACGGCGGGACGTATCGATGCGGCCTTCCAGGACGAAGTAGCGGCCAGCGAAGGCTTCCTGAAACAACCAGTCGGCAAAGATTATCAGTTTGGTGGCCCGTCCATTAAAGATAACAAGCTGTTTGGCGTCGGGACCGGCATGGGCCTGCGTAAAGAAGATACCGAGCTGCGCCAGGCGCTGAACAAAGCGTTTGCTGAAATGCGTAAAGATGGTTCCTACGACAAGCTGGCGAAGAAGTACTTCGATTTTGATGTTTATGGTGGTTAACAGTCACCGGTGGTTGGGCCTGTCCCGTAACGGCTGGCCCGGTTTGTGCAGACACTGACGACAGGATACGCACCATGCTGTATGGCTTTTCTGAAGTGATTTTCAAAGGGGCGTTGGTTACCCTGGAGCTGGCGTTAAGCTCGGTTGTCCTTTCTGTCGTGATTGGGCTGGCCGGAGCAGGCGCTAAGCTCTCCAAAAGCCGACCGTTAGCGCTGCTGTTTGAAGGGTATACCACGCTGATTCGTGGCGTACCGGATCTGGTTCTGATGCTGCTGATTTTTTACGGTCTGCAAATGCTGTTAAACAGCATAACGGATGCGCTGGGCGTGGGGCAGTTTGATATCGACCCGATGGTGGCCGGTATTATCACCCTCGGCTTTATCTACGGGGCCTATTTTACCGAAACCTTCCGCGGTGCCTTCCTCGCTGTGCCAGGAGGGCATATCGAAGCCGCAACCGCCTTTGGTTTTACCCGTTCGCAAACCTTTCGTCGCATTTTGTTCCCGGCCATGATGCGCTACGCGCTGCCCGGTATCGGCAATAACTGGCAGGTTATCCTGAAAGCAACCGCGCTGGTTTCCCTGCTAGGTCTGGAAGATGTGGTGAAAGCCACGCAGCTTGCCGGTAAAAGCACCTGGCAGCCGTTCTATTTCGCCATTGTCGCCGGGATTATCTATCTGGTCTTCACTACCCTCTCCAACGGTGTGCTGCTCTGGCTTGAGCGTCGCTATTCGGTTGGCGTGAAGAGGGCTGAGCTATGATTGATATCCTACAGGAATACTGGAAATCCCTGCTGTGGACCGACGGCTACCGCTTTACCGGCGTGGCGATCACCCTGTGGCTGCTGATTTCTTCGGTTATCATGGGCGGGATTCTGGCGCTGTTTTTGGCCATCGGGCGCGTCTCCAGCAATAAGTTCATCGCTTTCCCCATCTGGCTGTTCACCTATATTTTCCGCGGCACGCCGCTGTATGTGCAGCTGCTGGTGTTCTATTCCGGGATGTATACGCTGGAAGTGGTTAAGGGGACCGTGCTGCTGAACGAGTTCTTCCGCAGCGGGCTGAACTGTACCGTGCTGGCGCTGACGTTGAACACCTGCGCCTATACCACCGAGATTTTCGCCGGGGCGATTCGCTCTGTGCCGCACGGTGAAATCGAAGCCGCGCGGGCCTACGGCTTCTCGCAGGTAAAAATGTATCGCTGTATTATTCTGCCGTCCGCCCTGCGTATTGCGCTGCCGGCGTACAGCAACGAGGTGATTTTAATGCTGCACTCTACCGCGCTGGCCTTCACCGCCACCGTGCCGGATCTGCTGAAAATTGCCCGAGATATTAACTCCGCCACCTACCAGCCGTTTACGGCCTTTGGCATCGCGGCGGTGCTGTATCTGATTATCTCTTACGTGTTGATTAGCCTGTTCCGCAAAGCCGAGCAGCGTTTTATGCAGCATGTTAAACCCAGCTCTACGCATTGAGTGATTTCCCATGGCTGATAATAAATTAAACGTTACTGATTTACACAAACGCTACGGCGAACATGAAGTGCTGAAAGGGGTTTCTTTGCGGGCTAACGCCGGGGATGTGATCAGCATCATCGGGTCGTCCGGTTCCGGGAAAAGTACGTTTTTGCGCTGCATTAACTTCCTCGAAAAACCGAGCGAAGGCACGATTGTGGTCAGCAACCAGAACATCAACCTGGTGCGCGACAAAGACGGGCAGCTGAAGGTGGCGGATAAAAACCAGCTGCGCCTGCTGCGTACCCGCCTGACGATGGTGTTTCAGCACTTCAACTTGTGGAGCCACATGACGGTGCTGGAAAACGTTATGGAAGCGCCGATTCAGGTGCTGGGCTTAAGTAAACAGGAATCGAAAGAGCGTGCTCTGAAATATCTCGCCAAGGTGGGCATTGACGAGCGCCAGCAGGCAAAATACCCGGTGCATCTGTCCGGCGGTCAGCAGCAGCGCGTCTCTATTGCCCGCGCGCTGGCTATGGAGCCGGAGGTTTTACTGTTCGATGAGCCAACGTCCGCGCTGGATCCGGAACTGGTGGGTGAAGTGCTGCGTATCATGCAGCAGCTTGCCGAAGAGGGGAAAACGATGGTGGTGGTCACGCACGAGATGGACTTCGCCCGTCACGTTTCAAGCCACGTCATCTTCCTGCATCAGGGCCGCATTGAAGAAGAGGGCGCACCGGACGAGCTGTTCGGCAACCCTAAGAGCGCTCGTTTGCAGCAGTTTCTTTCTGGATCGCTGAAGTAATTGTCAGAGGGCTTTGTCGGGAGGCGCTTGCGCTTACCCGACCTACGAAGGATGAATTTGTAGGGTGGATAAGCGCATGCGCCATCCACCGTTTACCGACTAGCGAACCACATCCGCCAGCGCTTCTTCCAGGTCAAAATAGCGGAAGCCGAAGCCGGATTCTTCCAGCCGTTTCGGCAGCGCTCGCTGCCCACCTAGCACTAATACCGACGATTCGCCCATCATCAGCTTCACTGCTGTGGCTGGCGCTCGCATAAACGCCGGGCGGCTCAGAGCGTGGCCGAGCGCGTGGGAGAACTGTTCGTTGCGTACGGGGTAGGGCGAGACCATGTTGAACGGGCCGCGCAGGTCGTTGTTCAGCAGCCAGAGGATGCCGTTGATCATATCGTCGATATGGATCCACGCGAGATACTGACGGCCTGAACCTATCGGACCACCCAGACCTAAACGGAAGATCGGTAGCAGCTTCGCCAGGATGCCGCCTTTCGGGGCCAGAACGACGCCGGTGCGCAGCAGGCAAACGCGAGTATTATCGCTTTGCGCGCCACAGGCGATTTGCTCCCAGCGGGCGCAGAGCTTGTGGGTAAATTCGTTGTGCGGTGGTTCGTCTTCGGTGACGACAACCTCGCCCAAATCCCCGTAGTAGCCCGCAGCAGAACCGGATATCAGGACAGACGGCGGCGTGCTGCTCGCTTTGAACATCTCCACCAGGCGCTCGGTGATTTGCCAGCGGCTCTGACACAGGCGCTGTTTCTGGCTTTCTGTCCAGCGCTTGTCGGCGATTGGCTCGCCCGCAAGGTTTATCACCGCATCGAATCCATCAAGGTTTTCATGCTCGTTCAGTCCTTTCCACAGCACCACGCGCCGATCGAAGTGGCCGCGGGCTTTGTCCGGGTCGCGTGTCACCAGCGTGACTTCGTGGCCGGTTTCCAGCAGGCGAGGAACCAGGTGGCTGCCAATCAGCCCGGTGCCACCGGTAATGAGTATCTGCATGCGCGTCTCCTGAAGGCTACGCTTATCGCCGCCAGCTCATGGTCATGGAGACCGAGTCGGCGTAGCGCAGCGCGTGAAGTTTATCGATCTCTACTTCAGCATAAGACACCCACGGATGGTCACATGCGATATCGAGCACATCCTGAGTTAATTTTTCCAGCAGCGAGAAACGGTTGTTCTCGACCAGCTGGATGATTTGCTTGGTAATAGTGCGGTAGTTCAGGGCGTCGTTGATATCTTCGCTGGCGCGCGCTTTATCCGCCGGGTAGTGAATGGCGACGTTGACGACGATATCCTGACGGTTGGCGATCTCTTCTTCCTTGATGCCAATGAAGGTGCGCAGGCGTAGGTTTTTAATACGAATAATGGCGTCTGGCTGAGGGGATGACATTGCAGGTTTTCTCCGTGTGTTGCTTCCCGCCACAGATTACACCACGGCGGGAAGATTTTGACACGTCGGATCAGCCGTTTTCAGCCTGTTTGTAAGCGCGTTCTGTCGCCGGTCGGGAGCGAATTCTTTCAAACCAGTTTTTTACCGCAGGGTAGGTCGCAAGGTTAATGCGCTGGCGTTCAAAAGAGACCACCCACGGGTAGGTGGCGATATCCGCAATGCTGTATTCCTGTCCGCCAAGCCACGGCGTTTTCTCCAGCTGCTTGTTCAGCACGCCGTACAGGCGCTGTGTTTCCACCTGGTAGCGTTCGATTGCGTAAGGCACCGACTGCGGCGCAAAGTGGTTAAAGTGATGATTCTGCCCGAGCATCGGGCCAAATCCGCCAACCTGCCAGAATAGCCATTGCAGGGTGTGGGTGCGTTCGCGCAAATCTTTACTGAGCAGTAAATTTGTCTTCTCTGCCAGATAAAGCAGGATCTCACCGGATTCAAAAACGCTTAGCGGGCCGCTGCCGTCAGCGGGCAGATGGTCGACGATTGCGGGAATTTTGTTGTTTGGCGAAATAGCGAGGAAGTCTGGTCTGAACTGGTCCCCTTTGCCAATATCAATGCGGTGAATGTTGTACTCAAGCCCTGCCTCTTCCAGAAACAGCGTGATTTTGTGCCCGTTGGGCGTTGGCGCATAAAAGAGATCGATCATAAACAGCCTCTGATAAGTGTTTTCGGGAAACTTTTGCAGTATAGGTCCTGTGACGTGAGACGGGCGCTCAATGTTGAGGTTTGCTCAGGTGACAGGCCTCCGTTTTCGCTATATGTTCAGAACTCGGATGCGATGAATGACGAGGATCACCATGAGCCAGCCTGTAATTACCCTTTGGTCAGATGCTAACTTTTTCAGCCCCTATGTGCTGTCCGTCTATGTCGCCCTAAAAGAGAAGGGCCTGAATTTTACGACTGAAACCGTCGATCTCGCCGCCGGACAGCAGCTACAGCCTGGCTGGAAAGGCTATGACTTCACGCGTCGCGTGCCGCTGCTTGCGGTAGACGATTTTATACTGAGCGAATCCTCCGCCATTACCGAGTATCTGGAAGAGCGCTTTGCGCCGCCAACCTGGGAGCGCATTTATCCCGTTGAAATTGAGAAGCGCGCCCGGGCCCGCCAGATTCAGGCCTGGATACGCAGCGATTTAATGCCGATCCGCGAAGAGCGTTCGACGGATGTGGTGTTTGGCGGCGTGAAAAAACCAGCGCTGACCGCGGCGGGGGAAAAGGCCGCGGAGAAGCTTTTTGCCACGGTAGAGTCCTTTTTGCCGGTTGGCCAGCAGAATCTGTTTGGCGAGTGGTCGATTGCCGATACTGATGTTGCGCTGATGCTTAATCGTCTGGTGCTTAACGGCGATGCGGTGCCAGAACGCTTGCAGGAGTATGCGGCCTTTCAGTGGCAACGAGCCTCGGTGCAGCGCTTCATTGCCCGTTCGGCAAAACGTTCGGGCTGATCCCGAAGGCTTTGTTCGCTATCATTGAGCCACTTACCATTAAAAGAGGTGTGGGTTTATGAAGCTGATGTTTGCCTCAGATCTTCACGGTTCATTACCGGCCACTGAAAAGGTGCTGGAAACATTTGCGGGAAGCGGCGCACAGTGGCTTGTGCTGGTGGGCGATTTGCTCAACCACGGCCCGCGTAACGCGCTGCCGGAAGGGTACAATCCTGCTGCAGTTGCAGATTTACTTAATAGCGTTGCGGATAACATCATCGCGGTTCGCGGGAATTGCGACAGTGAAGTTGACCAGATGCTGCTGAAATTTCCGATTACCGCGCCCTATATGCAGATTCTGCTGGAGCAGCAACGGCTTTTTGTCACCCACGGGCATCTTTTCAATCCCGAAAATTTGCCACCTTTAGCACCACATGATGTGCTGGTTTTCGGTCATACTCATCTTCCCGTGGCGCAAAAACGCGACGGGCTTTATTTTTTCAACCCAGGTTCAGTGAGCATCCCGAAAGGGGGCTTTGATGCGAGCTACGGTATTCTGAACGATGGTGTTCTGACCGTTCACGTACTGAATAACAACAGGGTTATTGCACAGGTAGAGATTACCCCGTAACTTACCGCTGGTAAGATCTTAAACGCGCCGTAAGAGCGCCCAATAGAGAAGGTTTCCGATGGTGGAACAGAGTGAGTTTGGTGGCACGGAATGGGTTGACATTGTCAACGAAGACAATGAAGTGATAGCACAAGCCAGCCGTGAGCAAATGCGCGCGCAGGGCCTGCGTCATCGGGCTACCTACATTGTTGTTCACGACGGCATGGGTAAGATCCTGGTGCAGCGTCGCACCGAGAACAAAGATTACCTGCCGGGCATGCTTGATGCGACAGCCGGTGGCGTTGTGCAATCGGATGAACAACTGCTTGATTCCGCACGTCGTGAAGCCGAAGAAGAGCTGGGCATCGCGGGCGTTCCTTTTGCAGAACACGGCCAGTTCTATTTTGAAGACTCCCACTGTCGCGTATGGGGAGGGCTGTTCAGCTGCGTCTCCCACGGCCCATTCGCACTCCAGGAAGATGAAGTCAGCGAAGTGAGCTGGATGTCGCCGGAAGAGATAACCGCCCGCTGCGATGACTTTACCCCGGATTCGTTAAAAGCGCTGTCGCTGTGGATGACGCGTAACGCCAAGAACGAATCGAAGTCGACTACAATCACCGAATAATCTTCCTGATGACGCAGGCTTATCCTCCCTACAGCTACCTCACGTAGGGGGGATAAACGAAGTGTCATCCACCTCTAGCAGCTATCCCGCATGCACAGCGCTGAAGCAATGGTCGGGTTCGCATCCCACGGTTCATCGTTAATTCTTGCCAGTAATGCACGACCTGCTTCAATGCCAATCTTACGATGCGGCACCGCAATCGTTGTCAGCGCAGGCTGGCAGACGCGGCTGACGTCGCTGTCCCCAAAACCAACAATCGCTAAATCATCCGGCACCTTGATGCGCCTGCGCTGACATTCGTACAGCGCGCCGCAGGCGAGTTCGTCCGATACGCAGACCAGCGCATCCAGCTCCGGCCAGGCCAGTAAAAATTCGGGCAGCTGCGCCGTTCCGGTTGAGAAGACGGGCGGGGCGGCGGCGTTGATCACCCGATTGGGCGACATATGGTGGCGCAGCATCGCCTTATACCAGCCCTGAAGGTGCTGCTGGAAAATCCACTGCTCCTGGTTGGCGCACAGTAGCCCAATATTCTGGTAGCCGCGCTTGATGAGCATCTCCGTCAGTTCACACATCGCCGCGACGTTATCGATGCCGATGTTCATGTCGATAGGATCTTCACGCGTCGCGCCAATTTCCAGCACCGGGATGCTGGCGTGGTTCAGCCAGTTACGCACGGTATCGCTGTGATCCACGCTCAGCAGAATTGCCGCCGCAAGGTTGGAGGTCAGCAATGTTTCCAGCAGCTTTTCTTCTTGCTCCAGCCGGTGCTGGGATTCCGCCAGCACAATCTGATAACCCGCCGGTTGCAGCACCTGCTGGAGACCGGCAAACATCTCGGTACAGCCAGACTCACCAAGGCTTGGGACAACCATGGCAATGGTATAGGACGATGCCGAGGCCAGAGCGCTGGCGGCAAGATTCGGCATATAGCCTAATTCACTAACGGCAGCTTCAATTTTTTCGCGCAGCTTATCGGAAACCTGATCCGGGGTGCGCAGCGCTCGTGAGACGGTCATCGTGCCGACTCCGGCCAGCTGGGCCACATCGGCAAGCGTGACCTTCCCTGTACTTCGTCGCTTTCGGGTCATGGACATGGTTATGCCTGTTCTTATCGTTGTTGTGACATCTTCCCCCCTGAATCTACAGGGGAAATCGCGGTTAAGTATACGCCGTTAATCTGTCTGGTTCGTATGATTTCCGGTAATGATGACGATCTGATAGCGCTATCACAAATTTGCACGATAGTTTTTGGTAGCGCTATCTTTGTGATAATCATCACTGTCAGAAAGCGAAGCGTTGCATAAAGTTTGCCCATCTTGCTGGTTCGTTTTTACACCAAAAGGGGGACAACGTGCTCAATCGCTGGTTACACGACGACACGATCAGGGTGCTGCCGAAGATGGAGAACTGGAGACAGGCGCTGGAGGCCTGTGCTCAACCGTTATTAGCTGCGGGCGTTATTACACCTGACTATCTCACCGCCATCATGCAGCAGCACAGCACGCTGGGACCGTATTATGTTCTGGCTCCCGGTCTGGCCATGCCGCATGCCCGACCGGAGGAAGGGGCGCAGGGATTAGGGCTATCTTTGCTGAAACTGGAAAAAGGCGTCAGTTTTGACTCTGCGGATAACGATCCTGTTGATGTCATTGTTATGCTCGCCGCCCCGGATAAGCACAGCCATATAGAGACAATTTCTGCGTTGGCAGAATTATTTTCCAGTGATGAAGATATGGTTTTATTACATGAGGCAACAAACGTGGAGGACATTAAAAAAATAATTAAACGTTACTGAATTATTTTTCCACCCTGATTTCTTACATTGCATTTGAAATGCGGTGCGGCTATTGGCTGCCCAAAAATAAAAGGACACAAAGATGAAAATAATGGCTATCTGCGGTTCAGGTCTCGGTAGCAGCTTTATGGTCGAGATGAATATTAAAAAAGTCCTCAAAAAGCTGAATATCGAGGCAGAGGTTGAGCACTCTGATTTATCTTCGGCCACGCCGGGGGCCGCCGACCTGTTCGTGATGGCAAAAGACATCGCTGAAAGTGCCAGCGTGCCGGACGACAAGCTGGTAGTCCTCACCAGCATTATTGATATCAACGAACTGGAAAATAAGCTCAGCGCTTATTTTGCCAACCGTTAATCCTCACAGGCGAGGTGGATATGTTTATCCTGGAAACGCTTAATTTTATTGTTGATATTCTCAAAGTGCCCGCCATACTGGTAGGGTTAATTGCTTTGATTGGTCTGGTGGCGCAAAAGAAATCTTTTTCTGATGTCGTGAAAGGCTCAATTAAAACGGTATTAGGTTTTATTGTTCTTGGCGGCGGAGCAACGGTTTTAGTTAGCTCGCTGAATCCTCTGGGCGGCATGTTTGAGCACGCTTTTAATATTCAAGGTATTATTCCTAATAACGAGGCCATCGTTTCAATTGCGCTGGAGAAATACGGCGCGTCCACCGCGCTGATTATGGCGTTCGGCATGGTGGCGAACATCATCGTCGCCCGCTTCACCAGGCTGAAGTACATCTTCCTGACCGGCCACCACACGTTTTATATGGCCTGCATGATCAGCGTGATCCTGACCGTCGCTGGCTTTACAGGGGTGGGGCTGGTTTTCACCGGCTCGCTGATTCTTGGGCTGATCATGGCGTTCTTCCCGGCGATTGCCCAGCGCTATATGCGCCGCATTACCGGCACGGATGACATCGGGTTTGGGCACTTCGGGACGCTGGGCTATGTGCTCTCCGGCTGGATCGGCAGCAAATGCGGTAAAGGCTCGCGCTCAACGGAAGAGATGAACCTGCCGAAAAACCTGAGCTTCCTGCGGGACAGCTCCATCTCAATCTCGCTGACCATGATCGTCATCTACATGATCCTCGCCGTCTGCGCGGGCAAAGACTATGTCGAAAGCCAGCTCAGCGGCGGACAAAACTTCCTGGTTTATTCGATTATTCAGGCGATTACCTTCGCCGCGGGTGTCTTCATCATCCTGCAGGGCGTGCGGCTGATTCTGGCGGAGATTGTCCCGGCGTTTACCGGCTTCTCTGAAAAACTGGTGCCAAACGCCCGGCCAGCGCTCGACTGCCCGGTAGTCTATCCCTACGCGCCAAACGCGGTGCTGATTGGCTTCCTGTTCAGCTTCCTCGGCGGGCTGGTGGGGCTGTTCCTGCTCGGGCAGATGAAGCTGGTGCTGATTTTGCCGGGCGTGGTGCCGCACTTCTTCACCGGGGCGACGGCGGGCGTGTTCGGTAACGCAACCGGCGGCCGCCGTGGCGCAATGCTCGGCTCATTTGCCAACGGCCTGCTGATCACCTTCCTGCCCGTCCTGCTGCTGCCGGTACTGGGGGCGATCGGCTTCGCTAATACCACCTTCTCGGACGCGGACTTCGGCGTGGTTGGCATCGTGTTGGGCAATCTGGCGCGCTTCGTGTCGCCGGTTGGCATCACCGCTCTGGTGGTCGCGCTGTTCGCGGTGCTGGTGGGCTTCAACTATCTGGGCAAAAAGAAAGTGCCGTCTGAAAATAATGCAGAGGTGAAATGATGAGTAATCTGGCAGAGGTAACGACCCTTGCGCGCCACATCCGTCTGGAAACGCTGAAGGCGTTAACGCAGCTCGGTTTCGGGCACTACGGCGGCAGCATGTCGGTGGTAGAGACGCTGGCGGTGCTGTATGGCGACGTGATGCGTATCGATCCGGGCGACCCGGACTGGGTGGAGCGCGACTATTTTGTACTGTCGAAAGGCCACGCGGGCCCGGCGCTGTACAGCACGCTGGCGCTGAAAGGCTACTTCCCCGTTGAGCAGCTTTCCACGCTCAACGAGAACGGCACCAAATTACCCAGCCATCCCGATCGCCTGAAAACGCGCGGCGTGGATGCGACCACCGGTTCGCTCGGGCAGGGGATTTCCATTGCGGCGGGGATGGCGCTGTCCCACAAACTTGCCGGGCGCAGCAATCGAGTTTTTTGCATCGTCGGTGACGGCGAGCTTAACGAGGGGCAGTGCTGGGAGGCGTTTCAGTTTATCGCCCACCATAAGCTGAACAACCTGACGGTGTTTATCGACTGGAACAAACAGCAGCTGGACGGCGAGCTGGATGAAATTATCTGCGCCTTTGACCTGCCGGGGAAATTCACCTCGTTTGGCTTCGACGTGCAGACCGTGAAAGGCGATGATATCAGCGGCCTGCTGGCAGCCGTGAAGCCAGTACGGGGCAAAGACGAGCGTCCGCTGGTGGTGATTCTCGACAGCATCAAGGGGCAGGGCGTGCCTTATCTGGAGCAGCTCAGCAATTCACATCATATTCGACTGACCGATTCCTCAAAACAGGCGCTTGAGCAGGCAATGGCAGAGCTGGAGGCAGCAGATGACAAATGACAGCATTGAGATGCGTAAGGTCTACGCCGGGTTTGTGCAGCAGCAGATTGCGGCAGGCAGCGAGATTATCGCGCTGGAAGCGGATCTGATGAGTTCGATGGCGATGGACAGCGTGCAGCGGGACTACCCTCAGCAGGTGATTAACTGCGGCATTATGGAGGCCAACGTGATTGGCGTGGCGGCGGGGCTGTCGCTTACCGGGCGCAAACCGTTCGTCCACACCTTTACCGCATTCGCCAGCCGCCGCTGCTTCGATCAGCTGTTTATGTCTTTGGACTACCAGCGCAACAACGTGAAGGTGATTGCTTCCGACGCGGGGGTAACGGCCTGCCATAACGGCGGCACGCATATGTCGTTTGAGGATATGGGCATCGTGCGCGGGCTGGCGAACTCGGTCGTGCTGGAGGTGACGGATGCGACGATGTTCAAAGATATCCTCAGTCAGCTGATAACGCTGGAGGGTTTTTACTGGGTGCGCACCATCCGCAAGCAGGCGGTGAAGATCTACGAAGAAGGGGCGACCTTCACCATCGGCAAGGGCAACGTGCTGCGCGACGGCGAGGACGTTACGCTTATCGCCAACGGCATTATGGTCGCCGAAGCGCTGAAGGCGGCGGACATGCTGGCGGTGCAGGGCGTGAAGGCGGCGGTGATCGATATGTTTACCCTCAAGCCCATCGACCGCATGCTGGTGAAGAACTATGCGGAGAAAACCGGGCGCATCGTGACCTGTGAAAACCACAGCATCCACAACGGACTGGGATCGGCGGTGGCGGAGGTCTTAGTGGAAACCTGTCCGGTACCGATGAGGCGGGTAGGGGTGAAAGAACGCTATGGCCAGGTGGGAACCCAGGACTATTTGCAGAAGGAGTACGGCCTGACTGCGGACGATATAGTTAAGGCCGCGCGGGAACTGCTTTAGCTTTTTCGGTGGATGACGCTGGCGCTTATCCACCCTACAGGCCGACTGGTCAACGCCAATAAAAAAGGCCGCTTTCGCGGCCTTTTTACTCATCAACGAAACTTAGTCCTGCTGGGAGGACTGGATCGCCGTCAGCGCGATGGTGTAAACGATATCGTCTACCAGTGCACCACGGGACAGGTCGTTGACCGGCTTGCGCATGCCCTGCAGCATTGGCCCGATGGAGATCAGATCAGCTGAGCGCTGTACCGCTTTGTAAGTGGTGTTACCGGTGTTCAGGTCAGGGAAGATGAACACGGTAGCACGACCCGCAACCGGGGAGTTTGGCGCTTTGGATTTCGCAACGTCTGCCATCACGGCGGCGTCGTACTGCAGCGGGCCGTCGATCATCAGGTCAGGACGTTTTTCCTGTGCCAGACGAGTCGCTTCACGCACTTTCTCTACGTCGCTACCTGCACCAGAGGTACCGGTGGAGTAGGAGAGCATCGCTACGCGTGGCTCGATGCCGAATGCAGCAGCGGAATCCGCAGACTGAATCGCGATCTCTGCCAGCTGCTCTGCGGTTGGATCCGGGTTGATCGCGCAGTCGCCGTAAACGTATACCTGTTCAGGCAGCAGCATGAAGAACACGGAGGAAACCAGCGAGCTGCCCGGTGCAGTTTTGATCAGCTGCAGCGGTGGGCGGATGGTGTTCGCGGTGGTGTGAACCGCACCGGAAACCAGGCCGTCAACTTCGTCCTGCTCCAGCATCAGCGTGCCGAGTACCACGTTGTCTTCCAGCTGCTCGCGAGCAACGGCTTCGTTCATGCCTTTGTTCTTGCGCAGCTCAACCAGGCGGGCAACGTAGCTTTCGCGAACCACTTCCGGGTCAACGATTTCGATGCCTGCGCCCAGCTCAACGCCCTGCGCCGCAGCAACACGGGTGATCTCATCCGGGTTACCCAGCAGCACACAGGTCGCGATACCGCGTTCAGCACAGATTGCGGCCGCTTTCACGGTACGCGGCTCGTCGCCTTCTGGCAGCACAACGCGCTTGCCGGCTTTACGGGCCAGTTCGGTCAGCTGGTAGCGGAACGCCGGTGGAGACAGGCGACGGCTGCGCTCGGAGGTGGCGGTCAGGGATTCGATCCACCTGCTGTCGATGTGGCTTGCCACATATTCCTGCACTTTCTCGATGCGCTGATGGTCGTCGGTCGGCACTTCCAGGTTGAAGCTCTGCAGGCTCAGGGAGGTCTGCCAGGTATTGGTATCAACCATGAACAGCGGCAGGCCGGTGGCAAAGGCACGTTCGCACAGCTTGGTAATGCGCGGGTCCATTTCGTAACCGCCGGTCAGCAGGATGGCACCGATTTCAACGCCGTTCATCGCGGCCAGGCAGGCTGCAACCAGCACGTCCGGACGGTCTGCGGAGGTCACCAGCAGTGAACCTGGGCGGAAGTGTTCCAGCATGTGTGGAATGCTGCGCGCACAGAAGGTCACGGACTTCACGCGGCGGGTTTTGATGTCACCTTCGTTGATCACGGTTGCGTTCAGGTGGCGAGCCATATCGATTGCGCGGGTGGCAATCAGCTCGAAGCTCCAGGGTACGCAGCCCAGCACCGGCAGCGGGCTGTCGGCAAAGAGCTCTTTCGGATCGATGTTCGCAATGCTCGCTTTGGTGGAGTCATCGAAAATCTCGGACAGATCCGGACGGGTACGACCCTGCTCATCAACCGGGGCATTCAGCTTATTGATGATAACGCCGGTGATGCTGGTGTTTTTGCTGCCGCCGAAGCTGCTGCGCGCCAGTTCGATACGCTCTTTCATCTGTTCCGGGGTGTTGTTGCCCAGGGACATCACGAAGACGATTTCAGCGTTCAGGGTTTTGGCGATTTCGTAGTTCAGGGACTGGGCGAACTCGTGCTTACGAGTCGGCACCAGGCCTTCAACCAGCACCACTTCCGCATCTTTGCTGCTGGCGTGGTAGTTGGCGATGATCTCTTCCATCAGCACGTCCTGCTGGTTGCTGGAGAGCAGCGACTCAACGTGGGACATGTGCAGCGGCTCGGCCGCAGGGATGGTGGAGTTAGCACGCACGATGCTGGTGGTCTGGTCTGGCGTATCGCCGCCGGTACGCGGCTGGGCAATAGGCTTGAAGACGCTAAGGCGAACGCCTTTCTGTTCCATAGCACGGATAACGCCCAGGCTGACGCTGGTCAGGCCGACGCTGGTTCCGGTAGGGATCAACATAATAGTACGGGACACGGGATAACCTCTTTGTTGCACAAGCGGGGCTTGTGAGACTCAGAAAACAACACCGCCAGCTAAGGCTGGCGGCGGGAGAATCAGGCTGTCAGGCGAGATGCATCCTGAGCGATAACCAGCTCTTCGTTGGTCGGAATGACCACCGCCGGGCGGGTACCCTCTTTGTTGATGTAGCCAGACTTGCCGAAACGAGCGGCCAGGTTACGTTCGTGGTCAACTTCAAAGCCCAGAACGCCCAGTTTGCCCAGAGACAGTTCACGTACCATTGCCGCGTTTTCACCGATACCACCGGTGAACACTACCGCGTCCAGACGACCGTCCATCAGCGCAGTGTAAGAGCCGATGTATTTCGCCAGACGGTGGCAATAAACGTCCATTGCACGCTTAGCGTCAGCTTTGGTTTCGTAGTTATCTTCAACATAACGGCAGTCGCTGGTGACTTCGGTCAGACCCAGCAGGCCAGACTCTTTGGTCAGCATTTTGTTGATGTCTTCAACGCTCATGCCCAGGGAGTCGTGCAGGTGGAAGATGATAGCCGGGTCGATGTCACCAGAACGGGTGCCCATGACCAGACCTTCCAGCGGGGTCAGACCCATAGAAGTATCAACACATTCGCCGTTACGGATAGCAGAAACAGAACCGCCGTTGCCCAGGTGGCAAGTGATGATGTTCACTTCGTTTACCGGCTTGTTGAGCATTTTTGCCGCTTCCTGAGTCACATAGAAGTGGCTGGTGCCGTGTGCGCCGTAGCGACGAACGCCGTGCTCTTTGTACAGTTTGTACGGCAGGGCGTAGAGGTAAGATTCTTCCGGCATGGTCTGATGGAACGCGGTGTCAAACACGGCAACGTTTTTATCAGCCAGTTTCGGGAAGGATTTCAGCGCTTCAGCGATACCGATCAGGTGCGCCGGGTTATGCAGCGGTGCAAAAGAGGCAGAATCTTTGATACCCTGAATAACAGAGTCGTCGATAACGACGGAGCTGGTGTATTTTTCGCCGCCATGGACGATGCGGTGGCCGATTGCGGTCAGTTGCTCGGACAACTCTGGTTTTTGTGCCAGAATGGTATTAACCATATAGTTAAGAGCTTCACTGTGAGCGGCGCCTGCACCTAAAGCCGCTTCTTGTTTACCGCCATCCATTTTCCACTTGATACGGGCTTCAGGAAGATGGAAACATTCGGCTAAACCAGAGAGGTACTCGTCACCGTTTGATGCATCAATGATTGCGAATTTCAGTGAGGAGCTACCGCAGTTCAGAACCAGTACTAACTTACTCGACATGGAAGTACCTACTTTTACGTGGCTAAAAAAACGTCAGATAGTCTCTCAGCGTAGCGCATGAAGAGGCTGACATTTATGATTAACGTCATGCCAAAGTGGTTTTTCTGGCATGGCGAAGAAAGTCTCTTGAGTTTACGCCATTTTGCGCATTTTTTCGGCAAAGGCGAGTAGAGTGATAATTTGACAGGCGCGGGTTTCCCGGCTACGACCATCAAAAGCCGGCACAGGATAACCTCCGTGGCCCGTAAAGACAAAATATTTTGAATGATGTCATATAGAGTTGTTGTCTTGCACAAAAATTTTATTTTTTATATGTGAAGTTGAGGTAAAGCCATGTCGACACCCCAGAATAGCCACATAAGCTGGTTCAGCCTTTTTGGTCGTGGCCAGCATTATTCAAAGACCTGGCCCGTGGATAAACGCCTCGCCCCTATCTTTGTCGAAAACCGCGTGATCCGCGCCACCCGCTTTGCGATCCGCTTTATGCCTCCGCTCGCCATCTTCACGTTGACCTGGCAAATCGCCCTTGGCGGCCAGCCTGGACCCGCCGTAGCAACCGCACTTTTTGCCTGTAGCCTGCCGATGCAGGGGCTGTGGTGGCTGGGCAAACGCTCCGTGACGCCGCTGCCGCCAACCCTCCTGAGCTGGTACTACGAAGTGCGCGGTAAACTTGAAGAGGCCGGACAGGCGCTGGCACCCGTTGAAGGCAAACCAGATTATCAGGCACTGGCCGATGTGCTTAAACGCGCCTTTAATCAGCTGGATAAAACTTTCCTCGATGATTTGTAATTGCCGTACGGTTGCGCATATAAAGGAAGCCTGTTTTTTAGCAGGGTATTTTACTGCTTATTCTTTGCACTTTTTTCCATGACTACAGGAGCCAGAAATGGAAATGACTCACGCCCAGCGTCTGATTTTATCTAATCAGTACAAAATGATGACCATGCTTGACCCGGACAACGCCGAGCGTTATCGCCGTCTGCAAACTATCATCGAGCGCGGCTACGGCCTGCAGATGCGCGAACTCGACCGCGAGTTTGGCCAGCTGACCGAAGAAACCTGCCGCACCGTTATCGACATCATGGAGATGTATCACGCGCTGCACGTTTCCTGGACCAACCTGAAAGACAGCCAGAGTATTGACGAACGCCGCGTGACTTTCCTGGGGTTCGATGCCGCAACCGAAGCGCGCTTCCTGGGCTACGTGCGCTTTATGGTTAACGTTGAAGGCCGCTATGCGCACTTCGACGCGGGCACGCATGGCTTCAATGCCCAGACCCCGATGTGGGAAAAATATCAACGTATGCTGAAAGTGTGGCAGTCCTGTCCACGTCAGTATCACTTAAGTGCGAACGAAATCGCGCAGATTATCAATGCCTGAGGACAGACGTGTGGTGAAGTGTAAAGGTTTCCTGTTTGATTTGGACGGTACGCTGGTGGACTCTCTGCCGGCCGTTGAGCGCGCGTGGGTCAACTGGGCACAGCGTTTCGATATTTCTCCGCAGGAGGTGCTTGGCTTTATCCACGGCAAGCAAGCGATCACTTCACTGCGCCATTTTATGGCAGGGGCCTCTGAAGAAGAGATCCAGCAGGAGTTTCTTCGCCTTGAGAAAATTGAATCTGAAGACACCGATGGCGTCACGGCGCTGCCGGGTGCGGTTGAGCTGCTGACTCATCTTAACGAAGCGGGCATTCCCTGGGCGATAGTCACCTCTGGTTCGGTGCCGGTTGCCGCCGCGCGCCGCCTGGCGGGTGGTCTGCCGGAGCCAGAGGTTTTCGTCACCGCAGAACGTGTGGCACGCGGCAAACCAGAGCCGGATGCGTATTTGTTGGGCGCGCAGCTGCTGGGTCTTGAGCCGGAAGAGTGTGTGGTGGTGGAAGATGCCCCTGCGGGGATCCTTTCAGGTCTGGCGGCAGGTTGCCACGTTATTGCGGTAAATGCTCCTGCCGATACGCCTCGTCTCGAACACGTTGACTATGCATTGAAGTCCCTCACCGAACTGCTGATTCAGAAATTACCGGACGGTAATGTTGAAGTGCTAAGAAAACACTGATCCCATGATTTAACCCCGCACCGGCGGGGTTTTTTTATGGCATTCTCAGCGCATTCGCTTAGTTTTCGGAAAACAAGGACGCGTTTTGAATTCGGAATTGGTGTGGGTGTTATCGTTGTTGGGCATTGCCGTCGTGCTGTTTGCTACCGGCAAGGTTCGGATGGATGCCATTGCGCTACTTGTGGTTGTCGCCTTTGTGCTTAGCGGTACCCTGACGCTCAGCGAGGCGTTTTCCGGTTTCAGCGACCCGAACGTTATTCTGATAGCTGCCCTCTTTATTATCGGTGACGGGCTGGTGCGTACCGGCGTCGCCACTAAGATGGGATCGTGGCTGGTCAGCGCCGCGGGCAGCAGCGAAACCAAAATGCTGATCCTGCTGATGCTCACCGTCGCCGGACTGGGCGCCTTTATGAGCTCCACCGGCGTAGTCGCCATCTTTATCCCCGTTGTACTCAGCGTTTCCATGCGCATGAAAATCTCCCCGGCGCGGCTAATGATGCCGCTGAGCTTCGCCGGGCTTATCAGCGGCATGATGACGCTGGTCGCCACGCCACCTAACCTGGTTATCAACAGCGAACTGCTGCGCGAAGGGCTGCAGGGCTTCAACTTCTTTAGCGTGACGCCAATCGGTCTTGTCGTACTGGTGCTGGGCGTCGTGTATATGCTGTTCGCTCGTTTTGCGCTTAACGGCCAAAGCAAAGAAGACGGCAAGGCAGGGTGGAAGCGACGCACGTTCCGTGACCTGATTAAAGAATATCGTCTGACCGGACGCGCCCGTCGCCTGGCGATCCGCGCGGGTTCTCCAATGGTCGGTCGTCGGCTGGATGATTTAAAACTTCGTGAGCGTTACGGGGCCAACGTGATTGGCCTGGAGCGCTGGCGTAAATTCCGCCGGGTGATCGTCAACGTGACCGGGGTGACGGAGTTCCGCGCCCGCGACGTACTGCTGATCGATATGTCCGCCTCGGATGTGGATCTCAGGGAGTTTTGCACCCAGCAGATGCTGGAGCCAATGGTGCTGCGAGGAGACTACTTCTCTGACCAGGCGCTGGACGTGGGCATGGCGGAAGTGTCGATGATCCCCGATTCCGAGCTTATCGGGCAGACGCTTCGTGAAATCGGTTTTCGTACCCGCTACGGGCTGAATATTGTCGGGCTTAAACGCAACGGCGAGGCGCTGGAAGGTGTGTTAGTCGATGAATCGCTTCAGTTAGGAGACATTCTGCTGGTGGTCGGGGACTGGAAGCTCATCAGCCAGCTGAATCAGAAGAGCCGCGATTTCCTGGTGTTGAACCTGCCGGTGGAGGAGGGGGAAGCCTCACCCGCCCACAGCCAGGCGCCGCATGCGATTTTCTGCCTGGCCCTGATGGTTGCTCTGATGCTGACAGACGAGATTCCCAACCCCATTGCGGCGATTATTGCCTGCCTGCTGATGGGGAAATTCCGCTGTATTGATATGGAAAGCGCCTACAAGGCGATTCACTGGCCGAGCATCATCCTGATCGTCGGCATGATGCCGTTTGCGCTGGCGCTGCAAAAAACCGGTGGGGTGGATTTAATCGTCAGCGGATTAATGTCCTTCGGCGGCGGATACGGACCGTACATCATGCTGGTGTGCCTGTTCGTGATGTGCGCGGCTATCGGGCTGTTTATCTCCAATACCGCAACGGCGGTGTTAATGGCGCCGATTGCTCTGGCGGCGGCAAAATCAATGGGCGTTTCCCCTTATCCGTTTGCGATGATTGTGGCGCTTGCCGCTTCTGCCGCATTTATGACTCCGGTTTCCTCTCCGGTCAACACGCTGGTACTGGGGCCTGGAAACTATAAGTTCAGCGACTTTGTGAAGCTGGGCGTGCCGTTTACGGTGATTGTGATGGTGGTTAGCGTGGTGATGGTGCCGATGCTGTTTCCGTTTTGAGATGAATTTTGCTGGAAATGTCGGATGGCGCTAACGCTTATCCGACCTATGTTTCAGACCAATATTGTAGGGGGAGAAGCGCAAGCGTCATCCACCGGAATCGAAAGACCTAAAGCGGGGAATCCTGGCTGATTTCATCGAGCGACAGCTGGAAGCTTGGCACAAATACGTTCATAAAATAGTCCATCTCTTCGCTGTGCCGGTCAGCGAGCGTTTTTTCCAGACGGCTTTTTGCCAGCAGGAATTCATTGTTACCGGCGGACAGCTCTTCAAGGCATTTCAGGTAGGCGCATAGCGCATCGGCCTGTTTCACAATGGCTCTCTCTTCTTCGCTGCATTGATGTTCATCAATCAGCGGCGCCCAGATATCCCGCAGCTCCTGCGGTACCATATCAATCAGCTTCTGCTGGGCTATTTTCTCAATGGCTTTGTACTCATGCGCAATCTGAGAGTTGAAGTATTTCACCGGAGTAGGCAGATCACCGGTTAAGACTTCGCTGGCATCATGGTACATCGCGAGTAGCGCAATGCGTTCTGCGTTCACATTGCCATTGAATTTACGGTTTTTGATCGCCGCAAGCGCGTGGGCAACCATTGCTACCTGCAGACTGTGCTCCGAAACATTTTCAGTGCGTACATTGCGCATTAGCGGCCAGCGATTGATGAGTTTCAGGCGGGAAAGATGGGCGAAGAAATGGCTTTGACTCATGGGATCACCGATTTGTGCGTAGGGCGGGTAAACAGAGCGTCACCCACCGGAAAGAGGGTGGGCGACCACCCTGATATCTTAAATTACTGGTGGTAGTGGCCGAGGAAACGACCCAATTTGTTGATCGACATCTCCAGATCGTCCACGCGCGGCAGTGTGACAATACGCACGTGATCGGGCCATGGCCAGTTAAAGGCGGACCCCTGAACCAGCAGTACTTTTTCCTGAAGCAGGAAATCCAGCACCATTTTCTGGTCGTCGTGAATATTAAACCGCTTAGCGTCGATCTTCGGGAACATATACAGCGCGCCGCGCGGCTTCACGCAGGAAACGCCAGGAATGTCATTGATCAGCTCCCAGGCGCGGTTACGCTGTTCATACAGACGTCCGCCCGGAACGATAAATTCGCTAATGCTTTGGTAGCCGCCTAGCGCGGTCTGAATGGCATGCTGTGCAGGCACGTTGGCACACAGGCGCATAGACGCGAGCATTTCCAGCCCTTCTATATAGCCTTTGGCGTGCTTTTTCGGCCCGCTCAGCACCATCCAACCCTGGCGGAAACCTGCCACACGGTAGGTTTTAGACAAGCCGTTAAAGGTAATGGTCAGCAGATCCGGTGCCAGCGTGGCGATGGAGATATGCTCTGCTTCGTCATAAAGAATTTTGTCGTAGATTTCATCCGCGAAGATGATCAGGTTGTGCTGGCGCGCCAGCTCAACGATCTCCATCAGCAGCTCTTTCGAATAGACTGCCCCGGTTGGGTTATTCGGGTTGATAATTACGATGCCGCGGGTGCGGGGCGTGATTTTGGCGCGGATATCGTCGAGGTCCGGGAACCAGTCTGCGGATTCATCACACAGGTAGTGCACCGCTTTGCCGCCGGAAAGAGAGACTGCGGCGGTCCAGAGTGGGTAATCCGGTGCCGGGACCAGCATTTCGTCACCGCTATTCAGCAGCGCCTGCATAGATTGAACAATCAGCTCGGATACACCGTTGCCGATATAAATGTCTTCGACGGTTACGTCACGCATACCACGGGCCTGGTAATGCTGCATGATAGCCTTGCGCGCAGAGTACAACCCTTTCGAATCGCAATATCCTTGCGCGGTCGGAAGATTGCGGATCACATCGACAAGGATTTCATCCGGGGCGTCAAAGCCAAACGGCGCAGGATTGCCGATGTTCAGCTTAAGCACTTTATGGCCTTCTTCTTCCAGGCGTTTCGCCTCTTTAAGAACCGGACCGCGAATGTCGTAACAGACGTTATCTAATTTGCTGGATTTTTCGATAGGGGACATGAACCTTCGACCTTAAATGTTAGCGTTACTTCCTGCCGTGGAAGCAACCAGCCACCAATGTACTCCTGCCTGACTGAGATTTGAAGCGAGGCGAGTGAACAGGTGGCGTTGACGCATTGCTGATGAATAGTGAGAAAGCTATGTTAACCGTTTGGTTTGTGGAGCTTAATATTCTAAATTTGTAATTAGTTGGTGTATCAATCTCGCTCTGGCCTTTGTGCGTGATTTTATCCACTGATCTAACCTGGAGCGGCCAGGGGAGTCGTGGAGTGAGGTGACAGGGAGAGTGAGCAAAATATTAGAAAAAATGAATGTTCATGCAGCAAATTGAATAGCACAGGGGTGGCGTTAAGAAGATGTTTATAATAGTGGTCAAGGATGTGATTATTATATGCAGTGATAATAGTTAAGAGAGATTTATTATAGGGCGTGACAAAACCAGTACAAGTTAAGAATAATTTCGTGAGTGAAATGCGAAAAAAGAGAATAAGATCAGATAATTCGCATGTCATCTTATAAGTTTGCTTGGTTTGCGGTAAGATACCCCCTACGCAATAAGGTAGGTTTACAGTCTCTCTTTTTTGATAATCCCCTGTTTTACTGGCTGTTCACTGGTATCTGTTTGATAGCTCCTCTGCACTGGGCGCCTTGTCCTCCCGAGCTGGTGCTAAGCTGCCACCGTTTCATACATACGGTAATGAATAAATAAAGTAGTGTCAGAAGTGAGATTAAAATTATTACGTCATTTTAATTAAACATACTGGTATGACAAGACGATTATTTGTATGTTGTATTAGTTGGCGCGATATCCCGCAGTGATTTTCTCAAAATAGAGAACACACAGCGGAAATAAATATTAAAAAAACAGAGCGGCTGCCCGAATGGCAGCAGACGCCTTCATGGAACGTTCTGTAAATGGAATTGCTTTATCTCTTTGATAAATCACAGCAATAGAACAAGGGCAGACTCGTAAGAGCAACCTACTAGTGAAAAAATTATGATTAACGCAAATCGTCAGATACTTAATCTCGACCTCGATCTGCTGAGGACTTTTGTTGCGGTTGCCGATCTAAACACTTTTGCGGCCGCTGCCGCAGCGGTACGTCGCACTCAATCCGCCGTTAGCCAGCAGATGCAACGCCTGGAGCAGTTGGTTGGTAAAGAGCTCTTTGCACGTCACGGTCGTAACAAGCTGTTGACCGAGCACGGTATCCAGCTGTTGGGCTACGCACGAAAAATTCTCCGTTTCAACGATGAAGCCTGCACGTCATTAATGTTCAGTAATTTGCAGGGCGTGCTGACGCTTGGCGCATCCGATGAAACAGCGGACACGATTTTACCCTTCCTGCTTAATCGGATTAGCTCTGTCTATCCGAAGCTTGCGCTGGATGTTCGCGTCAAACGTAATCCTTTCATGATTGAAATGCTGAACCAGCAGGAAGTTGATTTGGTGGTGACCACGTCCAAACCTGCCCATTTCGACTCTATCGTTCTGCGCACCTCACCCACATTGTGGTACTGCGCGGCGGATTATGTTTTTCAGAAAGGGGAGGCTGTCCCGCTGGTCATGCTCGACGATCCCAGCCCATACCGGGATATGATGCTTGAATATCTTAATGCTGAAGGCATTCCGTGGCGTATTTCGTATGTTGCCTCTACGCTTTCTGCTGTACGTGCAGCGGTGAAGGCTGGTCTGGGTATCACTGCGCGCCCTGTAGAGATGATGAGTCCCGAGCTACGCGTTTTAGGGTCCGCAGATGGTTTACCGCCGATGCCGGACACCCGCTATCTGCTCTGTCGGGATCCGCACACCAGCAACGAAATGGCCCAGGCTATCTTCAGCGCGATGGAAACCAGCCCAAATCCCTACCGTTATGGCGAAACTTCGCCAGCAGGTGACGATCCGCTGCTCGCTGAGCGAGATACCGAGTAGTTTTGGGCATTTTGTTAGTAACAATTTGTTAGCTGTAAAAAACAGGCCGCTGAAGGGGATTTTCACTCCAGCGGCCTGTTTGTTTGCGATAAGTGCTGTTATTTATTTTTATCCAATAAAAAATATCTAGCAAACAATTAGTTAGTTGAAAGCGTGTATACTTCGCATCATTCAGCTTTGACAAGTTGAAAGTCCCGATAAATGTTAAAAAAAGGGCGGCAATGTTGCTCCTTTACAACGCGAATTAACAAAAGCGTGTCTCAGATCAAGAAAATACTCCCTATTAGGGGGAGGAATAGTTGTGATTTCCTGCCAAAATAGAGGGGCTGCATATTTTTCCATGCTTTACGGACACGATTCACCATCAGTCAAAGCTGATTAATAACTCAGTGACACCGAGTATTAACGCATTAATTGTTAATGAATTGACGTCGATGTAAATTAATGTGTGGATACTTTTGTTAAAGTTGACAAAAGGTTATAGAAAGGAGTAAAAAACCCCATCAATTTGCTGGTAAAATCTTATTTTCCGGCAGTTATTGTAAGGTTATTTGTTCCTCCCCATGAATCGATGTGGTGTCCGTCTGCAAGCCAAGTGCAGAGGTTTTTGGTGCCACTTTTGATGAGTAAGCAATGAGTATGTCAACATCCACTGAAGTTATCGCTCACCATTGGGCGTTCGCTGTGTTTCTTATTGTTGCTATTGGTCTGTGTTGCGTAATGCTGATCGGACCATGGTTCCTCGGCGGGAGAGCCCAGGGCCGGCACAAGAACACCCCCTTCGAGTCAGGTATTGACTCCGTTGGTTCCGCGCGTTTACGCCTTTCCGCTAAGTTTTACCTGGTGGCCATGTTCTTCGTGATTTTCGACGTGGAAGCCCTGTATCTCTATGCGTGGTCTACTTCCATTCGTGAAAGTGGCTGGATCGGTTTCGCGGAAGCCGCAATTTTCATTTTAGTGTTACTGGCAGGCCTGGTGTATCTGGTGCGTATTGGCGCGCTCGATTGGACTCCTGCGCGTTCGCGCCGCGCCCAAATCAACTCAGAAACCGACAGTCACACTAACCGTCATACGCAGTAACAGCGAGGCATTAAGATGGACTATACGCTCACCCGCATAGACCCCAACAACGGTGAGAACGACCGTTATCCCCTGCAAAAACAGGAAGTCGTAACCGATCCTCTTGACGCAGAAATTAACCGTAGCGTCTACATGGGCAAGCTCGAACATGCCATGCACGACATGGTTAACTGGGGACGCAAAAACTCTATTTGGCCATATAACTTTGGCCTTTCTTGCTGCTATGTAGAGATGGTGACCTCGTTTACCGCCGTGCATGACGTGGCCCGTTTTGGTGCAGAAGTACTGCGTGCGTCTCCTCGTCAGGCTGACCTGATGGTGATTGCCGGTACCTGCTTCACCAAAATGGCTCCGGTTATTCAGCGCCTTTACGACCAGATGCTTGAGCCAAAATGGGTTATCTCCATGGGGGCTTGTGCCAACTCAGGCGGCATGTACGACATCTATTCTGTCGTGCAAGGTGTGGATAAATTCCTGCCAGTTGACGTTTACATCCCAGGCTGCCCGCCGCGTCCGGAAGCCTACATGCAGGCGCTGATGCTGCTGCAAGAGTCGATTGGGAAAGAGCGTCGCCCGCTGTCGTGGGTTGTTGGCGATCAGGGCGTTTACCGCGCCAATATGCAGTCCGAGCGCGAGCGTAAGCGCGGCGAGCGAATTGCAGTGACCAATCTGAGGTCGCCTGACGAAATTTAATTTGCGCCTGTCGCCCGCACAACACAGCTTCGCATATCAATAATATTAGCGCGGAGCTGCTGGCCGACAGTCATTACAGAACCATTTGCAATGGTGAGAAATATGACCGATTTAACCGCGCAAGACGCCGCCATGCCAGCCTGGCAGACAAGGGATCACCTGGACGATCCGGTAATTGGCGAATTGCGTAACCGTTTTGGGCCGGATGCTTTCAGCATTCAGCCAACCCGCACCGGGGTACCGGTAGTCTGGGTGAAGCGAGAACAGCTACTGGAAGTCATCGATTTCCTGAAAAGATTGCCGAAGCCTTATGTCATGTTGTTCGACTTACATGGCATGGACGAGCGTCTCAGAACTCACCGCGACGGTTTACCGGCCGCGGATTTTTCCGTTTTCTACCACCTGATTTCTATCGATCGCAACCGCGACATCATGCTCAAGGTGGCCTTCTCAGAAAACGATCTGAACGTGCCGACAATCACCAAACTCTTCCCGAACGCCAACTGGTACGAGCGTGAAACCTGGGAAATGTTTGGCATCACCTTTACCGGCCACCCGCACCTGACGCGCATCATGATGCCGCCTACGTGGGAAGGGCACCCGCTGCGTAAAGACTACCCAGCTCGCGCCACCGAATTCGATCCGTTTGAGTTAACCAAACAGAAAGAAGATCTGGAGATGGAAGCGCTGACCTTCAAGCCTGAAGACTGGGGCATGAAGCGCAGCAGCGAACATGAAGACTTCATGTTCCTGAACCTGGGTCCAAACCACCCGTCCGCACACGGTGCATTCCGTATCATCCTGCAGCTCGACGGTGAAGAGATTGTCGATTGCGTACCGGATATCGGCTATCACCACCGTGGCGCTGAGAAAATGGGCGAGCGCCAGTCCTGGCACAGCTACATTCCGTACACCGACCGTATCGAGTATCTCGGCGGCTGCGTGAACGAGATGCCATACGTGCTGGCCGTTGAGAAACTGGCGGGCATCAAGGTGCCTGAGCGCGTTGATGTTATCCGCGTCATGCTCTCCGAGCTGTTCCGTATCAACAGCCACCTGCTGTATATCTCCACGTTCATTCAGGACGTTGGGGCGATGACGCCGGTGTTCTTCGCGTTTACTGACCGTCAGAAAATCTACGATCTGGTTGAAGCGATTACCGGCTTCCGTATGCACCCGGCGTGGTTCCGTATCGGCGGTGTGGCGCACGATCTGCCGAACGGCTGGGAACGTCTGCTGAAAGAGTTCCTCGAGTGGATGCCGAAGCGTCTGGCCGAATACGAAAAAGCGGCGATTCGCAACACCATCCTGAAAGGCCGTTCTCAGGGCGTTGCGGCTTACGGCAAGAAAGAAGCGCTGGAGTGGGGCACAACAGGTGCAGGCCTGCGCGCAACCGGCGTCGACTTCGATATCCGTAAAGCCCGTCCTTATTCTGGCTATGAAAACTTCGACTTTGAAATTCCAGTGGGCGGTGGCATCAGCGATTGCTACACGCGTCTTACTCTAAAAGTCGAAGAGCTGCGCCAAAGCCTGCGTATTCTTGACCAGTGCCTAAAAAACATGCCTGCTGGCCCGTTCAAGGCGGATCACCCGCTGACCACGCCGCCGCCGAAAGAGCGCACGCTACAGCATATCGAGACCCTGATTACTCACTTCCTGCAGGTTTCCTGGGGCCCGGTCATGCCGGCCAACGAATCCTTCCAGATGATTGAGGCAACCAAGGGGATTAACAGTTACTACCTGACCAGCGACGGCAGCACCATGAGCTACCGTACCCGCATTCGTACCCCGAGCTTTGCGCACCTGCAGCAAATCCCGGCGGCGATCCGCGGCAGCCTGGTCTCTGACCTGATTGTCTATCTGGGTAGTATCGATTTTGTCATGTCAGATGTGGACCGCTAACTATGCACGAGAATCAACAACCACAAACCGAAGCTTTCGAGCTGAGTGCGGCTGAGCGTGAAGCGATCGAGCACGAGAAACACCACTATGAAGATGCTCGCGCCGCGTCCATCGAAGCGCTGAAAATCGTTCAGAAGCAGCGTGGCTGGGTGCCGGACGGGGCAATTTACGCCATCGCTGACGTGCTGGGCATTCCTGCCAGCGACGTCGAAGGTGTTGCCACCTTTTACAGCCAGATTTTCCGCCAGCCGGTGGGCCGCCACGTGATTCGCTACTGCGACAGCGTGGTTTGCCACATCACGGGCTACCAGGGCATTCAGTCCGCTATCGAAGCGAAGCTGAATATCAAACCGGGCCAGACCACGTTTGATGGTCGCTTTACCCTGCTGCCGACCTGCTGTCTGGGCAACTGCGACAAAGGGCCGACCATGATGATTGATGACGATACTCACAGCCATCTGACGCCGGAAGCGATCCCTGACCTGCTGGAGCAGTATAAATGAAGACGATTATTCGTACTGCCGAAACCCATCCGCTGACCTGGCGGTTGCGCGATGACAAACAGCCGGTATGGCTGGATGAATATCGCAGCAAAAACGGTTATGAAGGTGCGCGTAAAGCATTAACCGGTATGGCGCCGGACGACATTGTTAACGCCGTAAAAGACGCGGGCCTGAAGGGCCGCGGCGGCGCGGGCTTCTCCACTGGCCTGAAGTGGAGCCTGATGCCGAAAGACGAATCCATGAACATCCGTTACCTGCTGTGTAACGCCGATGAAATGGAGCCGGGCACCTATAAAGACCGCCTGTTGATGGAAGAGCTGCCGCACCTGCTGATCGAAGGCATGCTGATTTCCGCCTTCGCGCTGAAAGCGTACCGCGGCTACATCTTCCTGCGTGGCGAATACATCGAAGCGGCAGCGAACCTGCGCCGTGCGATTGCCGAAGCGACTGAAGCGGGCCTGCTTGGCAAAAACATTCTCGGTTCTGGTTTTGATTTTGAACTGATCGTGCACACCGGTGCCGGGCGTTATATCTGCGGTGAAGAAACCGCGCTGATTAACTCCCTGGAAGGCCGCCGCGCGAACCCACGTTCAAAACCGCCTTTCCCTGCTTCCAGCGGTGTCTGGGGTAAACCAACCTGCGTCAACAACGTGGAAACGCTGTGTAACGTACCGGCGATTCTGGCGGACGGCGTGGAGTGGTACCAGGGCATTGGCGGCGGCTTGAGCAAAGACGCCGGCACCAAACTGATGGGCTTCTCGGGCCGCGTGAAAAACCCAGGACTCTGGGAATTACCGTTCGGCACCACCGCCCGTGAAATCCTTGAAGATTATGCGGGCGGCATGCGCGATGGCCTGAAATTCAAAGCCTGGCAGCCGGGCGGGGCAGGGACAGACTTCCTGACCGAAGCCCACCTCGACCTGCCGATGGAATTTGAAAGCATCGGTAAAGCAGGCAGCCGTCTGGGTACGGCGCTGGCGATGGCCGTGGACCATGAAATTGGCATGGTGCCGCTGGTGCGTAACCTGGAAGAGTTCTTTGCCCGCGAGTCCTGCGGCTGGTGTACACCTTGCCGTGACGGTCTGCCGTGGAGCGTAAAAATTCTGCGCGCGCTGGAGCGTGGCGAAGGCCAGCCAGGGGATATCGAAACGCTCGAGCAGCTGTGTCGTTTCCTCGGTCCGGGTAAAACCTTCTGTGCGCACGCGCCGGGTGCGGTTGAGCCATTGCAGAGTGCGATTAAATATTTCCGCGAAGAATTCGAAGCAGGCATTGCCAAACAGGATCTCGGAAATCTGCGTGCCATCGGTGGCATTCAGCCGAACCTGTTAAAAACGCGCTGGTGATATGGCCCCTCACCCCGGCCCTCTCCCCAAAGGGGCGAGGGAGTAAAACGGGCGGTGAAGGTCGCACAAGAATTTTTGATTAACGCCTGAGGTTACTCAGGCCAACTGGAAGCATGCTGACTATGGCTACGATTCATGTAGACGGCAAAGAATATGAGGTCAACGGGGCCGACAACCTGCTAGAGGCTTGTCTCTCCCTTGGGCTCGATATTCCTTATTTTTGCTGGCACCCGGCGCTGGGCAGCGTCGGTGCTTGCCGCCAGTGTGCGGTGAAGCAATATCAGAACGCAGAAGATACCCGTGGTCGCCTGGTGATGTCCTGTATGACACCGGCTTCAGACGGTACGTTCATCTCTATTGATGACGGCGAAGCGAAGCAGTTCCGTGAAAGCGTTGTGGAATGGTTGATGACCAACCACCCGCACGACTGTCCGGTCTGTGAAGAGGGCGGCAACTGCCACCTGCAGGATATGACCGTGATGACCGGTCATAGCTTCCGTCGCTATCGTTTCACCAAGCGTACGCACCGCAATCAGGATCTCGGCCCGTTCATCTCTCACGAAATGAACCGCTGTATCGCCTGCTACCGCTGTGTGCGTTACTACAAAGATTACGTAGACGGCAAAGATCTGGGCGTCTATGGCGCTCACGACAACGTCTACTTCGGTCGCCCGGAAGACGGTACGCTGGAAAGCGAGTTCTCCGGCAACCTGGTAGAGATTTGCCCGACCGGCGTTTTCACCGACAAAACCCACTCCGAGCGTTACAACCGTAAGTGGGATATGCAGTTCGCACCGAGCATCTGCCAGCAGTGCTCTCTGGGCTGTAACACCAGCCCTGGCGAACGTTACGGTGAACTGCGTCGTATCGAAAACCGCTACAATGGCACGGTCAACCACTACTTCCTGTGCGACCGCGGTCGTTTCGGCTATGGCTATGTGAACCTGAAAGATCGTCCACGCCAGCCAATTCAGCGCCGTGGCGACGATTTGATTACCCTGAACGCCGAGCAGGCGATGCAGGGCGCGGCAGATATTCTGCGCCAGTCGAAGAAGGTTATCGGTATCGGCTCCCCGCGTGCCAGCGTTGAAAGCAACTTCGCGCTGCGTGAGCTGGTGGGCGCTGCCAATTTCTATACCGGCATTGCGGCAGGGGAGCAGGCTCGCCTGCAACTGATGCTTAAAGTGCTGCGCGAAAGCGGAGTTCATACTCCTGCGCTGCGTGAAATCGAATCCTACGATGCGGTACTGATCCTGGGTGAAGATGTCACTCAGACCGGCGCTCGCGCCGCGCTGGCAATTCGTCAGGCAGTGAAAGGTAAAGCACGTGAAATGGCAGCGGCACAGAAAGTGGCTGACTGGCAGATCGCGGCAATCATGAACATCGGCCAGCACGCGAAGCATCCGCTGTTTGTCACCAACGTGGATAACACCCGCCTGGATGACATCGCAGCATGGACCTACCGCGCACCGGTTGAAGATCAGGCTCGCCTGGGCTTTGCGATTGCCAACGCGCTGGACAGCAACTCTCCGGCAGTCGAACTGGATCGCGACCTGAAAAACAAGGTCGACGTGATTGTTCAGGCGCTGGCGGGTGCGAAGAAGCCGCTTATCGTTTCTGGTACTAACTCCGGCAGCGAAGCGGTGATTCAGGCTGCGGCGAACGTCGCGAAAGCGCTGAAAGGTCGCGGTGCCGACGTGGGGATCACCATGATTGCCCGCGCTGTGAACAGCGTTGGTCTGGGCATGATTGGCGGCGGCTCTCTTGAAGAGGCGCTGAGCGAACTGGAAAGCGGCGCAGCCGATGCGGTTGTGGTGCTGGAAAACGATCTTCACCGTCATGCTTCCGCCGCTCGCGTCGATGCTGCGCTGTCTAAAGCGCCGCTGGTGCTGGTTATCGATCATCAGCGCACGGCGATCATGGACAAAGCGCATCTGGTGCTCTCTACCGCAAGCTTTGCGGAAAGCGACGGCACGGTCGTCAACAACGAAGGTCGCGCCCAGCGCTTCTTCCAGGTTTATGACCCGTCCTACTACGACAAAAACGTCGCGATGCTCGAAAGCTGGCGCTGGCTGCACTCTCTGCACAGCACCGTTCAGAGCCGTGAAGTGGACTGGACGCAGCTCGATCATGTTATCGACGCCTGTGTGAAAGCCCTGCCGCAGCTGGCCGGCATTAAAGATGCCGCGCCTGATGCGAGCTTCCGTATTCGTGGTCAGAAACTGTCTCGTTCGCCGATTCGCTCAAGCGGTCGTACGGCAATGCGCGCTAATATCAGCGTGCATGAGCCGCGTCAGCCGCAGGATAAAGACACGATGTTCGCCTTCTCTATGGAAGGGAACAACAGCCCGCTGGCCGACCGCCAGCAGATCCCGTTCGCATGGGCACCAGGCTGGAACTCGCCGCAGGCATGGAACAAATTCCAGGCCGAAGTGGGCGGCAAGCTGCGCCACGGCGATCCGGGCGTGCGTCTGATTGAAGCAGCGGACACGGGGATCGATTTCTTCACTACCGTTCCGGAAAGCTTCCAGGCAGAAGAAGGCAAATGGCGTATCGCGCCGTACTACCACCTGTTCGGTAGCGACGAGATGTCCCAGCGATCGGAGGTCTTCCAGAGCCGCATGGTCACACCACACATGACTCTCAACCCGGCAGACGCCGCGAAGCTTGGCGTGAATGCCGGCCAGCTGATCTCCTTCAGCTACGAAGGCCAGACGCTAAGTTTGCCGCTGCAGCTGTCCGAAGGTCTGGTAGCAGGGCAGGTTGGTCTGCCAATGGGCATGCCTGGCATTGCCCCGGTACTGGCCGGTGCCCGTCTTGAAAATCTGCAGGAGGCTGCGCAATGAGTTGGTTAACACCGGATGTTATCGACATTCTGCTTACCATCCTCAAAGCGGTGGTTATCCTGCTGGTCGTCGTTACCTGCGGCGCGTTCATGAGTTTCGGTGAACGTCGTCTGCTCGGTCTGTTCCAGAACCGTTATGGACCAAACCGCGTTGGCTGGGGCGGCTCGCTCCAGCTGGTTGCCGACATGATCAAGATGTTCTTTAAAGAGGACTGGATCCCGCGCTTCTCGGATCGCGTGATCTTTACTCTGGCACCGATGATCGCCTTCACCTCGCTGCTGCTGGCCTTTGCTATCGTGCCGGTCAGCCCAAGCTGGGTGGTTGCGGATCTGAACATCGGTATCCTGTTCTTCCTGATGATGGCAGGACTCGCGGTTTACGCCGTGCTGTTCGCGGGCTGGTCAAGTAACAACAAATACTCCCTGCTGGGCGCAATGCGTGCATCCGCGCAGACACTGAGCTACGAAGTGTTCCTTGGTCTTTCCCTGATGGGCGTGGTTGCTCAGGCGGGATCGTTCAATATGGGCGATATCGTCAACAACCAGGCGCACCTGTGGAACGTCATCCCGCAGTTCTTCGGCTTTATAACCTTTGCGATTGCGGGCGTGGCGGTGTGTCACCGTCACCCGTTTGACCAACCGGAAGCCGAGCAGGAACTGGCCGATGGCTACCACATTGAATATTCCGGTATGAAATTCGGTCTGTTCTTCGTGGGTGAATACATCGGTATCGTCACCGTCTCCGCCATGATTGTGACGCTGTTCTTTGGTGGCTGGAATGGCCCGTGGTTACCACCGTTCATCTGGTTCGCGCTGAAAACCGCGTTCTTCATGATGATGTTCATTTTGATTCGCGCAGCGCTGCCTCGTCCTCGTTATGACCAGGTGATGTCGTTTGGCTGGAAAATCTGCCTGCCGCTGACGCTTGTCAACTTGCTGGTGACCGCCGCGGTCATTCTCTATCAGGCACCATAAGGGGTGAAAAAACCATGACATTGAAAGAGTTAGTGGTTGGTTTCGGCACCCAGGTACGCAGTATCTGGATGATCGGTCTGCACGCCTTCGCGAAACGCGAAACGCAGATGTATCCGGAAGAACCAGTGTATCTGCCGCCGCGCTACCGTGGCCGTATCGTGCTGACGCGCGATCCGGACGGCGAGGAGCGTTGCGTTGCCTGTAACCTGTGTGCGGTTGCCTGCCCGGTTGGCTGTATCTCTTTGCAAAAAGCAGAGACCAAAGACGGCCGCTGGTATCCGGAATTCTTCCGCATTAACTTCTCACGCTGCATCTTCTGCGGCCTGTGCGAAGAAGCCTGTCCAACAACGGCGATTCAGCTGACCCCGGATTTCGAACTGGGTGAGTTTAAGCGTCAGGATCTGGTTTACGAAAAAGAGGACCTGCTGATTTCCGGTCCGGGCAAATACCCGGAATATAACTTCTACCGGATGGCAGGCATGGCAATCGACGGCAAAGATAAGGGCGAAGCGGAAAACGAAGCCAAGCCTATCGACGTCAAAGGCCTGTTACCTTAAGGAGTCAGGAATGGAATTCGCTTTTTATATATGCGCCTTAGTGGCGATCCTGACCACCCTGCGGGTGATCACGCACAGTAATCCGGTGCATGCGCTGCTGTATCTGATTATCTCTCTGCTCTCTATCGCCGGGGTGTTCTTCTCACTCGGCGCGTATTTTGCCGGTGCGCTGGAGATTATCGTTTACGCCGGGGCCATCATGGTGCTGTTCGTCTTCGTGGTCATGATGCTTAACCTGGGTAACTCCGTGGTGCAGCAGGAGCGTGAGTGGCTGAAGCCGCAGCTGTGGATTGGGCCGGGCGTCCTGTCCGCCATCCTGCTGGCCGTGCTGGTTTACGCGATTCTGGGTCTTAACGACCAGGGTATCGACGGCACGGCAATTGACGCGAAGCAGGTCGGCATCGCGCTGTTCGGGCCATACGTTCTGGCCGTTGAGCTGGCATCCATGCTGCTGCTGGCGGGTCTGATTGTCGCCTTCCACCTGGGTCGTGAAGACCGCACAGGTGAAGTGCTGAGCAACCGTCCAGAAATGGCTACAAAAAGAAAAACGGAGGAGAACGTATGATCCCGTTGCAACATGGACTCATCCTCGCTGCCATTTTGTTTGTGCTGGGTCTGACGGGTCTGGTTATCCGTCGCAACCTGCTTTTCATGCTGATTAGCCTGGAAATCATGATTAACGCCGCGGCGCTCGCATTTGTGGTTGCCGGTAGTTATTGGGGCCAGGCCGACGGTCAGGTGATGTATATCCTGGCGATTAGCTTAGCGGCCGCCGAAGCCAGTATTGGCCTCGCGCTGTTACTGCAGCTCCATCGTCGTCGCCAGAATCTGAATATCGATTCAGTAAGTGAGATGCGTGGATGAACCTTCTCTGGTTAACCATTCTTTTGCCATTTATTGGCTTTGTTCTGTTGGCATTTTCCCGTGGCCGCTGGTCTGAAAACCTGTCTGCCACCGTCGGGATTGGCTCTATCGGCCTGGCCGCGCTGGTTACCGCCATTGCGGGCGTTGATTTCTTCAACAACGGCCGTCAGGCGTTCGTGCAGCCGCTGTGGACCTGGATGTCGGTGGGTGATTTCAACATCGGCTTCAACCTGGTGCTGGACGGCCTGTCGCTGACCATGCTCTCCGTGGTGACCGGCGTTGGCTTCCTGATCCACATGTTCGCCTCCTGGTATATGCGTGGGGAAGAGGGCTACTCCCGCTTCTTCGCCTACACCAACCTGTTTATCGCAAGCATGGTTGTGCTGGTGCTGGGCGATAACCTGCTGCTGATGTATCTCGGTTGGGAAGGCGTGGGCCTGTGCTCGTATCTGCTGATCGGGTTCTACTACACCGATCCGAAGAACGGTGCGGCGGCTATGAAAGCGTTCGTGGTTACCCGTGTGGGTGACGTGTTCCTCGCTTTCGCGCTGTTCATCCTTTACAACGAGCTGGGCACGCTGAACTTCCGCGAAATGGTGGAGCTGGCGCCTGCGCACTTCGCCGCTGGCAATCAGATGCTCACCTGGGCAACCCTGATGCTGTTGGGCGGTGCGGTTGGTAAATCTGCACAGCTTCCGCTGCAAACCTGGCTTGCGGATGCGATGGCAGGTCCAACGCCTGTTTCTGCGCTGATCCACGCTGCCACCATGGTTACCGCTGGCGTCTACCTGATTGCCCGTACTCACGGCCTGTTCCTGATGACGCCTGAAGTGCTGCATCTGGTCGGTATCGTGGGCGCGATCACTCTGGTGATGGCGGGCTTTGCGGCCCTGGTGCAGACCGACATCAAACGCGTGCTTGCTTACTCGACCATGAGCCAGATTGGCTACATGTTCCTGGCGCTGGGCGTACAGGCGTGGGATGCGGCTATCTTCCACCTGATGACCCACGCGTTCTTCAAGGCGCTGCTGTTCCTGTCATCCGGTTCGGTGATTCTGGCCTGTCACCACGAGCAAAACATCTTCAAAATGGGTGGCCTGCGTAAGTCCATTCCGCTGGTGTATGTCTGCTTCCTGGTCGGTGGCGCGGCGCTGTCCGCTCTGCCGCTGATTACCGCAGGCTTCTTCAGTAAAGACGAAATCCTTGCCGGTGCGCTGGCAAACGGTCATATGAATCTGATGATTGCAGGTCTGGTCGGTGCGTTTATGACCTCCCTGTATACCTTCCGTATGATCTTCATCGTCTTCCACGGTAAAGAGCAGATCCACGCTCACGCGGGTAAAGGCATTACTCACCACCTGCCGCTGATTGTGCTGCTGGTGCTGTCCACCTTCGTTGGCGCAATGATTGTTCCACCGTTAGCGGGCGTGCTGCCGGCAACGGCTGAACTTGCGCACGCTAGCGTGCTGACGCTCGAGATAACCTCTGGCGTTGTCGCCATCGCGGGCATCCTGATTGCAGCATGGCTGTGGCTGGGCAAACGTACGCTGGTGACGGCTATCGCTAACAGCGCGCCGGGCCGCTTCTTCGGGACCTGGTGGTTCCATGCCTGGGGCTTCGACTGGCTGTACGACAAAGTCTTCGTTAAGCCATTCCTCGGCATTGCCTGGCTGCTGAAGCGAGATCCGCTGAACTCGCTGATGAACATTCCGGCAGTCCTTGCCCGCTTCGGGGGCCGCGGCCTGCTGGTGAGCGAGAACGGTTATCTGCGCTGGTATGTGGCTTCAATGAGCATTGGTGCGGTGGTGGTTCTGGGCCTGCTGTTGGTCTTGCGCTAATTCCTTTCGTTCCCCGCTCGGGTGCAATTGGTGGATGACGCTAACGCTTATCCACCCTACCCGGGAAGGGGAGGTGAGTGATGTTTTGGTTTATTTTGACTTAGGGACACAAATGCCATGCTATTACCCTGGCTAATATTAATCCCCTTTATCGGCGGCTTCCTCTGCTGGCAAACTGAGCGCTTCGGCGTAAAAGTGCCGCGCTGGATCGCGCTGGTGACCATGGGGCTGACGCTGGCTCTCTCGCTGCAACTGTGGTTAGCCGGCGGCTACACGCTGACGCAGGCCGCTGGCCTGCCGCAGTGGCAGTCTGAATTTGTTCTGCCGTGGATCCCCCGCTTCGGGATTGAAATCCACTTAGCGCTGGACGGCCTGTCGCTGCTGATGGTCGTGCTGACCGGTCTGCTCGGCGTGCTGGCAGTACTCTGTTCCTGGAACGAGATTGAAAAGTATCAGGGCTTCTTCCACCTCAACCTGATGTGGATCCTCGGTGGCGTTATCGGCGTGTTCCTTGCCATCGACATGTTCCTGTTCTTCTTCTTCTGGGAAATGATGCTGGTGCCGATGTACTTCCTGATCGCGCTGTGGGGCCACAAAGCCTCCGACGGGAAGACGCGTATTACCGCTGCGACCAAGTTCTTCATCTATACCCAGGCAAGCGGCCTGGTGATGCTGATTGCTATTCTTGGCCTGGTGTTCGTGCACTACAACGCAACCGGCGTCTGGACCTTCAACTATGAGCTGCTGCTGAAAACGCCGATGTCCCACGGTGTGCAGTGGCTGCTGATGCTCGGCTTCTTCATTGCGTTTGCGGTGAAAATGCCGGTGGTGCCGCTGCACGGCTGGCTGCCGGATGCTCACTCTCAGGCGCCAACGGCGGGTTCCGTTGACCTGGCGGGTATCTTGCTGAAAACCGCGGCTTACGGCCTGCTGCGCTTCTCGCTGCCGCTCTTCCCGGAGGCTTCCGCTGAGTTTGCCCCAATCGCTATGTGGCTGGGCGTCATCGGTATCTTCTACGGTGCGTGGATGGCCTTCGCGCAGACCGATATCAAACGTCTGATTGCTTATACCTCCGTTTCCCACATGGGCTTCGTACTGATTGCTATCTACACCGGCAACCAGCTCGCCTACCAGGGCGCGGTTATCCAGATGATTGCCCACGGCCTTTCCGCGGCGGGTATGTTCATCATCTGTGGTCAGCTCTACGAGCGTCTGCACACCCGTGACATGCGTCTGATGGGCGGCCTGTGGAACAAAATCAAATGGCTGCCGGGTCTGTCGATGTTCTTTGCTGTGGCAACCCTCGGGATGCCGGGCACCGGTAACTTCGTCGGTGAGTTCATGATCCTGTTCGGCAGCTTCCACACCGTGCCGGTGATCACTGTGATCTCCACCTTCGGTCTGGTGTTTGCTTCTGTGTACTCCCTGGCGATGCTGCATCGCGCCTACTTCGGTAAAGCGAAGAGCGAAATCAGCGATAAACAGCTGCCGGGCATGTCGCTGCGCGAGTTCTTTATCATCCTGTTGCTGGTGGTGCTGCTGGTCCTGCTGGGCTTCTATCCACAGCCAATTCTGGATACCTCGCACGCTGCGATGAGCAATGTTCAGCAGTGGTTTAGCAGTTCAATTTCAACTACAAGGCCGTAATTCGCCATGACTATAACTCCTCAACATTTGATCGCGCTGCTGCCGCTGTTGATCGTCGGATTGACGGTGGTGGTTGTGATGCTCTCCATAGCGTGGCGACGCGACCATTTTGTTAATGCAACACTGTCCGTTATCGGGCTTAACGCGGCACTCGTCTCCCTGTGGTTTGTAGGGCAGGCCGGTGCGATGGATGTCACCCCGCTGATGCGCGTTGACGGCTACGCCATGCTCTATACCGGGCTGGTGCTGCTGGCAAGCCTCGCAACCTGTACCTTCGCGTACCCTTGGTTGCAGGGCTATACCGACAACAAAGAAGAGTTCTATCTGCTGGTGCTGATTGCCGCCCTGGGCGGGATTCTGCTGGCGAACGCCAACCATCTGGCCGCGCTGTTCCTCGGCATTGAGCTGATTTCACTGCCGCTGTTCGGCCTGATTGGCTACGCTTTCCGACAGAAACGCTCGCTGGAGGCCAGCATCAAGTACATGATTCTGTCCGCTGCGGCCTCTTCTTTCCTGCTGTTCGGTATGGCGCTGGTGTACGCAGAGTCCGGCAGCCTGTCGTTTGTTAGCCTCGGCAAGAGCCTGGCGGACAACATGCTGCACGAGCCGCTGCTGCTGGCGGGTCTGGGCCTGATGATCGTTGGTCTGGGCTTCAAGCTGTCGCTGGTGCCGTTCCACCTGTGGACGCCAGACGTTTACCAGGGCGCGCCTGCTCCGGTTTCCACCTTCCTGGCTACCGCCAGCAAAATCGCCATCTTTGGCGTGGTGATGCGTCTGTTCCTCTATGCACCAATTGGTGACAGCGAGGCCGTTCGCGTGGTGCTGGGCATTATCGCCTTCGTCTCCATCCTCTTCGGTAACCTGATGGCCCTGAGCCAGACCAACATCAAGCGTCTGCTCGGCTACTCCTCCATCGCACACCTGGGTTATCTGATGGTAGCGCTGATTGCCATGCAAAACGGCAGCATGTCCATGGAATCCGTCGGCGTTTACCTGGCAGGTTACCTGTTCAGCAGCCTCGGCGCGTTCGGCGTGGTCAGCCTGATGTCCAGCCCGTACCGTGGCCCGGATGCAGATTCCCTGTACTCCTACCGTGGTCTGTTCTGGCACAAACCGGTTCTGTCAGCGGTCATGACCGTGATGATGCTGTCCCTGGCGGGCATCCCAATGACGCTGGGCTTCATCGGTAAGTTCTACATCATCGCAGTGGGCGTTCAGGCGCACCTGTGGTGGCTGACCGGCGCAGTAGTGCTGGGTAGCGCCATCGGCCTGTATTACTACCTGCGCGTCACCGTGAGCCTGTATCTGAGCGCGCCTCAGCAGCTCAACCGCGACACCCCGGGGAACTGGGCGTTTACCGCGGGCGGCGTAGTGGTGCTGATCTCTGCCGTGCTGGTGCTGCTGCTGGGCGTTTACCCGCAGCCGCTTATCGAGCTGGTACAGTTAGCGAAGCCATTGATGTAAGCTGAGCCCTGCTTTGAAAAACCGCCGCTTGTCGGCGGTTTTTTTATGGGGGAAGATAACTCTCCCGTCGAGAAAATAAGGAACATCAGCATGTTAATCTGGCAAGACCTGCATCACTCCGAACTCAGCGTCAGCGATCTCTACAGCGTGCTGGCCCTGCGTAACGCGGTATTTATCGTCGAACAAAACTGCCCGTATCAGGATATCGACGGTGACGATCTGGTCGGCGAAAATCGTCATCTGCTCGGCTGGCGCGACGGCAAGCTTGCGGCCTACGCCCGTATTTTGAAAAGCGGCAATGACCTTGAGCCGGTGGTGATTGGTCGGGTCATTATCGACCCGGCGGCGCGCGGTGAAAAGCTGGGCTATAAGCTGATGGAGCAGGCAATGGCTTCATGCGAGCAGCACTGGCCGCAGACCACGGTTTATCTGGGGGCGCAGGCACATTTGCAGTCCTTCTACGCCCACTTCGGTTTTAAGCCGGTGACGGAAGTTTACGACGAAGACGGCATTCCTCATGTCGGCATGGCGAATCGTTAAACGTCGCGGACAGGCAAGAAGCACGCTCTTTGTCTATAGTTAGCGAACGAGCAAATTTCCTTCCTTTTCCCGGAAATAACACGGAGAACAACAATGCAACCGTATGAATCTCGTCTTGATGATGATCTGACCCTGTTGAGTGAAACGCTTGAGGAAGTCCTGCGTTCTTCCGGTGACCCTGCTGACCAAAAATACGTTGAGCTTAAGGCGCGTGCTGAACAGGCATTAAACGATGTTAAAGACCGGGTCAGCAACGCCTCTGACAATTACTATTACCGCGCTAAAAAAGCCGTGTACCGCGCTGATGATTACGTCCACGACAAACCCTGGCAGGGCGTTGGCGTTGGTGCCGCAGTTGGCCTGGTATTAGGGCTACTGCTAGCCCGCCGCTAGAGCGGCACTGGCGCATGTTTTCAACGTGCGCCAGAAAAAAGAAATCTTACCTACTGGGTGGGATTTTTTTTTGCTGCCATGTCCACGTATAATCGAGGGTTTTCAGGGAAGGTGAGGTAAACGTGAATTCAGTAACCGTCGCGCTGCAACAACTCCAGCTTGCATTGACAGGCGAATTTGCGGATGCGCCAGGGCTTCACCGTCTGTGCGTGGACGTCACGCTGAGCGATGACTCCGATCCGCTGGCCTGGCTGGCCTGCCAGAAGCTGTACCCTCAGTTCTACTGGCAGCAACGCGAGGGCAGCGATGAAGTGGCGGCGCTGGGCTCCCTGCGGCAGTTTTCTTCCCTGGCCGAAGCCCAGACATTTCTCAAAACGTATGCAAAAATTCCTTCGCTGCGTATCTGGGGTCTGAATGCATTCGACCCGGCGCAGGGTTTCCTGTTTCTCTCGCGTCTTGAATGGCGGCGTCAGGGGGGGAAAGCCTGCCTGTGGCTGCACCTCTATAGTGAAACCTCGCTCAAAGAAGATGCGCGCGAAGCCGCTGCATTTATTGGCAACCTGCTACCGGCCAAACCTTTGCTTCCCCTGCATCTGCAATGCATGAGCGAGCAGCATCAGCCGGGGCAGAATGACTGGTATCGCCTGATTGGCAAAGCAACACAGGCCATTGGCAACGGCGAGCTGGAGAAGGTCGTGCTGGCCCGCGCCACCGACCTTCGTTTCTCCGCCCCGGTTTCTCCCGCGGCATTTATGGCCGCCAGCCGTCGGGTAAACTCCCGCTGCTTCCATTTCATGATGGTCTTTGATGCCGATAGCGCTTTCCTTGGCTCAAGCCCGGAGCGGCTGTGGCGGCGTATTGGCTCCGCGCTGCGCACTGAGGCGCTGGCCGGAACGGTGGCTAATCACGTAGACGATCACCACGCCTGGTCGCTGGGCCAGTGGCTGCTGAAAGATGATAAAAACCAGCGTGAAAACATGCTGGTGGTGGAAGATATCTGCGAACGTCTTAAAAATCAGTCGGGCATGCTGGACGTGCTGCCTCCGCAGGTGGTTCGCCTGCGCAAGGTACAGCATCTTCGCCGCTGTATCTGGACCGAGCTCGCGCAGCCGGATGACGCTGTCTGCCTTGAACAGCTGCAGCCAACCGCGGCGGTTGCCGGTTTACCGCGAGAATCCGCGAAGGCATTCATTAACGATTTTGAACCCTTCGATCGTGAATGGTACGCCGGTTCGGCTGGTTATCTCTCCTGCCAGCAAACCGAATTTTGCGTGGCGCTGCGTTCGGCAAAGGTCAGCAATATCACGGTGCGGCTCTATGCGGGGGCGGGGATCATCGCCGGCTCTGACCCGGAGCAAGAGTGGCAGGAGATTGAAAATAAAGCGGCCAGTTTACGGACCCTGCTGACCAGTACAGCTTTCTGAATGATTCATTACCGATTCATATCAAAATAACCATTCCAGCATTAATTATAATGAGTCAGCGAATTTGACTCAGGACCAGAAAATGTCGATAAGCTCGTTTAACCGCCGCTGGGCGCAGGTGATCCTCGAAGCGCTCACTCGTCACGGCGTGCGCCACGTCTGCATTGCCCCAGGCTCTCGTTCCACGCCGCTGACCTTAACCGCTGCGGAGAATCAGGCTTTTATTTGCCACACCCACTTTGATGAGCGTGGGCTGGGCCATCTTGCATTAGGTCTTGCGAAAGCGAGCGGCCAGCCCGTGGCCGTGATTGTGACCTCCGGCACGGCGGTGGCGAATCTCTATCCCGCCCTGATTGAAGCGGGGCTGACGGGTGAGAAACTCATTCTGCTGACGGCGGATCGCCCGCCGGAACTTATCGACTGCGGCGCCAACCAGGCGATTCGCCAGCCGGGCATGTTCGCCTCTCATCCCACGGTTAGCGTAAACCTGCCGCGTCCGACGCAGGATATTCCTGCCCGCTGGCTGGTTTCGAGTATTGATAGCGCGCTGGGCCAGCAGCAGAGCGGTGGCGTGCATATCAACTGCCCGTTTGCGGAACCCCTGTATGGCGCGCCGGATGAAACGGGTAGCGGCTGGCTGAATGAACTCGGCGACTGGTGGCAGGGGGATAAACCCTGGCTGCGGGAAGTCTACGGGCACGAAATAGCTAAACAGCGCGACTGGTTCTTCTGGCGTCAGAAGCGTGGCGTGGTGGTGGCCGGACGCATGAGCGCCGAAGAAGGCGTTCAGGTTGCCGTATGGGCAAAAATGCTCGGCTGGCCGCTGATTGGTGACGTGCTGTCACAAACCGGGCAGCCGCTGCCCTGTGCGGACCTGTGGCTCGGCAACAGTCAGGCAACGACGGAGTTAGCCCAGGCGCAAATCATCATCCAGTTCGGCAGCAGCCTCACGGGCAAGCGCGTACTGCAATGGCAGGCCACCTGCCAGCCGGAAGAGTACTGGATTGTCGACCCGCTGCCGGGGAGGCTTGATCCCGCTAACCATCGTGGCCGTCGTCTTTCAGCTAACATCGGCGAGTGGCTGGAACTTCACCCGGCTGAAAAACGATCTGCCTGGGCAGAAAAATTAGCGCCTTTGGCTCGTCTGGCGCGGGATACCGTAAAGCTGGGCACCGCCGAATTTGGCGAGGCCCAGGTCGCTGCCCGCCTGCCGGAACTCCTTCCCGAAGGGGGCCAGCTGTTCGTGGGCAACAGCCTGATTGTCCGCCTCGTTGACTCCTTTGCGCAGATGCCCGCGGGCTACCCGGTTTACAGCAACCGCGGCGCGAGCGGCATTGACGGTCTTCTTTCGACTTCTGCTGGCGTCCAGCGGGCGACAGCTCGCCCCACGCTTGCCATCGTCGGGGATTTGTCCGCACTCTACGACATGAACTCGCTGGCGTTATTGCGTCAGGTTTCCGCGCCCTTTGTGCTGCTGGTGGTGAACAACAACGGCGGCCAAATCTTTTCGCTGCTGCCTACGCCTGCCGCCGAGCGCGAGCGCTTCTACTGCATGCCGCAGGACGTCAACTTCTCTCACGCGGCGGCGATGTTCGGGCTGGCCTACCACAATCCTTCCTCCTGGAGCGATCTTGAGAGCGTGGTGACGCAGGCCTGGAAATCGCCACGGGCTACGGTAGTTGAAATAACCGTGCCGGAAACGGACGGCGCGCAGGCTCTGCAAACGCTGCTGGCGCAGGTCAGCCAGGCATGATTCTGCATGCGGCCCACATGCCAGGCCTGCGTGCGGATCTGCCCTGCGTGGTCTGGCTGCACGGCTTTCTGGGCAGCCAGCAGGAGTGGGTACCCTTTTACGATTCGTTTGCACAGTGGCCGCAGCTCGCCGTTGACCTGCCCGGCCACGGCGGCTCGGCAGAGATTTCGGCAGAAGGTTTTGCTGCGGTTGACGATTTGCTGCGTAAAACACTGGTTAGTTACAACATACTTAACTACTGGCTGGTGGGGTACTCGCTCGGTGGACGAGTGGCGATGTATCACGCCTGTCAGGCAGAAAATACCGGGCTGCGGGGGCTGATCGTCGAGGGCGGAAATCCTGGGCTTGCGGATCCTGAGGCTCGTAAAGCGAGGCTGGCGTCTGACCAGCTCTGGGCGCAGCGCTTCCGTGAACGGCCTGTTGCTGAGGTGCTTGAAGCCTGGTATCAGCAGCCGGTGTTCCGCTCGCTGACGGATGTACAGCGGGAGGCGCTGGTGGAGCTGCGCAGCCACAACAATCCCGCAACGCTTGCTATGATGCTCGAATCCACCTCCCTGGGCGTGCAGCCCAATCTTCAGGGCGCGCTCACGCAGCTGAACGTGCCGTTTCACTATATTTGTGGTGCGCGGGATGAAAAATTCCGCGCCGTTGCCGCAGGTCTGAGCCTGTCACCGCATCTTATTCCCGCAGCAGGGCACAACGCGCACAGGGAAAATCCTGCTGCGTTTCGCGCCTGCCTGCTCACTTTATTGCGTCAATATATTGAGGTCTCACCATGATTTATCCTGATGAAAAAGTACTTTACGCCCCGGTTGAATGGCAGGACTGCTCCGAAGGCTATACCGACATCCGCTATCACAAATCTGCGGACGGTATCGCAAAAATCACCATTAACCGCCCGGAAGTGCGCAATGCGTTCCGCCCGCTGACCGTCAAAGAGATGATAAGCGCCCTGGCGGATGCCCGCTACGATGACAACATCGGCGTGATTATCCTGACCGGCGAAGGCGAAAAAGCCTTCTGCGCGGGCGGCGATCAGAAAGTACGCGGCGACTACGGCGGCTACCAGGACGCCAGCGGCACCCATCACCTGAACGTGCTGGACTTCCAGCGCCAGATCCGCACCTGTCCAAAACCAGTTGTGGCCATGGTAGCCGGTTATTCCATCGGCGGCGGTCACGTACTGCACATGATGTGTGATCTGACAATCGCGGCTGAAAACGCCATCTTCGGCCAGACCGGCCCGAAAGTCGGCTCCTTCGACGGCGGCTGGGGGGCTTCTTACATGGCCCGCATCGTGGGCCAGAAAAAAGCGCGCGAAATCTGGTTCCTGTGCCGTCAGTACGACGCGAAAGAAGCGCTGGATATGGGCCTGGTTAACACCGTAGTGCCGAATGCCGATCTGGAAAAAGAGACCGTGCGCTGGTGCCGTGAGATGCTGGAAAACAGCCCGATGGCGCTGCGCTGCCTGAAAGCTGCGCTGAACGCTGACTGTGACGGTCAGGCTGGTCTTCAGGAGCTTGCAGGCAACGCCACCATGCTGTTCTACATGACCGAAGAAGGTCAGGAAGGGCGCAACGCGTTTAACCAGAAGCGTCAGCCGGACTTCAGCAAATTTAAACGGAATCCGTAATGCGAAGCGTGGGGCTGTGGCGCTTTCAGGTGCCGATGGATGCAGGCGTAGTGCTGCGCAATCAGCGCCTGAAAACGCGCGACGGCCTGCTGGTGCGTCTTTGTGACGGTGATAAAGAAGGCTGGGGGGAAATCTCCCCGCTGCCGGGCTTTAGCGCTGAAACCGTGGACGACGCGCAAGGTGTCGCGCTGGAGTGGCTAACGGCCTGGCAATCCGGCTGGGGCAGTGAGCTGCCCGAGCTGCTTTCCGTGGCGTTTGGCCTGAGCTGCGCGCTGGCGGAGCTCAACGGTGAGCTGCCAGCGGCGGCAGACTATCGCGCCGCGCCGCTTTGCACCGGCGACCCGGACGAGCTTTTTGCGATGCTGGAAGCTTTGCCCGGCGAGAAAGTGGCGAAGGTGAAAGTCGGCCTGTACGAAGCCGTGCGCGACGGCATGGTCGTCAACTTGCTGCTTGAAGCGGTGCCTGACTTAAGTCTGCGTCTGGACGCCAACCGTGGCTGGACGCCGCTTAAGGCGCAGCAGTTTGCAAAATACGTCAATCCTGAATTGCGTCCGCGCATCGCCTTTATTGAAGAACCGTGTAAAACCCGCGAGCAGTCACGCGAATTTGCGCGCGAAACGGGCATTGCGATTGCCTGGGACGAAAGCCTGCGCGAGGCGGATTTTGAATTTGCTGCCGAGCCTGGCCTGAAAGCCGTAATTATCAAACCCACGCTTACCGGCAGCCTGGCAAAAGTACGGGCGCAGGTGGAAGCGGCGCAGGCTCTGGGTTTAACGGCTGTGATCAGCTCATCCATTGAGTCCAGTCTTGGCCTGACGCAGCTGGCGCGCATTGCCGCCTGGCTTACGCCGCAGACCGTGCCCGGGCTTGATACGCTGTCGCTGATGCAGGCGCAGCTGGTGCGGGAATGGCCGGGCAGTCCGCTGCCGTGCTGGCAGTTGGACAAGCTTGAGCGCGTACTATGAATTTTGTTAGCTGGCCCTGGCAGCACTGGGCAACGCTTAGTGGTGAAGCTGCGGCGCTACGGCTGGCGGATGAAACGCTGGACTGGCAGACGCTCTGTCAGCGAGTCGATGCGCTGGCCGGTGGGTTCTGCCAGCAGGGCGTTCGGGAAGGAGACGGCGTTGCGCTGCGGGCAAAAAACAGCGCTGAAGCTGTACTCTGCTGGCTGGCGCTGCTGCAATGCGGTGCGCGGGTCTTGCCGCTCAATCCCCAGCTCCCGGACGCTTTACTCAGCCAACTGCTTCCCGGCCTGACCATCAGCCACGCGCTGGTGCTGGATGACGCGCAGCCCGTTCCGGGATTCACCACGCTTAAGGTAATGGCAGATAAACCCTGGCAGACTGACTGGCAGCCGCAGCGGCTGGCTTCCATGACGCTGACTTCCGGCTCCAGCGGTTTGCCAAAGGCCGCGGTTCATACTTTTGCCGCGCATCTTGCCAGCGCGCAGGGCGTGCTGTCGGTGATGAATTATGGCAAGGACGACAGCTGGCTGCTCTCGCTGCCGCTGTTTCACGTTTCCGGGCAGGGCATCCTCTGGCGCTGGCTGCTTGCCGGTGGCTGCATGGTTGTGAGGCCGCTTCACCCTCTCGCGGATGCGTTGCAGGGCTGCACGCACGCCTCGCTTGTGCCGACGCAGCTCTGGCGCCTGCTCGAACAATCTGAGCCTCTGGCACTGCGTGAGGTTCTGCTGGGTGGCGCGGCAATCCCCGTCGAATTAACCGAAGCAGCACAGGCGCGCGGCGTGGACTGCTGGTGTGGCTATGGCCTGACGGAGCTTGCTTCAACGGTGTGTGCCAAACGGGCTGACGGGCTGCCTGACGTCGGCGAGGCGCTGCCCGGTCGCGAAGTGAAGATCGTTGAAAACGAGGTCTGGATCCGCGCCAACAGCCTGGCCTGCGGCTACTGGCGTAACGGCAGGCTGGTGCCGATTGTCAATGACGAGGGCTGGTTCAGCACCCGCGATCGGGGCGCGCTAAGCGGCAAGCGTCTGACGATTATCGGGCGTCTGGATAATCTCTTTTTCAGCGGCGGAGAAGGTATCCAGCCGGAAGAAGTAGAGCGCGTTATCGCTGCACACCCGGCGGTAAAGCAGGTATTTGTCGTACCCGTTGACGATGCCGAGTTTGGTCAGCGGCCGGTTGCGGTGGTCGAAGCGGATGCGGAATTTGATCTGTCGCTTATGGCCGAGTGGGTGCAGGGAAGGCTGGCGCGTTTCCAGCAGCCTGTGCGCTGGTTGCGTCTGCCAGATTCGATAAAACAGGGCGGGATAAAAGTATCCCGCGCCCGGTTAATTGCATGGGGTAATGAGAAAAGTAGGGGGGATAAGCATTAGCGCCATCCACCAAAAAATCACCCTAATTCCACCGCCGCCTTACGCTGACGACGAACCAGACGTAACAGCGGCGGCACCACAATCACCACGACCGCCAGTACCAGCAGGCTTTTCGCCACGCCGCTTTCCCACAGAATCGACAGCCCGCCGTTGCTGATGGACAGCGCCCGGCGCAGATTCTGCTCGAGCATCTCGCCCAGCACGAAGCCCAGGATCAGCGGCGACATCGGGAAGTGCATCTTACGCAGGATATACCCCAGAATCCCCAGCCCCACCATTAGCACCAGATCGAAGGTGGTGCTGTGAACCGCATACACCCCGACGGCCGAAACCGCCGCAATCGCCGGAACCAGGAACCACAAAGGGATGGTCAGCATGCGGGTGAACAGGCCAATCAGCGGAATGTTCATCACCAGCAGCATCACGTTGGCAACCAGCAGCGAAGCGATTAACCCCCAGACGATATCCGGCTGTTCGGTAAACATCGCGGGTCCAGGCGTGATGTTATAGAGCGTCAGCGCGCCCATCATCACCGCCGTGGTGCCGGAGCCCGGCACGCCCAGCGTCAGCATCGGGATAAACGACCCGCAGGCTGAGGCGTTGTTGGCGGCCTCCGGTGCGGCTACGCCGCGAATATCACCTTTGCCGAAGGTGTCGCTGTTACCGCTGATTTTCTTCTCGGTCATGTAGGTAATGGCGCTGGCGATGGTGGCCCCGGCACCTGGCAGAATGCCGACGAAGAAGCCGATTACCGATGAGCGCAGCGTTGTGCCGGTACACTGGGCCGCTTCCTTCATATTGAACATCATGCGTCCGGTTTTGCGCACCAGCGTCTGCCCGCTGCTGGTGGACTCCAGCATCAGCAGAATTTCGGACACCGAGAACAGGCCGATAACCACCACGATGAACTGCACGCCGTCAGAGAGATGAACGCTGTCAAAAGTGAAGCGATAAACCCCGGTGTTGGCGTCGACCCCGACGGTGGCAAGACCCAGGCCGATAAGCGCGGCAAGAAACGATTTCAGCGGGTTCTGTGCCATCATGCTGCCCAGACAGGCAATGGCGAAGACCATCAGCGCAAAGTACTCGGCGGGCCCGAAGCTCAGCGACCACTGCGCCAGCGCCGGAGCAAACAGAATAATCCCGCCGATGGCAATCATTGAGCCGACGAAGGAGCTGACCGCCGAGATAGAAAGTGCGACGCCGCCTTTCCCCTGCTGCGCCATCGGATAGCCGTCCAGCGCGGTCATGATAGCGGCGGCATCCCCCGGCACGTTCAGCAAAATGGATGAAATCCGCCCCCCGTATTCGCAGCCGATATAGACCGTTGCCAGCAGAATCAGCGCGGACTCGGGCGGCAGCTTGAGCGCAAAAGCCAGCGGCAGCAGTATCGCCACGCCGTTGATTGGCCCGAGTCCCGGCAGCAGCCCGACGATGGTGCCGACGAAGCAGCCGATGAGGGCAATCATCAGGTTTTCAGGGGTCAGCGCAACCGCAAAGCCCTGTGAAAGATAAAGCCAGGTATCCATAAATCCTCCGTTAGCTCAGCCAGGCGCCGAGAGGTAGGGTGACGTCCAGCAGATAATCGAAGGCGAAGAAGAGGGCGCCGCCCATCACGATCCCCGATACGACCGCCGCAGGTAAGGTGGCCCCAAACTGCATACCGATACAGATTGTCAGCAGCGCGGTGGCCAGCGGGAAGCCCAGCCATTCAAAACCCCATGCGTACAGCAGCAGGCCGATAACCATCACCAGCAGGCGTTGCAGCACTTTGTGATGAGGCCAGCTGACCACATCGGGGTGACGCAGCAGGAGAAGCACGGAACACAGCGCCATCAGCCCCACAATCGCCATCGGGAACGGCCTTGGCCCTACGGGTTCGTAAGTGTATTCGCTCTGGATTTGCCAGGCGACGAACAGGCCGCCGATGCACAGCAGCAGCCAGATACCGGCAAAAATACGATCGCTCATCATGACCTCCGAAAGCCGTTATTTCGCCAGCCCAAATGCTTTGGCCTTTTCGTGATAGCCCGACACCTGTTTTTTGACGTAGCTGTCCAGGGCAGCGCCCGTCATGTTGAACTCAAACAGGCCGCGCAGATCCCGCTGCTGTTTGAATTCTGCGGTCTGCTGCAGCTTCTCAAACTCCTTCACCCACCAGTTGTAAGCTTCGTCGCTGACCTTAGGGCCGACGTAGAAGCCGCGGATAATCGGCCAGACGAGGTCATAACCCTGCTCTTTCGCGGTGGGAACCTCTGCCAGCTCACCGGGCAGACGCTTGTCGGAAAACACCGCCAGCACGCGCAGCTTGTTACCTTTCAGATAGGGAACCATTTCGCTCAGGTCGCCAGAAACGGCCTGGATATGGTTGCCGAGCAGGGCGGTCACCGGCTCGCCGCCGCCTTCAAAGGCCACGTAGCGCATTTTGTGGGGATCGACACCAGCCTGTTTCGCCAGCAGGGCCGTCTTCATCCAGTCCTGACTGCCGATGGAGGCACCCGCGCCGAATACCACGTTAGTCGGATCTTTTTCCATTGCCGTCATCAGATCTTTCAGGCTTTTCCACGGCGAGTCGGCACGTACGGCAATCATGCCGTAGTCGGTGCCTACGCTCGCCAGCCAGCGCACATCATCCACGCCGTAGCGGCCAAATTTCCCCTGGGAAAGATTGAGCAGTGAACCGCCGGAGAAGGCGACCAGCGTGCCGGCCTCCGCCGGGCGCTGAGCCACGATAGCGTTATAGGCGACGGCACCTACGCCGCCAGGCATGTAGGTGACGCGCATCGGTTTGGTAATGGCTCCCGTCTCCTGAAGGCTGACCTGAATCAGTTTGCAGGTCAGATCGAAACCGCCGCCGGGTTTTGCAGGGGCAATACATTCGGTTCGGGAAGGGACTTCCGCCGCTATGCCCGAAAACGAGCTGCAAAGCAGTGAAACAGCGGAAAGGGTACAGAGCAGAGATTTGTTCATGTGCGTCCTCACATCAAATAATCGAAAGATGTTTTACGTTATGTGAACCGCTCTGTAGCGATTCTGTTTCTCGATTGTTAAAACAGTAACCTTTCATTTTCCTTTCATGGCGGTATTAACTTTGCAGGATGTGATATGCGTCTCTTATTAGCGGAAGATAACCGTGAGCTGGCTCACTGGCTGGAGAAGGCGTTGGTACAGAGCGGTTTTGCGGTCGACTGCGTTTATGACGGCCAGGCGGCCGACCACCTGCTGCAAAACGAAGGTTATGCCGTCGCCGTGCTGGATATTGAGATGCCACGGCTGGACGGGCTGGAGGTTGTGCAGCGTTTACGTCAGCGCGGACAAAGTACGCCAGTGCTACTGCTGACCGCCCGCCATGCGGTAGCTGACAGGGTGAAAGGGCTGAACGTTGGGGCGGATGATTATCTTGCTAAACCCTTCGAGCTGGAGGAGCTGGATGCTCGTCTGCGTGCTTTGGTACGCCGCAGCGAAGGGCAGGTTTCCGAGGCGCAGCAGTTTGGCGATCTGAGCCTGCATGACGGCAATATTTTTATGCTTCAGGACAAAGCGCTGGCGCTGACGCCGCGTGAACACGCGCTGCTGACGATTCTGCTGTATCGACGCCGCCGCCCGGTGGCGAAAAGCCAGCTGTTCGAGCAGATGTTTGGCCTGAACGACGAGGCAAGCCTCGAAAGTATTGAGTTGTATGTCCATCGGCTGCGCAAGAAGCTTCTCGGCAGCAATCTGCAAATCACTACGCTACGTGGGCTGGGCTACGTGCTGGAGTGCAGCGATGAGGCACCTTAAACGTCCGGACTCTCTGCTCTGGCAGCTGCTGCTTTTTCTGGGGCTGCCGCTGATTGGCCTGTGGGGCGTTTCTGCGCTTTCCAGCTATTCCAGCGCGCTGACGGCGGCGACTCAGGCCTACGACCGGACGCTGCTGGCCTCTACCCGAACCATCGCGGAGCGGCTGGTGGTGAAAGACGGTAAGCTGCAGGTTGACGTCCCCTGGGTGGTGCTCGACAGCTTCGAGCTGAACATGAACGACCGCCTGTTTTACAAGGTGGTTGATACGCACGGTAGGGTGATTTCCGGCTATGATGACCTGCCGGATATTCCCTCCCATATTCGACGTACCGAGCTTTATCCTGCGCTGGCCTGGTTTTATCACACCAGCTATCAAAACCAGCCCATCCGCGTGGCCAGCCTTTTACAGCCTGTCAACGAAGGGGGCGTGAACGGCATGGCGAAGATTTACGTCGCGGAAACGCTGAGCTCCCGCCGTCAGCTGGCGGCCAGCCTGCTGGTTTCTTCTTTGCTGGTGCAGGGCATTCTGGTGCTGTTGACGCTTTTTTTGGCCTGGTGGTTACTGCGAAAAGTGTTAAAGCCGATGCGTCAGCTGTCGACTATTATGGTTCGTCGCGATCCGGGCGTCCTGACGCCGTTACCCGATCTGCTCCCCTGGTCCGAAACACGCCTGCTGATAGTGGCGTTTAACCGCTACATTGAACGGCTGCGTTCGCTTATTTCCCGGCAGGAAAGGTTTAGCGCAGATGCTTCGCATCAGCTAAAAACCCCGCTCACCGTGCTGAAAACCCAGCTTTCTTTTGCGCTCGCAAGTCCCGATCCAGCACACTGGCGGGAAAGCCTTGAAGGGATGAGCGGCACGCTCGATAGCACCATCTCTTTGACGGAGCGTTTGCTGCAACTGTCTAAAATTAAGGACCAGGATCTGTCACGGCAGCGCACCCTGGAGAGGGTGGACCTGGTTGCTATCGCCCAGGAGTGCTGCTTCTCCCGTCTGGCCCAGGCCCGCAGTAAGCAGGTGGATTTGGGCTACGAAGGGAAGCCGCAGGTCTGGATTCAGGGTGACAGCATCCTGCTGGCGGAAATGTGCGCCAACCTGCTGGATAACGCGCTGAAATATACCCCTGATAACGGCACGGTGACGATACGCATCCGGAGCGAGGGAGAGTCGGTGCTGCTGGAGGTTGAGGACAGCGGGCCGGGCATTGACGCCGAGCAGCGGCAGCAGGCTTTACAGCCGTTTCATCGGCTGGACAACGCGGCGGGCAGGGTGGGGGCTGGGCTGGGGCTGGCGCTGGTCAATGATATTGCCCGCTGGCATCAGACTCGTCCGGAGCTGCTGGTCGGCGAGACGCTGGGGGGATTGTTGGTTCGGGTACGGCTAACGGCCGCATAAAAAAACGGCCGTAATGGCCGTTTTAGAATGACTTACTTATTACTTCGCTTCTTTCAACGCCTTCAGCGCGTTGGCAATACCCGCGCCGTATTCCGGGTGAACTTCACTGAACAGGCCAATCTGGCGCTCCTGAATAAATTCAGGTACGTCCTTCATATCTCCGGCTATACGGTTGAACATGCGCTGATGCTCTTCGTCGCTCAGCAGGTTGTACAGCGCGCGCGGCTGGCTGAAATAGTCGGTGTCTTCGCGGTGGTTCCAGTGATCCGCGGCACCTTCAAGGCTCAGCGCCGGTTCGCTGAAATCTGGCTGCTCCTGGAACGCCCCAAAGCTGTTTGGCTCATAGGTCGGGCCGTTGCCGCTGTTGCCATCAATGCGCATTGCGCCGTCGCGGTGGTAGTTATGGAACGGACATTTTGGCGCGTTTACCGGGATCTGGTGATGGTTAACCCCTAAACGGTAGCGGTGTGCATCGCCGTAGGAGAAGAGGCGGCCCTGCAGCATGCGGTCCGGGGAGAAACCGATGCCCGGCACCACGTTTGCAGGTGACATGGCAACCTGCTCAACCTCAGCAAAGTAGTTGTCCGGGTTGCGGTTCAGCTCCAGCTCGCCCACTTCAATCAGCGGATAGTCGCCGTGCGGCCAGATTTTGGTTAAATCGAACGGATTGTACGGGGTTTTAGATGCATCGGCTTCCGGCATCACCTGAACGTAGAATTTCCAGCGGGGGAAGTCGCCTTTCTCAATGGAGTCGAACAGGTCGCGCTGGGAGCTTTCACGGTCGTTCGCAATAATTGCTGCCGCTTCGTCGTCCATCAGGTTGGCGATTTCCTGCTGGGTTTTCAGGTGGAATTTAACCCAAAAACGTTCGTTGTCGCCGTTGATAAAGCTGAAGGTATGGCTGCCGAAGCCGTGAATATGGCGGTAAGAGCGCGGCAGGCCGCGATCGCTGAAGTCGATTGTTAGCTGGTGCAGCGTTTCCGGCTGGTGGGAGAAGAAGTCCCATTTGTAAGTGGCGTTACGCAGGTTAGTGCGTGGATCGCGTTTAACGACGTGGTTTAAATCCGGGAATTTCAGCGGATCGCGCAGATAGAACACCGGGGTGTTGTTGCCCACTAAATCCCAGTTGCCTTCCTCGGTATAAAACTTCATGGAGAAGCCGCGAATATCACGTTCTGCATCCGCAGCACCGCGCTCACCCGCGACCGTTGAGAAACGAATAAAGAGGTCAGTTTTTTTACCGATCTCAGAGAACAGTTTTGCGCGGGTAAATTTCGTGATGTCGTGGGTGACAGTGAAGGTGCCGTATGCGCCGGAACCTTTAGCATGCATACGACGCTCCGGGATCACTTCACGGTCGAAGTGGGCCAGTTTCTCAAGGAACCAGACGTCCTGTAACAGCATCGGGCCACGTGGACCTGCGGTGGCGACATTATTGTTATGGGCGACCGGGCAGCCGGCGGCGGTGGTTAATCCTTTCTTGCTCATTGTTGTCTCCATGAAAGTAATAATACGAAGTCAAAACAGGGTGTTTGTGTGCTGCGGGTTATTGTTCAGTAAGTTAGCCCCTGAACACAATGTGGCACTTTCTATCGCTGCCATTCCTTGATCCTGTCACCAGAATGCCGATCATTTTCATTTTCTTACAATCGAATAGATGAATGTATTTTCTAACACATTGATTACAAGAATACTGGCTGTACAATCAGCGTTTTTTAGGGCTTACACCTTTTATCTACTTTAGGATCCATGGAATGAACAAACTTCTACTTGCTGGCGTGGCCAGTCTTGCGTTGGTTTCCGCAGCGGCTAATGCCATCAGCATCAGCGGTGAAGCCGGCGAAAAATACACCAATGTTGGCGTTGGTTTTGGTACTGACACGACCGGCCTTGCTTTCACCGGTAACTGGGCGCACAGCGATGACGATGGCGATGTTGCTGGTCTGGGTCTGGGTCTGAATGTGCCACTGGGCCCATTGATGGGTACGGTTGGTGGTAAGGCGCTGTATCTGAATCCTAAAGATGGTGACGAGGGCTACGCTGTTGCTGTGGGCGGTGGTTTGAGCTGGAAAATTGGCGATACCTTTACGCTGTTCGGCGATTACTACTACTCTCCGGACTCTCTGTCCAGCGGCGTGAAAGATTATCAGGAAGCCAGCGCCGGTGCGCGTTGGACCATTCTGCGTCCGGTGACAATTGAAGCGGGCTACCGTTACATTGGCCTGGAAGGCAAAGATGGCAATCGTGACAACGACATTGCTGACGGCCCGTACGTTGGCGTAAGCGCAGGTTTCTAATCTCTTCTTTGCCGCGGCGTCCTGCCGCGGCAATGCATTTCTGCGATCCCTCCACTTTGCTTGAGTTATAGTGAATCGTTATCTTCCCGCGGAGTAAAACGATGATAAAAGTGGAAATGCTCTCTACTGGCGACGAAGTGCTGTACGGTCAAATTACTGATACCAACGCAGCCTGGCTTGCCGATTACTTTTTTGAACAGGGTTTACCTATGTCGCGCCGCAACACGGTGGGCGACAGTCTCGAAGATTTGATTGCCGTGCTCAAGGAGCGCAGCGAGCAGGCCGATATTCTGATTGTGAACGGTGGCCTTGGGCCAACCAGTGACGATCTGAGCGCGCTGGCTGCCGCAAAAGCGGCAGGCGTTGAACTTGTGGAACATCAAGAGTGGCTGCTGCACATGGAGAAATTCTTCTCCGAGCGCGGACGCGTCATGGCCCCGAGCAACCGTAAACAGGCTCAGATCCCGGCCAACAGTGAAATGGTGGATAACCCGGTAGGAACGGCCTGCGGCTTCGCCATGCAGCTGAACCGCTGTCTGATGTTCTTCACGCCGGGCGTCCCCTCTGAATTCAAGGCGATGGTTGATAAGCAAATCATGCCTCGCCTGCGCGAGCGCTTCACGCTGCCGGAGCCGCCAATTTGTCTTCGCCTGACGACCTTTGGCCGTTCTGAAAGTGAACTTGCGCAAAGCCTCGATCCGCTGGCTTTACCGGCTGGTGCCGTGATGGGCTATCGCTCATCGATGCCGATTATCGAGCTGAAACTCACCGGGCCGGCAAGCCTGCGCAAAGAGATGGAGGCGGTTTGGCCCGAAGTCCGGCGCGTGGCGGGTGAGAGCATCATTTTTGAAGGGACGGAAGGGCTGCCGGCGCAGATCGCCAGTCGCCTGAAAGAAAAAGGGCTTAGCATTGCCGTGAGCGAGCAGTTCACCGCAGGTCTGCTTTGTCTGCAGCTTTCCGGCGCCGATGCGCCATTGGGCAACAGTAGCGTGCTGTCCGCAAGGGAAGAGACGTTGGGTGAGTTGACCAGACGCGCGGCGCAAGAGGCTGCGGATACTGGATGTGATATCACTTTAGTCGTCGGCTCGCTTAATGATGAGCATCTCAATTTTGCTTTGCACACCCCCGGCGCCACGCACGGCCTGCGCGTGAAGTTTAACGTTAGCCGCCATGCCCTGCGCACACGCCAGGAGGTCTGCGCCATGATGGCTCTGAACATGCTGCGCCGCTGGTTGAATGACCGGGACGTCGCCGCCGAACACGGCTGGATCAACGTCGTAGAAACCCTCAAGCTTTAGGGCCGTTCGAGCGCCCGAGCCGGTTGGTCATCGGGCGCTCGCATTTTTGCTGGTGGATGTCTCAACCTGCCATTGACGGGTTCGCTGCCCGTCACAACTCGAACCACGCCGCCGCCTCCCTGTGCCTCCCACCTGAACTTTGCCCCAAATATGACTCAGCCACAGAGTGATTATTCATGTTTGATATCGAACAAAATCGAGCGCAAAACGAAAGTGAAATGTGAGCTGATGCACCTTTCCGATACTTTGTAATAAAAATGTAACGTGATGTGCAGCATTTCACACTAAAGTAACCTGATAATCCTTAATATGCGCTCGCAAAAGAACATTGCCTGACTAAACCCTGCCACGGAGGCATTTTATGCTGAGTATTTTTAAACCTGCCCCTCATCAGCCACGGCTGAAAACGGAGCATATTGATCCAACCTACCGGCGCTTACGCTGGCAGATTTTTATGGGGATCTTCTTCGGCTACGCCGCCTACTATCTGGTGCGTAAAAACTTTACCCTGGCGATGCCTTATCTGGTGGAGCAGGGCTTCTCCCGAGGCGATCTGGGTTTTGCGCTTTCCGGGATCTCCATCGCCTATGGCTTCTCTAAATTTATTATGGGTTCGGTTTCAGACCGCTCGAACCCAAGAGTTTTCCTTCCTGCCGGGTTAATCCTCTCTGCCGCCGTGATGCTGTTTATGGGCTTTGTGCCGTGGGCGACGTCGAGTATTGCGGTGATGTTTGTCCTGCTGTTCTTATGCGGCTGGTTCCAGGGAATGGGCTGGCCACCGTGCGGGCGTACTATGGTGCACTGGTGGTCGCAAAAGGAGCGTGGAGGCATTGTTTCCGTCTGGAACTGTGCGCATAACGTGGGTGGCGGACTGCCACCGCTGTTGTTCCTGCTGGGTATGGCCTGGTTTAACGACTGGCATGCAGCGCTTTATATGCCTGCGTTTGCGGCCATTCTGGTGGCGCTGATTGCCTTTGGGCTGATGCGCGACACCCCGCAGTCCTGCGGTTTGCCGCCCATTGAAGAATACAAAAACGACTATCCTGACGACTATAACGAGAAAGCAGAAGAAGAGCTGACGGCGAAGCAGATCTTCATGCAGTACGTCTTCCCGAACCGCCTGCTGTGGTACATCGCCATCGCCAACGTGTTTGTTTATCTGCTGCGTTACGGCATTCTGGACTGGTCGCCAACTTACCTCAAAGAGGTGAAGCATTTCACGCTGGATAAATCCTCATGGGCTTACTTCCTTTATGAATACGCGGGGATCCCGGGCACGCTGCTGTGCGGCTGGATGTCGGACAAAGTGTTCAAAGGCAACCGCGGCGCGACCGGCGTGTTCTTTATGGTGCTGGTGACCATCGCCACCGTTGTTTACTGGCTCAACCCGCCGGGTAATCCAGGCGTGGATATGGCCTGTATGATCGTCATCGGCTTCCTGATATACGGCCCGGTCATGCTGATTGGCCTGCATGCCCTGGAGCTGGCGCCTAAGAAAGCGGCTGGGACGGCGGCGGGCTTCACTGGCCTGTTTGGTTACCTGGGGGGGTCAGTTGCCGCAAGCGCGATAGTGGGGTACACCGTCGACTTCTTCGGCTGGGACGGTGGCTTTATGGTGATGATTGGCGGCAGCATTCTGGCCGTGCTGCTGCTGATTGTGGTGATGATCGGCGAGAAAAAGCATCATCAGAATCTGATGAAAAATAGCTAAGGAGAGCAGAATGAAGCTGGTTGCAAAAAACCTACTGGCGGGTGCCGTGCTGGCGGCGGCCGTCAGCACGCAGGCCCTGGCGGCAGATAAAATAGTCATTGCTCACCGTGGCGCAAGTGGCTACCTGCCGGAGCATACCCTGCCTGCAAAAGCGATGGCTTATGCACAGGGGGCGGATTACCTTGAGCAGGATCTGGTGATGACCAAAGACGACAGGCTGGTGGTGCTGCATGACCACTATCTGGACCGGGTCACGGACGTGGCGAAACGCTTCCCCGAGCGGGCGCGCAAAGACGGACGCTACTACGCCATCGACTTTACCCTCGCCGAAATCAAGTCGCTGAAGTTTACCGAAGGCTTCGATATCGTCGACGGTAAGCAGGTGCAGACCTTCCCCGGTCGTTTCCCGATGGGCAAGTCTGATTTCCGCGTGCATACCTTCGAAGAGGAGATTGAGTTCGTACAGGGGCTTAACCACTCAACCGGCAAGAATATTGGTATTTACCCGGAGATAAAGGCGCCGTGGTTCCACCATCAGGAAGGCAAGGATATCGCGGCAAAAACGCTCGAGGTGCTGAAGCGCTACGGCTATACCGGCAAGCAGGACAAGGTTTATCTGCAATGTTTTGACGCCGCAGAGCTTAAGCGAATTAAGACGACGCTTGAGCCGAAGCTGGGGATGGATCTGAAGCTGGTGCAGCTGATTGCCTTTACCGACTGGAATGAAACCCAGGAGAAGCAGGCTGACGGCAAATGGGTGAACTACAGCTATGACTGGATGTTCAAACCCGGCGCGATGAAGCAGATTGCTCAGTACGCAGACGGGATTGGGCCGGACTACCATATGCTAGTGGCGGCAGGCTCCACGAAAGGGAACGTCAGGCTGACGGAAATGGTGACAGAAGCACATGCCAGCAAACTGACCGTACATCCTTACACCGTCAGGGCCGATGCTTTGCCGGAGTACGTCTCTGACGTCAATCAGCTGTACGACGTGCTGTATAACAAGGCGGGCGTGGACGGGGTATTTACGGATTTCCCGGATAAGGGCGTTCAGTTCCTGCATCAGCAACCGACAAACAAATAAGTAGTAAGCCGGATAAGTCGTAGGTCGGATAAGCGTTAGCGCCATCCGACATAACCACAAAAAAAGGGCTTCTTAAAGAAGCCCTTACATTTCGATTTCGATATCGCCCTGCGCCTGACAGCAGCAGGGCAATATTTCACCGGGCTGGATAAACGCCAGCGGCTCGGTAAGCCATTTCACTTGCCCTGATACAAGCCGCGTACGGCAGGAGCCGCAGTAGCCTCCGCGGCACTGGTATTCCACGGCGACCTGGTGATGTTCCAGCGCCGCCAGCAGGGAAGGGTGCTCATCCTCACACATCAGGCGTGCGCCGGTGAGGCGAAGCGTAATCTGACCCATCGCTTAAAGCTGGAAGTTGCTCAGGTCGTCAGCGTCGATATTAGAATCGATCTGCCCAACCAGATAGGAGCTGACCTCAACTTCCTGCGGTGCAACCTGCACGTTGTCCGACACCAGCCACGCGTTGATCCACGGGATTGGGTTAGAACGAGTTTTGAACGGCAGATCCAGACCGACAGCCTGCATGCGGATATTAGTGATGTAATCCACGTACTGGCAAAGGATGTCTTTGTTCAGGCCAATCATCGAGCCGTCGCGGAACAGATAGCTTGCCCACTCTTTCTCCTGCTCGGCGGCCAGCACAAACAGGTCGTAACACTGCTGGCGGCATTCAATAGCAATCTCTGCCATTTCCGGATCGTCTTCACCGGAGCGCATCAGGTTCAGCATGTGCTGCGTGCCGGTCAGGTGCAGGGCTTCGTCGCGGGCAATTAGCTTGATGATTTTCGCGTTGCCTTCCATCAGTTCGCGCTCGGCGAAGGCGAAGGAGCAGGCGAAGCTGACGTAGAAGCGAATGGCCTCCAGCGCGTTGACGCTCATCAGGCACAGATAAAGCTGCTTCTTCAGCGCGCGCAGGTTAACGGTGATGGTTTTGCCATTAACGTTGTGCGTACCTTCACCCAGCAGATGCCAGTAGCTGGTCATCTCAATCAGATCGTCATAGTAGCCGGAGATATCTTTCGCGCGCTTGAGGATCTCTTCGTTGGTGACGATATCGTCAAACACAATCGCCGGATCGTTAACGATGTTACGAATGATATGGGTGTACGAACGTGAGTGGATAGTCTCGGAAAACGCCCAGGTCTCAATCCAGGTCTCCAGCTCCGGAATCGAGATCAGCGGCAGCAGCGCCACGTTCGGGCTGCGGCCCTGAATGGAGTCCAGCAGCGTCTGGTACTTCAGGTTGCTGATGAAGATATGCTTTTCATGCTCAGGCAGGGCCTGATAGTCGATGCGGTCGCGGGAAACGTCTACCTCTTCCGGACGCCAGAAGAAGGAGAGTTGCTTTTCAATCAGCTTTTCGAAGATATCATATTTTTGCTGATCGTAGCGTGCCACGTTAACCGGCTGGCCAAAGAACATGGGCTCAGCGAGCTGATCGTTTTTCGTCTGTGAAAAAGTAGTGTAAGCCATGAAATGAAGTCCTGTTGTGCTGATGTTCCCCTCACCTTAACCCTCTCCCCGCAGGGGCGAGAGGACTGGATCGAGAAAATCCCCTCAGCGAAGTGAGGGGATTTGGCGTTAGATTTTACATGCGCCGCTTTCGCAGCCGTCGTCCTGGATTGAAGGCGCCAGGTCGTCCTGCGCATCTTCCGCACCGTCGCGGGTATTTTGGTAGTAGAGCGTTTTCACGCCGAACTTATAGGCGGTAAGCAGGTCTTTCAGCAGCTGCTGCATCGGTACTTTACCGGACGGGAAGCGCGTTGGATCGTAGTTGGTGTTGGCAGAGATCGACTGGTCGATAAACTTCTGCATCAGGCCAACCAGCTGCAGGTAACCGTCGTTGTTTGGCAGATCCCACAGCAGTTCGTAGCGATCCTTCAGCTCTTCATAATCCGGCACGACCTGGCGCAGGATACCGTCTTTCGACGCTTTGATGCTGATGTGGCCACGCGGTGGCTCAATGCCGTTAGTCGCGTTTGAAATTTGCGAAGAGGTTTCAGACGGCATCAGCGCAGAGAGCGTGGAGTTACGCAGACCGTGAGCTTTAATGGATTCACGCAGGGCGTTCCAGTCCATGTGCAGCGGCTCGTTGCTGATCGCATCCAGGTCTTTCTTATAGGTATCGATAGGCATGATGCCTTTCGCGTAGGTGGTTTCGTTGAACCACGGGCACGCGCCTTGCTCTTTCGCCAGCTCGTTGGAAGCTTTCAGCAGATAGTACTGAATCGCTTCGAAAGTTTTGTGCGTCAGGTTGTTTGCACTGCCGTCGGAGTAGCGCACGCCGTTTTTCGCCAGGTAGTAAGCGAAGTTAATCACGCCAATACCCAAGGTACGACGACCCATTGCGCCGCGTTTTGCCGCAATGATTGGGTAGTCCTGATAATCCAGCAATGCATCCAGCGCACGTACCGCAAGGATAGCCAGCTCTTCCAGTTCGTCCAGGCTCTTAATCGCGCCCAGGTTGAAAGCAGACAGCGTACACAGCGCGATTTCACCGTTTTCGTCGTTCACGTCATCCAGCGGTTTGGTTGGCAGCGCGATCTCCAGGCACAGGTTGGACTGGCGAACGGGCGCAATAGCCGGATCAAACGGGCTGTGAGTGTTGCAGTGGTCAACGTTCTGAATATAGATACGGCCGGTAGAGGCACGTTCCTGCATCATCAGCGAGAACAGCTCGGCGGCTTTCACGCGCTGTTTGCGGATGGTGTTGTCTTTTTCGTATTTGGTGTACAGGCGTTCGAATTCGTCCTGATCGGCGAAGAACGCGTCGTACAGACCCGGTACGTCGGACGGGCTGAACAGAGTAATGTCTTCCCCTTTCAGCAGGCGGGTGTACATCAGTTTGTTGATCTGTACGCCGTAGTCCATGTGACGAACGCGGTTGCCTTCCACGCCGCGGTTGTTTTTCAACACCAGCAGGCTTTCTACTTCCAGATGCCACATCGGGTAGAACAACGTGGCTGCACCGCCGCGCACGCCGCCCTGGGAGCAGGATTTCACTGCCGTCTGGAAGTGCTTATAGAACGGGATACAGCCAGTGTGGAATGCTTCACCGCCACGGATTGGGCTGCCCAGCGCACGGATGCGGCCGGCGTTAATACCGATACCGGCGCGCTGGGAAACGTATTTCACGATTGCGCTGGAGGTGGCGTTGATAGAGTCGAGGCTATCGCCGCACTCGATCAGTACGCAGGAGCTGAACTGGCGAGTCGGGGTACGAACGCCGGACATGATTGGCGTTGGCAAAGAAATTTTGAACGTGGAGATCGCATCATAGAAGCGCTTCACGTAGCTCAGACGGGTATCACGCGGGTAGCCGGAGAACAGGCAGGCAGCAACCAGGATATAAAGGAATTGCGCGCTTTCGTAGATTTCGCCCGTGACGCGGTTCTGGACCAGGTATTTCCCTTCCAGCTGTTTAACCGCCGCGTAAGAGAAGCTCAGGTCGCGGTCATGGTCGATAAAATCGTCCATCTGCTTGAACTCTTCTTCCGTGTAGTCTTCCAGCAGATGTTGATCGTATTTGCCCAGCTCAATCATTCTGATGACGTGATCGTGCAGCTTCGGCGGCTCGAACTGGCCGTAGGCTTTTTTACGCAGGTGGAAGATAGCCAGACGCGCTGCCAGGTACTGGTAATCAGGCGCTTCGCGGGAGATTAAGTCGGCGGCAGCCTTGATGATGGTTTCATGAATGTCAGAGGTTTTGATGCCGTCATAAAACTGGATGTGGGAACGCAGTTCCACCTGTGAGACGGAGACGTTGTTCAGCCCCTCGGCAGCCCAGTCGAGCACGCGGTGAATTTTATCCAGATTGATACGCTCGGTGCGCCCGTCACGTTTTGTAACCAGCAGACTCTGATTCATGTGAGTTGACCCTGTCCGTGAAGTTAAGAATATCCCCCGCTTATCCACAGTTGCTGTCTTGTGACTAACTTTGTGGATAAATACTATATGTAGGGGGTTGCGAGATAATTGACCGCTATATGGTGAGTATTCTAGTAACTAATCGGCAGAGAACAAGTATTGATTTCGGGCGGGATTTAAGGTTGCGACGCCAGGAATTTCCCTAAGTCCACGGCACATAAGGCCTGTGACTGTTGTCAATGGGATGCAAAAAAAATGATATTTTTGATCGAGTGCTGATTTCTTAAACTTAATGGATAATTGCGCAACTTGAGCTTGCGCAATTATCGTTAGCATTATCCTAAAACAAACCGCGCTATCGGCTTTCGGTATGCAACATATAGTTAACATCCACACCGGGGGCGAGCTTAAATTTGTTGGTGATCGGATTGAAGTGCAGGCCGGTCATGTGACGCTCGCGCAGCTGCGTGGTGTCTACCCAGCTTAAAAGTTCGGCAGGCTTGATGAATTTCTTAATGTCGTGCGTGCCTTTTGGCACCATGCGCAGCACGTACTCCGCGCCAACAACCGCCATCAGCCAGGATTTGCCGTTACGATTAAGCGTAGAGAAGAAGACATGGCCGCCTGGCTTGACGAGTTTCGCGCAGGCTTGAACTACGGACTGCGGGTCTGGCACATGTTCAAGCATCTCCATGCAGGTGACCACGTCGTACTGCCCCGCGTGTTCAGCGGCATGCTGTTCAACGGTTTCCTGAACGTAATCGACCTTAATGCCGCTTTCCAGCGAGTGCAGGCGGGCGACCTGCAGAGGTTCAAAGCCCATATCCAGCCCGGTGACCTCTGCGCCTTCACGCGCCATGCTCTCGGCCAGAATGCCGCCGCCGCAACCGACATCCAGCACCTTTTTAGCAAACAGGCCGCCTGAACGTTGGTTGATGTAGCCAAGTCGCAGCGGGTTAATGCGATGCAAAGGTTTGAATTCACCTTCTAAGTCCCACCAGCGCGAGGCGACGGCTTCGAATTTTGCGATTTCTTCGTGGTCAACGTTGTGGATTACCGGCTGATTTTCGGTATTCATGGTGGCTCTTATTCCTTGCAGGTCGTAGTGGGGCAGTATATCAGCCTCGGCCAATGAATAAAGCGCTGCGCAAACGTCCTGATGTTTCCCCACCACGCGCCGCTTGTGTTATAATTTGCGACCTTTGAATCCGGGACACAGTAGAGGGATAGCGGTTACATGAGCGACCTTGCCAGAGAAATTACACCGGTCAACATTGAGGAAGAGCTGAAGAGCTCCTATCTGGATTACGCGATGTCGGTTATTGTCGGCCGCGCACTGCCAGATGTCCGCGATGGACTCAAGCCGGTACACCGTCGCGTACTTTACGCCATGAACGTATTGGGCAATGACTGGAATAAAGCATACAAAAAATCCGCCCGTGTCGTTGGTGACGTAATCGGTAAATACCACCCTCATGGTGATACCGCCGTTTATGACACAATCGTCCGTATGGCGCAGCCATTCTCCTTGCGCTACATGCTGGTCGACGGCCAGGGTAACTTCGGTTCAGTGGACGGCGACTCCGCCGCAGCGATGCGTTATACGGAAATCCGTATGTCGAAAATCGCCCATGAGCTGATGGCCGACCTGGAAAAAGACACCGTAGATTTCGTCGATAACTACGACGGCACCGAACGCATTCCAGATGTTATGCCAACCAAGATCCCGAACCTGCTGGTTAACGGCTCGTCCGGTATCGCCGTCGGTATGGCGACCAACATTCCTCCGCACAACATCACTGAAGTCATCAACGGCTGCCTGGCCTATATTGAAGATGAAGACATCACCGTTGAAGGGTTGATGGAACACATCCCAGGGCCAGACTTCCCGACTGCGGCCATCATCAATGGCCGTCGGGGCATTGAAGAGGCTTACCGCACCGGCCGCGGCAAAATCTACATTCGCGCGCGCGCGGAAGTTGAAGCCGATGCCAAAACGGGCCGTGAAACGATCATCGTTCACGAAATCCCGTACCAGGTAAACAAAGCACGCCTTATCGAAAAAATCGCCGAGCTGGTGAAAGATAAGCGCGTGGAGGGCATCAGCGCCCTGCGCGACGAGTCTGACAAAGACGGGATGCGCATCGTTATCGAAATTAAACGCGATGCGGTGGGTGAAGTTGTGCTGAACAACCTCTACTCCCAGACCCAGCTGCAGACCTCCTTCGGTATCAACATGGTCGCGCTGCACCATGGCCAGCCGAAGATCATGAACCTGAAAGAGATCCTTTCCGCGTTCGTGCGTCACCGCCGTGAAGTCGTGACCCGCCGTACTATTTTCGAACTGCGTAAGGCCCGCGACCGTGCTCATATCCTTGAAGCGCTGGCCGTTGCACTGGCTAACATCGATCCAATCATTGAACTGATTCGCCGTGCGCCGACTCCTGCGGAAGCAAAAGCGGGTCTGATTGCTCGTTCATGGGAGCTGGGTAACGTTTCTGCCATGCTGGAACGTGCCGGTGGCGACGCCGCGCGTCCTGAGTGGCTGGAGCCAGAGTTCGGTATCCGTGACGGTCAGTACTTCCTGACCGAACAGCAGGCACAGGCGATTCTGGATCTGCGTTTGCAGAAACTGACCGGACTTGAGCACGAAAAACTGCTCGACGAATACAAAGAGCTGCTGGAGCAGATCGCTGAACTGCTGCACATTCTGGGCAGCGCAGAGCGCCTGATGGAAGTGATCACCGAAGAACTGGAAGCGATGCGCGACCAGTTTGGCGACAACCGTCGCACCGAGATCACCGCCAACACCGCCGATATCAACATTGAAGATCTGATCAACCAGGAAGATGTGGTGGTCACCCTGTCTCACCAGGGCTATGTGAAGTATCAGCCGCTGACGGATTACGAAGCACAACGTCGCGGTGGTAAAGGCAAGTCTGCAGCACGTATTAAAGAAGAAGACTTTATCGACCGCCTGCTGGTGGCCAACACCCACGATACGATCCTGCTGTTCTCCAGCCGTGGTCGCCTCTACTGGATGAAGGTTTATCAGCTGCCGGAAGCGAGCCGTGGCGCTCGTGGCCGTCCGATTGTTAACCTGCTGCCACTGGAAGCTGACGAACGCATTACTGCGATTCTGCCGGTACGCGAGTACGCCGAAGGCATCAACGTGTTCATGGCGACCGCAAGCGGTACCGTGAAGAAAACGGCGTTGACCGACTTCAGCCGTCCTCGTTCTGCGGGCATCATCGCCGTGAACCTGAACGAAGGCGACGAGCTGATTGGCGTTGACCTGACCGACGGCAGCAACGAAGCGATGCTGTTCTCAGCCGCCGGTAAAGTGGTGCGCTTCAAAGAAGACGCCGTTCGTACCATGGGCCGTACCGCAACGGGCGTTCGCGGTATCAAGCTTGCGGGCGTTGACAAAGTCGTTTCCCTGATCATTCCGCGCGGCGAAGGCTCCATCCTGACCGTGACGCAGAATGGTTACGGTAAACGTACTGCGGCAGACGAGTACCCAACCAAGTCTCGTGCTACCCAGGGCGTTATCTCCATCAAAGTGACCGAACGTAACGGCAGCGTCGTTGGCGCGGTGCAGGTGGAAGATACCGACCAGATCATGATGATCACCGATGCAGGCACGCTGGTTCGTACCCGCGTTTCTGAGGTGAGCGTGGTTGGTCGTAATACCCAGGGCGTGATCCTCATCCGTACAGCGGAAGATGAAAACGTGGTGGGTCTGCAGCGCGTTGCAGAGCCGGTTGACGAAGAAGAGCTGGATGCTATCGACGGCACCCTGGCGGAAGGCGATGACGAAATCGCGCCGGAAGCGGAAGGTGACGAAGATGCGGCGGACGACGCGGACGAATAATCCGTCTTTCGCGGTCTGAGACAACGCTTAAAACGCCTGATGCAGCGCATCGGGCGTTTTTTATTTTACTCCCCTGTACTATTCTGCTGTATGAAGAGCTCAATTAAAAAGGTAAGACAATGGCTATCCCTGAGAAGTATGAAGATGTGGAGCGCTGGGCATTCGGTGACACCGAGCGTCAGGCGGATGAGCTGGCTAAGCTGGTGCTCGACGGCGTGAAAACAGCGACCTGTTCCAACCTGGATGGCGAAGGCATTCCCAAACCAGGCGATGTCTTTGTGGTGGTGGATGGCAAAAACGAGCCGGTTTGTGCGATAGAACTGACTACGGTAGATATGAAGCCTTTCGATCAGGTGGACGAAGCTCACGCCCTGGCGGAAGGTGAGGGGGATAAAACCCTGGCTTACTGGCGTAACGAGCACAAACGCTTCTTTGAAGAGTACGAACTGTTCTCCCCGGATATGACGCTGGTGCTGATGGACTTTAAGGTTATCGAAAAGTTCTGACCGTGATTCCTCATCCGGCGGCAGCTGCGATGGGGAAAATCCAGTTTTCTGCCGTTGCGGGTTAGGGCTTTTGCGGCTACCTTATCGGCATCCCAACCTTTTGATTTTCCGCGACCAGGCTCAAATTGAAATATCTCGTCTCTTTTCGCAGTACGCTCAAGATTTCCCGCTACCTTTTCAGAGCGCTGGCGCTGCTGCTGTGGCTGCTGATAGCCCTTTTTTCGGTGTTTTATATCGTTAATGCGCTGCATGAAAAAGAGTCTGATATTCGTCAGGAGCTGAACATTAGTTTCGATCAGGCACAGCGCTACATTCAGCGTACGTCTGACGTAATGAAAGAGCTGAAGTACATCGCGGAAAACCGCCTGTCCGCCAGCAACGGCGTGCTGCCATCCATTGAGCGAGACGACAGCGCGGTTGAAACGCCTAATTTCATGCCGCTGTTTCCGGACTCTGACTGCTCGGCCATGAGTGCCTCCTGGCGCAGCTCTCTGCAGTCGCTCTCCTGGTTCCTCCGTTACTGGCGAGATAATTTCTCTGCCGCCTACGATCTCAATCGTGTGTTTCTGATCGGCGGCGAAAGTCTTTGCATGGCGGATTTCGGCCTCCGCAATATGCCGCTTGAGCGAGAAAAAGCGCTCAAGACGCTGCATGAGCGCATCATGAAATACCGTAATGCGCCGCAGGATGAACGGGGCAACAGTATTTACTGGATTGGTCAGGGTCCGCGCGCGAGCATTGGCTATTTCTATACTTTAACGCCGGTTTACCTGGCAAACCGGCTACAGGCTCTGCTGGGGATTGAGCAGACGGTACGCATGGAGAATTTCCTGACGCCCGGCACGCTCCCCGTTGGCATCACCATTCTTGACGAGAACAGCCATCCGCTTATCACCCTGGCTGGCCCGGAAACCAGCTTCGACCCTCAGGCGCACTGGCTACAGGAGCGTAACTGGTTTGGCTATACCTCCGGTTTTAAGCAGCTGGTGTTGAAAAAGAACCTGCCGCCGTCATCGCTTAGCGTTATCTATTCGGTGCCGGTGGATATCGTGCTGGAACGCATCCGCATGCTGATCCTTAATGCAGTGTTGCTTAACGTGCTGGTCGGCATCGTACTGTTTACCCTGGCGCGCATGTATGAGCGCAGGATATTTATTCCAGCGGAAAATGACGCCCAGCGTCTCGAAGAACATGAGCAATTTAACCGCAAGATTGTCGCTTCGGCACCGGTAGGTATCTGTATTTTACGTACGCTCGACGGCACAAATATTCTCAGTAACGAACTTGCCCATAACTACCTGAATATGCTGACTCATGAAGATAGGCAGCGGCTCACGCAAATCATTTGCGGCCAGCAGGTCAATTTTGTCGACGTGCTGACCAGCACCCATACCAATCTGCAAATTAGCTTTGTGCATTCGCGCTATCGCAATGAAAACGTGGCAATTTGCGTGCTGGTGGATGTCAGCGCCCGCGTGAAGATGGAGGAGTCACTGCAGGAGATGGCGCAGGCCTCCGAACAGGCGAGCCAGTCAAAATCGATGTTCCTTGCCACCGTCAGCCATGAGCTGCGCACCCCGCTGTATGGCATCATCGGTAATCTTGATTTACTGCAAACCAAAGCGCTGCCGAAAGGTGTCGATCGTCTGGTGACGGCGATGAACAACTCCTCGAGTCTGCTGTTGAAGATCATCAGCGATATCCTGGATTTCTCAAAGATTGAATCCGAGCAGCTGAAGATCGAGCCACGCGAATTCTCTCCTCGTGAGGTGATGAGCCACATTACTGCCAACTATTTGCCGCTGGTGGTGCGTAAACAGCTGGGCCTTTACTGCTTTATCGAACCAGATGTACCGCTCACGCTGCAAGGCGATCCGATGCGTCTGCAACAGGTGATTTCCAACCTGCTAAGTAATGCTATTAAGTTTACGGACGTTGGCTGCATCATTTTGCACGTGTCGGTTAACGGTGATTACCTCAGCTTCCGGGTTCGTGATACCGGCGTTGGGATCCCCGGTAAAGAAGTAACGCGTTTGTTCGACCCGTTCTTCCAGGTGGGAACAGGGGTTCAGCGTAACTTCCAGGGGACGGGGCTTGGGCTGGCAATCTGCGAAAAACTGATCAGCATGATGGACGGTGATATTTCTGTGGATACGGAAGCAGGGATGGGCAGCCAGTTCACGATCCGCATCCCCCTTTACTCAGCCGTTGCCGCACCGCTGGCACAGGTAGACGGACTGGCTGAGAAGCGCTGCTGGCTGTCGGTCAGAAATGCTTCTTTAAGCGATTATCTTGCCTCGTTACTGTCCAGGAACAACATCCACAATCAGATCTACAATGGGGAGGTGCCGGGCAGTGACGATGTGCTGATCACCGATGATGCGCTGGAAACTGCCTGGGAAGGGCGTGCGGCAATTATTTTCTGCCGCCGACACATTGGGATCCCGCAGCAACAGTCACCCGGCTGCTGGGTGCACAGCGTGGCTGCCCCGCACGATCTACTGACGCTGTTGGGGCGCATTTACAGTATTGATGTTGATGTGCCGGGTAGCACCTCTTCACTGCCAACGCCGACCCAAATCAACGAGCAGAATGATGACATGATGATCCTCGTGGTTGACGATCATCCGATAAACCGTCGCCTGCTGGCCGATCAGCTGGGCTCGCTGGGCTATCAGTGTAAAACGGCCAATGACGGGGTTGATGCGCTTAATGTCTTAAGTAAGAACCATATCGATATTGTGCTCAGCGACGTGAACATGCCTAATATGGACGGCTACCGTCTGACGCAACGCATTCGTCAGCTGGGGCTGACGTTGCCGGTGATAGGCGTCACGGCGAATGCCCTTGCCGAAGAGAAACAACGGTGTATTGAGTCGGGGATGGACAGCTGCCTGTCGAAACCGGTGACGCTGGATGTCATTAAGCAGACGCTGGCGGTCTATGCGGCGAGAGTAAGAAGCGGAAGGGGCTAAGTCAGACAGCTAAAACCGGAGTCTCCCTCTCCCGCAGGAGAGGGGGCTGAAAAGAGATTACTCTTTATCAGCCGGAGACAGGCTTACCGAGGAGAGGTAGTTCAGCAGCGCGATATCGTTTTCAACACCCAGTTTCATCATCGCTGATTTCTTCTGGCTACTGATGGTTTTGATACTGCGGTTCAGCTTACGGGCAATCTCTGTCACCAGGAAGCCTTCTGCGAACAAACGCAGAACTTCGCTCTCTTTTGGCGAAAGGCGCTTGTCGCCGTAGCCGCCAGCACTGATTTTCTCCAGCAGACGCGAGACGCTTTCCGGCGTGAATTTTTTGCCCTTCTGCAACGCCGCCAGTGCCTTAGGCAGATCGGTCGGTGCACCTTGCTTAAGCACAATCCCTTCGATATCCAGATCCAGCACGGCGCTCAAAATAGCCGGGTTGTTGTTCATCGTCAGAACGATAATCGAGATAGCCGGGAAGTGACGCTTAATATATTTAATCAGCGTAATGCCATCGCCGTATTTGTCTCCGGGCATGGAGAGATCGGTAATGAGCACGTGCGCGTCTAATTTTGGTAAATTATTGATAAGTGCTGTGGAATCTTCAAACTCACCGACAACATTCACCCACTCGATTTGCTCAAGTGATTTACGAATGCCGAACAGGACAATCGGGTGGTCGTCGGCAATAATTACGTTCATACTGTTCATGTAATAAGCTACCTTTCTACAGCAGACTTTTGACGTAAGCGTCAATGTCGCTGATATATTTTTGTATGTTGGCAACATCACTCTCGCGAATGTGCTGCTCTAACGTTTCACATAACTGCTTGCCGGGTACCAGGTTAAGCATGGCGAACACGCCTTTCAGGCGGTGCGCCGTTTGTGCCAGGGCAGCAAAATCACCTGCTGCTGATTCAGTATATAATCTACTGACATCTTCCGGTACTGTGTCGACAAACAGCGAGTAATAGCCGCTGGCATGAAGTTGCGCAGTTTCGTCACCGCCAGAGGGCGATTCGGGCATCTCTTCACGCGACAGCTGCTCTTCTATCAGCCCGAGAACCGCATCCTGCATCGCTGTGCTGATATTAAAGTTAACCCGGAACTGGCCTGGACCAAGCTTCCGCATTCCGTTTTCATCATCGCTTAAAAGCAAGCCTGAAGATGTAAGATTAGACGGATTATCAGTGAGGAAGATATCAAATTCTTGACTGGCTAATCTTTCATCAGGGGTAATGCAGTCCGCACCCCAATTCTCCAGCTGGCGCGTCACGATATGACGAACTTCGTTGGAAGTAATATCCAGCATTGCCACGACTTCATCCAGTAATTTCTCATCCTGTTCATCCGGCTGCGGCTCCGCGGTCATTAAAACATGCAGATTATAGCGCGTGCCGATATCTTCACGAGACTTGATGGAGAGGTGTCCGCCAAGTTTACGGGAAAGCTGATCGCACAGATAGAAGGTCAGGCCGTTCGCCTTTCCGTAGCGATCTTCGCTGGTTTCGTTGAGGAACGGGAAGTGCAGATTATCTATCTCATCGTTCCCGATGCCTTCGCCAGTATCCAGCACGCGGAACAGCAAGCGGTCTGGTGCGGACTCTTCCTCACATATTTCCAGGGTGATTTTACCCATTTGCGTTGTGGTCACTGAATAGTGGAGCAGCAAAAGCAGAATTTTGCGCAGCGCTTCCCGGTCGCCGTGGCGCTCTTCGTCAGCCGGTAACTGGTTATTGATCAGCAACTGCAATCCCTTCCGACGAATGACGGGCAACATTTCCAGCACAACTTCATCAATCACTGACTGAATGGCGAACTGGGTGGCATTCGTTTTCCAGCTATCCGCCTCAAGCAGATTGAGTAGCTGAATTTCATCCACTAATCGAATGATTTTTTGCGATTCATTTGCCAGTTGTATGTGATCCGGGGTCTTGATTTTTGCGGCCGTTTCAGCAAGGTTTTTTACCGGCTTATGCAGCGCCTGGCCAATGTGCTGCATAAACGCTGCACGACCCTGCAGATTCTTTTCAAACAGGCGCTGGGCCTGTTTGAGCTTCTTATTCACCAGGATTTCGCGGTCCTGATCGCGGATGACAAAAATCTGCGTGCGCGGGGCTATCTGACTGCGGAACTGACGTATCTCATAAAGCTCGTTATTGATAGTGGCCTGAATCACGCCCTGATGCTGGTCTGCCATGGCGATAATATTTTGCAGGTTCAGGTGGGGCATCAGGTGATCGGCGATTTTATTGCTGATAACCGTTCTGTTGGCATCAAGATCGTGCACCAGCAGGCCAATTGGCAGCAGGGCTACTATCTCTTCATTTAATGCGCGCAGTACGTGAAGTTCGTTGTTTGCCCCTGCTGAGGTTTCCGCTGAGCGAGGTGCCTGCTGGCGAAAGGTGGTAAAGCCAAACAACGCCAGCGCGAGTAAACCGATATTCAGCAGCAGCGGCAGGAGGATATTTTGTAGCGTATCCATCAGCAGCGTCCCGAACGGCACTTGCCATACCAGACGCAGGTGGGTGCTGGCCAGCGGCGAGGCTATTTCTATGCGGGCGCTGTTAAAGTTAATGGTGACGCTATCCGCACTCTCTTTATCACCAGCACGTGGAGCGGTGAGATTTTCATCCGGCTCCAGCTGGAAGCTGTCGAGGGACATCGTGGGGGGGATCAGGTCGTTAATCGGCAGATCGAAAGCGACGACCGTTGCCAGGTGCCCCGGCTGGTTGAAGGTGGTGCGCAGGGTAAAGTAGTGGCCATTTTGCCAGGCGAGCTGCCGCAGAGGAGAAAAACTCTCGCGCTCGTCCAGCGCATTAGCCTGCTGCAACATTTCTGCGCGGCGGGAATCAACGATGGTGCCGACGCCGGTCTCTTTGAAGCCGGAAGAGAGATCTTTCAAGGGCAGGGTGGAGACCAGAATCATACTGTTGTCCTGGCCGTTCAAATAATACATCGACCAGGGGCTACTTTCCGCGCCCCATAGCGTGTCGAGATAGCTGGAGATGCGCTGTGTCATCTCAAGCGTAGAGCTGTCATGGGAGCCAAAAATCAGCGCTTCGGTTTTACGACGAGGTTTTTCCAGGTAGTAAACGTCCTGGCGCAGACGCGTTTCCTGCAGACCGTCGCCTGATGATGAGGCCGGGGTTGCTGCGATGTTGTCGTAGATTTGCCATGTGGCGTAGCGATAGGTGTCGACGCGTTTATGGATCGCGTGGGTGATATCGACTATCTGATAGCTCTTATCTTTCAGCCAGGCGTTGACGGCGCTCTGTACCATCACTCCCATGGCGACAAGCAGCACGACGATCAGCAGCAAAAAGAAGCGCGTGATATTGCCGGGAATAAGGGAAAATTTATTAGGGATCATGCCGTCTGACTGACTCATTATTTAGTGCGTAACCCGGCGAACTCTCGCCACTCAAGAAAACTAACCATGCCACCTGCCTGAAGCAGGCGTTGTAAGCGTGAGCGATGCATTAAACGCACGCGTACGTAGGATACCTTTAACGGCCGCTGGCGTCATCGTCTCTGTGTAAAACAGATGGAGTATAAGGGCAAATGGCTACTTTGCCAGGTTATTGATAACTCGCCGAAAATAACATCTTAAACAGGAGCGTCATCGGCAGGTTTTATGCTCTCTTTCTGTACTAATGTTTATTCTCTGTACAAGTTAGAAATCAGAAGGGATTGTTTTGACTGAATAAATAGAACCAGGAATTATCCTGTTATGGTGTGACAGAGGGATTATTACGCAGAGTGATTACTTAATAGTCATTATATTTTTCTGGCGTAGCACAAAAATATTAAAGTTGCGTAAAGAAGGGTAAAAAAAACCGGATGCGAGCATCCGGTATTAAATAGGGGTAAACAGACATTCAGAACTGAATGACGGTAATAAATAAAGTTAATGATGATAGCGGGGTCTATTTTATCGATAAGTTGTGAAAATATTTTGTCATTCAGTGCTACATGATGTGAACTTCTCTAATTGACTGATTTGAATGTATGTTTGTCATTTTTTGATTATAAGTGCTGAATAAATTAGCTTTTCGTGCTAAAAAAAGTTCCATTAAATACACAATTTGAAACATCTATGTGGATATCTGAAACATCTATATAGTTTTAGTATCATATTCGCGTTGGATTATTCTGGAATTGTTTCGGACAATGAGTTGCCGACTGATTAGAGGGTAATCAGTAAGCAGTGGCATATAAAAAGGCATATAACAGAGGGTTAATAACATGAAAGCTAAAGTACTGTCCCTCCTGGTACCAGCTCTGCTGGTAGCAGGCACCGCTCACGCGGCCGAAATTTATAACAAAGACGGCAACAAATTAGATCTGTACGGCAAAGTTGATGGCCTGCACTACTTCTCTGATGACGATAGCGCAGATGGCGACCAGACCTATATGCGTCTGGGCTTCAAAGGCGAAACTCAGATTAACGACCAGCTGACCGGTTACGGCCAGTGGGAATATCAGATTCAGGGCAACAGCGCTGAAAACGAAAACAACTCCTGGACCCGTCTGGCGTTTGCTGGTCTGCGTTTTGGTGACTATGGTTCATTCGACTACGGTCGTAACTACGGCGTTGTTTACGACGTCACTTCATGGACTGACGTTCTGCCAGAATTTGGCGGCGACACCTATAGTTCTGACAACTTCCTGCAATCCCGTGCTAACGGCGTTGCAACTTACCGTAACACTGACTTCTTCGGTCTGGTTGACGGCCTGAACTTTGCTCTGCAGTACCAGGGTAAAAACGGCAGCACAGATGCAGAAGGCCACACCGGCTTCACCAACAACGGTCGTGACGAACTGCGTCAGAACGGTGACGGCTTCGGCGGCTCCCTGACTTACGATCTGGGCGAAGGCTTCAGCATCGGTTCTGCAATCGCAAGCTCTAAGCGTACTGCTGATCAGAACAACAACCTGTCACTGGGTGAAGGCGATCGTGCTGAAACCTATACCGGTGGTCTGAAATACGACGCGAACAACGTATACCTGGCAACTCAGTATACCCAGACTTACAACGCCACTCGCGCAGGCGACCAGGGCTTTGCTAACAAAGCACAGAACTTCGAAGTTGTCGCTCAGTACCAGTTCGACTTCGGTCTGCGTCCTTCAGTTGCTTACCTGCAGTCCAAAGGTAAAGACATCGAAGGTTACGGCGACCAGGATCTGCTGAAATATGTTGATGTTGGCGCGACTTACTACTTCAACAAAAACATGTCCACCTACGTTGATTACAAAATCAACCTGATTGACGAAAACGACTTCACCCGCTATGCAGGTGTGAGCACCGACGACATCGTTGCACTGGGTCTGGTTTACCAGTTCTAAGTCCGATACTCGTTGCATAAAAAGCGCCTCAGGGCGCTTTTTTTATCTCTGCATCCTCAACAAACCCGCCGCTTTCCCTCATCGCTTACGCCTTTTGATATACTCTTGCGCCTCAGAACTGGAGAGCGAAAACAATGGAACGACAACTTCTGCGCCGCGGCCTGCTCGCCGTGGCACTTCTGCTTCTCGCCGGGTGCGATAATCAGCCTGCAAAACAGAACGCTGGCCTGGTGCTGGAAGGCAAAACGATGGGGACCTGGTGGCGCGCAAGCCTGGCCGGCGTGGATAAATCCCGCCAGAATGAATTGCGCACCAAAATTCAGGCGCAGCTGGACGGTGACGATCGCCTGCTGTCGACCTATAAAGCAGACTCTGCTTTGTCGCGCTTTAACCAGTCCCGCAGCACCGAACCTTATGCCGTCAGCGAAGGGATGAGCGATATCGTGACTTTATCTCTGCGAATTGGGGCTAAAACCCAGGGTGCGATGGATGTTACGGTTGGTCCTCTGGTGAATCTCTGGGGATTTGGCCCCGACAAGCAGCCGGTGAAAACGCCAACCCAGGCCCAAATCGACGCCGCTAAGGCGCTGACAGGGCTTCAGCATTTGAAAGTGATTCATCAGGCCGGACAGCAGTGGCTGCAAAAAGATCTGCCGGGGCTGTATGTCGATCTCTCCACCGTCGGGGAAGGCTACGCGGCAGACCATCTGGCGCGCCTGATGGAGCAAAACGGGATTGGCCGCTATCTGGTCTCAGTGGGCGGAGCGGTTGTGACGCGTGGGACGAACCCGGATGGCAGAGCCTGGCGCGTAGCTATTCAGAAACCGACCGACCGGGAAAATGCTGTGCAGGCGGTGGTCGATTTAAACGGCCACGGCATCAGCACCTCCGGCAGCTACCGTAACTATTACGAGCTGGACGGAAAGCGGCTGTCTCATGTTATTGACCCAACGACAGGAGCGCCCATTCAACATAAGCTGGTCTCGGCCACCGTGATAGCGACCACGGCGCTGGAAGCCGACGGCTGGGATACGGGACTGATGGTTCTTGGCACAGAAAAAGCTAAGCAGATTGCCGAGAAAGAAGGGCTGGCGGTATACCTCATTACCAAAGAGGGTGAGGGGTTCTCTACCTGGATGTCGCCGCAGTTTAAAACCTTCCTGCTGAGCGAGTAGAATTAGAAAGCAAGAATGCGGGTTTTCCAATTGGCGCTTACTGGCAAAGTCACCCTGTGACAGCAAAACAGAGGAGCAAGTCATGAAAACAATGAATGACGTCACCACTGATGAGCGCCGCTGGCAGGCCGTGGAAACCCGTGACGGGAATGCCGACGGAAAGTTTGTCTTTGCCGTGAAAACCACCGGTATTTTTTGCCGACCTTCCTGTACCGCTCGCCGTCCGCTGCGTAAAAATGTTCTCTTTTTCTTAAACCCAGACGACGCGGCAGCGGCGGGCTTCCGCCCCTGTAAGCGCTGCCAGCCGGACAAAGTTGCCCCAGAACAGCAGCGGGCAGAACGTATTATGCAGGCGTGCCGCATCATGGAAGCCAGCCCGGAGCCTCTGACGCTGGAAACGCTTGCGGCCCAGGTGGCGATGAGCCCATTCCATTTTCATCGGCTCTTTAAGAGCATCATCGGTTTAACGCCAGGCGCCTGGCAAAAAGCGCTGCGCACACAGCGTTTGCGTGACCGGCTGGCTGACGGGGAGAAAGTCACCAGAGCCGCCTACGACGCCGGTTTCCAGTCGGGCAGTAATTTTTATCAGCAGGCTGATGCTGCGCTGGGGATGACCGCGCGTCAGTACCGGCAGGGCGGAGAGAGGGCGACGGTTCAGTTCGTTGTCGGCTGCTGTCAGCTTGGTGAGTTTCTGGTGGCTGAAAGCGAACGTGGCATTTGCGCCATCCTGCTGGGCCGTTCTGCGGAAATCTTAATTGCCGAGCTGGAAACACTCTTCCCGAAGGCTAACCTTATATCAGGTGATGCGGCTTATGCGCAGCGTGTTGCAAGCGTAGTGAGTCTTCTGGAACACCCAGGCCGGGACATCGATTTACCGCTGGATATCCAGGGGACGGCATTCCAGCAGCAGGTCTGGCAGGCGCTGCAGGAAATACCAGCAGGTTCGACCGTCAGCTATCAGGATATTGCTGAACGTATTGGCAAACCGAAAGCGGTAAGAGCCGTCGCGGGAGCCTGTGCTGCGAACAGGCTGGCGGTGGTGATTCCCTGCCATCGCGTTGTCCGTAGCGACGGAGCGCTTTCCGGCTATCGCTGGGGCGTTGAGCGTAAAAAGCAGCTGTTGAGTCTGGAAGCCGAACAGAGGAAAAAGTAATGCTCGATCTCTTCGCTGATGAATCTCCCTGGCAAGAGCCGCTCGCTGATGGGGCGGTGATCCTGCGGCGTTTCGCCCGCGCTCAGGCAGAAAACCTGATCGAGCAGATCGAGCGTGTTGCGCAGCAATCGCCGTTTCGTCAGATGGTTACACCGGGCGGCTATACCATGTCCGTCGCCATGACTAACTGCGGAGAGAGGGGCTGGACGACCAACCAGCATGGCTATCTCTATTCTCCGGACGATCCTCTCACGGGGCGACGCTGGCCGGCGATGCCACAGGTTTTCCGGCAGCTATCCGATGCGGCTTCGCAAGCCGCTGGTTACCGTGGTTTTGCCCCCGATGCGTGCCTTATTAACCGCTATGCTGAAGGGGCAAAACTCTCACTTCATCAGGACAAAGACGAGCCGAACCTGCAGCAGCCTATTGTTTCTGTCTCACTCGGCCTGCCTGCGGTTTTCCAGTTTGGAGGGCTTAAACGTAACGATCCGCTCCAGCGAGTGATGCTCGAACACGGTGACGTGGTGGTATGGGGAGGTGCATCGCGGCTGTTTTTCCATGGCATTTTACCCCTCAAGCCCGGCCATCATGCCGCAACGGGAGAAGTGCGTTACAACCTGACCTTCCGCAGCACTTCAAAAAGCGAATAAAAATAAGAATTATTCTTGATGTAACCGCATTGCCGTTTAAACTGCTCGCTGTTTTGGTTTTCAGGTAGTGAGTCATGGAACTTTTACGCGTTGTTTATCGGCAGTATCGCTGGCCGTTTATCATGGTAATGGCTCTGAGCCTTGCCAGTGCCGCATTGGGTATTGGCCTGATTGCTTTTATCAATCAGCGACTGATTGAAACCCCGGACGTTTCTCTGTCGGTACTTCCCGAATTTCTTGGCCTGCTGCTGCTGCTGATGGCGGTGACGCTCGGCTCGCAGCTGGCGCTGACTACCCTTGGCCACCATTTCGTCTTCCGCCTGCGCAGCGAATTCATTAAACGTCTGATGGACACCCATGTGGAGCGTGTCGAGCAGCTCGGCAGTGCCGCACTGCTCGCGGGCCTGACCAGCGACGTGCGTAACATCACCATTGCCTTTGTCCGCTTGCCTGAGCTGGTACAGGGGATCATCCTGACTTTTGGTTCCGCAGCCTATCTGGCATGGCTCTCGCCAAAAATGCTGGCGGTGACTGCCGTCTGGGTGGCGATCACGATCTTCGGCGGCTTCCTGCTGGTAGCCCGTGTCTATAAACACCTGGCGAAGCTGCGTGATATTGAAGACAACTTATATCACGATTACCAGACGGTGATAGAAGGGCGTAAAGAGCTGGCGTTGAACCGCGAACGTGCGGAACGTCTGTATGAAGATACTTATCTCCCTCACGCCGGCGACTACCGTAGCCATATCATCCGCGCAGATACCTTCCATCTGAGTGCCGTGAACTGGTCGAACATTATGATGCTGGGCGTGATTGGCCTGGTATTCTGGATGGCGAACAGCCTGGGCTGGTCAGACACTAACGTGGCGGCGACCTTCTCATTGACGCTGCTTTTCCTGCGCACGCCGATGCTTTCTGCCGTTGGCGCACTGCCAACGCTGCTTAGCGCCCAGGTGGCGTTCAACAAGCTGAAACAGTTTGAGCTGGCACCTTTCGATGCGGCATTCCCGCGCTCAAAAGAAGCGGGCCAGTGGCAGACGCTGGAAATGCGCGATGTCGTCTTTAAATACGGCGATAACGCCTTCACCGTTGGGCCTTTGAACCTGAAAATTGAGCGGGGCGAACTTATCTTCCTGATTGGCGGCAACGGCAGCGGCAAGTCTACGTTGGCCATGCTGTTGACCGGGCTTTATCACCCGGTATCCGGGGAGATATTCCTCGATGGCAAACAAATCGATGCCAGCAGCCTGGATGATTATCGCAAATTGTTCTCTGCCGTCTTTACCGACGTCTGGCTGTTCGATCGTCTGCTGGGACAGCAGGGCGCGCAGGCCAAACCAGAACTGGTTGCCAGCTGGCTAAACCGCCTGAAAATGAGCGAAAAGCTGGAGCTGGACAATGGTACCATCCTCAATCTGAAGCTTTCCAAAGGGCAGAAAAAACGCGTGGCGCTGCTGCTTGCGCTGGCGGAAGAGCGGGACATTATTCTGCTCGACGAGTGGGCCGCCGATCAGGATCCGCATTTCCGTCGCGAGTTCTATCAGGAACTGTTGCCGCTGATGCAGCAGATGGGGAAAACGATCTTCGCCATCAGCCATGACGACCATTACTTTATTCATGCTGACCGCCTGCTGGAGATGCGTCAGGGGCAGTTAAGCGAGCTGACCGGGCAGGAGCGAGACAGCGCCTCACGGGATGCTGTTGCCAGAACGGGAAGTTAACGCCGATAAAAATGGATAAACGACAGCGTGTCATTCCCCGAATAATATCGAGTGACGCTGCGTTTTTTCGGCCTGTGAGCAAAATTAACCAGCGCTTTAAGCGCTGGTTTTTTGTTTTCTGCGCTGCATAAGGCTATAACTATCCTCGTCGTTAACAGGGAAACAACGCCAGATGTCAGCCACTCCGAAGTACAGCAATAAACAACGCGAGCAAGACCGCGCCAGAATCCTCCAGATCCTGCTTACCCATAAAGCCGTTGCCAGCGGTATCCTCAGGCGTTTTCCTGCGCCCGATGCGCAAACCGCCGAGCAGGATATTGCCGAAATCGTGTCGCTTGTCGGCAGACTGCCCGCTCCCGATCTGGCCGATGTACTCGAGGCGCTGCCCTCCGAGGAGCGAGATGCGCTCTGGAGCCTGGTTAAAGAGGATAAGCGCGGGCCGGTGCTGATCGAAGCGTCGGAAACCGTCTGGGACGATCTTATCGAAGATATGTCCGATAAAGCGCTGCTTAAAGCGCTGGCACCGCTCGATATCGATGACCAGATTTATCTGGCGCAATACCTGCCTCGTGACCTGATGGGCCGTCTGTTGGCAACGCTGCCGCAGGATGCCCGTACTCAGGTTCGTAAAGTCCTGCACTACGACAAGCATAGCGTTGGCGCAATCATGGACTTCGAGGTGATAACTATCCGGGCCGACGTAACGCTTGGCGTTGTGCAGCGCTACCTGCGCCTGCGCGGCAAGGTTCCTGAAAATACCGACAAACTCTTTGTGACCAGCCGCGATAAGACTTTACTGGGTGAGCTGGGGCTGACCACCATTCTGCTTCACTCGCCAGAGACGCCGGTCATTAAGGTGATGGACGATAATCCAACCTGCTTTGCGCCGGAAGATGACGATGAAATTGCAGCGCGCACCTTTGAAAGGGATAACCTGATAAGCGCAGCCGTCATTGACGCGACCGGCAAACTGATGGGGCGTCTGACCATCGATGAGATTGTTGACGTAGTGTATGAGGAAACGGACAACGATCTGCGTCGCATGGGTGGCCTGAGCGCGGAAGAAGATGTTTTTGCGCCGGTAGGCAAAGCCGTGAAGGCTCGCTGGGCCTGGCTTGCGATAAATTTATGTACGGCATTCGTTGCTTCTCGCGTCATCGGTATGTTTGAACACACCATTTCGCAGCTGGTGGCTCTTGCCTCACTGATGCCTATTGTGGCCGGCATTGGCGGCAATACGGGAAATCAGACCATCACTATGATTGTCCGTGCCCTGGCACTACAACATATTCAGGCCGGAAACTACTCGTTCCTGGTTCTGCGTGAGCTGGGCGTCGCGCTGATAAACGGCATTGTCTGGGGCGGGGTAATGGGAACCGTGACCTGGCTGCTGTATGACGATCCCGCGCTGGGGGGAGTCATGACGCTTGCGATGGTGTTAAACCTGCTGGTCGCTGCCATAATGGGTGTACTGATCCCAATGATCATGACCCGACTGGGGAAAGACCCGGCGGTAGGATCGAGCGTGATGATAACAGCCCTTACCGATACCGGCGGCTTCTTTATCTTCCTGGGGCTTGCGACTATTTTTCTGCTTAAGTGAAAAAGCGCTGAATATAATCGATGGGGCTTCGGAGCCCCTTTTAAATGGTTTTTCTGCTGGTTGTTTGTCTTACCCATGCTTCATCATATTTAACATTCCCGCGCATATAGTTCCGTTCAATACATCTGGTTCTAAATTCAACAATCCCCCCAAGTTTGATACGCGTTCCAGATGTCTGTCCTTTTTTCATTTACAGGCATCTTAATACAATCAATCCATATGTGTAATAAGCTAAAATATTATAGTGCGAAAAACGTCCGTAGAAAAATGGGGGTATCATGTGAAAATATTATAAACATAACCAAGAGTACATTGCATATAAATGAAAATTAATTTTTAAAGTAATTCTTTGATATGAAAGTGGCCATCGGCGAGAGGATATTAAAATATTCGATCGCTTCAAAGTATGAGATATACCCTGCTAAAGGTAACGTACCTGCTAATCTGATTCTGGTCACAAAAAATAATATGTTCTGCGGGTGCGAGTTATTACAAGTAAAGTGCTGGAAGTTTAATGGCCGGTAGTTCCAGCCATCGTGGCGTGAATCTCTGGTAAAAATTTCTGACGGCATATCCGCAATATGTTACCTGATAGTTCCTGTTCACATATGGTTTAAGAAAAATAACTGGTATGGTCAGTCAAGCGAAACATTTCATAATATATATAGTCATTTTGAGTTGTAAATGTAATGATCCACCTTACTTAAAAGTTTACTAATATTCATCCTTGAAACCTTGCCTCCTTCTGTAGAATTAAAACCATCATCGGTGAAAATAACTGTAGCATTGCTGTAATTAGGTGAAAAAACGAAGTTATTTTCAAATGCTTTGTCAATTACTCTATTGTTGTAAATGGCAAATAATTTTTTATCATAAAAACTGGAAATGTGAACAAAAACAGTATCAACAGAAATTACAAATTCTGCGTTTTTAACTAATGTAATGGCTGAATCAAATGTACCAAAAGGATCTGTAATAAAGTGATTATTTAAACTGCTGGGTAAATTAGAAAGTTGCTCAGTTGAACCAAGAATAATTGTTATATATTTTTCATTTTTATTAATGTGATTTAATATGTCGGAGCATTGAGTCGGAGATAAGTTCCTCACTTCATTAGATGCAAATGGGCAGAGTACAACTAATTTTTTTTTACCTAATGTTTTACTAACCCATTCGGTAATTTCATACTCGATGTCTGCATCTGGTTTGAGTTGAATGCATTTTATGTTGCTATTATAATGTAATTCTTCTTCTATATATTTGAATCTAGAAGAAAAGTGACTGCGATATTCAGTGTAAGTTATGTTCTTATCATATATATGAGTGTTAAATCCAATTGTATAACTAAAGTCAGAGTTAAGAATTAATCTTATTTTAGCTGCAATTTCATGGGCATTATCATACGGATCAATGAATATATCATACCCTGTAAGATTAATTTTATTTTTTTTTAAAATGACACCATCGACTTCAATCAGTGAATCAAAAATAAAAGCGCATTTAGGTTCGGTGATTACGCTAACTTTATAACCTACGGAACGTAAACTTGAGATTAATTCTGATAATATTAAACAATCCCCTATGCCTTTCCCCATATAAATGACGACTTTTTTTGAGTTAAGGTTTAGCACATTATCTTTTCTTCTTGATTTGTAATAAATTACTTGTATGTTTAAAAACAGCATCCGAAAAAAAGCGTTCCGCCTGTGGTTTAACTTTATCAGAGTTCTCGATAATTTCATTTTCATATCTCCGTTTGGAAATCACAAACTTCACTATTATGTCATGACTAGCACACCCATTGGTGCCATTTGTCAATGCCGTTTTACTACATTTTCTTACCAGATTTCGTTTGTGTGCAGATTGACTTTTCCTGATGTCGTCCTGAGAGCTGTAATCAGCGGGTGTTAAATCTGCAACCATTTTGATGGGGTTATCCCCTGTGTTTTTCCATAAATATAATGGTCAACAAAAAAGCAGCCATAAGAGGCTGCTTTTAAAGGGGATTCTGGTCGGCACGAGAGGATTTGAACCTCCGACCCCCGACACCCCATGACGGTGCGCTACCAGGCTGCGCTACGTGCCGACAACTGGATAAAAATATTACCGCTTTTGTTGGCTATTGCAAGATGCTCCAACGCTAAGTGTTTTATAAATATACAATCAGTTCGCGATAAAGCGCTTCTCGTCGGTCAGAACCTGTAGCAGCAGCCCCAGCTGCGGCTTAGTTTCTTCGATACGCTCACCCTGCAAATCATAGATGCGGTAGTTACCGTTATTATCCAGCACCAGCGTCATCTGCGGCATGGTCACGGCCAGGCTGTTGTTATCTGCACCCACGACCCAGTTATTGCGACGGGTGGCGGCAAATAAGTCCTCACCCTGCGAGTACTCATTCGGCGGCGTTTTAACATGCAGCAGGCGTTGCATCAGGGTTGTCATCACGTCCTGGTGGTCGGTCAGTTTGCCGACGGTTTGCGCCGGCGTACCCGGCCAGTGGATGACCAAAGGTACCTGAATGCGCGAACGTGCCCAGGCGAAGGAATCCCTTTCGCTGCCAAGCGGAACACCGTGACCGGCGGTTAAGATGACTACCGTATTGTCCAGCTTGCCTGAGGCTTTCAGTCCGTCCAGCACACGCTGAATTTGTGCGTCCACATTATGTGCGGCGCGGGTATATCGACGCGTAAAGGCCTGGTTGTTGCTGTCTTCATCGATGCTGGTGCCGTTGAAGGCAATCCAGGAGAACCAGCGGTTATCTTCAGAGGCGTATTGCTTAAGCCAGTTAATCCATTGCGACGCCGTTTCGCTATCCGACTGGCTTTTGGCCGATGGCAAAGAGAAGTCAGAGAGCAGCGCCTGGCGGTACATGGATGAATTAAAACCGTCCGAGGCGAACAGGCCGAGCTGATAGCCCTGCTGGTTCAGCGCGGTAATCAGCGCCGCCGGAATGCGGGCTGAAAGCACGCCGTCCATATAGGCCGGAGAAATACCATAGAACAGGCCGAAGATGCCGTTATCCGTCCCGTTACCTGCGCTCATATGTTGAGTAAAGTTGACGTTGTTTTGCGCAAACTGATTCAGGGCAGGGAGGTCTTTTGCCATGCGGGAGGCGTTCAGGCCATCAACGGTAATCAGCAGGACGTTATGTCCGGTGCCCATATCATTAAACTGCAGATTGCTCAGTGGGTACTGCACCGACACCGCTTCCGGATTACCCTGCTCAACCAGACGACGCTGGTACTCTTTGGCGTCCAGCAGCCCGTGCTTCTCAAGGAAGCGGCGAGCGGTCATCGGGTAGGCGAGCGGCAGGTTTGCACGCTGCATGGTAATCGGGCGATAGAAATTGGCATCTGCCCAGATGTACATCATATGGCTGCTGAAAAAGGCCACAAAGAACAGGGCAACGACAGGTCTGGCAAAGTGTCTGCGGCGTCCCAGGCTGCGCAGTTTCTGCCAGCTCCAGGTCGCAAACAGCATCTCAATAAGCAGGATCACCGGCACGCTAATAAACATCAGCTGCCAGTCACGCGCCATTTCGCTCTGGTCGGGGTTAATCACCAGTTCCCAGACGACAGGGTTGAGATGGAGATGGAAACGGGTAAAGACTTCACTGTCGATGAGCAACAGCGTCAGACCTGCGGTCGCAAAGGCTGCCGACAGGAAACGCATCAGCCGCTGCGACATCACGACAAAGGTGAGCGGGAAAAGTATCAGCAGATACGCCGCAAAGACGATAAAGCTAAAGTGGCCAATAACGCTCAGATACGAATACACGCGCCCGGTGAGCGTCGTTGGCCAGTCGGCAACGAACAGATAGCGGCTACCCAGCAGCGTCGCCAGCAGGATATTAAACAGGGCGAACCAATGTCCCCAGCTGACCATCTGGGAAACTTTTTCGCGGTAGCGCTGACGGTTAGTCACCATAACTCGTAGCTACAATCCCTTAATGAGCTTTGTCTTCACTCACAGATGCCTGTAGCGCCTGCGCGAAAGACTGAGCCAGCGTGCGGCGCTGGGCCGAAGCCACGCTGGTGTTGATAAGATTGGTGACCATATTTCCCAATACCATCAGGGAAAGATCGGTTGGCGCATGGTGTTTTTCCAGTACGCCAGCCAGTTCGGCCAGCAGCTCTTCTACTTGTTCATCACTATAACGGGATATTTGTGGCATAAATTCAGAATCGGTTATGTTCAGGAAAGGGCGTTATCTTACCGTAGGAGCGCCATTTTTTCTGCATTTTTATCTTCTGTTGCACATGGCTTCCGGCAGTGGTTGAATACCGCCCGGTCTTTAAGGAGAGTTTAACATGAGTCTGGATATCAACCAGATTGCCCTGCATCAGCTTATCAAGCGCGGTGAAGAGACGCTTGAGGTGGTGCTGCGCGATTCCCTACTGGCAACAAACGGTGCCGTAGAAGAGATGATGGCTGAGCTACACCGGGTGTATAGCGCCAAAAATAAAGCTTACGGCCTGTTTAGTGATGAGAGCGAGCTGGCGGAAGCACTCCGCTCACAGCGCAGAGGGGACGAGGATTTTCTCGCCTTTAGCCGTGCCGCAACCGGCCGTCTGCGTGACGAACTGGCAAAATATCCCTTTGCGGATGGCGGTATCGTCCTGTTTTGTCACTATCGTTATCTGGCTGTGGAATACCTTCTGGTGGCGGTGCTCAACAATCTGAGCAGTATGCGCGTCAACGAAGAGTTGGATATCAGCTCCACGCATTACCTGGATATTAACCATGCCGATATCGTTGCGCGGGTCGATCTGACCGAATGGGAAACCAATCCGGAGTCCACGCGTTATCTGACCTTCCTGCGAGGTCGCGTTGGCCGCAAGGTATCCGATTTCTTTATGGATTTCCTCGGTGCCAGCGAAGGTCTGAATGCCAAAGCGCAAAACAAAGGTCTGTTACAGGCGCTGGATGACTTCACCAACGAAGCACAGCTAGATAAGAATGAACGTCAGACGGCTCGTCAGCAGGTTTATGCCTACTGTAACGAGCAGCTACAGGCAGGGGAGGAGATCGAACTTTCTTCTCTGGCAGATGAATTGCCGTGGGCTGTCGATGACAAAAACTTCCAGCAGTTCACCGCTGAAAAAGGCTATGAGCTGGAAGAGAGTTTCCCTGGGGATCGCAGCACCCTGCGCCAGCTGACAAAATACGCGGGTAGCGGCGGTGGTTTAACGATTAACTTCGATGCCATGCTGCTCGGTGAACGTATTTTCTGGGATCCGGCCACCGACACCCTGACCATCAAAGGCACCCCGCCAAACCTGCGCGATCAGCTCCAGCGCCGCAGCTCAGGCAAGTAACAGCGTTCGAATTCTGGAATCATTCCCGCATATCCTGAGGCCCGCTACCCGTAGCGGGCTTTTTTATCTGGCAGGCTAAATATCAGATCGCTATTATCATTTATACGAAATTTCGTATATCATGGAGTGATAATGCCTAAGCCAGTCAGTTTCATTGATACAAGCCTTGCAGATTTGCGGCAGTTTCCAATGGATGCAAGAAAAGAGGCCGGGTATCAGCTTGATAAAGTACAGCATGGTTTTGATCCCGATGACTGGCGGCCCTTTACCGCTGTAGGACCAGGAGTAAAGGAGATACGCATCAGGGATGAGCAGGGGATTTATCGCGTAATGTATGTCGCGAAGTTTGAAGAAGCGGTGTACGTGCTTCACTGTTTTCAGAAGAAAACTCAAACCACACGTGGCAAAGATGTTGAGCTGGCGGCGCAGCGATTTCGTGCGCTGCTTGTGGAGAGAAATAAATGAAAATTCAGACCTTCGACAGCGTCTGGGATGCCATCAGCGACACCCCCGAGCAAGCAGAAAACATGAAGGTGCGTGCGCAGCTCATGCAGGCCTTACAGAACTGGATTGAGCGTAAAGAACTTAGCCAGGCGGAGGCCGCAGAAGTGCTGGGGCTTAGCCAGCCTCGCGTATCTGAACTGATGCGTGGAAAAATACAGCTGTTCAGTGTCGACAGGCTTATTACCATCATGGCTGCCGTTGGGATGCATATTAGCAGTATTGAAATCTGCGAAACCGCAGCGGCTTAAAGCAAAAAACCCGCCGAAGCGGGTTTTTTTTCGAGCCTGATTCGCGATTAAGCGCGAACGAAGTCGATGTGAGACAGTTTTGGCTTGAACGGGTGACGCTGAACAGCCTGAACCTTCACTTTTACTTCTTTACCGTCAACAACCAGAGTCAGAACTTCTTCGTAGAAACCTGGTTTAGTTTGCAGGTTCATTACGGAGTCGTGGTCCAGTTCGATAGAGATTGCAGCTTCTTTGCCACCGTAGATGATAGCTGGGAATTTGTTTGCTGCACGCAGGCGGCGGCTCGCACCCTTGCCCTGCTCTTTGCGTTCTTCAACATTGATAGTAAACATTAAATGTTTCTCTCTAAATAAGCCTGCTACAGGCGACCCAGCAACAGGTAAGTTATCTGCTTTGCGGATGCAAAAGCGGGCGGCATTATAGCCATATCTGGCCGGATGGGCAATGCGTATCGCCACTAACCGCGCAATTCATTTGCCCGGCGGTAGCGCCCTTCGTAGTCGAATACCTTTTCCCGAACGTTCCAGAAGCTGCCGTTTTTACGGGCGACGACAAAATCAGGATGGCGCAGGAGCGCCTGCTGGGTGACAACGTCAGCCGCCGTTATCCAGCGCAAGGGGACGCCCGGCGCACGGCTGTGAGGGCGGATAAACAGCTGCTCGAAGGCCATGCGCTGGGCCGGGGTGTGCAGACGGAAGCGCTCGCTTACATCCGCTCCGTCCTCGTCGTAATAGGTGATTTTCAGCCAGTCGCCTTTCGCATCGCCGCCGTGCTGCAGCGCCATACCGCTACAGCGCAGGACCAGCGCATCTTTCAGCTTCAGCGCCGCCTTCAGCATGTCGTCCGGGTCGACAAGCACATGGTCACAGGTGTGGCAGCGGCGGGCGGCAATATCGTTTTCCGCATTGCACTGCGGGCAATTTTTGAAGCGGAAGCGGTAATCGCACTGCTCGCGATGCCCTTCGTCATCTTCAAACCAGCCCTGACAGCGGCGGCCAAAATGCTCAATGAGGGTGCCGTCGACGGTGGTTTTGCCCCAGAAAGTATTGGCAAAGCCGCAGGAGGGGCAAAAAACCTGCACCGGCACGTTGTCACTTTTCCCTTTCGCGTTGCCAACTTCCGGGGTAAAGAGATCGTGCGGGTTACCGGCATAGTCCAGAATCAGGCAGTCGGTTTTGCCAGGCGACAGGCGCAGCCCGCGCCCCACGATCTGTTGGTAAAGACTTACTGATTCCGTTGGTCGCAGAATAGCAATCAAATCCACATGGGGGGCGTCGAAGCCGGTGGTAAGCACCGCCACGTTAACCAAGTAGCGGAACTGCTGTTGTTTGAACGCTTCTATTAAGGTATCCCGAACCGGGCCGGGCGTGTCCGCGGTGATCAGTGCGGCGTCGCTTGCGGGCAGCAGGGCGGTAATTTCTTTCGCATGCTCTACGGTGGCGGCAAAAATCATCACTCCCCGGCGTTCGGCAGCAAATTCAACAATCTGGCTGATGATAAGGGGCGTGATGCGCTTCTGCTGTTTTAGCTCGCGGTTAAGATCGGCTTCGCTGAATAAGCCGTTGGACTGGGCCTGCAGGCGGCTGAAGTCGTACTGCACAACCGGCATGTCGAGCCGTTCGGGCGGCGTCAGATAACCATGTTTGATCATGTAGCGCAGCGGCAGTTCATAAATGCAGTCGCGAAACAGCGCTTTTTCATCGCCCCGTACCATGCCGTGATAATGAAAGTGATAAATCCAGCCCTTGCCCAGACGATAAGGGGTCGCGGTCAGACCGAGCAGGCGCAGCTTTGGATTGGCGGTACGCAGGTGCGAAAGGATTTGCTGATACTGGCTGTCATCGGACTCGCCGATGCGGTGGCATTCATCCACAATCAGCAGTGAAAACTCACCGTGGAACTGGTCAAGATTGCGCGCCACCGACTGGACGCTGCCAAAAACCACTTTGCCATGGCTCTCTTTTCGGGAGAGCCCGGCGGCAAAGATGTCGGCCTCAAGCCCCAGCGCGCAATACTTGGCATGGTTCTGGGCAACCAGCTCTTTAACGTGAGCAAGTACCAACACACGGCCACGGGCAATACGTGCCAGTTCGGCAATGACCAGACTTTTGCCTGCCCCCGTTGGGAGCACGATAACGGCAGGCTCAAGGTGCTTGCGAAAATGGGTGAGGGTGGCATCCACCGCTTCTTGTTGGTACGGACGTAGAGTAAAGGACATCAGAAATCTGGCTTCATTGATTGATTCATTGAATGCTTCAGCGGCGATTATGGCACGAAACGGGGTTTTAGCTTGAGAGAGTTTTCTATCCCGCTATACTGGCAAACTAATTAACAGGCAAACGATTTTGGCCTCAAAATCGGGCAGCAAGGCCCGGCCAGCGAATGATGCTGGTACCTCCATGACACAGGCAAGACTTAATGCGACTCGACAAATTTATCTCTCAGCAACTGGACGTTAGCCGTGCCATTGCTGGCCGTGAAATCCGCGCTCAACGTATCACTATCGACGGTGAAATCGTGCGTGACGCCTCTTTCAAACTGCGCCCTGAACACCAGGTTGAGTTTGACGGCAACCCGTTGAACCAGCAAAACGGCCCACGCTATTTTATGCTTAACAAACCGCAGGGTTACGTGTGCTCAACCGAAGACCCGGATCATCCAACCGTGCTGTATTTCCTGGATGTACCCGTCGCCTATAAGTTACATGCTGCGGGACGCCTGGATATCGACACCACCGGCCTGGTGCTGATGACCGATGACGGCCAGTGGTCGCACCGCATCACATCGCCGCGTCACCACTGCGAGAAAACCTATCTGGTCACGCTTGAATCTCCTGTAGCCGATGATACCGCTGAGCAATTTGCGCAGGGCGTTCAGCTACATAATGAAAAAGACCTGACAAAACCCGCTACCCTTGAAGTGATTACCCCGACCGAAGTGCGCCTGACCATCAGCGAAGGACGCTACCACCAGGTGAAGCGTATGTTTGCTGCGGTAGGAAATCGAGTGATTGGTCTGCACCGCGAGCGTATCGGCGGGATCCGTCTTGACGACGATCTGGAACCGGGTGAATACCGCCCGTTAACAGAAGAAGAGATTGCCAGCGTCGGCATGCCAAAAAGCTAAATTCGGGAGTTACCGTTGAGTATCAAGCAGAACTCGTCTGTCGGAATTGTGGTGATTCTTGGCCTGCTGGCCATGTTAATGCCGCTGTCGATTGATATGTACCTGCCGGCGCTGCCGGTTATCGCCTCTGAGTTTGGCGTGCCTGCGGGCAGCGCGCAAATGACGCTAAGTACTTACATACTTGGCTTTGCTATCGGTCAGTTGTTCTACGGCCCGATGGCGGACAGCATCGGGCGCAAGCCGGTCGTGCTGGGCGGTACGCTGGTGTTTGCCGCAGCGGCAATTGCCTGCGCGCTTTCCCAGACCATTGATCATCTGATCTTCATGCGCTTCCTGCACGGTTTATCCGCAGCGGCGGCGAGCGTGGTGATCAACGCGCTGATGCGCGATATCTATCCGAAAGAAGAGTTCTCCCGCATGATGTCGTTCGTCATGCTGATCACGACCATTGCTCCGCTGGTCGCGCCGATGGTGGGCGGTGCGGTACTGGTGTGGTTCAGCTGGCACGCTATTTTCTGGATCCTGGCTATCGCGGCGCTGCTGGCTTCGGCGATGATTTTCTTCCTCATCCACGAAACGCTGCCCGCTGAACATCGTCAGAAGTTCCACCTGCGCACCACTATCGGCAACTTCGCCACGCTGTTCCGCCACAAGCGTGTGCTGAGCTATATGCTGGCAAGCGGGTTCAGCTTCGCGGGAATGTTCTCGTTCCTGAGCGCCGGACCGTTTGTTTACATAGAGCTTAACCACGTAGCGCCGCAGCACTTTGGCTACTATTTCGCGATTAACATCGTCTTTCTGTTTGTGATGACCATCATTAACAGCCGCTTCGTACGCCGCGTCGGCGCGCTCGCGATGTTCCGCACGGGGCTTTATGTGCAGTTCGCAATGGCTATCTGGCTGGTTGTCAGCACCCAGTTTGATTTCGGTTTCTGGGCGCTGGTGCTTGGGGTGGCTGCTTTTGTTGGCTGTGTGTCGATGGTGTCGTCAAATGCGATGGCGGTCATTCTCGATGAGTTTCCCCATATGGCGGGAACGGCGTCGTCGCTGGCCGGGACATTTCGTTTTGGCATTGGTGCGTTCACCGGCGCGCTGCTGTCTGTGGCAACCTTCAGCACCGCGTGGCCGATGATCTGGTCTATCGCCGTTTGTGCCACCTGTTCGATCCTCTTCTATCTCTACGCAAGCCGTCCACGTAAGACTTTAGCTTAATCCTAAAGGGGCATATTGCATGCCCCTTTCTTAATCCAAATCAACAAAATTTCCCGCCGCAGGCCTACAATTTGTTTCTTGAATGTAAACGGTGCTGCAACAAAAAGTCATCGCTTTGTAGTTAAAAAGGTTGAGTTAGATCGCAGAAAGCGTTACATATAGCGCCGAAATGCGTGCGCTGGCGCACAAATATAGCGTTCGGACTGAAAAATTATATTAATTACTCCATCGGATGTCAGCGGTTTGCCTGGCGCCGATGCGCAATTTGGCAACAATGTGTTAACCTTTATGTAAACTATTTGAGCTCTACATTGTATGAATTTTCTGGGGACACGATTTTGAATACCTTACAGCTTTCCATCGTTCATCGCTTACCGCAGAGCTACCGCTGGTCGGCAGGTTTTGCAGGTTCAAGAGTTGAACCGATTCCGCAGCACGGTCAGAATGCTGAAAACTGCCTTATCGGCCTGAAACTGCTCAGCCAGGACGGCGAAGAAGCCTGGCCAATCATGCACAAGCTCAGCCAGGCGTTAAGCGATATCGAAGTGGTCAGCTCCGTGGTGGAATGTGAGGGCGAGCCCTGCCTGTTTGTGAACCGACAGGATGAATCTGCGGCGACCTGCCGACTGAAAAATTTTGGCGTAGCGATTGCCGAATCCTTCTCCAGCACCAATCCTTTTTGATTCGCCAGCTTCAGGCCAGCGCCAGAAGCTGGCGAGTATATTCCGCCTGCGGTGCTGCAAAGATCTCCTGACATAGCCCCTGCTCAACCACTTCCCCTTGCCTTAGTACAATGACCTGATGGCACAGAGACTTCACTACCTTCAGATCGTGGCTGATGAAAATATAGGCCAGACGGTGCTTTTCCTGTAACGACTTAAGCAGCGCCAGAATTTGCGCCTGAACGGATCGGTCTAAAGATGAGGTTGGCTCATCGAGGATGATCATCTCGGGCTGAAGAATAAGCGCCCGCGCGATGGCAATCCGCTGGCGTTGCCCACCAGAAAACTCTGCCGGGTAGCGGTGGCGCGTATCGGGATCCAGACCGACTTCAGCCATAGCCGCAATGACCCGCTTTTCACGATCCGCAGGGCTGAGGTCCGGGTGGTGAACACGTAGCCCCTCCTCGATAATTTGCAGGACGTCCAGGCGTGGATTCAGCGCTGAATTAGGATCCTGAAACACCACCTGAATACGGTGGCGCAGCGGCAGGAGCTTTTTGCGATTCAGTTCATGAAGAGGATGGCCGTCAAACCAGATAGTACCGCTGGAGTGAATGAGCCGTAGCAGCGCCATGCCGGTAGTACTTTTCCCCGATCCGGACTCACCGACAAGGCCTATGCACTCTCCCGGACGCAGCGAGAAGCTCAATCCTTTGATGCCATAATGATAGCCGATCGTTTTCTTGAGCAGGCCGCGGCGGATGGGGAAGGCAACCTCCAGCGACTCAACTTTTAGCAGCGGCGGCAGGCTTTCATCCAGAGGCCACGGCTCGCCGCTGGGTTCTGCGGCCAGCAGCTGTTGCGTATAAGCATGCTGCGGCGTTTTAAGCAGCGTAGCGGCTTTGTTTTGCTCCACGCACTTGCCGTTACGCATGACGGCGATGTTATCTGCGAGCTGCCTGACGATGCTCAAATTGTGGGTGATAAACAGCAGGCCCATATTCAGCTCCTGCTTTAACTCTTTCAGCAGCTGTAATATTTGCGCCTGAACCGTCACGTCGAGCGCGGTTGTTGGTTCGTCGGCAATCAGCAGCTCAGGGCGAGTAAGGAGCGCCATTGCTATCATCACGCGCTGACGCTCACCGCCGGAGAGCTGGTGGGGGAAATCGCCCAGACGTTTTGCAGCGTTGCGGATCCCCACCCGGTCCAGACAGGTCAACATTTCCGCCCTGGCGGCTTCGCGACGCATGCCACGGTGTAACGACAGCACTTCGTAGAGCTGTTTTTCGATGCTGTGCAGCGGGTTGAGCGAGACCATCGGCTCCTGGAAAATCATCGCGATTTTATTTCCGCGAATTCCCCGCAGCGTGCGTTCCGGCGCCTTTAACAGTTCCTGTCCTTTAAAATAGATCTCCCCGCCGGGATAGACGGCGGGCGGCGAGGGCAGCAGGCGCAGCACGGAAAGCGCCGTTACGCTTTTGCCCGAACCGGATTCACCCACCAACGCCAGCGTCTCTCCGGCCTCTATTTGCAGTGAAAGATCGTCAACCACCAGACGGGTTTCCGTCCCCTGGCTGAAGGCGATGGAGAGGTTATTGATGGAAAGCAGAGGGGGAGTCATGTCAGCGCGCCTTACTCGGGTCAAAGGCGTCACGCACCGCTTCGCCAATAAAAATCAATAACGTTAACAGGATAGACAGATACACAAAGGCGGTAACGCCCAGCCACGGTGCCTGGAGATTATTTTTTCCCTGCAACAGCAGCTCGCCGAGAGATGGCGAGCCGAGCGGCAGGCCAAAGCCCAGGAAATCCAGCGATGTCAGCGTGGTTATCGAGCCGCAGAGGATAAACGGTAAAAATGTCAGCGTGGCGACCATAGCGTTGGGTAGCATGTGGCGAGTCATGATCGCCCAATCACCCACGCCCATCGCCTGTGCCGCGCGAATATAGTCAAAATTACGGGTACGCAGGAATTCGGCCCGCACCACGCCAACCAGGCTCATCCAGCCGAACAGCACGGTAATGCCCAGCAGCCACCAGAAACTGGGCTGTATCACGCTTGATAGCAGGATGATGAGGAACAGGGTTGGCATGCCTGACCACACTTCGATAAAGCGTTGTCCCCATAAATCGACCCGTCCGCCGTAATAACCCTGCGCCGCCCCGGCCAGCACGCCAATCACGCTTGAAAAGATCGTCAGCATCAGGCCAAACAAAATGGAGATGCGCGTCCCGTACAGCAGCCGTGCCAGCACGTCGCCACCGTTTGCATCGGTACCCAGCCAGTTTTGAGCGCTCGGTGGGGAGGGGAAGGGAACGGGAGTGGCATAGTTAATGGCGTTCGCGCCAAAGCGAATCGGAGCCCAAAGCGTCCAGCCATCCCGGCTCAGATGTTCGGCAAGCCACGGATCCTGGTAATCCGCCGCGGTCGCCAGCGGACCGCCAAAGTCGCTTTCGCTGTAGTTAACCAGCGCCGGGAAAAAGAAACTATCCTGATAGTGCACCACCAGCGGCCGGTCGTTGGCCACCAGCTCGGAGCAGAGGCTCAGGGCAAACAGAATAGCGAAGATCCACAGCGACCAGTATCCCCGGCGGTTCTGGCGAAACCGCGCCCAGCGAGCCTGGTTAATCGGGCTTAAACGGCTCATCCTCGCCCCTCAAAATCGATACGCGGGTCAACAAAGGTATAGGTGATATCGCTGAGGATATTCAGCAGCAGGCCAATCAGCGTAAAAATATAGAGCGTGCCAAACATGACCGGATAATCGCGTGAAATGGTGGAGTCATAGCCCAGCAGGCCCAGGCCATTGAGTGAGAAAATGACTTCAATAAGTACCGAGCCGGTAAAGAACATGCTGATAAACGTAGCCGGGAAACCCGCTATCACCAGCAGCATGGCGTTGCGAAAGACATGGCGATAAAGAATTTTCTTTTCATCCAGTCCTTTCGCTCGCGCCGTCACCACATACTGTTTGCGGATCTCATCCAGAAACGAGTTTTTTGTCAGCATCGTGAGCGTGGCAAACCCGCCCACTACCGTTGCCAGCACCGGCAGCGTAATGTGCCACAGGTAATCGGTAATTTTCCCATACCAGGGCAGGGTGTCAAAATTGGTGGAGACCAGGCCACGCAGCGGGAACCAGTCCAGATAGCTGCCGCCTGCGAACAGCACAATCAATAAAATTGCGAACAAAAAGGCCGGAATTGCGTAGCCGATGATGATTAAGGTACTGCTCCAGCCATCGAAGTGGCTGCCGTTGCTGATGGCTTTACGGATGCCCAGCGGAATCGATACCAGATAAATAATCAGCGTACTCCACAGGCCGAGCGAAATGGAGACCGGCAGGCTTTCTTTGATGAGGTTCAGCACGGAAGCACTGCGAAACAGGCTGTCGCCAAAATCAAAGCGCACATAGTCCCAGAGCATTTTGAAGTAGCGTTCGTGAATCGGCTTATCGAAACCGTAGCGATGGGTGATTTCAGCGATGACTTCCGGATCCAGCCCGCGCGCGCCGCGATACTGATTATCGGTGGCGTTATCCACACCCACTCTGGCGTGGCCGCTGCCCATGGTATCAGCGCTGACGCCGGGTATACCGGAACCATGACCAAACTGAATCGCGGCGATGGCCTGGTCTACCGGGCCGCCGGGTGCAATTTGCACGATAAAAAAGTTGATGGTGATAATCGCCCACAGGGTTGGGATTATCAGCAGCAAACGCCTGAATAAATAGTTACCCACAATGCCCCTTATTGCCGCTGTGCCGGCAACCGCGCGGCTTTGTTAACGTCATACCACCAGGTATCGAATCCAGAGGTATACAACGGATGAATGGCTGGTTTTGAGAATTTATTCCACCAGGCAAAACGGTCCGCCGTCATGTACCACATCGGGATCATATAGAAGTTCCAGGTTAGCACACGGTCAAGCGCCCGCCCCAGCGGCAGCAGCTTTTTCTTGTCGCCCTGATTGGCAATGATCTGGTCAATGAGCTTATCGATAACCGGGCTTTTCACGCCGGGGGCGTTATAGGTGGAGTCCACGTACTCAGAGGCCCAGGAGATTTGCACGTCTGCGCTTGGATAAGGCATGGCGCTGTAGAGGGTTGGCATCATGTCATAATCCCTGTTACGCAGACGGTTGGTCAGCTGGGAGTTATCCACCTGGCGGATCTCCATCGTTATCCCGAGTCGCTCAAGATTGTGCTGGAAAGGTAATACCCACTGGGTGTTGCCCGTCGTACCAATCAACAGTTCAAAGGTGAAAGGTTTGCCGGTTTTCACGTTGATCAGTTTTTGATTTTTCAGCTCCCAGCCCGCCTCTTTTAACAGCTCCAGAGCTTTCAGGATGTTGTCACGGTCAAAGCCATCACCTCTGGATTGAGGTGGGGTGTAAACCGTGGTGAATACTTCTGGCGGGAGAGCCTTTTTCATTGGCGCAAGCAGAGTCAACTCGTCGGCATCAGGATAGCTGCGCGCCGCATACTCTGTATTCTGGAAGAAGCTGTTAGCACGGCTATAGGCACTGTAGAACAGCGCCTTGTTCATCCATTCAAAATCAAAAACCAGACCGACGGCCTCACGCACTTTACGATCGGCGAAAATTGGCCGCTGGATATTAAAAGCCAGCCAGCGGGCGTCCTGGGCCGCGTCATTTTCCACTTCTTCTTTGACGATAAAATGATTGGCGAAATTTTTGCCGGTATACCGCGTTGCCCAGTTTTTTGCAGAACTCTCCGCACGGAAATCAAACGCACCGGCTTTGAAAGCTTCAAAGGCGACATTATCGTCGAGGTAATAGTCGTAGCGAATAGAATCGAAATTCCAGCGTCCGCGGTTAACCGGCAGGTTGGTTGCCCAATAGTCCCTTACCCGCGAATAGGTGATGTACTGGCCCATGCGCCAGGCGGTGATTTTATAAGGACCGCTGGCCAGCGGTGGCCGGGAAAGGGGTTCGCTCAGTTTATGATCTTTCCAGAACTTCTCAGGAAAAACCGGCAGAGAAAACAAACCCAGCATTCGCTCTTTGCTGGGCTGAGCCAGCTCAATGCGCACGGTCAGCGGGGCAATAGCCTTCACTTTTGCCCCCTTATAAATCAGCCTGAACTGGGGGACGCCTTCGGTCATAAACTTATTAAAGGTGAAGGCAACGTCTTTGGCGGTAATAGGGGAGCCGTCATGAAAGCGAGCTTTGGGATTTATTTCTATTTCGGCCCAGGCAAAGTTATCGGGATAGCGAGCCATTTCGCCAACTAAGGGATAGTAGCTGCCGGGTTCGTCGTCAGAGGTGGTAAACAGCGGGTCGTATAGCGTTTCCGTTCGTACACCGGGATTACCGCGCAGCGCATAACGGTTGAAGTTATCGAAGGTGCCGATGGCTGAAAGCGTGATATTGCCACCCTTGGGAGCCGCCGGGTTCACGTAATCAAAATGGGTGAAGTTAACGGCGTATTTCGGCTCTCCCAGCACGGCAAAGGAGTAGCTCTCTTTGATGTTTTCCGCCAGGCTCTGGAGGGTGAACAGGCTAAGGCATAGTAAAAGGGATGCGCGTGCAAACATCAATCTGGTCAATCCTTGTTGAAGGGGGTAACCAGCATCGCTTCACTCCCGAAACGACTATCAGGTTAAAACCCACCGTTTTGTATCACCATGAGGCTAAATCATAAGTTAGACGGCAAAGATTGTGAAACTAATGTGCGTTTTTCAGCGCATCGTCATCCTGTCCTGACTGGTGCCAGCTAATAAGCTGGCGGAGCGTTAGCGGACGGCTGAAATAGTAGCCCTGTAAGAAATTGACGCCGCGATCGATGAGCCATTTCGCCTGTTCACGGGTTTCTACCCCCTCAGCGACTGTCGCCATATTCAGGCGTTTTGCCAGCGTAAGCACCGCGTCCAGCACCGGGGCGGTGACGGTCTCAAGGCCGATCGAGTTAACAAAACCCTGGTCTATTTTCAGATATTCAAGCGTGAAACGCTCCAGATAGATGAGCGCGCTATGGCCGGTGCCGAAGTCATCCACGGCCAGTTCAAAGCCCTGGTCGTGCAGCCAGGCAAAGATCCCCACGGCTTCTTTTTCTTTCAGCATATCGCGTTCGGTAATTTCAAAGACAATCTGAAAATGGTCAGGCGGCAGCGAGGCGGCAAAAGCCAGAATATCGTCTTTAAACGACGGGGCATGAAGGTGGCTGGGCGCAAGATTAATCCCAAGCTTTGCCCCGGGCGGAAAGATGTCCTGCAGCTGAGTTGCATCGCGAGCAATCAGTTCAAACAGATGACGGGTCAGTGGCACAATAAGCTGCTGGGCTTCTGCAAAGGCGATAAATGCGTCCGGGGGGATCATCCCGGCGGTGGGGTGTTCCCAACGCATCAGCGCCTCGATGCCCTGCATCTTTAGCGCTTCCGCATCCACGACGGGCTGATAAACCACGTAAAACTGTTCACGTTTGATGCCCGTCAGGATCTCTTTGCCCGGCCGCATGCGAACTGAAAGGAAATAGCTGCACATCACCCCGCTCAACAGACCGAAGATCAGCCCAGCCAGAATAGAGAGCTGAATATCCTCTGAGGGCCAGGCGGTGCCATAGATATAAATTTGAATCGGATAATTACTGAGGCTGGCGATGCGTGTCGGATCCGGGGGGAGCGTGCGCGTAAACTGTAGTTCCGGGGATAGCGTGGTCAGCACTTTGTCCCCAACCACAATCGCCATGGACATTACCTGACTCTGACGGGCGGTAAAAAGAAGGTAAGGGGTAAGATTCACATTCAGCGTGGTGAAAACACCGCGTCCATCGACAGCTGAATTTTTAAACCAGGCCGCGATGGTGGGTTTTCCCGGCATCATCGGCGTGCCGCTCATAATTGCCAGGTCGACATTCTTCGTTAAATCGATATCCGGCATCAGATCTTTCATGGTCATGTGCATCGAGCCGGTGGCCGATGAGCAGTAGGCGATGCCGTCATTAATAAGGAGAAACGCGCGGACGTTGACGTTGAAGGCGGCTCTGGAGGTCAGCTCACCGGTGACCAATTTGCAGTCCGCAACGGTTAACGCCTGAATACCGTCCGCGGTGGCATGAAGGTCCTCAAAAAAATGTCTTAGGTAGCTTCGTATATCCCGTGCCAGCACATCGTAACTGGACTCACGTTTATTATGCAGCACCAGGCTTGTGATGCCGCCAAAAAGCAAAGCGCTCAGCAGGGCAAACAAAATGCTGAATGAGGCAATTTGTCGCGGACTGGAAAAATAGCGGGCAAAGATTTTTTTTGAAGGCATCGGTGCAATGTTCCTGCTGATGCAAGAGACGCATAGTTTGTATGGGATTTTTTCTGACTATAGCGTAAAAGCCGTCATTGAGTCATATAGTTTCGCCACGGAACAATAATTTATATGAATAGTTAGAACGGGCGAGGGCGCTATTGAGTCCTGAAAGAGGCAACAAAAAACGCTGCCGGGGCAGCGTTTTTAGATTTCGTCTCGTCTGGTAGCCAAGGGATTTAACGACCAGTAAGAAAAGAGTTAACTACGGCTTAATACGCGACGTGCTTCGTTGTAACGTTTATTCCAGTAGGGTTCGTTCATATTGGAGATCATCACACCGCTGCTGGTGGATGCATGAACAAACTGGTTGTTCCCAATATAAATCCCTACGTGGCGGCCCGTAGAGCCTGCACGGAACAGCACTAAATCGCCGGTGCGAAGTTTGCTGCGTGACACAGATTTACCCGTATCCTGCTGCTCAGACGTTGAACGAGGCAACTCTAAACCAAACTGCTCACGGAAAGTTCGCTGCACGAATGCGGAACAGTCGATGCCTTTCTTAGTGCTGCCACCCAGACGGTAGCGCACGCCTTTCCAGCTAGCATATTGATCCATGAGACGTGATTTCACATCTACGTTACGGACCATCTCTTCGAATTCATCCTGAGAGGCTTGCAGTAAAAAACCATCTTCATTACTGACTGCATGCGTCTCAGAATGCATATTTGCGGTGTTTGTCGAACTACATGCTGACAGCATCACTGCCACAGCAACAGCGGGGATGGCCCGCAAGATATATCTCAAGATAGGTTGAGATTTGACCATTTTGTTTATTATCCCTTGATGTCCTTAACGATACGAATCGTTATACAAAAATACCAACGTGACGAGACTAATTAGCTAAGCGCCCTGAAACAATTATTACTGAACAGAAATGTGGCTTAACGCACATTTTAATTCACAAGGGAATAATTTAGGTTAGAGGCGCAAAACGCATTTGAGATTAACCGATCGACACAGGCATGGCGAGAGGTTTTCACCAGTTTTTTATAAGAAATTGTGATGTTATAAGAAGAAAAGTCACTTTGCATAATTGTTAGTCAAAAATGCGGTGGTTTCGAGCAAGGCCTTAGTGGCACAGGGCTGAAGGAGAGGTTAAATATTCGCCACTTTCGCGGCCCTGATTAAAAAACGCAGGGAGCCCTGTCGCTCCCTGCTAATTTACCGCAGACTATGTTTATTTACTGTTAATGACTTGTTTTATTTTTGCCTGGCAAATAGCGATCGAAGAGGTTAATTAACCCATCGCTGAGTGGGGTTAATAGCACCCACGGCAGGCCAACCAGCGCAATTGACAGCGACCCAACATACACATCGGTAAACCAGTGGGCGCCGATCATTATCCTTGGCGAGGCGAAAACCAAGAAAATAAGCAGCGCAATAATGAACGCTTTCGGACCAAAATAACGCAGCACGAAACCGGTGAACATCAGCAGCATTAAGCCGTGATCGCCCGGGAAACTGTCGTTCGAGGCATCTTTCGTCGGGAAGTGCAGCAGCTCGCTCACGCGATAAATATCGCTGAAATAAAGCGTAGGGCTCCGATGAGAGACCGGAATTAAATGCCCCAGCTGATTGATGATCACCGCACTAAGCAGCAGCACAATACCCATAATGACCAGGCGTCGGCGTCCTTTTGGCGTTTCACGCCACCAGAACCAGAGGAACAGAGCCCCCATAGCCAGCAGGGAGATGCCGTCAAACACCCGGTTGTTGGTCACCGCCAGCAGGACTGCGAAAGCATGGCTTTTAATCAGCCCGCCATTAAAGAAATGGAAAATACCGGAGTCCAGGTTGAACCAGAAACCATGATTTTCAGGGAGATACCAGCTAAAGAACAGCGTCAGTCCCAGGGCATTAAGTAACAGAATGAGTGGTAAATGTATTTTCATGATGCAGTTTTTCAAAATCTTATGTCGACACGGGAGGGTAGACTTGCGAGCTTAAACGTAGCTTCAACAGGGCGCTTTGCAAGCTGTTCCAGTCAGTATCATGGTCGTTTATTAATTCTATGCGGCTGTCCGGGGGGGCAACGTTCTGCGTTTCGATGTGTAAATCATCGCCCTGGCGGTTGATACGCACCAGGCCTTCAGCAATTCGCACCACGCCTTTTACTCTGCCGACCGGTGCCAGGCGCGCCCATTCAAGAATACCAACGGTGTCAAAAACGGTGTCAGCATCGAAAATCCAGCCGCAGGCCACGTAGCCCTGGCCGCTATTTATGCTGCGTCTCCAGCGCTGGTGTCCGGGTAAATTCAGCGCCGCGAGGCCGCGGTTCGCCGCATGAGCATGGCTATGTTCCTGACTTGCAGGAAGGCGACGCAGATTCTGCCGCGGCTTATCCAGCAGGCTGATATCTATCTGACCATTTTGCGTCGGGATGACGCTGCGCTCATCAGCAAACTGCCGTTGCCACTGTTCCAGCGCCTCTTGACTTTCATCCGTCCCCCGGTCGCGTTTATTCGCGATAATAATATCTGCGGCGGCGAGCTGATCGCGGAAGTTGTCATTATTGACGCTCCGCTCATCGAGCAGCTGGCGAGCATCAAGCAGACACAGCGTTGCCCGCAGGTCAATCCAGGGCTGGTAGACATCGGCGGTCAGCATATCGAGGATCTGTTTAGGATGGCCCAGGCCGGTTGGCTCAATCAGCAGGCGGTCTGGTTTTCCCTGGCGCAGCAGCGTATTCAGACCCACCTGCATAGGCAGACCGTTGACGCAGCACATACAACCGCCGGGGATCTCTTTGAGCAGGGCGCCGCTGTCGGCAAGCAGGGCGCCATCTATGCCTACTTCGCCAAATTCATTGACCAGTACGGCCCATTTTTCGTCACCGGGCTTATTCGCCAGCAGATGAAGAAGAGTGGTGGTTTTTCCACTGCCAAGAAAACCGGTAATCAGATTGGTTTTGGTCACAGTTGCTCCGGAGGCGTTAAGATCAGCCTGTATCCTGAACAACATTGGGGAAAAAAAGAAGTCCTAAAAGGGCCTGTAGCTAAACAAGGCCGCTTTAAGGGCATGGATCGTTAATTAAACCAGATTTGCCACGGCCTGTTTTGCACCTCTGGCCTGCAATTCGTCCCAGGCTGCACCTACGCACTGTACAAATCTTTCATCGTTGGGAAGGTCTTGACCAAAGATCTCATGAAGGGAAAGCAGGGCGGCAACACGTTCATTTTCAGAGCTTTGCTCGACAAGCCCTCTGATTTTTTGCGCCAGCGGGTCGCGAATATCGATAGCATTGCCTGCATCATCCACACCGCTGACATAACGCATCCAGCCCGCAATACCCAGTGCCAGACAGGACCACTCAGTGCCCTGTTGCAGATGCCAGCGTACGCTATCCAGCATACGCTGCGGGAGCTTCTGGCTGCCATCCATCGCTATCTGCCAGGTGCGATGCTGCAAGGCAGGGTTACTGAATCGCTCAAGAAGGCTGTTGGCATACTGCTGAAGGTCGACGCCTTTGACGCGCAGGGTGGGAGCCTGCTCTTGCATCATGAGCTGATGAGCGGCACGTTTGAAATGCTCATCGGCCATGCAGTCATTAATATGCTGATAGCCTGCCAGATAGCCGAGGTACGCCAGGAACGAGTGGCTGCCGTTAAGCATGCGCAGCTTCATCTGCTCCCAGGGCATCACGTCGTCCACCATCTCCACGCCGGCCACTTCCCACGCCGGGCGTCCGGCAACGAAATTATCTTCAATTACCCACTGGATAAACGGCTCGCCTGAAATCGCACACGGATCTTCTACGCCGAGCACGTCAGTAATCTCCTGCAAAGATTCTTCGGTAGCGGCAGGTACGATACGGTCAACCATCGTGCTAGGGAAAGTCACGTGTTCACGTATCCAGTCGGCCAGCGGCTGGCTGCGCTTTTCCGCCATGCCGATGACGGCGTTTCGCACGACGTGACCGTTGTCCGGGATGTTATCGCAGGAGAGAACGGTAAACGGAGGCAGGCCGCGTTCACGGCGGCGGTTCAGCGCCTCCACCAGAATGCCGGGGGCAGAGTGAGGTTCAGCAGGGTTTTGCAGGTCGTGCATGATGCGTTCGTTGGCGGCGTCCAGCTTGCCCGTCGCCGGATCGATGCAGTAGCCCTTTTCCGTCACGGTCAGCGAGACAATAGCGACCTGCGGCTCGCAGAATTTTTCAATAATTGCGTCCATGCCGTCGAGCTTTGCGTTCAGGCATTCGTTAACCGCGCCGACAATAATCGCCTGGTTCCCCTCCGGCCCTTTCTCCAGCACGGTATAAAGGTGATCCTGCGCGCGCAGGGCGCTCATCAACTTATCGCCGCTAAACAGGCTGATCTCGCAGATCCCCCAGTCACCGCCCCGAGCGTTAAGAACCCGGTCGGTAAGCAGCGCCTGGTGCGCCCGGTGAAACGCGCCGAAGCCGAAATGGACGATGCGGGTTTTCAGCGCCTGGCGGTCGTAGCCCGGCTGACGGACGCCTTCTGGCAGGGTGACGGAAGCGATTGTATTCATAAATGCAAATCCTGATTAACGTAATGATAACAATTGCAGTCTAAAGTTATATGACAGCAAATTAAATTGGTGTGCAGGGTTTATCCCTTTAATGTGAGCTTGATCAACCAATGTTGCCCGGTAAATTGACGATAAGCCGGATTGCGGTATGGTAGTCGTCATCATCTTTTCGTAGAATTGGTATGACAACTTTAAACTGAGGAACTGGTAATGGAACAAACCTGGCGTTGGTATGGCCCGAAAGACCCTGTATCACTGGATGATGTGCGCCAGGCGGGCGCGACTGGTGTGGTCACCGCTTTGCACCACATTCCTAACGGTGAAGTCTGGCCGGTCGAGGATATTAAACAGCGTCAGGCTGAGCTTGCGGCGAAAGGGCTGACCTGGTCCGTCGTCGAAAGTATCCCCGTTCACGAAGAGATCAAGACCCACAGCGGCGAGTACGACAAACATATCGCTAACTATCAGCAAAGCATCCGTAACCTGGCGGAATGCGGGATTGATACCGTCTGCTACAACTTTATGCCGATTCTCGACTGGACGCGTACCGATCTGGAATATGAACTGCCGGACGGTTCGCGAGCGCTGCGTTTTGACCAGATTGCCTTCGCGGCGTTTGAGCTGCACATCCTGAAGCGCAAAGGCGCCGAGGCAGACTACAGCGAAGAAGAGCAGCGTCAGGCGCAGGACTACTTCAATAACATGTCCGAAGCCGAAGTTGAGAAGCTGACCCGCAACATCATCGCGGGGCTGCCGGGAGCGGAAGAGGGCTATACGCTGGATCAATTCCGTGCGCGTCTTGCGGAATACGACGGCATTAACAAAGCACAGCTGCGCGAAAACATGGCTTACTTCCTGCGAGCGATCGTCGCCGTGGCCGATGAAGTCGGCGTACGTCTTGCCGTTCACCCCGACGATCCACCGCGTCCAATCCTCGGCCTGCCGCGCATTGTCTCTACCATCGAAGATATGCAGTGGCTGAAAGAGACCGTAGACAGCATCAACAATGGCTTCACCATGTGTACCGGCTCCTACGGCGTGCGTGCGGATAACGACCTGGTCCGCATGATAGAAACATTCGGCGACCGCATTCACTTCACCCACCTGCGCGCCACCTGCCGTGAAGATAACCCAAAAACCTTCCATGAAGGCGCGCACCTGCAGGGCGATGTGGATATGGTTGCGGTAGTGAAGGCGATTCTGACGGAGGAGCAGCGCCGTAAAGCGAGCGGTGATTTACGCCCGATTCCGATGCGCCCCGATCACGGCCACCAGATGCTGGACGATCTGCACAAGAAAACCAACCCGGGCTATTCGGCGATAGGCCGCCTGAAAGGGCTGGCAGAGGTGCGCGGCGTAGAGCTGGCGCTGAAGCAGATTATGTTCCCGGACCTGCTGAAATAAGCTGAACGGAGATAAAAAAACGCGCCTCAGGCGCGTTCAGACTGATGACAAACCTAAAGCGAATGCGTTTCGCAAAGATCTCACCGAATAAATAACAAGGAAAATCAATTCATTGATTTTCGCCTGCTTACCACAAAGAAGGAAAAACCACGCTTTTTCCTTCTTTGTCAGCAATCTAAACGCGCCTGAAGGCGCGTTTTTTTTGGTCGCAGGCCGGATAAGCCTGCGCCATCCGACATTTTAATTAATCAGCACGGCCCATAGAGCGCTTCTCAGCGATATGAATGCGGATCTTCTCGCCGGTCACCATGTATTCAGGAACCTGAATCACCAGGCCGGTGGACATAGTGGCGGGCTTGGTGCGGGAGCTTGCAGACGCGCCTTTGATGCCAGGGGCGGTTTCAACGATTTCCAGATCCACGGTCTGCGGCAGCTCCAGCGCCAGCAGCTGGCCGTCCCAGGTCAGCACCTGCATGTCAGGCATGCCGCTTTCCGGGATGAACTGCAGCTCGTCTTCGATCTGGTCTTTGGTGAAGATGTACGGCGTGTAATCTTCTTTATCCATGAACACGTATTCGTTGCCGTCGATATAAGAGAAATCAACGAAACGACGGGTCAGGGTAATGGTATCGACGATATCGTCACCTTTGAAACGCTCTTCCACCTTCTGCCCGGTACGGACGTCGGAAAAACGCATCTTATAAAGGGTAGCCGCGCCGCGTGCGCTCGGTGACTGGATATCGATATCTTTAACAATCAGCAGCTTGCCGTTGTGGTTAAGGACCATACCCTTTTTGATTTCGTTAGCTCTTGCCATCGGTGTTTCCTGTAAAATTTGAGAGGCGAAAATATTGCGACAAATTACTCGCGAGGGGCAGTTCAGGCAAGCGGATTTCATCGCTGGTGAGACAAAGTATAAATGTGCGTAGTAAAGGCGGAGCGGGGCTGCTACAGTCCGCCCACTTAGCCAGCCCACCGGAGTAATGCTGATGGACTGTCGTCCTGATTGCGGCGCCTGTTGCACCGCACCTTCCGTATCCAGCCCGATACCCGGCATGCCCAACGGCAAACCGGCAAATACTCCCTGCGTTCAGCTCGGCGACGATATGCGCTGCAAAATCTTTCTTTCGCCGCTGAGGCCAAAGGTTTGCGCCAGCCTGCAGGCCAGCCGCGAAATGTGCGGCACAACGCGGGCGCAGGCGATGGATTATCTCATCTGGCTTGAGGCCGCAACGGTCCCCTAAACGTCTTTGATGCGCAGCAGGCAGTAAGCCGTAATGACTACCATGCCCAGCGCAATAAAGAACACGGTGTGATAGCTCCAGATTTCAGCCACCACTCCGGCCATTGAGCCAGCAATAATCCAGCCCACGCGCGTGGTGTTGGTATACAGCGTAGTGGCCGCGCCCGCCTGTCCCGGCATCAAATCCTGGAAGTAGAGCATGCCAATCCCCGCCAGAATGCCGATGAAAATCGCGTTCAGCAGCTGTAGCCCCAGCAGCATCATCTCGTTGTGCAGCGTCAGCATGCCGATATAGAACAGCAGGCCAGCAACCAGCGAGATACGCATCAGGAAGCGTTTCCCAAAGCGTTTTGCGTAGTAGCCCGCAATCAGCATGGTGGGGATTTCAAGGCCCGCCGCCGTTCCCATCATCACCCCCGCCAGCTTCTCCGGCAGATGCAGTTCGTTAATGATATAGAGCGGCATATTAATGATGTACAGGCTGTTGCAGCCCCACATCATGGTGCAGGCCACGAACAGCAGCAGCGCATCGCGGCGGTTGCGGCGAGGGGCTTCCAGCTTGCCGGTCGCCGCAGCGGGCGCTTTACGCATCGACGGCAGGAATAGCCAGACCATCAGGCTGCACACCACAAAGGCAAAGGCGGCGCTCAGATACATGGTGGTGAAGCCAAAGCCCAGCGCCAGCGCGTAGGCGATTGGCGGGCCGATAACCCAGGCCAGGGAAACCTGCGCGCGTAAAATCGAGCTGAACATCACGGCTTCGCGGCCGGTGCGGTCCGCGTGCTCGCGGGCCAGGGCGAACATCTGCGGGTTCGCGGTAGAGCCGAAGCTGCTCAGGAACACCCCAACGAACAGCAAAACAAAGTAGTTGCGGTTCCACGCAAACAGCAGGCAGGCCAGCGCGCCGAGCAGGCAGCAGACAAAAATCAGCGCCTTGCGATCCCCTTTACGGTCTGAACGTCCCGCCAGGAACTGGCTGACCAGAATGCCGATAACCGCGCTGCCGGTAAAAAAGAAGCCAACCAGCGCCGGACGGACGTGGACTTCCGTCGCCAGAAACAGGCTCAGGGTAGGCGTTTGCAGCGCGCCTGCAATACCGGTTAAAAAAGCTACAATCAAGAAGGCGGATGACGTCAGATCGAGGGGCTTGCGGGCCGCGGCCACTGGGGTGTTTTGCATGGGGTCAGGGTCGTTGATGAGTGAACGCGCGGAGTTTACGCGCCTTGTGAGCGAATAAACAGCGCTTCAAATCAAAAGGGACACAAAAAGTCAAAACGGCGTTCTGATTAAGTTTTGCTAAAGCTGAAGTTTGCTGAAGCTTAAAAGAAGGCCGGGCTTTATTTCAGCTCTGACGTTTTGGTGAGCATAAAAATGTGCGTAACCTCAAAATTCCAGTAAACAAATCGCAACAGTGCTTGCCTGATTTGCGGGAAATACACACACTCATTGAAACGTTTCAGCGTCGTCTTGTTGCCATTGTCACACCAGAGGGCGCTTTTTTTCTCATAACAGCTGAATCGTTTCAATTCAGCAGAAGAGAGGATCCATGTTCCAGTTATCTGTTCAGGACATCCATCCTGGCCAAAGCGCCGGGAGTAAAGAAGAGGCCATCCGTCAGGTTGCCGCTGCACTTGTGCAGGCGGGTAACGTGGCCGAAGGCTACGTCGACGGCATGCTTGCGCGCGAGCAGCAGACCGCAACCTATCTGGGCAACGGCATCGCCATCCCGCACGGCACTACCGATACGCGCGACCTGGTGCTGAAAACCGGCGTTCAGGTCTTCCAGTTCCCGCAGGGCATTGAGTGGGCGGAAGGGCAGAAAGCCTATGTGGCAATCGGTATTGCCGCCAGCTCCGACGAACACCTGGGGCTGCTGCGCCAGCTGACGCATGTGTTAAGCGATGACGCCGTAGCTGAACAGCTGCGCACCGCTTCGACTGCAGAAGAAGTGCGTGCCCTGCTGATGGGCGAAAAACAAAGCGCCGCGCTGCTGTTTGACAACTCCCTGCTGGCGCTGGACGTCACCGCAAGCGATCTCATGACATTACAGGCGCTGAACGCTGGCCGCATCAAACAGGCTGGCGCGGCGGATGCCTCCTTTGTCAGCAACGTCGTTTCCAACAGGCCGCTGTATCTCGGTCAGGGTATCTGGCTCAGCGACAGCACCGAAGGCAACCTTGCCAGCGCGGTGGCTATCAGCCGTCCGTCCGCTGCTTTTGAAGCGGAAGGCGAGCCGGTCTCCATGCTGATGACCGTAGCCGTCGCCGACGACCAGCCGCTACAGGTACTGAATCGCCTTAGCGACCTGCTGATCAACAATAAAGCAGAGCACCTGCTGAACGCGGATGCGCCGACTTTGCTGACGCTGCTGACCAGCGATGCCGCACCGGCTGAAAACGTGCTGACGGAAGAGTTCACCATCCGCAACGAACACGGCCTGCATGCCCGTCCGGGTACGATGCTGGTGAATACCATCAAGCAGTTCAGCAGTGATATCACCGTGACCAATCTCGACGGTTCCGGTAAACCCGCTAACGGCCGCAGCCTGATGAAGGTTGTCGCGCTGGGCGTGAAAAAAGGCCACCGTCTGCGCTTTACCGCCCAGGGCGATGACGCACAGCAGGCATTACAGGCTATCGGCGAAGCTATCGCCGCCGGTCTGGGCGAGGGGGCCGCATGACCAGACGTGTCGCAACAATTACGCTGAACCCGGCCTATGACCTGGTTGGCTATACCCCGGAAGTTGAACGCGGTGAAGTGAACCTCGTTCGCACGACGGGCCTGCACGCAGCGGGAAAAGGCATCAACGTCGCCAAAGTCCTTAAAGACCTGGGCATTGACGTCACCGTGGGCGGTTTCCTGGGCAAAGATAACCAGGACGGCTTCCAGCAGCTGTTCAGCGAGCTGGGCATCGCCAACCGTTTTCAGGTGGTGCAGGGCCGTACCCGCATCAACGTCAAGCTGACCGAGAAAGACGGCGAAGTCACCGACTTTAACTTCTCCGGCTTTGAAGTGACGCCGTCCGACTGGGAGCGCTTCGTTGCCGACTCCCTGAGCTGGCTGGGCCAGTTCGATATGGTTTGCGTCAGCGGCAGCCTGCCTGCGGGCGTGACGCCGGAAGCCTTCACCGACTGGATGACCCGTCTGCGCAGCCAGTGTCCGTGCATCATCTTTGACAGCAGCCGTGAGGCGCTGGTAGCCGGGCTGAAGGCCGCTCCGTGGCTGGTCAAACCAAACCGCCGCGAGCTGGAAATCTGGGCTGGCCGCAAGCTTCCTGAAATGAAAGACGTGATCGAAGCCGCGCACGCCCTGCGCGAGCAGGGCATCGCACACGTTGTTATCTCCCTGGGTGCCGAAGGCGCGCTGTGGGTGAACGCGTCGGGCGAATGGATTGCCAAACCGCCTGCCTGCGAAGTTGTCAGCACCGTGGGCGCCGGGGATTCCATGGTTGGCGGTCTGATTTACGGCCTGCTGATGCGTGAATCCAGCGAGCATACCCTGCGCCTGGCCACAGCCGTTGCGGCGCTGGCGGTGAGCCAGAGCAACGTTGGCATTACCGATCGCACCCAGCTGGCCGCCATGATGGCCCGCGTCGATCTGCAACCTTTTAACTAACAGCAGGAGAGGAATAATGAAAACGCTGCTGATTATCGATCCTACGCTTGGCCAGGCGCGCGCTTACCTCGCGAAAACCCTGCTGAGCTCCGCGGCTGCCAAAGCGCATCTGACAATTATCGACAACCCGAACGAGGCTGAACTGGCGATCGTGGTGGGCACCTCCGTCCCTGCTGACACCGCCCTGAACGGCAAAAATGTCTTCCTGGGCGATATCGACCGTGCGGTGCTGCACCCTGAGCTGTTCTTAAGCGAAGCAAAAGGCAAAGCCAAACCGTATACCGCGCCAGCTGTCGCTGCGGCACCGGCTGCGGCTGCCAAAGGCCCGAAACGTATTGTTGCCGTCACCGCCTGCCCGACCGGCGTGGCGCACACCTTTATGGCGGCTGAAGCCATCGAAACCGAAGCGAAAAAGCGCGGCTGGTGGGTGAAGGTTGAAACGCGTGGTTCCGTCGGTGCAGGCAATGCCATCACGCCGGAAGAAGTAGCCGAGGCCGATCTGGTGATCGTGGCGGCCGACATCGAAGTGGATCTGGCGAAGTTTGCCGGTAAGCCGATGTACCGCACCTCAACCGGTCTTGCGCTGAAGAAAACGGCTCAGGAGCTGGATAAGGCGCAGACCGAAGCGACCATCTTTGAAGCCAAAGGCCAGAGCGCCGCGTCTGCAAAAGAAGGCAAGAAAGAGGGGGCCGGAGCTTACCGTCACCTGCTGACCGGCGTTTCTTACATGCTGCCGATGGTTGTTGCTGGCGGCCTGTGTATCGCGCTCTCCTTCGCCTTTGGTATCGAAGCTTTCAAAGAGCCTGGCACGCTGGCTGCCGCACTGATGCAAATTGGTGGAGGTTCCGCCTTTGCGCTGATGGTGCCGGTACTGGCGGGTTACATTGCGTTCTCCATTGCTGACCGTCCTGGCCTGACGCCGGGTCTTATCGGCGGTATGCTGGCCGTGAGCACCGGCGCGGGTTTCATCGGCGGGATCATTGCCGGTTTCCTTGCGGGCTACGTGGCGAAAGCGATCAGCACTAAGCTGAAGCTGCCGCCAAGCATGGAAGCGCTGAAGCCGATCCTGATTATTCCGCTGATTTCCAGCCTGGTGGTTGGCCTGGCGATGATCTACCTGATCGGTACGCCGGTTGCTAAAATTCTTGAAGGTCTGACCCACTGGCTGCAAACCATGGGCACCGCAAACGCGGTACTGCTTGGCGCGATCCTCGGCGGTATGATGTGCACCGATATGGGCGGCCCGGTGAACAAAGCGGCTTACGCTTTCGGTGTTGGCCTGCTGAGTACCCAGACGTACGCACCAATGGCGGCGATTATGGCTGCGGGCATGGTGCCACCGCTGGCGCTGGGCCTGGCTACGCTGGTTGCTCGCCGTAAGTTCGCTAAATCCGAGCAGGAAGGCGGTAAAGCGGCGCTGGTGCTTGGCCTGTGCTTCATTACTGAAGGGGCGATTCCGTTCGCGGCCCGTGACCCGATGCGCGTTCTGCCTTGCTGTATCGTGGGTGGCGCGGTAACAGGGGCTATCTCCATGGCGGTTGGCGCGAAGCTGATGGCACCGCACGGCGGTCTGTTCGTTCTGCTGATCCCTGGTGCGATTACGCCGGTGCTGGGTTATCTGATTGCGATTGTGGCGGGCACGTTGCTGGCAGGTTTGTCTTACGCCTTCCTGAAACGTCCGGATGCCGAGCTGGCTGCTAAAGCCGCTTAATCTCCGCATTAACAGTAAGTTGACCCCAACGCCTCCGGTTGCCACCGGGGGCGTTTTTAGTTTCCACTTCCGGCAAGCCTTGCTTACAACGTCATTTGTTACCTGAATGTTGCTAAATGAACCATATGGTTCAATTATTAAGGCTCTCCCACACGGTTGCCGAGGAAAGTATGCAGCGTTCAATTGCCACAGTTTGTCTTGCCGGTACGTTACCCGAAAAACTTCACGCCATTGCCAGAGCAGGCTTTAGCGGGGTGGAAATCTTTGAACCCGATCTCCAGGCTTATCAGGGCAGCGCTCGCGATGTAGCGAAGCTCGCCGGCAGCCTGGGCTTAGAGATTTTGTTGTACCAGCCGTTTCGTGACTTCGAAGGCATGCCGGAAGCGCTGATGGAGACAAACCTCGAGCGGGCGCGCAGAATGTTCGAGACGATGAATCAGCTGGGCTGCGAAAAGCTATTGCTGTGCAGCAACGTAGACGAGCAGTGCGACGCGAGCCGGGATAAGCAGATTAGCGACCTGGGCAGGATAGCCGAGCTTGCCCGCCAGCACGGTGTGAAAGTGGGCTATGAGGCGCTGGCCTGGGGCAGGCATGTCAACCGCTATCAGCAGTCGTGGGACCGGGTAAAAGCCGTTAACAGCGCGTCTTTGGGGATAGTGCTGGACAGCTTCCACGTGCTGGCCCTGGGGGATGAACTCAATCTGGCAAACATCCCGCTGGAGAAAATCTTTTTTGTCCAGCTGGCGGATGCGCCGCGTAAAGATCTGGATGTGCTGCAATGGAGCCGCCACTACCGCTGCGTGCCCGGCATGGGCGAGCTGCCGGTGCTGGCGTTCGCCAGAACGCTGGTGGACAAAGGCTATCGGGGGCCGTGGTCGCTGGAGATTTTTAATGATGAGTATCAGCAGGCAGAGCCGGGCAAGATCGCGAAAGCAGGATTTGAGTCGCTGCGGTGGCTGGAAGAGAATTTAAGCGAGCGTTTAGTGAAGTTTGCCTGAAAGTTACCGGCGGATGACGTTAACGCTTATCCGCCCAACGAAAATGGGTGTAGGGCGGATAAGCGCCAGCGTCATCCGCCGTAATAAAATTATGCCACAGCGGCTTCGTGCTGCTGGGCTTTCAGCCAGGCGATCTCTTCGGCCCAGATATCCGGATTGGTCGTTTCCAGAATCAGCGGGATGCCGTCGAAGCGGCTGTCGCGCATCAGCCACGCAAAAGGCGTATGGCCAATATTACCTGCGCCCAGGCTGTTGTGGCGGTCAACCCGGCTGCCGAATTCGCTTTTGGCATCGTTCAGGTGCATGCCGCGTAAATACTGGAAGCCGACGATGCGTTCGAATTCGCTGAACGTTTTCTCGCAGTCCTCTTCGGTCCGCAGATCGTAGCCCGCCGCAAACGCGTGGCAGGTGTCAATGCAGACGCCAACGCGGGATTTGTCCTCCACGCCGTCGATAATCGCCGCCAGATGCTCAAAGCGGAAGCCCAGATTGCTGCCCTGGCCCGCGGTGTTTTCGATAACCGCCACCACGTCTTTGGTTTTATCCAGCGCGATGTTGATGGACTGGGCGATTTTCGCCAGGCACTCTTCTTCAGGTATTTGCTTCAGGTGGCTGCCTGGGTGGAAGTTCAGCAGCGTCAGCCCGAGCTGTTCGCAGCGCTGCATCTCATCCAGAAAGGCCTCGCGGGATTTTTCCAGCGCCTCTTCAACCGGATGGCCCAGGTTAATCAGATAGCTGTCGTGAGGCAGGATCTGGCCCGGCCCGTAGCTGTACTTTTCGCAGGCGCGTTTGAAGTTGCTGATGACTTCATCGGTGAGCGGCGCGGCCCGCCATTGACGCTGGTTTTTAGTAAACAGGGCAAAAGCGGTAGCGTCCAGTTCGTGGGCGCGAACGGCGGCGTTTTCTAATCCGCCCGAGGCGCTGACGTGCGCTCCAATAAACTTCATCTTTGTTTCTCCTGTCAAAACCCGCTACCGGGAAAACGCAATGATAGCGGGTTAGCAGGTAAATTTCTCTCATCAGGCCATTAAATGGTGGATGCCCAGGTTAATGGCCGCACCGCCGACGATAAGCCAGATGAACAGCACCAGCGCCATCAGCAGAGGACGCACCCCGGCTTTCTTCAGTGCGCCAATGTGGGTGGTCAGGCCCAGCGCCGCCATCGCCATTGCCAGCAGGAAGGTATCCAGCGTTACCAGCGCGTTCACCAGGCTTACGGGCAGCAGGTGGAGAGAGTTGAAGATGGCGACCACGATGAACAGCACGGCGAACCACGGGATGGTGATTTTGCTCGCCTGTGCCGCACCAGCCGGAGCAAGCTGCTTAACGCGCGCCGCAAGGAAAATCAGGAACGGTGCCAGCATCATGACGCGCAGCATTTTGGCGATCACCGCCGCGTTCTCCGTTTCCGGGCTGATGGCATGGCCTGCCGCCACAACCTGCGCAACTTCATGCATGGTCGAGCCGGTATAAATCCCGAAGGTTTCAGGCGTAAACCACTGGGTGACAAACGGATAAATCATCGGGTAGATGAATATCGCCAGCGTCCCGAAGATAACCACGGTCGCTACGGCCACGGTGACTTTGCTGGCCTCCGCTTTGACTACGGGTTCGGTGGCCAGAATCGCTGCCGCACCGCAGATGCTGCTGCCCGCGCCAATCAGCCAGCTGGTTTGTTTATCCAGCCCAAACACCTTCTGTCCAAGCCAGCAGGCGAGGGTAAAGGTGCTTGTTAGGGTCAGAATGTCGATGATAATACCGCTGGCGCCGACGTCGGCGATTTGCGAAAACGTCAGGCGGAAGCCATAAAGAATAATCCCCAGGCGCAGCAGATGCTGCTTAGCGAACAGCACGCCGCCGTCGCACTGCTGCCAGATTTTTGGGTACAGGGTATTACCGACGACCATGCCGCATAAAATAGCCAGCGTCAGCGCGCCCAGCCCAAGCCCGGTAACGGACGGGATATTGCCCATCCACAGAGCAAATGCAGTAATGATACCGGTCAGCGCCAGCCCTGGCAGGAAATGCCGCAGGGTGTGACGCGGTGCGGGAATAGTGTGTGCAGTCATAGCCTTCTCCTTTGTGATGGCAAAAGGATAGGGCGGGCTGGCTTAAAAATAAAATTGATTATATATTTATAATCAATCGAAATAAGTGTTAAGGCGAAAGGCAATGCACATCACGCTGCGGCAGTTAGAAGTTTTTGCTGAGGTATTAAAAAGCGGCTCTACCACCCAGGCCTCGCAGATGCTGGCCCTGTCGCAGTCCGCCGTCAGCGCGGCGCTGGCGGATCTGGAAGGGCAGCTCGGCGTTCAGCTGTTTGACCGCGTGGGCAAGCGGCTGGTGGTGAACGAGCACGGAAGGCTGCTTTACCCGCGCGTGGTGGGCCTGCTCGAACAAGCAGGAGAAATAGAACAGCTCTTCCGCGAAGCCAACGGCGCGATTCGCGTCTACGCCAGCAGCACCATCGGCAACTATATTCTGCCGGAGATGATCGCCCGCTATCGCCGTGATTTCCCCGCGCTGCCGCTGGAGATGAGCGTCGGCAACAGCCAGGACGTGATCAATGCGGTGGCGGATTTCCGCGTCGATATCGGCCTTATCGAAGGCCCAAGCCATATGACGGAGCTGGTCACCGAGCCCTGGCTGGAGGACGAGCTGGTCGTCTTTGCGGCACCTTCAGCCCCCTTGCTGAAAGAGCCTGTAACCCTCGAGTCGCTGGCAAAGCAGCAGTGGATCCTGCGTGAGAAAGGTTCAGGCACGCGTGAAATCGTTGACTACCTGCTGCTCTCCCATCTGCCGCAGTTCCATCTGGGCATGGAGCTGGGCAACTCGGAGGCCATCAAACACGCGGTGCGCCACGGCCTTGGCATCAGCTGTTTGTCCCGCCGGGTAATCCAGGAGCAGCTGGAAACCGGCTCGCTGGTGGAGGTCGAGGTGCCATTGCCCAAACTTAAGCGCACGCTTTACCGCATTCATCATCGCCAGAAGCATATCTCGAATGCTTTGCAGCGTTTTTTGCGCTATTGCGAGGAATCGGTTTAACCCCCATCCGGTGAAGCCTCGCGCTCCTTCGTCGGCAGCGTGAAGCTGAAACAGCTGCCGTGGGGAGCGTTCGGCTGCGCCGTCAGCCTGCCCTGGTGCCGTTCGATAATGGAATGGCTGATGGTCAGCCCCATCCCCATGCCCTGCGCCTTAGTGGTGTAAAACGAATCAAAAACCCGCTCCCGGACTTCAGGAGGCAGGCCCGTGCCGTTGTCCGTAACGTGCAGGGCCACCGAGGCCTCATCAGGGTTACCGGTGACTATGCGCAGCGTGCGGGTGCGGCCGGTGACATCGGCCATCGCCTCCACGGCGTTGATCACCAGGTTGATGAGCACCTGCTGGATCTGCACGCTGTCGGCAAAAATAAAGCTCCTGTCGGCCTTCAGTTCGTACTCCACGGCCACCCTTCGTTGTTCAATTTCGCTGCGCGACAGCGTCATAATGTGGCGCACCAGGTAGTGCAGGTCGATACGGCAGAAGTGGGATTCCCGCTTGCGCGTCAGGGCCTGGATGCTGCGGATTATCTCCCCCGCGCGCTGGCCTTCCGCGACGATTTCCTCCAGTCCGGCGCGAATATTATCGTGTCTTACCGGATCGTGATTCAGCCAGCGCAGGCTGGCCCCCGCGTTCGAGACTATCGACATCAGAGGCTGATTAATCTCGTGGGCGATGGAAGAGGTAAGCTGGCCGACGGTGGTCGCGCGGGACACGCGGGCCAGCTCCGCCTGGGCCACCCTGACGGCATCTTCCGCCTGCCGCTGCGTGGTGATATCGGTGATGGTGCCGTAATATTCGTAGATCTCGGTGCCCACCCCCACCGGGCTGCCGATGCCCAGAATGTAGCGCATGCTTCCCTGGGCATTCACGATGCGGAATTCTGCCTGTAGCGTCAGCCCGTCGCGCACCCCGTCGGTGACCACTTCGCTGACGCGCAGATAGTCGTCCGGGTGGACGAAGGTCAGAAATTCCGCCATGGAAATCATCTTCTGCTTCTCCGGCAGGCCGAGGATGCGGGCATACTCTTCGGACATGAACATCAGGTCCTGCTCAATCTCCCAGCGCCAGCTGCCGGTATGGCTGATCTGCTCCCCCAGCATCAGCGAGGTCTGGCTTGCGCGCAGCTCTTTTTCCACCCGGCGGCGCTGAATGTTCTCCTCCAGCAGCTCGGCATACAGCCGGGCCGTTTCAAGAGAGACGGCGGCGTGTGCCCCGAGCAGGCTGACGACCTTAGAGTGCTCGGCGGTAAAGACCTCGGGCATCAGGCGATTTTCCAGATACAGCACCCCGACCAGGCGTGCGCCCTTAAACATCGGCACGCAGAGCACCGCTGCGCCGGAGGTCACCAGATAGGGGTCCTGCGAGAAGGGGCTGAACTCTTCGGGTTTTCCGGTGCGGATCTCCTGCCCGGTACGGATCACCGCCGCCAGCACCGACAGCGGCATATCGCTCGCCATCGGCATATCCCTGAGGATGCGCACCCGCACGCCGTCGCTGCTGGTCAGCGCGCTCGCTTCTACCTGGGGAATATTGTTGTCCAGCACGCGAATCAGCAGCCCGCGCTGTGCTCCGGCCCGCTCCAGCAGCATGGTCATCAGGATCTCAATTAATCGTTCAAGATTGATCTCCTCCGAGAGCGCGCGGGAGGCTTTGATCACGCTTTGCAGATCGCGAATCTCTTCGTTCTGGGCGAAGGCGATGGTGTCGTAGGGGGTCGCTGGCGCCACGGAAACCAGGTGGGGATAAGCCTGCATGAGCTGGTTCACCTTCGCCTGCGCGCCGATGCGCCCCCAGGCCGCCATCGCGCCGCGAAAATGCGCGTCCGCCGCCGTGTGGTAGCCGCAGCTTGAGGCAAAGCGTCCGGCAAGCTCGTGCGCCAGCGCGTTGCCGGGGTTGAATCCCGCTTCACGGGAGAGCCGCACGGCTTTTTCGTACTGTTCCAGGGCAATGCTGTTCATGCCGTCAAGACGAACAATCTCCGCGTAGACCAGCGCTTCTTTATCGGCGAACGTCTCGGGGTTAATGCGCGCCCAGAGGGCAATCTTGTGGTGGTGGGTTTCCAGCCTGCGCCGGTGTTTCGCGGTGAAGGTTTCCGGCGTCAGCTGAACGGTGAGGGTCAGGGCGCTGTAGAGGTGCAAATCCAGCTGGTGGATGTGTCCGGGAGCCGACCAGGCGAAAGAAGCGGCCTGGTCCAGCGCGGTCTGCGCCTGCGGGTAGCTGCCGGAGATGAAGTGCGCCATGCCACGGTACAGCCAGAACCAGAAGATCAGCGTCGACATCTGCTGCGGAGCCTGTTCGGGCGCCACGGGCAGCAGGCTGTCGGGCAGCGCCTCCGCGCTTTCCCAGCTGCCCACCGGCGGTTTTCTGAGGTAGTCCACGTAGTGGCGCTGAAGCAAAAGGATGCGCTCCACGTCCTGGAACTGGGTTTTGCGCACGAAGGCCAGCCCGCGCTCGATGCTGGTCAGCACGTTATCCAGGTGATCGCCACGGCTTAAAAAGTTGATCACCTGATGGCAGGCGGCAAACGAGGCGATGGTTAAATCGCCGTGGGTGACCGCCGCCGTGAAGCAGGCTTTCGCGCATTCGGTGGTATAGGAGAGCGGCTGCGTCCAGACGCTGAGCTGGTCAAGCGGCAGCAGGGTTTTGGCTTCGCAGGCGCTGAAGCCGTGGCGCTCGACTAATTCACGGGCCTGCCGGGCATACCTGAAGCCCAGCCGGTACTCGGCGTAGCGTTCGCCAATCAGCACGCCGAACCAGCCCATTGCGGAGGTTGAAGCTCCGGTCACGCCGCGCTCAAGCGTAAGGTGCAGCATCTGGCACAGCAGCATGAAGTGCAGGTGCGGGTTGCTGAAGCTGGCGAAGATGCTGGCGCTGGACAGCAGGTTCATCACCGCTTCCGTTTCGGGATGGGCCATCTCCGGCAGGTGGGCAAACACCGCCGCCGGGTTATCGCCGATGCGATTGTTGAGCGCCTCCCAGGCGGCGTTGCACCCGCTGGCATCAGGATAGCGGTCAATGGAAATCCCGGAAACGGACAGCCAGCACAGGGTGGTTTCCAGCGCCAGCTGGTTGTCGGACTGGCGCATGTGAATTTCCGCCAGCAGGTTGGCGGCGGCGACTTTCTCCGTCATCCCGCCGGGGGAGCCCAGCAGCCGGTCGCAAAGCTGGCGGGCGGCGGCGAGGTTGCCGAGTAAAAACTCGCACTCGGCTTCCTCCAGCTCCAGCCGCAGGTCGGCAGCGTTTTCGGCAGCGCCGCCCTCCAGCGCCCTTGCGGTCTGCAGATAGCGCAGCGCCGACAGGTAATCGCCGGTCCGCCTGGCCCGCTGCGCCGCCAGCATGCTCAGCTCGCGGAACATTTTGCGCTGCGCGGGCGGCTGAACGCAGTCTATCGCCGCCGACACGTGGTGGATGGCGCGGAACAGCATTTCGTTGCCCGCGGCCAGCCGGGAGGCCTCCGCCATAATGCTGGCGGTGGTGAGATGCAGACGGCCTTTTTCAGCGCTGTCCAGCAGGGCAAAAGCCGCCTCCTGCACCTTGTCGTGGGTAAAGGCCCAGCCGTCCGTCGACAGGGTAAGCAGCTGCGCCGTGACGGCAGGATGTAGCTGATAGCGGATATCGGCATCGGAGATGCTCAGCACGCGGCTGACGGTATCCAGCTCGCCCCGGCTGCCCAGGCAGGCGAGGCTTCCCAGCAGCCTGCGGGTCTCCGGCGGCATTTTCTCCAGCTGCTGAAGCACCAGGCTGACGACGTTTTCGGTGTAATGGCGCGCCCGGATCGCCGCCAGATCGTAGTGCCATTTCCCCTGGTATTTGCTGTGGGTAACCAGCCCGTCCTCCACGATACGCTTGAAGAACTCGTGCAAAAAGAGCGGATTACCGCCTGTTTTCTCATGGATCAGTCTGGCAAGGTCCGGGGTGTCCGCCGAGCGCTGCTGGAAAACGTCCGCCAGCCAGCGGGCGATGGCCTTCACCGACAGCGGGGCTGGGGCAATCGCCTTTAGCCGCTGCGCGGCGCCGGACAGCTGTTCCAGCGCGCCGGAAACTCCGCTCTTGTCGGGCGTCGCGCCGTCCCGCAGGGCTATGACCATCAGCAGCGGCAGCGCGGCGCTGTTTTTCAGGATAAACGTCAGGACGTGCAGGCTGGCGGTGTCAATCCAGTGCAGATCGTCTATCAGCAGGATCAGCGGGCAGCCCGGCGTGGCAAAGGAAGTGACCAGGTTTAGCACCATGTGATCAAATCTCGCCCTGGCATCCGTCGACAGCGGATCGGGCGCGCGGTGGGACCTCGCGTCAATCAGCAGCCCAAGCTCGGGAACAAGATTAATCGCCAGCCCTTCGTAACCTTCAAGGGCGCGCGAAAGGCGCATCTTCCATACCGCAACTTCTTCAGCGGGCAGGCCGAGCAGGGTCAGCGTCAGCGAACGGAACGCAGAAGTCAGCACGCCGTAAGGCAGCGAAGCGGAAAACTGATCGACCTTGCCTATGGCGAGCAGAGCATGCCTGTTCTGCAGCTCCTTCAGGGCCGAGGCAATCAGGGAGGATTTACCGATCCCGGACGGACCGCCGATCGCCACCAGCAGGTGATTACCGCTTTGATTAACCTCGTCGAAGGCCGCGACAAGCTCCCGCGACTGTGGATGAGCGGTGTACAGCGTGTCGGTGAGATGCACCTCAGGGGAAAGATCCTGTAAGCCCGGCGTAAAAGGCGGGATGTCGCTGTTTTCGTCGAGCGTGGCCTGACAGCGGCGCAAATCCGCCACCAGGCCATCCACGGTCTGGTAACGGTTATCCGGCGACTTGGCGAGCAGGCGCAGAATGATGCCGGAAAGCATCACCGGAATCGTATTTCTGACGAGATGCGGCGGGCGGGGTTCAGAGGCGATGTGATGATGCGCCCACTCCGCCAGTCCCCCGGCGCTTAAGTCGAAGGGCAGCGTCCCCGTCAGCAGCTCGTACAGCACAATGCCGAGGCTATAAAGATCGCTGCGGCTGTCCACCGGCCGCTGGGTGCGGTTGGTGTGCTCCGGTGACATATAGGCAAGCGTGCCGCCGGAAAAAGCGAGCCGGGCCTGTTTCAGCTCTTTCGAGGTGCCGGTGGTCAGGCCGAAGCCCGCGAGGCGGCAGGCGGCGTCGCCGTTCAGAAAGATATGGCCGGGCTTGATGTCGCCGTGAATCAGGTTGCGCATGTGCATCAGGCGCAGCGGATGGCAAATGCGGATGGCCAGCGCCAGGAAGCTGGCGATACAGCTCATCGGCTGGCCCGTCACCCGCGTCAGCGGTTCGAAGGAGAAGGTCGGATAAACCAGGGCGTAGCGGCCGCGATACTGGGTGCAGGCTGCGGGCTTTACGGCCCAGGCGCTGGACAACCAGGGGCGCAGCGCAAACTCATTTTTTAGCAGCTGCGTCGCGTCCGGCTCCGCCTCATCGCTCACGGCGGTAGCCAGAATAAAGGCTCCGTCTGAAAAGGGGTGTCTGCCGTTCATCCAGGCGATGCTGCCCTCCCTGATAAGCGGCGTAAAAATCACGTCGTCCCTGAAGGAAAATAGCTGCCCTTCCTGAAGGTCGGCAAGAACGGCACGGTCGGACGGGGTCGGCTTGTTATTCATTAGGGGGTCTCACGCGATGCGTTCTTATTATGTTTTACCGGATCTTAGCTCGTTCTGAATATGGTTCAGCAGCTGCTCAATGTCGATGGGCTTACGTAAAAAAGCAGCGGCGCCCCGATCAAGCGCGTACCGCTGCATCTGCTCGTCGCCGTGGCCGGAGATAAAAATGACCGGCGCAGCGGAGGCGGCGTGATTTTTTATATGGTTGAAGAGTTCGAAGCCGCTCATGCCTTTTAGCTTGATATCAATCACGAGCAGCGCGGCGTCCGTCAGCGCGCCGGGATCGGCCAGCAGCGCCTCGGCGGAGGCAAAGCAGACCGTTGAATAGCCGTCGGAGCGCAGCAGATTGCTCAACCCGCTGCGTACGGAAGGTTCGTCATCGACAATGGCAATACGCTGCGGCAGCGTCATCGGGTCATTCCTCTCACCGGTCATCGCTGGAGCTTGCGGCCCTCGGCGTCTGACGTGGCGACTGCGGGCGGCGGGGTGCCGCTGATTTTGGGCACGCATTCGTGGCGGAACCAGGCGAGGGTCAGCGGCTGGCGGCTGAAAAGCCTGCGGGCTATCGGGATAATTTGCTCCCCAACCAGCATGCCGAATAAGCCGAGCAGGGCGATAACCGGCGGTGCCGGTGAATGAATATCCGCCGCGGCGTAAAGCGCGCCGGCCAGCAGGCCAACGGCCAGAGAAACAAGCCATGTCTTCATCATTTACCTCTTTTCGGCGCAGGTAGCGGACGGCAGCTGACAGTTATGCTGCGCCGCCGTCTGTACCGGTCTGAGCATTTCGGAAGTCAGATGCTCACCGGCCAGCATGCCCAGCAGGCCCACCAGCGCGACGGCGGGCGGAGCCGGTGAACGGACCTTCAGCAGGGCGTACAGCAGGCCAATCACTACGCCCGCGAACAGGGACAGCAGTCCTGCACTCATCTTAATTCTCCACAGGGCAGGCTGACCGGTTTGCTGCCGGTCAGCGGAGCGGATTAGCGCGCGGCTACCGCAGCGAGAGTGGTGTGCTCACTCTTCTGGCGGGAAGGGGCTTTGTGCACCATGGTATAGGCATAATCAACGCCCATACCGTAAGCGCCGGAGTGTTCGCGAACGATGTCCATCACGGCGTTGTAGGTCTCTTTGTGCGCCCAGTCGCGCTGCCACTCCAGCATCACCTGCTGCCAGGTTACCGGGATCACGCCGGCCTGGATCATGCGCTGCATAGCGTAATCATGGGCTTCTTTGGAGGTGCCGCCGGAGGCGTCCGCCACCATGTAAATTTCATAGTCGCCTTCCAGCATGGCGCACAGGGCGAAGCTGTTGTTGCACACTTCCGTCCACAGGCCGGAAACCACGACTTTCTTCTTGCCGTTTGCCGCCAGCGCGTCGCGGACCTTCTGGTCGTCCCAGGAGTTCATTGAGGTGCGCTCAAGGATATCCTTGCCGGGGAACACGTCCAGCAGCTCGGGATAGGTATTGCCCGAGAAGCTCTCGGTTTCAACGGTGGTAATAATCGTCGGAATATTAAAGACCTTAGCGGCCTTCGCCAGGGCGACGGTGTTGTTTTTCAGCACCTGGCGGTCGATGGACTGCACGCCAAAGGCCATCTGGGGCTGCTGATCGATAAAAATCATCTGACAGTTGGCAGGCGTGAGGACTTCAAGCTTAGAGGTTGTCATAAAATTACCCGTTGGTAAGAGGTTAAAGGTATCAAAACCGCCGCGCTTCTGGCGCAGCGACAGCCGGGACAGCCGCCGGGAATGAAGGCTATCGACGGGCTGAATGGTAGGTCGGCCAGCCGGGTAAAACTATTATCTGATGGTATAACTATCCTCAGGTATAACTATACTTTGGTATAACTATCCCTTTGTATAACTAGTCTTTTCTGACCCTCATTCACATACTCACCTCCATTCACGTGGCCCGTTGCGGCCCGTATTCTTCTCCGGGAGGGCGGCTGCCCGAACCGGAAACCTGAGAGTGGAGGATGTATGGTTGCGCTGGGCAAAGCTGATTTAATTCTGGTTAACGGGCAGTTTCACACCGTCGACCGCGAAAACCCGCTGGCGGAAGCGGTGGCGATCCGCGACGGAAAGTTCATTGAAGTGGGCACCACCGCCGAGGTGATGCAGCACCACGACGAAGGGACGAAGGTAGTCGACCTGAAGGGGCACGCGGCCATTCCGGGGCTTAACGATTCGCACCTGCACCTGATTCGCGGCGGCCTGAATTACAACCTTGAGCTGCGCTGGGAGGGCGTGCCGTCGCTGGCCGACGCGCTGCGGATGCTGAAAGAGCAGGCGCTGCGCACGCCTTCACCGCAGTGGGTTCGCGTGGTGGGCGGCTGGACGGAATTCCAGTTTGCCGAACGCCGCATGCCGACGCTGGATGAAATTAACGAGGCCGCGCCGGAGACGCCCGTTTTCATTCTGCATCTCTATGACCGTGCGCTGCTGAACCGCGCGGCGCTGAAGGTTGTGGGCTACACCAAAGACACGCCTAACCCGCCGGGCGGGGAAATCCAGCGCGACGGCAACGGCAACCCGACCGGGATGCTGATTGCCCGCCCTAACGCGATGATCCTTTACTCCACCTTAGCCAAAGGGCCGAAGCTGCCGCTGGAGCAGCAGATTAACTCCACCCGCCAGTTTATGCGCGAGCTGAACCGCCTGGGGCTGACCAGCGCCATCGACGCGGGCGGCGGCTTCCAGAACTACCCGGAAGATTACGAGGTGATAGCCGAACTTCACCAGAAGAAGCAGATGACCCTGCGCATCGCCTATAACCTGTTTACCCAGCGCCCCGGCCACGAGCTGGAAGATTTCGAAAAGTGGACCGACATGCTGACGCCAGGCCAGGGCAGCGACTACTTCCGCCACAACGGCGCGGGCGAGATGCTGGTCTTTTCCGCCGCCGACTTCGAAGATTTCCTCGAGCCACGCCCGGATCTTGCGCCGGGTATGGAGGACGAGCTGGAGCGCGTAGTGCGCCATCTGGTGGAACACCGCTGGCCGTTCCGCCTGCACGCCACCTACGACGAATCCATCAGCCGCATGCTGGACGTGTTTGAAAAGGTTAACCGCGATATTCCGTTTAACGGCCTGCACTGGTTCTTTGACCACGCCGAGACCGTCACCCAGAAAAATATCGACCGTATTAAGGAGCTGGGCGGAGGGATTGCCGTCCAGCACCGCATGGCCTTCCAGGGCGAATATTTCGCCGAGCGTTACGGTATCGAAGCGACCCGCCACACGCCGCCGGTTGCCCGCATGCTGGAAACCGGCGTGCCGGTGGGGCTGGGAACGGATGCTACCCGCGTAGCAAGCTATAACCCGTGGACGGCGCTGTACTGGCTGGTGTCCGGCCGCACCGTCGGCGGCATGCAGATGTATGACGTCAACGCGCGGCTGGATCGCGAAACCGCGCTGATGCTCTGGACCCAGGGCAGCGCGTGGTTCTCCAGCGAACAGGGCAAAAAAGGGCAGATCAAAAAAGGGCAGCTGGCGGACATGGCGGTGCTCAGCCAGGACTATTTCCGCGTCCGCGAAGAAGAGATCAAAGGCATCGAATCCGTGCTGACGGTCGTTGACGGCAATATTGTCTATGCCGCAGGCGCGTTCGGGCCGCTGTCGCCGCCGTCGATTCCGGTCCTGCCGGAGTGGTCGCCGGTGGTTAACGTCCCGGGGCACTATCGCGCCGCGCCGCCTGTGGCGAGCCGGGCTGGCATGATGCCTCAGGCGCACCACTGTTCCGGCCCGTGCGGCGTGCATACTCATAATCACGATCTCGCCCGCGGCGCAGGCGTACCCGTTGCGGATGATTCTGCATTCTGGGGCGCGCTCGGCTGCAGCTGCTTTGCGTTTTAATCATGAAGAGTTCATCGAACGTCTCTTTCCCGCCCCGGATCGACCTGGGGCTGTTCTTCCTGCGCCTGGCGGGGAGCCTGCTGCTGCTTTACGTGCACGGGCTGCCGAAGGTGTTTCACTTCAGCGAAGAGCTGACGCGCATCGAGGATCCCTTTGGCATGGGGCCGTACATGAGCCTGCTGCCCGCCATCTTCGCCGAGGTCATCTGCCCGCTGTTTATTATCGTCGGCTACCGGGCGCGCCTGGCCTGCCTGCCGATCATCGCCGTGCTGCTGGTGGCGATGCTGGTGGTGCATCCCGGCTGGAGCGTTGCCGAAGGGCAGTTCGGCTGGCTGCTGCTGATCATCTTTACCACGCTTGCGCTAACCGGACCGGGAGGCTGGCGTATTGGCGCGGACAGACGACAGGAGTGGCGGTATGGCAACGGTAAATGAGGTTCACCACGTCAGCGCCGAGGCGCTGAAGGAGGCGGGTGGAGCAACCGGCTCCCCCTGGCAGCCGCTGCGCCAGCGGGTGTTCCGCATGCTGTGGATAGCCACGGTAGTCTCCAACATCGGTTCATGGATGAACGATGTGGGCATGAACTGGACGATGCTCACGCTCAGCGCCGACCCGCTGTCCGTGGCGATGATCCAGGCGGCCAGCAGCCTGCCAATGTTTCTCTTCGCGCTGCCGTCCGGGGTGATGGCGGATATTGTTGACCGACGTAAATACCTGCTGTTTTCCCAGCTGTGGACCTTAATCGCCGCCGTCGGGCTGACGCTGCTGTCGGTGGCGGGGCTGGTGACGCCTGCCGTACTGCTGATCGCCGCCTTTCTGATGAGCACCGGGGCGGCCATGAGCTCCCCGCCTTTTCAGGCGATTGTGCCGGATCTGGTGAGCAAACAGGATTTGGGCGCGGCCATCGCGCTGAACTCGCTGGGGATTAACATCAGCCGCGCCATCGGCCCGGCGCTGGGCGGGCTGATCCTCTCTTTTGCCGGAGCCTGGGTCGTGTTCGCCCTGAACGCGGTGTCGGTGCTGGGCGTGGCCTGGGTGCTGTACCGCTGGAAAACCGAACCCGCCGTCCAGCGGCTGCCCGCGGAAAATTTTTTCTCCGCCGTGCGCGCCGGGGTGCGCTACGTTCACGCCGCGCCGGTGTTGCGTAACGTGCTGGCCCGCACCGTCGCCTTTTTCCTGTTTGGCAGCGCGGGCTGGGCGCTGTTGCCGCTGGTTGCACGCCGCGAGCTGGGCCTTGGCCCCGGCGGCTACGGCATCATGCTGGCCTCTATCGGGCTGGGAGCGATTTTCGGCGCGGTGATGCTGCCGCATTTGCGCAAGCATTTTAATCCTGACCGTCTGATGGTGCTGGCAAGCCTGATGTTTGCCGCCACCATGCTCGCTCTGGCCTTCGTGCGGCATTTCTGGCTGCTTAACGCCTGCGAGTTTTTTACCGGATTTTCCTGGATTGCGGTGCTCTCGACGCTCAACCTCGGCGCCCAGCGCAGCGCGGCTAAGTGGGTGAAGGCCCGCGCGCTGGCGGTTTATCTCACCGTCTTCTTCGGGTCGATGACCCTGGGCAGCGCCCTGTGGGGCCAGATCGCCTCCCACTACGGCATCTCGGTTTCGCTTTGCGCGGCGGCCCTGGGCATGGTGCTCGGCAGCGCCACCGTCCTTCGCTGGCGGCTGAATAAAGACCCGGATCTTAATCTTGAGGCCAGCAGCGACAGCCTGGCGGCAATCGAGCTGGACGTCCGCCTGGATCGCGGTCCGGTGATGGTGAGCTACGAATATCTCATCAGGCCGGAAGACGCCCGTGGCTTTACGGTCTGCATGCAGGATATGCGCCGCGTGCGGCGGCGGGGCGGGGCGATGAGCTGGTCGGTGTATGAGGACATTCTGCAGCCGGGCATCTTCGTCGAAACCTTTCTGGTCGGCTCGTGGGTTGAGCACCTGCGCCAGGAAGAGCGCTACACCATGAACGACCGGAAAATTGAACGCCGCGTCCAGCTTTATCACCAGGGCGAAGCTCGTCCCGTGGTGCGTTATCTGGTGGCTCCGGCCTGACTCGCCGGGGCGCCGACCTGTTCACAACACACACCAACATAGGGGTACACCATGAGCACCATCAAAACCAAAGACGGCACGCAGATTTATTACAAAGACTGGGGAACGGGAAAGCCGGTGCTGTTCAGCCACGGCTGGCCGCTGGATGCGGATATGTGGGACAGCCAGCTTAACTATCTGGCCGAGCGGGGCTACCGCGTTATCGCCTTCGACCGCCGTGGCTTTGGTCGTTCAGAGCAGCCGTGGACGGGCTATGACTACGATACGTTCGCGTCTGATATTAACGACCTCATCACCCAGCTCGATCTGCGAGAGGTGACGCTGGTCGGCTTCTCCATGGGCGGCGGGGACGTGGCGCGCTATATCGGCCGCTACGGCAACGAGCGCCTTGCGGGCCTGGTACTGCTGGGGGCGGTGACGCCGGTATTTGGTAAAAGCGCCGCCAACCCGAACGGCGTTGACCTTTCGGTGTTCGAGGGTATCCGCGACGGGTTACGCAAAGACCGCGCGCAGTTTATCAGCGACTTTGCCGCGCCGTTTTACGGCACCAACGCGGGCCAGACGGTGTCCGAGGGCGTGCTGACCCAGACGCTGAATATCGCGCTTCTGGCCTCCCTGAAGGGGACGATTGACTGCGTCACGGCGTTCTCGGAAACCGACTTCCGCGACGATCTGGCTAAAGTAGACGTGCCGACGCTGGTGATCCACGGCAGCCACGATCAGATCGTGCCGTTCGAGACGACGGGCAGGGCGGCGGCCGAGGCGATTCGCGGAGCGGAGCTGAAGGTGTACGAGAATGCGCCGCACGGCTTCGCGGTGACGCACCAGGAGCAGCTAAATCAGGATCTGCTGGCCTTCCTGCAGGCGCGTTAATCAGAATGAGGGCAGGGCGCACGAGGCCCTGCTTAGCTTGCTGACAAAGAAGGAAAAAGCGTGGTTTTTCCTTCTTTGTGATTAGCAGCCGAAAATCAATGAATTGATTTTCCTGTTTATTTTCGTGGTGAGATCTATTCGTTTGTTAAACGTTTTATGTTTGTCATCAATCTGATTTAGCTCAGGAAGCTTTGGCTTTATTGATATTCAGGCGTTCGGCGTGGCGCACTAAATCAGCCAGCGAACGCACCTGCATTTTATCCATCACCCTGCGGCGATGGACCTTCACCGTGATTTCGCTTACCCCCAGCTCGGCGGCAATCTGCTTGTTCAGCAGCCCCTGAATCGTCAGCGCCAGCACCTCCTGTTCGCGCGGGGTGAGGGTCAGATGGCGCTGCTTAAGGCTGTGGAAATCCCGCAGCCGATCCGAGTTTTCCGCCGCCAGCGTAAGCGCTTCCTGCACCGCGCGGAGTAGATCGTCGGCGTTGACCGGCTTGGTCAGAAACTCACAGGCTCCGGCTTTCATCGCCTGCACCGAGAGGGGAATGGTGCCGTAGCCGGTGAGAAAGATGATCGGCATTTCCCGCCCGCAGGCCTTCAGCGCCTCTACTACCTCAAGCCCGTCCCTGTCGGGCATCTGCATATCTAAAATCACGCAGCCGGGCAGGTCGGCGAAGGGGTGGGCAAGAAAGGCGTCGGCGGAGGCGAAATCAGCGGCGCTGTAGTCCGCCGAGTCCAGCAGCCGGACAATCGATTGCCTGACCGACTGGTCATCATCAACGACATATACGATGTGGTCCATAATCTTCCTCAGTGGCCAGGCCTGGCAGGCGCTGCTGCGCAAACTGCGGGCACAGCATCAATCAGTCTGACCGCATGGGGTGACTGAAATGATTAATGTCATGAATGTATTATAATAACATAAGAATTATCATTACCAACTAAATCAGCAGGATATATCCGATCGGATTAACAGGCGTTGCTAAGTTATATCAGCGGCTTTGCTGCGATCCGCTTTTTTGCACCGGGCTCAGAATAAGCAGGAAAGGATGTCAAAAATAAGACAGCCCTGAAGCCGCGCGAGGCCGCTGTCTAAAAGATAGCCAGAAACACGGGTAAAGCCACCGATAAGTGCTTTACTTATAATCCGCCGTCGATCATGAAGCTCTCTTATAACCCGTCATTTACGCTATATGTCGCGGGTTGTTTTGCTACAATCTCGCCTCATTTTTTGGATGGACCGCAATATTCTATGGTTTCTCAAGATAAAACCACACAAGCGCCTGGCTTACGTCGTGAGCTAAAAGCGCGCCACCTGACGATGATCGCCATTGGCGGCTCCATCGGCACGGGGCTTTTTGTCGCCTCTGGGGCGACCATTTCTCAGGCGGGCCCCGGCGGCGCGCTGTTGTCCTACATGCTCATTGGCCTGATGGTCTACTTCCTGATGACCAGCCTGGGCGAACTGGCTGCCTATATGCCGGTCTCCGGCTCCTTTGCCACCTACGGCCAGCAGTACGTTGAAGAAGGCTTCGGCTTCGCGCTGGGCTGGAACTACTGGTACAACTGGGCGGTGACCATCGCCGTTGACCTCGTGGCCTCGCAGCTGGTGATGAACTACTGGTTCCCGGACACGCCGGGCTGGATCTGGAGCGCGCTGTTCCTGGGCATCATGTTCCTGCTGAACTACATCTCCGTAAAAGGTTTTGGCGAAGCGGAATACTGGTTCTCACTGATTAAAGTGACCACCGTCATCATCTTTATCGTGGTTGGCGTGCTGATGATCTTCGGCATTTTCAAAGGCGAGCAGCCTGCGGGCTGGAGCAACTGGACGATTGGCGACGGGCCGTTCGCGGGGGGCTTTTCGGCGATGATAGGCGTGGCGATGATCGTCGGCTTCTCCTTCCAGGGTACCGAGCTGATTGGCGTTGCTGCCGGTGAATCTGAAGATCCGGGTAAGAACATTCCTCGCGCGGTGCGCCAGGTGTTCTGGCGTATCCTGCTGTTCTATGTGTTTGCCATCCTGATTGTCAGCCTGATCATTCCTTATACCGATCCGAGCCTGCTGCGTAACGACGTTAAAGACATCGGCGTTAGCCCGTTCACCCTGGTCTTCCAGCATGCTGGCCTGCTGTCTGCGGCGGCGGTGATGAACGCCGTCATCCTGACTGCCGTGCTGTCTGCGGGTAACTCCGGGATGTATGCTTCTACCCGTATGCTTTACACCCTGGCGTGCGATGGCAAAGCTCCGCGCATCTTCTCTAAGCTTTCTAAAGGTGGCGTACCGCGCAACGCGCTGTATGCAACCACCGTGATTGCCGCGCTGTGCTTCCTGACCTCCATGTTCGGCAACCAGACCGTTTACCTGTGGCTGCTTAACACCTCGGGGATGACCGGCTTCATCGCCTGGCTGGGCATCGCTATCAGCCACTACCGTTTCCGTCGTGGCTATATCAAGCAGGGTTACGATCTGAAAGATCTGCCTTACGTGTCCGGGTTCTTCCCGCTGGGACCAATGTTCGCCTTTGCGCTGTGTTTAATCATCACGCTGGGTCAGAACTACGAAGCGTTCCTGGCTGATACCATTGACTGGGGCGGTGTGATGGCGACCTATATCGGTATCCCACTGTTCCTGGCCATCTGGTTCGGTTACAAAATTGCTAAGGGCACCCATTTCGTGAAGTACAGCGAAATGACCTTCCCGGCAAGCGTTAAGAAGTAGTTCAAAAAGGGCGCGATTATCGCGCCCTTAGTTTTTTATGTTGGATGACTGTCGTGCCGGATGGCGCTGCGCTTATCCGGCCTACGGAAAAGTCAGGCGTAAGTGGTTGCTCAAGGCTTCAGCCTTCACAACACAAAAAAGAACTTAAAGAGATCCTTTTCGGTTATTGATCGGGTGTACCGTCAGTCAGTGCTCCCCCGGCTTACCGTATTTTTCTTTCAGCCGGGAAACGATCCGGTCCATTGCCCCGCGTTCCCTTGCAAAGCTTTGTGCATAGCGCGCTTTTCCCTGCAGCCCCAGCATTGGCCGCCAGACCTGCGGGGGGTTATGTTCCGCCCCTTTGTTGACCGGATCGTCTGCAGCCGGCTGACAGGCCGCGACCACCTCCGCCGGCCATACCGGAATTTTACTGGTCGCCATCACCAGCCTGCGTGTAATACTGATAAGAAAAACCAAAGGAAACAATGGCAGATTAAAAATCAATCCCTGCCAGACATATTGTTTGTAGAGGTAGAATAGCCCGAACAACCAGCCTTCCTTCTGTTTTTCCACCGGCGGGCACCAGTGAATGGTATCCACCAGATCCGGGAGGTACTCATCCCTCTCTTCCATATAGCAGCGGATAAACTCCCAGTACATGGTCAGGTCTTCGGGATCCCAGTCTAAATTGATTGGAAGAGGAAATGTCCCGATGACTGCATCACCATCATCCTCTGTGATACAGCCCACAATGGTCCATTCCGTGGCTGTGAATACCTTTCCACCGGTCAGAACAAAGTGAATATCCCGCCATGGAACGGACAGCACCGTTCCACCGGACTGATAGACATACACCATCCTGTTTATACGGTTAAAGCGGATGGGATAGTAGGTACTGAAAAATGCCTCAGAGGCCATAATTCGGTATGTTACCCATGAGAGCGGAAGTGATATTAAGCACCAGATCACAATCAAATATATCCAGGTCTGAAGCGGATATCCGCCCTCCCAGAGCATGGGAACTATCAATGAGAGAAAGGTGCCAATAAATACCAGACAAAAAAAGAAAGCCCCGGCCAACGTCCATGTACCGCGCCATCTGTAATTCCGATCAACCAGCTCCAGATAGGTCGAGTTCAGCCGCACCACGCTGTCGAACCCGGAAATTCCTTTGACATCCGGGTCACCCGTTTTCTGCGAATAAATCCTGGAAATACGCTTATCACTGAGGAGGAGAAACATTTTATCGAACTGTATTGACGGATCTGCAGGCAGCCGTTTAAAGAGATTAAACATGCGTACCTCCCTGTGCGTTCAGGGCCATATAGCCGTCCTTTTCCATGTGTTCATTCGGATAAATAGCCGGGATATCTTCTTCGTCTGGCGGAATCCGCCGCATCCTGACAAAAATTCCTTCAACCCGTTTTCTCCTGCCTGCCGTATTTTTCTTTCAGCCGGGAAACGATCCGGTCCATTGCCCCGCGTTCCCTTGCAAAGCTTTGTGCATAGCGCGCTTTTCCCTGCAACCCCAGCATTGGTCGCCAGACCTGTGGGGGGTTATGTTCCGCCCCTTTGTTGACCGGATCGTCTGCAGCCGGCTGACAGGCCACGACCACCTCCGCTGGCCACACAGGAATTTTACTGGTCGCCATAATCAGCCTGCGTGTAATACTGATAAGAAAAACCAAAGGAAACAATGGCAGATTAAAAATCAATCCCTGCCAGACATATTGTTTGTAGAGGTAGAATAGCCCGAACAACCAGCCTTCCTTCTGTTTTTCCACCGGCGGGCACCAGGGAATGGTATCCACCAGATCCGGGAGGTACTCATCCCTCTCTTCCATATAACAACGGATAAATTCCCAGAACATATCCAGCGATTCCGCCCCCAGATTCAAATTTACAGGAAGAGGAAATCCCTGCGTAACCGTATCGCCGTCCTCTGCTATAAGACAACCAAAAATAGTCCACTCAGTGGAGGTAAATATCTTCCCACTAGAGAGAACAAAGCGAAGGTCCTGCCACGGAACGGATAACACTTCACCTCCGGACTGATATACATACACCATCCTATTTTTACGGTTAAAGCGGATTGGATAATAGGTACTGAAAAACAACTCAGAGATCATCATTCGGTATGTGAGTAAAGAGACCGGCAACGTAATAGCCCAGATTAAAATGGTTCCAAACCAGAAACCAAAATTGTACCCCTCCCGCACCTGCATCACTCCGATGGAGTTATAGCAAAACAAACCCAAGGACAGACAAAAAAAGATTACCCCGGCCAGCGTCCACCCTCCACGCCATCTGTAATTCCGATCAACCAGCTCCAGATAGGTCGAGTTCAGCCGCACCACGCTGTCGAACCCGGAAATTCCTTTGACATCCGGGTCACCCGTTTTCTGCGAATAAATCCTGGAAATACGCTTATCACTGAGGAAGAGAAACATTTTATCGAACTGTTTTGACGGGTCTGCAGGCAGCCGTTTAAAGGGATTAAACATGCGTACCTCTCTGTGGGTTCAGGGCCGTATAGCCGTCCTTTTCCATACGTTCATTCGGATAGATAGCCGGGATATCGCTCTCACCCGACGGTACCCGCCGCCACTGCGTACTGAGCAGCCAGTTCTGTATATCGTTCCGGGTATGACTTAGCAGCCAGGCTCCGGCACCCAGAACCAGTAGCATTCCGACAAATACCCCCGCCGGCCCCAGGAAGAACGCCGCCAGTTCCGAACCTACCAGAGTAGCTTGCGAGATTCGAATAATTGAAAGCATTGCGACCGTGATATTACGGCTACCCCCCACGGTCATCATCCCGACACCGAGGGCATTTATCAGATGCGCGATCCCGATATCTGTTTTTCCGTTTTCTAACGCCTCCTTTCCACTCAGCACCTCAGTCGTGGCGTAAAGCAATCCACCGACATACCCGGCCATCCCCCACAGAGGAGAACTGACAACCGTCATGGCACCGTTCCTGATTACCGATAAGGCCGATGGCAGCGCCAGCCGCATCAGCGGCGTCATCGCCAGCTTCAGCGCCTCCGCCGTAGAGGCCACTGCCATACCGGCGTTGGCCCCGAACACCGTCGCCGCTTTCCCTTTAACCGGCAGGCCGCTCTCTTTCACACCGTAACTCAGCACCATCCACTGGAAGTACGCCGAGAACACCGTCCCGCCAAACGTCATGCCTTTCGCCGCCATCTCCGTCGCCAGCGTGCCGGGTTTCATCCCGCTCAGCTTCGCCACCGATGAATTCAGTGAGGTCGGGAACAGCATCCGCGCCAGCTCATCCTCCGTGAGCATCGCCGTACTGAGCTTCGCCAGCCGTTCTTTGACCGGCAGTGCCGCCAGCGCTTTTGCCGCCGTCACATCCAGGATGCGCGGCAGCTGTATCTGCCCACCCGCGCTCTCCGGGAGGTCTTTCACCAGCCGCTCAGCCAGCTTACGCATTGCGCTGTACAGCTGACCGCCGCTTTTCCCGCTCATTTCCAGCATCCTGGCCATTCCGCGGGTCATCGCCCCAACAAAGTTTTTCGTCCCCGGCTGCACACTGACTGCCGAGAACGCCTTGCCCTGCATTGCCAGTATCCCGATGGCAAAGCGTACCGGCGTGCCTTTCACCATCAGGTCTACCGATTTCATCATCGCCTCAGACCACAGCAGGCTGAGCTTTTCCAGCCCCGTCAGGATGGCACCGGCATAGTTGCCGCTGTACTCCCTGGCCCCGTCTGCCAGACGATCCCAGCTCATCCCCAGCCACCAGTCCGGGCCGCCGGTTTTCAGCTGCGCCTCCACCTGTGCTATCCACGCATCGTGATTAAAAAACGCCGCCCGCTGCAGAAAGTTCTCCGGGGTCAGCGGGGTCTGGTTCAGCTGCCGGTCGATGTGGGTAATTACTCCTCCTTTGTCACTCATCCCCGCCAGCACTTTTGCTACTGCCTGGATATAGCGCCCGCCACTGTGCGCACAGGTCGGGTCAAAATGCTGCACAAAGTAATCGGCCATCACCGGACCCTGTATCCAGGTCAGATACATCCGAGTAATGGGAACCACCACAGTGTCATCGTACTCAGTCAGCCAGTCTTTCAGGGTCTGGCTGAATGCCTGCTCCTGTGTCCGGTCGATGTATTTTTCATAGCCGCTCTGCCACGCCTCATCCACCCGGTCGGCCCGGGTTGCATCGTTCAGCGTGTGCATCCGGTCAGCCACGACCGGGGCCGGGAAATGCGGTCCTGCCGGGCTGTCCCAGCCGTAGCGCATCTGCTGCTCAACATGCGCATCGCCGGTTTCTGCAGACAGATAAAAATGATTACGCATCGCCAGCTCAACGCTGCCGAGCATGGTCTGCAGCGCAATCCCCCGGCTAAGCGCCGGATTCGTGGCAATGGCCTGCTGCATTTGGTAACGTGCCAGCGCTGAAATCTCCGTCGCTACCCCGACCGGATCAGAAAGCACCAGAATCACGCCGTTATCGGCGTTCAGGGTATCGGCAGCCTGCTTCAGGTCGGTAGGGGAGTGGCTGTTGACCGTTTTGAGGGGAGACGGTGTCCAGCTTTTAAGGGTGCTGCTGCGCAGCCCTGGACTGTACTCTGCCACGCTGCTGAGCTGGCTGAACGGTAGCGCCTGCTGTCCGCTGTGGCTGGCAAGCCACGCATCCATATCAAATGGCTGCATGTACCGGCGGCGGAAAGTCGCCTCTTCATGCTGCTGGCGAACCGCCGGTGTCCACTGCTCTTCTGACCAGGCAAACCAGTACACCCCGTTCAGCATACCCGCCGGTTTCACCGGTAGCGTCACCAGCGACGCGGTGGCCAGCTCTGCCGGCTGGGTGATACAGGGTTTCATCTCGCCGTTTGCCACGCGTGGCGGTACGCTGCCATCTTCCGGCAGAGGGTAAAAATAACCGTCGCCGGTCGCGTAATAGTTAATCCAGCGCTGTGAACGTTCTACCAGAATATACAGATAGCCCTGGCGCATCAGCCGGGCGGTATAGTCTGCTCCGCCTTCCGCCACCACCGGCACAGTGATGCTACCGGGGAGTACCGGTAGCCGGTCGCCTTTTTCCATGATCGCCGGACGAACCGGTAAAACAGGTAAACCGTAACGCCGGCAGAATGTGCAACCCTTTTCGTTGCTCATAAAGAAGGATTCCTTTTCCTGTCAGAGGGAGACCCAACCGGCTGCCCGGAAAGCCTTCACCCTGTTTTTATGATGGTTATTTTCCCATCATACACTGTACGGACCGCAACCAAAATTCCCTTAAAGGAATACAAAGAGTTTTTCAAAAATCAAAGGGCGCGATTATCGCGTCCTCAGACTGATGACAAACCTATAGCGAATGCGTTTCGCAAAGATCTCACCGAATAAATAACAAGGAAAATCAATTCATTGATTTTCGCCTGCTAACCACAAAGAAGGAAAAACCACGCTTTTTCCTTCTTTGTCAGCAATCTAAGGGCGCGATTATCGCGCCCTTTTCTTTACCCCTCTCCCCATCATTCCCCTCGACTTAGTAAATTTTAACAATTCAATTGATAATCATTATCACTTAATTTATGGTGTCGCCAGAATTTTGCAGCACCGCAGCCGCCCGCCAAAGTAGCGGATGGCGCAGCAAGGAATGTGAGCGCATTCATTGTAAGCCTTTGTTGTAGTTACCTCATGGAGAGAAAGGAATGTTAAGGTTGAATCCCATCGTCCGGGGAGGACTGTGCGCGTCTGTCATCACAATGGCGCTTCCTGTTGCAGCGGCCGAGCGCGAAGAAAATCGTGAAGATACCGTTGTAGTAACCGCTTCAGCGACCGAACAAAATCTCAAAGATGCCCCCGCCAGTATCAGCGTGATCACGCAGGAAGACCTGCAAAAGAAACCGATTCAGAACCTGAAAGACGTGCTTCAGGAAGTGCCCGGCGTGCAGCTGACCAACGAGGGCGATAACCGCCAGGGCGTCAGCATTCGCGGTCTGAGCAGCAGCTATACGCTGATCCTGGTGGACGGCAAGCGGGTCAACTCCCGCAACGCCGTCTTCCGACATAACGACTTCGACCTCAACTGGATCCCGGTGGATGCCATTGAGCGCATCGAAGTGGTGCGCGGCCCGATGTCCTCCCTCTACGGTTCCGATGCGCTGGGCGGCGTGGTGAATATTATCACCCGCAAAGTAGGCAAGGCGTGGCACGGCACTGTTTCTCTGGATTCAACCATTCAGGAAGACCGCGATCGCGGTGACTCTTACAACGGCAACTTCTTCACCAGCGGCCCAATTATCGACGATCTCCTTGGCGTGAAGGTGTACGGCAACCTCGGCAAGCGCGAAAAAGATAAGCAGGAACCTTCCAGCACCAGCAAGACTGGCGAAACGCCGCGCATTGAAGGTTACACCACGCGCGGGGCCAGCACGGAGTTCACGCTGACGCCAACGGATAATCAGGAGGTTCTTTTTGGCTACGGCTTCGATCGCCAGGACCGCGATTCTGATTCGCTGGATAAAAACCGCATGGAGCGCCAGGACTACTCCATTTCTCACAATGGCCGCTGGGATTACGGCAACACCGAACTGCGCTTCTACGGCGATAAGGTCGATAACCTCAACCCCGGCAACAGCGACGCAATCACCTCCCGCAACAACAGCATTGACGGCAAGCTGACCCTGCCGCTAGGGGAAATCAACCAGCTGCTGACCTTTGGTGGGGAGTGGCGTCACGACAAGCTCAGCGATCCGGTTAATCTTACCGGCGGCAGCAGTGCTGATACCTCCGCCAGCCAGTACGCGCTGTTTGTCGAAGATGAGTGGCGTATCTTTGAGCCGCTGTCGCTGACCACCGGCGTGCGTATGGACGACCACGAAACCTACGGCGACCACTGGAGCCCGCGTGCTTACCTGGTTTATACCGCCACGGATACCCTCACGGTGAAAGGGGGCTGGGCGACCGCCTTTAAAGCTCCCTCTCTACTTCAGCTCAGCCCGGACTGGAGCAGCAACTCCTGCCGCGGCAGCTGCAAGATTGTCGGCAGCTCCGATCTGAAACCGGAAACCAGTGAAAGCTTTGAGCTGGGCCTCTACTTTGCGGGTGACGAAGGGGTATTAGATGGCGTGACGGGCAGCGTGACCGCGTTCCAGAACGACGTTGACGATATGATCGGCATCAACCGCACCTCAAGCGTAACGGAAGCACCGAACTATCCGAACTTTGTGGGCTTCGACAGCAACGGCGTGCCAGTCTTTAAATATTACAACGTCAACAAAGCGCGCATCCGCGGTGTGGAAACGGAAGTGAAAGTGCCGTTTAACGACCAGTGGAAACTGACGCTGAACTACACCTATAACGACGGACGGGATCTGAGCGACGGGGGCAACAAGCCGCTGCAAAACATGGGCTTCCATACCGCTAACGGTACGGTGGACTGGGCACCGCTGGACGACTGGGCGTTCTACGTGTCGGCAAACTATACCGGCGAGAAGCGAGCAACCACAGCGACGGAAGGAACGCCAGGCGGCTACGTTATCTGGAATACCGGCGCGTCGTGGAAAGCGACGAAAAACGTCAAGCTCCGTGCGGGCGTGCTGAACCTGCTGGATAAAGACCTCAACCGCGACGACTACAGCTATAACGAAGATGGCCGTCGTTACTTCGCGGCGGTGGATTACTCGTTCTGATTTTCCCGGGCTCTCTCCCATTGGGGAGAGAGCCCGTAGGGCGGATAAGCATCAGCGTCATCCGCCGGGTTCAGAATGCTAAGCCAGATGCTCCGCATGGAACCGTAAATGGTCCTCCACGAATGAAGCAATAAAATAGTAGCTATGGTCGTAGCCCGGCTGAACGCGCAGGGTTAACGGCCAGTTTTTTTGCCTTGCCACTTCGGCAAGCTGCGCGGGCTGGAGCTGGTCGGCAAGGAACTGATCCGCATCGCCCTGGTCGATCAGTGTCGGGATTGCGTTTGCCGGATCTGCGGCCATTAACAGGCAGCAGCTGTCCCACTTCTGCCACTCGCTTTCGTCATTGCCCAGATAGGCTGCAAACGCTTTTCGGCCCCACGGCACGCGGGTTGGATTGACGATTGGCGCAAAGGCGGAAACGGAACGGAAGCGGCCCGGATTTTTGAAAGCGATGCTTAGCGCGCCGTGTCCACCCATGGAGTGGCCGAAGATGGACGCCTTTTCGCTGATGCTGAAGTTGTCGGCGATCAGCGCGGGCAGCTCGTCACAAATATAATCATACATGCGGAAATGTTCCGCCCACGGCTGCTCGCTGGCGTTCAGGTAGAAGCTCGCGCCCTGGCCCAGATCGTAGCTTTCGTTATTCGGCACGTTGTCGCCGCGCGGGCTGGTATCCGGCATCACCAGAACAATACCCAGCTCGGCTGCGACCCGCTGTGCGCCTGCTTTGGTGGTGAAGTTTTCATCGTTACAGGTTAATCCGGAAAGCCAGTAAAGAACGGGAGGAGGCGTAGTGGTCCGCGGAGACGGCAGAAAAATACTGAACGTCATTGGGCACTTCAGTACCGCAGAATCATGGCGCCACCGCTGCTGCCAGCCTTCAAAACAGCGGTGTTCTTCGAGGAGTTCCATCCAGAGGTTCCTTAATTATATTCAGTATCGTTGAACAATTTTCACTTCAACCCAGTCTAGCTATGCTGCATCATGCTGACAACGGTATTGTAACATTTGAGGTGTCTGTGGCGGCGCGCATTGCGTTAACGGGGTTTCTGGTGCTGGTGGTGGCGATGGGGATTGGGCGCTTTGCCTTTACTCCACAGGTGCCGCTGATGATCTCAGAAGGTCAGCTGACCTTGACATCAGCAGGTCTGGTCGCAGCCATCAACTATCTTGGCTACCTGGTTGGCGCATGGGATGCCATGCGCGCGCATCGGCGTGTCGAACTGCGTCTGCTGGCAGGTGTCTGGGGGGCGGCTATTCTGACGCTGCTCTCGTCGACCGTTGATTCAGCGCTTTGGCACGCCGTGATTCGTTTTCTGATCGGCTGGGCGAGCGGCTGGGCGATGGTGCTGATAGCCGCGTGGAGCAATGAGAAGCTGGCGCATCTGGGCAAGCCGGGATTAAGCGCCGCCGTATTTGCCGGGCCTGGGGCTGGGATATTCCTCAGCGGTCTGCTGGCGGTGGGGATCCATAGCCTGGATTTAACCGCGAGCGAAGCCTGGCTGGTTTACGGCATTCTTGCGCTGGTCTTCGTGTTATTGATTGCGCGAAATTTACCCCGTAAAGGGGAGCTGCATCGCCCGGAAACCGCACCGCAGCCGCTGGTACTGAATGCTCCCCTGAAACGCCTGGTGTGGAGCTACAGCCTGGCGGGATTCGGGTATATCCTGCCGGCGACGTTTTTATCGCAGATGGCGGCGGCCCGCTTTCCGGCCAGCGTATTCGCCCAGTTCGCCTGGCCGATTTTCGGCGGGGCAGCGGTGGTGGGCATCGCCATCGGCATTGCCACGCGCCATCTGCTGCACAGCAATCAGCGCCTGGCTTTGGTACTCTGGCTGCAGGCGGTCGGCGTATTCGCCTCTGATTTGGTGCCCGGCATGACGGGCCTGGTGCTGGGGGCCGTGCTGGTCGGCGGCGGGTTCCTTTGCGCGGTACAGCTTTCGCTGCAGTACGGTCGCGAAATGGCACCGGAACACACGAGATACCTGGCCGGGTTGCTGACTACGGGCTACGCCGTCGGCCAGCTTATCGGGCCTGCATTATCCGCATTATCAACGGCATTAACACATCAACTGGAACCGGCGTTATACGTTGCCGGGGTAGCATTAATTATTGGCGGTGCGCTGGTCTGGAAAAGGTATTGACGATTTCAATAATTATCCTTCCCACCACTGGATTATGCGAGCGCGCTCGCGCACAATGAGCGCACACTTTGTCCCACGTAGGGCAGAGGTCAGCCACACCTGCAGGAGAAAACAGCATGCCATCATTAAGTCACGAAGCCGCTCTCGTTCACGAGGCCCTCGTTGCACGCGGCCTGGAAACGCCGCTGCGTCCGCCGATTCGTGAAATGGATAACGAAACCCGCAAGCGCGAGATTGCCGGACATATGACGGAAATCATGCAGTTGCTGAATCTGGATCTGAGCGACGACAGCCTGATGGAGACGCCGCACCGTATCGCCAAAATGTATGTCGATGAGATTTTCTCCGGCCTCGATTACGCGAACTTCCCGAAGATCACCGTCATTGAAAATAAGATGAAGGTTGATGAAATGGTGACGGTTCGCGATATCACGCTGACCAGCACCTGCGAACATCACTTTGTGACCATCGACGGCAAAGCTACCGTGGCCTATATCCCGAAGGATACGGTCATCGGCCTGTCGAAAATCAACCGCATCGTGCAGTTCTTCGCCCAGCGTCCGCAGGTTCAGGAACGCTTAACCCAGCAGATCCTGATTGCCCTGCAAACCCTGCTTGGCACCAACAATGTGGCGGTATCTATTGATGCGGTCCATTATTGTGTGAAAGCCCGTGGGGTGCAGGACGCCACCAGCGCGACGACGACAACCTCACTAGGTGGGCTGTTTAAATCCAGCCAGAATACACGCCAGGAGTTCCTGCGCGCCGTTCGTCATAGCTAATTACTAAGCAGGCAGGCTACCATGGAAAGAAATGTCACGCTGGATTTTATCCGTGGTGTCGCCATCCTTGGTATTTTGCTGCTCAATATCGTCGCCTTCGGCCTGCCCAAGGCGGCGTATATCAATCCTGCCTGGTCCGGCTCCGTCTCCCTTCATGATGCCTGGACATGGGCCGTGCTCGACCTCTTCGCGCAGGTCAAATTTCTCACCTTATTCGCTTTGCTGTTTGGCGCGGGCCTGCAGATGTTGTTACATCGCGGCAAGCGCTGGATTCAGTCCCGCCTGACGCTCCTTGCCCTGCTCGGCTTTATGCACGCTTTGCTGCTGTGGGATGGCGATATTCTGCTGGCCTACGGCCTGGTCGGACTTATCTGCTGGCGCATGATCCGCGAGGCGCCGACGACCCGGCAGCTGTTTAATACCGGGGCGCTGCTTTATCTCATCGGGGTAGGGGTGCTGCTGCTGCTCGGCTTTATCTCGGGTAATGCGCCGAATCGCTCCTGGGTGCCGGATCTTGCCAACATTCAGTATGAACAATATTGGAAGCTGAACGGCGGCGTGGAAGCCATCAGCAACCGCAGCGATCTGCTCTCCTCGAATCTGCTGGCGCTCGGCGCACAGTACGGCTGGCAGCTGGCAGGCATGATGCTGCTGGGGGGAGCGCTGATGCGCAGCGGCTGGCTGAAAGGGCAGTACAGTTTGCCGCACTATCGCCGTACAGGCTGCTTGCTGATCGCGGTGGGCATGGTGATAAACCTGCCGGGAATTTACGCCCAGTGGCACCTGGACTGGAGCTATCGCTGGTGTGCTTTTATTCTGCAGGCGCCGCGCGAGCTGAGCGCACCGTTTCAGGCGATAGGCTATGCCGCTTTGGCCTACGGCTTCTGGCCGTGGCTGTCCAGATGGCGTCTGGTAGCGGCAATTACCTGCGTTGGCCGCATGGCCCTGTCTAACTATCTGCTGCAAACGCTTATCTGCACCACATTGTTCTACCGCCTCGATCTGTTTATGAAGTTCGACCGCCTGCAGCTGCTCGCCTTAGTGCCGGCGGTATGGGCGGTCAATATTCTCTTCTCCGTGCTGTGGTTACGCCACTTCCGCCAGGGGCCGGTTGAGTGGCTGTGGCGACAACTAACCGCACGTGCTGCGGGTGTTTCATTAAAGCCGTCAGCAAGATAATGACTTGCATCACAAACGTTAATGAATTGTATGTAACCGTTTTCATGAGTGTGATCCTCTTCACGTAAAGCCGCCCCGACTCGCTGCCAGAATAGCCACCTTGCCAAACACAGGGTTCCGCTATGAGACCGACACATCCTCCGCACGGTGATAACTATGATCACCATCCGTGACGTTGCACGCATTGCCGGTGTTTCCGTAGCGACGGTTTCCCGCGTCCTGAACAACAGCGCGCTGGTCAGCCCTGAAACCCGTGAAAGCGTGATGCGGGCCGTGGCTCAGACCGGCTATCGTCCCAACGCCAACGCCCAGGCGCTTGCTACCCAGGTGAGCGACACCATCGGCGTGGTGGTGATGGATGTCTCCGACCCCTTCTTCGGCGCGCTGGTTAAAGCGGTGGACGTTGTGGCTCAGGAGCACAATAAATATGTGCTGATCGGCAACAGCTACCATCAGGAAGAAAAAGAGCGTCACGCTATTGAGGTGCTTATCCGCCAGCGCTGCAACGCGCTGATCGTGCACGCCAAGGCGCTGAGCGACGAAGAGCTTGCCGAATTCCTTGAGCATATTCCCGGCATGGTGCTGATCAACCGCATCGTGCCGGGTTACGCGCACCGCTGCGTCGGCCTCGATAACGTGAGCGGGGCTTTAATGGCGACCCGAATGCTGTTCAATCAGGGGCATCAGCGCATCGGCTATCTGGCTTCCAGCCACAATATTGAAGATAACGAACAGCGCCGGGAAGGGTGGCTGCGTGGCCTGGCGGAGCAGGGGATTGTGGCTCCGGAGAGCTGGGTCGGCGTGGGCTCACCGGATATGCAGGGCGGGGAAGCGGCGATGGTTGAACTGCTCGGACGGAATTTACAGCTCAGTGCGGTGTTTTCATATAACGACAGCATGGCGGCAGGTGCGCTGACGGCATTGAAAGATAACGGCATTGTCGTGCCGCATCATGTTTCAGTGATTGGCTTTGATGACATCCCCATTGCCCGTTACACGGATCCGCAGCTGACCACCGTCCGCTATCCCATCGTTTCAATGGCTCGTCTGGCGACGGAACTGGCGTTGCAGGGGGCTGCCGGGACGATAGACAGTTCGGCAACGCACTGTTTTATGCCGACTTTAGTGCGTCGCCATTCCGTCTCGCCAAAGCAAATTGTGGGGCCGATCACTCTCCTTCCAAAGACTTTGATGTAACCGGTTTCAATTTGTGAGTAAATTCACAGTTAATTAACATTGCGCTGTCTATGATGTCAGCGTTTTATAGGCTGAAACTATATGTAACGGTGATTAATCGGTTTCACTATAGGTATTAAGCCAAAAACCAGCCATAAAATGCACTTCAGGATCGTTACAGAACACGGAAGCTTATTTTTTTAGGATAATTTTCGGCATTCAGTAACGTTTCTATAACATTGCTGCCCTGCCTGAATCTCACGTAGAACTACCCTGCAAAAAAACCGGAGATACCATGAATAAGAAGGTTTTGACCCTGTCCGCTGTTATGTCTTGCATGCTGTTTGGCACGGCTGCTCACGCTGCTGATACCCGTATCGGCGTGACCATCTATAAATACGACGATAACTTCATGTCAGTCGTGCGCAAAGCTATCGAAAAAGATGCAAAAGCCAGCCCGGACGTTGAGCTGCTGATGAACGACTCCCAGAACGACCAGTCCAAGCAGAACGATCAGATCGACGTGCTGCTGGCGAAGGGCGTGAAGGCGCTGGCTATCAACCTGGTTGACCCGGCAGCAGCAGGCACGGTCATTGAAAAAGCCCGCGGCCAGAATGTCCCAATCGTGTTCTATAACAAAGAGCCGTCTCGTAAAGCGCTGGATAGCTACGACAAAGCTTACTACGTGGGCACGGACTCAAAAGAATCCGGCATCATCCAGGGCGATCTGATCGCTAAACACTGGGCGGCAAATCCGGCCTGGGATCTGAACAAAGACGGTCAGGTTCAGTTTGTGCTGCTGAAAGGCGAACCGGGCCACCCGGATGCTGAAGCTCGTACCACTTACGTTATCAAAGAGCTGAACACCAAGGGCCTGAAAACCCAGCAGCTGCAGTTAGATACCGCGATGTGGGACACCGCCCAGGCGAAAGATAAGATGGACGCGTGGATGTCCGGCCCGAACGCTAACAAAATCGAAGTGGTTATCGCCAACAACGATGCGATGGCAATGGGCGCGGTAGAAGCGCTGAAAGCGCACAACAAATCTTCTATTCCGGTCTTCGGCGTGGATGCCCTGCCGGAAGCGCTGGCGCTGGTTAAATCTGGCGCGATGGCCGGTACCGTGCTGAACGATGCCAACAACCAGGCGAAAGCAACCTTCGATCTGGCGAAAAACCTGGCGGCGGGTAAACCTGCGGCAGAAGGCACGAACTGGAAGATTGAAAACAAGATCGTGCGTATTCCTTACGTCGGCGTTGATAAAGACAACCTGGCGCAGTTCTCAAACAAATAATATAAGTCAGACAGTTCTGCCCGGGCAAACCGCCGCCCGGGCAGGCCTTACGCTCAGCAACACTTTCGCAGCCAGGTATAACTATGGTCAGCAATCAGACAACAGCGCCTGAATTCTTGTTGGAAATGACCAACGTCAACAAGTCATTCCCCGGCGTAAAGGCACTGGATAATGTGAATTTAAAAGTGCGTCCTCATTCCATTCACGCATTAATGGGAGAGAACGGTGCCGGTAAATCAACGTTATTAAAATGCCTTTTCGGAATTTACAGCAAAGATTCCGGCAGCATTCTCTTCCAGGGACAAGAAGTGAATTTTACCAGCACCAAAGAGGCGCTGGAGAACGGTATTTCCATGGTGCATCAGGAACTGAACCTGGTCCTGCAACGTACCGTGATGGACAATATGTGGCTGGGTCGTTATCCAACCAAAGGCGTATTTGTCGATCAGGATAAAATGTATCGCGACACGAAAGACATTTTCGATGAGCTGGATATTGATATCGATCCGCGCGCCCGCGTAGGCACGCTTTCCGTATCACAAATGCAGATGATTGAAATTGCCAAGGCGTTTTCCTATAACGCTAAAATTGTCATTATGGATGAGCCAACGTCCTCCCTGACGGAAAAAGAAGTCAACCACCTCTTTAAAATTATCCGTAAATTAAAAGAGCGCGGCTGCGGCATAGTTTATATCTCCCATAAAATGGAAGAGATATTCCAGCTGTGCGATGAAATTACGATTTTGCGTGACGGACAGTGGATCGCCACCCAGCCGCTGGAAGGGCTGGACATGGATAAAATCATCTCCATGATGGTTGGCCGCTCCCTGAACCAGCGCTTCCCGGACAAGTCCAACGTGCCGGGTGAAGTGATCCTCGAAGTCCGAAGTCTGACCTCGCTGCGTCAGCCGTCGATCCGCGATGTCTCCTTTGATCTGCATAAAGGCGAGATTCTGGGGATCGCAGGCCTGGTCGGCGCGAAGCGTACCGACATTGTGGAAACGCTGTTTGGTATCCGTGAAAAATCCTCCGGCACCATTATGCTGCACGGTAAAAAAATAAATAACCACAGCGCGAACGAAGCAATCAACCACGGCTTTGCGTTAGTGACCGAAGAGCGCCGCTCGACCGGCATTTACGCCTACCTGGATATTGGCTTTAATTCCCTGATTTCAAATATTCGCAATTACAAAAATAAAATAGGCCTGCTCGATAATACGCGTATGAAAAGCGATACCCAGTGGGTTATTGATTCCATGCGGGTGAAAACACCAGGGCACCGTACTTCCATTGGTTCACTGTCAGGCGGTAACCAGCAGAAGGTGATTATTGGCCGCTGGCTGCTAACCCAGCCGGAGATTTTAATGCTCGATGAGCCTACGCGCGGTATTGACGTAGGGGCGAAGTTCGAAATTTACCAGCTGATTGCTGAGCTGGCTAAAAAAGGGAAAGGCATCATTATTATTTCGTCCGAAATGCCGGAGTTGTTAGGGATTACAGACCGTATTCTGGTAATGAGCAATGGCCTCGTTGCGGGAATTGTAGACACTAAAACAACCACGCAGAACGAAATATTACGTCTTGCGTCTGTGCACCTTTGATAATTTAGGGGCTATTGAAAATGAGTGCGTTAAATAAGAAAAGTTTTCTAACTTATCTGAAAGAAGGCGGCATTTATGTCGTTTTGCTGGTGCTGCTGGCGATTATTATTTTCCAGGATCCGACGTTTTTAAGCTTGCTGAACTTAAGTAACATCCTGACCCAGTCCTCGGTGCGTATTATTATCGCGCTGGGCGTGGCGGGCCTGATTGTTACCCAGGGGACCGACCTGTCTGCCGGGCGCCAGGTAGGCCTTGCGGCGGTTATTGCGGCAACGCTTCTGCAGTCGATGGATAACGTCAATAAAGTGTTCCCGGATATGGCGACCATGCCTATTCCGGTGGTGCTGCTGATTGTCTGTGCCGTTGGCGCGATCATTGGCCTGATTAACGGCATTATTATTGCTTACCTGAACGTGACGCCGTTTATCACCACTTTGGGCACGATGATTATCGTTTACGGTATCAACTCCCTGTATTACGACTTCGTGGGGGCGTCGCCGGTATCCGGCTTTGACTCTAACTTCTCGACGTTTACCCAGGGGTTCATCGCCTTAGGGACGTTCCGGCTTTCTTACATCACGTTCTACGCGCTGTTTGCGGTGATGTTCGTGTGGGTGCTGTGGAACAAAACTCGCTTTGGCAAAAACATCTTTGCTATCGGCGGCAACCCGGAAGCGGCGAAAGTGTCCGGCGTTAACGTCGGCCTGAACCTGATTATGATCTATGCGCTGTCCGGCGTGTTCTACGCCTTCGGCGGGATGCTGGAAGCGGGGCGTATCGGTTCGGCAACCAATAACCTCGGGTTCATGTATGAGCTTGATGCGATTGCGGCGTGCGTGGTAGGTGGCGTGTCGTTCAGCGGCGGGGTAGGGACGGTTGTTGGCGTGGTGACCGGTGTTATCATCTTCACCGTTATCAACTACGGCCTGACCTATATCGGCGTGAACCCATACTGGCAGTACATCATCAAGGGCGCGATTATTATCTTCGCGGTTGCCCTGGATTCACTGAAGTACGCTCGTAAGAAGTAAGAAACGAATCCACCCTGCACGTCATTGTAGGGTGGATAAACGAAGTGTCATCCACCGTCCCGAACTCGAGTATATGGCGGATGACGCAGGCTTATCCGCCCTACGCATTATCCCCACCTTGCCTTATTTCTTCTCTTTCTTCTGTAGTTCCAGCAGCTGCTCTGGCGTTACCGCCGGGTAAGCCTGTGCATCATCCGGCACTTCGTGTATTGCCGGAATGGGGATCAGCGGGCCGAGGAAGCGCGGCTCACTCTTGAAGATATACACATCGGCAATAGCGCCCAGACGAGCGGCAAATTCACGCATGCGTACGGACAGCATATTCTTTGGCGACGGGACGGCATAGCACTGCGCCTGAATGCCTTCATGCAGGGCGATGAACAGCGCGCGCTCGCAGTGGAAGCGTTGGGTAATGATGATGAAGTCGTTGGTGTCGAACACTTTGCGGGTGCGCACAATCGAATCCAGCGTGCGGAAGCCGGCATAGTCGAGCACGATATCAGCGGGGTCAACGCCTGCGGCTATCAGATCTTTGCGCATGGTTCTGGGTTCGTTATAGCTGGACTGCGCGTTGTCACCGCTTAACAGCAGATAATTCACTTTGCCGCTGTTGTAGGCGTTTAGCGCTCCCTGGATACGGTAGAGGTAATATTGGTTAATGACGCCTGTGCGGTAGTACTTGGCCGTACCGAGCACGACGCCAACCTGGCGATAGGGCAGGTCCTGCAGCTCGTCGTAAACGTAGGAGGAGGTTTTCCAGCTCATCCACCGGTCGAGGGCAAGCGCAGTCAACGCAGTCAAGCCGATGAGGACTAACAGGCTATAAAACAAGCGTTTCAACATGGACTTACGAGCTCGTGGTTTGGATGCAATTTTACACAAGGCTACTTTACCTGGCGGGGAAGAGCAAGATAAGCGGGTTTGGTTGAGGGTAATTTCAACAGTGCGGGTGTGGGTACACCCGCATAATTTGGGTCAGGCCAGCAGAGTTCGGTCAATGTTCTGGCAGCCAAGCGCTTTCAGGGTCGCGACCGTCGCATCCCACTGCGTCAGCGGTGCATCAGCAAGTTCTGCCAGCACTGCACGCTGAATGTCGGCGTACTCATAGCCCGACAGGCTCAACAAATTCAGTGCTGCCTGGAGCGGCGGCAGAGACGGGTTGAAGGCAGCGTTTTCCGCATAGCTTCCGGCAATGATGTTGCCGTCCTTCAGCGCCAGCGCCACACCAGCTGGCGCTTTGCTGTACGGGGCATGGCTGCGGTTGGCCGCAACGATGGCCGCCTGGTTGATCTCATCACCTTCTGCAGCGTAGCCGTGGTCCATCTCATCAAGCAGCAAGGTTTCAATGGCAAGATCCCGCGGCCCAAATGAATCCGGCAGGTAATCCCCCAGGGTGGCAGGCTTGCGGCCGGGGAGGTTTATCTGCAGCTTCACGCCGCTGTTCAGCTCATTCATAAACTGGCGGCAGTGGCCGCACGGCGTGTAATTAACGGTAATCGAAGCCAGACCTTTTTCGCCGCGCATCCACGCGTGCGTAATGGCGCTTTGCTCAGCGTGGACGGTTTGCTGCATGGTAGAGCCAGCAAACTCCATATTAGCCCCGAAATAGAGATTACCGCTGACGCCACGGGCCACGGCCCCGACGTTAAAATTAGAAATCGCCGCGCGGGCGCAGGCGGCGGCAAGAGGAAGCAGGGCAAAGGCAAGCGCGTCATCATCCAGACCCGTCTGGTGTTTCAGCGTTTCTACTTCCCGCGCACGTAACATTGCCGGGAAGTGGTCGTCGGCAAGGAGAGGGGGCAGTGCGGCCTGCAGTGAAGCCGGGAGCTGTGCGAAAGCAGCATCAAAACGAGAGCGCATCTATCAGAGCCTCATATCAGGTTATGGAGCCGTAGTTTACGGCCCTTTATGGGCTTTATATGTGATCAGTATCTAATTGCAAATGCAACGAATGAAATAAATGTTGAAAATGCGCGATCTCTCGCAAGTTTTAACCAAAGATTGAGACGATAGCCGGTAATAAAAACGGTGCGAGAAGCGATGTGATGATCCCGCAGATGACCAGCGCAAGCGAGCTGAATGCGCCTTCCTGAAAATCCATTTCCACGCAGCGGGCGGTCCCCAGTGCATGGGCTGCACTGCCGATTGCCAGCCCGCGCGAAGCCCTGGTTTTAATGCGCATAATATTCAGCAGCGTATGGCCCAGCACGGCACCGAGTATGCCGACATAAATCACGCAAAGGGCGCTGATCGCCGGTATTCCGCCAATACTTCCCCCTACGGCCATTGCAATCGGGGTTGTGACCGATTTGGGCAGGATGGAGGCCGCGATTTGTACAGGCGCGCCCATCATCAGCGCAATGCTGGTCCCGGTTATCATCGCCACCAGGCTGCCAATAAAGCAGATGGTAATGATGGATTTCCAGCGCGCGCGGATCTGGTGCAGCTGCTCGTAAAGCGGAAAGGCCAGCGCCACGACCGCTGGTTGCAGCAAATCGTTAAGCACTTTCGACCCCTGGAAATAGTGCTCGTAGGGGATGCCGGTGAGCAGCAAAAAGGGGATCAGAATTGCCATGCTGACTAACAGCGGGTTGAGCAGCGGAGTAGGGAAGCGAACCGCCAGTTTGCGCGCGCCGTAAAAGACCAGCAGGGTTAACGGTAAAGACCACCAGATGGAGTGAATCATTTTTTGTCCGCCTCAGCTTCACCAACAACTTTACGTTCGCCGTGCACCAGATGGGAGCTCCAGCTCACGATAACCAATACCAGCAGCGTGCTCACCGTACAGGAGACAATAATCGGCGCGAATTCCGCCCGCAGCACGTCGAAATACTGCATCACGCCGACGCCAATAGGGACAAACAGCAGCACCATATAGCGGATGAGGAGATGGCAGCCGGGCTTCACCCATTTCGCGGGAAGGATCTGTAAGGAGAGCAGCACAAACAGAATCAGCATGCCAAGAATGCTGCCGGGAATGGCGATGGGCAGCACGGCAGAAAGGGCGATACCGGCATATAAACACAGGTAAATGAGGATAAACGATCTCAGAAACTGCCAGATAACGGTGAGCGAATTACGCATGGAGATAACCCCTTAGGAAACGCATTCATCATACAATTAAATCTAAAATTGTGCTACCGGTCACATCATGACTTATGAGCATACCAAATATTCCTGAAAGGAAGGTTCCAGCATGCTCTGTCACAGGCAATAAAAAAGCGACCCGAAGGTCGCCTCTGGATTGCTGACAAAGAAGGAAAAAGCGTGGTTTTTCCTTCTTTGTGGTCAGCAGGCGAAAATCAATGAATTGATTTTCCTTGTTATTTATTCGGTGAGGTCTTTGCGAAGTACATGCGCTTTAGGTTTGTCATCAGTCTGAAGCGACCCGAAGGTCGCCTTTAACGGTTTGTGCAGGCTGGATAAGCGTCTGCGTCATCCACCATACTAAAGCGTCTTTTAGTTCAGACGTACCGGCATACCGGAACGGTTCTGAATCGCCTGGTCCACAACTGTTGTATCAACGTCAGGCTGAGCGGTAATCGCGGTGACGTTATCTTTCAGCGTAATCGGTACGATTTCACCGGAGTTGAACTGCGCTTCGGTCGTCGACAGCGGGTTGTGAACTTCAAGGTAACGGGAGCCGTCCGGCTCGACGGTGGCTTTCACCGGCTCATCAATGAACTGTACGCGAGTACCGACCGGTACATTCTCGAACAGGAACTTGATGTCTTCGTTACGCAGACGCACACAGCCGTGGCTGACGCGCAGGCCAATACCGAAGTTGGCATTTGTACCGTGAATAGCGTACAGGCGGCCGATGTAGAGCGCATACAGGCCCATTGGGTTGTCAGGGCCGGCTGGCACAACGGCTGGCAGTGGCGTCCCCGCTGCTGCGTATTCCGCATGCATTTTCGCGGTTGGCGTCCAGGTTGGACCTGCTTTCTTACGTTCTACCTTTGTTGTCCAGTTAATCGGGGTGTCTTTACCCAGCTGGCCGATACCGATTGGCAGCACGATGACCGTGTTGGTGCCTTTCGGATAGTAGTAGAGACGCATTTCAGCGCTGTTGATAACGATACCTTCATGAACGGTATCCGGCAGGATCAGCTGCTGGGGAATGTTCAGAATTGTTCCTGCTTTTGGCAGATACGGGTCAACGCCCGGGTTGGCTTCCAGCATGTTAGACAGACCCATCTGGTACTGCGCCGCAAACTCTTCAAGCGGCGAAGTGCTACCTTCAGGGATCGTGATGACCTGGTTTTGACCAATCAGACGGCTACCATCGGTAGGCAGCGGATAGGTCACGGCAGAGGCTGTCTTGCAAAAGGAAACGGCAGCCACAAATGCCAGTAAAATTGTGCGTATTTTCATATTCATGATGTGCGTAGTATTTATGGCCACACAGGCTAGTTAGTTGAAAATCGGATGGGGTTCAGGCGCGCATTATATGTGCATTCCATCGGTGTGGGAAATCGGATGTGGCTTAAATCACACTTTTTTTACATCAGTTAAACTCTAGACAAAGTACAACCAACGCGATCCGAGCACATACTTATGGCATAATGTGGCCAATATCACAAATTACCCCTCATTTATCAGGACATCTCTGTGCTAGTTTCCAGTAACGTCACAATGCAGTTCGGCAGTAAGCCGCTGTTTGAAAACATCTCCGTCAAATTTGGCGGCGGCAATCGCTACGGCCTGATTGGCGCTAACGGTAGCGGTAAGTCCACCTTTATGAAAATCCTGGGGGGCGATTTAGATCCTACCCTGGGTAACGTCTCTTTGGATCCCAACGAGCGCATCGGTAAGCTGCGCCAGGACCAGTTCGCCTTTGAAAAATTCACCGTGCTCGACACTGTGATCATGGGCCACGCAGAACTCTGGGAAGTGAAAGAGGAGCGCGACCGCATTTACGCGCAGCCAGAGATGAGCGAAGAAGACGGCTACAAAGTTGCCGATCTGGAAACCAAATACGGCGAAATGGACGGTTACACCGCGGAAGCCCGCGCGGGTGAACTGCTGCTGGGCGTGGGAATTCCCGTTGAGCAACATTACGGCCCGATGAGCGAAGTTGCACCCGGCTGGAAGCTGCGCGTGCTGCTGGCACAGGCGCTGTTCTCAAACCCGGACATCCTGCTGCTCGATGAACCGACGAACAACCTGGACATCGATACCATTCGCTGGCTGGAAACCGTGCTCAACGAGCGCAACAGCACCATGATTATCATCTCGCACGACCGTCACTTCCTGAACATGGTTTGTACCCACATGGCGGATCTGGACTACGGCGAGCTGCGCGTTTACCCGGGCAACTACGATGAATACATGACGGCGGCTACTCAGGCCCGTGAGCGTCTGCTGTCCGACAACGCGAAGAAAAAAGCGCAGATTGCTGACCTGCAGTCCTTCGTCAGCCGCTTTAGCGCCAACGCCTCTAAATCCCGTCAGGCGACTTCCCGCGCCCGTCAGATTGATAAAATCAAGCTCGACGAAGTGAAAGCCTCCAGCCGTCAGAACCCGTTCATCCGCTTCGAGCAGGATAAGAAACTGTTCCGTAACGCGCTGGAAGTGGAAGCGCTGAGCAAAGGCTTTGAAGAAGGCCCGCTGTTTAAGGACGTGAATCTGCTGATTGAAGTCGGCGAAAAAGTTGCGGTACTGGGGACCAACGGCGTGGGTAAATCCACGCTGCTGAAAACGCTGGTCAGCGAGCTGGCACCGGACGCGGGCACCGTGAAATGGTCCGAGAACGCGCAGCTTGGCTACTACGCGCAGGATCACGAATACGAGTTCGAAAACGATCTGACCGTCTTCGACTGGATGAGCCAGTGGATGCAGGTCGGTGACGACGAGCAGGCCGTGCGCAGCATCCTTGGTCGCCTGCTGTTCAGCCAGGACGACATCAAGAAGCCAGCCAAAGTGCTGTCCGGTGGTGAAAAGGGCCGCATGCTGTTCGGCAAGCTGATGATGGAACGTCCGAACGTGCTGGTGATGGATGAACCAACGAACCACCTGGATATGGAATCCATCGAGTCGCTGAACATGGCGCTGGAGATGTATCCGGGCACGCTGATCTTTGTCTCTCACGACCGCGAATTCGTCAGCTCTCTTGCTACTCGCGTCATCGAAATTACGCCAGAGCGTGTTATCGACTTTACCGGTGGGTATGAAGATTACCTGCGCAGTAAAGGGATTGACTCCTGACAGGAAAAACGCCGTTTTTTCTTTCTTTGTCAGCAATCTAAACCCCGCCTCGGCGGGGTTTTGTTTTTTTACAGGCTCCAGCAATCCTGCACGGATCCTTCCACCACTAAACGTCTTGTCTCGCCTGCCGGCAGCGTCAGCTTTAGCTCCGTCCATGCAGGCTGATAATCACCCTTGCGGCTAAAGGTGAGATGGATCTCCTCCGCCGTGCAATGAATCTCCCACGCAAGCCAAAGCGCATTGCCCTGCTGATAACCCCAGCTCTCCCCGTCATCTTCGAACAGGCTGCCTTTTGACACGCCTGTACCACGCAGCGGGTAGATTTTTAGCTCGCGTACATCGTCAGCACTGGCATCCACGTGCGTAATGCGGGAAGAGTGTGGCAGAGCGGCACCCGCGCGAACCAGCAGCGGCAGATGCTCAAGCGGTGCTTCAACCACGACAGACTGCCCGCCGCTGTACCACTGACCTGTGTAATAGTCGTACCAGCCCGCGCTGTTCTCCGGCAGCCAGACCTCACGCTGGCGCTGCCCTGGTTCCACCACGCTTGCGACCAGCAAATCTCGGCCCAACATGAAGTCGTCGCACTCTTCGAAAGTCTTCGCATCATGCTCGTGATCCAGGAAGGTGGGGCGCAGCATCGGCTCGTCGTCAGCGTGTGCCTGCCAGAGCAGGGTGTAGAAATACGGCAGCAGGCGGTAACGCGTTTCGATGGCGCTGCGGATAGCCGGCGTGACGCCTGCATGCATCCACGGCTCGTTTACCGTCTGGTCGTCGTTCCAGGAGTGGATGGTGAAGCGCGGGTGCATCACACCGTTCTGAACCCAGCGCACGAATAATTCAGCATCTGGTTTATCGCCGGAGAAGCCACCGACGTCGTGGCCTACGTTGTACAGCCCTGACAGGCTCATGCCTACGCCCATGCGGGTGTTATAGCGTAGCGTATTCCAGCTGGTGCGGTTGTCCCCGCTCCAGGTTTGCACGTAGCGCTGCATCCCGGCGCAACCTGAACGGGAAATCAAATACGGGCGCTTGTCAGGCGCAAATGCCTGCTGGGCTTCCAGGGAGGCTCGCATCATTAGCAGCGGCATCACCGGGCGAATGTTTTTGATGGCAATCTCTTCGCCAAAGCCGTGGCAGCGCGCTTCGCCGTCCCACACTTCGAACTCATTGTTATCGTTCCAGGTGGCGTCGATACCCATCTCCAGTATTTGGGTAGTGACCCCGTGCTGCCACCACTTCACGGTTTCCGGATTGGTGAAATCGAGGTGTGAGCCTTCGTCGTCCCAGAAGCTTGAACGTTCCGGGGCGTTTTGCTCAGAATCCCTGATGAACAGCCCGCGCTCCGCCACTTCGCCATAGCGCGGGTGATCCTGCAGCAGGCAGGGTTTGATATTGGCCGCAAGCCTGAGCCCCGCGTCATGGAACGCCTGGCTCATCACCTTCGGCTGCGGCACTTTGTCGTAGTTCCAGTTGAAGACATAGCGCTTATTGTTGATGGAGGTATAGCCGGATGAGAGCTGGAAAGAGTCGCACGGAATCGCGTGCTCTTTGCACAGGCGGATAAAGCTCATCAGCTGCTGCTGGGCATCTGGCGCATCGGTGTAATGCATGGTGGAACCGCTGTAACCGAGGCTCCATTTCGGGCCAAACAGCGTTTTGCCCGTCAGGCGAACGAAAGCTTTGGTGACGTCCACCACTTTCGGGCCGAGGAACAGGTAATAATCCACGTCGCCGGATTCCGCCTGCCAGCGGCGATAGGGCAGGTGGTAGTTGTCAATCTCGTTGCCTAAATCCAGCCAGCTGTTGCTCAGGTTGTCATAGAACATCCCAAAACTGACGTCCGGACGACGCGTGATAGTAAAAGGAATGTGTTTGTAGAGCGGGTCGGTGGATTCGGCGTTATAGCCCATCGCATCCAGGTTACGCATCTCATAGCGTTTGCCTGTTCGGGCCAGCGGGCCCGCTTTCTCACCGAGGCCGTAATAGCTCTCATCTTTAAAGCGGCGCTGATAGTGCGCCACACCGTCGCTGTGGGCGTTAAGCAGGTAGGCGCTGGTCGGGCGGTCGCTCGCCAGCGGCAGCCACCGGTCGTTGTCGCCCTTGTACTCCCACGCAAGCCAAAGCGGCTGGTGGACAATCACGCGCAGTTTATCGCTGCTGATAAGCAGGGTGTCATCCTGTTCTTCTACCGCGAAAGCCGGCAGTGAGAAGCCTTCCAGACTTTCACGACTGCGGCCTTCCCATGGCACGTCATCCTGCGGCGCGATGCTCCAGGTGCGGTTCAGCGCCAGCTTGTTTTCTCGTTTAATCAGCACACGGAACATCCCTTGTTCCAGCACGTACAGGCAGAGTCGATGCTTGCCGTCCACGCTCAGTTCAACGTGGTGCGCATCAGAGTTCAACATTGTCCAGTTCTTCAGGGTTTTCATGTTCACAATCCATTTCAGGCACGCTTAGCGCGGCGTTCAGCAATAAAAGAAACCAGGAATACGGCGCCAATCAGGTCAAAGAAGCCCATGGCGATAAACAGCGGGTTGTAGCCAATCTTGTCGGCGGTGACGCCAATCAGCAGCGAGAAGAGGAAGCTGGCGATCCAGGCCGCGGAGCCACGCATTCCGTTGACGGTTGCCATCTGGCCCTTATCGAATGAATCGACAACCAGCGCGCTCAGCATGCAGGAGATGATCTGGTGCCCGAAGCCGCCCACGGAGATCAGCGCGATGGTGATATAGGGATCTTTGGTGATGGCGACTAAGGCCAGCGAGATCATCAGGAAAGCGCCGGTGACCGAACTTGCCACTATCGAGTTTGTCCGCGTACAGCCGAACCAGCGGGTGTAAAGCTTAGTGAGATAGCCACTCGCCACGCTGCCGAGGTCGGCGGCCAGGAAGGGGAGCCAGGCGAACATGGCAATTTGCTTAAGATCCATACCGCGCTCGCTGGCCAGATAGAGCGGCACCCAAAAGCTCAGGACGGCCCAGGCGGGTTCGGCCATAAACGCCGGAATGGCGATACCGTAGAAGCGTTTGTTTTTACCCACGGTTTTCAGCGCGGTCAGGAAGGGCAGGCGCACCGCCGGAGGCTCGTTATCCTGCTTGATGAAGGCGAGTTCGTCTTTGCTCAGATTCGGATGCTGCTCGGGGTTGTGATAGAACAGCCACCACAGAATGACCCACAGCATGGCCAGCACGCCGGTGAACATAAACGCGCCCTGCCAGCCGAAAGAGGCATGCGCAAAGTAGATGATCGGCGGGGCCAGCATCGCACCGATGGAGAAGCCCACTCCGGCCCAGCCTGCGGCAACGGGACGCTCTTTTTTCGGGAACCATTCACCGATGGTTTTGGCATTGGCAGGCGTTGCCGCCGCTTCTGCTCCCCCCATAAAGAAACGCAGGATAGCAAGCTGTAACCAGCTCCCGGCACCGGCGTGCAGCATACAGACCACGGCCCAGATCCCGGCGCAGACCAGGAAGCCAAGCTTCAGGCCTATCACGTCGATCAGCCAGCCGCAAATGGGCTGGAAGAGGGTGTAGGCCAGCTGGAAAGCGCCGACGATCCATGAATATTGTTCGGTGGTAATGCCAAGGCTGGTTTTTAATTCCGGGGCGAGGATCCCCAGCGAGTTGCGGGTAATGTAGTTCACGGTCACGCCGAGTAAAAACAGCACCAGCACCCACCAGCGCAGGTTACGAATGGTACGTTTAGCTTTTACCGCCGTGACGTCCTGTTGTATGCCATGACTCATGTCGTTCTCCAGGTAGCAGCGTATCTATCTAATTGGTATAACAACCAGGGTTGTTGAAATTTGTTTTTAAATACATGATTAATCTATTTATTATTGGAAGGTGTTTGCCGCGCAGATTTAACCTGTTCGACAAATTGAGACTAATTGAGTTATAAACTGTCCAACAGGAGAATTAATGAGAATTTTTTCACAGACTGCCGTTTATTCGCTTTTTAAAAGCACGTAAGGCGCAGTTTGCGCTAAAGATGGGGTGGTGAAAATTTTTTCATTTATGAAATGGGCGCGGATCACAGAATGAGTAAAAAGCTAAAAATCGCTGAAATTGCGGCGCAAACGGGGCTTTCCATCAGCACGGTTTCCCGGGTGCTTGCGGGTAAGGCCAACACCAGCGAAGCCGCGAAGCAGCGCGTGCTGAGCTGCGCCGAGCAAAATGGCGTGCTCAAAGGAATGGCTGCGGGGAGACTGCTGCTTAATAGCCTTGTCGTTTTTGCCCCGCAGCGCGCCTTTGATGAGCGCTCAGACGTTTTTTACTACCGTGTCATTCAGGGCATCAGCAAAGCGCTGGCCCCCCACGATGTGCGGCTGCGCTACTGTGCTTTAGAAGAGCAGGACTGCGATGCGAACCTTTTTCTGAGCAAAATGAATGAAGAGGGGACCGAAGCTGCGATTCTGCTGGGGATTGACGATCCCCATATTCACGATCTGGCGGCCGACCTCGCCCGGCCCTGCGTGCTGATTAACTGCCGGGACCGCAAGATGCGCCTGCCCGGCGTTGCCCCGGATCATCAGCTGACAGGCGACTTTGCGGCCAGCTATCTTTTTGAACTGGGCCACCGGAGCGTGCTGAACCTGCTTTGCCTGAGGCGCTACACGATGGAGCTGCGCCTGGCGGGTATCCGCGATGCCCGGGAGCGCCATAATTTACCGTTCGATGAAGAACGGCATCTGATCGCCGCCCAAAGTTTCAGCGCCAAAGAGAGCGAGCAGTTAGTCGCTGAGTTTTTGCAAAGCACGCCGCGCGGCGAATTGCCCAGCGCGCTGCTGGTCGGCGGAGATTTTATGGCGGCAGGCGCGGTAAGCGCCCTGCAAAAGGCAGGGCTGCGCGTGCCGCAGGATATGTCGGTGATGAGCATCGACGGCTTTAATCTTGCCGCCATTCATGATGTGCCGCTGACGTCCGTACATGTTCCGCGGGACGAACTGGGCGAGGAGGCCGTGCATATACTGCAACAGCGGCTTATTCGTCCTGATGCCCCAGTGGGAAACTTGCTGCTAAATGGAACGCTTGCGGTGCGGGATTCTGTCCGCCGTATTCGTCCCAATAAGAGTCATACGGCGGTCAGCAATCAGGGGCTTTATGATGAGTGAGAGCCACAAACGTCACACTGCGGGTGACGCGGCAGCTTCATTTCGCGGAACTGGCAGGTCATCGCATCGTACATCACGATTTTCCCGCTCGCCGGCGTGCCGTAGCTGGTCAGCAGCTTGATGGCTTCCATTGCCTGCAACGAGCCAATCACCCCTACCAGCGGTGACATCACGCCCGCCTCGACGCAGGTCAGCGCATTTTCGCCAAACAGGCGGCTCAGGCAACGGTAGCAGGGTTCGTTTTCCTGGTACGTAAAGACGCTGATTTGCCCTTCCATACGAATTGCCGCGCCGCTGACCAGCGGCTTTTTGGCGTTAAAGCAGCGCTGGTTTAGCTGGTTGCGGATGGTCACGTTATCCGTGCAGTCCAGCACCAGATGGTGCTTTTCCACCTCGGCGGCAAGCTGCGGCGCATCGAGCAGGGCATTTATCGTCGACAGCGAAACATGTGGATTGATGAGCGCCAGCGCGCGGCGGGCGGACTCCACTTTTGGCTGGCCGATCGTTGCATCGCTGTGCAGCGTCTGGCGCTGCAAATTAGAGAGGGCAACGGTGTCGAAATCCAGCAGCGTGAGATGGCCCACACCTGCCGCCGCGAGATACTGCGCGGCGGCACAGCCCAGCCCGCCGAGCCCGACGACCAGCACGCGCGCTGCTTTCAGCGCCTCCTGTCCGTCGAAGTCGAAACCACGCAGAATAATCTGGCGGTTATAGCGCAGCATTTCGCTATCGCTGAGTATTTCCGCCACCTTAGCCTCCAAACAGCGCGTTAAACGGCTCGATCTCCACCCAGTCGCCGGCCTCAACGTTGCCGCGCTCGCGCTCCAGCACGATAAAGCAGTTGGCCTGGCTGAACGAGCTGAAAATATGGGAACCCTGGTGGCCGGTGCTGAGCACCTCCAGCTGGCCGTCTTCGCCGGTGCGCACGATCCCACGCTGGAAATCCAGACGACCCGGTGCTTTTTTCAGTTTGCCTACGGTGCGGGCGCGGCTGCGTGGCGGCAGCGCATTACCCTGCTGGCCGCTAAGCTTAGCCAGCAACGGCTGAACGAGCTGATAGAAGGTCAGCGCGGCGGAAACCGGGTTGCCGGGCAGGCCGCAGAACCAGCTGTTTTGCAGGCGGCCAAACGCAAAGGGTTTGCCCGGCTTGATGGCCAGCTTCCAGAAGCCGACTTCTCCCAGCTCTTCCAGCAGCTGTTTGGTGTAATCCGCTTCGCCGACGGAGACGCCGCCGCTGCTGATCACCACGTCGGCCTGGCTGTCCGCCTCGATAAAAGCCGCGCGCAGGGCTTCAGGCTCGTCCTTGATAATCCCTAAATCGATAACCTCACAGCCGAGCTGTTCGAGCATCAGATGCACCGCCAGTCGGTTGGTGTCGTAAATTTGTCCTTCACCCAGCGGCTGGCCCGGCAGCTGCAGCTCATCACCGGTGGAGAACACCGCCGCGCGGACTTTTCGTACCACTTCGACTTTCGGGATACCCAGCGAGGCGATGAGCGGCAGTTCGGCCGCAGACAGTTTTTTCCCGGCAGGCAGCACGCTGCCTCCCTGACGAATATCTTCCCCACGCAGGCGGATATTTTGTCCGTTAGTCACGGCCGCATTGATGCGCACGCCACTTTCCGTCACTTCAGCCTCCTCCTGCATGACGACGGCTTCTGCGCCTTCAGGCACGGGCGCGCCGGTCATGATTCTTACGCAGGTGCCAGCCGGCCACTCACCGGTAAAAGGCTGTCCGGCAAAGGCTTTCCCGGCAACGGGTAAAGCGCCGCCCGCAGCGATATCGCTGATGCGTACCGCATAGCCATCCATCGCGGAGTTGTCGAAGCTGGGAACATCAATCGGCGAAGTGACAGGGTGCGCGGTAATGCGCCCATTAGCCTGTAATAAAGGAACGGTCTGCGTTTCGGTGACAGGGACAATGCGCGAGAGCATCTGCTCCATCGCGCTTTCCAGGGGGATTAGCCCGGCGTTAAATTCCATGAAAACTCCTGCGGCGGGGGCAAAGTAAGGGGCATATTATGGCAGATAAAGCGCATCGACTGAATGTTCCGTTCGGGAGACGACAAAAGGTCAATTTCCTTTACAACACATTTACATCTTTCTATAGTCGAAAATCGAATGAAGATTTCGCAACAATTCTGATAATTATAGAAAAAACGCTGCCACTAACAATTATCACAAGGCTATGTCGGTATGAACAAAGCGGTAATCGCCATCCACGGCGGAGCAGGTGCAATCACTCGATCGCAGCTAAGCGCTGAGAAAGAGCAGCAGTACATCCAGGCGCTTTCGGCGATTATCGAAGCGGGTCAGGCTATCCTCGAAGCTGGCGGTAGCGCGCTGGATGCCGTCACCGAGGCCGTTCGCCTGCTGGAAGAGAATCCGTTATTTAATGCGGGTATCGGCGCGGTGTTTACCCATGCGGGTACCCACGAGCTGGATGCCTGTGTGATGGATGGCAATACGCTGAACGCGGGAGCCGTTGCGGGTGTAAGCCATATCCGTAACCCCATTCTTGCCGCGCGTGCGGTGCTGGAACACAGCCCCCACGTGCTGTTAATCAGTGAAGGCGCAGAGACATTTGCTCAGCAACACGGTCTGGAACCTGTGTCATCGGAGATTTTTTCCACCGAAGAACGCTGGGAGCAACTTCAGCGGGCGCGGGAAAATCATCAAACCGTGCTGGATCATTCCAGCCATGAACCTCTCGATCCTGACCACAAATTTGGCACCGTGGGTGCCGTGGCGCTGGATAAATTCGGTAATCTGGCTGCCGCCACGTCCACCGGCGGTATGACCAATAAACTGCCGGGCAGGGTGGGTGATTCACCGATCGTGGGCGCGGGCTGCTACGCTAATAACGCCAACGTTGCCGTCTCTTGTACCGGTACTGGCGAAGTCTTTATGCGCACGCTTGCGGCGTACGACATCGCGGCCCTTATGGAATACGGTGGGCTTAGCCTCCACCAGGCCACCGAACGCGTCATCATGGAAAAACTCCCGGCGCTGAACGGAGTCGGTGGCGCTATCGCTATCGACAATGAGGGTAACGTAGCGCTGCCGTTCAACAGCGAGGGGATGTACCGTGGCTATGGTTATGCAGGTGATGCTCCAAGCGTAGGAATCTACCGTGACCAGGAGCGTTGATGCCGCATAGCCATGAACTGCCGGACGATCGCGTGTTGTCGATCCGCAATCTGAGCATCCGTTTCCGCCAGGACAAGGTGTTCAGCGATGCGGTGCGCAAGCTTTCTTTCGATCTTAAACGCGGGGAAACGCTGGCGATTGTCGGGGAGTCTGGCTCAGGGAAATCGGTCACCGCGCTGGCGCTGATGCGCTTGCTGGAACAGTCCGGCGGGCAGGTGTCTGGCGATGAATTTCTTTTGCGCCGTCGCAACAAACAGGTTATCAGGCCGAATGAACTGAGCAACTCGCAGATGCGGGGAGTGCGCGGCGCGGATATCGCCATGATCTTCCAGGAGCCGATGACCTCACTGAATCCGGTCTTCCCGGTGGGCGAGCAAATCGCCGAGTCTATTCGCCTGCATCAGGGGCTGGATAAACGGGCGGCCATGCTGGAAGCCCAGCGCATGCTCGAACGCGTGCGTATCCCTGAGGCGAAAGCCATTCTTGGGCGCTACCCTCATCAGCTCTCCGGCGGTATGCGCCAGCGTGTCATGATTGCCATGGCCCTCTCGTGCCGACCGGCGGTATTGATTGCCGATGAACCCACGACGGCGCTGGATGTGACTATCCAGGCGCAGATCCTCCAGCTTATCCGCGTCTTGCAGGATGAAATGGAGATGGGCGTTATTTTTATCACCCACGATATGGGCGTGGTGGCGGACATCGCGGACCGCGTGCTGGTGATGTACGGCGGTGAAGCGGTAGAAACGGGCAGCGTTGAGCAAATATTTCGTGCGCCCGTTCATCCTTATACCAAAGCTCTGCTCTCCGCCGTGCCGCGTCTGGGAGCTATGGCAGGCCAGGATCTCCCGCGCAAATTTCCTTTGCTTAATCCGAGCGACCCGGATAAGTCCGAACCGGAAACCGAACAGAACACGATCCCCGAAGGGGCGACGCCAGTCCTTGAGGTGAAAGAACTGACCACTCGTTTCGACATCCGCAGCGGCATTCTGAATCGTGTGACGAAGCAAGTTCATGCGGTAGAAAAAGTGAGTTTCGATTTATGGCCTGGCGAAACGCTGGGGCTGGTGGGCGAATCCGGCAGCGGCAAATCAACCACCGGGCGAGCTTTGCTGCGTCTGGTTGAGAATCAGGGCGGCAGCATCCATTTTAATGGCCAGCGCATCGATAACTTACCCAATGCGCAAATGCAGCACATTCGTAAAGACATTCAATTTATCTTCCAGGATCCCTATGCCTCCCTCGACCCACGTCTGACCGTGGGCTATTCCGTTATGGAGCCTTTGCTGGTGCATAACGTGATGCCGAGAGCAGAAGCAGAGCGGCGGGTGGCGTGGCTGCTGGAACGAGTAGGGCTTTTGCCGGAGCACGCGTGGCGCTATCCGCACGAGTTCTCCGGCGGCCAGCGACAGCGCATTTGCATTGCGCGGGCGCTGGCGCTGAATCCTAAAGTGGTGATTGCCGATGAGTCCGTTTCGGCGCTGGACGTGTCCATCCGCGCGCAAATCATCAATCTGCTGCTCGATTTACAGCGTGAATTTGGCATCGCCTTTTTGTTTATTTCCCACGATATGGCCGTGGTGGAGCGGATCTGCCACCGGGTTGCGGTGATGTACCTGGGACAAATTGTAGAGATTGGCCCGCGTCGTGAGGTATTTGAAAACCCACAGCATCCTTATACCCGCAGGCTGATGGCTGCCGTGCCGGTGGCCGATCCGACGCACCGTCGGGCGAAACCCGTTTTGCTTTCCGATGAGATCCCCAGCAATACACGCAGCGTTGGGGACGATCCGTACGTGGCGCCGCTGATTGCCGTTGGGCCCGGGCACTTTGTCGCCCGCCACCCGATTGGCACCAGTGATAACCATATTTAGGCAGGGACAACAGGAGAATAAGAATGACACTGAACATGCATACAAAATGGCTGCTGGCGGCGGGCCTTGCGTCCTCCGTCCTCGCCGCGCCGGCGTTCGCTGCCAAAGATGTTGTGGTAGCCGTTGCCTCCAATTTCACGACGCTTGACCCGTATGATGCCAACGACACGCTTTCTCAGGCGGTGGCTAAGTCGTTTTATCAGGGGCTGTTTGGCCTGGATAAAGACATGAAGCTGCAAAATGTGCTGGCGGAAAGTTATAAAGTTTCTGACGACGGGCTGGTTTACACCATTAAGCTGCGTTCGGGTGTGAAGTTCCAGGACGGGACAGACTTTAACGCTGAGGCGGTGAAGATTAACCTCGACCGTGCCAGCAACCCGGACAATCATCTGAAGCGCTATAACCTCTACAAGGCGATTGCTAAAACCGAAGCGGTGGATGCCAGCACGGTAAAAATCACGCTGAAACAGCCGTTCTCGGCGTTTATCAATATCCTTGCCCACCCGGCGACGGCGATGATTTCCCCTGCGGCGCTGAAAAAATACGGCAACGATATTGGTTTCCACCCGGTGGGTACCGGCCCGTATCAGCTCGACACCTGGAATCAGACTGATTTTGTGAAGGTGAAAAAGTTTGCCGGCTACTGGAAGCCGGGGCTGCCAAAACTTGATACCATCACCTGGCGTCCGGTCGTGGATAACAACACCCGTGCGGCAATGCTGCAAACCGGTGAAGCGCAGTTTGCTTTCCCTATCCCTTACGAGCAGGCCGCGCGCCTGGAGAAAAACGACAAGCTGGATTTGGTTGCGTCACCGTCCATCATGCAGCGCTACATCAGCATGAACGTGACCCAGAAGCCGTTCGACAATCCAAAAGTACGCGAGGCCATTAATTACGCCATTAACCGCCAGGCGCTGGTGAAAGTTGCCTTTGCAGGTTACGCAACGCCGGCGGAGGGCGTCGTGCCGCCTTCAATCGACTTCGCGGAAAAATTCAAACCGTGGCCGTACGATCCCGCTAAGGCAAAAGCGCTGTTGAAAGAGGCCGGGTTCCCGAACGGCTTTACAACAACGCTCTGGTCGTCCCACAACCACAGTACCGCGCAGAAAGTCCTTCAGTTTACCCAACAGCAGCTCGCGCAGGTGGGGATTAAGGTGAAAGTGACGGCGATGGATGCCGGGCAGCGTTCCGCCGAAGTTGAGGGTAAAGGCCAGGCGGAAAGCGGCGTGAGAATGTTCTATACCGGCTGGACGGCCTCCACCGGCGAAGCGGACTGGGCGCTGTCGCCGCTGTTTGCCTCGCAAAACTGGCCGCCTACGCTTTTCAACACCGCCTTCTACAGCAATCCGAAAGTGGATAAAGATCTGACGAACGCGCTGAAAACCACCCATCGTGACGAGAAAGCGAAGCTCTATAAGGACGCTCAGGATACGATCTGGAAAGAGTCTCCGTGGGTGCCGCTGGTGGTGGAGAAGCTGGTTTCCGCCCATAGCAAAAACCTCACTGGTTTCTATGTGATGCCGGATACCGGGTTTAGCTTTGATGAAGCGGATTTGAAATAGCCCCGGAGCTGGTGTTGTAGGGTGGATAAGCGCAAGCGTTATCCACCGGGAATATGGCGGGTAGCGGTTGCGCTACTCGCCCTACGTGAACGGAGCTTCCTTGTTTAATTATTTCCTCAAACGCCTGCTGGGCCTGATCCCGACGCTGCTGATTGTGGCGGTACTGGTGTTCCTGTTTGTTCACCTGCTGCCGGGCGATCCTGCGCGGATCATCGCCGGGCCGGAAGCGGATGCGGAGGTGATCAACCTGGTGCGTACTCAGCTGGGGCTGGATCTTCCGCTCTGGCAGCAGTTCCTGCATTTTATTGCCAATGTCGTGCAGGGTGACTTTGGCACCTCGATGGTGTCGCATCGCCCGGTCTCCGAAGAGATCGCCAGCCGCTTCATGCCAACGCTATGGCTGACCCTCACCAGCATGGTATGGGCGGTGATGTTCGGGCTGTTCACCGGTATCGTCTCCGCCGTCTGGCGAAATCGCTGGCCGGACAGACTCAGTATGACGATTGCCGTTTCCGGTATTTCTTTCCCGGCCTTTGCGCTCGGTATGTTGTTAATGCAGGTCTTTTCCGTCGAGCTCGGCTGGCTACCTACCGTTGGTGCCGATACCTGGCAGCACTATATTTTGCCATCCATTACTCTGGGAGCCGCGGTAGCTGCGGTCATGGCTCGCTTCACGCGCGCCTCATTTGTCGACGTCCTGCAAGAGGATTACATGCGGACGGCTCGCGCCAAAGGAGTGAGTGAGGCGCTGGTGGTGATAAAGCATGGTCTGCGCAATGCGATGATCCCGGTTGTCACCATGATGGGGCTGCAGTTCGGCTTCCTGCTTGGCGGTTCAATCGTGGTGGAAAAGGTCTTTAACTGGCCGGGGCTGGGGCGTCTGCTGGTGGACTCTGTTGAAATGCGTGATTACCCGGTTATCCAGGCGGAAGTGCTGCTGTTCTCGCTGGAGTTTATTGTCATTAATCTGGTGGTGGATCTGCTCTATGCGGCCATTAACCCTGCAATCAGGTACAAGTAAGGATGCGACTATTTAACTGGCGACGTCAGGCTGTACTTAATGCCATGCCCCTTGTCCGCCCGGACGGTGTACGCACGCCGTGGCATGAGTTTCTGCGTCGGCTGCGGCAGCAGCCGGTGGCGATGATCGCGGGGGCCTTTGTATTACTGCTGATAATTATCGCGCTGATTGCACCGTGGATTGCCCCGTTCGATGCGGAAAATTACTTCGACTACGACAGGCTGAACGAAGGCCCGTCAATACTGCACTGGTTTGGCGTTGATTCGCTGGGGCGAGATATCTTCAGCCGCGTGCTGGTTGGCGCGCAGATTTCGCTGGCGGCGGGCGTTTTCTCAGTGTTGATTGGTGCGCTAACTGGAACATTTTTCGGCCTGCTGGCAGGGTATTACGAAGGCTGGTGGGACCGGGTGATTATGCGCATCTGTGACGTGCTCTTTGCCTTCCCGGGGATCCTTCTTGCTATCGCTGTGGTTGCCATCATGGGCAGCGGCATGGCCAACGTGATTATCGCCGTGGCCATTTTTAGCATTCCTGCATTTGCCCGTCTGGTGCGTGGAAATACTCTGGTTCTGAAGCACCAGACATATATTGAATCGGCACGCAGTATCGGGGCATCTGACTGGACCATCATTTTTCGCCATATTTTACCCGGCACCGTTTCATCCATCGTGGTCTATTTCACGATGCGTATCGGGACGTCGATCATCTCAGCGGCAAGCCTGTCCTTTCTTGGTCTTGGGGCGCAGCCGCCTACGCCCGAGTGGGGTGCGATGCTGAACGAAGCGAGGGCAGATATGGTGATGTCCCCGCATGTTGCGCTTTTCCCAAGCCTGGCCATTTTCCTGACGGTGCTGGCGTTTAACCTGCTGGGAGACGGGCTGCGGGATGCTCTGGATCCGAAAATAAAGGGATGATTGTGAGGGGGCGTTGATGCAACGTACACAGAGGAGCAGGGCGGGCAAGCGCCACCCGCCGCTGACGTGTTAAACCACGCTTCCCCACAAATCGTACTCGTCGGCGTTATCAACCTTCACGCGAACGACGTCGCCCGGTTTCAGTTTGCTTTCTCCGTTCAGGTATACCGCACCGTCGATTTCCGGGGCGTCAGCCATGCTGCGGCCAATCGCGCCTTCTTCATCCACTTCGTCCACGATGACCATGATTTCGCGGCCAACCTTTTCCTGCAGACGCTGCGCGGAGATTTGCTGTTGCAGCTGCATAAAGCGGTTCCAGCGCTCTTCTTTCACATCCTCCGCCACCTGGTCTGCCAGTTCATTCGCCGTCGCGCCTTCCACCGGGCTGTACTTAAAGCAGCCAACGCGGTCCAGACGGGCTTCCTTCAGGAAGTCGAGCAGCAGCTGGAAGTCTTCTTCCGTTTCCCCCGGGAAGCCGACGATAAAGGTTGAACGCAAAGTCAGATCCGGGCAAATCTCACGCCACTGCTTAATACGCTGGAGCTGGCGGTCTACGCTGCCGGGGCGCTTCATCAGCTTGAGGATGCGCGGGCTGGCGTGCTGAAGAGGAATATCCAGATACGGCAGGATTTTGCCTTCCGCCATCAGCGGGATAACCTCATCTACGTGAGGGTAAGGGTAAACGTAGTGCAAACGCGTCCACACACCTAATTTCGAGAGCTGCTCGCACAGGCTAACCATGCTGGTTTTCACCGGCTCACCGTTATAAAAACCAGTGCGGTGTTTGACATCTACGCCGTAGGCGGAGGTGTCCTGGGAAATCACTAACAGCTCTTTCACGCCCGCATCGACCAGGCGTTTGGCTTCGGCCAGCACGTCGCCAACAGGACGGCTATCCAGATCGCCGCGCATAGATGGAATAATGCAGAAGGTGCAGCGGTGGTTACAGCCTTCGGAAATTTTAAGATAGGCGTAGTGACGAGGAGTCAGCTTGACGCCTTGCTCCGGTACGAGACTCAGGAAAGGATTATGTATAGGTTTTGGTACGTGATGATGAACATGTTTTAAAACCTGCTCATAGCTGTGCGGCCCGGTGATTTCGAGCACCTTAGGATGGACCTCACGGATTTGATCTTCTTTCGCCCCCAGGCACCCGGTCACAATGACCTTGCCATTTTCATTCAGCGCTTCACCGATCGCTTCGAGCGATTCTTGTACGGCGCTGTCGATGAAACCACAGGTATTGACAATAACCATGTCGGCATCGTCATAGCTCGGCACCACATCGTAACCTTCGGTGCGTAATTCGGTAAGAATACGTTCTGAATCAACAAGATTTTTAGGACAGCCGAGAGAGACAAAGCCAATACGGGGTTGATGCATGGGTGTACGCTCACAAAGTAAACAGAGAAAAAAACCGGGCGATTTTACACGGGTTTTTTAGACGGCTCTACTATTATGTCTGAGGGCGCGGGGGAGCAGATAAAGCGCTTAGCATTGGCCTCACTAAAAACCATATCCAACAGCGGATGCTTTGGTGATAGTAATGCTAAGCGTTTGTTGATTAAAAATGGCGCTTATTAAGAGACCAGATAGCCCTGATCGTCGACGTCGGTGCACATGATGGCATTCTTCATCCGCGCAAGGGCCAATGAGTTGAAAGCCTTCATCTTCAGCTTGCGCTTGAGAATGATTTTGTAACCGCTGGCTGTTTTCTGCGACAGGTTCAGTTTGGTTGCCATGGTCGTGTTGTTTAAATGCACGTGCGGCAGAATATCCAGTTCACGTTGCGTTAGTTTGTCCCCTTTGTTCATCACCGGAGATGTTATTATTTTACGAATATGTTGTTGCGAACAATCCATTGAAAAATAGATAACGTTATCGATTTCAAACCAGTCGTTTTTAATCATATCTTCCAGCAGGACAACGTATTTCGTTTGTGACGCGCGGCAAAGATCGATAGCCATTCCTCGTAAGTGCATGTTTTCAACAGCAATTATCAAGTGGTTATTTTGTTCGAACTGAGAAAAAAAATGATCAATATCCTGTGTGCTAAGGACATAATGCACCTCAGTCTGAGGCGACTTTATACCTTCGCAATAGAAATAGTTGTCACTTATTACATCGAATTTCATTTAATAAACCTTGTATTGCAAAGCGTAAAAACTCATTGCAGTTTTCTGAATGTGGTGCGAGGAACCCCTAATTCTGTTGATTATCAGGGATTCGTTTAACCTTATATTGTATAGGGGGACAGGTAAACCCTATAAACCCGTTGAAATGCTAAAATAGTAATTTAAAAAAACAGCATTGTGTTGTCGATTGTTATGATTCCAGTCGATATTAAATTATCGATATCGAAATGACAGGCTGACGTACTGATTAATTAATCACTCTAAACTATATTATCATTACGTTATGACTTGTCATGAACAGAGGCCATCGTATCCTTAGCTTGATTCAAAAGCATCGTGAAGCGCCAGCTGATTGATGTTAGCTGCCATCGAGCGATGATAATGAATGTAACAGTCAAAGGTTAAGGAATGACCATCAGGCAGGTCAAAGTGTTTTAACGGGAATATTTTTTTCAAGGATGGCAGGAATAGCTTCGGTATTAACATAATATAAGGACTTTGCGAACAAATGGCCGCCAGAGTGAGAAGGTTTGCACTCTCGTAGGCGATGTCACGAACCATCATCAATGTTTCGGAGGATTTCAGACCGTCAAGAATGTCCGCAATGCTTCCTATATCCCGACGCCAGCGTAAATGCTGGTTCTGCTGCCAGTCTGCTAATGAGAAGCTTTTACCAATCGTCGGATGAGCTGCATTCACTACAACGCAAACTTCAGAATGCAGGTAGTGGGCGCAGATAATAGATTTGTCATCAGGCAATTTTCCGCCAATATCAATATCCACCTCGCGGTGCTTCAGTTTCACCAGTCTGTTTTCTTCATTACAATCCATAGTAATGAAGCGTAGCGAGGTTGTTTCCGAGTGATTCATCACCTTATAAAGATGCTGAGAGAGAATCATTTCTATTGGCGAATAGGTCGTAATAATGAAGTCACTGCGCGAGGAATTAAGAGAGGATATCTGCTGATATTGTTTTTGTAGCTCAAAAACTTCAGGGTTTGCGGTTAATCCTTTAGCCGTTCGTGTGAAAAGCTTCATGCCGGTAATCTTACGTGCTTGATTAAGCGTGTAGCTGATTGCTGAAGGCGAAATATTTAATTTTTGCGCCGCGAGCGCTGCGCTTTTACACTCAATAACTGCATTGATGATGGCTAGCTGCTTAATATTCAAATCGTCCATTACTATTCCTTAATGCGTTGCAATAGCTTTTATGCTCTTCAACCATATAAACTTTTAACTTTACCGATCATATTGTGTACATAATCGATGACGGTTGATTCTTCAACCAGTTGCAAATTGAAATGCACAAAGCAGTCATACCATGTCTCAATTTCTTCAGGCATTGAATAGCTTCGCAGGTCAAATTTTTTCTCAAGTATCGGCACACAATAAGCAGGCACAACCATAATGCAGTCTGTCGCGGCGCAAAAAGTGAGCATGTTAATAATGCTGCCAGAAATCACTGATATTTTGCGGGCTTCAAAATGTTTTAGTACTGTCCCGGATTGCGTAATATCTTTTGTATAATAATCTACCATTTCTGACCAGACGGCATGCTGATGGCTGTACCAGTCTTTCAGGGTAAACTCAGAACCGATATGACGGTTTTTTGCACTCGCCACGATAGCTACTTTAGATGAGAATAATTTCGTTTTACCGATCATTGAGTCAGCAGGGAGTTTTGAGCCAATATCAATATCTATTTCGCGCTCTCTGAGTAATCTTATTCTTTCCGGAACACTATTCATGTAGGGACGAAAAATATGGCGGAATAAGGGCCGATCTTCTGCAATCTGTGGCATGGCGGGTGCCAGCATCAGTTCAATAAGTGAGAAGGTATTGAAGGTTAATTCTTCACGCTGTAAGGCGGATTCTGATTCATTTTTATCGCTGAGGCTGGAATTGAATTTTTGATAGCGAAGACTTAATTCCAGTGCCGTTGAATCGGGTTTCATTCCCGTTCGTGTTCGAATGAAAAGATGCGCCCCGGTCTGGAATCTCGCTTTATTAAGAGAGTAGCTGATAGCCCCAGGTGAAACATTAAGGATTTCGGCTGTTTTCGTTACACTACCACAACTTACGAGCGTGCTGATAACTTTCAGAAGAGATAAGTCTATATTATTATGCATGGCGATTTTTTACACGCTTATAAGGTTAACAGTGGATTACTCGCTATTTCAAATAATGGATTGATAACTTGATAAATGGCGTGATCGTTTATCAATAGGGCTAATATGGCTAGCGAAGCACTCAGGTGATCAAAATGTAACGGGCCTAAGATAAAAAAACAATGTTTTAATGATAATACCCTATACCACACGGAGTTAATACGCGTAAACCAATCAGTAACTCTTTGAAATCAAATCGCTTCACGAGTGAATTTAAGTTGTTTAAATATAAACTTCTTGAATCTGGGATTTTATAAGTATGATAAGGCCTGTTGGATGTGAGCTATTTGTTACAAGCACAATGAGCTGAACTCAGCACGCTGAGAGGAGCTCTAAATGTTAAAAACGCAATGCTGAAACCATTATTATCCGCCCACGATTTCGTTACCAGGCTAACTTTTTCCTTCCGGCTCAGGTTTGCGGAAAGCGGGCAGTACCGCAAGGATGGGTTTCTTAAGCATGACGATTCATCCTTTTCTGGTGTTTTGCGACATCTCTTATTTTGCCCGGCAGGGCGGTACGCTTTATTATCACTGCCGCTTTGCCCGGATGTTAACGAACCTTAAAAGGATGAAGAAATGCGCAAGATTACCACTATTATCGGTCTTTTCGCCGGATTGCTATTGCTGTCCGCCTGTAACGTTATCCCTACTCCGCTGAACACGCCGCCGGATACCGCCCAGAAGTTTGTCTGCGGTGGTGAAAAACTGGCGCTTGATGGCGATTACGCCTGGTATAACGGCAGACGTTACTCCTATCAGAATATGAGCGGTGGCCAGGCACTTTATCGCTATCACAGCAGTAATCTTGCCGTTAAAAAAACCGGTAATGACCGAACGTTACTGGTTGAGCTGAGCGCTAAGCCTTGCGTTGCAGCTAACTAATTTGAAGCATTTATGATGAGTAAACGTGCGTGAAAAAAGAGTCATGGCTTTGAGGCCTGCAGCAGTACTGTTAGTCATTTCCGGCGTATTGCTGACCGGATGCGGTACGCTTTCTAACGTGGCGCCCGAAGCGGAAGCGCCACAGCTGGCACAGCGTGCCTGTGGGGACTCACAGCCACGTGATATCAACAGCTGGCTGCCAGAAATGGTAGACCTGCGTTCACCGGGAATGGCGGTTGGGGTGATCGATGCCCATAATCAGCGGCACTACTGGCAATTTGGCGTGACGGACAGTGAGCAACATTATCCTGTTAAAAAAGATACGCTGTTTGCGGTGGGGTCACTGAGCAAAGGCATGACCGCTGAAACCACGGCGGTACTGGTTGCGCAGGGGCGGCTGCACTGGTCTGATACGCTTGAACAATTGCTGCCGCCTGGCACCCCGCTTAGCGAAGATGCGAAGCAGATTACCCTGTTGCAACTCGTGACGCACACCTCGGGCCTTCCGCGTCAGACGATGGACCTGCCAATGTTAGCTGCTTTTGTTCGCTATCTTGGCAACGGTGAGAATTTTTATCCGCACCTTGATAGCGACCACGTCATTGACGATCTGGCGACTTTCTCCAGACCATCCCGCAATGAGCCACGTTATTCTAATCTGGGCTACGCGATACTGGATTATGTGCTTAAGTACCAGACAGGGCAGCGTGCGGATAAATTAGCCCACGATTTGCTCTTTCAGCCGCTGGGTATGCAAAATACCAGTTTCACGCCGCAGTCCTTAAAGGCCTTTCCACTCCGGGCCATCGGTCACGCGGGAAGCCAGCCTAAGTTTATCCCTACCGGACAGGTCGTTCCCGACTGGCAGTTCACCGGCAATATGCTGGGAGCTGGGGGCCTTTATACCGATACCGCTGACCTGCTGACCTTTGCTGCCGCCCATCTCAACGGCAGCGGAAATGCCGAGTTGGATAAAGCCATGGCTGACAGCATGAAAGTTTATTATCCGCGCAAGAAAGAGGCGGCAAATATCGCCTGGGTCAGCGACAGCTTCGATGAACAGACCATTACCTACCAGGTGGGCTATATCGGCGGCTACTCCAGCTATATTGGTATTGACCGGCAGCATCACTTTGCGATTGTCGTGTTGCAAAATAGTTTTACCTGGCAAAACAACCTGGGGCACAGTGTGCTGCGCCAAATGTGGCGCGAGCAAAACGTAGCCTCAACCTGCTCGAAAAACGCCTCTCTCTGACGTTTAGCGGTCGTTATTCCCTTCTGTAAATGTGATTGCGGTGGATCAAGAATCCCCGCAAAAACACCTCTGGCCGCCTAAAATATAACCATACTCTATGTGGGTTTTATCAGTTCACAAAGGGAGGGAAAAAGGTATGTCCAGGAGCACAATCGAACGCTATCTGCTGAAAAAAATGGTCGCAGCGCAGGCCGATGTTTCGTCCTATCTTTCTTTGCGACGCGCAAAGGGATACATGTCGGTGACCGAAAGCGAAAAGCTGCGTGACAGCTTGTTTGAGGTTTGTCATGAGTATCGCGAGCAGGCCCCCACGTTTACCGCAAGCCTTGCGGCCCACCAGGCTGCTTCATTCGAGCGGGGAATTGCAGCGCTTTCTGCCGCCGCTATCTCACTGATGACCGGGCGGCATGACTGTCCGCATTATATTGCCATCGATGCCGATAAACTTGAAAGCTGTCTCCATCAGCTTTCAGACAGCCTGAACGAGCTCCACACCGTCCAGCTAGCCATCGATGCCTGACAAGGCGTCAAAAGGGGGGGGCTCCCCATCAAGCTGTTTAAGGTTGTGTAAAAATACCTCTGCCTGGAAGTCGGGCGGCTACCCTTATTCTGTTACCCGCAAAGGAGATAGCCATGCCGACCCGGACCCTCATCGCTTCTGTTCTCTTTCTGACAACAGGTTTCACCTGTGCCGCAGGGGTTAATGTCGACGTCCTGCAAAGCAAGCTCGATCATCCCTGGTCGCTGGCATTCCTGCCGGAGAATAAAGGTATGCTTATCACGCTCCGCGACGGTCAGCTGCGCCGCTGGCAGCCTGGGGAGGGACCAGGCGACCCTATAAGCGGTGTCCCTAAGGTTTGGGCCCACGGGCAAGGGGGGCTGTTTGACGTGGTGCTGGCACCTGATTTTGCAAAGAGCCGCAGGGTATGGCTCAGCTATGCAGAAGCGGGCGATGATGATAAAGCGGGAACCGCCGTGGGCTACGGCATACTCAGCCCGGATTTCCAGCGCCTTGAGGATTTCAAAGTTGTTTTCCGCCAGCAGCCCAAACTCTCTACAGGTAACCACTTTGGCGGGCGGATGGCATTTGATGGAAAAGGGCATCTTTTTATCGCCCTTGGCGAAAATAACCAGCGTCCTGCCGCCCAGGATCTCAACAAACTTCAGGGCAAGGTAGTGCGCCTGAACGAAGATGGTTCGCTGCCGAAAGATAACCCGTTTGTCGGTAAGCCGGGGGTGAGGGCGGAGATCTGGTCCTATGGTCATCGCAATCCGCAGGGGTTGGCTATCAATCCTGCAAACGGTGAGCTCTGGCTGAACGAACATGGCCCGCGCGGTGGCGATGAAATTAACATTCCGCAGGCCGGTAAAAACTATGGCTGGCCGATTGCTACGTGGGGCATCAACTACAGCGGTTTAGCCGTCCCGGAAGCTAAAGGGGAGATCGTGGCCGGTACCGAACAGCCGGGCCATTACTGGAAAGTTTCGCCTGCGGTAAGCGGTATGGCGTTCTATAACGCCGATAAATTCCCCCAGTGGAAAGGCAAGCTGTTCATCGGTGCGCTGAAGGAGGAAAATCTGATTGAGCTGACGCTCAGGGGCGACAAGGTGACGGGCCAGCAGCGCCTGCTTGAGGATCGTCAACAGCGAATAAGGGATGTACGCGTCGGCCCGGACGGCTACCTGTACGTCCTGACCGACGAATCTGATGGGCAGCTGCTGAAGCTCAGCCCAAAAAGTTAGCTCAGGGGGATCATGACGGTTTTCTGAAATGCCGGGCGCTGGGTCAACTGCTGATACCAGCGATGCAGGTTAACGTGTGGCCCCAGCTGAATATCCAGATTGAGTAACGCGTAAACTGAAGGTCCCAGCGCGATATCCGCAGGCCCAAAAGCTGAGCCGCTCAGCCACGGCTGCTTCGCCAGTTCTGCATCCAGAATGCCAAACAGCGCGTCGCACTGGGCGATGCTCTCTTCAATCAGCTTCTGGTCGCGCAGCTCAGGCGCGGTACGCACCAGGCTCATAAACACGCCGCGGTAAGGCGGAACCAGCGTTGCTGACCAGTCCATCCACTTCTCACCGCTTGCACGCGCCGCCGGCTCTTCCACCCAAAGCGTTTTCCTGCCGTACTGTGCTGCCAGGTAGCGGACAATGGTGTTGGATTCCCAAAGCGTCAGATCGGTAGCATCGTCGTGGATGCACGGGATCAGCGCGTTAGGATTCATAGCCAGATATTCAGCATCGTGCGTTTTACCGAATTTCCCGCCGGCAGGAATGGAATGATATTTTTCGCCCAGCTCTTCCAGACACCAAAGCACCTTCTTCACATTGGTTGAATTGTCTCTGCCCCAAACGGTTATCATACAAGCTCCTGGTTAGTGTGATCTGCTCTGCGTTTCGTTTAAGAAAACACCATAGCACTACCACAGGCGATAAAAAAATAAGTGCGACTGCGGCATGTGCGCAAAATATCGAATAAACTTAATAAACTTTACCAATGCCATGTTTCTTTAAGCGGGCTCGCACGTTAGCTTACTTACAACTTGAAACAATGAGTGCGGCGCGCGTCGTGATTTTTTTGAATGGATACTCGGGTGGTTTTATGAAGATTTTGCAAATCCCAGCGTCGTTACGAGCAATGCTTGCAGGGACGACCCTTTTATTGCTTGCAGCGCCAGCAATAGCGGAAGAACAGCCGGCGAATGCGCCGCAGGTAGAGGCGAAAGCCTGGATATTGATGGACTACGCCAGCGGTAAAGTGCTGGCGGAAGGTAACGCCGACGAAAAACTCGATCCCGCCAGTCTGACAAAGCTGATGACCAGCTACGTTGTCGGCCAGGCGCTGAAAGCAGGCAAAATTCATCTCACCGATATGGTCACCATTGGCAAAGACGCCTGGGCTACCGGTAACCCGGTGCTGCGCGGATCTTCGCTGATGTTCCTGAAACCGGGCGATCTTGTCTCGGTAGAAGATCTGAACAAAGGCGTGATCGTCCAGTCGGGCAACGATGCAAGCATTGCTATTGCGGATTACGTCGCGGGCAGCCAGGACTCTTTCGTGAGCCTGATGAACAACTACGCCCAGAAGCTGAAACTCACCAGCACCACCTTTAAAACGGTGCACGGGCTTGATGCCCCAGGCCAGTTCAGTACCGCGCGTGACATGGCGCTGCTGGGCCAGGCGCTGATCCACGACGTGCCCGATGAGTACGCCATCCACAAAGAGAAAGAGTTCACCTTTAATAAGATCAAACAGCCTAACCGCAACCGTCTGTTGTGGAGCTCAAATCTTAACGTCGATGGCATGAAAACCGGCACCACGGCGGGGGCCGGGTACAATCTGGTCGCCTCCGCCACTCAGGGTGATATGCGCCTGATTTCCGTTGTGCTGGGCACCAAAACTGACCGTATTCGCTTTAACGAGAGCGAAAAGCTGCTGACGTGGGGCTTCCGCTTCTTTGAAACCGTCACCCCGATTAAGCCAGACGCCACCTTCGTGACGCAGCGCGTCTGGTTTGGCGATGCCAGCGAAGTGAAGCTGGGGGCAGGCGAAGCGGGTTCAGTGACCATTCCTCGTGGGCAGCTGAAAAATCTGAAGGCCAGCTTTACCCTGGATCAGCCCCAGCTGACCGCGCCGCTGAAGAAAGGGCAGGTGGTCGGTAAGATTAACTTCCAGCTCAACGGTAAAGTCGTTGAACAGCGCCCGCTGATGGTGATGGAGGCCGTGGAAGAAGGTGGCTTCTTCAGCCGTATGTGGGACTTTGTACTAATGAAATTCCACAGCTGGTTTGGCAGCTGGTTCTCCTGATCACCACACCAGACTGATAGCTTCCGCCGCGGCGTGTTCTATAAACTCCGCGGCGGGCTTTTCGTTACTGATAATGGTATGAAACGACGATAGCGGCCCCATGCAGGCCGGGCGCACCTTGCCAAACTTGCTCCCATCCACCACCAGCACGCACGTTTGCGCCATCGACAGCGCCCAATGCTTCACCGGCAGCTCATCCAGATTAAAACAGGTCGCACCGTGACGCGTGTGCAGCCCGGCCGCAGAGAAAAAGGCGATATCCGGACAGAGGTTGCTCAGGCACTCCTGAAAGTTAATCGGCTTGAATATCGCATTGCTGGCGTGGAACTCGCCGCCGCTTAAGATGACGCGGCAGTTGGGCTTATCCTGCAGGGCAAGGAAAGTATTCAGGGAGTAGCAAACGCCGGTGAAGGGCAGGTCGTCATCCAGCGCTTCAATAATGTAAGGCGTGGTGGTACCGCAGTCGAAGAACAGGGTTTGATGAGGACGGATCATGGCGGCAGCCCTGCGTGCAGCCTGACGCTTCTCCTCGACATGGCGCGTTTTCTGGTCGCTTAGCAGATAGTGGCTGGCAGAAGCGCTGCGCGGTTCAAGCACAACGTAGCCGCCTAAAAGGACGACCGGCCCGGCTTCAGCGTTGAGATCGCGGCGGATGGTCATCTCTGATACGCCAAGCAGCCGGGCTGCCTCTTTCAGATGGATTTTGTCGCTGCGTTTAAGCGCCTGAATCAGGCGGGTAATGCGTTCGTCGCGCCGGGTTTCCATAATGCCCTCTGAACAGTAAAAACCCGGCGTTGCCGGGTTTTTAAATCGTTGGGCGGATAAGCCTGCGCCATCCGCCGTTTGTGTCAGAGCAGATATTACCTGCCGTTCGCCGCTTAGTCACGCACCCAGCCCCGGCGAATCAGCGGTGCAAAGCAGAAGCGGTGAATCTGATGCAGACGTTTGTAGATCTGCACGCCGGTAAGATTCCAGATCATTTGCGACAGCATGCATGAACAGAAGCCCACCAGCAAACCCCCCAGCATATCCATCGGCCAGTGTACGCCAAGATAGACCCTTGACCAGGCGATGGCGCAGGCAAGCACAAACAGCACCGCGCCAGACCACATGCGATGCCAGAACAGGAACGCGAGGGCAAAAGTAAAGACTACCGTACCGTGGTCGCTTGGGTAGGAGTCATCCGCCGCATGATGGAGGAAATTGTAGCCAAAGCCGTCAACAAACGGACGGTCGTGCGGGAAAATATGGCCGACTATCCATGAAAGCGAGACGCTGATAACAATCGCCATCGCCGTCTTGATCACCATTTCACGCTGGGCAGTAATCTGCCTGCGTTGGCCCCATAGCCAGAGAATGGCAATCAGCAGCGGGACGATATTAATTAAATCTTTGGCGATAAAAATGGCCAGTTTAATGGCCCACTCCGGCGATGTCGGGGTGGCATTGATCAGCAAAAAAAGCGTCTGGTTGAGCTGTTCCATCATGACTTTTGCGATTCCTTAACCAACAGCGTGGAGACGATGCCGTACACCACAACCTGCGTTAACCATACCCACCAACCTGCCCACAGGTTGTGGCTGAAAAAATGTGCGCCGCGCATCACCTGGCCGTAGCCCATGATCAGGCCGAGGGCGGCTCCGCCTGTAAAGCAGCACCATGCGAGCGTCGGACGCTCACGGTAAAACAGGAAAAACAGCGCCATCACCGCGAAGCCGCTGGAGGCATGGCCGCCAGGGAAACAGCGTCCTGGCCCGCTGCCGTCCGGCACGTGGCCGAACAGCGGATAAGAGATAGCCTTGCCGCCGTACTCCACCAGATCCCACGGACAGGAGTGATGGCTGGTTGCCTTGAGGATCCCAATGGCCAACGCGCCCACGCCGAACAGCAGCGCAACGGTGATTAAACGTGGCTGGCGGCTAATCAGACCATACAGCAGACCGATAATTCCCCCGGCGATGACGATATCCTTCAGCAGCCGATGGTTAATCAGATCCAGCAGATGATTTTGCTTCCAGGGGAAGCGGTGGCTCGCTGCGTCATACCAGTAGCCGGTAAGCAGGCGATCCAGCCCTTCATTGCGCGACAGCCAGGTAAACACCATGGCCAGCAACAGCAGCCAGCAGAACTGGTAAAGGTAAAAGCGTGCCGGCAGACGGTAAAGAGGGTTAGTCTTAATCAGCAAATTTTTGCCGGACGACAGGTGTTTTTCTTGGGTGGCCATAGCTGCATGCGTTAACAGAAAAAGTCAGCTTACGCAGGCGATCTTAAGAAAACCTTAAACGACAAGCAGGTTGTGCTATATCCCGGTTTCTCCTCCATAATTCACTATCAGCCGTGCGGGCAATTTATTAAACTGCGCGTGATTTTTGTTTCTTCAGGTCATTATCCTCTCGAGTTACTAATGCAAAATAATAAACGACTGGGTCGCCAGGCACTGCTGTTCCCGCTGTGCCTGGTGCTCTATGAATTTTCTACCTACATCGGCAACGACATGATCCAGCCCGGCATGCTGGATGTCGTTAAACAGTACAACGCTGGTATCGAATGGGTGCCTACGTCGATGACGGCCTATCTCGCAGGCGGCATGTTTTTACAGTGGCTGTTAGGGCCGCTGTCGGACCGCATTGGCCGCCGTCCGGTGATGCTGACCGGCGTGGTCTGGTTTATCGTCACCTGCCTTGCCACCCTGCTTGCGCAAAACATCGAGCAGTTCACCTTCCTGCGCTTCCTGCAGGGGATAAGCCTGTGCTTTATCGGCGCGGTGGGCTACGCGGCGATTCAGGAGTCGTTCGAGGAGGCGGTCTGCATCAAGATAACCGCGCTGATGGCGAACGTGGCGCTGATAGCCCCGCTGCTCGGGCCGCTGGTGGGCGCGGCCTGGGTGCATTACGCGCCCTGGGAAACCATGTTTATTTTGTTCGCCCTGCTGGCAGCCTTTTCATTCTTTGGCCTGCACCGTGCGATGCCGGAAACCGCCACGCGCCTGGGCGAGAAGCTCTCCCTCAAAGACCTTGGGCATGACTACAAGCTGGTCCTGAAAAACGTCCGCTTTGTCGCCGGATCGCTGGCTGTTGGCTTTGTCAGCCTGCCGCTGCTGGCGTGGATTGCGCAGTCGCCGGTAATTATCATCAGCGGTGAAAAGCTCAGCACCTACGAATACGGCCTGCTGCAGGTGCCAATCTTCGGCGCGCTGATTCTGGGGAACCTGGTGCTGGCGCGCTTAACGTCCGGGCGCAGCGTGCGCTCGCTGATTATTATGGGCGGCTGGTGGATTGTGCCGGGCCTGATTGTGGCGGCGGCAGCGACAGTCGTCTCCAGCCATGCTTATCTGTGGATGACCGCAGGGCTTAGCCTGTACGCTTACGGGATTGGCCTTGCCAACGCGGGCCTGGTGCGCCTGACGCTGTTTGCCAGCCCGATGAGCAAGGGCACGGTGTCGGCGGCGATGGGCATGCTGCAAATGCTGATCTTTACGGTTGGGATTGAAGTCAGCAAGCACGCCTATCTCCATGGCGGCAGCGGGCTGTTCAGCCTGTTTAACCTGCTGGGCGGCGTGCTGTGGCTGGGGCTGATGGTGGTGTTTCTGAAGGATAAGAGCGTGGGGAACCGGACGGATGCATAAACCCGGCGGATGGCGCTGACGCCTGTCCCCCTACGCCGCTATGCTCATTGCTAAAAAAATACCCCGGCTTGCCGGGGTATTTTGTTTTTACTTAACTGCCATTCCAGGCTGAGCGCCGCTGTCCGGGCTTAGCAGGAAGATATCCTTCCCGCCAGGGCCTGCGGCCATCACCATGCCTTCGGAGATGCCGAAGCGCATTTTACGCGGCGCCAGGTTGACTACCATCATGGTCAGACGGCCTTCCAGCTTGGACGGGTCCGGGTAGGCAGAGCGGATGCCGGAGAAGACGTTACGCTTCTCGCCGCCGATTTCCAGCGTCAGGCGCAGCAGCTTGTCGGAGCCCTCCACGAATTCGGCTTTCTCGATCAGCGCAATACGCAGGTCAACTTTTGCGAAGTCATCGAAAGTGATGGTCTCCGCAATCGGATCGTCCGCCAGCGGGCCGGTGGCCGGGGCCGCAGCCGCCTTCACTTCTTCTTTCGATGCTTCAACCAGCGCTTCAACCTGCTTCATCTCGATGCGGTTATACAGCGCCTTGAAGTTGTTCACCTTATGGCTGAGCAGCGGAGTGTTAATGCTGTCCCAGCTCAGCTCGCAGTTCAGGAACGCTTCAGCACGTTCGGCAAGCGTTGGCAGCACAGGTTTCAGCCAGGTCATCAGCACGCGGAACATGTTGATGCCCATGGTGCAGATGCTTTGCAGGTCGGCGTCGCGGCCTTCCTGCTTAGCAACAACCCACGGTGCCTGTTCGTCAACGTAGCGGTTTGCCACGTCGGCAAGGGCCATGATTTCACGCACGGCACGGCCAAACTCGCGGCTTTCCCACGCTTCGCCAATGCTTTGCGCCGCATCGGTGAAAGTTTTGTACAGCGCCGGGTCGGCAATCTCAGCGGACAGCTCGCCGTCGAAACGTTTGGCGATAAAGCCCGCGTTGCGGGACGCCAGGTTAACGACTTTGTTGACGATATCGCTGTTCACCCGCTGCACGAAGTCTTCCAGATTCAGGTCGATATCGTCGATGCGGGAAGAGAGCTTCGCGGTGTAGTAGTAGCGCAGGCTGTCGGCGTCAAAATGGTTCAGCCAGGTGCTGGCCTTGATAAAGGTGCCGCGGGACTTGGACATCTTCGCGCCGTTTACCGTCACGTAGCCGTGCACGAACAGGTTGGTCGGCTTGCGGAAACCGCTGCCTTCCAGCATCGCCGGCCAGAACAGGCTGTGGAAGTAAACGATATCTTTACCGATGAAGTGATACAGCTCGGTGGTGGAGTCTTTCTTCCAGTACTCGTCAAAGTCCAGATCGTCGCGCTTGTCGCACAGGTTCTTGAAGGAGCCCATGTAGCCGATCGGCGCATCCAGCCAGACGTAGAAATATTTGCCCGGCGCATCCGGGATTTCAAAGCCGAAGTACGGCGCATCGCGGGAGATATCCCACTGCTGCAGGCCAGACTCGAACCACTCCTGCATCTTGTTAGCGACCTGCTCCTGCAACGCGCCGGAGCGGGTCCAGGCCTGCAGCATTTCGCTGAACGAAGGCAGGTCGAAGAAGAAATGTTCGGAGTCACGCATTTCTGGCGTCGCGCCAGAAACCACTGATTTAGGCTCGATAAGCTCGGTTGGGCTGTAAGTCGCGCCGCAAACTTCGCAGTTATCGCCGTACTGATCGGCAGCTTTGCATTTCGGGCAGGTGCCTTTAACGAAGCGGTCCGGCAGGAACATGCCTTTCTCCGGATCGTAAAGCTGCGAAATGGTGCGGTTTTTAATGAAACCGTTCTCTTTCAGACGGCCATAAATCAGCGACGCCAGCTCGCGGTTTTCATCGCTGTGCGTGGAGTGATAGTTGTCGTAGCTGATGTTAAAACCGGCAAAATCCGTCTGATGTTCCTGACTCATTTCGCCAATCATCTGCTCAGGGGTAATACCTAACTGCTGTGCTTTCAGCATGATAGGGGTGCCGTGGGCGTCGTCCGCGCAGATGAAGTTGACCGTGTTGCCGCGCATTCGTTGGTAACGGACCCAGACGTCAGCCTGAATGTGCTCGAGCATGTGACCGAGGTGGATTGAGCCGTTAGCGTACGGGAGTGCGCACGTTACCAATAATTTTTTCGCGACATGAGCCATAGTAGGAATTGCATCTTCTAGAGAGAAAAGGGCTTTGATGTTAACCGAAAGCCCGCCCCGGGGTAAACCACACAAGGTGCACAAGGAAATTTTATCGCCCCAGGCGGCATCTGGTATGCTTAACAAACTGCAATTGTCGATAAAAAACATAAGGAGTCGGGATGAGCTCTCAATCCCAGCCAGGTAAGTCCCCGGAGCAGCTGCGCGCTATGGTTGCCGGAACGCTGGCCAATTTTCAACACCCAACCCTGAAGCACAATCTCACTACGCTCAAAGCCCTGCACCACGTCGCGATGCTTGACGACACGCTGCACGTTGAGCTGCTGATGCCGTTCGCCTGGCGCAGCGGCTTCGAAGCGCTGCAGGAGCAGTGCAGTTCGGATCTGCTGCGCATCACCGGTGCCAAAGCGGTGGACTGGAAGCTCAGCCACAACATCGCCACCTTAAAGCGCGTCAAAAATCATCCGGGCATCAGCGGCGTGAAGAACATTATTGCCATCAGCTCCGGCAAGGGCGGCGTCGGCAAGTCCAGCACGGCGGTTAACCTTGCCCTGGCGCTGGCCGCAGAAGGGGCGAAGGTCGGCATTCTGGATGCGGATATTTATGGCCCGTCGATCCCGACCATGCTGGGCGCGGAGCACGAACGTCCAACCTCGCCGGACGGCACGCACATGACGCCGATTACCGCACACGGGCTTGCCACTAACTCCATCGGTTATCTGGTGACAGACGAAAACGCCATGGTCTGGCGCGGCCCGATGGCCAGCAAGGCGCTGATGCAGATGCTGCAGGAAACCATGTGGCCGGATCTGGATTATCTGGTGCTGGATATGCCGCCGGGCACCGGCGACATCCAGCTGACGCTTGCGCAAAACATTCCTGTTACCGGTGCCGTGGTCGTTACCACGCCACAGGACATTGCGCTGATCGACGCCCGTAAAGGCATCGTGATGTTTGAGAAGGTGGACGTGCCGGTGTTGGGTATCGTCGAGAACATGAGCATGCACATTTGCAGCAACTGTGGACACCACGAGGCTATTTTCGGCACCGGCGGCGCGCAGAAGCTGGCGGAGCAGTATCACACTTCGCTGCTGGGCCAGATGCCGCTGCACATCACGCTGCGTGAAGATCTGGACGCGGGTACGCCAACCGTCGTCAGCCGCCCGGAGAGCGATTTCACGACAATTTATCGTGAACTGGCTGGCCGAGTCGCGGCACAGCTGTACTGGCAGGGTGAAGTTATCCCAGCCGATATCGCTTTTCGGGCCGTTTAATTGTTATAGCGGGTGAGTAATCTTACCCGCTCTATACACGCCCGGGCCTGGTAGGGTGGAAAAGCGATAGCGCCTTCCACCAATCAGGGATTTAAACAGCGTAGTTTTTGTTACAACGCCCGTGCTTCCCGATATACTGCCCGCTTTTCGAGAGTTTGAACGAGAGATTTTCCACCATGATGAACAACGACGTATTACGCAGCGTGCGCTACATGCTGAACCTGAACAATGACGACATGGTGAAAATTTTCGCCCTGACGGATACCACGGTCACCGCTGAGCAAATCGTGACCTGGACCAAAAAGGAAGAAGAAGAGAATTTCAAGCTCTGCCCGGACATTCTGATGGCTAACTTCTTAAACGGCCTGATCTACTTCCGTCGCGGTAAAGACGAAAGCCGTCCCGCGCCAAAACTTGAACGCAAGATGACCAACAACATCATCCTGAAAAAGCTGCGTATTGCCTTCGACCTGAAAAGCGACGACGTGCTGGAAATTCTGACCTCGCAGGAATTCCGCATCTCCATGCCGGAAATTACCGCGATGATGCGCGCGCCGGAACACAAAAACTTCCGCGAGTGCGGCGACCAGTTCCTGCGCTACTTCCTGCGCGGTTTGACAGCGCGAGTGCAGCCTAAGAAATAGTTGGCTGGTTTTGGTGGATGACGCTTTCGCTTATCCACCCTACAACAGCAGTTGACAACTATTCTTAACCCCGCGCTTCGTTCTTCCGTTTTACAATATCCGCCATGACCGCCAGCGCAATCTCCGCTGGCGTTTTGCTGCAAAGCTTCAGGCCGATGGGTGCCTGAATTCGCTTTAATTCTTCTCTGCTTAACTCCGCAATATTCTGCAACCGCTCCAGCCGCTTTGCGCTGTTCTTATGCGATCCCATGACGCCGATATAAAACGCAGGGGTATTCACCGCCTCCATCATCGTCAGGTCGTCCATGCGCGGGTCATGGGTCAGCGCCACAATGGCGGTATTGGCGTGGCAGTTTTGCTGCTCCAGATAGTTCGCCGGGAACTGTTTGAGAAGCGTAATGCCCGGCTTAAGCTGTCCGACAAAGTTTTCCAGCGCCTCAGGGCGGTTTTCACAGACCACGACCTCAAACCCCAGCGACTGGGCGAAGTCCGCGCAGTAGAGCGCCACGCTCGACAGGCCAGCGATAAGCAACCTCGGCGCGGCGGCAACATGAAGGGTGATCTCCTGTCCGTTAATCTCCACCTGAGTGACGTCCGCAAAATCGGTCACCTCCAGATGGCTACAGGATTGCCCGACATGCAGGCGTTTTTGCAGGGCGAAATGGCCGTTCAACGCTTCGAGCATCTTTGTCACGTAGCCGACGCTGCTGTCACCTGCCGGAAGATACTCCACCAGAATATCCAGCACGCCGCCACAGGGCAGTGCGATGCCGGGCGTCAGGCCGCCTTCACCGTATCGTACGATCTGGCTGGCAGCGCGGTATTCGCCAGCGCCGATGCGCTGTAAAAAATCGTCCTCGACGCAGCCTCCGGAGAGCGATCCGCAGAAACGGCCGTCCGCCGTTGCCACCATCAGCGCACCCGGTGAACGCGGGGAGGAGCCGTAGGTTCTGAGTACGGTACAAAGCCAGACTGGCTGCTGTGCCAGGAAGCTGAGAGTCTGGTTGAGCACGCTAATATCAAGATGTTGCATGGCATCATTACTCGCTGAGGGCAGTTAGTTGTGACGGAAGATCAATATCACGCAAAAAGTCTGAATCTTCTAATTCTATGAAATGTATTGCCTGGTCACGCAAAAGGTCGCGCGCACCGCTGTCGCCTTTTAGCTGACATAGCTTTTCGGCCCAGACGGATGAGAAGCCAACGGGATGACCTGGATGCCCACTCACGCGAGGGCGCACGAGCGAATGCTGCTCAAGCGCGCAGGCTATCTGTACGAAAACATCGGGGGGAACAAACGGCATGTCAGCAAGATGCACCAGCCAGCCGTGCCAGGCTGACGTGGCGGCGACACCTGTAGCAATGGATTCGCCAAGCCCGGCGCTTTCGAGAAGAGTAAAAGGTATCCGCTGAGCGATACAGCTTTGCTGCACCTGAGGGTTATCGGGGCGGGTGACAACATGCACCGCAAGATTGCTTGCACAGGCGTTGCGCAACGTTTGTTCGAACACGCTGCCATCGGCTAGCGAGGCATTGAGTTTGTGGCCGACACCACCTGCATGACTGAAGCGTTCACCGAGGCCCGCAGCGGCGATGAGAATGCCGGGTTTCATCTCACTTTCTCCGTATTTTATCGCGTTCGTTTTTGTTTTATTTATGGAAATGAGATGTTAATTCTCACACGATTTAACTTAAAAGCATATACTTATCATCACTACGAAGATGGACTTTCTACCCCCTTCGCCAGTTCACAATAAAGACAATAATAGTATTTAAGGGATGCTTTATGAGCAATTTCAATCCATCGCGGCGCCGCTTTATCACCGGCGCAGTGGTCGCAGGTGTGTCCGTCTATCTGGCACCCCTCTATAGCCGTGCCTATGCCGCGCTATTCGAAGAAAAAATCCTTCTCGCGCCCAACTGGGACGCGGAGAAAAAACGCATTCGCTTCAGAATTGATGGCCGTTCAAAAGTCATGGGGCATAAGGTTTTTGCCCGCGACATTCGCGCCGTTGATATGCCGCACTGGCCGCAAAAGCAGGCGCATGCCTTTATTATTCGTACTACCAAAGCCGATCGCCTGTTCACGGGAGTCGATCTCTCTTTACTGGGCAACGATCTGCAGCCGGACCGTCTGGTAACAGCAGAGGATCTGGCTCGTGACGGGCTGGCTTTCCCGGCGTTTTATGGCGACGACATGCTGCTGCCGTCGGGCAAAACGCCAGCCTATCTGGGCCAGGCCGTAGCCATCCTCATTTACCATGATTTTGCCCGCTTCCGCTTTGCCAAAGACAAGATCAAATTCAAAGAAGGCGTCGTGAAATACGGCGCAGAAACAGGCGTGCTTGAGCGTGACCCGTGGGGGACGTTCCGCTTTGTCCGTGTTGGCGGCGCAACCTCGCAGGATGACGACCAGTTCTCCAGCCTGAAAGACATGCCGATCTTCCCGGTGGCGATGAAAAAACACCTGCCGGTGTGGCCTGAAGGACGCGAAGGCGGCAAGCTGGACGAAGAGGGCATGCACTTCGCCGCGACGATTGCCGATGAGCTAAAAAGCCCGCCGGAAGACTGGCTGGTGCTCTCCCGTCGCTACACCACGCAATCCATAGATACCGCGGCTCTTGAACCGGATAACGCCAACGGCTGGTTCGACGAAGCCACGCAGACGCTGCATCTGGTGGTGCCAACGCAGTCGCCACAGGAAGTGGCCGACGAGCTGCCGCGCATGCTGGCAAAACGCACTCAGCCGGTAAAACAGCTGATTCTGCATCCTTGCTACACCGTGGGCTACGGCTCGAAAGATCACTACAACTTCCCTTATTACGGCGCGGTAGCGGCGATGTACGGCGACGGTCATCCTGTGCGCCTGGCGAACGACCGCTACGAGCAGTTCCAGACCTCCATCAAGCGCCACGCGTTCGACATGGACTACACCATTGGGGTGAACAAAAGCACCGGTATGATGCAGTCCTTCTACGGCGCGATGATCGCCAACGGCGGCGGGCGCAGCAACTTTACGCCATCCGTAGCGATGGTGGGGGCAACCGCCGCGCAGTCCATTTATTATTTCCCGAAAAGCGACCTCTCTGCGGTTGGCATCGCTTCCCGCGCGATTGACGCCGGTTCGGCACGCGGCTACGGCACGCTGCAAAGCATGGCCGCCACCGAGATGATGGTGGATGAAATTGCCGCCGAGCTGAAGCTCGATCCGATTGAGTTCCGCATGCGCAACGCGCTGAAGTCCGGGATGAAAAACACCCAGGGGGCAATCCCTGCGGGCGCAATTCGCGTGGATGAAGTGCTGGCGAAGGCGGCGAAGCATGAAATCTGGATCGATCGCGCAAAGCGTAAAGCGGAATTCGAAAGCAAAAACCCAGGCAAGCTTTACGGCGTGGGCTTCGGTTGCGTGCAGAAAGACTTCGGTACGGGCGCGGAAACTTCCTTTGCCCGCGTAGAGTTCAGCGAAGACGGGCAAATTACTTTGCATCACAGCGGGGCGGAAATGGGCACCGGGATGTCCACCTCACAGTCCGTTCTTTGCGCGCAGTGGCTGGGCAAACCTGCCGATCAATCGCATTTCTCCGTGACTGACTGGTCTACGCTGCCGATCGTCACCAGCGGTGACCCGTATATCATGTCCCAGGAAGAGCAGGACAAACTGGCCGCTAATCCGGCGTGGTCGCCATCCTACTGCTCACCGTCCAGCGCCAGTAACTCTGCATTCTACTTCTCTCACAGCACGCGTGAAGCGGCTCGTCTGGTGTTCGAACATGGCTTATGGCCTGCGGCAACGGCTATCTGGTCAACGGGTATTGGCGGTGGCCAGGCGGCTCCGCTGGTGGTGCGTATCGAAGATGCCCGTTGGGTGGAAGGTGGCCTGACCTGCGCCGGGATGGAAATTCTCAGCTTTGAGCGTCTGGCGAAGAAAGCCTACGAGCTGGGCCTGCTGACAGGGGCGGTGGTTCACGTCTTTAACCGCTGGCAGTGGGCGGAAGCAGATTTCACCATCGCGAACCAAAGCCGTCGCCTGCCGGTTGACGGGCTGTCCGTGCGCACGGGGAAAGGCGAGTTTGCCACGATCAATCGTGAACACGTGTACTACCCGCCAACGCAGCGTAACAACGCGTCGGTAACTTATTACAGTGCGGTTGGCACGCTGGTGGAAGTCGCGGTTGGCCGTGCTGACGGCAAAGTGGAAGTGCTTAACCACCACTCGATTATGGAGTGCGGCAACCTGATTGTACCGGAGCTGGTTTCCGGGCAGCTGCAGGGCGGCCTGGCCATGGGGATAGGCCATGCATTACACGAATATCTCCCATTGTATGAAGACGGGCCGGGTGACGGGACGTGGAACTTCAATCGTTATCACCTGCCGCGCGCAGCCGACGTTGCGGTCTGGCAGCAGACCGGCGACATCATGCCTGCGCTTTCGGAAACCGATCCGCCAAAAGGCATGGCTGAGGTCGTTATGATCCCGGTTGTCGCCGCGCTGGTTAACGCCATCGCCGACGCCACCGGCCACCGTTTCCGTGATTTGCCCGTCCGTGCTGAAAATATTCGTGAGGTATTACCATGAGCATCAAAACCAGGCCGCTAACCCTGACCCTGAACAACAAGCAGTACGGCCCGCTGGACGTGCCGGAAGGGCTGATGATGATCGACTTCCTGCACGAATACGTTCACATGACGGGCTCCCGTCTGGGCTGCGGGCAGGGCATCTGCCACGCCTGCGTGGCGATTGTCGATAACCCAAGCGGCACCAGCGAAGAAGTGCGTACGTGCATCACCGGCGCGCATTTCTTCAACGGTAAAAAAGTGCGTACCGTTGAAGGTATCGCGAAAGTGGACGAGCAGGGCGGAGTCGTTGAACTGTCCGCCATCCAGCAGGCGTTTCTTGACCACTACAGCTTCCAGTGCGGCTACTGCACGCCGGGCTTTGTGAATGCGGCAACCATCTTTGTTGAACAGCTTAAGCGCCAGCCGATTGCCCGCGAAGATCTGGAAGGGGCTATCTCCAAAGCGCTGGAAAATCACATCTGCCGCTGTACGGGCTATGTGCGCTACTACGAAGCGGTGCGCGACGTGGTGCTGAAAACGCCGGGGCTGCTGAAGGAGACGGTGAAATGAAAAAGCGTCTCGCGCTAATCGTGCTGGCGATAATCATTATTATCGTCGCCGTGCTCTACTGGCGGGAATACCGCACCTGGGACGGCCCGGTACAGAAAGTCACCGCCAGCAAAGAGCAAATCGAACGGGGTAACTACCTGACCAAAGCCGCGGACTGTGCGGCCTGCCACACGGCATCGGGCGGTGCGCCGCTGGCCGGGGGCTATCCGCTGGAATCGCCGTACGGCACGATTTACGGCAGCAACATTACACCGTCTGCCGACTACGGCATTGGCCGCTGGACGAAAGACGATTTCTACAAAGCGCTGACCGACGGCGTGGCGCCGGGCGGACGCCATCTGTTCCCGGCGATGCCTTACACCTCCTACAAGGGCATTTCGCGGCAGGATTCAGATGATATGTACGCGTATCTGATGACGCGCCCGGCGGTGGACGTAGCCATTCCTGATAACGACATGGCCTTCCCGTTCAACCAGCGCGTCGCGCTGATTGGCTGGAATATTCTGTTCCACAGCAAAGATCCGCTGCCGGCGATTTCAGAAGGCGATTCCGCCGACTGGCACCGTGGCCGCTATCTGGCGGACGTGCTGGGCCACTGCGGTGAGTGTCACACCGAACGTGGCCTGCTGGGCCAGATGAAGCTGGATAAGGCGATGCAGGGCGGGCCGCTGGGGCGCTTTATGGCACCGGACATCACGCCGAAAGCCATGGCGCAGCGCGGCTGGACGCAGGGCGACGTGAAGCAGTTCCTGGCGACGGGTCTTGCGCCGCAGGGTAGCGCGTTCAGCGAAATGCATATGGTGGTGGATCTCAGCACGCAGCATCTGACGAAAGAAGATCAGCACGCGATGGCGACCTACCTGATGGGCGAGCAGCCACCGGCAGCCGCTGCGGCGAAGCTCGGCCAGGGTAATGACGCAGGGCGCATGACGTATCTGGACCAGTGTGCAGGCTGCCACGCCCGTGAAGGCGAGGGTAAACCGCACGTCGCAGTGCCGATGCTGAACAACGCCACGCTGCGCCAGCCGGATGCGAAAAACCTGATTGTGTCAGTGATGGATGGTCTGCCTGCGCAAAACTTCCCGAACGGCGAAAGTATGCAGAGCATGCCGGGCTTCGGCGATCGTCTTAACGACGAGCAGATTGCCGAGCTGGTGAACTATCTGCGGGTGACCTGGGGTGGCTTACCGGGGGATGTGACCGCCGAACAGGTGAAGGCTTTGCGCCCTGAGAAGTAACTAAAACCGGCGGATGACGCTACGCTTATCCGCCCTACCACAATGCAAACGTAGGGTGGATAAGCGAAGCGTCATCCACCTTATTTTTTTACTGGCAGGCCTTCATTTCAGCGTTGGTCAAATCCGCACGAGAACAGTCCAGATCACGACCCGACGGGCCTTTCACCGCCTGCTCGTCTTCCAGCAGGATCTCACCGTGGGCGCGGTTTTTACCCGTCCAGCTTACAGACGCGTTACCGTCCGGCATTACCGCGATAGACAGCACCACGCCCTGACCGCGTGCTTCGTAAAAGTTGTCATTTATTTTCTTCAGCTTCATCTCTTTGCCGTTCAAATAGACCGGGCCGTTCTGGTCGATATGCACGTCACCCGGTGCGCCTTTGCCGTTGAACAGCGGCAGCGCAGCGCTGGCCGAAAATGCAACGAAGCCCAGTACCAATACCATCGTTTTCAGTTTGCTCATCATTAACTCTCTTATTTTAAGATTCCCATTACTCACGCCAGGTGAATATATGAAATGGAATATTTATAGGGCGAGATAATGCGGCCGTCCGTCACCCGTCACGTTGACTTAAATCAAATTGGTGAATGTGTTTTGAGGGGAAATATTCTTAATAACTATAGCTTGCGGCAAAGGACTTTCGAGCGGTTTGTAAACTCTTGCATTCGAAGGTGCCACTGGCTTATTCCACCAGCGGCAAGCCTGACTACTCCTCGGTGACAATCTTCGTTGGTTGCTCAAGGACCATGGTTTGCGTCTGGCTGAGATTAATGTCCGCCGCGCGCAGCATCTTAAGGATTTCATACAGCAGGTCGCTGCGCGTGCCGCTGACCATGCGTGGGCTGTTCACATAGCCGGTTACGCTTAGCACAATCCCGTTCGGCCCTAACTCCTTGAAGCTTACCGATGGCTCAGGGTGCTCCAGAATAGACTCATGCAGCTTGTAAGCCTCAAGCAGTAAGTTACGCACCTGTTCCGGGTCGATATCCAGCGGGAAGGTCAGCGCGATGGTCGCGACACCCTGTGCGTTGCCCATCGTGGCGTTGCGCACGTTTTGCGAGATAAGCTGAGAGTTAGGGACAATCACCGTCGATTTATCGCTGAGCTGAATTTCAGTGGCGCGGACGTTAATGCGACGAATATCGCCCTCCACTCCGCTGATGCTGACCAGGTCACCGACTTTTACCGGACGTTCGGTCAGCAGGATCAGGCCGGAAATAAAGTTCTTCACGATCTCCTGTAAGCCAAAACCGATACCTACCGACAGGGCGCTGACTATCCATGCCAGCTTGTTCCACTCGATGCCCAGCATCGACAGCGTGAGCATAATAATCAGCACGTAGCCGACGTTGGTGAACAGCGTCACCAGCGATGCGCGCATGCCGCGGTCCATGGTCGTTTTGGGCAGGAAATCTTTATCCAGCCAGCGGCGGGTGGAACGCAAAATGTACCAGCCGATCACCAGGAACAGCACGGCATTCACCGCATGCGCGGGAATAATGTTCATGCCTTCGAGGCCTTTTCCGCCCCACATATCGGCAATTTTACTCAGCAGCTCCAGCGGCGTGGTGGCCCCCAGCGTACCGTTGAGCAGCGCAAAGGCGGCCAGCAGCAGTAGGGTCGCCTTACCCAAAGCGGAACAGAGGGTAGAAGCCAGCGACAGGTGACGGTCATTGACGCTAAGGGTACTTTTTAAGATCGTGCCGCTCTGGGTCGAAGGTGAAAAAATGCTTTCCGACAGATCCACCACAAAGTGAATCAGCAGATAGAGCACGCTGAGCACAATCCCGACCCACAGCAGCTCAAAAGTGACAAAACGCGCCAACGGGATATAGCCGATCAGCAGCGACAGCAGGATGATAAACGCGGTGAGGCTGATGATCAGATGAATCAGCCCGGCAAGCGTAGAGCGAACCTCCGTCTGCTCGCCATCGGCGCGCATCTTGCGACGCATGCGGTTAACGCGGATTGGCGCAATAATGCAAATCAGCGCCACCAGCAGCGCGGAGAGGCCGTTGCCAAACAGCGTTGCGTCGATGCTCGCGCTGACCAGCGCGTTCAGCTCTTCAATTGAGCCAAAGATAAAGATGGAACCGGCCAGCAGAACGGGGAAGGAGGCCAGTGACTTTGCCAGCCGATCGGCCATGCCCGGCAGCCGCCATGTAGGGTGTCGGTTGGAGAGCAGGGCGATGCCGACGCCGGCAATCACCGCCGAAACATAGGTCAGCTGAATAAGTTGGTCGGCAAACTCTGCCACCATCTGCGAGGTGTCCGGCAGCCGCGTGAAGATATAACACAGCAGCTGCATGCTGATGCCCAGCGTGAAAGTCGTGCTCAGCGTGGTAAAGCAGGCCAGGAAGCTGCGGCGTAATCGCCCCTGCGGCAGCCAGCGCGGCAGTATCCAGTTGACGGGGAAATCGAGAATGCGACGCCCGAGCGTACCAATGCCAATGGCCAGCAGCAGGAGTAAGCCCGAGCCAAATCGCCACTCTTCAGCCCATGCCTGATGCCAGGCGTTGTCGATCTGCGCGCCAAAATCCGTGAAACGCTCCGCATCTCTGTCGCTGGGGTCGATAAGCGGCGACCAGAATTTCGCGCCCAGAATGCTGCCGGTGTTCAGCGCAATTTGCGTTTTCAGCGCGTCACGGCGCAGGCCGGAGATTTGCGCAGAAAGGTTTTGCGCCCCTACGCCAATGGCCTTCGTCTGTTCAATCTGGGTTGTAAGCAGCGTTTTACTGTTGTTGAGCTGTTTGCGCTGGCTGACCACCTGCGGCGTTTCTTTCAGCGTAGCCGGCGCGGGAGCGGGGCCAAGGACATCCAGCTGGGCTTTGATCTGCGCCAGCTGCGGGGCCAGCGCGGTAGCCAGTTTATCTGCATCCGCGACAAGTTTTTGCGCATCTTCGTTCAGGCTGGAGAACTGCTTATCGACCTTCGCCGTGGAGGCACGCTGTTTAAGCGAGTCCAGCCGCTTTTGTAAGGCAGGAAGCTCGATGCTGGCATTCACCTTGACCGGTTGCTCGCTCGTCGTTTGCCCGGAGTTTTCATCCGCTATTGAGAGTGCGGGCATGAAAAGTAAGCAGGAGAGCAGGGCCAGTATAAACGGCAGCCTTAAAAATTTTGACATAGAGGAATGTACCCGGGAAATCGTAAATGAATCGGTCAACGACAACCGCTTAAGAATACCTGTTATTTACGATATGAATAGTTCTGTTTGTCTGACCACGCGGAGAGGGGAAAGAACCAGGGAAGGAAAGAAACCCTGCGGCAGGCGCCGCAGGGTTGATAGCTTACGGTGTAACGATGTTGAACCAGAACTCGAACTTGTCCATATAACCAAGCACTTCATCCAGTTTGCCAGCGTCGCCGGTGATTTTCAGGTCACCTTTGTCTTTGGCCTGCTGCAAGGTCTCTTCTTTCAGCACAATACGGTTGAGTGTATCGCGGGAAAGGTTGATGGTTGCATCAGCGTCTTTCGC
>NZ_JAERMU010000005.1 GCF_016756775.1 Dryocola clanedunensis subsp. sulfonylureivorans | reverse complement strand
AGAGTGAACATATTTTGTCTCCTTTCACCTGAGCCAACACGTCATTCCAGCCTTGTACATACGAAGTCAGAGCTTCTGGTTACCGTTCGGATTTTGAGTGACGTGAAAGGTGAAACGGAGGGCTTAAGCTACGAAGAAAGATCGGCGTCTTCAGGGCGGATACAAGCTTCCTCCGTTTCGTGTAACCGGTAGCTAACCAGCTACCGGTTCAAGATACAAGGGCGGATAAGCGCAGCGTCATCCGCTGTGTAGCCAGGCTCAATGGAAAGGAGCTTCCCCGTTGAGCACCTTATCAATAACGTCCAGCACGCCTTCCCGGTTGTTGTGCCCCGCCTGGAAGCGTGCGATTTTTTTGATCTTCTCCGGGGCGTTTTCCATCGCGAAGCTGTAACCCGCCTGGCGCAGCATTTCAGCGTCGTTGCCGCCGTCGCCGAAGGTCACTACCTCGCTGTCTTTAATGCCCCATTTTTCCTGCAAAATCCGCAGCCCGTTGGCTTTATGAACGCCCGGAATAATTAAATCCACGGAGCCATGGCCGCTGGAGACCGGCACCATCACGCCGTTCAGCACCACCGCCAGCGAATCCAGCAGATCCTCAACCATGTCGTCCGGCAGGTTCAGGGCGATTTTGAAAATCACGTCGTCCGGGTGGCCGAAATGTTCCACCAGCTCAAGGCGGTGATAGTACATGGCCGCCATCTGCTTAAAATCTTCGCTGTAGCTTTTTAGCGTGTAGCCGTTGCGCTTGCCACAGGTAATGATATCGACGTGGGGCAGGCTCAGCAGATGATCGATAACCGTGTTGTACTCCTCGCGGGATAGCTCCGCGTTGAAGATATCTTTATCTTCGCTCACCACCCAGCCGCCGTTATCCGCCACGAACGAGATTTCGCGGTCGATTTCCGGGAAGAAGGACTTCAGCTGAAAATACTGGTTGCCGCTGGCGACAACGAAGCGAATGCCCTGCGCCTTCATCTGCTCGTACTGTTTTGCGAAGCGCGCCCGGTTGTAGTTTTTGCTGTCGTCGAGAAAAGTGCCGTCCATGTCTACGGCAATCAGTTTGATACCCATTAAATCCTCCTTTAACTGTTTATTCTGTTTCGCCAGCGAGCTGCGGGCTTTGCGAGGGTTTCGCGACGGCTTTGGCTATCAGCGCGGCAACAACCATCAGCGCCAGCACGACCAGCATGGCAAGCCGCAGGCCGTAGTGTTCGCCCAGGAAGCCAAGCAGCGGCGGCCCGACGAGAAACGCGACGTAGCCCGAAGCGGCAACTACGCTGACGCGCGTCGCCGGGTCCGGCCCGGTATCACCCGCGGCAGAAATGGTCAGCGGGAAGCCCAGCGACGTGCCAAGCCCCCATAAGATAACGGAGACGCCAGCCATGAACGGGCTGTCGACAAAGATAATCATCCCGATGCCCAGAATACCCATCAGGGCGCATGCGCGCACGACGGTAACCCGGCTGTAGCGGTCGATAAACCAGCCGCCGGTGAAGCGCCCCACGGTCATGCCCAGCGTGAAGCCCACGTAAATCAGCGAGCCGGAGGTCGGGCTGAAGCCGTGCCCGTCGACCATCAGCAGCGGCAGCCAGTCGTTGGCGGAGCCTTCCGCAAAGGCCATCGCCAGCACGATGGTGCCAATCAATAACAGCTGAATATCTTTATAAAACGGCGGGTGTGGCTCGTGGGCATTTGCGGCATCGTCCGCATTATCCTTGCCCACGCCGTGAGGTATCGCCCGAATCGCAATGGCAATCGGCACGATAACCAGCAGCCCAATCAGGCCAAGATGGCCGTAAGCACCAAACTCAATCGCGGTCAGGCCCATGCCGACGCCCGCACCCGCCAGCGTTCCCAGGCTGTAAAAGCCGTGCATCATCGGCAGCACGGTTTTTTTCAACAATCCTTCGACTATAGCGCCTTCGACGTTCATCGCCACTTCGGCGGAGCCCAGCCCCATGCCGAGCACGGCAAGGCCAAGCGCAAAAAGTACGGGGGACGAGAAGTACAGCGCCACGCTCATGATCAGCATGCCGGTGACCATCAGCGTCATGCCGCTGCGAATAATGCTATGGGTGCCGAAGCGCTTAACCAGCCAGCCGGAGCAGAGAATGCCGCTCATCGAGCCGACGGACAGGCCGAACAGCACGATGCCCATGCCCGCGGTGGAGACGCTGAGCGTGTCGCGGATGGCTGGCGTGCGGGTTGCCCAGGAGGCCATGACCAGGCCGGGAAGAAAGAAGAAGGCGAACAGTGCCCAGGTGCGGTGCAGCAGAGCTTTTCTTGATGGTTTTGCGGCTGGCATGGAGAGGACCGTAGCGATGAAGAACAATAAGAATCACACTATCAGGGATGTGTACATATGTACACATTCAGGGGTAGACTCTTTGCATTCTCATTTAAACGGCTAACGCCCGGGCGAAGCATGACCCTCTCCCCACGTCGTAACGACCCCGATCGCCGCGCGCGTATATTGCAGGCCACGCTGGATATGCTCGTTGAGCACGGCGTCAGCCATATTACCCACCGTAAAATCGCCGAAGCGGCGGGAGTTTCGCTGGGGTCGATGACCTACTATTTCGACGGTATCGAATCGCTGCTCAATGAAGCGTTCACCCAGTTCGCATTGGAAATGTCCAACAGCTATCGCAGCCGACTGGAGCAGGCACGCAATGCCGATGAAGCCTGCGAGGCCGTGGTTGATATGATTTGCGGGGAAGAGATCGCCACGTCCTGGAATTTGCAGGTGATGTATCAGCTATATGCTTATGCCAACCGCACCCCGGCGCTAAAAATCATCATGCAGGACTGGATGAGCCGCAGCCAGCAGGCTCTGGAAACCTTCTTTGACCCCATCACAGCCCGCACGCTGGACGCCTTTGTCGAAGGCATGACCCTGCATTACGTCACCGATCGCCAGCCGATGAGCCGGGAAGATCTCACCCGCATGGTGGCGAAAATCGTCCGCTAAATCTGGCAGGTGAAATTTCTGGATTTGTTAGCTACAGTTTGAAGCATTTTATCTGACGAGCAGCCTGCCAATGTAGTTTTTCTCTTATCGATAAACACATAACCAACCGACTTTTTGTCGGCATCAACCTGTGCTTGTTAATAAGGGATATCCCATGCTTTTTCTTTTACTGCGCTGCCTGCGCCGGTATCGCTGGTTCGCGTTACTTGGCGGTGCGCTGCTGCTTTCATCCGTCGGTAACGGTCTCACGTATGTCATTGTGTTTGGCAAACTCCTCGGCTCAGAGGCAAGGCCCTCCGCGCTGACGCTTGCCTATATTCTTGCTCTTGCTCCGGGTATTCCGGGCAGCCTGCTTGCGGAAAAACTCCTCACCAGAATGCCTCTGCTGCCAATTCTAATATTGAGTGAGAGCATTGGCCTTGCCGGTCTGGCTTTTCCGTGGTGGGCGCTTGGCAGCGATAGTCAGCTTTTGCTGCTGGCAAGTCAGGGCGTGTCAGCCTTCGCGGGGGGCATGATGGTGCCGGTGCTCAGCCAGATCCTTAAAAACGGCCTGAGGCCCGGCGATCTGCCAGCCGCCTCCAGTCTGGAAACGCTGATTTTTGCGGCGAACGTCATTTTTGGGATCGGGATTGGCACTCTGTTGTACGGCCATCTGCCAGCGTCAGGGCTTTTGGCTCTGGATGCACTGAGTTTCTTGTTATCCATCGGGCTGCTGTCTGGAGCGCATCGTGCATACCAAGGCGTGGCGCAACAAGCGAGCGGTGCGCCTGTCGGAAATATCATCTGGCAAACGCTATCGCAACATCAGAAAAGGAGCTTATTCATGCTGCCAGCCCTGGCGCTGGTGGGGGCACCGGCCATGGCACTTTTGCCCGCGCTGGCTCCGCAGTTTAGCGGTGAAGCTACGAGTACAGGATTAATGCTGCTGCTGGCACGTAGCGCGGGTCAACTCATCGGCCCGCTGTTGCTCACCGAAAAACAGCTCCAGCGTTACGGCGGTAAATTCAGCCTGCCGGTCCTGTTCCTCGCCTTGTTTATCGGCGGCTACATGTTGGTGTCTCTCACCGACAAACAGTGGCTGGCCATGCTGCTTATCGTCACGGCTCACATCTTCTCCAACATCGTCTACGTACTGGCAACGCTGAATGTCATGCGAACTTTCCCCATAGCGCTAACGGGAAAGGCAATGGCAAAGTCATGGCGTACCCAGCTCATTATCACGCTAACGTTGCCGATAGCGGCAGGGCTGGCAGCGGACAGATACGATCCCGCTTTGGTGCTGTATCTCTGTTCAGGCGGCGGATTTCTCGCGGTGATTATCGGGGCAGGCATAGGGCGTGTCGTGAAAGTGACAAAGAGTATGAAATTGAATTTTAAAAGAAGTCGTTAACGAACGGAGGCGGGAAAGGGATTTCAGGCAATAAAAAACCCATCAACCTTGAACCAAAGAGGCGGGGTTGATGGGCTCCACAAATTGGGGACATCAAAGAAAAGCAGTGGCATTAATTAAGACTGGCACCTTAGGAAAAAGTTCGGCCTGTCATAAAAAATAATTATTTTTCTTTGTCTGTGCCCCGGGTCACAAACCAGGCCATATGATGACGATCAGCGTTCCCGCCAGCGTTAACAACACGTTAGCGATGGCGTAGGTGCCTGCATAGCCCAGCGCCGGGATGTTGCTGCGGGAAACATCGCTGATGATTTCCATTGCTGGTGCGCAGGTGCGGGCACCCATCATTGCTCCGAACAGCAGCGCACGGTTCATACGTAGAACGTATGCGCCGAACAGGAAGCAGATCACTACCGGGATCAGGCTGACGGCCAGTCCGGCAATCAGCATTTGTCCGCCGACTTCGCCGACGTGGCTGATACCGCTGCCTGCGCTCAGGCCGACACCGGCCATAAACACCATCAGGCCGAACTCCTTCACCATGTTTAGCGCACCTTGCGGGATGTAGCCGAAGGTTGGATGGTTGGCTCGCAGGAAGCCCAGCATGATGCCTGCGAACAGCAGGCCCGCCGCATTACCCACGCCAAAGCTAAATGAACTGAACTGGAAGGTGATCATGCCGATCATCAGGCCGATGATGAAGAAGGCGCAGAAAGCGAGCAGGTCAGTTATCTGGCTGTGAATGGAGATAAAGCCGATGCGATCGGCAACGGTTTTGACTCGTCTGGCATCGCCGCTGACCTGTAATACATCGCCCTTGTTCAGCACGATGTTGTCGTCGATAGGCATTTCAATCTGGCTGCGGATCACGCGGTTCAGGAAGCAACCGTGATCGGTCAGCTTTAGCTGCGCCAGGCGTCGGCCAACGGCATTGTGGTTTTTGACCACGATCTCTTCGGTAACGATGCGCATGTCCAGCAGGTCGCGGTCGAAGACTTCTTTACCGTTACGGAAGCTGGGGTCCAGACGTGAGTGGGCGTCCGGGTAGCCAACCAGTGAAATTTCATCGCCTTTTTGCAGCACCGCGTCACCATCTGGGTTTGCCAGAATGCCGTTGCGGCGGATGCGTTCTATGTAGCAACCGGTCTGACGGTAAATCCCCAGCTCACGCAGGTTTTTGCCGTCTGCCCAGGCCACCAGCTCTGAGCCTACGCGATAGGCGCGGATAACTGGCAGGTAGACTTTACGGGCAGCGTCTGCGTCCAGACCGCGTTCACGGGCGATCTGCTGGGCGCTGGTTTGCAGGTCCTGATGCTGTAATTTCGGCATATAGCGTGCGCCGATAATTAAGCTCACCAGGCCGATAAGGTAGGTCAGCGCGTAGCCCAGGCTCAGATGATCCAGCGAGTTATCCAGCAGCGCCTTCGACATTCCCGAATGGCGAAGCGTGTCGCCGGCTCCGACCAGTACAGGTGTTGATGTCATGGACCCGGCGAGCATGCCTGCCGTCAGGCCAATATCCCAGCCGAATAGCCTGCCAAACCCAAAGGCGAGCAGCATGGCCGTGCCAACCATGACCAGCGCGAGCATCAGGTAGTTTTTGCCGTCACGGAAGAAAATGGAGAAAAAGTTAGGCCCGGCTTCCACGCCGACGCAAAAGATAAACAGCATAAAGCCCAGATTGAGGGCGTCGGTGTTGATGGCGAAGTGCTGCTGTCCCAGTAATAAGGAGACTACTAAAACACCAATAGAATTACCCAGTTGGATTGATCCAAGGCGCAATTTACCCAGGCACAACCCTAAGGTCAGCACCACAAATAATAACAGGATGTAATTCCCGTTTAACAAATCTGCGACGTTTATATTCACGAAGGCTAACTTCCTGTTTACCAGTAAGTTGTTGAAAGGAGAGGTTTTATGCGCTAAGGTTTTTGCTTAAATTGAATTGAAGCAATTCTAAATAATTGGCGTGAAACATCACGTGCGCACCCTGACGCTGGCCGCTAGTTTAATCTTAATGGGGTTTGACAGCTAGTAAGAATATTGTGCTTATTAAAACGCGATAATTTGGCATGGACTGCCACAGCTTTATCAAACTGGGCTATCTCTGCAAAGCAGAGTTTCACAGGCAAATGGTTCGATACAGATGATGAAAAGGAGAGGATATGTACAGGCGTGGCCAACGTGGTTTAGGAGTGATCTGCTGCTTTTTGCTTTTCATTTTGGTCTTTTTATCACTGCACCTGAACGTGGCGGAGCGCATGCTGACCTCCGGTCATCTTCAGTTGGGGCTGCTGCTTTTTATCCTGCCAGGGGCATTTGCCAGTTTCATATCCAGACGCGCCAGGGTTTTCGGACCGCTGCTGGGGGCGATGCTTGCTCTGCCGCTTTGTCTGGTCATCGTACATACCCTCATCACGCCGACACGGTCGTTCTGGCAGGAGATAGCCTGGCTCTGCGGCGCTGTATTCTGGACATCGCTCGGCTCGCTGTGTTTTCTGACGGTAAAAATATTACGCAAGCGACGCGAAGACGAAAAAAAACCGGCTGAATAGCCGGTGCAGACTGATGATAAATTTAAAATGTTTAACAAACGAATAGATCTCACCAAAAAATAACCAGTAAAATCAATTCATTGATTTTCGGCAGCTAACACAAAGAAGGAAAAACCACGTTTTTTCCTTCTTTGTCAGCAATCTAAACCGGCTGAATAGCCGGTTTTTTTGTCTGCCTGACGCTTATTCAGCGTTCTGGAACAGGCTCAGATGCTCTTTCGCATAAGCCTCAAACTCGGTGCAGCCACCGATGTGTTGCTGGTCGAGGAAAATCTGCGGTACCGTTTCAACCGGCTTACCCACGGTTTTCTCCAGATCGGCTTTGGTGATGCCTTCTGCGTGGATATCCACGTAGCGGAAGTTGAAATCATCACGCTCAGCGGTCAGTTTTTCAGCCAGCTCTTTAGCACGTACACAATACGGGCAGCCTGGGCGCCCAAAAATCACTGCAAACATGGAATCTCCTCAGTTTTGTGGCCGAACGAACCGGCGAAGGGTGACTATAATGCCGATAACCGAAGGGAATGGAAAGAAGGTCCTGCCTCTTAGTTCGATACCCACAGGCTATAGTGAATGTCAGAATGCCTGTTTCACTGGTGTATAGTAGTGTGTTAATTGCCTTCGGAGACAAGCAGATGCGTTCATTAGGTGCATTACCTAAACCGGTATTGATACTGGAAGTGTTTGGTATCGCTTTATTATTGCTTTCCTATCTTTCCCTGAACGGCTACGTTTCGTTACCCGCACCAATAGGTACAGCGACCGCCGCCATAGTCATGGTATTTTCTGGCATTGCGCTGATGATCCCGGCGGCGGCATGCATGGTATGGGCCATGGCACAAAACGTCGCTCCGCTGCTGACCAGAGGCGCTGCCCCAAAATCACAATCAGATAAGACAGAGGACAAACGAGATGACGCCGACCATTGATCTGCTCCGCTCACATCGCTCCATTCGCAAATTTACCGATGAGCCCATCACAAACGAGCAGCGTGCGGCAATTATTGCCAGCGCCCAGTCGGCCTCCAGCTCCAGTTTTTTGCAGTGTAGTTCCATCATTCGCATAACGGATAAAGCGATGCGCGAGCGGTTCGTCACGCTTGCTGGCGGTCAGCCGCACATCGCGCATGCCGCTGAGTTCTGGGTGTTCTGCGCCGACTTCAACCGTCTGCTGCAGATCTGCCCGGATGCACAGCTCGGTCTTGCTGAGCAGCTGCTGTTAGGGGCTGTGGACACCGCCATCATGGGGCAGAACGCCTTTACCGCCGCAGAATCGCTTGGCCTTGGTGGCGTTTACATCGGTGGCATTCGTAACAGTATTGAGACGGTGACGGAGCTGCTGGGGCTGCCGCAGCATGTGCTGCCGCTGTTCGGTCTGTGTCTGGGCTGGCCGGATCAGGATCACGGTGTGAAGCCGCGTATGCCTGCCGCCATGCTGGTTCATGAAAACCAGTATCAGCCTGTCGATGAAGATGTGCTGGCCGCGTATGACGAAGAGATGGCGCAGTATTATCTCTCCCGCGACAGCAACGCGCGCCGTGACACCTGGAGCGACCATATCCGCCGCACGGTGATCAAAGAGAGCCGTCCGTTCATTCTGGACTATCTGCACAAGCAGGGTTGGGCAACAAGATAAAATAAGCGGCGACTTCGGTCGCCGTTAGATTGCTGACAAAGAAAGAAAAAGCGTGGTTTTTCCTTCTTTGTGATAAGCAGGCGAAAATCAATGAATTGATTTTCCTTGTTATTTATTCGGTGAGATCTTTTCGAATGCCATTCGGTTTAGGTTTTTCATCAGTCTGAGCGGCGACTTCGGTCGCCGTTTTTAATTGATACATTTTCGCTATGAATCCGGGGTGCAAACGGTATTGGTGAGGGGCCGCCGTCGGTCGGTATAAAGGTTGTCGTGAAGACAAATTTTAATCCGAGCATGACAAGGAGCCCCTGATGCCGACCACCCTGGACAATTCCCCGTACTACGCCGCAGATATTATCCGCTCCCGCATTAACGGCCTGATCCCCCGCGTTGCCTTTATCCTTGGCTCCGGGCTGGGTGAGCTGGCCGATAAAATCGAGCAGCCCGTTGTCTTTCCTTATGACCAGCTGCCGGGCTTTCCGGTTAGCACCGTTCATGGCCACGCGGGCGAGCTGGTTGTTGGCACGCTGGCTGGCGTTCCGGTCGCGTGCATGAAAGGGCGTGGCCACTTCTATGAAGGGCGGGGCATGTCGGTCATGACAAACGCCGTACGTACTTTCAAACTGCTGGGCTGCGAAATCCTGTTCTCAACGAATGCCGCCGGTTCGCTGCGTCCGGACGTCGGGCCTGGCTGCCTCGTCGCGCTGAACGACCATATCAATACCATGCCGGGCACGCCGACCGTCGGGCTGAACGACGACAGGTTCGGCGAACGTTTCTTCTCGCTGGCTAATGCTTATGACGCGGACTATCGCGGCGTACTTCAGCAGGTTGCGAAAGAGCAGGGCTTCCCGCTGAGCGAGGGGGTGTTCGTCTCTTATCCTGGGCCAAACTTTGAAACCGCGGCGGAAATCCGCATGATGCAGATCATCGGCGGCGACGTGGTGGGCATGTCCGTTGTGCCGGAGGTGATCAGCGCCCGCCATTGTGGCCTGAAGGTGGTGGCGGTCTCGGCTATCACTAACCTTGCCGAAGGGCTGGGCAGCGTGCAGCTTTCCCACGCGCAGACGCTGGCTGCGGCGCAGCTCTCCCGTCAGAACTTCATTAATCTGATCTGCGGCTTCCTCGGCAAGCTGGCCTGAGGCACACCCACCAAACCGGATAAAACACATTGCGATTAACTCCGTGGCGATAAAACCCCGCCTGAAAATCATGTTGTTTTTGCAGTACTTCATCTGGGGTGCCTGGCTGGTGACGCTGGGCTCTTATATGATCAACACCCTCGGTTTTCACGGGGCGGACGTGGGCATGGTTTACAGCACTAAGGGGCTGGCGGCAGTGCTGATGCCGGGGCTGGTGGGGATCATTGCCGATAAATGGCTGCCGGCAAACCGCGTGTATGCCCTGTGTCACGCGACGTGCGCGGTGATGCTGTTCTGGGCGGCCAGCGTCAGCCAGCCTGTACTGATGTTCTGGATCATGCTCGGCAATGCGATGGCCTTTATGCCGACCATTGCGCTGTCTAACACCATCTCCTACGCCAGCCTGGAAAAGGCGGGGCTGGACACCGTCAGCCAGTTTCCGCCCATCCGCGTCTTTGGCACCCTTGGGTTTATCGCCGCGATGTGGGCGGTAAGCCTGCTGCGCCTTGAGCTGAGTAATATTCAGCTCTATATCGCGGCGGGGGCGTCTGTGGCGCTGGCGCTTTACGCTCTGACGCTGCCTACCACGCCGGTTGCCCGAGGTCAGGTATCCCGCAGCTGGGTGAGCCGCCTGGGTCTGGATGCCTTTGTGCTGTTCAGAAATCCTCGTATGGCGGTGTTTTTCCTCTTCGCCATGCTGCTGGGCGCGGTGCTGCAAATCACTAATACCTTCGGCAATCCGTTCCTGCATGACTTTGCCCGCCAGCCGGAGTTTGCCGACAGCTTCGTGGTGCGCTATCCGTCGATACTGCTGTCCGTTTCGCAGATGTCAGAAGTGGCGTTTATCCTCACCATTCCCTTCTTCCTGCGTCGCTTTGGCATTAAGCAGGTGATGTTGATGAGCATGGTCGCCTGGGTGCTGCGCTTTGCGCTCTTTGCCTGGGGTGACCCGTCGGCCTTCGGTTTTGTTCTGCTGCTGCTCTCCATGGTGGTCTACGGCTGCGCGTTCGACTTCTTTAATATCTCCGGTTCAGTGTTCGTGGAGCAGGAGGTGGATTCGCGTATCCGGGCCAGCGCGCAGGGGCTGTTTATGACCATGGTCAACGGCGTAGGGGCTTATGCGGGTGCGATACTGAGCGGTTACGTAGTGGATTATTTCACGGTCGGAGGGATCAAAGACTGGACGACGATCTGGCTGGTGTTTGCGGCTTACGCGCTGGCGCTGGCGGTTATCTTCCACTTTAGCTTCCAGTACCGGCACACCCCGACGCTCAACTCTTCGGCACCGCTCGCACATTAGCCCCGGAGTCGTTGCATGCGCGGCGCGGGGTGGTAGCTTATGGGGCGTCCACTCACAAGGAGCCCCATGAACACTTCCCAGCGCGTCTACCGTACGGACCTGAAACTTCTGCGTTATTTTCAGGCGGTCGCCGAAGAGCTGCATTTTGGCAAAGCGGCCGTGCGGCTGAACATGTCCCAGCCGCCGCTCAGCTTCCATATCAAAGAGCTGGAATCCCAGCTGGGCACGATGCTGTTTATTCGTCATTCCCGGAGCGTGGCGTTAACGCATGCCGGGGAGGTGCTGCTTCAGGAAACCCGGCAGCTGCTGGATAACGCAACTATGGCCTTCGCCCGCGTGGAGCAAATTGGCCGCGGGGAGGGTGGCCGCATTCATCTGGGCATCGTCGGCACCGCTATCTGGGGCGGGCTGCGCCTTGCGCTGCAGCGTTTTATCACGGATTACCCGGCCATCGACATACTCTTCCGTGAAAAATCGCCGGGGGATCAGCTGGCCCTGCTGGAGCGTCACGATATCGACGCGGGCATCTGGCGCATGGAAACCAGCCCGCCAGCCGGGCTGAAAAGCGAAAAGCTCCACGAAGCCACTTTTATGGTGGCGTTGCCGGAGCAGCATCCGCTGGCAAAGCAGGCCACCGTAGAGATAGGACAGCTGCGCCACGAAGCTTTTGTCACCATGACGGCAGTCCATTCCGACTGGACGTTTCTGCAGCGGGAGTGCCGTGAGGCAGGCTTTACGCCACGCGTGGTGCGTGAAGCGGTGGAGCCGCAAACGGTGCTGGCGCTGGTCAGCATCGGACTGGGGCTGACGATTATGGCGGACAGCTACGCGCAGATGAACTGGCCCGGCGTTGTGTTTCGCCCGCCCAGCAAGCCGATCCCGGCAGATCTCTATGCCGTCTACGATCCCGGTCAGCTCACCTCGACAACAAGGCAGCTTATAGACGCGTTAAAGAAATCCCCCGACACGCTGCCCATCGTTGAAAGCGCAGGGCGGTGATATGATAGCCGGGCTGTTATTATCGGTCCGGAAACGCTGAGGTGCAGGGTGAAAATCGCCATTTTATCCCGGGATGGAACGCTTTATTCTTGTAAACGCCTGCGTGAGGCGGCGGTGCGCCGTGGCCACACGGTGGAAATTATCGATCCGCTGTCATGCTATATGAACATCAACCCGCTTTCCCCGTCGGTGCACTATAAAGGGCGCCAGCTGCCGCATTATGATGCGGTTATCCCCAGGATTGGCTCGGCCATTACGTTTTACGGCACCGCCGTGCTGCGCCAGTTTGAAATGCTGGGCAGCTATCCGCTTAATGAATCGGTGGCTATTACCCGCGCGCGGGACAAGCTTCGTTCGCTACAGCTGCTCGCCCGTCAGGGGATTGACCTGCCGGTGACCGGGTTTGCCCACTCCCCGGACGACACCAGCGACCTGATTGATATGGTAGGCGGCGCGCCGCTGGTGGTGAAGCTCGTGGAAGGCACCCAGGGCATAGGCGTGGTGCTGGCGGAAACGCGTCAGGCGGCAGAAAGCGTGATTGATGCCTTCCGCGGCCTGAATGCCCATATCCTGGTGCAGGAATACATTAAAGAGGCGAGGGGGCGGGATATTCGCTGCCTGGTGGTAGGCAACAAGGTTGTTGCGGCCATTGAGCGGCAGGCCAAGCCCGGCGATTTTCGATCCAACCTGCACCGTGGCGGACAGGCTAACCAGGTTATGATTACCGATCGGGAGCGTGACATTGCGTTGAAAGCAACGGCGACGCTGGGGCTGGACGTTGCCGGGGTCGATATTCTACGCGCCCATCGCGGCCCGCTGGTGATGGAGGTAAACGCCTCGCCCGGCCTGGAGGGGATTGAAAAGACGAGCGGGGTGGATATCGCCACGCTTATGATCGAATGGATTGAGCATCAGGCCCAGCCGGGCTATTGTCTGAAAACGGGCGGATAATCAACGTTAGCCGGTCATTTGAGGGGATAAGCCCCGTCAAATGGACGCATAGTAATAGTATGACGCGCCGTTTTTGCGTAAGCTATGGCGCGACTTTCACCATCTCTAAGAGGCATCTGCATTTATGGATTCACTCGTTGTCCCGACGCTGGACATCTTACGCCGCTGGCTCGATGAGATCGGCGTGACTATTTTCGAGTGCGATACCTGCCAGGCGCTGCATCTGCCGCATATGCAGAATTTCGATGGGGTTTACGATGCCAAAATCGACCTGGTGGATAATATCGTGCTGTTCTCGGCGCTTGCCGAAGTGAAGCCCTCCGCGCTGCTGCCGCTGGCTTCCGACCTCTCCTCCATCAACGCCAGCTCCCTGACCGTGAAGGCCTTTCTCGACGTGCAGGACGATAACCTGCCGAAGCTGGTGGTTTGCCAGTCTCTGCAGGCTTCGGTCGGCATTACCCGCGAGCAGTTTGCCGCCTTCGTGAAGCAGAGCGAAGAGCAGATCTCGATGGTTATCCTCGAAGCGTGCGCAAATCAGCTGCTGTTTATCGCGGAAGAGGAAGAGCCGGTTGGCATAACCACGCAGGCTCACTTCCTGCACTAAACGTTGCATCGTCAGGCGCAGTGGCTGCCAGGCTCGCTGCGTTCAACGATTTTTTATCCTGCCAAAAAGCCTTTCCTACAGCACTATCCTCTGGCACTGCCGCCCCTCCGGGGGATCTCATAGACCAGATATCCTTCAAAAATCGATAAATGACGTTTTTTTCTCTGCTCACTGTTCGCTCACGCGGGCTACAGTTATTCTTGCGGGGCTGTCACAAACGTGCAACGTCGACGGGGAACGTCGTGCTTTTTTTACTACAGTTTGCATAGAGATGCATGATTCTTGCATGGCACGCAGCGTGGGAAGGTCACGCCTGATAACTTTTATTCAGAAGGAATGAGATATGCTCGCCAATAAAAAATGGTTGTCGGCTTTGGTCGCCGGTGCGCTGATGGCGATTTCTGCCACCTCGTCTGCGGCAGAGCAAAAGACGCTGCACGTTTACAACTGGTCCGACTATATTGCGCCGGACACGCTGGCAAACTTTACCAAAGAGACCGGCATCAAGGTCGTTTATGACGTTTTCGATTCCAACGAGGTGCTGGAAGGCAAGCTTATGGCAGGCAGCACCGGGTACGATCTCGTGGTGCCTTCGTCGCAGTTCCTCGAGCGCCAGGCGCAGGCCGGGATCTTCCAGCCGCTCGATAAAAGCAAGCTGCCAAACTATAAAAATCTCGATCCGGAAATGCTCAAGCTGGTGGCGCAGAACGATCGCGATAACAAGTACGGCATCCCTTATATGATGGTCACCACCGGCATTGGCTATAACGTCGAAAAGGTGAAGGCCGCGCTGGGTAAAGACGCGCCGGTAAACAGCTGGGACCTGGTCTACAAGCCGGAAAATCTGGAGAAGCTGAAAAGCTGCGGCGTGTCCTTCCTCGACGCGCCAAGTGAAATCTACGCCAGCGTGCTGCACTACCTGGGTAAAGATCCCAACAGTTCCGATCCGAAAGATTACACCGGAGCGGCGAACGACCTGCTGATGAAGCTGCGTCCGTTTATCCGCTACTTCCACTCCTCCCAGTACATTAACGATCTGGCGAACGGCGACATCTGCGTGGCGATTGGCTGGTCCGGCGACATCCTGCAGGCGGCTAACCGGGCGAAAGAGGCAAAAAATGGCGTGGATATTGCTTATACCATTCCGAAGGAGGGGGCAATGGTCTACTTCGATATGATCGCGATGCCAGCCGACGCGAAGAATAAAGAAGAGGCGTATCAGTTCATTAACTACCTGATGAAGCCGGACGTGGTGGCTAATATCAGCAACCACGTCTATTACGCGAACGCGAACAAAGAGGCCACGCCTTTGCTGAATGCGGAAGTGCGGGACAACCCGGGCATTTATCCCCCTGCGGACGTCCGTGCGAAGCTCTTCACACAATCCGTTCTTTCGCCGAAAGTCGACCGCGTGATCACCCGTTCGTGGACTAAAGTTAAGACCGGGAAATAAGTAAACCTGCTAAGAACTTAGCGCGGTTTGCAACGGGGGGCTGCACCCTGATGGTGCGGCTGCCCCAATACGGACGCGGGCTTCGGCTCGCGTCGCGTCATTAGTACGGCAACCGGGCCGTACCCTTATCTGCTTTTGCCGGAGAGCAACATAATTGAACGACGCAATTCCCCGCCCGCAGGCGAAGACGCGCAGGGCGCTCACGCCGCTGCTGGAAATCCGCAACCTGACCAGGTCTTTCGATGGGCAGCACGCCGTGGACGACGTCAGCCTGACCATTTATAAAGGCGAAATTTTTGCGCTGCTCGGGCCATCCGGCTGCGGCAAGTCGACGCTGCTGCGCATGCTGGCGGGTTTCGAGCCGCCCAGTGCCGGGCAGATTATGCTGGACGGCGTGGATCTCTCCCACGTGCCGCCTTACCAGCGGCCAATCAATATGATGTTTCAGTCCTACGCGCTGTTCCCGCACATGACCGTTGAGCAGAACATTGCCTTTGGCCTGAAGCAGGACAAGCTGCCGAAGGCGGAAATCACCCAGCGCGTGCAGGAGATGCTTGCCCTGGTGCATATGCAGGAGTTTGCCAGACGTAAGCCCCACCAGCTTTCCGGCGGCCAGCGGCAGCGCGTGGCCCTGGCGCGCAGCCTGGCGAAACGCCCGAAGCTGCTGCTGCTGGATGAGCCGATGGGGGCGCTGGATAAAAAGCTGCGCGACCGTATGCAGCTGGAAGTGGTGGATATTCTGGAGCGCGTCGGTGTGACCTGCGTGATGGTGACCCACGACCAGGAAGAAGCGATGACCATGGCGGGACGCATCGCCATTATGAACCGCGGTAAATTTGTGCAGATTGGCGAGCCTGAGGAGATCTACGAGCATCCAACAACCCGCTACAGCGCGGAGTTTATCGGCTCGGTGAACGTTTTTGAGGGATTACTGAAATCTCGCGAAGAGGAGGGGATGGTGATCGATAGCCCTGGGCTGGTTCATCCGTTGAAGGTCGATCCGGATGCCTCCGTAGTCGATAACGTGCCGGTGTACGTCGCATTACGTCCGGAAAAAGTCATGCTGTGCGACGAACCCCCCGCGAACGGTTTCAATTTTGCCGTTGGCGAAGTGGTGCACATTGCTTACCTGGGCGACCTGTCTATTTATCACGTGCGCCTGAAAAGCGGGCAGATGATCAGCGCCCAGCTGCAAAACGATCGCCGCTATCGCAAAGGCGCCCCGACATGGGGCGATGAAGTCCGCCTGTGCTGGGACGCGGACAGCTGCGTTGTGCTGACGGTTTAGGGGGCAATATGAGCCTGATAAGTGAACGCCCGTCGACCCCGCCCGACCGCGGGTTAACGCTCTGGCTTGCCCGCCTGCAAATGAAGCATGGCCGCAAGCTGGTGATTGCACTGCCTTACCTGTGGCTTGTCCTGCTTTTTTTACTGCCGTTTCTCATCGTTTTTAAAATCAGTTTTGCGGAGATGGCGCGGGCCATTCCGCCGTACACGGATTTGGCGACCTGGGCGGACGAGCGGCTCGAGATAGCCCTTAACTTTGCCAACTACTTCCAGCTGACGGACGATCCGCTCTACGCGGAGGCGTATTTGCAGTCGCTTCAGGTTGCCGGTATCTCAACGCTTTGCTGCCTGGCGATGGGCTATCCGCTCGCCTGGGCGATAGCGCACAGCAAGCCCTCTACGCGGAATATCCTGCTGCTGCTGGTGATCCTGCCTTCGTGGACGTCGTTTCTGATCCGCGTTTACGCCTGGATGGGCATTCTGAAAAACAACGGTGTGCTGAACAACGTGCTGATATGGCTGGGGGTTATCGATCAGCCGCTGACCATTCTGCATACCAATCTCGCGGTGTATATCGGCATCGTCTATGCCTATCTGCCGTTTATGGTGCTGCCAATTTACACCGCGCTGACGCGCATTGACTATTCGCTGGTGGAGGCTTCTATGGATTTAGGGGCCCGCCCGCTGAAGACATTTTTCAGCGTCATCGTGCCGCTGACCAAAGGCGGAATTATCGCCGGGTCGATGCTGGTGTTTATTCCTGCGGTAGGGGAGTTTGTCATCCCGGAGCTGCTCGGCGGGCCGGACAGCATTATGATTGGCCGCGTCCTGTGGCAGGAGTTCTTTAATAACCGCGACTGGCCGGTGGCTTCGGGCGTCGCCATTGTCATGCTGCTATTGCTGATCGTGCCGATCATGTGGTTCCACAAGTACCAGAATAAAATGACGGGGGATCACGCATGAATAACCTGCCGGTTGTGCGCTCTCCGTGGCGCATTCTGATCCTGATTATCGGCTTTACCTTCCTGTATGCGCCGATGCTGATGCTGGTTGTCTATTCGTTCAACAGCTCAAAGCTGGTGACGGTCTGGGCAGGCTGGTCCACCCGCTGGTACGTGGCGCTGTTCCAGGACTCCGCGATGATGAACGCCGTGGGGCTAAGCCTGACGATAGCAGCGGCGGCGGCCACTATGGCCGTGGTGCTGGGGACCATCGCCGCCGTGGTGATGGTGCGCTTTGGTACTTTCCGGGGATCGACGGGCTTTGCTTTTATGCTTACCGCGCCGCTGGTTATGCCGGACGTCATCACCGGCCTGTCTTTGCTGCTGCTTTTTGTGGCGCTGGGGCACGCTATCGGCTGGCCGAGCGACCGCGGCATGCTCACCATCTGGCTTGCTCACGTCACTTTCTGTACCGCCTATGTTTCAGTGGTTATCAGCTCGCGTTTAAGGGAGCTTGATCACTCCATCGAAGAGGCGGCGATGGATCTTGGGGCAACGCCGCTGAAAGTCTTCTTTGTGATCACCGTGCCGATGATTGCTCCGGCGATAGTGTCGGGCTGGCTGCTGGCCTTTACGCTCTCCCTGGACGACCTGGTGATCGCAAGTTTTGTCTCAGGGCCGGGTGCAACAACATTGCCCATGCTGGTTTTCTCAAGCGTCCGGATGGGGGTTAACCCAGAAATAAACGCCCTTGCCTCCATTATTCTGGGTGTTGTTGGTATCATCGGTTTGATTGCATGGTGGTTTATGGCGCGAGCAGAAAAACAGCGGCTGCGCGATATCCAGCGTGCAAGACGTAGCTGAAACGCTTAAAATCTGTAATTATTATCGCCTCCAGTGCCGCTACTTTGCGGCACTGTGTCGTATGGAACGCGAGGTTAAGCAAATTTTCAGGAACCGACGTAACAATCAGGCCAAATTAAACGTCCCTACGCTTGTCGCAGTGGCGGCTATTGCTATTCTCTCAACCCGGCTTCTGGACCTGCTGATGCTGCTGAATCTGCTCGGCATGCGGGGGATTCTGGATTTTGTTCACCGTAGCGTGCAAACCTGGCCACTGACACTGATTTTCTTCGGCAGTCTGGTCATGCTGTGCATTGAGGTGCGCTGTGCGTTTGTGATCCTCAAAGGCCGCAACTGGGGACGGTGGCTCTTTCTGGCAACCCAGGTCATTTCGGTGGTGTATTTGTGGACGGCCTCGCTGGGCTGGGGTTATCCCGAGCTGTTCAGTATACCGGGTGAGTCAAAACGCGAAATTTTCCGCGCCCTGATGACCCAGAAATTGCCGGATTTACTGGTGCTTTTCCTGCTATTCGTTCCTTCGCGTAGCAGGCTTTTTTTCAAACTTCAGTAAGGGCGCGGTGGTACACTCTGCACTTCTTCGCTTCAGGATTTCATTATGCATTGCGCGCTTTATCAGGCCGGTCGTTGTCGCTCCTGCCAGTGGATTGAACAGCCGATATCCGATCAGCTCACCGCGAAAATGAACGATTTGCACCGGCTGCTGGATGGCACAACGGTGCAGGAGTGGTGCGCTCCCGTCAGCGGGCCTGAACAAGCGTTTCGCAATAAAGCTAAAATGGTCGTCAGCGGCAGCGTGGAAAAACCGCTGCTGGGCATGTTGCACCGCGACGGCAGGCCAGAAGACTTAACGGATTGCCCGCTGTATCCCGCCTCCTTTCAGGCTGTCTTTTCCGTACTTAAACCGTTTATCGCTCGCGCTGGCCTGACGCCCTACAACGTGTCGCGCAAGCGAGGCGAACTGAAATATCTGCTGCTGACGGAAAGCCAGCTGGATGGCGGCCTGATGCTGCGCTTTGTATTGCGTTCCGATGCCAAGCTTCCGCAGCTGCGCGCCGCGCTGCCGTGGCTGCATCAGCAGCTTCCGCAGCTGAAGGTTATCTCCGCGAATATCCAGCCGGTGCATATGGCGATAATGGAAGGAGAGCAAGAGATACCGTTAAGCGAGCAACGGGCGCTTGAAGAGCGCTTCAACGGCGTGCCGCTGTATATCCGTCCACAAAGCTTCTTCCAGACCAACCCGACGGTAGCCGCCTCGCTGTATGCGACGGCCCGCGACTGGGTCAGTGCGCTGCCGGTAAAGCATATGTGGGATTTGTTCTGCGGCGTGGGCGGCTTTGGCCTGCACTGCGCAACGCCTGAGATGAAGCTGACGGGGATTGAAATTGCGCCGGAGGCTATCGCCAGCGCGCGCCAGTCGGCGGACAGGCTGGGGCTAAAAGACATTCATTTCCAGGCGCTGGACTCCACCCAGTTTGCGACCCAGCAGAGTGATATCCCCGATCTGGTACTGGTGAATCCACCGCGTCGCGGCATCGGCCAGGCGCTGTGTTACTTCCTCAACAATATGGCCCCGCAGTACATTATCTATTCAAGTTGCAACGCGCAGACGATGGCAAAGGATATCGCATCTCTTGCAGACTATAAGGTCGAACGCGTCCAGCTTTTCGATATGTTCCCGCATACCGCGCACTACGAAGTATTGGTGCTGCTGGTAAAGGTGACCTGAATGTTCTACAGATGTCGGATGGCGCTACGCTTATCCGACCTACGTCTTGAAGGGCGGATGAGCAGCGCGTCATCCGCCGTGAGCTAATCTTTACTGCGGGAACCACTGCTGGCTGATTTTCTGGTAAGTTCCGTCGGCTTTAATGGCCGCCAGCGCGTCATTCAGCTTTTTCAGCAGCGTCTTATTATCCGGACGAACCGCAATGCCCAGGCCGGTGCCGAAGTACTGCGGGTCGGTAACGTGCTCGCCCACCGTGCCCAGCTGCGGATTGGTTTTCAGCCACTCGTTGACCACGGCGGTATCGCCGAACACCCCGTCAAGACGGCCATTTTTCAGGTCGATAATTGCGTTCTGGTAGCTGTCATAAGAGACGGTTTTAATCTCCGGATGCTTATCCTGAAGGTATTTCTGGTGCGTGGTGCCGTTCTCCATCCCAACGCGTTTTCCTTTTAGTTCGTTAAGTGATTTGAACGCACCTTTTTTAGCAATCACCACGGCGGAGTTAGCGTAATACGGATCGGTGAAAGCAACCTGCTTGCTGCGCTCCGGGGTGATATCCATGCCGGAGATCACCGCGTCGTACTTACGGAATTTCAGCGACGGGATAAGGCTGTCGAAGGCGTGGTTGGTAAAGGTACAGTCGGCCTGCATCTGTTTGCACAACGCTTTGGCGAGATCGATATCAAATCCGACGATCTGGTTGCTGGCGTTCAGCGATTCAAAAGGCGGATAGGTTGCGGAGGAACCAAAGCTGATTTTCTCGGCGGCAGTGGCGCTGAATGCGGCTGAAGCGAACATGGTGGCCAAAAGTAACTTCTTCATAGAGACTGCTCCCGTCTGTCGTGTTGTCTGAGATCGTCGTTTCCCGACGTCAGATAACTTTGCCAGCGAGCGAATTTATATGCAATTAAATTGTATAATTATATCTATCGGGATAATAAAAAGGCGGGGAAGACCCCGCCTGATTTGCGCTGATTAATTACGGCGTTCAAACGCCAGCGCCCGGCGTTCTATCAGCCGCATCAGCAGCGTCAGAATACCGTTGACCACCAGATAGACCAGCCCCGCTGCGCCAAACACCATGACGTCGTAGGTACGGCCATACAGCAGCTGGCCGTAGCCCATCACTTCCATCAGCGTAATGGTGTAGGCCAGAGAGGTACTTTTGAACACCAGCACCACTTCGTTAGAGTAGGAGGAGAGGGCGCGCTTAAATGCATAAGGCAGCAAAATCGCCAGCGTGTCTTTCTTGCTCATCCCCAGCGCGCCGCAGGACTGCCACTGGCCTTCCGGGATGGCGCGAATCGCACCATAGAACAGCTGCGTAGTGTAGGCGGCGCTGTTCAGCGACAGGGCTATCAGCGCGCACAGCCACGGCTCGGAGAGCAGGTGCCACAGCGCCGGGTAGTTCTGAATCGAAGGGAACTGGCCCGGCCCGTAGTAAATCAGGAAAATCTGCACCAGCAGCGGCGTGCCGGTGAACAGCGTGATATACGCACGGACGATGTACACCAGCACCGGCGTTTTCAGCGTCAGGATGATGGTGAAAATCAGCGCCAGAATCAGCGCCACCACGATGGAGGCAGCGGTCAGCGTCAGGCTGGTGTGCAGCCCTTTCATCAGCTCCGGTAAATACTCAAGCATCAGCCCGGCCTCCTTTCAAAGCGAGTGGCGCGCAGATCGATACGCTTAAGGATGTACTGGCTGAGCAGGGTAATCACCAGGTAGATAGCGGCGGCAATCACGTACCAGGTAAACGGCTCCTGGGTACGGGTCGCAATACTTTTGGTTTGCAGCATCAGGTCGTTCACGCTGATGAGGCTGACCAGCGCGGTATCCTTCAGCAGCACCAGCCACTGGTTTCCCAGGCCGGGGAGCGCGTGACGCCACATCTGCGGCATCACCAGGCGGAAGAAGATAGCGACTTTCGACAGCCCCAGCGCCTGGCCGGATTCCCACTGCCCGACGGGCACCGCTTTTAACGCGCCGCGCAGCGTCTGCGAAGCGTAGGCGGAATAGAGCAGGGAGAGGGCGATAACGCCACACAGGAACGGGCTGACGTCGAAGTTCTCGATCTGCATCTGAACGGGAATTTCGGCAAACCCAAGGTTCAGGGTAAAGCCGTCCGACAGGGTCAGCAGCAGCTGAGAAGAGCCGAAGTAGATAAAGAGGACGACCAGAATTTCAGGCAGCCCGCGCAGCACGGTGACCAGCGCGGAGCCGACCCATGCTACGGGACGCCAGCTGGCGGACTCCCAGACGGCAAAGATCATCGCCAGCGCAAGGCCGATGACCAGTGCACAAACGGCAAGGCCGACGGTCATCCCGGCGGCGCTTGCTAATGGAAAAATTTCGTTCATTCAGGCGGCTTACTTCTGGAACCATTTTTTGTAGATGGTCTCGTAAGTCCCATCTTGTTTCACTTTGGCCAGCGCAGTGTTGAACTTCGCCTGCAGGTCAGTGTTGCCCTGACGAACCGCGATGCCCAGACCGGTGCCGAAGTAGCCCTTATCCGTCACTTTGTCACCAATAGGTGCCAGTTTCGGCTCGGCTTTCAGCCATTCAGTCACTACTGCTGTGTCGCCGAATACCGCATCGATACGCCCATTTTGCAGATCCAGCTTCGCGTTCTGGTAGCTGTCGTAAGGGACGGTGGTGATTTCCGGATGTTTATCCATGATGAACTTCTGATGCGTGGTGCCGTTCTGCACGCCAACTTTCTTGCCTTTCAGGGCGGCGATATCGGCAACTTTGCCTTTCTGGCCCACGAAGAGCGCGGAGTTGTCATAGTACGGGCTGCTGAACAGCACCTGCTTTTCACGCTCAGGCGTGATATCCATACCGGCCATGACCGCGTCGATACGGCGGAATTTCAGGCTTGGGATCAGGCTGTCAAAAGACTGGTTAGAGAAGGTGCAGGTCGCCTCCATCTCTTTACACAGGGCGTTAGCCAGATCGACATCGAAACCAACGATTTTGTTGCTGGCGTCCATGGATTCAAACGGAGGATAAGAGGCTTCGGTGGCAAAACGAATGGTTTGCGCCGCCGTGGCGCTCAGGCTCAAACCGGCAAGCAATGTGGCAAGCAGAACTTTTTTCATTGTCATTTTCCCGTTCAATATCAGTGTGATAAATAGAATTTAAACGCTTCGGTCTGCGGATTAGCAAAGCAGCTCGCGTCGCCCTGCTCCACAATATGGCCATTTTCCATATACACCACGCGGCTGGCGGTTTTACGCGCCACTTCCACTTCGTGCGTAACAATGACCTGAGTAATGTTGGTTTCTGCCAGTTCGCGAATGATGCTGACGATCTGCGCGGTGATCTCGGGATCGAGCGCGGCGGTTGGCTCATCAAACAGCAGGATCTGCGGCTCCATCATCAGCGCACGGGCAATCGCCACGCGCTGCTGTTGACCACCGGACAGGTGCAGCGGGTAGCGATCCATATACGGTTTCAGGCGCAGGCGTTCGAGAAGCTTATCGGCACGGGCGCGCGCCCGATCTTTACTTAACCCCAGCACGCGGCAGGGCGCTTCGATCAGGTTCTGCACCACGGTCAGGTGCGGCCACAGGTTGTACTGCTGGAACACCATGCCGACGTTCTGACGCAGTTCGCGAATCGCCTTATCGCCGGGCGCTTTCACGAAGTCGAAATGATTACCCGCAATGTTGAGCTGGCCGGATTTCGGCATCTCAAGCAGGTTAAGTACGCGCAGCAGCGAGCTTTTGCCCGCTCCGCTTGGCCCAAGCAGCACCAGCGTTTCGCCATGCGGGCACTCAAGGGTGATATCAAACAGCGCCTGATGCGCGCCGTAAAAGCAGTTTATGCCGTTTAGTTGAATGCTCATTCGTTGCGGGTTACATAGCAATTGAGGCCGCAAAGATTACCTTTAACAGAATAGTTATGCAATCTTTGTGCGTGAAAACTTAAAAACAACCGGGATCTACACTTAAAAGTAGCACAAAATAGCGGGGCGCGATGGGGGTAAGAATAAATGTCGGCGTTATGCATAAACTCCAGACTATTTATAGGGGTTATGAATTTAACCCCTTTTTTGGATGCGGTGGAGCGTCGATCAGTTGGTTTCAATGGCCTGGCGGAGGGTGCCGGAAGGCGCATGGCTGTTGTTGCCCAGATAACGCACGTCGTCCACGGCCCAGCACTGGCCTTCGCGGATCATCAGCACTTCATCCTGCCAGTTAACGCTACCTTTGCTCAGGTTCACGCGCAGCGGAATGTTGCGTGCATCGGTGTTCGGAATGGTGGAGGCAGAAGCGACGTCAGCCGTGTCTGCACCATCAGCACTGCTGGAGAAGATATTCCCGCGCATAAAGGTATTCTGTGCATTCGGGGAGGCGCTGGCTTTCTGTAAGTCCTGAGCCAGCGAGTCGCTGAGATAAGGACGCAGGCCGGTCAGCGCGCTGGTGCCCTGTGATTTGTGCGTAATCTGGTAGTCATAAAACTTCTGCGCGACGCTGTCCGGGCCGCCATCAATGCAAGCGCCGCTGCGGGTGCCGATGTCTTTATAAGCAGGCGTCACTGTTGTACAGGCCGAGAGAAGTACGGCGCACGGAAGAAGAAGCAAAACTGAGCTGCGCATTTTATTTCCTTATTTTTAGCTGGAGGACTACCTTAGCATAGCGTATCGCTGTCAAAATGCGTGACAGACCGTGCGCTAAGATATTGATCCAAAGAGAGGAGAAGCTAATGCAATTTACCACAACCCCAACGCTTGAAGGGCAAAGCATCACACAATATTGTGGCGTCGTAACAGGTGAGGCTATCCTGGGGGCCAATATTTTCAGAGATTTCTTTGCGGGCGTGCGCGATATCGTGGGTGGCCGCTCTGGTGCTTACGAGAAAGAGCTACGTAAAGCTCGTGAAATTGCCTTCCGGGAGTTGCAGGAACAGGCCGAAAGTCTGGGAGCAAATGCTGTGGTGGGTATTGATATCGATTACGAAACAGTAGGCAAAGACAGCAGCATGCTGATGGTCAGTATTACCGGTACAGCAGTGAAGACCCGCTGATGAAAAGCCGGATTGCCGCGCTTCTGGTTGCCTTCTTACTGGCGGGCTGCGCCAGTGAGAAGGACAGCGTCGAAAAGGTCATCGTCGATAAGGGCAGCTATAAAATCGACGCCAGCCGCCGGGCGCAGGCGGCTTACCCGCGCGTAAAAGTGTTAGTCATTCATTATACCGCCGATGATTTCCAGAGTTCATTGAGCACGCTTACCGATGCCAATGTCAGTTCGCACTATCTGATTCCCGACACGCCTCCGCTGTCCGGCGGCAAGCCGGTTATCTGGCAGTTAGTGCCTGAAAGCGAGCTGGCCTGGCATGCAGGCGTCAGCTTCTGGCGGGGGGCCACCCGCATCAACGATACCTCTATTGGTATTGAGCTGGAAAACACGGGTTTTACGCGCCACGGCAGGGTAAAACAGTTTTACCCGTTTAACGCCCCGCAGATCGAGGTGCTGGAAAAACTGGCGAAAGACATTATCGCGCGCTATCACATCGCCCCGCAGAACGTGGTGGCGCATGGGGATATCGCTCCCCAGCGTAAGGTTGATCCCGGCCCGCTCTTCCCCTGGCAGCAGCTGGCGGAAAAGGGTATCGGCGCCTGGCCGGACGCAGCACGCGTAGCGTTTTATCTTAACGGGCGCGATCCGTATTCGGCGGTGGACACGGCAAGCCTGCTGGATTTACTGTCACGCTATGGTTATCAGGTGAACAGAGGGATGACGAAGGCAGAGCAGCGTAGAGTGATTAGCGCCTTCCAGATGCACTTCCGCCCGGCGCTGTATAACGGCGTGGCGGATGCGCAAAGTCAGGCGATTGCCGAGGCACTGCTGGAGAAATACGGACAGGGCTGAGATCAGCCCTTATGACGATGCAGCGTACCGTGGTCTTTCAGCCAAATCGCGGTACGGCGAATACCTTCGTCCAGCGAGACGACTGGCTGGTAGCCCAGCTCGGTTTCAGCGCGCGTTGTATCCAGCGTCAGGTCAAAGTTCAGCTTCGAGACGCCATAGTGCGTCAGCGCAGGTTCGCGCGACTCTTTGTTACCAAACTTTTCCATACCGCGAGCGATGATATCCAGCATCGGATAGGGCACCGAGCGGATGCGACATTTAATATCCAGCTCGTCAATCAGCTTCTGCACAATGGTGCGCAGCGGGCGGGCTTCCATATTGGTGATGTTATAGGCGCGGCCCGACGGGAGCTTATCCTGCTCCGTTGCCAGCCACATCGCGTGAACGGCATTTTCCAGATACGTCATATCAACCATCGCTTCTCCCCCGCGCGGCAGCAGCACGCTCCCGTAGTGGCGCATCATCTGCACCAGGCGCGGGAAAAAGACTTTATCGTGTGGCCCAAACAGGCTTTGCGGACGTAAAATAGTGAAGCGCGTGTGCGGGTTCGACTGGGACAACAGCTGAATAACTTCTTCGCTTGCGGCTTTGCTGCGGGCGAACTCATTGGCGAGACGCACCGGGCGGAAATCTTCACTGATATTACGATGGTGATGATAGTCAAAATAGAGTGACGGGGAGGAAATATGTATGAAGTTACGCACGCCCCAGGCGACGGCCCATTCGCCCAGGCGACGGGTTGCCCGCACGTTCGCCAGGTCGAAGGCTTGTTGGGTTCCCCACGGCGAGGTAAAGCTTGAGCAGTGCCAGAGCGTATCGACATCGGCCAGCATGATTTTGGCCTGCGAGGAGACAAGCTCCGTCAGGTCAGCATGCACAAACTCTGCGCCCATTTTTTGCAGCAGTTTGCCCATGGCCTCATTGCGGCCCGTGGCTCGTACGCTGATGCCTTTGGCACGCAGATATTCGACCGCGTTTCGGCCTAAACCGCTGGTGGCGCCCGTGACCAGTACCTTCATGTCGACCAACTCATTTTGATTGAGATTAACGCTGCGCATTTTTCCGTGAAATGGCAGCGCTTGCAATGAATAAAAGAGTAAGAGTAGTAAGAATAAGAACTAACGAAGAACTTTGCGCGAAGAGTGTTCGGCAAGTTTAGCGATTCGTCGAGCCATACCCTTAAAAATGAACAGGTGAGCCGGGATCATCACCAGCCAGTAAAAAAGCCCGGCGGTGCCGTGTGGATGCCACCATGCGCGCACATCGAGCGTTCGCTTTTCACCTTTATCATTCAGCGTAAAAGTCAGTCTGCCAAGCCCTGGTGCTTTCATGCCAAACAGCAGTGCCAGCTCCTTTTGTGGCTCGACAATAATCACTTTCCAGCTGTCCACCGTGTCACCGACTTCGAGCATCGGGTGAGCGGGGCGGCCTTTCGCGAGCTTATGGCCAATCATCAGATCCATACACGCACGGGTTTTCCAGAGCGCATTGCCAAAGAAATAGCCTTCTTTGCCACCAAGCTGATTCACCACCTCCCAAAGGTCGGCGAGGCTTGCCGTGGTTTCCACCGTGCAACCAGCCTGCTTCGGGAAAAAACCATACTCTGGACGCCAGCGGGCATAGGCCTGGGCATCGTATCCCCAGTCCTGGGAGTTGGCGAGCTTGTGCTCATCGGCAAGCGTTGCGCGTACCGCATCGTCAAATGAGATAAGTTGCTGTGGGATGAGTTCCCGCAATGTGCTGTCGTCGGCCAGCAGGTCGTGTTTTAACCCTTGGATCAGCGCCTTGGCGATCGTAGGCGGCACGGAGGTGATGACATTCAGGAACCAGACGGAAATCCAGCTGGTAGGCAAGGGGACCGGAATCAAGGGGCGATGACGGCCGCTGATCGCCATAAAACGCTCAAACTGGCGCTGGTAACTGAGCACTTCCGGACCGGCGGCCTCAAATAACCTGTTTTCCTGCGAGGGATGCTGTAGCAGCGTGACCAGGTAATAAAGAAGGTTTTCCAGCGCAATAGGGGTTGTACGTGAGCGTACCCAGCGCGGCGGCGTCAGCACTGGAAGGTTGTAAACCATATCGCGCATCACTTCAAAGGCTGCTGAACCAGCGCCTATGATAATTCCTGCGCGCAGTTCGGTTACCGGAACACCTGAATCCCGGAGAATGTCCGCGGTAAGCTGCCGGGCACGCAGATGATCGGAGCTTTGATCCCCATCAGGTGCCTGAAGCGAACTTAAAAAGATGATCTGTTTTACCGGATGTTCTTTTAGCGCATCCCGCAGATTAAGCGCAGCCTGGCGTTCATGTGCGACAAAATCCGGCCCGTCGCCCATGCTGTGAATCAGATAGTAAAGTGTATCTACGTCCGCGAGCAGTTCCGGGAGTTGCTGTGGCCACTGTAAATCCACATGACGGCATTCTACGCCGGGCCACTGCTGCTTCTTAAGCCACTCCACGCGGCGGGCGGCGGCCACGACATGATGCCCGGCTTCAACAAGCTTCGGCACCAGATGTTGACCAATGTACCCGCTCGCACCAAGTACGAGGATATTTTGCGGCTGCGTCATCATCCCTGACTCCCTTTTCAGCGTTGTGCGAAGGCACGCCAGTGGCTAACCACTTCGGCGAGCTGTTCGCGGCTGATATCAATGTGCGTGACAAGACGGGTCACAGGGCCTGCGCTCATCAGCACGCCGCGCTCACGCATAAATTTGCCAAGGCTTTCGGCCTCCTCCGTCGGCACGCGGACAAAGACCATATTGGTATCCTGTCGGCTAACGTCAACGCCGATTTCGCGTAGCTCACCAGCCAGCCAGTGGGCGTTTTCATGGTCTTCTTTCAGTCGCTGGACGTTGTTCTCCAGCGCGTACAGTCCCGCCGCAGCCAGAATACCAGCCTGACGCATACCGCCGCCGACCATTTTACGCCAGCGGATGGCACGTTTGATGTAGTCATGGCTACCGACTAACAGGGAACCCACCGGCGTGCCTAAGCCTTTTGACAGGCAGATGGTGAAGGAGTCGCAATAACGCACGATCTCTTCAAGCGTGCAGCCATACTCCACGACGGCGTTAAAGATACGTGCGCCATCAATATGCAGGGCCAGATTGCGGTTGCGGGTAAATTCCCATGCCTGCTGGAAATACTCACGGGGCAGGACTTTACCGTTATGGGTATTTTCAAGGCTTAACAGCTTTGTGCGGGCAAAGTGGATATCGTCAGGTTTGATTTTAGCGGCGACTTTATCAAGCGGCAGCGTACCATCCTGATTCGCCTCAATAGGCTGAGGCTGAATGCTGCCCAGCACTGCGGCACCGCCGGCCTCATAGAGATAGTTATGGGCCAGCTGGCCAACAATATATTCTTCACCGCGTTCGCAGTGGCTCAGCAGTGCAACAAGGTTAGCCTGCGTGCCAGTCGGTAAAAACAGTGCCGCTTCTTTACCGCTGATTTTTGCGGCGTAGGCCTGCAATTCGTTAACCGTCGGGTCATCACCGTAAACATCATCACCGGTTGGGGCGGACATCATCCGTTCGAGCATTGCTCGGGAAGGGCGGGTTACGGTGTCGCTGCGCAGATCTATCACGGGGGCGTTCCTTCTTTAATAGCCACAATAAACCTCAGTTTTACCGGAACCAGCAGGTTTTCGCCAGCCTGATGTTCTCGCCCTGGCCGCCTCAGAGCCAACAAGCCGTATTCATAAACTTGTTCCGGCGATTAACAATTCAGTAGGATCGTTTGTCAGGACGGTCAGGTAATTTTAGTAATAGTATAGTAATGCTTAAATACAACATTTATTAAGTATAAATTGCGCCCATCTTTGTCGTACGGAGAGAAATATATATCAGCAGTCTTCAGGGTATGTTTTTTTTCGGAATTCGGCGTGGTGTTATTTCTTGATTTTGAGCAATAATAAGTGGATGTTGTCTCTATAACGTAGAGTGCCAGTCTGGCATAGAGAAGAACCTTATACACCAGATGACTTAGAGCATAAGCTGAAGGGTTATGGGGAGTTGTTTCTCGTGTTATTTTATTTATAAAAAACAAAATTGTATTCTTTGAATATGATTGCAAATAATTTAACCGATATCAATAAATATTGATACTACACATTTGCATGTTGTAGAAAATGATGGTCGGCACTTATTTCAGGGAAGAGGTATATGCTAGAAGTAGTCATAAAAACTGATAACACATATTATCACCTGGGGATCAAAGCGCTTTTGCTTGAGCTTGGTGAAAATGTAGTTTACCTGGATACATTTCAGAATTCATCTATGCATACGAGTGAGCACAACCATTCCCGCATAATTTTTAGGGATTTTATGGTGAGCATCATACTTTATAAAAAGCCGACCTTGCAATTACTCAAAAATAATAATGAAAATCGCTTGATTGTTCATATCCCTATGGCTTGTAGAAATAACGATTTTTCAGATGTTAAGAGTAAGATTAAAAAAATATTGTCAATTGCAGTGATGGGTAGTCATTCATCCCGTAGAGATGATCTCTGCCGTTGCGCTGGTATAAAAAAACACCGTCAACTCTCTGTGACTGAAAATAAAATAATGAGACTGATGGGAGAGGGTAATGATACAGGGGATATCGCTGCAATACTCAAAAGATCCCATAGAACAGTGGGAACACACTATCGTAATGCAATAAATAAAATGGGCATGGAAAACAGGCTCGAGTTCTACATGTACGCTACATTCATCGCACGTTACAGCCAACAGAGTGAAATCACATTGTGTCTGTAAGACCGAGAGATTGAGTAAGAGTCCAGTCGATTAACCATTCGATAAGACTCTTATGCTCAAATTTGCTGCTTTATAACCTATTTGCAGTCACCAGGGTTGAAGCTATTTAATACCTGAACGTAGTGCTTACGCTGATATTCTGTAAAATCATTTGTTGCATTAAGAGTGAAAATAATTAACTCAAGTCCTGTTGGATTTTTTTTTACATCAACTGGCAGCTGGATAATAGACTGGACCTGACGTACAGTTTTCCCCTCTTGCAAAAAACGATTCGCAACTTGCGTCACAGATATTTTTGCTGGGCCAATTTTCCTGGTTAATAATTTACCTTCGATCTGAAATCCCGGCTGCTTAAAACGCAATACTTCCATCTGAGATTCACAGTAATTCTTGACGCTCTGCTTTTCTTCAAGTCGGGCCCTGTTGATAATGATATTATATTCATTATTATCAGGATCTCTGAACATGAGAATATTTACTGACCGATCCTGAACAGGCGCAGGAGAAAGAAAGGTTCCTTCATAAAGTGAATAAGCTTGAGTCGGCGTGTTCTTCATGTGAGTGTGACTACCTTTTTTGTTCTGTTGATAAGGGAATGATTTCAACGCGTCTGTTTTTGGCTCTGTTGCGTAGTTGCTTGTTGCTGACTACAGGGTTGGTTTCCCCTGCACCAAGAGCGGTAAAGTGCTCTTCAGGCAATGCCATGTGATTGATAAGCCAGGTGCGAACAGCTTGAGCACGTTGTTGGGATAATTTAAGATTTTGCTGAGTATTTCCTGCATTGTCGGAATAACCTAAAAGAAGAAAATAGTTCTCAGGGCTTTGCTCTAGTTTAGGCAAATATGACCGTAATTGTTGTTCCTGCGCAGGCGTTAGCTTTGAAATACCTGATGGGAAATTATCAATTGTCAGGGTTTTAAGATCCGGGGCAGCTTGCGAGCCAAAGAGATACTTGAATCCCTCCAGGTCAGGCAGGTAATTGTTATGAAGCTTTTTATCGACGAGCAGAGATGCGATCACTATCAGACCTATTGCACCCGCTAATGTCAAAAGGCGCCATTTTTTAGTGCGTATATTGAAGGTTTTCGCATTTCTGATATTTGCCTGAGCCGGGATCCCGATAGTTTTAATTATCGGTAAAGTGGGAAGAACCAGTTGCGATGAAAGCCCGGGTAGCACGCCATATTTTTCTTCCAGCCAACGGGACCATGCGCCGTGACGAGAAAATCCACAGCAATGATCTGAGAGCATGACGCCGCTTAGTTTTAGCGGAAGTAGGGTAAACATTTGCTGAAATGTCTTGGTTAATCCAGTTTCGTCGAGCCACTCACAGAATACTTCCGTCATAGCTGTTCGCTGAGTGGCGAAATAAGAGTGAGCGCTACCGTTCTTAATCAGCTGGTTTTTAAGAATATTAATTTGTTCGGTAAAATTTGTGGTTGATGAGCTCATGACATCATAATCACCAAACCAGAGTGCTCTGTCAGGATCGTGGGCGATGCGTTCTTTGCTGAATCTGCCATAGAATGCAAAAAGTAAGGGTAACGGCTCTGGAAGTTTCAGGCTGCAAAATGAGTTATACCAGCCGGTCAGACGACTGTTCAACATACTGATGTCATCATGGCCATCTGGTAATAATGGGAAAAATGCCATGATTTGAGTTTGTGGATGCTCTGATTTTATTCTTGAGATTTTTATCTGCATCTCATTCGTGTCTGCTGCAAGCAGCCAGACCGTGCCCTGGTCAAAACGCACGGCTGTATGATTCTGAACATCTGAAAACCATTTAATAGCGTAAGGGCCGATAATAAATATCGCCTGGGAAAAAGGGATATTCCTGTGCGTACTAACAGTTTTTGAATCAGCTGCCGGGCCAGAAGCTTTAGGCACCGAATATCTGGCAAGGATTTCTGCAATGCGTTCGTCATTGCCAGTTAGATTCTGCAACATGAACAATAGTTGCACAGCGTAGTGCTGCACTTTATTTCTACTATTATTAATTAATTCACTCAGCTGGTCGATGAGAGACTTGTCTTTATTTTCATGCTCATAACCATAAAAGTGATGCTCAAGCATATATCCTTGCCATGAGTCGAACATACCATTTGCGCTTTTTAAAACACGGCTGTCAATATAAATACAGACAACCTTGCAGAGTTCTTCGACAGAGTCTTGAGCCTGTTTTTCATTGAGCAGGACATGATGAAACTTCTCAATGAGAGCAACCATATTTAACTGGAATTCAGATAATGAAGGTATAATGCCGTCAAAAGAGAGCAGAGTATCAATGCTGACTATTTTATTGAATACGCTTTGGCTTTTCACCATGATTTTTCCACCGTGTCACCCCAACCCTGGGTCTCGAAAAAGGGGCAGACTCTTACAACATGTGGCTTTTGATTTGGCTGAGAATCAAACTTGAGTGAAAGCTTGATAGTGTCATCGCCCTGTTTCTTTAACAGTGCTTCGATCTCATCTTTTTTAAGCGTCTGTTTATTCAGCTGAACGTTTTCCTCGCTGTAGACACCAACGTGCCACCAGGCAATATCTGGTTCCGAATAGGCCAATTCCTCAGCCGTAAAGCTCACGGTCTTTTTATTAGGATGAACCATTTCGTCTAGCCAGCCCTCGGCGAGACAGGCTTGAGGGGAAAAATAGCTGACGAGCTCCTTCCCGGTCACCTCAGGTCTGACAGAGCTGCTTTGAAAAAGTGCGCCAATTGTATTCTCAAAGTCGCGGAAAGTTCTTTTGGTACCATGAGCGTAAGGGCCAAGGTCACAGGGAGGATTTTCTAACCCCAGTACTGTTCTGACGCGGCTTTTTGAAATTTTGTCCCATTCCCACCAGGCCTTTTCAACAATCCCACTTTGCTTTGCTTCATTACTATGGTCGCCCCAAACTTTGCTACTATTCTGACGTTCATAGTAGTGCCATAACAAAATCTTATGTGGGGTATAAACATCGTAACCGTGAGTAAAAGCTCTGGCTGCCATGGCGATCTCTTCACCGGCAAAAAAAATGTTTGGGTCGTTAGGGACATCAACAACATAGCTACCATCAGCAAAGACAAATCCTCCGGCAAGATAGCTGCCGCGCACGGGTGCTTCCGCATTGATGGTAGTGGAGGACAGCATAATTAAGCCATCCTGGGTGAACTCGCGAAAAATTAACCTGTTTGTGAAATATTTTTTACTGTCTTCAACGTCGGGTTCATAACCTGGTGGATATGTTGACAGGATAGGTTTTTCGCTTTGATGACGTAAACTTTCTAACATGGTCACCATTTCAGCGTCCCATTTGTCGACAAAACGACAATGAGAGTCAATTTGCAAAAAATAATCTTCACCTTGATAAAGGCTTTCAGCTAAATGCCTTGCCCAACATGCTCCACGGCTCTGACAATAATGAACGCTTAATACATTTATACGTGCGCCTTGGCAATTAAAGGTATACAGTTCCAGCCCATTGTGGCTGGTTTTTTCCACAAAGGTGATGCCCGGGACGTTGAAAATAGTTTCATCATCGTTGTGCTGCCAGCAAACCGCTATTTTTAACCTGGCGGGTTGATGAGCATTCTCAACCATATCCAGCAAGGTGGGTACCAATTCTGCATCGCGATAACTAGCAATGCTAATAAAAATACTTTGGTCAGTCTTCATGTGAAATTCCGTTTACATAAAGTTGTGTTAATTAAGCTGCATTAATATTTCTGCTCGAGCGGTGAAGTTTCCGCTCGTCGGATGGGTTGTCGAAATCGGGAACAAGACTGCCTTCCAGTGAAAATTGGCGGGATCTCCGCTCATAATATTGCTGATGCTTTCAGTCTGTGAGCCATCGATTTTCACAATTGCACCACTTGCATTCTTGATTTTGATGCCCATACGTTCGCTATTGCCAGCGGCATCATTTACTTTTATATAGCTCCCATCCGCTGAGGGGGTGTTGGTAAAAATAGATGCGCTAGCTGAATAAGTGCCATAGTCTGTGCGGCAGGTCATCGCAAAATTCAGATCGCGCTCAACATTAGTCGTTAATGTCCGCGCTGTAACCGTGTCGAAATCAATGGTTTTCGTATCGTTAAAAACACATGACGGGGTTGAAATAAGTTTCAACATGCCCACTTCTAGTCTTTGCCCGTAGTTGGCTGGACTATCAGCGTTAACCCAGTTATAAGCAATTTCTTCTGCTGGAACGATAATATCGCCAAGTGGATCCTTCAGGCTCAGGCTAGAAGCCGTTTTATATATTTCTATAATAAAATAGCTGCCAGCTGGATAATTAATTGAACCCACTGGGCCGTCATCAGGTCCAAAGTCGATTACTGCTTGAGAGGGGAACTCACCTATCCCACTGCCGTTACTCCAGCGAACTTTTATACCTATGCCGTCAATGTTTGTGGGGTATATTTTTGTTGACGTGTCCTGATTGGTTAAATTTATTACGCTTTTGCCAAATAACCCTCCATTCTCGCAGTAATCGAACCACACAGCACTGGCCTGTCGCGCTGAGTTATAGGTGATTATCGGGTTAGTGGTATCCGCAGGAGCAGTAACATCAACCGCAATCGTGTCTCCAGGAATGACAAAAGTTGCCGGTGGTGCCCCCCTTGCTGACCAGGTGCATTGAGCTTCCGCGTGATTTATCACAACAATAATCAATGCCAGCAGCATTAACCGAATAGACATTTTTACTCTCCCTCCATGGACAGTTGAGCAATCATCTCTGAGGAAATCATTTTTGTTAACGCTGAAAAACTCATACCGGCGGTTTTTTCCGCGAAACTCAGAAGAAGGATAACTGGGCTACTTGGCTCAGTCTTTTCATACCAGGCTCGCACTTCACGCAGCCGTGATAGCGCATCAATGCGTGATTCAATGATGCCCGGATTGTTAGACGGACGGACCGTTGTCTTACCAGGCGGCTGGGGGGCTTCCGCTAATTCTTCTACCCCCTCATTTTCTTGCTCAATCACATGTTCGTCTTCTATGTGCTCGATTTCCGGGGTTTGTTTTGGGACAGCAGCTGGATCCGAAGCGAACAAATTTAAAATGCCTTTAAGGCGGGCGAAGTCGGGAGCGTCTTCACCAAGCGATGTTTCAAGCAGACTTATAATACCTTCAAGCGTCTGCGCTGCCTGCTGCAAAGAGAGGAGGGTGGCATCGGCCCGTTCTTCCCAATGTTGCTTGAGTAAATGGAGGCTGGTTTGAGAAAGTGCCTCTTCGTCTCTGTTTGAAGAGTAAGCTTTCTCGTACTCTTTGACACTTATCTGGAGTCCTGATGCAGAAGGGAGAGACTGACTGCGTATATCGGATAAGAGGCTGTCAATAGCATCCAGTTCTGCAAGAGCATTAGCTCGCATCAGAGGTTCAAACTCTCCCTCATCCATCAATTGTGGATAGAGATCGTCCGGAAATTGCCTCAATAAAGCATCCAGTGCGCTTAGCCCTTCATTCAATGCACTAAGGCCCTTCTGCCGAATCCGACAGCGCATCAGAACAATGACCAGTCTGATGTCTCTGGATTTTTGCAATAGCCCAAGGCATTCTCGCTCAACTTCAACCCAATTTACGGGATCTGCTGCTTCAACAAAGTTACCGTACTCAGCACCTAATTTCGGCTGTAACTTTGACTGCAACATAATAAAAGCGGAATCATACTCAAGATTTATCCCGCAGGGACTTTCCGGTGAAATGGTCTCAAGTAAAAAGTCGTAATACGCTGGCGATGCTGTCATCTCTTCCCTCACATACTGTCCATTTTATTGCCATGTATTTTTATAAATTGTGATGCATTTCTGGTTCAAAGCTCATTCCAGCCATTGCTTCATCTACAGCATGTCGTTCAAGCCAGGTGGCATAGCCAAGTTGATGATTACCATCGAGTGTTGCTATCGGAACTTCATCAGCGGCGAGAATAAGTTTCACATCCCATGCATATTCAAAACCTACAAAGTTCCTCACCCATTCACGCAGTACGGGCAAGTCTTTACCACGCAACCTGAAACGGTTGTATTGCTCAAGCGTTAAGGGGCCAAGTATCAGGCTGAATTTATGTTGCCGGTCCTGGACGGTATCCCCCAGAATGCCGCCGTCACCCAGAGTCAATGAGCTATCTTCATCGCCCAGAATCGACTGCTCGTTCTTCTCCAGAAACACCCACTGGGGAGAAAACTCTTCTATTTGTACCGGGATGGAAAAATAGTAGCGCAGCGCACCTTGTAAACCCTCAGGGTTGCGGGCCTCACGTATGATGTGGGCAGAAGAGGCAAGGCGAGCGTGAATGGGGAGATGTGTACCATCCAGCTTTTTAGGGTCTTGCCCAATCAGACTGCCGATGTAAAACGTGAAATGCTCATCTTCCTGACGGTCGAGCGAAGCGGTATCCTGGGAAACAAACCATGCTCGATAAAGTTGTGTTAAAGCGCGATGATGGAAAATATCTGCAAAATCTGTCAGCGTACGATCGTGCTGCTCTGCACGCATATAAGCCTGTTCGGTCATATGCAATGGCATTGCGCCCTGTGCCCCCCACATGCCAAGGCTAAAAAGCTGAACTTTCAGTTTCCCGTTCTGTTTGCTCAGACTGGCAATCTCACGTGGTGAGAACGTCATGTGTGGACACTGTCCCAGTCGAAAATTTTCCTCAGCCGGCAATTGCGCTTTAGCAAGCGGCGGAAGGTGCGGATTCTTTGCAGAAGTCGCACGCATCAGACTGGTGAATCCAGCTCCCCAAGGGTGTTCTTCGTTGTACCAGACAGAGAGGTCGGCATTGGCTGGTACGTGCTGGGCATTTTTCATTACGCAACGCCTCGTCTTCCTGGCCGGGCCTGCCATTTACCGACCAGTCCGCGTTGAATAGAGTGCAGCTCCATTTCAGTAAATACGTTTATAGCAGCGTGGCGCGCGATATAGTTTTCCATGATCAGACCAAATAAGTAGGGGCTGTTGCCGGAAAAGTTTTCTTCATCAACGGTTAAGTAACAGCGTATACCTCTGCCATAGACTAAAAGACCATTACCAGGCAGACGGCGGATCACTGGCTCACTTTTACAGCCGACAAGGCCATCAATTTGTGCGTTGGATTCTCTGTCAGCGTTATGAATAAATAAACGCAGCATGTCGCGCAGAGCTTCGCCGCCAGGCTGATGTTCCATGTCAGATAGCGGCTGATAGTTAAAGTTGAGCTGACGAATAAGACGCCATGCGGATTCCCCTGTCGCGAAGGGGGGACGAGGCTCGCTGGGCTGACACACAAAAGTTGCACCAAACACAGGTGCGGAGCTTGACATGGTGAGGTCGACATTCCCCTCTTTAACAATCAACCGCGGCAAATCACGATTGGTCACCATTGCCTCAATAGAAAGATAGCGAATATTGTCCGCGTAGGGCGCCTGCATTTGATCAACCAGAGAGATAAACACTTCTGTGCCGGTATAGGAGGTTCGAGTAATGTACTTTCGGGCATTTTTGTCATTGACTCGTGGTCTACGGGTCATTGAGAAATAGCGGCCATAGTTGCCATTATCACTCTGCCTGGTCTGGAACAGCGGATTGAAGGTCACCTCGCTGCTGGTCTCGGCCTGCTGTCCAAATACCCGTTGAATAGAAAATATTTCATAATCCAGCGGGCGGCTACGGTCGGCAACGGCATGGAACTCATTCAATGCCCGGTTGATCTCAATCTTATCCAGCCGTTTAGGGAACAAATTAATGACTGGCGTGCAATAGAGCAAGAATCGGGATGCATTCACGTGACTAATCAGATCTTGAGAAAGTCTGTCGAGCAGAATGACGATTTCTGCTTCGTTAGTGTGGTTGTTCTTAAGTGCACCGGAAAGCTGCGTCAGCGTAAAGAAATAGAATCGCTGTCGGCAGGAGAAATATTCATGCAACAAATTATGTCCATGAAAAATGTTCCACGAAAGTGGCAGCAAGCTCTGACCGGGTTCCAGGCCTTCGAAAGCCAGCGGCTGCTTACTGATGATCGTGTCTTGACGGTTTGATGTATTACCTGACCGAACGATTACAGCAACATGGTGAGCATGAATCAGCTCAAAGATATGCGAAACAATGCGTTCATCACCATTGATATAGACAGGAAGCTTGTCAAGATTGCCTAGTTGTGAAAAGACCAGATCTCCCTGCAGCTTGATTTTAATTCGCAGCGCACCTTTAAGCTTATGCTGTGAAATGCGCTGTTGGTCCATATTGGGTAGATCGGGAGGGACAGAGGTCAGCCTTGCCTCTGTTATTTCCACTGGCCATAACGTGACATCCTGACTGCTACGGAATTCGCAGCGGGTCATCTCACCGGCAGCGATTCGTGAAAAAAAAGCATTATCACGAGAGACAACATAGCCGCCAGTCAAATCGCCTTGCTTGGCATTAGGCTGTATTTGCACCACTCCCATAGAAGGGCCCGGTGAGTTGTAGCCAGGATAAATCACATCCAGCAGTCTTTGCGTGAAATTAGGAAATTCTGCATCCAGCTTTATCTGGGTACGCGCGGACATGAAGCAAAAAGCTTCGATTAACCTTTCGACATAAGGATCGGCTACCTCGATCCCATTGATGCCAAGACGACGTGCAATTTTAGGATGCTGGTCAGCGAATTCACTGGCCATCTCCCTCATAAAGGTAAGTTCTTTGTTGTAATAGTCTAAAAATTGCTGATCCACTTTACTGCCTCAAAGGTGAGATGCCCATTTAGACATAAAACGATACTGTGTGTAGCACGTTTGCTATAGCTGAGATTTAGGGCATTTATTTTTTATATATGCCACAATAAAATAATGTGCTCAATTAAATAAGTAATGGTTTTCTCTGTTTCGGATATTGGCTATTGTTGACTGCTATCGATGTAATATTTAAGTAAAGTGAAAATATCATGTGCTTTATGTTAACAATTTTATTTTTCTTATGAAATTCATTGGGTTGATTTCTTGGTGGTTTTTGAGTGTAAGAGCCGGGACCGAGTAAAAATCTTAAGTTTGTATTCAGGTATACAAAAAGATTTTGGTTTTGTTTTGCAGAGGATTAATCTACCGCGACAAGAGTTTGCCAATGGATGATCTTTAAGATCGTGGCGCAATGAATTGAAAAGGACTTTTAAATACAATGGCTATTACCAGAAAGAACCTATTTAGCAAACTTAATGCTACGCTATTTACAGGCATTGAGAGTGCAACCGCAGTATGTAAACTTCGCGGCAATCCTTACGTTGAACTTATCCATTGGCTGAACCAGCTCTGGCAATCTAACGAAGATAACGACTTCCGTATGATTGTCAGATACTTCGAGGTGGACGCCGATAGCATGGAGCGCGGATTTTCTCAGGCTCTTATGCGTTTGCCGGCCGGTGCCAGCAGTATTCATGACTTCTCCTCTAATATTGAATTAGCTATTGAGCGCGCCTGGATTTACACCAGCCTTGAGTGTTCAGGAGAGTTAATTCGTAGCGGTCATTTGCTCATGGCATTGTTGACAACCATGGAGCTACGCCGTGAGCTGTTTATGCTGGCTCCGGGGCTGGAAAAAATATCCCTTGAGCACCTAAGTAAAGAGTTTGGTTATATTACGCAGGCATCTCCTGAGACCCAGGCGGGTAGTGAATATCGCGATTTAAGCGGTTCTATCCCCGGAGAGGCCAGCAATGCTCTGTCGGTGAAACAAAGCGGCAATCTGGCGCAATATTCTACCGATCTCACTCAGCTTGCACGTGACGGCAAAATCGATCCTGTTCTCGGACGTAACCATGAAATCAGTACCATGGTGGACATCCTGTTACGTCGACGCCAGAACAACCCGCTGCTGACAGGGGAGGCGGGCGTTGGGAAAACCGCCGTTGTTGAAGGCTTAGCACTAGCCATTATTGCCGGTGAAGTTCCTCCTGCACTCCAAAATGTTCGCCTGCTAGCACTTGATATTGTTGCACTCTCTGCAGGTGCCAGCATGAAAGGGGAGTTTGAGGCTCGCCTGAAAGCCGTACTTGAAGAGGCCGTTAATTCTCCTCAGCAGGTCATTCTCTTTATTGATGAAGTTCATACGCTCGTCGGTGCCGGAGGGAATGCGGGAACCGGTGATGCAGCCAATCTACTGAAGCCTATGCTTGCCCGTGGCCAACTTCGCACTATCGGAGCGACGACCTGGAGCGAGTTTAAACGTCATATTGAAAAGGATCCGGCATTAACCCGTCGTTTCCAGGTACTGCAGGTTGATGAGCCGGCAGAAGACAGTGCGATACCTATGCTGCGTGGATTAATCCCCATGCTTGAGAAGCATCATAACGTGTGGATTGTCGATGAGGCCATTCAGGCCGCGGTACGCTTATCCCATCGTTACATTCCTGCACGTCAGCTTCCGGATAAAGCTATCAGTTTGCTTGATACCGCCTGTGCACGAGTCGCTGTGGCGCAACATGCGCCGCCATCTGCATTACAAACGCTAAAGTATCAGATAGAAACCACGCAGACTGAACTGGAGCTGCTGGAGAAGAGTCGTCATTACGGCAAAGAGAGCTTAGAACGAGAAGCCCAGTTACAAGAAAAACAAGCGAGCCTTTCTCAGGAAGCCCAGGTCCTCGAAGACCGCTGGCAGCAAGAAAAAGAGCTGGTTATGTCGCTTATCAAACAGCGTGGTGAATTGTATGAGGCCACTACCAGCGGTGAAAATGTTGATGAATATCGTGCTCAGCTAAATGAGCTGGAATCACAGCTGGGAACCGTTCGCCATGAACAACCTCTGGTGCAAGCTGAAGTTAACGCGGAAGTCATTGCCAGCATTGTCGCGGACTGGACGGGGATCCCTGTAGGGCAAATGCTAAAAGACGACATCAGGATGGTAACGGAGTTACCGGAGCGTCTTGAAGAGCGTGTTATCGGCCAGAAACATGCCCTTAAGCAGATTGGCGAAAGTATTATGACCTCGCGGGCAGGGCTTGCCGATCCACAAAAACCTATCGGTGTATTCATGCTGGTAGGGCCATCCGGTGTGGGTAAAACGGAGACAGCGCTGGCGATAGCAGGACATTTATACGGTGGGGAACAGAACCTGATAATCATCAACATGAGTGAGTACCAGGAAGCGCATACCGTTTCTTCACTCAAGGGTTCTCCTCCAGGCTATGTAGGTTATGGCGAGGGGGGGGTACTGACAGAAGCTGTTCGTCGTAAACCTTACAGCGTGGTACTACTCGACGAAATTGAAAAAGCGCATAAAGATGTCCATGAATTATTCTTCCAGGTCTTTGATAAAGGATGGATGGAAGATGGTGAAGGTCGTCATATCGACTTTAAAAATACAATTATTTTGCTGACAAGTAACGTTGGTAGCGAACTGCTAAGTTCAGTATGTAGTGATCCGCAATCAGCTCCTGAACCACAGACATTGCCAGCGTTATTACAACCAGAGTTACTAAAAGAGTTTCCGGCTGCATTCCTTGGTCGAGTGAGTGTTATTCCTTATTTACCACTGGCAGAGGAGTCGCTCAAATTTATTGTCAGGTTACATCTTGACCGCATAGGCCGACGTATTCAGGAACGCTACGGAGTGCTTCTGGAGTATCACGATGAGGTTGTGGAACACATTGTTAGTCAGTGCCCTGCCACAGAGGTTGGTGCCAGGTTACTCATTCGCTTCATAGAGCAGAATATCATGCCTGATCTGGGTCAGTATTTGATAAAAAATGATGTGGATGGTTTTGTTAAATCAATTTTGCTGCATTGGAATAGCGAAAAAGGATTTGAAATTTCTTTAACATAAAGAGATTTCATTTTAAGAAAAACTGTTTGATACAGTTAAAATATAATTTAAAGGACTATGTGAAATGAAAAAGTTAAATACTTACATGAGTGCGCTTGCTCTTTGCCTCGCATCAACATCTGCTTTTGCCGCTTTGTCTGATGGCCAAGGTATTGTTACCTTCAACGGTGAACTCACTGATGATACTTGTGTTGTTGCTGATGATTCTAAAGATATTCAGGTTACCTTACCTAAAATATCTACCAAATCACTGGCAACAGCGGGTAGCCAGGCTGGCTCTACGCTTTTCGATATTAATGTCACTGATTGCCCGACGACTATCACTAAGGTAGCAGCCCACTTCGAAGCGATTGATGCAACTAAGTTTAACGCAGTTACAGGGAACCTGATTAACCAGGACGTCTCAGCAAACACTGCAGGAAAGACCGTTGAAGTTCGTTTATACGATGCGGATGGTACCTTCCTCTCTGTAGGTAAAACTGGTAAGTCATTTGATGTGGATTCAACCACTAACAAAGCAAAACTGACGTATGTTGGTGGTTATTATGCGACTGCTCCAACTTCACCAGGTACTGTTAAAGCTGTAGTTCAGTACACCCTGGCGTATCCATAATCTGGTACAGATTATTATTAATTAATAAGTAACTTTATTTTGCTGCATGCTGGAAAATTTTTCGGCATGCAGCATTCATTAATGCGGTGGGGTTATGTTATTTAAGAAACGTTATTTAGTATTAGCATTATGCATTTTTTCAAATGCTTGCCTGGCTGCAATGACAATCACAGGAACCAGGATTATTTTTCCGGGCTCTGAAAAAGAGGTCAGTGTCAGGACTAATAACCGAGGTAAAACGCCCCCTCTTGTTCAGGTATGGGTGGATGATGGTAATACAAAAGCCGATATAAATAATATGAAAGTACCTTTTTTAGTGACGCCGCCGGTTTACCGTGTGGAACCTGGAAAGGGACAAATGGTTCGCCTTCTCTACAATGGGATGCCACTTCCCCAGGACAGAGAATCTGTCTTTTGGTTTAACATGCTGGAAATACCGCCGGTGGATAAATCAGAAAGTGCGACGCCGAACAAGCTGGAACTGGCTTTTCGTACCCGAATTAAGATTTTTTATCGTCCATCAACATTAAACAGTAGCGGCACGGCTGAAGTTGCCAAACTACAATTTAGTCCTATTAGCGACCCCAATAAGGGAAATGGTTTTAGGATTGTGAATCCTACTCAATATTACATGTCCTTCGATAGCGTAACAGTAAAGTCAGCAGGTAAGTCTTATACGCTGGACACGAGTATGTTAGCCCCATTAACGACAAATGATATTTTTGCTAAACCTATATTACCCTCCTCTGCAGCTGTGCAGAGTATAAATCTAAAGATAATTAATGACTACGGCGCTGTAAGTGAAAAAGTCTTTGCAAGGAAAGGGAATAGCGGTTTCTCGCTTATTTCTGGCGAAGATAAAAATTAGATCTGGTTACATCACTTCGTCTTCGGAGTGTAGATCAGGAAGATCATATATGTAGAGGATTACAAAATTGAATCATTCTGAAATGGAGAAAAAACAGCAAGAAACTGGAAAAAGCCTGGCAACTTTAACCATTAAGTCTGCAGCGCGTCTTTCGGTTGCTGTATTTTATTCAATAATAATGGTTCATCCAGTGTGGGCGACTCAAGAACCTGGGCATGAGTCAGAAGAAAATAGTGATATTGATAGTACGGAAGTTGAGTATAACTCAAGCTTTATTCATGGCGCGGGAATAGATGTTTCTCGCTATGTTAAGGGAAATCCAGTCACGCCTGGTACTCACTCAGTTTATGTCATCGTCAATGGCGAAAACTATGGGCGTCATGATGTTCCTTTCACTGCTGTAGCCGGAGAAGTTAGCGCCAAACCTGTATTTACTCTTAAGGAGCTTTATTCTTACGGTATCCAGTTATATGGACCAGATAAAAAGCAACCTACTGTTACTTCAGCAAACAGCACTGAGCAGCGAACAACACTCGATAGTTTGATTCCGGATAGTAAGGTTTCCTATAACGAAGGTGAATTCGAACTTAATCTCGATGTCCCGCAGGTCAATCTTGTAAAACACCCGCGAGGATATATTGATCCCGCACGTTTTGATTCGGGTGTCACCGCTGGCTTTATTGATTATAACGCTAACATGTATCGCTACAGCAGCGACGACGAACAGGAGAATTTCAGCACCAACCTGGGCATGATGCTTGGCATGAATTTAGGAGACTGGCGTCTTCGCAAGCGTATGAATACAAGCTGGGACCAGCACAGCGGCTCTGGTACACAGAATTTATATACTTATGCTCAGACGGATATTACGCCGTTAAAAAGCCAGTTGACGCTTGGCGACTCTGTCACTTCAGGCGACCTGTTTGACAGTTTTAATTTGCGTGGGGCACAGCTTCAGTCTGATGACCGTATGCTACCGGAAGGATTGCGCAATTATGTCCCGGTATTAAGAGGGGTTGCAGAAACAAACGCCAAAGTCACCGTCATGCAACATGGGCAAAAGGTGTATGAAACTATTGTTCCCCCCGGTGAGTTTGAACTGAATGACATCGGTGCGATGGGTTACGGTGGTGATTTGCAGCTTATTGTCACCGAGGCTGATGGTCGTCAACGTATCCAAAGCGTTCCATTTTCTGCACCACCGATGTTACTCCATGAGGGGGTAACCCGTATCAATGCTTCTGTTGGTGAGCTGAATGACGATTCCATTCAAGGGTCGCCAAAAATCATACAAAGCGTCCTTCAGTATGGGCTTAAAAACAATTATACCCTGTACGGCGGTGGACAGGCTGGTGAGCATTATTTAGCCATCGCGATTGGTAACGCAATTAACACTATGATCGGCGGTTTTTCGCTGGATCTTACCCATGCAAAAAGCGAATTGCGTAATAACAAGGACTCTTCAGGGAATAGCTTCAATATCGGCTATACAAAATATGTCCAGCAGACAAGCACTAACATGACGCTTGCAGCATACCGCTATTCTTCCAGAGGATTTTATAGTTTCCGTGATGCAAGTATTACTCGCTATGGCAGCAAGGGTGAGGAGGGGGCTGATTACCGCACTAAGCAACGTTTGACAGCCAGTGCCTCACAGAGTCTCTGGAACAATAGCTCCTTGTCCCTCTCAGCCAGCTTGTATAACTACTGGGACGACAGAAAGCCAACCAAGCAATATTCGATATCTTATAATAACTCGAACCGCTATTTTTCCTACTCGCTCATGGTGATGAGGACTGATAGTGGTCAGGGAGAACACGATAATAGTGTAACGCTTTCGGTGAATATCCCGATTGGTAGCAGCTACACACAAAAGCCACTGTTCAGCTCGCTGTACGGTTCGGTCTCTCATGATAAAAATAACAACAATTTCATGATGAATGCGAATGGTTCACAGGGAGAACAAAATGAGCTTAATTATGGTATTGGCTCATCGCTTTCAGGTGAGAGCGCCGGTAGCACGCAAGAATTTATCAATGGCAATATGAACTACCGCTCACGTTACGGACAGTTTGGTGTGACGGCTTCGGCGAATAATCTTTCGGCCAGACAAATTTCGTTAGCTGCCAGCGGTAGCGTAGTCGCACATAGTGGCGGTCTGACCCTGGGGCCTGAACTGGGAGATAATCCCTTCGCTATTGTTGATGCCCAGGGGGCAGATGGTGCGAAGGTGCTCAATGGGTTCGGTGCTTATATTGATGGCAATGGCTATGCTATTTCACCATCATTATCTCCATACCGCGAAAACAGCATAGCCATTGACTCAAAAGGTTTACCAGACACTGTTGATATCCTTGATGGCGAGCAGATTGTTGTACCGCGAGCAGGTTCAGCAATTGCTGTGAAGATGCAAACGCTTGTAGGCAAGCCGATGGTGATTGTTGTTCGCGATCAAAATAATGAGTTACTGCCAATAGGAACGGAAGTGGTAGATGAGACAGGAGAAAGCCAAAGTATTATTGGTCAGGGCGGGATGGCATTTATTCGCGGATGGGATCCTGAGCACCGGTCTATGTTTGCTAAGTTTTCTGAAAATTTGCGCTGCAGAATTATTCCTGATCCGTTGGATGCCTCGAGTTCTTCGGCCGTAGGGAACTCCGTTGTACAGAGGAAGATGATATGTCGACGCTAAAAAAATATTTCACGATGAGTGAACGTATTTACAAAATGAATATCTGCTGTTTGCTGTGGCTAACGCTGTCTTCACCTGGTTGGGCTCAATCCTGCACGGACAGTAGCTGTAAGATACAAGTGGATTTTAAGGGAACTTATGTTGAAGAAACCTGTGAAATCAGCATTAATGGGTTATCGAATAATGAAAAGGTGCAACTTCCTACATTATCTTCCAACTTGCTGCAAACGGATGGCAACGAAGTTGGGGACACACCCTTCAATATTTCGCTAAAAAATTGTCCGATTAACAGAACTGTGGCATTGCGCTTCGTCAGCGGCGCGTCTGTTGCCGATAGCAATACTGGTAACCTGATCAACACATCAGGGGATGATTATAGTAAGCAAGTACAGGTCAGAATCCGAAATAGTTCCAGAGCACAAATGATCATTGATGGTGTGGGTAGCGAGCAGGACTATACTATCTCTTCAACAGGAGAGGATGTAACTCATAGTTATTCGGCAAGCTACTATGCGAATGGCAGTTTTTCTGTAACGCCTGGCTTAATACAAGCGACGGCAAATATTGATTTGATATATAAATGATTTCCTAAAAGTAGTTGTCCGGCCTATCTTTTGTTGATTAATGAAGTGACTTGCTAATACTGTAGTACCGTGTGCTAAACACGGGGTACATGTTATATAGAATGAAAAGGACCATTCATGAACGTTAATAGTAGTAATAAAGGTAGTTCTCAGAAGTTTATTGCGCGAAATCGCGCGCCTCGAGTTCAAATCGAATATGATGTGGAAATATATGGAAGCGAGAAAAAAGTCGAGCTGCCATTTATTATGGGTGTACTTGCCGATCTGTCCGGTAAAGCGCTAGAACCTCTGCCACCAGTTGCGGACAGAAAGTTCCTCAATATTGATATTGATAATTTTGACGAACGTATGAAAGCCATGGCTCCACGTGTTGCTTTTTCTGTACCAAATACATTAACTGGCGAAGGCCAGTTAATGGTTGATATCACCTTCGAGAGCATGAACGATTTTTCACCTGACGCTATAGCGACGAAAGTTGATTCTTTATCACAACTGCTGGACGCCCGTACACAGCTTGCAAACCTGCAAACGTATATGGATGGCAAAGCGGGAGCAGAAGAGTTAGTCATGAATCTTCTGCAGGATAAAGCATTGCTTAAAACCTTAGCATCCGCACCAAAATCAAAACAGCAGGCTGCTGAAGCCGCGAGTGAAGATTAATCAGGAAGAAAAGATCATGTCTACTGCTCAAACACCAATTAACAAACAAACTTCAGCTAAAGAGGCTACATCTTATAGCGATTTTAATACTCTGTTAAATAAAGAGTTTAAATCGAAGACCGATGAAACCAAATCTGCGGTTGAAAATGCAGTCAAAACACTCGCAGAACAGGCGCTTGCAAATACGGTAATTGTTTCTGAAGACGCGTACAAAAGTATCGCCTCAATCATTGCAGAAATCGATCACAAACTGACTGAACAAATTAATTTGATTTTGCATCACAAAGAGTTTCAGTCATTGGAAAGTGCATGGCGTGGCCTGAATTATCTGGTCTACAACACCGAAACTGATGAAAAACTCAAGCTGCGTTTTATGGACATTTCCAAGGATGAGCTGCGCCGCAACATGAAGCGCTATAAAGGTATTGCCTGGGATCAAAGTCCGTTGTTTAAAAAGGTATACGAGGAAGAGTATGGTCAGCTTGGTGGTGAGCCTTATGGTTGCCTGGTCGCTGACTACTTCTTCGATCATACTGCTCCTGATGTTGATTTACTGTCATCCATCGGTAAGGTTGCTGCATCGGCTCACGTGCCATTCATCACCGGCGCTGCGCCTTCAGTTTTACAGATGGATTCATGGCATGAACTGTCAAATCCACGCGATCTGACCAAGATTTTCACTCAGAATCTGGAATATGCGGCATGGAACTCATTGCGTCAGTCTGAGGATTCCCGCTATATCGGCCTTGCTATGCCACGCTTCTTGTCACGTCTCCCATACGGTATTCGCACTAATCCGGTGGATGCATTTGATTTTGAAGAAACAACTGATGGCGCGGATCACAGTAAGTACGTCTGGTCGAATGCGGCCTATGCAATGGCGGTAAATATCAACCGTTCATTCAAAGAGTACGGCTGGTGTACGCTGATTCGCGGTGTTGAAAGTGGGGGCGTAGTGGAAGGCCTGCCATGTCATACCTTCCCGACTGATGACGGCGGTATCGATATGAAATGCCCAACCGAAATTGCTATTTCTGACCGTCGCGAAGCTGAGCTGGCAAAAAGTGGCTTTATTCCGCTTATCCATCGTAAGAATACGGACTACGCTGCATTTATTGGTGCGCAATCTCTGCAAAAGCCTGCGGAATATTATGATGCAGATGCAACGGCAAATGCTAACTTGTCGGCTCGCCTGCCGTACCTGTTCGCTTGCTCCCGTTTTGCTCATTACCTGAAATGTATCGTACGTGACAAGATTGGTTCCTTCAAAGAACGTGATGAGATGCAGCGTTGGTTGAATGACTGGGTTATGAACTATGTTGATGGTGACCCAGCTAACTCAACTATCGAAACTAAAGCTCGTCGTCCACTGGCTGCGGCAGAAGTTGTGGTAGAGGAAGTTGAAGATAACCCAGGTTACTACCAGGCTAAATTCTTCCTGCGTCCACATTTCCAGCTGGAAGGTTTGACTGTTTCTTTGCGTATGGTTGCTAAATTGCCTTCGCTTAAAGATGTTGCGTAATTAAATATATATACACACACATAAGATTTATCCCGCAGAAATTAATGAAAAATAATTTCTGCTGTGGAGCTGTTTTTGTAATGCAAGTCGTTATGAAAGGGAAAGAATGAAACGTTGGCATTTGCCACGTGAATTCTTGTTTCAAATTTTTATATTATAATAAGTGCCGAAGAGGATTTTATGGCTCAAGATATGTTTATTAAAATTGATGGCATCGACGGTGAGTCTTTAGATGCTACTCATAAAAATGAAATTCAAGTATTATCCTGGAAATGGGATGTTTCCCAGCATTCAAACATGCACAGTGGTTCCGGTGGTGGTTCTGGTCGCGCAAGTGTTGAAGATTTTTGCTTCGTACACTATACCGATAAAGCAAGTCCAAATCTCCTCAATTACTGTCTGACAGGTAAGCATATCAAGAATATTGCTTTTGTCGTTCGTAAGGCTGGTGGTGATCCGCTGGAATACTTAACCATCAAATTTACTGATGTTATCATTACAAAAGTCCATATGGCTGGTTCTCTTGAAGATGAAACTCGCCCTCGCGAAGAAGTTCGTTTCTCATTCACTAAAATGACGCAAGATTATGTCATGCAGAATGCGGAAGGTCATAAGTCTGGTGTTATTTCTGCCAGCTATGATGTTAAGGCGAACCTGCACGGTTAATTAACTGTGATAATTTTAAATCTGCTATTTTCCAAAATAGCAGATTTAGTCTTGCTAAACTTTATCGCACAATTTGTTACTGCCACCAGTGTGACAAATAGTGGATAAAGTTTATGTGACCTGTGGAAGTAAGACGAGTTTAATCATGTTGACTATGAGTAACTGCACGCGAGTCCTGAGAAATAAAATTGCTAACGCGATTTTGTGTTTTTGTTGTTGTTACCTCGTTGCTTGTAGTTCTGCTGATAAAAACATTGACCAAATGAATGTTTCCCTGGTCATGACATCTTCTTTATCAACAAATCCTGATATCAAAAAGCAAGCTGCACCTGTGAGCGTAAGCGTTTATCAGCTTAAATCCGTAGATGCATTTCAGAATAGCGACTATTTCTCCCTGGTAGAGGGACATGATACATTTTTAGCGAACGAATTAACTAAGATAGATAAGATTATGCTCAGGCCTGGCGAATCAAGAAAGCTTGAGATCCATGCTGATGCTGATGTTATCGCACTTGGTTTTGTTGCTGCATATCGCGACCTGGAACATGCCGATTGGCAAAAAATTTATTATTTAAAGAAAGAAGACCAGCGACCCTGGTATAAAAAAATCTTCTCGAAAAAACAAACAATACTACACGTGCGTTTTGATCAACTCACAATTTCAATGAATGAAATGGAATAAACCGTGAGAACAAATAAGGTTATCTGGAGCGAAGGATTGTTCCTGCGCCCACAGCTTTTTCAACAGCAAGAACGTTATCTGGAATATTACGCTCACAAACGAGCTGCTACCATCACCCCTTTTTTCTGGGGTTTTGCGCAATATGAAATAGACCAGGAAGCGCTGTCATACGGAAAACTGGTACTACGCTCTGGTAAAGGGGTACTGCCTGACGGTACGCCTTTTGATATACCGGGGCACGCACAGCTACCAGAGCCACTGACAATTACGCCTGAGCATCTTGGTAAAATCATCGTTCTGGCGGTTCCTTTACGCTTCGATAATAGTGATGAAACCATTTTCGATGAGTTTGCTACTAGCTCACTTGCTCGCTTCCACGCCATTGAAACCGAACTCAATGACACAAATGCCATCAGGCAAGGACCGAAGCCAGTCCAGCTCGCGAGTTTACGTTTAAAGCTCATGCTGGAAAGTGAGATGACGGAATCATGGATTGGTTTGTCATTGACCCAGGTAAAAGCTATTCAGCCCGACGGCAGCGTACTACTCCATCAGGATGATTATATCCCACCGGTTACCGGCTATGCAGCGAGTACATTGCTAAGCGAGTGGCTGACTCACCTTAATGGTCTGGTCAAAATGCGGGCAGGAATGCTGGCATCGCGCTTATCCAACAGTGATGGTAAAGCAAGCGCCAGTGCAGAAATTGTTGATTATTTGCTTTTGCAAATTTTCAATAAATACGAACCGATACTGGATCACCTGCGTAATGTCCCTGAGCTGCCGCCAATCATGCTTTATCAGGAGCTTGCGAAATTAGCCGGTGAGCTTTCCACATTTGTGCGAACGCAAACTCGACGACCAAAGCCTGCACCAGGCTATGATCATGCCAATCTGTATGCCTCAATTCGACCTTTGGTCGATGAAGTGCATGAGCTTCTGAACCAGATTCTGGTGAGAGCAGGTCAGGTTATTCCATTGATCAATAAGGGCAATGGCGTCTGGTCAGCGATGGCTCTTCCACATGAGCTACGTTCTTTCTCCAGCATCGTATTGTCTGTTCATGCGCAAATTCCCCTGGATATGCTGCAACAGCAGTTCCAGTCGCAGGTCAAAATCAGCGCTCCACAGCAGTTGCGTGAACTGGTTCGTTCGCACCTGCCGGGGCTTATTTTGCAAAGCCTGCCGGTGCCGCCAAGACAAATTCCTTACAGCGCTGGTCACGTCTATTTTGACCTGCAAAAGAGCGGTCCTTTCTGGGAATCCATTTCGACAACGGGAGCCATCGCTCTCCACGTTGCGGGTGACTTCCCGGCGTTACGAATGGAGTTGTGGGGGATTAGGGATTGACAGCCGAACATGACTTAAGCCTTGGCACATCCCCCGAGGATGACGAAGAGAGCTTACAAGCGTTAGGGATGTTTTTAAAGGATGATCAGGAGTTCCAGACTTTGGCTCCTGATTCAACAGTTGACCCCTCAGGCGAAGGCCAAAAGATTTCGGCCCGTAAAGATCTCAATGATGCGCTGCTAAAAGGGGAAAGCGTTCAGCAAAGAATACAGAAGGTGAATGCTTCCTCCACGCCTCTGCTTGAGGCGGTACAGCCTCTGCTGCGAGCGCTCAGCGAAATGCCGGAAGAGATGGCCAACAACGAACAAGCTGAAGTTTTGAAGAGGACGTTTAAAAATGAAATTAACATTTTTAGCGTGGTATGCGACGAAACTGAGATCTCGTGGAAAAAAATGGCCATCGTTCGTTACTGTATTTGTACTGCTCTGGATGAAGCAGCGCATACAACGCCCTGGGGTATTGCTGTGGGGTGGTCACAAAGTAACTTGCTGAACCATTTTGAAGGGGATAACGACGGGGGGAATAAATTTTTCCTGCTGGTCGGTCGCCTCTCTATGCATCCCCATGACTACGCAGATGTTTTAGATGTTCTGTTGCGTATCCTGGGGCTGGGGTTCGAAGGGCGTTATAGCGTAATCGAAGAAGGGGAGCGCCAGCTTACCAAGATTCGTCAGCGTTTGTTAACGCTACTGCAAAGCACCAGAGAAAGGGTTCCAAACGAACTTTCGCCGCACGGTACAGTCGTCAGAACTGGCATTAAAAGACGTGGTTTCCGATTACCTGTGCGTGTGTCACTGGTTGTCGGAGCGTTTTTAATCGCCAGTACCTTTATCTGGTGCAAATACCATCTGTTGGCAACGGAGTTTTCCGTGCAGGAACGGCTTGTTGCTCTTCAGAATCTCAAAGCAGTTAAACCACTTAAACCTATGCGATTGCGCCTGGCCGTGCTTTTAAAAGCAGAAATTGAAAAGCAGTTGGTTACCGTGGATGAAACGCAAAGCGAGAGCAAAGTTGTCTTTAAAAGTGACTCTATGTTCTCTACTGGCTCAGCAACAGTGCAGCCGGCAAGTATTGCGATCCTCAAACGCGTGGCTAATGAAATCGAGCGAGTGAAAGGGCAAGTTGTGATTGTTGGTCATACCGATTCGATACCTGTGCATAAAGCAGATATCCCTGATAACCAGGTCTTATCAGAAAAGCGTGCGCATGATGTTGCACAAATTCTGATAGCCGAAGGGGTACCTGAGAAGAATATCAAAATTCAGGGAAAAGGGGACCGGCAACCTGTTGCTGACAACAGCGATTCAAAAGGTCGAGCGTTGAATCGTCGCGTAGAAATTTTTGTGACTTATTAATGAGTGCCGCCATGTTCTATTTGAATAGACTTTTTTCCAATCGATCTTTAAATACGCTACTGGGTATCGCGCTATTTATTATCGTAGCTGCAATTATTTGGTACCTTGCTCCATTTATGGGGTTCGGTAAAACACGACCGTTCGCGACGATTGAACCTCGTATTATTTTTATATTGATTGCTTTCATTTGGCTTGGTCGCATTTGGCTACCCATTCCTTATTTCCTGCTAGTGGCGATCACAAGCTGCGCGCTTGTTTGGGTGCTGGGTCCATTTATTCTGGCAGGGGAGGCTTACCCCCTTGCCAGTGCGGTGAATCGCTTTATTGTTATAGCTATTATTGCATTCATTACGCTGGTTTATGGAGCCTGGTTGCTGATACTGGCCCTCTCTGCAAATCCGGCCCTGCTTGCCAACTTGATGAAATTTCGTCGAGTGGAGCCACAGGATAAAAAAGATACCTCTGAAGTAGCTGCAGTCATTCGTAACGCAGCAAAACTGATTAATAAAATGCACGATTCCTGGACCTGGTGGCAAAAATTATTTTGGGTCAGGAGCTGGCGCGACGAACTGCCGTGGTACATGGTGCTGGGTTCGGAGAACTCAGGCAAAACTTCGCTGATTGCCTCTTCAGGGCAGGACTTTCCTTTACCGGAACAGCTAAGCCGTATCAGTGCGCAGACACAACCGACAAAAAATTGTGAATGTTGGTTTGCCAACGACGCATTATTCATCGACACCTCGGGAAAATATGTCACCAAATCAGAAAGCTGGTCAACAGAATGGGAGGGGATTTTAACCGCCATAGAGAAATACAGGCCAATAAAAGCCATTAATGGTGTGATCCTTGCTCTCTCTGCTGCTGAACTCATGGATAATACGAAAGCTGAGCTGCTTGAACTTGCTGTGGATATCCGTGGCCGCCTGGGTGAAATCAGAACGCAATTAGGCGTCCGTTTTCCAGTTTATGTTGTGGTGACAAAGCTGGATCGTCTGGCAGGCTTCGAAGAATATTTCCGCAGCTTAACTGCTGAAGGGCGTGAGCAGATCTGGGGCGTAACATTTCCCTATGGAGGCAAAGAAACAGCCTCGGTTGATGGACTGCACCAGAAACTCGGCAGCGAGTTAAGACTGCTGGAGAGTCGTATTGAAAGCGACATGAATTATCGTCAGCAGGAAGAGTACGCTATCGCCGATCGTAAAAAGATGTACGCGCTACCGCAAGATTTCCGCACACTCTCTGAAGGCGTGTCGGAAGTGCTGCAAAACATCTTTTTTGCCTCACGCTATGATGAAACCCAGTTCTACACGTCTTTACGTGGTGTCTATTTTTCGAGCAGTTGTCAGCGTGAAGAAGGAAAACTGCAAACGGGTACAACGCTTATCCAGCGCTGGCGTAAATTTATCTTCAATAACGATGCACCGAAAGGCACTCCAGCGTCAAATCTGGATGAGACAGAAAAACTCATTTCTGATGTAGGTCATGGGCGTAATTATTTCCTGAAAAATTTGTTCTCGGAAATTATTGTGAAGGATGCAGAACTGCTGAGCTATAACCAGTCAACTGTATCGCAATATCGGTTGCGTAACTTTTTAGGCCATTGTGCTTGTCTATTCCTGACGGTCTGGTTACTGAATGCATTTTTGACAAGCTATCAAAATAACAACCGCTATCTGGCTGGCGTTAAGGACAATCTCGTTGCTCTGGAGCGTAATGTAACGACCTTCGTAAAAACGGCTAATGAAAACTTGCTTCCTGTATTACTTAGCAAAAGCCAGAGCTTGCCCGATTTTGATGGACTTAATATTGCCGACCCTGGGCTGCACTACCGCTATGGTTTATATACAGGCAAGGCCGTTGCGGAACATGCGAACGGGTTGTATCAGTACTTTCTCCGTCGCGCGCTTTTCCCAAAAGTTGAGCAGCAGGCGGCGTTATCTTTACAGCAGGCGCTGAATGCCGGTGACAAAATGGGCGTATACGATGCGCTGAAGCTCTACCTGATGTTAACGGGTGAAGGCAAGTTCTTGCAGAGCTACGTCGTTAATAATGTGGCAGAGCAGTGGGAAGTGACGGGGAAAATACAACCTTATGAGGACCGCGCCATTTTTGTCGCGCATCTGAATAACTTGTTTAGCCAGCCCGACTGGCGTCAAAACGGTACGCCTGCTGACCCAACCCTGATACGTCAGGCGCGTTCGCTGCTGAATCAAAGTTCTACAACCGAGCGTATCTATACTCGTATCAAAGGAATGATGGAAGATGAGGCTCCCGAAAATATCACGCTGAATAAACTTACCGGCGATGACGGGATGCAAATTTTCACCATGGCAGATGAGAACCTGGCTGTTGCAGGTATCCCCGGCTTGTTTACCTGGGCGGGTTACCATGATGTTTTTAAAAAAAAAGTTCTCTATTACGTGACCAAACTGTGGGATGAAGATCACTGGGTCATGGGAGACCGCCTGACAAATACGTCAAATCCAGTCTCCGTGAAGTTTGATGTATTGTCACTCTACCTGAAAGAATATCGCGGCTACTGGCTGCGATTTCTTGCAGGTATTCGTCTTATCTCGCCAGGGAATGCTGAGGATATCAATGAGCCGGAATTAACCGGTGATGTCTATTTATTGCGGACCCTGGCTTCACCTGCCTCACCGCTTGTTATCATGGCCAGGGAAATTGTAAAGCAAACCACCTTAACTGCTCAGGATAAAGCGGCGTTGGATCAGTTGAGAATGGTTAACACCAGCAGGACACTGAACAACGTTCAGAGAGCGAATACTTTACTGGATTTTCATGAGAAAAAAATAATCGCCAAAGGTGTCGACAACTATTTTTCAGCTCTACGCGCCTTTGTCAGTGGCAGCACTGACCCGAAATCGCTGGAAGGGCAGAACACTTCCGGTTTGCAGATGAACAAAGTCATGGGGATGCTGAACGACCTCTACACGTTAACGGTGATTTCCAGTAGTGCATTAAACGAGGGCGATAACCCAGGCATCACGAATTATGGTCGCAAGCTTGCCGTTGAATCACAAACCTGGCCCGACCCTTTCAGGAAAGTTATCGAGCCGCTTGTCACCGGTACGGATGAAAAAATCGAACGCCGTGTGATAGCAAACAGCCAGCAAACGATAGACAGCTCGATCGGTGAAATCTGTCGCAAAACGCTGCAGGGGCGCTATCCATTTGCAGACAGAGAAAAGGAGGCCAGCTTAAAAGATGTTGAGCACTTCTTTGCGAAGGGGGGCGTTGTCGATGATTATTTTGAAAAGAATCTTGCTGATAAAGTGGATACATCATCATCGCCGTGGCGCTACAAAGGGAGTTCCAGCAGTGCGGGGTTAGACATATTTGAACGTGCCAGCGAGATCAGAGATGCCCTCTTCCAGGATGCGGATGGGAAAAAATTATCTCTGAACTTGTCTCTTTCAATTCCTTATCTATCACCTGCCATTACACAGTTATCGATGAATATAGAGGGCGTTCCCTTTAAATATTCTCATGGTCCAGTGAGTTTATTATCCTTTACCTGGCCGGGTAGTCGGCAGGGGATTACGTTGTCATCGATGCCGCGTGTCGCCGCTACGAATGAAAGTAATTCTTTGAGTAATCCATATGTTTTAAATGGGCCATGGGCCCTTTTCCGCTGGTTGGAACAGGCCGAGTATGTATCCCGGCCTTCGAATGGTAGTAAGATTTTCACCTTTAATTTAGATAAACGACGTGTGGATATTGAAATAGCTGGACTTACCGATGGTAATACTTCTGGTATTCAGTTGTTACGGCATTTTCAATGCACAGAGGGAAGATAATATGAATATTTCATCAACAATAAGGAGTGTTACCTGATGCTTTACGATGAGCGAGATATTTTTTTGCCAGACAGTCTAACATTTAACTAAACATCAGGTGTGACCATGTCGCGTACTATAAAATTAACCAGCCCGGCGATGCCTGCCTTACTAGGCGAGCCAGCTCTGGTTTTATGTAAGCTGGAGGGAGAGGAGTCTTTTTCCTCTCAGTATACTTACACCCTTACAGTGAAAACGCCTGCGAACCCGAACATCCCATGGCAGGCGGCTTCGAATGTTGACCTGAAGGCCTTAATTGGCAAGGAAATGACCGTTGAGATTGAACTCGATGGAAATGGTCTGGATAACGATATTGGCATTGGGAAAGGAACCCGTGAAATATCCGGTCTGGTTCAGCGTGCTCGTTATATTGGTAGAGATGCCAATCAGGGCATGTTTGAAATTATACTCAGGCCGTGGCTTTATCTTACCGAGCTAACATCTGATTTTAAAATATTCCAGCAAAAAAACGTTGTCGATATCATCGACGAAGTGCTTGGGGAATATAATTTCATTTATGAAAAGCGTCTTGCCGCGAGTTATCCGCTGTTAGATTTCCAGGTGCAGTATGGTGAAACAGACTTTAACTTCATTCAGCGCTTAATGGAAGAGTGGGGGATATACTGGTTCTTTGAACATGACGATCATAAGCATAAATTGATTCTGGTGGATCATGTAGGTGCTCACAAACGTTATTTCAGTGAGGCCTATCATGTTATTCATTATCAGTCAGATAATCCAAAAGCGGGTGAAGAGTACATTAGTCAGTTCCAGACTCAGGAAACCATTGCCACAGGCAGATGGGTGACTAACGATTACGACTTCCAGAAGTCGCGAGCGGATATCCTGGCCATAGACAGTAAACCGCGAAAAACCAGTTTCAATGAAATGGAAATGTATCATTGGCCTGGTGACTACGAGCAGCCATCCATCGGTGAACAGCTGGCCAGAATACGTGCAGAAGAGCGTGGTGCTCTGGGGTCACGAGCTGAAGGCTGGGGAGAGCTCCGAGGCATAGTCTGCGGCTGTAATTTCGAATTAGTCGGTTTTCCCGTAGACAAAGCTAATCGTGAATACATGATTATATCCAGCCGTCTGCACATTGAGGAAATTGATCAGGTCAGCGGGAGGGATGAATTCAAATATTTCTCTCACTTTACCGTGCAGCCGACAACGAAAATCTATCGTCAACCTCTGTTAACCCCCAAACCAAAAACCAGCGGGCCGCAAACAGCGATCATCGTCGGGCCGGCAGGGGAAGATATTTGGACCGATGAATATGGCCGAGTGAAAGTCCGTTTTGTATGGGATCGCTACGGACAAAACTACGAATCGGACTCTTGCTGGTTACGAGTAAGCCAGTCATGGGCTGGTAATAACTTTGGTGGGATTTATATTCCTCGAGTGGGTCATGAGGTGATCGTTGACTTTATCAATGGCGATCCGGACCGCCCGCTAATCATTGGTAGTCTTTATAATAACGTCACCATGCCGCCCTGGGATTTGCCGGTCAACCGCACGCAAAGCGGGATGATCAGCCGTACTGTGGGGGGAGGAAGAACTAACTTTAACGGTATACGTTTTGAAGATAAGCCAGGCCAGGAGCAATACTGGGAACAGGCCGAACGTAATATGGAGCGTCTGACCAAGCATGACGAAAAACAAGACATCGGGAATAACTCGACGCTTTTCGTTGGGGTTGATAAAGACGTTACCGTCGGAAGTAACTATAAAAAGCAAATCGGTTCCAATTACACCCAAATAATAGGTGTAGATTACAAAAAGGACGTTGGATCAAACTACACGAAGCATGTAGGTGACAATTACATTAAAAAAATTGGTACAAAATATACCAAGGTTGTCGGCACTGATTACGCTACCGACGTTCAGTCTAACTATACCCGCGTTATCGGTGGCTATTCATCAACGCAGGTTGGACTTTTTCGTTCGACTCTCGTTGGGGCGGCCAACACGCTTACCGTTGGGGCCGTGAACAGCGTCACGGTGGGAGGGGTCCATCAGGTAGCCGTCGGCGGGGCTGCAACTACGGTTGCGGGGGGCGCAATTTCATCTGCTGCGGGCGGTGCAATTGCAATGGCTGCTGGTGGGGCTATCACCGCCGTGGCAGGAGGGGCAATTTCGGCAGCAGCAGGTGGCGCAATTGCCATGGCCGCAGGCGGGGCGATTTCTTTGTCCGCGGGCGGAGAGTTAATCATTGCGGCAAGCTCAATAAAAATTATAGGCTCCGGTAAAGTTGTTATCCAGGGTGGGCAGGTCCAGCTTAACCCTGGCGACGGTGGTGGTGGCGGTGCCGGAGGTGGTGCTGGCGGAGGTATGATGTTTGCTGCTGCCGTCAGCAGTATCGGGTTGGATGCACTGGCCTGTCCGGAAATTTCGCCGCTGGTCTGCGGGATAATCGAACTCCCATTGCCTCTGCCTCCATTGCCTATTATACCTCCGGAGCCAGAACCAACGGATACGCCTACGGTTTCACCTTCGTTCACACCGACTGTGTCGCCGACCGTGACACCGACATGGACGCCAACGATCACGCCGACCGTGACACCGACATGGACGCCAACGATCACACCGACCGTGACACCGACATGGACGCCAACGATCACACCGACCGTGACGCCGACTGTGACGCCAACGATCACACCGACCGTGACGCCGACCGTAACGCCAACGATCACACCGACTGTGACGCCAACGATCACACCGACCGTGACGCCGACCGTAACGCCAACGATCACACCGACTGTGACGCCAACCATCACGCCGACCGAAACGCCGACCGAAACGCCAACGGAGACGCCGACGGAGACGCCAACCGAGACGCCGACCGAGACGCCAACGGAAACGCCGACGGAAACGCCAACGGAGACGCCGACCGAGACGCCAACGGAGACGCCAACGGAGACGCCAACGGAGACGCCAACCGAGACGCCAACCGAGACGCCAACGGAAACACCGACGGAGACGCCGACCGAAACGCCGACGGAGACGCCAACGGAGACGCCAACGGAGACGCCAACGGAAACGCCAACGGAAACGCCGACGGAGACGCCAACGGAGACGCCGACGGAGACGCCGACGGAAACGCCAACGGAGACGCCGACCGAAACGCCAACGGAGACGCCGACGGAGACGCCAACGGAGACGCCAACGGAGACGCCGACCGAGACACCGACGGAGACGCCAACGGAAACGCCGACGGAGACACCGACGCGCACATTCCCGCCGTGATAGATCGGATACTTTTCCAGGGGGAGTTTCTCCCCCTCATTACCACTGTTAAAGGAGTAGCAAAATGCAAAATGCAGGCAGGCTGGGTGACCCAATTAGTCACGGAGGTTCGATTACCAGCGGATCTGGCAATGTCACCATTAATAACATACCGGCAGCGATGGTTAGCAGTGCGGCCAGCTGCTCAATCCATGGCGGCAGCTCGGTGGCATCGGGTTCAGGGACTGTGTTTATCAACAACAACCCAGCCGCGCGCGTGGGTGACACCACGGGCTGTGGTGCATCAATTTCGAGTGGTTCAGGGGATGTCCTGATAGGATAAATCATGCGACTGAGCGATGAGCAGCAAGATATAAGGGATCTTTTGCTTGAAGATCTGTTCGGCGAGTCCGCAAGTCAGGAGGATTTTTCCGTACCCGAAGTCGAGGAGGTGCTCAGCTACGCCGGGCACCATCTCACCGGTATGTCTGATACAGAGAATGCCTTCGCAGAAGAAATAAAAGAGAGCGATCTCTTAAAAGATTTGGCACAGGAGTACAAAAATTTTCTTGTCTGGGGGGAGCAGTACCGTACTTTTTATGCAAAGCAAAACGACCAGCAGCTAAATTTCGCCTCTGAAGATCGATATTTCGATGAGATACGGGAGAGCATGAAGCAAAAAACGCTGACCGAGTGCATTCTGGAAAGTACTGCCCTGATTGACAAGGCGTGTGCAGAGATTGAACTCATGCACCATATTGATGAAGAACTTTTCGAAGAACAACAGCTTGATATTTTACGTGCCTTAGCGCCTGAAAATTATGTCTCCCAGGAGAAAGAGAGAATTCCTGCTCTGTTGCTTCAGGAGTTTTATAAGCCAGGGATTGACACATTACTGTAGGTTTACATAAAGGAACTATGATGTTTGATATTACTTCGTTGAACGACATTTTAAAAAGTAAGACGCTATCTGTACTACAGGAAGAAGTTCTACAGGCTTTGAAGCTGGCGCCCGGTGAAACGATGACTCGGGAACTGCTTTTTAAGCTCTACTCAATTGACGGTAATTGGGAAAGCGCTCTAAACCAGCTCGAAATTATCTCAAAATTGGATAGTGAATATAAAAAGCGCACCGAGTTGTATAAAAATCTGGTGATGAGTGAATTAATGCGTGAGAAGGTGCTAAAAGGAGAGTTGAAGGCGGGATCGCTTGATGCACAGTTACCTGAGTGGATCGAAACATTATACCAGGCCAATATGGCGTTAACGCAAGGCGATATTGAGAAATCAGAGAATCTCCGCATTGAGGCATTTGAAGAGGCACCAGAGAGTGCTGGCGAAAGTGATACCAGCGGCGCGTTTAGCTGGATTGCCGATAGCGATGGGCGTCTGGGACCAGTATGTGAGTTTATCTGCGCAGGCGGTTATCGTTGGGTTCCGTTCTCATCCATCCAGTCGTTAACTATGAATAAACCAGATAACTTACTGGACTTGTTATGGGCTCCGGCAACGCTTCAGGTTAACGATCAAACTTATTCCGGCTATATCCCTGCGCGTTATCCATTATCTGATGATGCACCGCAAGAGATTAAACTGGGGCACAAAACGGAATGGGAACAGATATCAGATTCTTTGTATATCGGCGCAGGAAGAAAGGTATGGTTAACTGATAAAGATGAACATTCCATCCTTGAGGTAAATAGCCTCACCTTATTCTAAGGCGAGATAATGAATGGTACAAAACAGCAGTTTTTACCCACATTATTCGATCGTTTGCTGGATGACGAACCGAAAAATCAGAAAGAAGCTGCGGATAAGTATTTTTTTTCATCCCGGGAGATGAGGAAAATAGTGCAAAGGGACATTATCGCGATTCTTAATAACTCTAACATTGAGGCCCAGTTACATCAGGCCAGACATCAGCAAGTGATGGAGTCGGTGTTAAATTATGGGATCGCGACAATGCCGGGTACTTATGTTGATGCGGGGAACTGGGCTGGAATAGAGAAAGTGATACGTAATGCCATTGTCCGCTTTGAACCTAGAGTGATCCCCGAGTCGCTCGTGGTTCGTCCGCTACGCGGTAAAGAGGCACCTTCCAGGTATGGCACAATCTTATTCGAAATCAGAGGGCTTATCTGGTGGAGCCCCGCTCCAGTCGATCTCTGTTTTAGCGGGGCATACGACTCGGAAATGGAGCAAGTGTCGTTATCTGCTGACTGAAATATCCTTTCTCACCGTCCGCCGACATTATCGCTAAGCCCCCTGATGAACGAACATCAAGGGGGCTTAAGAACGGGTTAACGGAACCAGTTCGTTTTTGCCAGTTCAATGACTTCATCACCCCGTCCGCTGATGATGGCGCGCAGCATATAAAGGCTGAAGCCTTTGGCCTGTTCCAGCTTGATCTGCGGCGGGATCGCCAGTTCATCTTTGGCAACCACAACATCCACCAGCACCGGGCCGTCAATGCTGAAGGCGCGCTGTAAGGCGTTATCCAGCTCGGCCGGATCTTCAACCCTGATGCCGGTGATGCCGCAGGCGTTGGCGATATTCGCGAAGTTGGTGCTGTGCAGATCGGTACCGTCCGTCAGATAGCCACCGGCCTTCATTTCCATCGCCACAAAGCCCAGCACGCTGTTGTTAAAGACGACGATTTTGATCGGCAGCTTCATCTGCACCACGGAAAGAAAATCACCCATCAGCATGCTGAATCCGCCATCGCCGCACATGGCGACTACCTGGCGGTCCGGCGCGGTGGCTTTCGCCCCAAGCGCCTGCGGCATCGCGTTCGCCATGGAGCCGTGGGTAAAGGAGCCGAGCAAACGACGCCTGCCGTTCATTTTCAGATAGCGCGCGGCCCAGACGGTCGGCGTGCCCACGTCGCAGGTGAAAATCGCGTCCTCATCGGCGTACTTGCTGATTTGCTGGGCAACGTACTGGGGATGAATAAGTTTGCCATCGCCGGGTTTGGCCAGCTCGTCCAGCCCTTCGCGCGCTTCACGATAGTTATCCAGCGCCTTATCAAGGAAGCTGCGGTCGGTTTTCTCTTCCAGCAGCGGGAGGAGGGCCGCAAGCGTGGCTTTAATATCGCCAACCAGCGCCATATCCACCTTGCTGTGCGCCCCGATGCTGCCGGGGTTGATATCAATCTGAATAATTTTCGCATCCGTTGGGTAGAAGGCGCGATACGGGAACTGGGTGCCGAGCAGGATCAGCGTGTCGGCGTTCATCATGGTGTGGAAACCGGAGGAGAAGCCGATCAGCCCGGTCATGCCGACATCATAAGGATTGTCATACTCGACGTGCTCTTTGCCGCGCAGGGCGTGAACGATCGGCGCTTTGAGCGTGGCGGCAAACTGGATTAACTCTTCGTGCGCGCCCGCGCAGCCGCTGCCGCACATCAGCGCAATATTGTCGTTATAGCGTAAGAGCTGGGCGAGCTTTTGCAGCTCCTGATGGGCAGGCACGGTCACCGGCTGCGGTGCCGGATACCAGTGGGTGCTGGCGGTTTCAGGGGCGGGTTTTAACGCCACATCGCCCGGAATAACCACTACGGAAACGCCACGGTTGAGCACGGCTTTACGCATGGCAATGGCCAGCACCTGCGGGATCTGTTCCGGGGATGACACCAGCTCGCAATAATGGCTGCACTCACGGAAAAGCTCTTCGGGATGTGTCTCCTGGAAATAGCCGCTGCCGATTTCGCTGGAGGGAATATGGGCCGCAATAGCCAGCACCGGCACGCGGTTGCGGTGGCAGTCGAAAAGGCCGTTGATTAAGTGCAGGTTGCCCGGGCCGCATGATCCGGCGCAGACCGCCAGTTCGCCCGTAATATGGGCTTCTGCGCCTGCGGCAAAAGCAGCAACTTCTTCATGACGCGTCGGCATCCATTCAATGGTGCCCATCTTGTTAAGGCTGTCGCTGATGCCGTTGAGGGAATCCCCGGTGACGCCCCAGATGCGTTTCACACCTGCGCTTTCTAGTGTTTTTGTCAAATAGGTGGCTACGTTCTGTTTCATCGTTTCTCCTTGTCACGATTCAGTTACCGTTAACAAGCTTAGTCAATGAAAAGGAGGTGACCGTGCAGAAAGTGCCACCCGTGACGGGTGGCATGATGAAGATCAGGCGAGGACTAAATCACTTTGTGGATGACAGGAGCAGGCCAGAACGTAGCCGCTGGCGATTTCGGCTTCGGTGAGCGTCATGGTACTGCTGACCGTGTAATCGCCGGATTCGACCCTGGTTTTGCAGCTGCCGCATACGCCCGCGCGGCAGGCGGCATTGACCGGCACGCTGTTGCTTTCCAGCGCGGCCAGCAGCGTGGTGCCAGCCGGAGCGTAGAACTCACGCATCGGTTTAAGGGTGGTAAATTTCAGACCACTCTCAGCGGAGGCGGCCACGGGAGTGAAGAATTTCTCCTGATAAAACGCAGTTACGCCAAGCGCCTTCACCTCTTTTTCAACCAGATCCATATAAGGCGCCGGGCCGCAGGTCATGACCGTGCGGGAGGCGATATCGGGAACGGCGGCAAGAAGTTCACGCGTTAAGCGTCCGGCGATGAAGCCGTGTGCCGCATTATTTTCGGCCACCAGGGTAACCGGATAGTGACGCCACTCGTCGGCAAAGATAACGTCCTCCGGGGAGCGCACGTTATAAATCACCTGCACGTCCGCCTGCGGGCGATGTTTTGCCAGCCAGCGGCGCATCGACATAACCGGCGTCACGCCACAGCCTGCGGCCATCAGCAGATAGCGGTCGGTGGTTAGCGGCTCGCAGGTGAACTCCCCCTGGCCCTCCGACAGCCATAAGTAATCACCCACTTTCACTTCCTGAGTCAGCCAGCCTGAGCCTGCACCCCCTTCGATTCGGCGTACGGTCAGCGTCACAAACGGGCTGAGGCCCGGCGTCGAGGAAAGGGTATATGCGCGCAGCGTCTCGTCGCTGTTGCGGATACTCACCAGCGCGTATTGCCCGGCTTTGTAGGGATAGACGTCGTGATTGATTAACGACAGCGTCCAGACGTCCGGCGTTTCCTGATGAATGTGATGCACCTGCATGCGGTACGGGCACAGCGGCGTAGGCATAGTCATGGCGGCTCCTTATGCGCTCATCAGCTCTTTGATGTCCTGCTCAACGGTGGTGATGGCGCGCAGGCCAAACTTCTCGTTGAGCACCGCCAGCAGGTTTGGCGTCAGGAAGCCCGGCGCGGTCGGCCCGGTGACGATGTTGGTGACGCCCAGCGACAGCAGGGTCAGCAGAATAACAATCGCCTTTTGTTCGAACCAGGAGAGCACCAGGCTCAGCGGCAGGTCGTTAACGCCGCAGCCGAGCTTCTCTGCGAGGGTGACCGCCAGAATAATCGCCGAGTAGGCATCGTTACACTGGCCCGCATCCACCAGGCGCGGCAGCCCTTCAATGTCGCCGAAGTCGAGCTTATTGAAGCGGTATTTGCCGCAGGCAAGGGTCAGGATCAGGCAGTCTTTCGGCACGCTGGTGGCAAAATCAGTGAAGTAGCTGCGCTCGCCGCGTTCGCCGTCGCAGCCGCCAACCAGGAAGATGTGGCGCAGCTTTTCGCGGCTGACTAAATCAATCAGCGTGTCGGCAGCACCCAGCAGCGTCTGGCGGCCAAAGCCGACGGTGATCAGATGTTCAATTTCGCTGTACGGGAAGCCCGCCATCTGCTGCGCCTGGGCAATCACCGGGGCGAAATCGTCCCCTTCGAGATGGCTGACGCCCGGCCAGCCGACGATGCTGCGCGTCCAGATACGGTCGGTGTATGAACCCACTTCAGGATTGATTATGCAGTTAGAGGTCATCACCACCGGACCCGGGAAGCGGGCAAACTCGCTCTGCTGGTTCTGCCAGCCGCTGCCGTAGTTGCCGACCAGATGTTTGAACTTACGCAGTTCCGGATAGCCGTGAGCAGGCAGCATCTCACCGTGGGTAAAGACGTTGACGCCGGTGCCTTCGGTTTGTTCGAGAAGGTTGTAGAGATCTTTAAGATCGTGGCCTGAGATCAGAATGCATTTGCCCGCAACGGGGCGAACATTCACCTGGGACGGGGTTGGGTGGCCGTATTTACTGGTTTCGCCGAGATCCAGAATGCTCATCACCCTGAAGTTCATCTGGCCAATTTCCATTGAGCAGTCGAGCAGCGCGCCCATGTCCGCAGGCCAGGTGCCGAGCCACGCCATGATTTTGTGGTACTGGCCGTAGATATCGTTGTCATACTGGCCCAGCACGTGGGCGTGTTCCATATAGGCCGCCGCGCCTTTCAGGCCGTACAGGCACAGCAGGCGCAGGCCAAGAATGTCTTCGCCGATTTCCGCTTTATCGCGGTTCGGCGCAAAGTCTGCCGCCTGGCGCTGGAGCTCGCCCAAATCGCTGCTGACCAGCTGCAGATCCGCCATCGGATTGTCGACCACAGCGTCCGGCTTAACGGCCAGCGTGCGCGCCTTGAGGCTACCACGCAGCGCAATGGCCTCGCGTGCATAGCCCACAATACGTGGAGAATCGAAGTTGACGTTTGTCAGGGTTGAGAAAAATGCGCGAGGGGCAAAGCTGTCAACCTCATGATCAACGATGCCCGCGTCTCGTGCGGCAACGGCCCAGGCCGACAACCCTTGCAGAGCGGCAATCAGCAGGTCCTGCAGGTCTGACGTTTCGGCAGTTTTGCCACACATCCCCTGAGCGTAAGCGCAGCCGTTACCCGCCGGGGTGCGGATAGTTTGTTCACATTGCACACAAAACATGATCGTACCTTTTGAAGTTATATTTAAAATGCATGTTTAAGGTTATGCCTCAGGGCGCAGGGTGAAAAGGGCTTTTTACCGCAAATGAGGGAGAGATTGATTTAGCGCAAATTTGGCGGCAGAAGCCTACCGCCAATGAGGTATCAGGAAGCGAACAGCGCCATCAGCAGTGGGGTGAGTAAACTTAGGATAAAGCCGTGTACTATGGCGGCGGGGACAATTTCTACTCCGCCGCTGCGCTGCAGAACCGGCAGGGTGAAGTCCATGGAGGTTGCCCCGCACAGGCCAAGCGCGGTGGAGCGGCTTTTGGCCATCAGACCTGGGATCAGCACAATAGCCAGCAGCTCGCGGATCAGGTCATTAAAGAAGGTGGCGCTGCCGATGACCGGCCCGTAGGATTCGGTCATCAGAATACCTGACAGCGAATACCAGCCGAAACCAGATGCCATCGCTAACCCGGTTTTCATCGGCAGGTCGAGAATAAAGGCATTAATGATGCCGGCAACCAGCGAACTTAACACGATCACCACCGCGATAATCATTCCCCGACGGTTAAGCACAATCTGCTTCAGCGTCATACCGCTGTTGCGCAGCTGTACACCGACCAGCAGCAAAAGGAAGATTAAGGTGTATTCGCTGGCTTCGGTAGCGTGCCGCAGAAACGCCCAGCCGGTGAGCCCCAGCAAAAATCCGGCGACCACCACAAAGCACAGTTTCAGCGATTCCAGTGCCATGGCAAGACGCGACGGCAGCTTCTCCTGACGGTGGTTATGGCGCCAGGGCAGAGAGCGCTCAAGCCAGAGCAGGGCCGCAGCGTTACACAACAGAATCACGATCACGCTGACCGCGGAGTAATGGAAAATATCCAGCAGGTTGCTGGCAAGGTTATCCAGAAACGCGAGGCTGACCCCCATCAGAAACAGGATCACATAAACAATCCAGCTGAGCAGACGATTAATGAGTTTTAACAGGCTGGTTTGCCGCAGGGGGATAAGGTACCCGACTATCAGCGGCACTAAGATGATTAACAATCCCGACAACATGAGGTGGAGAGTCCTTGCGATAGAAGTAACGGCGGGTTACACACTACCCAAAGATGCTAAGTGAGTAAAGTCACAGAATAAGAGGATTTTTATGCATCATGCCATCAATAAAAAAGGCCTGAACAGCGTCAGGCCTTTTGCGTAAAATCAAGCGAGTTTAGCTGCGTTTTTCCAGCAGGTGACGATAGATCAGGCCACCCAGGATACCGCCGATAATTGGCATCAGCCAGAACAGCCACAGCTGCTGCAGCGCCCAGCCACCCTGGAAGATAGCCACTGCGGTGCTGCGTGCAGGGTTAACAGAGGTGTTGGTGACCGGAATGCTGATCAGGTGAATCAGGGTCAGCGCAAGGCCGATGGCGATAGGTGCAAAACCAGCCGGAGCAAATTTGTCCGTTGCGCCGTGGATAACAATTAAGAAGCCGCAGGTTAATACGATTTCGATAATAATGGCGGACAGCATGTTGTAGCCATCAGGTGAATGCTCACCGTAACCGTTCGATGCAAAACCGCTTGCTACGACATCAAAACCAGCTTTACCGCTGGCGATTAAATACAGAATACCCGCAGCAACGATACCGCCGATAACCTGAGCCACAATATAACCAACCACTTCTTTTGCCGGGAAACGACCGCCGGCCCATAAGCCAAGGGTAACCGCCGGGTTAAAGTGGCCGCCGGAAATATGGCCAACAGCGTAAGCCATCGTCAGTACGGTTAAGCCAAATGCCAGCGCAACGCCTGCAAAACCTATCCCTAACTCCGGATAAGCAGCTGCTAATACTGCGCTACCGCAGCCACCAAATACCAGCCAGAAGGTTCCAAAGAACTCTGCTGCTAACTTTCTAAACATAACCACCTCTGTGTTGAAAAAACGCTGATAGCCAGCGTGCGTTAAATTAACGAGCGCCAATATCAATGTTTTATTACCGTCATTAAGGGTATGACGAAAAATATTGCCTTGAAATTTTAAAGAATTCGTCTACCCGGAGCTAGCGCAATATATCCAACTACTTTGATTTAAGGCAATGAGGTGCGATTCCTTTTCAGATTTTGCCATTGAAAAGTATAGTCACGTTATGAATAAAGTCAGAATATTCTTGGTAATTTATAAATAAATAATAACCTTAGTAAATGAAAAGATATTATTTATTCGTCCGGTACCAGGTTTTATGATGCCGGAAGGGGTATAAATAGCGTTGATTTTGCCGCTATACTCGACTCAATTGCTATTAAGGGCATCAAGGATAAGCAGTTCACACCCTGGAGGGAGTATGTTTCTCGAACGCGTGGAGATTGTCGGGTTCCGTGGCATTAATCGTTTGTCGTTAATGCTTGAACAAAACAACGTGCTGATCGGCGAAAACGCCTGGGGTAAATCAAGCCTGCTGGATGCGTTAACGCTGCTGCTTTCCCCTCACGAACAGCTCTATCATTTTTCCCGTGATGACTTCTATTTTCCGCCGGGCGACATGCCGGGGCGCGAACACCATCTTCATATCATTCTCACCTTCCGTGAGACGGCGGCAGGACATCATCAGGGCCGCCGTTATCGCGGGCTGGCCCCGCTGTGGGTGGCAAGCAACGACGGCTTCCACCGCATTATGTACCGTCTTGAAGGCGAATTAGCTGACGACGATTCGGTGCTGACGCTGCGCAGTTTCCTGGATGATAAAGGCAGAGCCATCGAACTTGATGATATTGATGTACTGGCTCAGCAAATCACCAGGCTCAATCCTGTACTGCGCCTGCGTGATGCCCGCTTCATGCGACGATTACGTGACGGCAGTATCCCGGATATACCAGAAACCGAAATGACCGCCCGCCAGCTCGATTTTCTGGCTCGGGAGCTGGTTTCCCGCCCGCAGAATCTTACCGATTCTCAGCTGCGCCAGGGGCTTTCTGCCATGGCGCAGCTGCTGGAACATTATTTCTCCGAGCAGGGAGCCGTCGCCCATAAGCGGCTGATGCGTCGGCGTTCTCACGATGAGCAACGCAGCTGGCGCTATCTGGACATCATTAACAGGATGATCGACCGACCCAACAGCCGCACGCATCGGATGATTTTGTTAAGTATGTTCTCTACGCTATTGCAGGCCAAAGGCACCGTCACGCTCGATCGCGATGCGCGTCCTTTGCTGCTGGTGGAAGATCCTGAAACTCGTTTACATCCCATTATGCTGTCCGTTGCCTGGCACCTTCTTAACCTTCTGCCGCTACAAAAAATCACCACTACTAATTCTGGCGAACTGCTGTCGCTGACCCCGGTCGAACAGGTTTGCCGGCTGGTGCGTGAATCGTCGAAAGTTGCCGCCTGGCGGCTTGGCCCTGGCGGAATGAACGCCGAGGACAGCCGTCGTATTGCCTTTCACATCCGCTTTAATCGCGCTTCTTCGCTGTTTGCCCGCTGCTGGTTATTGGTTGAGGGGGAAACGGAAGTCTGGGTGATGAACGAGCTGGCGCGCCAGTGCGGTCACCATTTTGATGCTGAAGGGGTAAAAGTGATTGAGTTTGCTCAATCCGGGCTAAAGCCCCTGATCAAATTTGCCCGCCGCATGGGCATTGAGTGGCACGTTCTGGTTGACGGTGATGAGGCCGGGAAGAAATACGCGGCTACGGTGCGCGGACTGCTGGATAACGACAAGGATCAGGAGCGAGATCACCTTACCGCGCTGCCTGCGCTGGATATGGAACATTTTATGTACCGCCAGGGGTTCGCGGATGTTTACCATCGCGTGTCGCAAATCCCGGAGAACGCGCGTATGAATATGCGGCGGATAATCATCAAAGCAATTCACCGCTCTTCTAAACCGGATCTCGCCATTGAAGTGGCGATGGAAGCGGGACGCCGTGGCGTGGACTCTGTCCCTTCTATCCTGCGGAAAATGTTCTCGCGAGTTTTATGGCTGGCGCGGGGTAGGGCAGACTAGCGTTCTGCTAGTCCAGCAGACAACAGTTAACGGCGACGGTATTCCCTGGTGTTCACATCACGCATTCAGGTTATTCTTACGGGTAAACTTTGCCGGCCGATAAGGGCGCGGCAATCGACCGGACTCTCACTTTTATTGATACTCTGTTTAACCGAGCTTTACCTCCAGGATACCTATGAGATTTAAGGGAAAAATAAAAAAACGTTACTGGCTACTCGTGCTGCTGATGGCGATGCTGGCAATCTGGCTGTGGCAGTTCCTGAATGCGCCAACGCCGACATATCAGACGATGATTGTGCGCAAAGGCTCGCTTGAACAGAGCGTGCTGGCAACGGGCAAGCTTGATGCGCTGCGTAAGGTGGACGTGGGGGCGCAGGTGAGCGGCCAGCTGAAAACGCTGTCGGTAAATATCGGCGATAAAGTAAAGAAAGATCAGCTTTTGGGGGTTATCGATCCGGAACAGGCACAAAACCAGATCAAAGAAGTTGAGGCAACGCTGATGGAGCTTCGCGCCCAACGGCGTCAGGCCCAGGCGCAGGCAAAACTCGCCCAGGTGACGTTGAGCCGCCAGCAGGCGCTGGCGAAAACCCAGGCCGTTTCGCGTCAGGATCTGGATACCGCAGCGACAGACCTTGACGTTAAGCTCGCCCAGATAGGCACTATTGAAGCGCAAATCCAGCGGAATCAGGCTTCTCTGGATACTGCAAAAACTAATCTGGACTTCACCCGCATTGTCGCGCCAATGGCTGGTGAAGTCACGCAGATCACGACCCTCCAGGGACAAACCGTGATCGCAGCACAGCAGGCGCCAAACATTCTGACGCTGGCAGATTTGAGCACCATGCTGGTCAAAGCACAGGTTTCTGAGGCGGATGTTATTCATCTAAAGCCCGGACAGAAAGCATGGTTTACCGTGCTGGGCGACCCGCTGACCCGTTACGAAGGTACGCTGAAAGACATCCTGCCGACGCCGGATAAAGTCAACGACGCGATTTTCTATAATGCGCGTTTCGAGGTGCCTAACCCGCAAGGGGTCCTGCGTCTGGAAATGACCGCGCAGGTGCATATCCAGCTTGGCGGCGTGAAAGATGTGCTGACCATCCCTCTGGCCGCGCTCGGCGAGCCGGTCGGCGATAATCGCTACAAAGTGACCGTACTGCGCAGTGGCGAAACCCGTGAGCGTGAAATCACCATTGGTATGCGTAACGATACTCAGGTTCAGGTGGCGACGGGGCTGACTGAAGGCGAAGAAGTTGTGATCGGCCGCTCGACCGCCGGGAGCGCGCCATGACGGCGCTGCTTGAGCTAAAGGACATTCGCCGAAGCTATCCCTCAGGGGACGAGCAGGTTGAAGTGCTCAAGGGCGCCAGCATCACGATTGAAGCGGGTGAAATGGTGGCGATTGTCGGTGCCTCCGGCTCGGGTAAGTCCACCCTGATGAACATTCTCGGCTGCCTGGATAAACCTTCAAGCGGGAGCTATAGCGTGGCGGGCGTTGACGTCTCGGCGCTAAACAGCGACGAACTGGCGACTCTGCGGCGTGAGCATTTTGGCTTTATCTTTCAGCGCTATCACCTGCTTTCGCACCTTAACGCGACGCAAAACGTAGAGGTGCCAGCCGTCTATGCCGGCACCGCTCGTGTCTATCGTCAGCAGCGGGCACGCGCTTTGCTGATGCGTCTGGGGCTGGCGGAGCGGGTGGATTATCTCCCTTCGCAACTTTCAGGCGGTCAGCAGCAGCGCGTGAGTATCGCCCGCGCTCTGATGAACGGTGGCCAGGTTATTCTTGCCGATGAGCCGACCGGGGCGTTAGACAGCCATTCCGGCGAAGAGGTCATGGCCACGCTCAAACAGCTGTGCCAGCAGGGACACACGGTGATCATCGTTACGCACGACCCGACGGTGGCCGCCCAGGCACAGCGCGTCATTGAGATCCACGACGGAGAAATTATCAGTAATCCGCCGTCCGCATCCCCTGAAATTAAAACGAAAAAAGAGGCGGCTGCGCGTCCGGTAACATCCGGGTTCACGCAGACCCTGAACAGTTTTCGCGAGGCCTTCGCTATGGCCTGGCTTGCGCTGGCGGCGAACAAAATGCGCACCTTGTTGACCATGCTGGGGATCATTATCGGTATCGCTTCGGTGGTGTCGATTGTGATTGTTGGCGACGCGGCTAAACAGCTGGTGTTGGCAGATATTCGCTCCATAGGCACTAACACCATTGATGTTTATCCAGGCAAAGACTTTGGCGATGACGATCCGCAGTATCAGCAGGCGTTAAAAGCTGCCGATCTGGCGGCGATTGAACAGCAGCCCTGGGTGACCTCGGCAACGCCCTCCATCTCCAGCAATCTGCGGTTGCGCTACGGGAACGTGGATGCGGCTGCAAGCGTCAACGGCGTCAACGGTCAGTACTTTGATGTGTACGGCATGACGATGAGTCAGGGCACCACCTTTAACAACGAACAGCTTGCCGGGCGTGCACAGGTCGTGGTGCTGGACAGCAACAGCAAGCGGCAGCTATTTCCTGACAAAGCCAACGTGGTGGGCGAAGTGATTCTGGTGGGGAACATGCCTGCGACGGTGATAGGCGTGGCGGAAGAGAAGCAGTCGATGTTTGGCAGCAGCAAAGTGCTGCGCGTCTGGCTTCCCTACGACACGATGGCTGGACGCGTCATGGGGCAGAGCTGGCTCAACACCATCACGGTGCGCGTGAAGGATGGCTATGACAGCCATGAAGCGGAGCAGCAGCTTAACCGCATGCTCGAGCTGCGCCACGGTAAGAAAGATTTTTTCACCTACAACATGGACGGCCTGTTGAAAACGGCGGAAAAGACCACACGTACTTTACAGCTGTTCCTGACGCTGGTGGCGGTGATTTCTCTGCTGGTGGGCGGTATCGGAGTGATGAATATCATGCTGGTGTCGGTGACCGAGCGTACCAAAGAGATTGGGATCCGCATGGCGGTAGGGGCCAGGGCAAGCGACGTTTTACAGCAGTTTTTAATCGAAGCCGTGCTGGTTTGCCTGGTGGGAGGGGCGCTAGGCATCTCGCTGTCGCTGCTGATTGCCTTTACGCTGGGGCTGTTTTTGCCCGGCTGGCAGATTGGCTTCTCGCCGATGGCGCTGCTCACCGCGTTTGCCTGCTCGACCGCGACTGGCGTGCTGTTCGGCTGGCTGCCCGCGCGTAACGCTGCAAGGCTGAACCCGATTGACGCGCTGGCGAGGGAATAGCCTGGTATTTTGCTGACAATAAAAATGCCAGCCGTCAGGGCTGGCATTTTGAGCTGAGGATGTACACAATAAATCAACGGGGCTAGGCGACCGCCGCTTCCACTTCGAGTGGAAGGATCAGACTGGCATGATTACCTTTAGGCCCCTGATGTACATCAAACCTGACAACTTGCCCGGCTTTTAACGTTCTGTACCCATCCATCTGAATGGTGGAGTAATGTGCGAAGATATCTTCGCCGCCGCCTTCGGGGCAGATGAAGCCGAACCCTTTGGCGTTATTGAACCATTTAACTGTACCCGTTTCCATGCTTCGACATCCTTCGAAAATCTTATAAGTGAGATGGAATGAACCGGTGGGTAAGGGCGGGCTGTTCAAAACCTCGCCAACTCACGCTTGTACAATGTAGATAATTTAATCACTGCGTCAAGCGTTCAACCGGGGAGAAAGGGGGACAATGAGTCAGAAATTTGAAGCAGTTAACGCTATTGCTAATAATGTGAGCTGGCTCGCTAAGTGTTCAGGCCATCACTTTGCAACACAATTGGTTGCAGTAGCCAAAAGCGTATTACACTCAACTTAAGGGCCTCGTTCTGGTGAAGGCCGGACGATTAAATATGATGACGATGCGCAATGGGTAAGACGAACGACTGGTTAGACTTTGACCAATTAGTGGGTGATAAACAGCGCGAAGCGTTAAAACCACCCTCTATGTATAAAGTGATGTTAATGAACGATGACTACACGCCGATGGAATTTGTTATTGACGTGCTGCAAAAGTTCTTTTCTTATGATGTAGAGCGAGCCACACAACTGATGCTCACGGTTCACTATCACGGTAAGGCCATTTGCGGGGTATTTACTGCCGAGGTGGCGGAAACCAAAGTAGCACTGGTGAACCAGTATGCCAGGGAGAACGAGCATCCGCTGCTGTGTACGCTAGAACAAGCCTGACGAAGGCAACAATTTGGGGGAGGTGCCTATGCTCAATCAAGAACTGGAACTCAGTTTAAACATGGCTTTCGCCAGAGCGCGCGAGCACCGACATGAGTTTATGACCGTCGAGCATCTGTTACTGGCTTTGCTCAGTAACCCATCGGCCCGGGAAGCGCTGGAAGCGTGCACTGTGGATCTGGTGGCGCTGCGTCAGGAACTCGAAGCCTTCATCGAACAAACCACACCGGTGCTGCCGGCCAGTGAAGAAGAGCGTGATACACAGCCTACGCTCAGCTTCCAGCGTGTTCTGCAGCGTGCGGTATTCCACGTCCAGTCCTCTGGCCGCAGTGAAGTGACGGGGGCCAACGTGCTGGTCGCCATCTTCAGCGAGCAGGAATCTCAGGCGGCTTATCTGCTACGCAAACACGAAGTGAGCCGCCTTGATGTGGTGAACTTTATCTCCCACGGCACGCGTAAAGACGAGCCAAATCAGGCGCCGGGTGCCGAAAATCCGGTCAACGAAGAGCAAGCAGGCGGGGAGGAACGTATGGAAAACTTCACCACCAATCTCAACCAGCTTGCGCGCGTGGGCGGTATCGATCCGCTGATTGGCCGCGACAAAGAGCTTGAGCGAGCCATTCAGGTGCTGTGCCGTCGTCGTAAGAACAACCCGCTGCTGGTGGGAGAGTCCGGTGTGGGTAAAACTGCCATTGCGGAAGGCCTCGCGTGGCGTATCGTGCAGGGCGACGTGCCGGAAGTGATGGCAGACTGCACCATCTATTCGCTGGATATTGGCTCGCTGCTCGCCGGGACGAAATATCGCGGTGATTTTGAGAAACGCTTTAAAGCGCTGCTCAAACAGCTGGAGCAGGATCAGAACAGCATTCTGTTCATCGATGAGATCCACACAATCATCGGTGCTGGTGCAGCCTCTGGCGGCCAGGTTGACGCGGCGAATCTGATCAAACCTCTGCTGTCCGGCGGTAAGATCCGTGTTATCGGCTCAACGACCTATCAGGAGTTCAGCAATATCTTCGAAAAAGACCGTGCGCTGGCACGTCGCTTCCAGAAGATTGATATCACTGAGCCAAGCGTCGAAGAGACCGTGCAGATCATCAATGGCCTGAAAACCAAATATGAAGCGCACCACGACGTCCGTTACACCGCGAAGGCGATTCGTGCGGCGGTGGAGCTGGCGGTGAAGTACATCAACGACCGTCACCTGCCGGACAAAGCGATTGACGTTATCGATGAGGCCGGCGCCCGTAGCCGTCTGATGCCGGTAAGCAAGCGTAAGAAAACCGTTAACGTGGCGGATATTGAAACCGTGGTTGCTCGCATTGCGCGTATCCCGGAAAAAAGCGTCTCGGCAAGCGACCGCGATACGCTGAAAAGTCTGGGTGACCGCCTGAAAATGCTGGTCTTTGGTCAGGACAAAGCCATTGAGGCATTAACCGAAGCCATCAAGATGAGCCGTGCAGGTCTGGGTCAGGATCATAAACCGGTAGGTTCTTTCCTGTTTGCTGGCCCTACGGGCGTAGGTAAAACTGAAGTGACCGTTCAGCTGGCTAAGTCGATGGGCATTGAGCTGCTGCGTTTCGATATGTCCGAGTACATGGAACGCCATACCGTCAGCCGTCTGATTGGCGCGCCTCCGGGCTACGTAGGTTTTGATCAGGGTGGATTGCTGACGGACGCGGTCATTAAACATCCTCACGCGGTGCTGCTGCTGGATGAAATTGAGAAAGCCCACCCGGACGTCTTTAACCTGCTGCTGCAGGTCATGGACAACGGGACGCTGACCGATAACAACGGCCGCAAAGCGGATTTCCGCAACGTGGTGCTGGTGATGACCACTAACGCCGGCGTGCGTGAAACCGAGCGTAAGTCTATTGGCCTGATCCGTCAGGACAACAGCACCGACGCCATGGAAGAGATCAAAAAGATCTTTACCCCGGAATTCCGCAACCGCCTGGACAACATCATCTGGTTCAACCATCTCTCTACGGAGGTGATTCATCAGGTGGTCGACAAGTTTATCGTCGAGTTGCAGGTCCAGTTGGATCAGAAAGGCGTATCGCTGGAAGTCAGTCAGGAAGCGCGCGAATGGCTGGCAGAGAAAGGCTATGACCGTGCGATGGGCGCTCGCCCAATGACGCGTGTCATCCAGGACAACCTGAAAAAGCCGCTCGCCAACGAACTGCTGTTTGGATCGCTGGTGGATGGGGGACAGGTGACCGTCGCGCTGGATAAAGACCAGCTGACCTATAACTTTGTCAGCGCCCAGAAGCGCAAGCCGGAAGCGGCACACTAACTGTTCTGGCACAAAAAAAGGCCGCATATCAATGCGGCCTTTTTATTAGCGACTGCTCAGTCGCAGCGCCCGGCTACGACAGCAAAAAACTCTTAACGACTACGGAAGACAATGCGGCCTTTGCTCAGGTCGTACGGGGTCAGCTCTACAGTGACTTTGTCGCCCGTCAGGATGCGGATATAGTTTTTACGCATTTTACCGGAGATATGAGCGGTTACCACGTGCCCGTTTTCCAGCTCAACGCGGAACATGGTGTTAGGTAACGTATCAAGAACGGTACCCTGCATTTCAATATTGTCTTCTTTGGCCATCTAATCCTCGGGGGTATCACTACCAATGTTTTGAACCGGCAAGATAATGCCGAAGTTCGCTTATCATGTAAAGAATTGTTGGTGAATTCACCAGCAAAGTGCATTTTGCACATTACCCATAAACCACGCGAAAGCTGCATTGAATGCGCTAACGACAAGGGGTGCGAAGAGATAAACGAGGGGCGTTCCCTTTAATTGCAGTTCCCATACGGCGGCGGGGTAATGGGCAGAGTTCACTCTGCGCGGCTAATTATAACACCCTCAACAAAAATGTGCCGTAAACATTATGAATACGACAGCGTTTGTGGCACCCAACAGTGCGAAATTAAATTCTCCGTGCGAAAATCAGCCAGATGGCGGAGATAATCGCGGCGGGGGATCTCTTTAGCCCCGAGGGATGCGGTATGGCTGTTCAGCACCTGGCAGTCAATAAGCCTGCCGCCGTGGTGAGCAAAATGCCGACAAAACATCAGCAGAGCGGTTTTTGAGGCGTTGACCCGACGGCTGAACATCGACTCACCGCAGAACAGCGCGCCCTGAATAACACCGTACATTCCGCCAACCAGCGATTGGTCTTCCCAGACTTCGATCGAGTGCGCGTAGCCCAGCTCGTGCAGTCGCTGATAGGCATCAATGATATCTGGCGTAATCCAGGTGCCTTCGTCTCGCTCCTGAGCACAACCGGCAATCACATCCTGAAAAGCATGATTAAGCGTGACCCGATAAGGAGAGCGGCTATGAAAGCGCTTCATGCTGCGGCTAAGGTGAAATTGCTCCGGGTAAAGCACTGCCCGCGGATCCGGCGACCACCAGAGGATGGGGTCGCCTGGTGAAAACCAGGGGAAGATGCCTCGCTGATACGCCATCAGCAGCCTGGCCGGGCTAAGATCGCCTCCTAACGCCAGTAATCCATTCGGTTCACGCAACGCGCCTTCCGGGGAAGGGAAGGCGATAGAGTCACGGGAAAGCTGTATCAGGCGCATGACGTCCTAACTCCGCACGAGAATATTGATTGATAATAGCCTACTCACCCACGTTACAAACGTTGATGAAACTGGTAATAGCGGCCCCTTGTCGCCATCAGCTCTGCGTGAGTACCTTGCTCAATAATCTGGCTGTTGTCCATCACTATTATGCTGCCAAAACGGGCGAGTCCGCGTAGACGGTGGGTGACCATCAGCACCGTTTTTCCGGCGGTGACTTCTGCAAGTAGATCAAGGATCTGACGTTCTGTTTCGGCATCCAGCCCTTCGGTTGGTTCATCAAGCAGCATCAGTGGGGCATCGTGCAGCAATGCACGAGCGATGGCGAGGCGACGAAGCTCCCCCCCGGAAAGCTGCCGGCCCCCTTCACCCAGCCAGTTATTCAGCCCGGCATCAATCAAAAGTTTCTCTAGCCCTACGCGCTCAAGCATCGTGCTGAGCTCGACGTCCGTTGCCTGAGGTGCAGCCAGCAGCAGGTTGTCACGTAATGTTGCGCTGAACAGATGAACACGCTGTGGCACAACGCTGGTCGCGGCGCGCAGGGTAGTCTCGTCAAGCTCACTTAATGGTGTACCGTTTAGACAGACTGCCCCTTGCTGAGGATCCCAGGCTCGGGTTAATAACTGCAATAAAGTGGATTTTCCGCAGCCCGTACGTCCAAGAATGGCAATGTGCTGGCCTGCAGGAATCGACAACGAAATCTCTTTTAATGCCGTCTGCTGCTGGTCTGGATAGCTAAAGCTCACCTTATCCATAGTCAGCGATACCTGAGTCAGTTTTTCTGAAGCCGCGGTTGGGAAAACGACCTGAGGTTGCTGGCTGGTGATTTGCGTGACGCGTAAGGCCGAAGCGATAACCTGCCCAAGATGCTGGAAAGCGCCAGTCACAGGGGCAAGGGCTTCAAATGCAGCCAGCGCACAGAAGACAAACAGTGCGATGAGCGCGCCCGGTGTCGTATTCCCCCCAACGTCCTGTGCCGCCATCCACAGCATGACAACCACCGCCAGGCCACCAATCAACAGCATTACAGCCTGTGAAAGCGCGGTTAGCTCGGACTGACGGCGCTGTGCTGCTTGCCACTGGTATTCTGTACTGTCCAGCTGCGCACGGTAGCGTTTAGCAGCACCGAAAATGGTTAGCTCGGCATGACCCTGCAACCAAGCCGTCAGCTGCTGGCGGTACTGACCGCGCTGAACGGTGAGGGCCTCTCCGGCTTTTTTACCGGCAAAATAGAACAGCGGCGGCAGCACAACCAGGGTTGCCAGCAAAATAGCACCCAGCGTCAGCGCCAGCGGTATATCAATAAAGCTCAGGCCAAACGTCACCACAATAATAACGACGAAGGCTCCCACCAGCGGCGAAATCACTCGCAGGTAGAGATGATCGAGCGTATCGACGTCGGCAACCAGACGATTGAGTAACTCGCCCTGACGAAAACGGGCAAGCCCGGCAGGGGAGAGGGGAAGCAATTTGCTGAACGTCGAGACACGAAGATGCTGCAGCACGCGGAATGTCGCGTCGTGGCTGACCAGCCGCTCGAAGTAGCGTCCGGCAGTACGGGTAATCGCGGCACCGCGCACCCCCGCCGCAGGCAGCATATAGTTAAAACTGTAAATTCCGACCACGCCCACGACGGCAGAGGCGGACAGGAACCAGCCGGAAAGCGTCAACAGACCGATACTGGCCAGAAGCGTCACGATGGCAAGTACAACGCCCAGCGAAAGCAGCCAGAAATGGCGGCGATAAAGTGCCAGATAGGGAAGCAGGGCGCGCATCAGATCTCCTCCTTGCGGTTAGCCAGTAATTCGGCAAACGGACCGTCCTGAGCGGCAAGCGAAGCAAAATCACCTTGCTGGACAATGGTGCCGTTGCGCATGACCCAGATGCAGTCCCAGTCGGTTATATAATCAAGCTGGTGGGTAACCATCACTGTCGTTTGCTGGCGGGATGCCTCACCCAGCGCTTCCATGACGCGTTGCTCACTGTGGGCATCCAGGCTCGCAGCGGGTTCATCCAGAAGCAATAATGCGCCAGGCACCAGCAGAGCACGGGCCACGGCCACACGCTGTGCCTGGCCTACCGACAGCCGGGCAGACTGATCGCCCAGTGGCGTATCTATCCCTTGCGGTAACAGAGGTAAAAACTCACTGACGGACGCCTTTTCCAGCACGCGGTTTAGGGCGATATCCCCAGCGTCAGGGGCTGCGAGAAGAACGTTTTCGCGCAGCGTACCGGCTGGAAGCTGTGGATTTTGACCAACCCAGCTTAACTGCTCGCGCCACCAGACCGGATCCAGCTGGGCCAGTTCGGTGCCATTAACCTTTAGTTCTCCTTCGTAGGGCAAGAAGCCAGAGAGAACATTAAGCAATGAGCTTTTGCCTGCGCCACTTTGTCCGACCAGCACAACGCGCTGCCCGGCAGACAGCGTGAAGTTCAACGGTCCGGCAAGCGGTTGGCCTTCGGCGGAAAGAAGGGTCAGGTTGCGTGCTTCAATGACGTAAGGCACGCCACCGGCCAACTGCACGGTGCCTTCTTCTTTGCGCTGTAGGGGCGATTCCATAAAGGTTATCAGGCTGTCAGCAGCACCTACCGCTTGCGCTTTGGCGTGATAAAACGTGCCTAAATCGCGTAGCGGGAGGAAAAACTCAGGGGCGAGGATAAGCGTCAGGAAACCGGCGAACAGCGTGACGCCGGCGCCGTAATGGCCAAAATTCAGCTCGCCCAGATAGGAGAAGCCAAAATAGACTGCGACTAACGCAATGGATAAAGAAGCAAAGAACTCCAGTACGCCGGAGGAAAGAAAGGCGAGGCGCAACACTTCCATTGTGCGCTGGCGGAAATCCTGCGAGGCGCGGCGAATGCTTTCTGTTTCTGCCGCACCACGGTTGAACAGGCGAAGTGTCTCCATGCCGCGCAGCCGATCGAGGAAGTGCCCACTCAACCGGGCCAGCGCCTGGAAGTTACGACGGTTAGCATCAGCAGCGCCCATCCCGACCATCGCCATAAAGAGCGGGATCAGCGGTGCCGTGCCGAGCAAAATCAGAGCAGCAGCCCAGTTGACAGGGAAAATAGCGATGAGTATCAGCACGGGAATCATGACCGCCAGAGACATTTGCGGCAGATAGCGAGCGTAGTAATCATGCATATCTTCGATCTGTTCGAGAACCAGCGTTGCCCAGCTGCCGACAGGTTTACCCTGTATCCAGGCCGGGCCAGCTTTATGCAGGCGATCCAGCACCTTTCGGCGGATCTCATGGCGAATATGCTGCCCTGCGTGAAAACCGACCTTTTCGCGTAACCAGACCAGCCACGCACGCAAAATAAAAATCAGCACGAGCATAATAAACGGCAGTAACAGAGCCTCACGTGGAATATTTTCCATGATCATATGGTCGAGCAGGCGCGCCAGTATCCAGGCCTGCGCAACAATCAGCAGACCGCTTACCAGTCCTAAAATACGTGAAAGGCCAAGCCAGCGGCGTGAAATAATACTTTGCTGCTTGAGCCAGCGATTGAGTTCTTGTTGACGGGTTTTATTCATGGCGTGCCAGTGCAGGTAGATAATGGAATTATCAGGCAAATTTTGCTGGCATGTTACAACGCGAAGAGAAGAAAGGCGAGGCTCAGGGGCAAGGAGAACTGTCAGGAAATGTCTGGAGGAAGCGGTGCGCTATCCTCCAGACGGAGCAGAGGGTGGAAAAAGCTAAGTGACTCTACCCTGATACTTATTTTTTCTCGGCCAGACCGTCCAGATAACGCTCGGCGTCCAGTGCGGCCATACAGCCAGTACCGGCAGAGGTGATGGCCTGGCGGTAGATGTGGTCCATGACGTCGCCTGCGGCGAAGACACCAGGAATGCTGGTTTGCGTCGCGTTGCCGTGGCTACCGGACTGAACTTTGATGTAGCCATTCTCCAGCTCCAGCTGACCGGCAAAAATCGCCGTGTTCGGGCTGTGGCCGATAGCAACAAACAGGCCGGCAACTTCCAGCTCTTCAGTGCGATCCGTGTTGTGCGTATCGCGCAGGCGCAGGCCGCTGACGCCCATCTGGTCGCCGGTCACTTCATCCAGCGTTTTGTCGGTGTGCAGCACGATGTTGCCGTTCTTCACTTTTTCCATCAAACGGTTGATGAGGATTTTTTCCGCACGGAAGGTATCACGGCGGTGGATAAGGTGAACTTCAGCGGCAATGTTTGCCAGGTAAAGAGCTTCTTCCACTGCTGTATTACCGCCGCCAATCACCGCAACTTTCTGATTACGGTAGAAGAAGCCATCGCAGGTCGCGCACGCAGAGACGCCGCGTCCTTTAAAGGCTTCTTCCGATGGCAGTCCCAGATAACGTGCTGAGGCGCCAGTGGCGATAATTAATGCGTCACAGGTGTATTCGACGCTGTCGCCAGTCAGACGGAAAGGGCGGCTCTGCAAATCGACGCTATTGATGTGGTCGATGATGATTTCGGTCTCAAATTTGGCCGCGTGCTCGTGCATGCGTTCCATCAACAGCGGACCCGTTAAATCGTGCGGGTCGCCCGGCCAGTTTTCAACTTCGGTTGTGGTGGTGAGCTGACCACCTTTTTCCATGCCGGTGATCAACACCGGGTTCAGGTTGGCGCGAGCCGCATAGACCGCTGCGGTGTAGCCCGCAGGGCCGGAGCCCAGAATAAGCAACTTACTGTGTTTAGTCGTGCTCATGAGTTCCTCATTGAACGTTTGCTGACAATCGGAGGATTGTAGGGAATTTGGCGAGCTAAAAAAAGGTGCAACGGCCCTGTTGGTGAATAGTGTTAACGATATGTGCAATAGCTGGCGGCAATCAGCGCGCTAAAATGTCGCTAAAACCGCATAAATACTCACAAAATGAACAGGATTAGTCACGGAGGTAAAGTGATGAATAATCGTCAAGTAACGGTTTTAACTGGCACGTTCCACTAAAAATAGATGTTTTGCTTTGACAATCCCCTAAGCATTTGCGAAAACATTCGAGGAAGGAAAAACATTTGGTGTGATGCTACTACATTGTCACGCATACCCGATGCATTAACCGGGCTATTGAAATCTACGCATGGCGTGGACAGACGCCATGCGTGATGTCGATAGCAGCCTGTGGGCACCGGTCTTCTCACGTACTCCCGGAACAGTGACGTTACCAGGGTTATGGCAGGTGATGGAAGGAATAGAGAGAGACAATAATAATGGTAGATAGCAAGAAGCGCCCTGGCAAAGATCTCGACCGCATCGATCGCAATATTCTCAACGAGCTGCAAAAGGATGGGCGAATTTCAAACGTCGAGCTTTCGAAGCGTGTTGGGCTTTCACCGACGCCGTGCCTTGAGCGCGTACGTCGTCTGGAACGACAGGGTTTTATTCAGGGCTATACGGCGCTGTTGAACCCGCATTATCTGGATGCATCACTTCTGGTTTTTGTTGAGATTACTCTGAATCGCGGCGCGCCGGATGTGTTTGAACAATTTAACTCTGCTGTACAGAAACTTGAAGAAATTCAAGAGTGTCACCTGGTATCCGGCGATTTCGACTACCTGTTGAAAACCCGCGTACCCGATATGTCGGCCTATCGTAAACTATTAGGCGAAACCCTGCTGCGACTGCCAGGTGTGAATGACACCCGTACCTATGTGGTGATGGAAGAGGTCAAACAGAGTAATCGTCTGGTTATTAAGACCCGTTAATACGGGCCAGGTGCAAAATCCACGCATTTTGGTTACACTCCTGGTAATCCATACAGCTTCAGTGCCGGGATTGTCCCGGCACTGTTGTTTTCCATGAAAGATAAGGACCTGGAGAGTCTTACTTGAGCCAGGAATATACCGAAGATAAAGAAGTTACATTGAGGAAACTCAGCAGCGGGCGCCGTTTACTCGAGGCGTTGCTGATCCTTGTTGCCATTTTTGCCGTCTACCTGATGGCAGCCTTACTGAGCTTCAACCCGTCCGATCCGAGTTGGTCACAAACGGCGTGGCATGAACCTATCCACAATTTAGGTGGTGCCCCTGGAGCGTGGCTTGCCGATACGCTGTTATTCATCTTTGGCGTCATGGCCTATACCATACCGGTGATAATCATCGGCGGCTGTTGGTTCACATGGCAGCAAAGAGGAAGCGAAGATTACATTGATTACTTCGCCGTCTCCCTGCGTCTGATCGGCGTGCTGGCCATGGTGCTGACCTCCTGTGGGCTGGCCTCTATTAATGCCGATGATATCTGGTACTTCGCCTCCGGCGGGGTAATCGGGAGCCTGTTGAGCACCGCGATGATGCCGCTGCTCAACAGTAGCGGCGGAACGATCGCATTGCTGTGTGTCTGGGCGGCGGGTTTGACTCTGTTCACCGGTTGGTCGTGGGTGGGTATTGCTGAAAAAATCGGCAGCGCCGTGCTCACTGTACTGACCTTCGCCAGCAACCGTACCCGTCGGGATAACACCTGGCAGGAAGACGAATACGACTACGACGAAGAACATGACGATGAAGATGAGCTTGAGGAGGAACACGAACCAGCAATGGAGAAACGTGAGTCTCGTCGTGCTCGTATTCTGCGCGGTGCCCTTGCCCGCAAGCAGCGCATCTCTGAGAAATTCGCTAATCCTAACGCACGCCAAACGGATGCTGCGTTGTTCTCCGGTAAACGCATGGATGACGAAGACGACGTTCTCTTCAGCGCCCGTGGCGTAGAAGCCGACGCGAACGATGTATTGTTCTCGGGGAACAAAGCGACGCTGCCGGAAGATGAAGAGTACGATCCGTTATTAAGCGGTTATTCCATCGCTGAGCCTGTTGCGGCGGCTGCCGCTGCGACAATGGCCAATCAGGCGTATGCTGGCCCGGCCATTCCAACAGCCCCCATGCCTGCTGTGCAGACACCTTCTCCAGAAACTGAGGCCAGCCCGGCCATAGCCTGGGAGCCTGCGCCAACAACGGTGACGCCGGAACCTGTTATCGCTCCGGCCCCAGAAAGCTATACGCCGCCGCGCCAGGCGGAACAGCAGCTTCCACAGGAAGTCACCAGCCATTGGTCAGCGCCAGAAACCGCGGAAGCGGAAGCTGTGCCGCAGTATCAGCCTGAACCAGTTGAAGAAATAAAACCTTCGCGGCCACCGCTTTACCACTTTGAAGAAGTGGAAGCCCAGCGTGCCCGTGAGCGCGAACAGCTGGCTGCCTGGTATCAACCGGTTCATGAACCCAAGCCCGATCCCTACGAGCGGCCATCAATAACTCCAGCGGCTCCGGCTGCTAACCCTGTTATCCCACAGGGCATGCCGACGCCGGATATGTCTGCTGCTGCGCCAGGAGTTCAGGAAGCTGCGAAGGTTGCAGCGACGGCAGCCGCGTTCACACCGGTATTCGGTATTGCCAGCGATGCACCTCGCACGCAGGTGAAAGAGGGGATTGGCCCACAGCTGCCTCGTCCTAATCGCGTGCGTGTACCAACCCGTCGAGAGCTGGCTTCTTACGGTATCAAGCTTCCTTCACAACGTATGGCGGAAGAGCAGGCGGCGCGTGAAGAAGAGCGTCGCCAGAACGGTGGCTACGACGACTACGAGGACGGTAACGCCGACGAGCTGGAACAACATGAGCTGGCGCGCCAGTTCTCTGCCCAGCAACAGCAGCGTTATGGTCAGGAATACGAAGCGGAACGGCCTTCGCAGGAAGACGAAGATGCAGCAGAACAAGCTGAGCTGGCGCGCCAGTTTGCCGCTCAGCAGCAGCAGCGTTACGAGCAGACGCCTCCGCCTGCCAGCGCACCGTTTTCGCTGGATGATTTTGATTTCTCACCGATGAAAGCGCTGGTGGATGATGGCCCAAGCGAGCCGTTGTTCACCCCGAGCGTAGTAGATGAGCCGGCTCCGGTACAGCCAGCGGCCCATCAGAACTATGCTCAGCAACCGCCTCAGCAGCAGTATCAGGCCGCTCCGGCACAACCTGCATACCAGCCGCCGCAGCCTGCTGCGCCACCGCCTCAGGAAAGCCTGATTCACCCATTCCTGATGCGTAACGGTGACGATCGTCCGCTGCAAAAACCAACCACGCCGCTGCCGTCGCTGGATCTGCTGACCTCTCCTCCTGAAGAGGTGGAACCAATAGATACCTTCGCGCTGGAGCAGATGGCTCGTTTAGTTGAAGCACGTCTGGCGGATTATCGCATTAAAGCAGACGTAGTCGATTACTCACCAGGCCCGGTGATTACCCGTTTCGAACTGGATTTAGCCCCTGGCGTCAAGGCCGCGCGTATCTCTAACCTGTCCCGCGACCTTGCCCGTTCATTGTCTACCGTGGCGGTGCGCGTTGTTGAAGTGATCCCAGGCAAACCGTACGTTGGCCTGGAGCTGCCAAATAAAAAACGCCAGACCGTGTATTTACGTGAGGTGCTCGACTGCGCGAAATTCCGCGAAAGCACATCGCCGCTGACGGTCGTTCTGGGTAAAGACATCGGTGGCGAGTCCGTGGTGGCCGATCTGGCTAAAATGCCTCACCTGCTGGTGGCGGGTACTACCGGTTCCGGTAAGTCCGTTGGCGTGAATGCGATGATCCTCAGTATTCTGTACAAGGCTACGCCGGAAGAAGTGAAGTTCATCATGATCGACCCGAAAATGCTCGAGCTGTCGGTCTATGAAGGCATTCCTCACCTGTTGACCGAAGTGGTCACCGACATGAAAGACGCCGCCAACGCCCTGCGCTGGAGCGTCAACGAGATGGAACGCCGCTACAAATTAATGTCCGCGCTCGGCGTACGTAACCTTGCAGGCTATAACGAACGCGTGCTGGAAGCCGAACGCATGGGGCGTCCAATTCCAGACCCGTTCTGGAAGCCGGGTGACAGCATGGATGTTTCTCATCCAATGCTTGAGAAGCTGCCGTACATCGTGGTGCTGGTGGATGAATTTGCCGACCTGATGATGACCGTCGGTAAAAAAGTGGAAGAGCTGATTGCTCGTCTGGCCCAGAAGGCGCGTGCGGCGGGGATCCACCTTGTACTTGCTACTCAGCGTCCATCCGTTGATGTTATCACCGGTCTGATTAAAGCGAACATCCCAACGCGTATCGCCTTTACCGTATCGAGCAAAATCGACTCCCGTACCATCCTTGACCAGGGCGGCGCGGAATCACTGCTCGGCATGGGTGATATGCTCTATTCTGGCCCGAACTCCACTACGCCTGTGCGCGTCCATGGCGCGTTTGTTCGCGACCAGGAAGTTCACTCGGTGGTTCAGGACTGGAAAGCGCGTGGTCGTCCGCAGTACATCTCTGGCATCACCTCCGATAGCGAAAGCGAAGGTGGCGCAGGGGGGGGACTGGATGGCGACGAAGAGCTGGACCCGCTGTTTGACCAGGCCGTGGCCTTTGTCGTTGAGAAACGTAAAGCGTCAATTTCCGGCGTGCAGCGTCAGTTCCGTATCGGCTATAACCGAGCGGCGCGTATCGTTGAGCAAATGGAGGCTCAGGGGATCGTCAGTCCGCAGGGACATAACGGTAACCGCGAAGTGCTGGCACCACCGCCGTTCGAGTGATGACCAGCATAAAAGCCGCCGCCGCGGCTTTTATGCAAAGAAGGGTAAATTGCCGAAAAATCAGCTTTTTCTTCTGTTGTTCCGCTTTCGCTCTGCACTAGAGTGGACAATAGAAGCGCCATCGCGCCACCGCGCGGCGGCAAATGAATCCAGAGGAATAATAATGAAAAAGATCGTCATTGCCTGTGCTTTGTTAACTACCTTTGCTGCCACCAGCGTGTGGGCGGATGCCGCAGGCGACCTGAAAGGCCGTCTGGATAAAGTGAGCAGCTTCCACGCCAGCTTCACTCAAAAAGTCACCGACGGCAGCGGTGCTGCGGTGCAGGAAGGCCAGGGCGACCTGTGGGTCAAGCGCCCGAATCTGTTCAACTGGCATATGACCCAGCCGGACGAAAGCATCCTGGTGTCCGACGGTAAAACCTTATGGTTTTATAACCCGTTTGTTGAGCAGGTCAGTGCGACCTGGCTGAAAGACGCGACCAGCAACACGCCGTTCATGCTGATCGCCCGTAACCAGACCAGTGACTGGCAGCAGTACAACATCAAACAAAACGGTGATGACTTTGTGCTGACGCCGAAAACCAGCGCCGGCAACCTCAAGCAGTTCACCATTAACGTGGGACGCGACGGGACGATTCATCAGTTCAGCGCCGTAGAGCAGGACGAACAGCGCAGCAGCTATGCGCTCAAAACGCAGCAAAACGGCGCGTCAGATATGAGCAAGTTTACGTTCACCCCGCCAAAAGGCGTGACGGTGGATGACCAGCGTAAGTAGAGGTCTGAGTGGGCAATCTGTCGCTCGATTTTTCTGATAACACCTTCCAGCCTCTGGCCGCTCGCATGCGGCCAGAGAATCTGGCGCAGTATATCGGCCAGCAGCATCTTCTGGCGTCCGGCAAGCCTTTGCCTCGGGCGATCGAAGCAGGGCACCTTCATTCAATGATTTTATGGGGGCCACCCGGCACCGGTAAAACCACGCTTGCCGAAGTGATTGGTCGCTATGCAAATGCCGATATAGAAAGAATTTCAGCGGTCACCTCGGGTGTGAAAGAGATTCGCGAGGCCATAGAACGCGCCCGCCAGAACCGTAACGCAGGCCGCCGCACCATTCTCTTCGTCGACGAAGTCCATCGTTTCAATAAAAGCCAGCAGGATGCGTTTCTGCCGCACATTGAAGATGGCACTATCACCTTTATCGGTGCAACGACAGAAAACCCCTCTTTTGAGCTGAACTCGGCACTGCTGTCCCGCGCCCGTGTTTATTTACTGAAATCCCTCACCGTTGAAGATATCGAGCAGGTGCTGGATCAGGCAATGAAAGACAGCGATCGCGGCTACGGTAAGCAGACTGATTTGGTCTTACCTGGCGAAACCCGTAAAGCCATCGCTGAGCTGGTTAACGGTGATGCCCGCCGCGCGCTGAACACGCTGGAAATGATGGCGGACATGGTGGAGACGGACGCCAAAGGCAAACGAGTTTTGCAGACCACGCTGCTCACCGAAATTGCCGGTGAACGCAGCGCCCGTTTCGATAATAAAGGCGACCGCTTTTACGACCTGATTTCCGCGTTGCACAAGTCAGTGCGAGGCTCTTCGCCAGATGCGGCGCTTTACTGGTATGCGAGGATCATTACCGCAGGCGGCGATCCGCTGTATGTCGCGCGCCGTTTACTCGCCATTGCTTCGGAAGATGTGGGCAATGCCGATCCGCGTGGTATGCAGGTAGCCATATCAGCGTGGGATTGTTTTACACGCGTTGGCCCGGCAGAAGGCGAGCGGGCCATTGCTCAGGCTATTGTTTACCTGGCCTGTGCCCCAAAAAGTAACGCCGTCTACACCGCCTTTAAGGCCGCAATGGCAGATGCCCGAGAACGTCCGGATTATGATGTACCGGTCCATCTTCGCAATGCGCCAACCAAACTGATGAAAGAAATGGGTTACGGTCAGGAATATCGCTACGCCCATGACGAACCCAACGCCTACGCTGCCGGAGAAGTCTTCTTTCCGGAGGAAATGGCACAAACACGCTATTATTCCCCAACAAACAGAGGTCTTGAGGGCAAGATAGGTGAAAAGCTCGCCTGGCTTGCTGAACAGGATCAGAAAAGCCCCATAAAACGCTACCGCTAATGCAGGCGTTGCGGTAAGGTTAGCAAGACTATCAATGCGGTTGCAGGCTGTGACCGCATCCCCTTCATTTAATTCGATAAGCACAGGATAAGCATGCTCGATCCCAATCTGCTGCGTACAGAGCCAGACGCAGTCGCTGAAAAACTGGCACGCCGAGGCTTCAAGCTGGATGTAGAAACGCTGCGCTCTTTAGAAGAGCGTCGTAAAGTACTGCAGGTCAACACTGAAAACTTGCAGGCTGAGCGTAACTCGCGATCGAAATCCATCGGCCAGGCCAAAGCGCGTGGGGAAGACATCGAGCCGTTGCGTCTGGAAGTGAACAAGCTGGGTGAGGAGCTGGATGCAGCGAAAACCGAACTTGATGCGCTGCTGGCTGAGATCCGTGATATCGCCCTGACGCTGCCGAACATCCCGGACGACTGCGTACCGTTGGGCAAAGACGACAGTGAGAACGTTGAAATCAGCCGCTGGGGCGAGCCGCGTAAATTTGATTTTGAGATTCGCGATCACGTGACGCTGGGCGAGATGGCTAAAGGCCTGGATTTTGCCGCGGCGGTTAAGCTGACCGGTTCTCGCTTTGTTGTGATGCAAGGCCAAATTGCTCGTATGCACCGTGCCCTGAGCCAGTTCATGCTCGATCTGCACACCGAGCAGCACGGCTATATGGAAAACTACGTACCGTATCTGGTGAACCAGGACACGCTGTACGGCACAGGCCAGCTGCCAAAATTCGGTGGCGATCTGTTCCATACCCGTCCGCTGGAAGAAGAAGCGGATGCCAGTAACTATGCGCTGATCCCAACTGCAGAAGTCCCGCTGACCAACCTGATGCGTGACGAGATCATCGACGAAGATGCTCTGCCGATGAAGCTAACCGCACATACGCCGTGTTTCCGCTCCGAGGCGGGGTCTTACGGTCGTGATACCCGTGGTTTGATCCGTCAGCACCAGTTCGACAAAGTTGAGATGGTGCAGATCGTTCGTCCCGAAGATTCTATGGACGCGCTGGAAGAGATGACCGGTCACGCTGAGAAAGTGCTGCAGCTGCTGGGTCTGCCTTATCGTAAAGTCCTGCTGTGCAGCGGCGATATCGGCTTTGGCGCTCGTAAAACCTACGATCTGGAAGTCTGGTTGCCGGCGCAGGATACCTACCGCGAAATCTCTTCAATCTCCAACTGCTGGGATTTCCAGGCGCGCCGTCTCCAGGCTCGCTGCCGCAGCAAAGCCGATAAGAAGACTCGTCTGGTACACACCCTGAATGGCTCCGGCCTGGCGGTGGGCCGTACGCTGGTTGCAGTGCTGGAAAACTACCAGCAGGCAGATGGCCGTATCGAAGTGCCAGAAGCGCTGCGTCCGTACATGAACGGGCTAGACTTTATTGGCTAAACATTCATTCAGACTATACGTTGAATGAAAAAAGCGCCTCAGGGCGCTTTTTTTACGCCCCGATTCTCCTCAATACCGCAGATAATCCTCCTTCTTTGACGCCAGACAATAACCTCTACCCCTAAGGAAGTATCATTGCCGCCAGAAAGTGGGTGATGATTTTATAATTACTTATTCAAGATACTTATCATTTGGCCGTCGTGATTTACATGATGTGACGCGGCAGGCCAATCAGCATAACTCTAAATTTTCCGACACTCCTTTCTCTCTTTGGCTGCAACGGAGCCGCAGGCCGTTCTCACCCTGTGGTCGTGCTGTCAGCTTATTTTAACTGTGAGCATAAAAAGTAGGTCATCATGACTGATAAAACCCCTAACGCGATCCTCGCCGCAGAGGTAAGCCGCCGTAAGCTGGTGACAACCACGGCTATCGGTGGGCTGGCTGCAGCGAGCAGCGCCTTCTCTCTGCCTTTCTCTCGTATGGCTTTCGCCCAAACACCTGCCGGAACCGTCAGCGGTACTGAAAAAGTGGTATGGAGCGCCTGTACCGTTAACTGCGGCAGCCGTTGCCCGCTGCGTATGCACGTGGTTGATGGTGAAATTAAATACGTGGAAACCGACAACACCGGTGATGATGACTACGAAGGGTTGCACCAGGTGCGCGCCTGTTTGCGTGGCCGCTCCATGCGTCGTCGCGTCTATAACGCAGACCGCCTGAAATACCCGATGAAGCGCGTTGGTGCCCGAGGGGAAGGAAAGTTCGAGCGTATTAGCTGGGAAGAGGCTTTTGATACTCTCGCCGCGAGCATGAAGGGCATTATCAAAGAGTACGGCAACGAAGCGATTTACCTGAACTACGGCACCGGTACGCTGGGGGGGACGATGACCCGCTCCTGGCCGCCAGGCTCCTCGCTTATTGCCCGCATGATGAACTGCGTGGGGGGGTATCTGAATCACTACGGTGACTATTCTACCGCGCAGATTGCCGCTGGTCTGAACTACACCTACGGCGGTTGGGCAGACGGCAATAGCCCGTCGGATATTGAAAACAGTAAACTGGTTGTGCTGTTCGGTAATAACCCCGGTGAAACTCGCATGAGCGGTGGTGGGGTGACTTACTATCTCGAGCAGGCTCGCGAAAAATCCAATGCCCGCATGATCATCATCGACCCGCGCTACACCGATACCGGTGCCGGCCGTGAGGATGAGTGGATCCCTATCCGTCCGGGTACCGATGCGGCGCTGATCTCAGCGTTAGCATGGGTAATGATCGATGAAAACTTGGTCGACCAGCCATTCCTGGATAAATACTGCGTTGGCTACGACGAAAAAACGCTGCCTGCTGGTGCGCCGGCTAACGGTCATTATAAAGCCTACATTCTGGGCCAGGGTGCTGACGGCATCGCCAAAACCCCGCAATGGGCTTCGCAGATTACCGGCATCCCCGTCGACCGCATCGTTCAGCTGGCCCGAGAAATCGGCAGCACCAAACCTGCATTCATCAGCCAGGGTTGGGGGCCGCAGCGCCACTCCAACGGCGAGCTGGTTTCTCGTGCTATCGCCATGCTGTCCATTCTGACCGGCAACGTAGGGATCAACGGCGGCAACAGCGGGGCGCGTGAAGGCTCTTACGATCTGCCGTTCGTGCGCATGCCAACCCTTGAAAACCCGGTGAAAACCAGTATTTCAATGTTCCTTTGGACGGATGCTATTGAGCGTGGCCCGGAAATGACCGCTACCCGTGACGGCGTGCGCGGCAAGGACAAGCTCGATGTACCCATCAAGATGGTCTGGAACTACGCCAGCAACTGCCTGATTAACCAGCATTCCGAAATCAACCGCACCCACGATATCCTGCAGGACGACAAGAAGTGCGAGATGATTGTGGTTATCGATAACCACATGACCTCCTCGGCGAAGTACGCCGATATCCTGCTGCCGGACTGCACCGCGTCTGAGCAGATGGACTTCTGTCTGGATGCCTCCTGCGGCAACATGTCCTACGTGATTTTTGCCGGGCAGGCCATTAAGCCCCGCTTCGAATGCAAAACCATTTATGAGATGACCACCGAGCTTGCAAAACGCATGGGCGTTGAGCAGCAGTTTACCGAAGGCCGCACTCAGGAAGGCTGGATGCGCCACCTGTACAAGCAGTCTCAGGAAGCGATTCCAGACCTGCCGAGCTTCGAAGAGTTCCAGCAGCAGGGCATCTTTAAGCAACGTGACCCGGAAGGGCACCACGTGGCTTACAAAGCGTTCCGCGAAGATCCAGCGGCTAACCCGTTGACTACGCCATCAGGCAAAATCGAAATCTACTCCACTCAGCTGGCTGATATCGCCGCGACCTGGCAACTGTCGGAGGGGGACGTCATCGATCCGCTGCCGGTCTACAGCGCTGGATTTGAAAACTTCGGCGATCCGCTGGCGGAAAAGTGGCCGCTGCAGCTGACAGGCTTCCACTATAAGGCTCGTGCTCACTCCACTTACGGCAACGTTGAAGTGCTGAAGGCCGCTTGCCGTCAGGAAATGTGGATCAACCCTATCGACGCGCAAAAGCGTGGCATTGCTAATGGCGACGTCGTTCGTATCTTCAACGGTCGCGGCGAAGTGCGCATTAATGCCAAAGTCACTCCTCGTATCATTCCTGGCGTCGTCGCGCTGGGGGAAGGGGCCTGGTACAACCCGGATGCAAACAAAATTGACCATGCGGGCAGTATCAACGTGTTAACCACCCAACGTCCGTCTCCGCTGGCGAAAGGTAACCCATCCCACAGCAACCTGGTTCAGGTCGAGAAGGCGTAAGGAGTAGCTGATGACAACCCAACATGGATTTTACATTGACTCAAGTCGCTGTACCGGCTGCAAAACCTGCGAGCTGGCCTGCAAAGACTACAAAAACTTAGGCCCGGACGTCAGCTTCCGCCGCATTTATGAATATGCGGGCGGCAACTGGCAGGAGGACAACGGCGTCTGGCATCAGGACGTGTTTGCCTACTACCTGTCCATCTCCTGTAACCATTGCGAAGACCCCGCCTGCACTAAGGTCTGCCCGAGCGGTGCGATGCACAAACGTGAAGATGGTTTTGTGGTGGTTAACGAAGACGTCTGCATAGGCTGCCGCTACTGCCACATGGCCTGCCCGTACGGCGCCCCGCAGTACAACGCGGAAAAAGGCCACATGACCAAATGCGACGGCTGCTATGACCGCGTTGCTGACGGTAAAAAACCGATTTGCGTCGAATCCTGCCCGCTGCGCGCGCTGGATATGGCACCTATCGACGAGCTGCGCGAAAAACACGGCGAGCAGGCTGCCATTGCGCCGCTGCCGTCTGCGCACTTTACCAAACCAAATATCGTCATTAAACCTAACGCCAACAGCCGCCCGTGTGGGGATAAAACCGGTTATCTGGCCAACCCGAAGGAGGTGTGAGATGGGTAACGGATGGCATGAATGGCCGCTGATGATTTTTACCGTGCTCGGCCAGTGCGTAGCGGGTGGGTTTATCGTCATGGCGCTTGCACTGCTGAACGGTGTTGACGACCGCGCTCAGCAAAAGCGAGTGCAATGGGCAATGATCGTGCTCTGGGTGCTGATGGGAGTCGGGTTCATCGCTTCGATTCTCCACCTTGGCTCACCGCTGCGCGCCTTTAACTCTCTTAACCGCATTGGCGCCTCTGCGCTTAGCAACGAGATTGCCAGCGGCTCGGTGTTCTTCGCCGTCGGTGGGTTCTGGTGGCTTATCACCGTAATGGGCAAAATGCCCGCGGCGTTAGGGAAGCTGTGGATGATCCTCACTATGGTACTGGGCGTCTTCTTCGTCTGGATGATGTGCCGCGTGTACCTTATCGACACCGTGCCAACGTGGTACAGCGTTTATACGCCGCTGAGCTTCTTCCTGACGATGTTTATCGGCGGCCCGCTGCTGGGCTATCTGCTGCTCCGTGCGGCGGGCGTAACGGGCTGGGGCATGCGTTTGCTGCCGGTAATCACGCTCCTGGGGCTTATCGTCAGCACCGTTGTCGTGCTTTTGCAGGGTATGGAGCTGGCAACGATTCAAAGCTCGATTCAGCAGGCCTCTGCGCTGATCCCTCAGTACGGCACGCTGATGTCATGGCGTCTTGGCCTGCTGGTGGTGGCGCTGGTTTGCTGGATAGTACCGCAGCTTAAAGGGCGACAGCCGCAAGTTGGCCTGCTGACATTAGCTTTCGTGCTGGTCGTGGCGGGTGAGCTTATCGGGCGCGGAGTATTCTACGGTCTGCATATGACGGTAGGTATGGCTATTGCCAGCTAATTGCTCTGCATTATATTTATTGAGCGCGCCTTCGGGCGCGTTTTTTATTTCCGGTACCTGTTAAGCCTTTCGAATAAGAAAATATCATGTCGTTTACCATGAAATTTTTCATCCGATCCGCTGCGTTTTATTTTGCATGATCCCATCAAAAACAGCGGGATAGCAATTTAGCTTAGCGGCAGGGTCGTCGGGAGGATTAGTTTTACAAATCGACAGACCTGATTTCGCCACAGGCCCCGTCAGCACTGGATTGACAATAGTTTTGCCGGTGGCATTATGCGCACAAATTTCTTCTCTTCCTCGCGGTTTTTACATGTCCACCTATACCCGGCCAGTGATGCTTTTGCTCTGTGGCCTGATGCTGTTGACCCTGGCCATAGCGGTTTTAAATACGCTGGTGCCGCTATGGCTTGCCCACGAACACCTGCCAACCTGGCAGGTGGGTATGGTTGGCTCGTCCTATTTTACCGGCAATCTGCTGGGTACGCTGGTCACCGGCTGGTTAATAAAGCGCTACGGCTTTAACCGCAGCTATTATCTTGCCTCGCTGATTTTTGCCGTTGGCTGCGTCGGGCTGGGCCTGATGGTCGGCTTCTGGAGCTGGATGATGTGGCGCTTCGTTGCCGGGGTTGGCTGCGCGATGATTTGGGTTGTGGTGGAAAGCGCGCTGATGTGCAGCGGCACTTCGCGCAACCGTGGTCGCCTGCTTGCCGCTTACATGATGGTTTATTATGTGGGTACCGTGCTGGGCCAGCTGATGGTCAGCAAGATGCCAACGGATATCGTCAGCGTGCTGCCGTGGGTCACCGGCATGATTCTGGCCGCCATTCTTCCTCTGCTGTTCACGCGCATCGTAAATGACCGCAGCGAGAATCAGGAGTCAACTCCCGTGTGGCCAATGCTGCGCCTGCGTCACGCACGCCTTGGGGTCAATGGCTGCATTATCTCCGGTATCGTTCTGGGCTCGCTGTATGGCCTGATGCCGCTGTATCTTAATCATCAGGGCGTCAGCGATTCTGGTATCGGCTTCTGGATGGCAGTGATGGTCAGCGCGGGGATCCTCGGCCAGTGGCCGGTAGGTCGTCTGGCCGATCGCTATGGTCGTCTGCTGGTTTTGCGCGTACAGGTCTTTGTCATCATTCTCGGCTGTCTGGCGATGCTCACCGGTGCCGCGATGGGGCCGGTGCTGTTTGTTCTCGGGGCGGCTGGCTTCACGCTTTACCCTGTGGCGATGGCCTGGGCCTGCGAGAAGGTTGAGCATCATCAGCTGGTGGCGATGAATCAGGCGCTGCTGCTGAGCTATACCATCGGCAGCCTGCTGGGGCCAACGCTTACGGCAATGCTGATGCAGAGCTACTCAGACGACCTGCTGTTTGTGATGATTGCGGGCGTCGCGTTTGTTTACCTGCTGATGCTGCTGCGTAAAGCAGGGCAGCATCCAACGCCCGTGGCGCACGCCTGAATGGCTTAATGCAGATGTGAAAATGGCCCTCGATGAGGGCCATTTTTTTAATACATAACTTTGTGACCGTACTGCTCGAGAATGCCTTTCACACGCTCCATGGTCTCTTTCTTCGGTGGGTGAACGCCATCCAGCTTGTACTCTTCGCCCATTGCCACCCACTTGTGCTTGCCCAGCTCGTGGTACGGCAGCAGTTCGATTTTCTCTACGTTGCCCATATCACGGGTGAATTCGCCGAGGCGGTGCGCGGAATCGTCATCGTCCGACCAGCCCGGTACTACCACATAGCGGATCCAGACGTTAATGCCTTTCTTCGACAGATACTGTGCGAACTCAAGGGTGCGGTGGTTCGAGACGCCAACCAGATTCTGATGGATCTCATCGTTCATCTGCTTCAGGTCGAGCATCACAAGATCGGTCACTTCCAGCAGTTCATCAATCACCGGATCGTAGCGGCGAACAAAACCGTTGGTGTCGAGGCAGGTATGAATACCTTCTTTGTGGCAGGCGCGGAACCAGTCGCGCACAAACTCAGCTTGCAGAATGGCTTCCCCACCGGAAGCGGTCACGCCGCCGCCGGAAGCATTCATAAAGTGACGATAGGTCACCACCTCTTTCATCAGGTCTTCAACGGTGATTTCGTTGCCGCCATGCGTGTCCCATGTATCACGGTTATGACAGTACAGGCAGCGCATCAGGCAGCCCTGGAAGAAGGTGATAAAACGAATACCGGGGCCATCCACGGTACCGCATGATTCAAAGGAATGAATTCGGCCAATTACTGACATTGCGGTGTTTTCTCCAGTATTAGCGGATGTATTTACATCTGCCAGGTTGAGCGCGGTCTGTATAAAGAATGCCGCGTCGAATCAGTTTTGCAGGATACCCGTCATACTTCAACTTGCAGGGGTGTTGGCTGCACTCCCTCACCCCAGTCACTTACTTTAGTAAGCTCCTGGGGATTCACTCCCTTGCCGCCTACCTGCAAATTGAATTATTTAGGGTACAAAATTTAAAGTTATATAGCAGTTATCCTGCAAAACTGGCTCTGACATAAGAAAAGGCCCCACCGAAGTGGAGCCTTTATTCTACGCCTTTTCAGACAAACCGGGTATTACATGGTTTGGGTGAAGGTACGGGTAATAACGTCCTGCTGCTGTTCTTTAGTCAGGGAGTTAAAACGTACGGCGTAACCGGAAACGCGGATGGTCAGCTGAGGATATTTCTCAGGGTGTTCCATCGCATCCAGCAGCATTTCACGGTTCATCACGTTCACGTTCAGGTGCTGACCACCTTCGATGGACGCTTCGTGGTGGAAGTAACCATCCATCAGACCCGCGAGGTTAGTTTTACGCACTTCGTCGTCTTTACCCAGCGCGTTTGGCACGATGGAGAAGGTATAAGAGATACCATCTTTCGCGTAGGCAAACGGCAGTTTAGCAACGGAGGTCAGAGAGGCAACAGCACCTTTCTGGTCACGACCGTGCATTGGGTTAGCACCTGGACCGAATGGAGTACCTGCGCGACGGCCGTCTGGGGTGTTACCGGTTTTCTTACCATAAACCACGTTAGAGGTGATGGTCAGAACAGACTGAGTCGGTACAGCGTTACGGTAAGTAGTCAGCTTCTGAATTTTCTTCATGAAACGTTCTACCAGGTCAACAGCGATGTCATCTACGCGAGGATCGTTGTTACCGAACATTGGGTACTCGCCTTCGATTTCGAAGTCAGTCGCCAGACCATCTTCGTCACGAATTGGTTTAACTTTCGCGTATTTGATTGCAGACAGTGAGTCAGCTGCAACGGAAAGACCCGCGATACCACAAGCCATGGTGCGAACAACGTCACGGTCATGCAGAGCCATCAGAGACGCTTCGTAGCTGTACTTATCATGCATGTAGTGAATGATGTTCAGCGCGGTGACGTACTGCTTAGCCAGCCAGTCCATGAAGTGGTCCAGACGGTCCAGCACGTTATCGTAATCCAGAACGTCAGCAGTAATTGGCGCTTCTTTAGGACCAACCTGCATTTTCAGTTTTTCATCAACGCCGCCGTTGATGGCATACAGCATGGTTTTCGCGAGGTTAGCACGAGCACCGAAGAACTGCATTTGCTTACCAACAACCATTGGGCTTACGCAGCAAGCGATAGCGTAGTCATCGTTGTTGAAGTCAGGACGCATCAAATCGTCATTCTCGTACTGCAGAGAAGAGGTATCGATGGAGACTTTAGCCGCGTATTTTTTGAAGTTCAGTGGCAGTTTTTCAGACCACAGGATGGTGATGTTCGGCTCCGGAGACGGCCCCATGGTGTACAGGGTGTTCAGGAAGCGGAAGCTGGATTTGGTGACCAGAGTACGGCCATCAACGCCCATCCCGGCGATAGATTCAGTTGCCCAGATTGGGTCACCGGAGAACAGCTCATCGTACTCAGGAGTACGCAGGAAGCGAACCATACGCAGTTTCATGACCAGGTGGTCAATCATTTCCTGAGCGTCAGTTTCGGTGATTTTGCCTGCTTTCAGGTCACGTTCGATGAAGGCATCCAGGAAGGTGGATACGCGACCAAAGGACATTGCAGCGCCGTTCTGAGATTTAACCGCGGCCAGGTAGCCGAAGTAAGTCCACTGAATCGCTTCCTGAGCGTTGGTTGCAGGACCAGAGATATCGCAGCCATATTTAGCAGCCATTTCTTTGATCTGACCCAGCGCACGGTGCTGTTCGGAGATCTCTTCACGCAGACGGATAGTCGCTTCCAGGTCTTCACCGTTTTCCAGTTTGGTCTGCAGTGAGTTGAACTGAGCGAACTTGTCTTTCATCAGGAAGTCGATACCGTACAGCGCTACGCGACGGTAGTCACCGATGATACGACCACGGCCATACGCATCTGGCAGACCGGTGATAACACCTGATTTACGGCAGTTCAGGATGTCTTTGGTGTAAACATCAAACACGCCCTGGTTGTGCGTTTTACGGTATTCGGTGAAGATCTTCTTAAGCATTGGGTCGAGTTCACGACCGTATACTTTACAAGAACCTTCAACCATTTTGATGCCGCCAAACGGAATGATGGCACGTTTCAGAGGCGCATCAGTCTGCAGGCCCACGATGGTTTCGAGGGACTTGTTGATGTAACCAGCATCATGGGAAGTGATGGTGGAAGCGAGGTCGGTATCGAAGTCAACAGGCGCGTGAGTGCGGTTTTCCTGTTTAACGCCTTCCATAACGTTGTCCCACAGCTTGGTAGTTGCGTCAGTCGCACCTGCCAGGAAGGACTCGTCGCCCTCGTAAGGGGTGTAGTTTTTCTGAATGAAGTCACGTACGTTTACTTCATTCTGCCAGTCGCCTTTGGCAAAACCTTCCCAGGCTGTGGCTAACTTTTCATTAAGCTCGGACATTTAACACCTACCTTCTAATGTGGATTTCTTATTCCCTGCTGATGGACGGCACTTAGTGCTTATCGCCACCGCGCAGATAAATTACCCAGTATGTCAACCCAACCAACAAACCACCGCCGATGATGTTCCCGATAGTGACTGGAATCAGGTTATCGGTGATGAAGTTCATAATGGTCAGATGAGAGAAACTGTCCGGAGACGACCCGACTGCGGTCCAGAATTCCGGGCTTGCGAAGTTACGTACTACGATACCCATAGGGATCATGAACATGTTTGCGATACTGTGCTCAAAACCGCTGGCAACAAACATGGCGACCGGCAGTATCATAGCAAACATCTTGTCCATCAAACTGCGACCGGAGTAGCTCATCCAGACCGCCAGACAGACCATCAGGTTTGCGAGGATACCGAGGCATACCGCTTCAATGAATGTGTGGTGCATTTTATGATCGGCAGTTTGCAGCACGTTCATGCCCCATGCTCCGTTGTCGGTCATATACATACCCGACAGCCAGATGAGCAGCACAAACAGTAGCGCGCCGACCAGGTTACCGACATAAACGTTTACCCAGTTACGGGCTAGCTGTCCCCACGTAATTCGGCCGCTAGCCTTAGCGACGACAATCAATACGGTGGAGGTGAAGAGGTCAGCCCCGCAGATAACGCAAAGAATCAGGCCCAGAGAGAAGCAAGTCCCGCCAATCAGCTTAGCAATACCAAAGGGAACGCCCGCGGTACCGGTAGTGGCGGTGATATAGAAGACGAAAGCAATCGAGATGAATACGCCAGCGGTGATCGCTAAATAAAACGTAGTCAGCGGATGTTTTGTTGCTTTATAGACACCAGCGTCTTCGGCAACTTTTGCCATGGCTGGGGGAAGTAATACTTCAAAAGGGTTGTCAGTTTTCACACTAACTCTCTCTTATTTATTCGGCGACGAGATACTAACAAAGCATTATAGAGTAAAATTTGACATGGATCATATCTCGCCAAGCTTATAGGCCTGTAAACAGCAGGTGAATACCTGTTTATTTACGTAACGTGTTGACTATCCATGTAAAAATAAATTTTAATAATTGTACGATAATTTGAGTTCTGCGAGCTGGCTTCCTTTTATTGGTTAATTAAAACGGAGTATTTCAAAATAATGGCAACATTATTTATAGATTAATATTAAAATATTTCACCATTATTTAACTCGCCGATTACATATGGAATTGTTTTGACGACAATAAAAATACGGGGCAAGTAAATTGCCCCGTAATATAGCTTAGAGAGGGTGAACATTGCACCCGCAAGTGGCTGCCGGCTAGTCTGCTTGCCAGAAGCGCGCCTTGGCACGCTGAAGTTTTTCGTAGGCTGCTAACAGGGCCTGGTGTGCCGGGAAGGCTTTAAGATCGCTATCCACGGCCTGCAGGCCATAGAACGCCGCTTCACCGGAAAGTGCCGCGCTTGCAGCTTCAACAGTTTCAGCTCCGTACATACGAACGAAGGCGTTCAGGTACTGTAGCGGTTCGCGCTCTTCTTCCATTGCCAGCAGCAGAAGGGTCTGCAGGCAGCGGTAGTAGTTAGCCCGTTCTGCGCTAAAGAGGGAAGCGTTGAACTCCATCGTCCACTCGGTCCAGATTAGCGCCTGCTCGGTGTCGCCGCCGGCCAGCGCCAGCATCGCCTTCAGTTCGCCGATGCGCAGCGTATACCAGCCGTTATCTTTACCGGTTGCCAGACCCAGCAGCTCGCGCACGCGGGTAAAGTCATCGTGGCCTTCTTCATCCAGCTGAGAAATCAGATTGAGATAGTCCTGCTGCTCCCACTCGCTGCCCGGCAGGGCGAGAATAGTTTCACGCAGGTGATAGCCCATATTGTTGTTGGCTAACAGCAGGTCTTCAGCCGGATAGATATCCGACATGCCCGGCACGATGATACGGCAGGCGTAAACATCCAGATGCTGATAATCCGCGATATAAACTTCCTGGTCTTCCGCATCAAAGATGGCCATCAGCGTGGCGAACTCTTCTTCCGTGGTGCCGGAGAAGCTCCAGTCAGCGAACGGATAATCTGCATCCTGCTTGAACATATCCCAGGAAATCAGGCCGCTTGAGTCGATAAAGTGGGTTTCAAGGTTGGCGTGCTCCGCAACTTCTTCGTCATCGAAGGTCGGCGGGGTAAACACGTCCAGATCTTTCAGTCCACGGCCCTGCAGCAGCTCGGTCACCGTACGCTCCAGCGCAACGCCGAAGTCCGGGTGCGCGCCGAAAGAGGCGAAGCAGGTGCCGTTAGCCGGGTTGAACAACACGACGCAAATAACCGGGTATTTACCGCCGAGCGAGCCGTCGTAGGCAAAGATTGGGAAGCCTTCCGCTTCAAGCGTGGCGATAGACTCGACAACGCCTGGGTAGCGAGCAAGCACTTCCTGCGGGATTTCCGGCAGGCTGATGCTCTCAGCGATAATTTTGTTCTTGATGTGACGCTCAAACACCTCTGACAGGCCCTGAACGCGCGCTTCGTTGGCGGTGTTGCCAGCGGACATGCCGTTGGAAACGTACAGGTTGCCGATAATATTCATTGGAATATAGACAGCTTGCTGATCCGACTGACGAGTGAACGGCAGGGCGCAGATACCGCGCTCTTCATTCCCCGATTGCAGATCGATAAGCATACCGGCGGTCAGTTCGTTTTCAGGGTCGTAAAACGCGCGCAGGCGATCGTCGAGAATTCCTGCCGGCAGCTGCTCATCTTCCGGGATCGCAAACCATTTCTCGTTCGGGTAGTGCACGAACGGACCGTTAGCGATGGTTTTACCCAGCCAGAAGTCTGCGAAGAAATAGTTAGTGGACAGACGCTCGAAGTATTCGCCAAGCGCGGAAGCCAGAGCGGCTTTTTTAGTCGCACCCTTGCCGTTGGTAAAGCACAGCGCGCTGTCTTTATCACGAATATGCACGGACCAGACGTTGGGCACCGGATTCAGCCAGGAGGCTTCTTCAATATTAAAGCCGAGGTCGGAAAGCTGCTTCTGGAAGCGAGCGATGGAATCTTCCAGTGCGGCATCTTTGCCAGGAATAAAGGTTTGGGTCATCAGGGGTTCACTTTTGTCGTACGCAAAGCGCGCAATGATACGGGTTTTAGCGGGCTGAGGCTATCCCAGGCCGCTTGCAGGCGAAGCTAGCATAACAGGCTATGCTTATGGTCAGTAACTGACTGTAATGGCGAAGAAAATGAAGACATTTGATTTACAGCGTATGGCGTTTGATGAAATGCCCCCGGACTTCTTATGGGAGGTCGCCGTGCGCAGCGTTTATACCTTTATTCTTGTATTCCTGTTTTTAAAAATCACGGGCCGCCGCGGCGTGCGGCAGATGTCGCTTTTTGAAGTGCTGATTATCCTGACGCTGGGCTCGGCGGCGGGCGACGTAGCGTTTTATCATGATGTGCCGATGCTGCCGGTCTTTGTGGTCTTTATCACGCTCGCCTGCCTCTATCGTCTGGTCATGTGGCTCATGAGCCACAGTGAAAAGCTTGAAAACCTGTTTGAAGGCAAACCTGCCGTCATTATTGAAGAGGGTGAGTTTGCGTGGGAAAAAATGCAGTCCCAGAACATGACGGAGTTTGAATTCTTTATGGAACTGCGTCTGCACGGCGTGGAACACCTGGGCCAGGTGCGGCTGGCAATTCTTGAAACCAACGGGCAGATAAGCGTCTATTTCTTCCCCGATCATCTCGTCAGGCCCGGCCTGTCGATCCTGCCTGAGCCCTGCAACGAACGCTTTGAAGAAGTGCCGGAAGATGGCGATTACGCCTGCATTCACTGCAGTGAAGTGCTGACCTTTAATGCTGGTGAGAAATCGCAGTGTCCGCGTTGCGAACATCAGCAGTGGGTTAAAGCTTCTACCGCTAAGCGTGTGACCTGACGGGGAAAATAGGGCTTTTTGCAGCCGGGATGGTGAATTGTTTTGTGTGATATGGCGCACATTCTCCCCGGCTGCCTGATTAACCATTGCAGCCTCCGCGAGTGAATGATAAAACCGATGACGTAATAAAAACTTATTGCTCAAAGGTTGGTGAGGGGAAATGGCTCAGGTATACAATTTTAGTTCTGGCCCGGCAATGCTGCCGGCCGAAGTGCTTCGTCGTGCACAGCACGACCTCTGTGACTGGAATGGTTTAGGCACTTCCGTTATGGAGATCAGCCACCGTAGTAAAGAGTTCATTCAGGTCGCTGAAGAGGCCGAACAGGATTTTCGCGATCTGCTGCAAATCCCCTCGAACTATAAAGTATTGTTCTGCCACGGCGGCGGACGCGGCCAGTTTTCAGCCTTACCGTTAAACCTGCTGGGCGACAAAACAACGGCCGACTATATTGACGGCGGCTACTGGGCCCACAGCGCAATTAACGAAGCGCAAAAATACTGCTCGCCGGTCGTATTCGATGCCAAAACTACCGTTGACGGCCTGCGCGCTATCAAGCCGATGAGCGAATGGCAGGTTTCCGACAACAGCGCCTATCTGCACTACTGCCCGAATGAAACCATTGACGGCATAGCCATCCACGAAACGCCTGACTTTGGCGATACCGTGGTCACCGCCGACTTCTCCTCCACTATTCTGTCCCAGCCTCTGGATATCAGCCGTTTTGGCGTGATCTATTCCGGCGCGCAGAAAAATATCGGGCCTGCTGGCCTGACTATCGTTATCGTCCGCGAAGATCTGCTGGGTAAAGCCCATCAGGCCTGTCCTTCTATTATTGATTACACCGTGCTTAATGAAAACGACTCGATGTTCAATACGCCACCGACCTTCGCCTGGTATCTCTCCGGCCTGGTGTTCAAGTGGCTGAAGGAGCAGGGCGGCGTGAGCGCGATGGATAACATCAACCAGGCGAAGTCAGACCTGCTGTATGGCGTTATCGATAAGAGCGACTTCTACCGAAATGATGTGGCTCCCGCTAACCGTTCACGCATGAACGTGCCGTTCCAGCTGGCGGACAGCGCGCTGGATAAACTCTTCCTGGAAGAGTCGTTCGCAGCAGGCTTGCATGCTCTGAAAGGCCACCGGGTTGTTGGCGGCATGCGTGCTTCAATCTATAACGCAATGCCGCTGGAAGGTGTGCAGGCGCTGACTGAATTTATGATTAATTTCGAACGTCGCCACGGTTAATTCAGGCGCGTTGTATTTCTCCCCGCGGGCTACCTCGCGGGGTTTATTCTGTTTGATTTGAGAGTACATTCCCCATGCTGGAATCCCTGACGTTACAACCCATCGCGCTGGTTGACGGCACCATTAATCTTCCTGGTTCAAAAAGCGTTTCTAACCGTGCATTGCTGCTCGCTGCCCTTGCCCGCGGTACGACGGAACTGACTAATCTGCTTGATAGCGATGATGTTCGTCACATGCTCAACGCGCTCAGTGCGCTGGGCGTAACCTATACGCTCTCTGCCGATCGTACGCGCTGCGAAGTCACCGGTATGGGCGGCCCTTTACAGGCGACCGGCGAGCTGGAGCTTTTCCTTGGCAACGCAGGCACGGCGATGCGTCCGCTGGCAGCAGCTTTATGCCTCGGCAGCAATAACATCGTCCTGACGGGTGAGCCGCGAATGAAAGAGCGGCCAATCGGTCACCTTGTGGATGCCCTGCGCCAGGGCGGCGCGCAGATTAACTATCTTGAGCAGGAAAATTATCCGCCGCTGCGCCTGCGCGGTGGATTTGCTGGTGGTCAGGTTTCCGTAGACGGCAGCGTTTCCAGCCAGTTCCTGACTGCACTGCTGATGACCGCGCCGCTGGCGGCTGCTGACACCGAAATCACCATTAAAGGTGAGCTGGTCTCCAAACCTTATATCGATATCACGCTGCATTTGATGCAAACCTTTGGCGTGGAAGTTGAAAACCGTGATTATCGCAGCTTTGTCATTCGCGGCGGCCAGCATTACCAGTCGCCTGGTGCTTATCTGGTCGAGGGCGATGCTTCCTCTGCCTCCTACTTCCTGGCAGCTGGCGCCATCAAAGGCGGCACCGTAAAAGTGACCGGTATTGGGCGTAACAGCGTGCAGGGTGATATCCGCTTTGCAGACGTGCTGGAAAAAATGGGCGCGAAGGTAACCTGGGGTGAAGACTTCATCGCCTGCGAACGGGGTGAGCTGAACGCCATCGATATGGACATGAACCATATCCCTGACGCGGCCATGACTATCGCGACGGCGGCGCTGTTCGCCAAAGGCACCACGACGCTGCGTAACATTTACAACTGGCGCGTCAAAGAGACTGACCGTCTGGCAGCGATGGCTACCGAGCTGCGTAAGGTTGGCGCAGAGGTGGAAGAGGGTGAAGACTACATCACCGTCACGCCTCCGGCGCAGCTGAAGTTCGCCGACATTGCCACCTATGACGATCATCGTATGGCTATGTGTTTCTCACTGGTGGCGCTGTCTGATACTCCGGTAACCATCCTCGATCCGAAGTGCACCGCGAAAACCTTCCCGGACTATTTTGACCGGCTCGCCAGCATCAGCACTCCGGCGTAACGCTTCAAGACCGCATCATCCGATGCGGTTTTAGATTACTGACAAAGAAGGAAAAAGCGTGGTTTTTCCTTCTTTGTGGTAAGCAGGCGAAAATCAATGAATTGATTTTCCTTGTTATTTATTCGGTGAGATGCTGGCGAAATTCATTCGCTTTAGGTTTGTCATCAGTCTGTAACCGCATCATTCGATGCGGTTTTTTTATCCCTCTACGTTTCCTTACAACGTTGTTGCGCAAATCTTCTACACTCAGCCTTGATCCTGAGGATATTTCGCAGGAAAGATAACAGTCCTGGCAGGGCTGACGTATAATGCGCGGCGTTTACGACTTAAGCCCGCATTCCTGCGAGAAGGAGAAAAAGATGACGGCACCCGCTCCAGTAATAACCATTGATGGCCCTAGCGGTGCAGGTAAAGGCACGCTGTGTAAGGCCATGGCGGAAGCGCTGCAATGGCATCTGCTCGACTCCGGCGCAATCTACCGGGTGCTTGCTCTGGCTGCGTTACACCACCAGGTGGATGTGACCTCCGAAGAAGCATTGGTCCCTTTAGCGGCGCACCTTGATGTCCGTTTCGTGGCGACCGACGGTAATCTGGAAGTGATTCTGGAAGGCGAAGACGTTAGCGGTGAGATTCGGACTCAGGAAGTGGCTAATGCAGCCTCACAAGTTGCCGCTTTCCCGCGCGTGCGCGAAGCGCTATTGCGCCGCCAACGTGCTTTCCGTGAAGCACCAGGACTGATTGCGGACGGACGAGACATGGGCACGGTAGTCTTTCCGGACGCCCCGGTAAAAATTTTCCTCGATGCTTCCTCAGAGGAACGCGCGCACCGGCGTATGCTACAGTTGCAGGAAAAGGGCTTTAGTGTTAACTTTGAACGCCTTTTGGCCGAAATAAAAGAACGCGACGATCGCGATCGGAATCGGTCCGTAGCGCCACTTGTGCCTGCAGCAGATGCCTTAGTGCTGGATTCGACCAGCATGTCGATTGACGAAGTCATCGAGCGCGCACTGGCCTATGCAAGGGAAGTACTGGCAGCGTAAGCCGCCATGAACTAAGAATTTTGTCAATATTGTCATGCCACTGGCATGGCGATATCTCTACAGATCGGGTAAAATTTGCCCGCTGTAATCTAACCCTGTCGGCATGGAGCCAATGGCGGGGTATGTCAAACAACCCCATTCGGCGGGACGCTAAATGGACGTTAAACTAAAGAACCTTGAAGATTAACAACATGACTGAATCTTTCGCTCAACTCTTTGAAGAATCCCTGTTAACAATCGAAACCCGTCCGGGTTCCATCGTTCGTGGCGTTGTAGTTGCTATCGACAAAGACGTAGTACTGGTTGACGCCGGTCTGAAATCTGAGTCTGCGATCCCTGCTGAGCAATTCAAAAACGCTGCTGGCGAACTGGAAATCCAGGTAGGCGACGAAGTTGATGTTGCTCTGGACGCAGTTGAAGATGGCTTCGGCGAAACTCTGCTGTCCCGTGAGAAAGCTAAGCGTCACGAAGCCTGGATCACGCTGGAAAAAGCTTACGAAGAAGCTGAAACTGTGGTCGGTGTTATCAACGGTAAAGTTAAAGGTGGCTTCACTGTTGAGCTGAACGGTATTCGCGCGTTCCTGCCAGGTTCCCTGGTTGACGTTCGTCCGGTTCGCGACACTCTGCACCTCGAAGGCAAAGAGCTTGAGTTCAAAGTAATCAAGCTTGACCAGAAACGTAACAACGTTGTTGTTTCTCGCCGTGCTGTTATTGAATCTGAAAACAGCGCAGAACGCGATCAGCTGCTGGAAAACCTGCAGGAAGGCATGGAAGTTAAAGGTATCGTTAAGAACCTTACTGACTACGGTGCATTCGTTGATCTGGGCGGCGTTGATGGCCTGCTGCACATCACTGACATGGCATGGAAACGCGTTAAGCATCCAAGCGAAATCGTGAACGTTGGCGACGAAATCACTGTTAAAGTGCTGAAGTTCGACCGCGAGCGTACTCGTGTTTCTCTGGGCCTGAAGCAGCTGGGCGAAGATCCATGGGTAGCTATCGCTAAGCGTTACCCAGAAGGGACTCGTCTGACTGGCCGCGTGACCAACCTGACCGACTACGGCTGCTTCGTTGAAATCGAAGAAGGCGTTGAAGGCCTGGTGCACGTTTCAGAAATGGACTGGACCAACAAAAACATCCACCCATCCAAAGTTGTTAACGTTGGTGACGTAGTGGAAGTTATGGTTCTGGATATCGACGAAGAACGTCGTCGTATCTCCCTGGGCCTGAAGCAGTGCAAAAACAACCCATGGCAGCAGTTTGCTGAGACCCACAACAAGGGCGACCGCGTTGAAGGTAAAATCAAGTCTATCACTGACTTCGGTATCTTCATCGGCCTGGACGGCGGTATCGACGGCCTGGTTCACCTGTCTGACATCTCCTGGAACGTTACAGGCGAAGAAGCAGTACGTGAATACAAGAAAGGCGACGAAATCGCAGCTGTGGTTCTGCAGGTTGACGCAGAGCGCGAACGTATCTCCCTGGGCGTTAAACAGCTCGCAGAAGATCCGTTCAACAACTACGTTGCGCTGAACAAGAAAGGTACTATCGTTACTGGTAAAGTAACGGCAGTTGACGCGAAAGGTGCTACAGTTGAATTAGCAGATGGCGTAGAAGGCTACCTGCGTGCTTCTGAAGCGTCCCGTGACCGCGTTGAAGATGCAACTCTGGTTCTGAACGTAGGCGACGACGTTGAAGCTAAATTCACTGGCGTTGACCGTAAAAACCGTGTTGTAAGCCTGTCTGTTCGTGCTAAAGACGAAGCTGACGAGAAAGATGCAATTGCGACTGTTAACAACAAACAGGAAGAAGGCAACTTCTCTAACGCAATGGCTGAAGCATTCAAAGCAGCTAAAGGCGAGTAATCGTCCGAGCGCTAAATCAGGGCGGCTACGGCCGCCCTTGTTCGATTGATAGCTGTAAGCTAATTTTCCTGAAAGGAAACCGGAGGAATCATGACCAAGTCAGAATTGATCGAAAGACTTGCTACCCAGCAATCTCATATTCCCGCTAAGGCCGTGGAAGATGCAGTAAAAGAGATGTTGGAACATATGGCCTCTACGCTTGCCCTCGGCGAGCGCATTGAAATCCGGGGTTTCGGCAGTTTCTCCTTACACTATCGCGCGCCTCGCACCGGTCGTAACCCGAAAACTGGCGATAAAGTGGATCTGGAAGGTAAATACGTTCCGCACTTTAAACCAGGTAAAGAGCTACGTGACCGCGCCAATATTTACGGCAACTGAGTCCACGGACTGAGCTGTTAAAAACGGGACCTTCGGGTGCCGTTTTTTTATGTCCGCAATTTGTATTCTTCGGCACTGCTCGCAAAAATCTTTGTGACGAATGTCCGCACCTCATGTTTCTCTGAAAGCCCTGCGCAAATTCTATTTTCCCCATTCGACGCTCCTTGCTTGCCGCGGCACACTTTCTTGAACAAGGAGGTGAGAGTGTTAAATCTGCCTGGGCTATGCATAAGTGTTATCGCGGGAATAGTACCGTTGCTATGGCTACCGGCTATTCCCGAGAGTCATGCCATAGCGGTGCTGCTGGCCGCAGGTCTATGTCTGCTGATTATGAAGCAACGGACGTGTCGCTACGTCGCGATCTTTGTCATGACTCTATGCTGGGGGTTGCTTGCGGCGCGAGAAAGCCTGGAGCCTTTTGAGAAGCTAGTCCGCAAGCCGATTGTCACGCAGGTCGTCATTACGCGTACGGACGGCGCTCAAAAACATGAGCTGCAAATAACCCGTGTCGATAACCACCTTCTCTTCCCACCGGTGGGCGTGGTTTTAAAAGGCGTATCTCTTCCGGCATCAGTGTGTCAGGGACAGAAGTGGCTAATGACGCTACGATTAAGCCCGGTACATGGGCAACTGAATGAGGGCGGATTTGACAGCCAGCGCTATGCCCTGGCACAGCATACGCCATTGCGTGGCAAAGTTGTTAAAGCAACCCGGCTTAGCGAAGCGTGTACTTCTCGCGCGCAATGGATGGCCAGGGTCACGACAGCAACCCAGCGTCTGAAATGGCAGGGGATCATCATGGCACTCTCGTTTGGAGAGCGCGCAGGCATGACTTCTGAAGTGAAAAGCCTGCTACGTTTGACGGGAACGGCTCACCTGATGGCAATCTCAGGACTTCATATCTCGTTGGCTGCGGGAATAGGTTGGCTGCTGGCTCGTTGTTGCCAGTTTTTGCTGCCTGCTCATCGGGTGGACTACCGGCTGCCCTTGTTGGCCAGTCTGTTTACCGCAGTTGTCTATTGCTGGCTTGCGGGTGGTAACCCTCCGGCAATAAGGGCCCTGACAGGTCTGACATTTTGGACTGCTTTGCGCCTGACCGGGCGGCAGTGGTCAGGCTGGGACGTTTGGCTATGCTGCGTGGCGGGAATACTATTTTGCGACCCGTTGACGTTGCTGTCAGACAGTTTTTGGTTATCAGCGTTGGCGGTGGCTGGCCTGATATTCTGGTATCAGTGGATGCCGTTGCCTCGTGTACTGGCATGCAGTAAATGGTATATCCGCTATCCCGTTGGCCTTGTCCATCTCCAGGTTGGTATCACGCTTTTGCTGATACCGCTGCAAATCTTCATGTTTCATGGCATCAGTATCAACGCGCTGCTGGCCAATCTGATAGCCGTCCCCTTCGTTTCCTTTCTGGTTGTTCCTTTACTGCTGGCCGGCCTGATGTTGACAGCTATTCCCTGGGTTAACGAAGCGATTTGGCTGACGGTCGATACATTGCTGGGGCAGTTATTTTTCCTTCTTCACAGGTTGCCCGGCGGCTGGCTGGAACTGGACTCTCGATTTCTGGCAATAAGCCTGTGCGGATGGCTGGCCATTATCGTTTATCGACTGGGGCTGTGGCGAATCTCTCCTGCGTCTGTTGCAGTGCTTGGTGTTTGTCTGGGCACTCTTTCCACGGGACTGATAAATAAGAAAGACCCTTCATCATGGGAAGTTACCATGCTGGACGTCGGGCACGGGCTTGCTGTTGCCATTGTCCGGCACGGCAGGGCAATTCTTTATGACACCGGCGGAGCCTGGCCCGCTGGCGATGCTGCGCAACAAGCTATTATTCCCTGGTTACGCTGGAAAAATATTACTCCTGAAGGCGTGATTATCAGCCACGAGCATCTTGATCACCGCGGCGGGCTTAACAGTTTGCTGAAGGCGTGGCCAACGTTAGAGGTTCGCAGCTCGCTCGGATGGGTTAACCATCGCCCCTGCTTTGAAGGGCAAAGCTGGAAATGGCAGCAGCTGGATTTTACCGTTCACTGGCCCCCGGCGGGCAGTGATAACAAAGGGAATAATGGCTCTTGTGTCGTGATGGTCAGCGACGGTCACTTTCGACTTTTATTAACCGGCGATGTGGAGGCCGGGGCAGAATTGGCTATGCTCAAGGGGAGATGGCGAACTTTAGAGGCTGATATTATTCAGGTTCCTCATCACGGTAGCCGAACATCGTCAGGCAGCCCATTACTACGTGCCGTCTCCGGTCAGGTCGCGTTAGCCTCTGCTTCTCGCTATAACGCCTGGCATTTACCGTCAGTGAAAGTGACCGAACGATATCTGAAGCAGGGTTATCAGTGGTACGACACGGCCCATACCGGACAGATCAGTATTCGAATAAACAGTGATAAATGGCAAATCATCGGCTTCAGAGAGCAAATTTTGCCCCGTTGGTACCATCAGTGGTTTGGCGTAACTCAATATAGTAGGTAGAATATGCGGCTATTTCATAACAAGCTGGTTCGACTTAATGCAGAACGATAAAGATCTCTCCACATTACAGACCTTCCGCCGTTTGTGGCCGATGATTTCGCCTTTTAAAGCAGGTCTGATCGTGGCTGGGATTGCGTTAATCCTCAACGCAGCCAGCGATACTTTTATGCTATCGCTGCTCAAACCGTTACTGGATGATGGTTTTGGTAAAGCGGACAAGTCCGTTTTGTTATGGATGCCGCTGGTCGTCATCGGACTGATGGTGATGCGTGGTGTCACAAGTTATATTTCAAGTTACTGTATTTCATGGGTTTCTGGTCAGGTGGTGATGAACATGCGTCGCCGTCTGTTCAGCCATATGATGGGGATGCCCGTCGCGTTCTTTGACCAACAGTCAACGGGCACGCTGCTGTCCCGTATCACCTATGACTCAGAGCAGGTTGCTTCTTCATCCTCCAGCGCGCTGATCACCGTCGTGCGTGAAGGTGCCTCGATCATTGGCCTGTTTGTGCTGATGTTCTGGTATAGCTGGCAGCTGTCGCTGATTCTGATTGTGCTTGCACCTGTCGTCTCTTTTGCCATTCGTTTCGTCTCCAAACGCTTCCGTAACATCAGCAAAAACATGCAGAACACGATGGGTCAGGTGACGACCAGCGCCGAGCAGATGCTCAAAGGGCATAAAGAAGTTCTGATTTTTGGTGGACAGGAAGTTGAAACGGAACGTTTCAATAAAGTCAGTAACCGCATGCGTCATCAGGGAATGAAACTGGTTTCGGCATCGTCTATTTCTGACCCGATCATACAGCTTATCGCTTCCCTGGCTTTGGCCTTCGTGCTTTATGCTGCCAGCTTCCCGAGCGTGATGGAAACCCTGACTGCCGGTACTATCACCGTCGTCTTCTCTTCAATGATTGCGCTGATGCGTCCGTTGAAATCTCTGACTAACGTCAACGCGCAGTTCCAGCGTGGCATGGCGGCCTGTCAGACTCTGTTCTCAATTCTGGATTCAGAGCAGGAGAAAGACGAAGGTACCCGTACGATTGAACGCGCCAAAGGTGACGTTGCCTTCCGCGATGTGACCTTCACTTATCCAGGCCGTGATGCACCCGCGCTGCGCAATATCAACCTCGAGATCCCTGCCGGTAAAATGGTGGCATTGGTTGGACGTTCAGGCTCGGGCAAGTCTACCATCGCCAGCCTGATCACTCGTTTTTACGATATTCAGGAAGGGAGCATTCAGATTGACGGTGTAGATTTACGTGAATATACGCTTTCATCGCTGCGTAATCAGGTCGCTCTGGTCTCTCAGAATGTACACCTCTTTAACGATACCATCGCGAATAACATTGCTTACGCGCGTACTGAACAATACAGCCGTGAAGACATCGAAAAAGCAGCGCGTATGGCCTATGCGATGGACTTTATCGAGAAGATGGATAACGGTCTGGACACAATAATTGGTGAGAACGGCGTGCTGCTTTCCGGTGGCCAACGCCAGCGTATCGCTATTGCTCGTGCCTTATTGCGCGACAGCCCGATTTTGATTCTGGATGAAGCAACTTCGGCACTGGATACTGAATCTGAACGTGCTATCCAGGCGGCGTTAGATGAGCTGCAGAAAAACCGTACGTCATTGGTTATTGCGCACCGCCTGTCTACTATCGAACAGGCTGACGAAATCATCGTCGTGGAAGATGGCCGTATCGTTGAGCGTGGCCCTCACGCTGAGCTGATCGCTCATCGCGGCGTGTACGCTCAGCTGCATAAGATGCAGTTCGGCGAATGATAGAACGCATCTGGTCGGGAAAATCTCCTCTCTACCTGCTGTTGTTACCGCTCGCCTGGCTCTATGGCCTGGTGAGCGGGGCCATTCGTCTTAGCTATAAACTCGGGTTACGCAAGGCATGGCATTCGCCAGTGCCTGTTGTCGTGGTCGGTAACCTGACTGCGGGCGGTAATGGCAAAACGCCTGTTGTTATCTGGCTTGTGGAGCAGTTACAGGCTCGGGGAATTCGGGCAGGCGTTGTATCACGTGGATATGGCGGTAAAGCAGAGAACTATCCGCTGCTGCTCACTCCTCAGAGCACAACGGATCAGGCGGGCGACGAGCCAGTATTAATTTATCAGCGTACCGGTGCTCCCGTAGCCGTTGCGCCCGACCGCAGCGCTGCGGTAAAAGCTCTGATTGAACATGCTCAGCCGCAGATAATCATCACTGATGACGGCTTGCAGCATTACGCTTTAGCCCGCGATAAAGAAATTGTCGTCGTGGATGGCGTTCGTCGGTTTGGCAACGGCTGGTGGCTACCCGCAGGCCCGATGCGTGAAAGAGCCGGACGTTTGCAGTCCGTTGATGCAGTTATCGTTAACGGCGGAGAAGCAAAGGCGGGTGAAATTGCCATGTGCCTGCAACCGGGCGAGGCGGTTAATCTCAATACAGATGAACGTCGCGCCGTGCAGACACTGCAAAATGTTGTTGCTATGGCGGGTATTGGCCATCCCCCGCGCTTTTTCGCTACGCTAAAACAGTGTGGTTTAGAGCCTGTCCGTACCGTCGGCCTTGCGGATCACCAGGCGCTAAACGAAGCGGACGTCTCAAAGCTTGTTCAGAGCGGACAGACGTTACTGATGACCGAAAAAGATGCGGTGAAATGCCGGGCTTTTGCGGCGGGTCATGATAACTGGTGGTACTTACCGGTAGATGCCCATCTGTCCGAACCGCAGGCAGCACAGCTGCTGAATTCAGTGAGCGCGCTGATCAAATAAGTTTCAGCGCGGACATTAACGGGTTTGTTGATGACAGGGAGACGCTATGTCCATACCGCGCCTGACTTTACGCTCCGCCAGAAACCTCCACCTGGCAGCCCAGGGACTGCTGCACAAACCCCGCCGCAGCGCTCGCCCGTCCGATATCCTCCGCACGATTAATCAGATGTCTCTGCTGCAGATCGACACCATCAATATTGTCGCCCGCAGCCCCTATCTGGTCCTTTTTAGTCGCCTTGGCCGCTACGCGCCGGAATGGCTTGATGACGCGTTATTTCGTGGCGAGCTTATTGAATACTGGGCGCACGAAGCCTGTTTTATGCCGAAAGAGGATTTTGCGCTGGTGCGCCACAGGATGCTGAGCCCGGAGAATATGGGATGGAAATATCGCCCGGAATGGATGACCGAAAACGCGCAGGAGATTGAGAAATTACTGGCGTTCATTCAGGAGAACGGCCCCGTTCGCTCGATGGATTTCGAACATCCTCGTAAAGGGGTCAGCGGCTGGTGGGAATGGAAACCGCATAAAAAACATCTGGAAGGATTGTTTACGGCGGGCAAGGTGATGGTAACGGAGCGTCGTAATTTCCAGCGCGTCTACGATCTTACTTCCCGCGTGATGCCCGACTGGGATGATGAACGACATCTTATTGAGCAGCATGACGCTGAAAGCCTTATGTTGCAAAAAAGCGCCCGCAGCCTGGGTATTTTCCGCCCGGAGTGGCTGGCAGATTATTACAGGCTGAAGAACATCGACATAAAAACCCTGGTTGCGAAGTGGGTTGAGGAGGGGGAGGTAATATCAGTTCAGGTAGAGACGTCAGGTGAAATGTATCTGCATCGCTCCCTTTTCCCTTTGCTGCCGCAAGCCGAGCAGAACAAACTCAAAGCCACCCACAGTGCGGTACTGTCGCCCTTCGACCCCGTGGTCTGGGATCGTAAACGCGCAGAGACATTGTTTAACTTCTCTTATCGCCTTGAGTGCTATACCCCGGCTGAAAAGCGCAGGTACGGCTATTTTGTTCTTCCTCTGTTGCACAAGGGGGAGCTGGTGGGACGAATGGATGCAAAGATGCATCGTAAGCATGGCGTTCTGGAAATTATCAGCCTGTATCTTGAGGAAAGCGTAAAACCGGATAAGTCGCTGATTTCGGGCCTTCATGATGCATTAAGCGAGTTTGGCCGTTGGCAAGGGGCTTCACGGATCGCTACGGGGAATATTCCGGCAACGCTCGCCTCAGCCTGGGGAGGAGAATGGGAAATTGCCCCGAACAACGCATCAGATATGTTATCCTGACGCCCTTGATGGCGCCCATTCTGGAGTAACTATGGATCATCGTTTACTTGAAATTATTGCCTGCCCGGTTTGCAACGGCAAGCTCTACTATAATCAGGAAAAGCAGGAACTTATTTGCAAGCCTGACGGCCTGGCCTTCCCGTTCCGTGACGGTATTCCAGTACTGCTGGAAACCGAGGCACGTACACTGACCCTCGACGAGACTAACCCATGAGTTTTGTGGCTATTATTCCCGCCCGCTTTGCATCCACGCGTCTACCGGGCAAGCCGTTAAAAGACATTAACGGCAAACCAATGGTTGTTCACGTGCTTGAGCGCGCTCGTGAGTCTGGTGCTGAACGTATCATCGTTGCCACGGACAGCGAAGACGTCGCCCGTGCGGTTGAAGCTGCCGGTGGGGAAGTTTGCATGACCCGTGCCGACCATCAGTCCGGCACCGAGCGTCTGGCTGAAGTCATTGAAAAATGCGCTTTTAGCGACGACACCATCATTGTTAACGTGCAGGGTGATGAGCCGATGATCCCACCGGTCATCATTCGCCAGGTGGCTGACAATGTCGCGAACAGCCAGGCGGGGATGGCAACGCTTGCCGTACCGATCGACTCGGCGGAAGAAGCCTTTAACCCGAACGCCGTAAAAGTGGTGATGGATGCACAGGGCTACGCGCTCTATTTCTCCCGTGCGACTATTCCATGGGATCGCGATCGCTTTGCCCAGTCCCGCGAGCAAATTGGAGACACTTTCCTGCGCCACATCGGCATCTACGGCTATCGCGCTGGATTTATTCGTCGCTACATCAGCTGGGAACCAAGCCAGCTTGAGCAAATCGAAATGCTTGAGCAGCTTCGCGTATTGTGGAACGGCGAAAAAATCCACGTTGCCGTCGCCAAAGAGATCCCGAGCATAGGCGTAGATACGCCAGAGGATCTGGAACGCGTGCGTGTTGCCATGCGCTAGTTCTGCCTTTGCTGCAAACAAACCGGCCAACGCGCCGGTTTTTTACTATCTGCCGACATATTGATCTCAAGGGATGACATATCGCCAAAGCGCGCTCAGAATGAAAAATACCAGTATTTTTAGGGGTAATGGGTTATGGAGCTGCTGCGTAAGGAGTTAAGTCATCTGCTGGGAGAAAAACTGAGCCGCATCGAATGTATCAGCGAGCGGACGAATACCGCTGTCTGGGCGCTCTATGACAGCGACGGGCACGCTATGCCGCTGCTTGCTAAAAGCTTTAACACGCCCGGACTGGCCGCGCAGCAGGCCTGGAAAATGTCGATGCTTGCCCGCACGGGAACCCTTCGCCTGCCGGTAGTCTATGGCATCGTAAGCCATGACGATCATCCGGGCCCTGATGTCATTCTGATGGAGCGTCTGCGCGGCGTGGCTGTAGAAGCGCCGGCCAGGACGCCGGAGCGCTGGGAGCAGCTGAAAGATCAAATAGTTGAAGGCTTACTGGCATGGCATCGAGTGGACAGCGCAGGCTGCGTCGGCTGCGTGGACAGTACGCAGGAAAATATCTGGCCTTCCTGGTATCGGCAGCGCGTTGAAGTACTCTGGAATACCTTAAATCAATACAAGAATACCGGCCTGACGATGCAGGACCGGCGGATTCTGTTCCGCTCTCGGGAATGTCTGCCGCGTATGTTCGACGGCTTTAACGATAACTGTGTACTTGTACACGGCAACTTCACGCTGCGCAGCATGCTCAAAGATGGGCGCAGCGATCAGCTGCTGGCGATGATCAATCCAGGGGTGATGCTCTGGGCGCCACGTGAATATGAAATCTTCCGCCTGTACGAAGAAGGGCAGGCGGAAAGCCTGTTCTGGCATTATTTACAACGAGCACCCGTAGCGGAGTCATTCCTGTGGCGACGCTGGCTTTATGTTCTTTGGGATGCCGTCGCGCAGCTTGTACAAACGGGCCGCGTAAACAGGCCCGCTTTTGATGCTGCATCGAAGGGATTACTCCCCTGGATTGCCTGACGCCCCCTTGAGCCATTGCCATGCCCGACCCAGGGTTTCATAGGCTACCCGGTCGCTATGCATGAGCCATAGCGGGGAGGGCGTGATTTTTTCCCAGGGGTTTAGCGGTGAATCGATAGCGGTCTGGTTAGCAGGCGCAGGCAGAGGATTTAACCCTGCGTGCCTGAAGAAAATCATCGCGCGGGGTAAGTGTGAGGCAGAAGTGACCAGCAAAAACGGCTGTTTGCCAATTTGCCTGGCTACCGCCGCGGCCTCCTCTTCCGTATCCTTTGGCGTATCCAGAGTAATGATTGCATCGCGAGGCACGCCGAGACTTTCTGCGACCCGCGCACCTGCTTCAGCAGTGCTCACGGGGTTAGTCATAGCCGGTGCGCCGGTAAAAATCATTTTGGCCCCAGGGTTCGCCTGCCACAGTCGAATGCCTTCCGTGACGCGCGGCAGGCTGTTGCTGATGAGATTGGAGCTTGGTGCCCAGTCTGGATTCCAGGTATAGCCGCCGCCCAGCACCACAATGTAATTCACCTGTTCACCGCCTCGCCAGGTAGGGTATTTATCCTCAATGGGTTTTAGCAGACCATCTGCAACGGGCTGGAGGCTAATTAAGAATAATACCAGCCATCCGGCAGTGAGCAGCGTTTTTCCCGTTTTTTGCCAGCGGGTAAACCAGAGTAATAAAATCGCCACTCCAATCAGCATCAGGAGTACAGGCAGAGGCAGCAGCAGGCCACCGATAAATTTTTTCAGCATGAAAAGCATGAATTCTGGGTCCTTTTTTAACCATCCAGGCGGCAAACGCTGCTGATATTACACCAGCCAGGTTCATTCTCGTGCAAGCTGTGCCAAAATAGCGGTTTTCTCAGACTGACCCCTAAAGGCCGTGGAGTAGTACCCGTGCGTGACCGCAATTTTGATGACATTGCCGAGAAGTTCTCACGCAACATCTATGGTACGACCAAAGGCCTGCTGCGACAGGCGATTCTCTGGCAGGATCTTGATGCACTGCTTAACAGTCTGCCTGCGAAACTCCAGGTATTAGATGCGGGTGGTGGCGAAGGACAAACTGCCTGCCGTATGGCTGAACTTGGCCACCACGTTGTGCATTGCGATGTTTCCTCCGAAATGATTGCCCGCGCGCAGAGCCTGGCCTGCGAAAAAGGTGTGAGCGAGAACATGCATTTTGTACATTCCGCAGCCCAGGACATCGGACAACATTTAGAAAGCCAGGTTGATCTGATATTGTTTCATGCGGTGCTGGAATGGGTCGTAGATCCTGAAGCCGTGCTTAAGGCGTTATGGAACTGCCTTGCGCCCGGCGGCGCTTTGTCGCTGATGTTCTACAATGCTAACGGCCTGCTGATGCGCAATATGTTCGTTGGCAACTTTGAATACGTGATGCAGGGCATGAAGAAGAATAAAAGGAAAACCCTGTCGCCCGACAATCCGCTACAGCCAGAACAGGTATACCACTGGCTGGAGCAAATTGGCTGGCAGATTACCGGGAAAACCGGGGTGCGGGTTTTCCACGATTACCTGCGCGACAAGCACAAACAACGCGATGGTTTTGACGATTTGCTTGAACTCGAAACGCGATATTGCCGCCAGGAGCCGTTTATCAGCCTCGGCCGCTATATCCACGTGACTGCAGTCAAGCCGCTTGAGCCAAGGAAAAATTATGAGTGATGTTTCCCAGACAGTGCCGGAGCTGGTTGCCTGGGCCAGGAAAAATGATTTCTCAATCTCGTTGCCGACAGAACGCCTGACGTTTCTGCTGGCGGTTGCCACGCTTAACGGCGAAAGGCTTGACGGCGAGTTAAGTGAAGGGGAGCTGGTGGATGCCTTCCGCCACGTGAGCGACGGTTTTGAGCAAACGACCGAAACCATCAGCGTTCGCGCAAACAACGCCATCAATGACATGGTGCGTCAGCGTCTGCTCAACCGCTTTACCAGTGAAATCCACGAAGGGAACTCGATCTACCGCCTCACGCCGCTGGGGATTGGTATCACCGACTACTACATTCGCCAGCGTGAGTTTTCAACGTTGCGTCTCTCCATGCAGCTTTCAATCGTTGCAGGCGAACTCAAACGTGCCGCAGATGCCGCCGATGAAAACGGCGATGAGTTCCACTGGCACCGTAACGTCTTTGCCCCGCTGAAATACTCCGTGGCGGAGATTTTCGACAGTATCGACCTGACCCAGCGCATCATGGACGAGCAGCAGCAGCAGGTAAAAGATGATATCGCCCAGTTGCTGAACAAAGACTGGCGGGCGGCGATTTCCAGCTGTGAACTGCTGCTGTCCGAAACGTCGGGCACACTGCGCGAATTACAGGACACGCTCGAAGCAGCCGGGGACAAACTGCAGGCGAATTTACTGCGTATCCAGGACTCTACAATGGGGCGCGACGACCTGCATTTTGTCGATCGCCTCGTCTTTGATCTGCAAAGTAAACTCGACAGGATCACCAGCTGGGGTCAGCAGGCCATCGACCTGTGGATCGGTTACGACCGCCACGTGCATAAATTTATTCGTACCGCCATCGACATGGATAAAAACCGCGTTTTTGCTCAGCGCTTACGTGTTTCGGTACAGAATTATTTCGATGCGCCTTGGGCATTGACCCACGCCAGCGCGGACCGCCTTCTGGATATGCGTGATGAAGAGATGGCGCTTCGCGATGAAGAAGTTACCGGCGAGCTGCCTACCGATCTGGAGTTCGAAGAGTTCAATGAAATCCGCGAGCAGCTGGCAGCCCTGATTGAAGCGGCACTGCAGGTCTACAAAACCAGACAGGTGCCGCTGGATTTAGGCGTAGTGATGCGGGACTATCTCACCCAATATCCGCGCGCGCGCCATTTTGACGTGGCACGAATCGTGGTCGACCAGGCGGTACGCCTTGGTGTGGCTGAAGCAGACTTTACCGGCTTGCCGCCAGAGTGGCAGGCAATTAACGATTACGGAGCCAAGGTACAGGCGCATGTCATCAACAAATATTGAAAAAGTGATGCCGGTTAAGCTGGCACAGGCGTTGGCAAATCCGTTATTCCCGGCGCTCGACAGCCAGCTGCGTGCCGGACGGCACGTCGGCCTCGACGAGCTGGATAATCATGCCTTTTTAATGGATTTTCAGGACTACCTGGAAGAGTTCTACGCCCGTTATAACGTGGAGCTGATCCGTGCCCCGGAAGGTTTCTTCTATTTACGCCCGCGTTCCACAACGCTGATTCCGCGTTCGGTCTTATCCGAGCTGGATATGATGGTCGGCAAAATTCTTTGCTACCTCTACCTGAGTCCGGAACGGCTGGCGAACGAGGGGATTTTCACCCAGCAGGAGCTGTACGACGAGCTGCTGACGCTGGCGGATGAAAGCAAACTGCTCAAGCTGGTTAACAATCGTTCGACTGGCTCAGACCTTGATCGCCAAAAGTTACAGGAAAAGATGCGCGCCTCGCTGACGCGTCTGCGCCGTCTTGGGATGATCTGGTTTATGGGTCACGACAGCAGCAAATTCCGTATTACCGAATCGGTATTCCGCTTTGGTGCCGATGTCCGCACCGGCGACGACCCTCGAGAGGCGCAGCTGCGCATGATTCGTGACGGTGAAGCGATGCCTGTTGAAAGCCGCTTACAGCTCAACGATGAAACCGATGAGCCACAGATAATCCAGGACAACGCGGAGGATGAACAGGAATGATTGATCGCGGAAAATTTCGCTCACTGACGCTAATAAACTGGAACGGTTTCTTTGCGCGCACGTTTGACTTAGATGAATTGGTCACCACGCTTTCGGGCGGTAACGGGGCCGGTAAATCCACGACCATGGCTGCCTTTGTTACCGCGCTGATTCCGGATTTAACGCTGCTGCACTTCCGTAATACCACCGAAGCAGGGGCAACTTCAGGCTCCCGTGACAAAGGTCTGCACGGTAAGTTAAAAGCAGGGGTTTGTTACTCAACGCTGGATGTCATCAACTCCCGTGGCGAACGAGTGCTTGTTGGCGTTCGCCTGCAACAGGTTGCCGGGCGCGACCGTAAAGTTGATATCAAGCCGTTTGCCATTCAGGGGCTGCCGGATTCTCTGCAACCCACGGAATTATTGACGGAAACCATAAGCGAGCGTCAGGCCAGAGTGTTAAGCCTGCCGGAGCTGAAAGACAAAGTGGAAGCCATCGAAGGCGTCCAGTTTAAGCAGTTCAACTCCATCACCGACTACCACTCGCTAATGTTCGACCTGGGTATTGTTGCGCGCCGCCTGCGCAGCGCTTCGGACCGTAGCAAATTCTATCGTCTTATCGAAGCCTCGCTGTACGGCGGGATCTCCAGCGCGATTACCCGTTCCCTGCGCGATTACCTGCTGCCGGAAAACAGCGGTGTGCGTAAGGCGTTCCAGGATATGGAAGCCGCCCTGCGTGAGAACCGTATGACGCTTGAAGCGATTCGCGTCACTCAGTCTGACCGCGATCTGTTTAAGCATCTGATTTCCGAAGCCACAAACTATGTGGCAGCGGACTATATGCGTCACGCCAATGAACGCCGTATCCATCTGGATAAAGCCCTTGAATACCGTCGCGACCTGCTGGTCAGCCGTCAACAGCTGAGCGCCGAGCAGTACAAACACGTCGACATGGCACGTGAACTTGGCGAACACAGCGGTGCGGAAGGGGATCTGGAAACGGACTATCAGGCCGCCAGCGACCACCTGAACCTGGTGCAGACCGCTATCCGCCAGCAGGAAAAAATTGAACGCTACGAGACCGATCTCGAAGAGCTGCAAATGCGCCTCGAAGAGCAAAACGAGATCGTTGCGGAGGCTCACGAGCAGCAGGAAGATAACGAAGCCCGCGCCGAAGCCGCCGAGTTGGAAGTGGATGAGCTGAAAAGCCAGCTTGCGGACTACCAGCAGGCGCTGGACGTGCAGCAGACCCGCGCTATTCAGTATCAGCAGGCGCTGCAGGCGTTAGAACGCGCCCGTGCCGTTTGCCATCTGCCTGACCTGACCGCAGACAGCGCCGACGAGTGGCTGGATACCTTCCAGGCAAAAGAGCAGGAAGCGACGGAAAAACTGCTGACGCTTGAACAAAAAATGAGCGTAGCACAGACGGCACACAGCCAGTTTGAACATGCTTATCAATTAGTGACGGCTATCAGCGGCCCGGTCAGCCGCAGTGAAGCCTGGAATGCGGCCCGTGAATTACTTCGCGACAGCAACAACCAGCGACACCTGACTGAACAGGTTCAGCCGCTGCGCATGCGCCTGAACGAGCTTGAACAGCGCCTGCGCGAGCAGCAGGAGGCCGAGCGTCTGCTGGCTGATTTCTGCAAACGTCAGGGCAAACAGTTTGACCCGGAAGATCTCGAAGCCTTCCATGACGAGCTGGAAGAGCGCATTGCCACGCTGCAACAGAGCGTGTCTGACGCCAGCGAAGAGCGTGTCTCTCTGCGCCAGGAGCAGGAGCAAATTCAGGCGCGTATTAAACGCCTGAGCCAGCGTGCGCCAATCTGGCTTGCCGCCCAGACCAGCCTTAACCAGCTTTGTGAACAAAGTAACGAAGAGTTCGAAAGCAGCCAGCACGTCACTGAATACATGCAGCAGCTGCTGGAGCGCGAGCGCGACGTGACGGTTGAGCGTGATGAAGTGGGGGCGCGTAAGAAGGCAATTGATGAAGAGATCGAGCGCCTCAGCCAGCCGGGCGGTGCCGAAGACCCACGTCTGAATGCCTTAGCCGAGCGTTTTGGCGGCGTGCTGTTGTCAGAAATTTATGACGATATCAGTCTCGATGATGCTCCGTACTTCTCCGCACTTTACGGCCCGTCCCGCCACGCCATCGTGGTGCCTGATTTATCGTTGGTTCGTGAGCAGCTTGAAAGCCTTGAAGACTGCCCGGAAGATCTTTATCTGATTGAAGGGGACCCGGCTTCCTTCGATGACAGCGTCTTTACCGTCGAAGAGATGGACGCTGCGGTGCTGGTGAAAACCGCCGAGCGCCAGTGGCGTTATTCCCGCCTTCCGGAGCTGCCGCTGTTTGGCCGCGCGGCGCGTGAAAACCGCCTTGAAAAATTGCATGCCGAACGTGAAATGCTGGCAGAACGTTTTGCCACGCTTTCGTTTGATGTGCAGAAATCTCAGCGTTTACACCAGTCATTCAGCCGCTTTATCGGCCAGCACCTGGGCGTGGCATTTGACGAAGATCCGGAAGAGGAAATTCGTCAGCTCAACACCCGCCGCGGTGAAATCGAACGTGCCATCAGCAGTCATGAAAATGACAACCAGCAGCAGCGTCAGCAGTTCGATCAGGCCAAAGAGGGCGTGGCCCAGCTTAACCGCCTGCTGCCGCGCATCAGTTTGCTGAGCGACGAAACGCTGGCAGACCGCTGCGATGAAATTCGCGAGCGCCTGATGGAAGCCGAGGAGGCCGCACGCTTTATCCATCAGCACGGCAATCAGCTGGCAAAACTGGAGGCCGTTGCCTCGGTGCTGCAAAGTGACCCGGAGCAGTTCGAACAGTTAAAAGAAGATTATCAGTACGCGCAGCAGGTCCAACGCGATGCACGTCAGCAGGCCTTCGCCTTAACGGAAGTGGTGCAACGTCGTGCGCACTTTGGCTATTCAGATTCCGCCGCAATGCTGGACGGCAACAGCGATTTGAATGAGAAACTGCGTGCGCGACTGGCGCAGGCTGAGTCAGAGCGTACGCGTTCCCGTGAAGCGCTGCGCAGCCACGCTCAGCAGCTCAGCCAGTTCAGCCAGCTGATGGCCTCGCTGAAAAGCTCCTTTGATACTAAGAAAGAGCTGCTCAACGATCTGCACAAAGAATTGCAGGATATCGGTGTTCGTGCGGATCTCGGTGCGGAAGAGCGTGCCCGAGCTCGTCGTGACGAACTTCATACCGCGCTTAGCAACAACCGTTCTCGCCGCAACCAGCTTGAAAAAGCGCTGACCTATTGCGAAGCGGAGATGGACAACCTGACCCGTAAGCTTAAACGTCAGGAGCGTGACTACGTCGAAATGCGCGAGCAGGTGGTCACCGCGAAGGCAGGCTGGTGTGCGGTAATGCGTATGGTGAAAGACAATGGTGTCGAGCGCCGTCTGCACCGTCGTGAGCTGGCCTATCAGACGGGTGACGAGCTTCGTTCCATGTCGGATAAGGCGCTGGGTGCGCTGCGTCTGGCGGTGGCGGATAACGAACACCTGCGCGACGTACTGCGCATGTCGGAAGATCCAAAACGGCCAGAGCGTAAAATTCAGTTCTTCGTTGCGGTTTACCAGCACTTACGCGAACGTATTCGCCAGGACATCATCCGTACCGATGACCCGGTTGAAGCCATCGAACAGATGGAAATCGAGCTGGGCCGCCTGACGGAAGAGCTGACCTCTCGCGAACAGAAGTTGGCTATCAGCTCACGCAGCGTAGCGAACATCATTCGCAAAACCATTCAGCGCGAGCAAAACCGTATCCGTATGCTGAACCAGGGGCTGCAAAGCGTCTCCTTCGGCCAGGTAAACAGCGTGCGGCTGAACGTGAACGTACGTGAAACCCATGCCACCTTGTTGAACGTATTGTCCGAACAGCACGAAGCTCACCAGGATCTGTTTAACAGCAACCGTCTGAGCTTCTCCGAGGCGCTGGCGAAGCTGTATCAGCGTCTGAACCCGCAGATCGACATGGGCCAGCGCACGCCGCAGACCATCGGTGAAGAGCTGCTGGACTACCGCAACTATCTTGAGATGGAAGTGGAAGTTAACCGTGGGACGGACGGCTGGCTGCGTGCGGAAAGTGGCGCGCTGTCAACGGGCGAAGCGATCGGTACCGGTATGTCGATTCTGGTCATGGTTGTGCAGAGCTGGGAAGAGGAGTCGCGCCGCCTGCGCGGTAAAGACATCTCTCCTTGCCGCCTGCTGTTCCTTGATGAAGCGGCTCGTCTGGATGCCAAGTCAATTGCCACGCTCTTTGAGCTGTGCGAGCGCCTTGAAATGCAATTAATTATTGCCGCGCCAGAGAACATCAGCCCGGAAAAAGGCACCACCTATAAACTGGTTCGTAAAGTGTTTAACAATCATGAGCACGTTCATGTTGTTGGTCTGCGAGGTTTTGCGCCTCCGCTACCTGAACCGGTGGCGGGAGAGGCGGAAGCTTCATAGCAAGCCAAAATTTGCACAGTCAATAAAGCGGACTTCGGTCCGCTTTTTTGATCTCTGCATTATCTTAATCTTTAATTTTCTTTACATTTATACGGGCAATTGAGTATCACTGTTTATATACTGAGAGAAGAACCAGGCGAAACGCCGGTTATGATAAAACAGTAAAACAGGGGGCAAGGGATGTTGCTTAATAAATTGCACGGTTTCAGAGCGTCGGCTATTGGCTACTGTCTGGCGCTCAGTATGGCTCCGCTGTTTACAGTGCAGGCGCAGGATCAGGATCCCGCCGTGGTGCCTTCTGACAGCTCGGCTGTCACAGCAGAGCAACCTACAGCGCTCGACCAACCGTTAGCGCAGTCGACGGCGACGGCGACGATGGCAGGTACACTGCCGCTTAACTCTGCATCAATGTCCGCCGCACAAAGCCGCTCGCAGCTGATCGCGCAGATGCCTTCCGGATATACACCCGTCTATCTTAATGCCTTGTCCGCATTCTATGCGGCTCGCGATATGAAGCCAATGTGGGAAAACCGCGATGCGGTACACGCTTTCCAGCAACAATTAGCGGAGCTGGCCATTGCGGGTATTCAGCCTCAGTTCACCACATGGGTTGAACTGCTGACCGATCCTTCCGTCACCGGTATGGCGCGCGATATCGTGCTGTCTGATGCCATGATGGGCTATCTGCAATTCGTGTCGGGCATTCCGACAGAGGGTAACCGCTGGTTGTACAGTGCGACCCCGTACAAAATGCAGACCGCGCCGCTGTCCGTTATCAACCAGTGGCAGGTGGCGGTTGATCAGGGGACGCTGGTGAGCTTTATAGCCACGCTTGCGCCTCAGCATCCTCAATACGCACGTATGCACGATTCCCTGGTCCATCTGCTGGGCGACACTCGTCCATGGCCGCAGCTAACGGGGAAAGAGACGCTACGCCCAGGACAGTGGAGTAACGACGTTCCCGCTCTGCGTGAGATCCTGGCACGTAGCGGCATGTTGCAGGTCGAGCCTGCCATTTCGCTGCCGGGCGACGATCGTACAAATACGCAGACCGCAGCGGCGGTGAGCCCTTCTGCCATCGCGATTGAAGGTGAAGACAGCGCTCAGGGTGTTCCTGCTGTGTCTGCCGGAACGAAAAAGAAATCCTCCACCGCCGTACGCAGTGCCTATAGCCGCGAACTGGTCGAAGGCGTGAAGCGCTTCCAGAAATGGCAGGGACTGGGGACGGATGGCGCTATCGGTCAGCTCACCCGTGACTGGCTGAACGTCACGCCGCAGCAGCGTGCTTCGCTGGTGGCGCTGAACATTCAGCGTCTGCGCCTGCTGCCGAACAAGCTTGATACCGGCATCATGGTGAATATCCCGAATTACTCGCTGGTCTATTACCTCAACGGCAGTGAAGTGCTGGCTTCTCGTGTGATTGTCGGCCGTCCGGACCGCAAAACGCCGATGATGAGCAGCGCGCTGAACAACGTTGTCGTTAACCCGCCGTGGAACGTGCCGAATACGCTCGCCCGTAACGATATTTTGCCGAAGGTCCGTCAGGACCCAGGCTATCTTGACCGCCATGGCTATAGCGTTCTGCGCGGCTGGAGTAACAATGCGGAAGCCATCGACCCGTATCGCGTTGACTGGCAGACCATCACGGCCAGCAACCTGCCATTCCGTTTCCAGCAGAAGCCGGGTGCGCATAACTCGTTAGGGCTTTATAAGTTCAACATGCCAAGTTCGGATGCCATCTATCTGCACGATACCCCGAACCATACTCTGTTCCAGAAAGATGCCCGCGCGCTTAGCTCCGGCTGCGTGCGTGTCAATAAGGCATCAGAACTGGCTAATATGCTGCTCCAGGATGCGGGATGGAATGACGCAAGAATCTCCAGCCAGCTGAAAGAGGGAAATACGCGCTATGTGAACATTCGGCAGAAGATCCCGGTCAACCTTTACTATTTGACCGCTTTTGTGGGTGAAGACGGGCGTACGCAGTATCGTACAGATATTTACAATTACGATCTCACCGCGCGATCTGGCGCACAAATCCTCTCAAAAGCCGGCCAGTTGATCAGGTAAATGCAGTAATACTAACGAATTAGTTGTCGGAATAGGGGTAATACCCAGTCGGGCCCCTTACAGGGCCCGGATTATCTGGGTTTACTGCGCCTTGACTCATCGTTATTAGACGGTTAAGGTGCGAAGCAGTGCGCCTAAAGTGCATATTATTCGACCGTTATTGACCTGTAGACCTGGATATCATGGACAAATTTGACGCTAATCGCCGCAAGCTGCTGGCGTTAGGCAGTGTGGCTCTCGGCGCCGCCCTGTTGCCAACGCAAGCGTTTGCAACCCTCTCGACACCGCGCCCGCGCATTTTAACGCTTAACAATCTCCATACCGGTGAGTCGTTAAAAGCCGAGTTTTTCGATGGCAGAGGCTATATTCAGGATGAATTAGCTCGACTTAATCACTTCTTCCGCGACTACCGCGCGAACAAAATTAAGTCCATCGATCCCAAATTGTTTGACCAACTTTATCGCCTGCAAGGACTGCTGGGAACAAACAAACCCGTACAGCTTGTCTCCGGCTACCGCTCGTTAGACACCAATAATGAGCTGCGTGCCCACAGCCGCGGTGTGGCTAAAAAAAGCTATCACACCAAAGGTCAGGCCATGGATTTTCATATTGAAGGGATTTCGTTAAGCAATGTTCGCAAAGCAGCATTATCTATGCGCGCTGGTGGTGTAGGATATTACCCGCGAAGCAACTTTGTGCATATTGATACCGGGCCGTTAAGGCACTGGTAAAACAACGGAATCCGGCGGTTACAGCCGGTAATGGAGCAGCATGAATTATCACATTATCCCGGTCACCGCCTTTGCTCAGAACTGTTCTTTGCTGTGGTGTGAAGAGACGCTTCAGGCAGCGCTGGTCGATCCAGGTGGCCAGGCAGACAAGATAAAGCAGGAAGTTGCGGATAAAGGCGTGACCATCAGCCAGATCCTGTTAACGCACGGACATCTTGATCATGTAGGAGCAGCAGCCGAACTGGCCGAGCACTACGGTGTGCCTGTTGTTGGCCCGGAAAAAGCAGACGAGTTCTGGCTGGAAGGATTACCCGCGCAGAGCCGAATGTTTGGCCTGGACGAATGCCTTCCTCTGACGCCCGATCGTTGGCTGAATGAAGGGGATACCGTGGCGGTTGGCAATATCACCTTACAGGTGCTGCATTGCCCTGGCCATACGCCAGGCCATATCGTCTTCTTTGACGATAAATCAAATCTGCTGATTTCCGGTGATGTGATTTTTAAAGGTGGAGTAGGGCGCAGTGACTTCCCGCAGGGAGATCATGCGGCGTTGATCGACTCGATCAAACGCAAGCTCCTGCCGCTGGGAGATGATGTCACCTTTATTCCCGGCCACGGCCCGCTTTCAACGCTCGGCTATGAGCGCCTGCACAATCCATTTTTGCAGGATGAATTACCCGTCTGGTAAAACAAAAAGAGCCGCAAAAGCGGCTCTTTTTTTGTGCTTTGCTTACAGTACAGCAACGATGGCTTCGCACAGAGGTGCCATGTTGTCCGGGGTCATACCCGCCACGTTAACGCGGCCGGAAGCCACTGCGTAAACGCCAAACTCTTCACGCAGACGCAGCACCTGCTCTTTCGTCAAGCCGCTGAACGAGAACATGCCGTTCTGGTTGATGATAAAGCTGAAGTCACGGTTTGCCCCTTTCTCCTGCAGGGTATTCACAAACAGCTGACGCATACGGTGTATGCGCTGACGCATGTCGGTCAACTCTTGCTCCCAGATGGCACGCAGGGCATCGTTGCTCAGGATGGTTGCCACAACGGAAGCGCCGTGTGCTGGCGGGTTGGAGTAGTTTGCGCGAATAACAGACTTCATCTGGCTGAACGCACGGTCCACGGTATCAGCATCGGCAGCAACCAGCGTACAGGCACCCACGCGCTCGTTATACAAACCGAAGTTTTTGGAGTAGGAGCTGGCAACAATCAGTTCGCGATGTTTAGCCGCAAAGACCCGCAGCCCTTCGGCATCTTCTTCCAGACCACGCGCAAAGCCCTGATAGGCGAAGTCAAACAGCGGCAGCCAGCCTTTCTCCTGCGACATTGTCGCCAGAGTTTCCCACTGCTCAAGCGTAGGGTCGATACCGGTTGGGTTATGGCAGCAACCATGGAACAGGACGACGTCACCTGCCTGTGCGCTTTGCAGGCTGCTCACCAGACCATCAAAATCGAGCGAGTGGTTTTCAGCATCGTAATAAGCGTATTCGACAACTTCGAGGCCTGCGGAGTTAAACACGCTTTTATGGTTAGGCCAGCTTGGGTTACTCACCCACACACGTTTTGTCGATGTGTTTTTCGCCAGGAAATCTGCCGCTACGCGTAGTGCACCAGTACCGCCCGGCGTTTGTGCAGTACGAGCACGTTTTGCTTCGCTGATTGCATTACCTTTGCCAAACAGCAGCTCCTGGGTGCAACGGCCAAACTCAGGGATACCATCAATACCAAGGTAGTTTTTGGTATTTTCATTTTCCAGCAGGTAAGCTTCCGCTTTTTTCACGCTGGTTAACACCGGGGTTTTGCCGGTTTCATCCTTATAAACCCCAATGCCGAGGTTAATTTTGGTTGGGCGGTCGTCGGCACGAAACAGGTCGGCCAAACCAAGAATCGGATCGGCTGGGGCAGCGGTAATGTTCTCAAACATGACGGAGTTCCATTGTGATTTCGAAGGGACAAACGTACTCAGGTTAACCGCAGTTTTCACAATTGCCAACCGTTTGCTACAAAAAGAAACTACCGACTTCACAACTTGGTTTTTTTCACTTAGCGGGCATAAAAAAACAGGGCCTGAGCCCTGTTCAGACTGATGACAAACCTAAAGCGATTGAATTTCGCCAGGATCTCACCGAATAAATAACAAGGAAAATCAATTGATTGATTTTCGCCTGCTTACCACAAAGAAGGAAAAACCACGCTTTTTCCTTCTTTGTCAGCAATCAAAAACAGGGCCTGAGCCCTGTTTTTCTTATATTCAACAAACAAGTTGCCGGATAATTAGAACTGGTAAACGATACCCACTGCGGTGGTGTCGTCAGAACCCACGCCCAATTTGTTGTCGCTGTCGATCTGGTTGATGATGTAATCAGCGTAGACAGACATGTTCTTGTTGAAGTAGTAAGTCGCGCCAACTTCAAAGTAGTTGATGTAATCTTCGTTGCCTACGCCTTCAACGTTTTTCGCTTTAGATTTGTAGTAAGCGAGTGATGGACGCAGACCGAAATCGAACTGGTACTGCGCAACCATGGAGAAATCTTGTGTTTTGTTAGCGTAACCGCCGCTGATAGGCGTTGCGTTACGGGTTTCGCCGTAAAGTGCTGCCAGGTAGATGTTGTTAGCATCGTATTTCAGACCAGTTGCCCACTGCTCAGCTTTATCGCCGCGGCCACGAGACATTTCTTGTTGTGCATTGGTACGGTCTGCTGCGCCGTAACCACCAACAATGCCGAAGCCATCGAAGTCATAGCTTAAAGATGTTGCCCAGCCGTCACCGTTAGAGCGGGTAACATCGCCGGAGTTGTCATTAACAGGATCAAAGCTGCCGGCACGTTCGTTTTTACCCAGGTACTGAACACCGAAGTTCAGGCCTTCAACCAGACCGAAGAAGTCGCTGTTACGGTAAGTTGCCAGACCGCCGTTACGGCCAGCGAAGAAGTTGTCGCTTGCGCCAGTGTCACCACCGAACTCTGGCAGCATATCGGTAATACCGATTGCATCGTAAACCAGACCGTAGTTACGACCGTAGTCGAAAGAACCTGCATCACCGAATTTCAGGCCAGCGTAAGCCAGACGGGTTTTATTCCCTTTCTGCGCGTCGCTACCGCCTTCGGAGTTGTTGCCTGCGAAGTTGTATTCCCACTGACCGTAACCAGTCAGTTGGTCATTAATTTGAGTTTCGCCTTTAAAACCCAGACGAGCGTAAGTTTTGTCGCCGTTGCCGCCGTAGCTGTTTTCACCGTTGCCTTTAGAGAAATAATGCAAGCCTACTGCTTTACCGTACAGGTCAACTTTGTTGCCGTCTTTGTTATAGATTTCTGCAGCGTTAGCTGCACCGGCTACCAGCAGAGCAGGGATAACCACTGCCAGAATATTGCGCTTCATCATTATTTATTACCCTCATTGGTTTTTTTGTGACACCTGCCACTGCCGTCAATAATTCTTTACGAAACCATTGATGAGAGTTTGGTGTCTTTCTGTATCTGTCAGGCATCTTTCCATTCATGAAACCGTTTCGCTAGCCTGAAAGTGCTACAAACATCCTAACTGAGTTACAAAGAGAAAATATGTGTAACCAAATGTGTATTTTGTGGAACTTTGTGAACCAACTCATATTTCCGCTTCGTTTGTTGAGTTAAATGGCTTTTCTTTGCATATATATATGAATTACTTATGTTTAATTTGCATAATCTAAAAAAAGAACGACATTTCACAATTTTTAGATTTTTTCAACCTTGCATTTTAGAAGTCCAGACATCTGTGCAGGTTTTATGTGAATATGCTAAGCAAGTGGTTTCGGAGAAAATCATCACCAAAGTGATGGTTGTTTTGTGAGGAGTTATGTCATGGACACACTTGGTAACTCAGTAGGCCGGAAAGGGGGTTGAAATTGACATTCGTTTAACTTCCATTGAAGAAAGGCGAGGTTGAGGCGGGAGATGTAAAAAAAGGCCAGCAGAGCTGGCCTTAGATTGCTGACAAAGAAGGAAAAAGCGTGGTTTTTCCTTCTTTGTGGTAAGCAGGCGAAAATCAATGAATTGATTTTCCTTGTTATTTATTCGGTGAGATGCTGGCGAAATTCATTCGCTTTAGGTTTGTCATCAGTCTCAGGCCAGCAGAGCTGGCCTTTATAACGCGATGAGAACTTAGAAGCTGGCGTTACGCGGGGTACGTGGGAATGGAATCACGTCGCGAACGTTCTGAACGCCTGTTACATATGCGATGAGACGTTCGAACCCGAGACCAAAACCAGAGTGGGGCACTGTGCCGTAACGGCGCAGATCGCGATACCAGGAGTAGTCTTCTTTATTAAGGCCCATTTCAGCCATACGCGCATCAAGCACGTCCAGACGTTCTTCACGCTGGGAGCCACCGATGATCTCGCCGATGCCTGGTGCCAGCACGTCCATTGCCGCGACGGTTTTACCGTCTTCGTTAAGGCGCATGTAGAAGGCCTTAATGTCTTTTGGATAGTTTTTCACTACCACCGGCGCCTTGAAGTGCTGTTCGGCAAGATAACGCTCATGCTCGGAGGAGAGGTCTACGCCCCAGTAAACCGGGTTTTCGAATTTCTGGCCGCAGTTTTCAAGAATGGTTACCGCATCGGTGTAATCCACCTGAGCGAAGTCTGCATTAATGAAACGCTGCAAACGGTCGACGGCATCTTTATCTACGCGCTCGGCGAAGAACTCCATGTCGTCCATGCGCTCATCCAGCACCGCTTTGAAGACATATTTCAGCATGGCTTCTGCGAGGCCGGCAACGTCGTCAAGATTCGCGAACGCGACTTCTGGCTCCAGCATCCAGAACTCAGCCAGGTGGCGGCTGGTGTTGGAGTTTTCGGCACGGAAGGTCGGGCCAAAGGTATAGATTTTTGACAGCGCACAGGCGTAGGTTTCGCCGTTCAGCTGGCCTGATACGGTCAGAAAGGCTTCTTTACCAAAGAAGTCTTTGTCGAAATCCACTTTGCCGGCTTCGGTGCGCGGCAGGTTTTCCAGATCCAGTGTAGAAACACGGAACATTTCGCCAGCCCCTTCGGTATCGGAGGCGGTGATAAGCGGGGTAGAAACCCAGAAATAACCGTTCTCGTGGAAGAAGCGGTGCAGAGCCTGAGCCAGCGTATGACGAACGCGAGCAACAGCGCCGATCATATTGGTGCGTGGACGCAGGTGAGCAACTTCACGAAGGTATTCGATGCTGTGGCGCTTCGCCGCCATTGGATAGGTATCCGGATCGTCAACCCAGCCGGTTACTTCAACCGCAGTAGCCTGGATTTCAAAGCTCTGGCCCTGGCCGAGAGATTCCACCACTTTACCGGTGACCACAACGGAGCAGCCGGTCGTCAGGCGCAGAACATCTTCATTGTAATTAGGCAGAGAATTATTGATGACGGCCTGTACAGGAGAGAAGCAGGAACCGTCATAGACGGCGAGGAAGGAAATACCAGCTTTTGAATCTCTTCGGGTACGCACCCACCCGCGCACGGTGACTTCACTGTCAACGGCAACACGGCCCTGGAGTACGTCGGCTACAGGCACAACGCTCATAGTTTTCTCTCTATTAAATGGTCAATGACAAAAATAAGTTACCCACAATTGGGGGATATCTATGTTACCTGTCATGCGCTATCAGACAAGCAGAAATCGCATCATCAACGAAGAAATAAAGGAAAGGAGGGGAACTCATGGACCGCTTTAATACGGGCCATGAGTATTATTTGAATCAGCTGGCCTTTTTGACCAGTGGCAAATCGAAAGCTTTGCGCAGTGCGCGGACGAATGCTTTATCGTGGCAGATAGTTTTACCGGGGCTGTCAGAGAGTTTCGCTACTGGTTTGCCGTTGCACTCCACCAGCTTGATAACGATATTGAGCGGTTTGACCTGAGGGATATCGCAGGTCAGCCGTGTCCCGATACCGAAGCTCAGGTTTACGCGAGAGGCAAAATGCTTATACAGCTCAACGGCCTTTGGCAAATCCAGGTTATCAGAGAAGACCAGCACTTTGCTCATTGGGTCGATGCCCAGCTTCTGGTAATGGGCGATGGCTTTTTCGCCCCATTCAACCGGATCCCCGGAATCGTGGCGCAGCCCCTGATATTGTGTCGCGAATTCGCGGTCAAAATCGCGCAGGAAGGCATCCATTGTGATGCAGTCTGTCAGGGCGATACCTAACTGATCCGGATACTCAGCAAGCCAGGCCTCAAGCGCTGCGCGCTGGCTGTTAGCCAGCACAGGGCTGATTTGCTGGTGCGCCTGGAACCACTCATGCGCCTGGGTACCCATCGGGGTCAGGTTCAGCCGGCGGGCCAGGTCATAGTTGCTGGTGCCGATAAACCACGGCTCCTGCTGCAAACGTTCGACGATGGCTTCCTGTACCTCACGTGAGAAACGACGACGGGTGCCGAAATCCATCAGGCGGAACGAGGACATATCAACGTCTGTCGTTAGCGCTTTAAACTGTGTCAGCTTGCTCTCGAGCGTCTCCAGGGCCATTTGTGGCGTGACGCCAGGAGAGCGATGCTGATGCACCACTTCGCTGATGACGGCCAGCAAAGGCACCTCCCACATAATGACTTCACGCCAGGGGCCGCTCAGACGTATGTCGAGATGACCGCCATTATTGGTGATGTCGACCTGGGAGGGGTCGTAACGGAATGTGCGTAGCCAGGCGAGGTAATCTGCTTTAAAGAAGGGCAGTCCCTCAAGCCAGGCAAACTCCTCGTCGCTCAGGGCGAGGTGTTGCATATGGTCAACCTGTTGACGGATTGCATCTGCGTATATACCCAGCAGATCGTCACCGCGGCAGCGAAACTCGGCTGCGACGCTCACGTCATCATATCGGTGGAACACCGCCTGCTGCATATGAAGCTTGTAGGCATCAGTATCCAGAAGCGTTTGCAAAATCGGGGAAGCGTGTCGTGTCATGGCGCGTTGCAGCATCCTCTCACAGGAGCGTTTCCATCAATGGGTAAATGCAGATAAAGACGCAGGAGTATACCCTGATTATCTGTTTATTAAACCCAGATCACAACACAAGGCTTGTTTCGGGTCGAGGGCATTTCGTGCCGCATGTTATATAGATGTTGCTGAGAGTGAGAATCACCCTGAAAAGATGAACATTCTGCGTGGCAACATTCACGCAACCAGAATAGACTGGACTCCGATAACTTACAGACGATGTAAAAGGTTTTTTATGACACAACAGCCACAAGCCAAATACCGCCACGACTACCGTGCGCCGGATTACACGATCAGCGACATCGATTTGACCTTTGACCTTGATGCCACAAAAACCCAGGTCACCGCCGTCAGTAAAGTCAGCCGCCAGGGCGCTGGCAATGCAGCTTTACGTCTGGACGGTGGCGATCTGACGCTGGTTAGCGTTCACGTCAATGACAAAGCCTGGCAGCATTATCGTCTGGAAGAGGGCGCGCTGGTACTGGAACAGCTGCCAGAGACCTTCACGCTGACCATCGTCAATGACATCAGCCCGGCTACGAACACCGCGCTGGAAGGGCTTTATCAGTCAGGCGAAGCGCTTTGCACCCAGTGCGAAGCAGAAGGTTTCCGCCACATTACCTGGTACCTGGACCGCCCGGACGTGCTCGCGCGCTTTACCACGAAGCTGATTGCCGATAAAACCAGATATCCTTTCCTGCTTTCTAACGGCAACCGCATTGCTGAAGGCGAGCTGGAAAACGGTCGTCACTGGGTGCAGTGGCAGGATCCGTTCCCGAAACCTTGCTACCTGTTTGCGCTGGTCGCCGGTGACTTCGATGTGCTGCGCGACAGCTTCAAAACGCGTTCAGGCCGTGAAGTTGCGCTGGAGCTGTTTGTCGACCGCGGCAACCTGGACCGCGCCAGCTGGGCGATGACCTCGCTGAAAGCCTCCATGAAGTGGGACGAAACCCGCTTCGGCCTGGAGTATGACCTCGACATCTACATGATTGTCGCCGTGGACTTCTTCAACATGGGCGCCATGGAGAACAAAGGCCTCAACGTCTTTAACTCCAAATACGTGCTGGCCCGTGCAGAAACCGCGACGGATAAAGACTATCTCGATATCGAGCGCGTCATCGGTCACGAATATTTCCACAACTGGACAGGCAACCGCGTGACCTGCCGGGACTGGTTCCAGCTCAGCCTGAAAGAAGGCCTGACCGTGTTCCGCGACCAGGAGTTCAGCTCAGACCTGGGCTCACGAGCGGTTAACCGTATTCAGAACGTGCGCACCATGCGCGCGCTGCAGTTTGCTGAAGATGCAAGCCCGATGGCGCACCCAATCCGCCCCGACAAAGTCATCGAAATGAACAACTTCTACACCCTGACGGTGTATGAGAAAGGTTCAGAAGTGATTCGTATGCTTCACACTCTGCTGGGTGAAGATAACTTCCAGAAAGGCATGCAGCTGTACTTCGAGCGTCACGACGGCAGCGCTGCGACCTGCGATGATTTCGTGCAGGCGATGGAAGATGCCTCAAATGTCGATCTGTCCCATTTCCGCCGCTGGTACAGCCAGGCGGGAACGCCGGTTGTCTCGGTGCGTGATGACTACAACCCGGAAACCGAGCAGTACACCCTGACCATCAGCCAGATGACGCCGCCAACGGCAGAACAACAGGAAAAGCAGCCGCTGCACATTCCGTTCGACATTGAGCTGTATGACAACGAAGGAAAAGTCATTCCGCTGCAAAAGGGCGGCCACCCGGTGCACAACGTGCTGAACGTGACCCAGGCGGAACAGACGTTCGTCTTTGATAACGTCTACTTCCAGCCGGTGCCGTCGCTGCTGCGCGAATTCTCCGCGCCGGTGAAGCTTGAGTATAAATGGAGCGATCAGCAGCTGACGTTCCTGATGCGCCACGCGCGCAATGATTTCTCCCGCTGGGACGCGGCACAAAGCCTGCTGGCAACCTATATCAAGATCAACGTCAACCGCAGCCAGCAGAAACAGCCGCTGTCGCTGCCATTGCACGTGGCGGATGCGTTCCGTGCGATTCTGCTCGATGAGAAGATTGATCCGGCCCTGGCGGCGGAGATCCTGACGCTGCCATCCCAGAACGAAATCGCCGAGCTGTTCCAGAAGATCGATCCCATTGCTATCGCGGAAGTCCACGAGGCGCTGACCCGCACGCTGGCAAGCGAACTGGCGGATGAGTTCCTGGCCATCTACAACGTCAACAAGCTGGATGCCTACCGCGTTGAGCATGCTGATATCGGTAAACGCGCTCTGCGCAATACCTGCCTGCGCTTCATCGCCTTTGGAGAGAAAACGCTGGCAGAACAGCTGGTGCGTGCTCACTATGAATCGGCAGACAACATGACAGACGCCATCGCGGCCTTGTCAGCAGCGTCTGCCGCACGGCTGCCGTGCCGTGAAGAGCTGATGGCGCATTATGATGACAAGTGGCACCAGGACGGCCTGGTCATGGACAAATGGTTCGTGCTGCAGGCGACCAGCCCGGCGGCCAATACGCTGACGAAAGTGCGTGAGCTGCTGAACCACCGTTCGTTCAGCCTGGGCAACCCGAACCGCATCCGTTCTCTGATTGGGGCGTTTGCGGCGGCCAACCCGGCGGCGTTCCATGCGGTAGACGGTAGCGGCTATCAGTTTATGGTGGAGATGCTCAGCGAGCTGAACCGCCGTAACCCGCAGGTGGCATCACGTCTGATCGAACCGCTGATCCGTCTGAACCGTTACGATGCAAAACGTCAGGAGATGATGCGTGCGGCGCTGGAACAGCTGAAAGGGCTGGAAAATCTGTCCGGCGATCTGTTCGAGAAAATCAGCAAGGCGCTGGCGTAATATTTCCTGGAAGCGAGATGACGCTGACGCTTATCCACTCTACGTTTGAATTACGTAGGTCGGGTAAGCGTAGCGTCACCCGACAATAAGCTAACCGGTGCGCACCGCGCGCGCCGGTTCTTCTGTCCTTCGCAGCATGACCCGGTCCAGCACCTGCGACTCCAGCTCCGCCAGTCTCACCGAACCCAGACGGCGCGGCCTCGGCAAATCCACCGTTAAATCCAGGCCAATTTTCCCGTCCTCAATTAACAGCACCCGATCGGCCATCGCTACGGCCTCGCTGACGTCGTGCGTCACCAGCAGCACGGTAAAGCCATGCTCCTGCCAGAGAGAAACAATCAATTCCTGCATCTCAATTCGCGTCAGCGCATCAAGCGCACCAAGCGGCTCGTCCAGCAGCAGCAGGCCTGGGCGATGGATCAGCGCCCGTGCCAGAGCAACCCGCTGTTTCTGACCGCCGGACAGGGCGGCAGGCCACTCTTTAGCGCGGCTCTCCAGGCCTACGGCCTCCAGCGCACGAAACGCCGCATCTCGCCAGTTTCCCTTCAGGCCCAGGCCGACGTTATCGATCACTGATTTCCACGGCAGCAGGCGGGCATCCTGGAACATCATGCGAGTATCGTCCTGGCTGTCACGTAACGGTGCATTGCCCGCCAGCAGCGAACCTGCATTTGGGTTTTCAAGCCCGGCAAGCAGGCGCAGCAGGGTACTTTTACCGCCGCCGCTGCGCCCGACAACCGCAACAAACTGCCCGGCAGGGATGCGCAATGCCAGTTCATTCAGGATCGTTTTATCGCCGTAGCGTTTAGTCACGCCGTCGAGCAGCAGGGGCGTCCCCTGATTAATACGAGCGGTATTCATACGGTTTCCTCTTTGAGCTGGTAAGCCGGATGCCAGCGCAGCCAGACGCGTTCCAGCAGCTGTGCGCTGACGTCAGCCAGTTTGCCGAGCAGGGCGTAAAGAATAATGGCAACCACCACCACGTCCGTTTGCAGGAATTCGCGGGCGTTCATCGCCAGGTAGCCAATGCCTGAATTGGCAGAGATGGTTTCCGCCACAATCAGCGTCAGCCACATCAGGCCGAGGGCGAAGCGCACCCCAACCATGATCGAGGGCAGGGCGCCGGGCAGGATCACCTGAGCGAACAGGCTGAAACCGGAAAGACCGTAGCTGCGGGCCATCTCCAGCAGCCCCTGGTCAATATTTCTGATGCCGTGCCAGGTGTTGATGTAAATCGGGAACAGCGTGCCGAGCGCCACGAGGAAGATCTTCGCGCTTTCGTCGATCCCGAACCACAGGATGACCAGCGGGATCAGCGCCAGGTGCGGCACGTTACGCAGCATTTGAATGGATGTATCCAGCAGGCGTTCGCCCCAGCGGGACAGGCCGCTGATAAGACCGAGGATCAGCCCTAAGGATCCGCCGATGCTAAAGCCGATCGCGGCGCGCCAGGAGCTGATCGCCAGGTGCTGCCACAGCTCGCCGCTCGACGAGAGGCTCCAGAATGCAATCACCACGCCTTCCGGCGAGGGCAGGATGCGCGTTGACAGCCAGCCGGTCACGGATGCCAGCTGCCAGAGGGCAACAATGGCCACCGGCAGCGCCCAGGGAGCGAGCCGATGTAAGAGTTTACGAGTACGGTTTGGCATGGGGACTCCTTAGCTTTGCGCGACTTTGCGTGGGATAAAGTCGTTAGCGACCACTTCACCCTTTTCAAGATGCTGGCGCGGCTGCGGGATCTGCGGGATGGCTACGTCCAGGTGGGGGAAGAGCAGTTCACCGACGCGATAAGCCTCTTCCAGATGCGGGTAGCCGGAGAAGATAAAGCTGTCGATGCCCAGCGCGGCGTACTCGTTAATACGAGCAGCAACGGTGGGACCATCGCCCACCAGCGCCGTTCCGGCACCGCCGCGCACCAGGCCAACGCCCGCCCACAGGTTAGGGCTGATTTCGAGGCTATCGCGTTTGCCGCCGTGCAGGGCGGCCATACGATGCTGACCAACCGAATCAGTACGCGCAAACGCAGCCTGGGCTTTGGCAATAGTGGCATCGTCGAGCTGAGAAATCAGACGATCTGCGGCCTGCCATGCCTCTTCGTTAGTTTCACGCACAATCACGTGTAGGCGAATGCCAAACCGCACGGTGCGACCAAGCGCGGCGGCTTTGGCTCGCACCTGTTCAATCTTCTCTTTCACCAGATGAGGCGGTTCGCCCCAGGTCAGATAAAGATCAACCTGTTCAGCCGCCAGATCCTGCGCCACATCGGATGAACCGCCAAAATAGAGCGGAGGGCGCGGCTGCTGCACCGGCGGGAAGAGCAGCTTCGCTCCTTTGACCTGAATGTGTTTACCTTCGTAATCGACCGTTTCGCCTTCCAGCACGCGACGCCAGACGTGGGTGAATTCAGCCGAGGCTTCGTAACGCTCAGTATGGTTAAGGAACACGCCGTCACCCGCCAGCTCTTCCGGATCGCTGCCCGTGACCAGATTAAACAGCGCGCGACCATTTGAGAGCCTGTCAAGCGTCGCCGCCTGGCGGGCTGCAACCGTAGGGGAAACCACACTCGGGCGCAGCGCCACAAGGAATTTGAGCCGCTGGGTGACGGGGATCATCGAGGCGGCGACCAGCCAGGCATCTTCACATGAGCGGCCCGTCGGGATCAGCACGCCGGTAAAACCGATTCTGTCCGCCGCCTGGGCTATCTGCTGTAAGTAACCGTGGTCGGTGGCGCGGGCGGCATCGTTGCTGCCTAAATAATGACCGTCGCCGTGGGTTGGCAAGAACCAGAACAGATTAAGACTCATGATTTATCTCCTTTAACGGTGTCGGAGGGCTGCCAGATACGGGTGCGGATATCGACCTTTTTCGGCACTAAATGGTTGTCATAGAACAGATCGGCGGTCTTTTGCTGCTTCTCAGCAGTCGCTGCGCTGACCGGAGTGATTTCAGTCGGCGGACGGTGGTCGAAATAGCTGGCAATCACTGGCTCCGGCAGACCCATTGTTTTGGCGAGCAAAGCGACGCTTTCGGCACGTTGCGTTCGGGTCAGGTCGTCGGCATCGCTGAACGTTTTCAGAACGTTTTGCAGAAATTCACCGTTTTTTTCCGCGTAAGGGCGCGAAGCAAGATAGAAAGAGCCTGTCTGATTAAGTTCGCTGCCGTCCGTCAGGACCCGTACGCCACCGTTCAGCAACGCCGCGGAGTAATAAGGATCCCAGATGGCCCAGGCATCCACGTCACCCTGCTGAAACGCGGCGCGGGCGTCGGCAGGCGTCAGGTAAGCGGGCTGGATATCGGTGAATTTAAGCCCGGCTTTTTGCAGGGCGCGCAGGACCAGGTTGTGCGAACTGGAACCTTTCTGGAAGGCAACTTTATGCCCTTTAAGATCGGCAACGGTTTTCAGCGGGCTGTTCTCCGGAACCAGAATCACTTCGGCTCTCGGCTTGGCGGGTTCGGAACCTACGTACACTAAATCCGCCCCGGCGGCCTGGGCAAAGATCGGCGGAATATCACCGGTGCTGCCCAAATCAATGCTCCCCACGTTCAGGGCCTCCAGCATCTGCGGGCCTGCCGGAAACTCAATCCACGAGAATTTCGTTTGCGGGTAACGCTGCTCCAGATACTTATGGCTTTTGGCCAGCACCATGCTCACCGAGCCTTTCTGATAGCCGATGCGCAGCTGATCTGGCACTGACGGCGCGGCATTAACCGCTCCGCTCAGGCTAAGCAACCCGGCGAAGGCCAGCCACGGGGCATTTCGTTTGAGCAGGTTAAACATAGGCGGCTCCTTGTTGGATAAAAGGTGAGGCGACAGAGAACTCCCTGCGGTGCAGGGCCTGCCAGAAGGTTTCCAGCGCCGTGTCCAGCCGCTGCTGTAGATTCGGGGTAAAAGCGGGCCTGTGCTGGTAGTCGGCAATCTGGCTGTCGTCCGCAAAGACGCCGTGCAGGATCTCCTGAGCCTTCAGCGCATTGAGGACGGGTTTGAGGGCATAATCCACCGCCAGCATGTGAGCAACGGTGCCGCCGGTAGCCAGCGGCAGGACAATTTTCTTCTCCAGCGCCCGCTCAGGTAAAAGGTCGAGCAGGGTTTTTAACGCGCCGGCAAAGGAAGCCTTATAGACGGGCGTTGCGATGATCAGGCCATCGGCACCCTCCAGCTGTTCGACCAGCGTCTGAATCGCCGGGCTATTAAAGCGGGCGTAGAGCAGGTCTTCCGGCGCAAAGTTTTGCAGATGCCAGTGACATACCTCTATATCTAACGCGCTGAGTTTTTCACGAGCGTATTCCAGCAACGCGCTGGAGCGGGACGGAAAGCGAGGGCTTCCGGCGAGAGTCATCACACGCATCTTAGCTCCTTATAACTTTTTGTTTGGTTATTGTTAACTTTGATAACAATTGAGAGGATAGTGGCAGAGCTGCGTTATTCATTTAAATGATTTATATGGTTAACATTTGCCAGAAAACGCATAAGCACCGTTGAGGAGAGAAAACGATTGCGCCGATTCGGGATTTTTTGTTGCAGGTCAATTCCATTCACGTCCGGAATCGATAATAATACGGCCCCGGTTTGCACACCGGAATCCAGGAGAGTTCATGTACTACCCCTTCGTTCGTAAAGCTCTATTCCAGCTCGATCCTGAGCGCGCTCATGAAATGACATTTCAGCAATTACGTCGAGTCACGGGTACCCCGCTCGAGTGGCTGGTGCGTCAAAACGTCCAGTCAAAACCTGTGACCTGCATGGGGCTGACTTTCAAGAACCCGCTTGGCTTAGCCGCAGGCCTGGATAAAAACGGCGAATGCATCGACGCCTTTGGTGCCATGGGCTTTGGCTCCATTGAGATCGGTACCGTGACACCGCGCCCGCAGCCGGGTAACGACAAACCGCGCATCTTCCGTCTGGTTGAGGCAGAAGGGCTTATCAACCGTATGGGCTTTAATAACCTGGGTGTTGATAACCTGGTTGAGAACGTTAAAAAAGCGCATTTTGATGGTGTGCTTGGGATCAACATTGGTAAGAATAAAGACACCCCGGTTGAACAGGGTAAAGATGATTATTTGATCTGTATGGATAAAATTTATCCGTACGCCGGCTATATTGCGATCAATATATCTTCCCCAAATACCCCGGGTTTACGTTCTCTGCAATACGGAGAAGCGTTAGACGATCTTCTTGGCGCGATCAAAATTAAGCAGCAGGCGCTCCAGGAACTGCACCATAAATATGTGCCGATCGCTGTTAAGATCGCGCCGGATCTTTCTGAGGAAGAATTGATCCAGGTAGCAGACAGTTTAGTTCGCCATAATATTGATGGGGTCATTGCGACTAATACCACGTTAGATCGCAGCCTTGTCCAGGGCATGAAGCATTGCGATGAAATGGGGGGCCTGAGCGGCCGTCCGGTTCAGCTTAAAAGTACAGAAATTATTCGCCGTCTGTCGCAAGAATTAAATGGTCGCCTGCCTGTAATTGGTGTCGGCGGTATTGATTCGGTGATCGCTGCGCGAGAAAAAATGGCAGCAGGTGCATCGCTAATTCAGATTTATTCTGGCTTCATATTTAAAGGCCCACCGTTGATTAAAGAAATTGTGAATCATCTTTAAAACGATTTACAGACAACCGGGGCTTTATTTTCAGCCCTGGTTGTTTTATATTCCGTAGATGTTGCTTAATTATACATATTGGTCTTTTATTAATATGACCTGATAATCAGGTAGCGATAAGGATGTTTTAAGTTTGCGGAATAGACAAAAGGGTAAGTCATTATGCGGATAAAACCGGACGATAATTGGCGTTGGTATTTCGATGAAGAGCACGATCGTATGATGCTCGATTTGGCCAATGGTATGATTTTCCGTTCTCGTTTTCCACGTAAAATGCTAACCCCGGATGCCTTTGAAACTTCAGGATTTTGTGTGGATGATGCGGCGCTGTTCTTCTCCTTTGATGAGAAGTGCCGTGAGCTTGAGGTCAGCAATGAGCAGCGTGCCGAACTGGTGTTAAACGCGCTGGTGGCGATTCGCTATCTTAAACCGCAAATGCCTAAAAGCTGGCACTTTATCTCCCACGGTGAATGCTGGCAACCGGCGCCAGGTGATGCCGCCTGTGTCTGGGTAAGCGAAGGTATGCAGCAGGTTAATCTGTTGGTTGTTGAAACAGGTGACAACGCGGCACTTTGTTTACTTGCCCAGCCCGGCCTGCAGCTTGCGGGCCGCACTATGCAGCTTGGCGACGCTATTAAAGTGATGAACGACAGACTAAGACCCCTGCCTGTTGGCAATAGCCTTAGCCTTGATCAAGCCGTTTAAACTTTTTCCAGCTTCAAATCTCCCGCCGGAACGCAGCTGCAGCACAGAATAGTACCGTCGTCCCTCACGGCGTTTTTCTTCAGTGCTTTGACTTCCCCTTTAAGCAGTCGGATCCGGCAGCTACCGCAAATCCCGGCTCGGCAGGAATAGGGGACACGAATACCCTGTTGTTCAAGCTGTTCAAGCAATAGTTGCTGATTGTCCCCGCGGAACTCATCACCCTGCCAGCTAATCGAAACCAGACTTTCCTGCTGTTCAAGTTGCTCCTGCTCTTCTTCAGCAGCGCCCGGGCCGTAAACTTTGGCAGGTTTGCTCGCCAGCACCTCTACCTCATCACCAACACGAATAATACCGCTGCTCCGGGCGATAAGGTTCTGTCCGAAATCTACGGCGCCGTTGTCCTGGGCCGTGCGGAAGCTTTGCAAGGTTTTCAGCGGCTCGCCGCCGGGATGCTTGCGTCCTCGCTCCGGGCTGACGGTGGTAAAAATACAGCGGCTGCAGGGTTTCGCCACGTCAAAGGTCACGCCGCCAATACGCACGACCTGCCAGCTATCTTCAGCCCAGGCTTCGGCACCCGTGACGACCAGATTGGGGCGGAACTGAATCATTTTGACGCCGGCAGGGCAGCGATTTTGCAAGTCACGCAGCGACGCTTCATTGGTGAGCAGGAAAGGAAAGCCGTCGGCAAAGGAGAGCGGGACTTCTTCGAAACGCTTAACACGGCGCGTTGGCTGTTCGCCCACCCAACGTAGCTGCACCGGGCGTGAGAAAAAGCCGCTGAGCCAGCTGTTAATTTCGTCCGGGGCGATGAGCGCAGTAAAATGATTTCCCCAGACTTCCGTTGCGGCAGGGGTTGGCTCGAAATCGGCGAAGCGTACCGCCGCCGAGCTGCCGTCGGGTGCACTCAAATATAGGCCATCGTGCTGAATTGCCGGGGTAAAAAGCACCATTTGCGGATGCTGGCGCGCGGTAATAAAGGTGCCGTCCGGTTCGGTGATCATAAATATGCGATCAAATGCCAGGCCACTGGTGGCCAGCTTCGCGTGGGACAAAGCCAGCCCGCGCATGGATTTAACCGGGTGAATATAGAGTTGGGATAAGCTGATCAAGAAAGCCTCCATGCGGGAATATACAATAATGAATGGCAACTTTATGACATGCGGTGTGGATTAGCTATAATGCGCCACTATTTTCTTTTTCTGACCAATAAGTGACGATATGAATTCTCTGTTTGCCAGTACGGCGCGTGGGCTCGAAGAGCTGTTAAAAACTGAACTGGAAGGCCTCGGCGCGCAAGGCTGCCAGGTGGTTCAGGGCGGCGTACATTACCAGGGGGACGATCGTCTGGTCTACCAAAGCCTGATGTGGAGCCGTCTGGCATCCCGCATCCTGCTGCCGCTGAGTGAATGTAAGGTCTACAGCGACCTGGATTTATATCTTGGCGTACAGGTTATCGACTGGCCGGCTATTTTTGGCCCGAATGCGACCTTTGCCGTCCACTTCAGCGGGCTGAATGAAACCATTCGTAACAGCCAGTATGGTGCGCTGAAGGTAAAAGATGCGATTGTTGACTCCTTTACCCGCAAAAATCTGCCTCGTCCTGATGTCGATCGCGAACAGCCAGATCTGCGTATCAATGTCTGGTTGAACAAAGATACCGCCAGCATTGCGCTGGATTTAAGCGGTGAAGGCTTGCATCAGCGCGGCTACCGTGACAGCACCGGTGCGGCACCGATTAAAGAAACGCTGGCTTCAGCTATTGTCATGCGCTCTGGCTGGGTGCAGGGCACGCCGCTGCTGGATCCAATGTGCGGCTCAGGTACGCTGCTGATTGAAGCTGCCATGATTGCTACCGACCGCGCGCCTGGCCTGCACCGTAAACACTGGGGCTTCCTGGGGTGGGCAAAACACAACGTAGAACTCTGGAAAGAAGTGACCACCGAAGCACAGGTGCGCGCTCGTAAAGGCCTGGGCGAATACACCTCACGTTTCTTCGGATCCGATAACGACTCTCGTGTCATTGAGCGCGCGCGCGCCAATACCCGCCGCGCGGGCCTGGCCGATTTGATCAGCTACGAAGTTAAAGATGTTGCGAAACTGACTAATCCGCTGCCGGAAGGCCCTGTGGGTACGGTTGTCAGCAACCCTCCTTACGGCGAGCGTCTGGACAGCGAACCTGCCCTGATTGCACTGCACAGCCTGCTGGGGCGCAACATGAAAGCGCACTTTGGCGGCTGGAATCTCTCTTTGTTCAGCGCCTCACCAGAGCTGCTGAGCTGCCTGCAGCTGCGCGCCGACCGTCAGTTCAAAGCCAAAAACGGCCCGCTGGACTGCGTGCAGAAAAATTATCAGCTGGCCGAGAACACCTCCGGGGCGGTAAGCGGCGGGCTGGCAGAGGATTATGCCAACCGTCTGCGCAAGAATATTAAGAAGCTGGATAAGTGGGCGCGCCAGGAAGGCATAGAATGCTATCGCGTTTATGATGCAGATTTGCCAGACTACAACGTCGCCGTCGATCGTTACGGTGACTGGGTTGTGGTGCAGGAGTACGCCCCGCCGAAAACCGTCGATGCCAATAAAGCGCGTCAGCGTCTGTTTGATGTCATCGCCGCTACGCTGTCCGTGCTGTCGCTGCCATCTAACCGTCTGATCCTGAAAACGCGCGAACGCCAGAAAGGCAAAAGCCAGTATCAGAAAATGGATGAGAAGGGCGACTTCATGGAAGTCGGCGAATATAACGCGCGTCTTTGGGTTAATCTCACGGATTACCTGGATACCGGCCTGTTCCTCGACCACCGTATTGCGCGCCACATGCTCGGCAAAATGAGCAAGGGTAAAGACTTCCTGAACCTGTTTGCTTATACCGGTAGCGCCACGGTTCATGCAGGTCTGGGCGGAGCAAAAACAACGACCACGGTCGATATGTCACGGACCTATCTGGAGTGGGCTGAGCGCAACCTGCGCCTGAACGGGCTGACCGGTCGCGATCATCGCCTGATTCAGGCTGATTGCCTGGGGTGGCTTGCCGAAACCGATGAACAGTTTGACCTGATCTTTATCGATCCGCCGACGTTCTCAAACTCGAAACGTATGGAAGAGTCGTTTGACGTGCAGCGCGATCACATTGATCTGATGACGGATCTGAAGCGTCTGCTGCGCCGCGGCGGCACTATCATGTTCTCCAACAACAAACGTGGCTTCAAAATGGACTTTGACGGGCTTGCAAAACTGGGACTGGCAGCACAAGAAATTACACAGAAAACCCTGTCGCAAGACTTCGCCCGTAATCGCCAGATTCATAACTGCTGGCTTGTTACTCATCAAGCCAAGGATTAATTTTAATGTCACTAATTAGTATGCACGGTGCCTGGCTGTCGTTTAGCGACGCGCCGCTGTTAGATAACACTGAACTGCACATCGAAGAAAATGAACGCGTATGTCTGGTTGGCCGTAACGGCGCCGGCAAGTCAACGCTGATGAAGATCCTCAACCGCGAAGTGCCGCTGGATGATGGCCGCATGGTCTACGAACAGGATCTGATCGTTGCGCGCCTGCAACAGGATCCGCCGCGTAACGTTGCGGGCACCGTTTACGACTTCGTTGCTGAAGGGGTTGAGGAGCAGGCTGAATATCTGAAGGCCTATCACGACATCTCGCACAAGGTCATGACTGACCCAAGCGACAAGAATCTTAACGAAATGGCGCGCATCCAGGAGATTCTGGATCACCAGAACCTCTGGCAGCTGGACAGCCGTATTAACGAAGTGCTCGAACAGCTGGGTCTGGATGCAGACACTGAGCTGTCGGCGCTTTCCGGCGGCTGGCTGCGTAAAGCCGCGCTGGGCCGTGCGCTGGTAAGCTCGCCTCGCGTTCTGCTTCTTGATGAGCCAACGAACCACCTGGACATTGAAACCATCGACTGGCTCGAAGGCTTCTTAAAAGAGTTCCAGGGCAGCATTATCTTCATCTCCCACGACCGTTCCTTTATCCGCAATATGGCAACGCGTATTGTCGACCTCGACCGCGGCAAGCTCGTTTCCTATCCTGGCGACTACGACCAGTACCTGCTGGCGAAAGAGGAAGCGCTGCGCGTGGAAGAGCTGCAAAACGCAGAATTCGACCGCAAGCTCGCCCAGGAAGAAGTGTGGATCCGTCAGGGGATCAAGGCGCGTCGTACGCGTAACGAAGGGCGTGTTCGTGCCCTGAAAGCGATGCGTCGTGAACGCGGCGAGCGCCGTGAAGTGATGGGCAGTGCCAAAATGCAGGTTGAAGAAGCGGCCCGTTCCGGCAAGATCGTCTTTGAAATGGAAGACGTCTGCTACCAGATCGCCAACAAGGTGCTGGTTAAAGATTTTTCTGCTCAGGTGCAGCGCAGCGATAAAATCGCGCTGGTCGGCCCGAACGGCTGCGGTAAAACCACTTTGCTGAAGCTGATGCTCAGCCAGCTGGAGGCCGACAGCGGGCGTGTCCATTGCGGTACGAAGCTGGAAGTTGCTTACTTTGATCAGCACCGTGCAGAACTCGATCCAGATCGTACGGTGATGGATAACCTGGCGGAAGGTAAACAGGAAGTGATGGTTAACGGCAAGCCGCGCCACGTCCTGGGTTATCTGCAGGACTTCCTGTTCCATCCAAAACGTGCCATGACACCGGTACGAGCTTTGTCCGGTGGTGAGCGTAACCGTCTGTTATTAGCAAGATTATTCCTGAAGCCCAGTAATCTTCTGATCCTCGATGAACCGACAAACGACCTGGATGTCGAAACGCTCGAACTGCTTGAGGAGCTTATCGACGGCTATCAGGGCACCGTTATGCTGGTGAGCCACGACCGTCAGTTTGTTGATAATACCGTCACCGAATGCTGGATCTTCGAAGGTGAAGGGCATGTTGGTCGTTACGTCGGTGGCTATCATGACGCGAAAGGCCAGCAGGGCTCAGCCCGTTCTTTGCGTGAGCCCGCTCAGGATAAGCAACAAAAGAGCGAGCCTGTAAAGGCCGAAGCTGTAAAACGCGGCAATAGCAAACTAAGCTATAACCTGCAGCGCGAACTGGAGCAGTTACCTCAACGCCTTGAACAACTTGAGGCGGAACTGGGTGAGCTGCAGGCGAAAGTGGGCGATGCGGAATTCTTTAATCAACCGCATGACACAACGCAAAAAGTATTGAGCGAACTGGCTACGGCAGAGAAAGCACTGGAAGATGCTTTTGAACGCTGGGAGCACCTCGAGTCTCTGAAAAACGGCGCGTAAATAAAGGAGACCCAATATGTGTGCCACGCATCATCCGAGTTCGCACATATTGTGTCCACAATGTGATTTACTGGTAGCACTGCCAGTATTGCAGGACGGCCATAAGGCCGCCTGCCCACGTTGTGGCACAACGCTTGTCACCCAATGGGAATCTCCGCGTCAGCGGCCTACCGCTTATGCCATCGTCGCGCTCTTTATGCTGCTGCTGGCTAATCTCTTCCCGTTTATCAACATGAAAGTCGCCGGTATTACCAGTGAAGTTACGCTGCTGGAAATCCCCGGTGTGATGTTCTCTGAGGATTATTCAAGCCTCGGCGTCTTTTTTATGCTGTTCGTTCAGGCCGTACCTGCGCTCTGCCTGATCTCTGTTCTGGTGCTGGTTAATCAGGTTAATTTGCCGGACAAACTTAAGCGCACCCTGGCAAGATTGCTCTTCCAGCTGAAATCCTGGGGCATGGCGGAGATCTTCCTGGCCGGCGTACTGGTCAGCTTTGTTAAGCTGATGGCCTATGGCGATATCGGCGTGGGCAGCAGCTTTCTTCCCTGGTGTCTGTTCTGCCTTCTGCAGCTGCGGGCATTTCAGTGCGTCGACAGACGCTGGCTATGGGACGATATTGCCCCCATGCCGGTCATTGACCAACCGCTGAAAGTGGGCGTGCCGGGAATCAATCAGGGCCTGCGCTCCTGTCCTTGCTGCACCGCTATTGTGCCCGCGGACCAGCTGGTTTGCCCCCGCTGCGAAAGCAAAGGGTATATCAGAAAGCGGCATAGCCTGCAGTGGACCGTCGCATTACTGCTTACCTCTATCATGCTTTACCTGCCGGCAAATCTGTTGCCTATCATGGTGACTGAGCTGCTCGGAAGTAAGTATCCCTCGACGATTCTGGCCGGCGTCATTCTGCTGTGGAATGAGGGTTCGTTCCCGGTGGCAATGGTTATTTTCATCGCCAGTATTATGGTGCCAACCCTGAAAATGCTGGCTATTGCCTGGCTGTGCTGGGATGCCAAAGGCCATGGCGATCGCGACAGCGAGCGGATGCATTTGATTTATGAAGTTGTGGAATTTGTTGGCCGCTGGTCGATGATCGATGTTTTTGTCATTGCCGTTCTTTCAGCCCTTGTACGAATGGGCGCACTGATGAATATCTATCCGGCGATCGGCGCCATTATGTTTGCATTTGTAGTCATTTTGACAATGTTTGCTGCGATGACCTTTGACCCTCGCTTGTCCTGGGATCGCGCATCAGATTCAACCCATGAGGAGTCGTCTGAGCATGGAAAATAAAAGCGGGGAAGCGAAGGTTCACAAGGTGAAAAACTGGTCACCAGTGTGGATATTTCCCATAGTGACTGCGCTGATTGGCGCATGGATCCTGTTTTATCACTACAGCCATCAGGGACCGGAAGTGACGCTGATTACTACCAGCGCGGAAGGCATTGAGGCGGGTAAAACCACCATTAAAAGCCGCAGCGTGGATGTCGGCGTCGTGGAAAGCACCGTGCTTTCTGATGACCTGCTGCACGTTCAGATCACCGCGCGTCTCAATTCCGGAATGGAAAAACTGCTGCATAAGGACTCGGTGTTTTGGGTCGTTAAGCCGCAGGTAGGGCGTGGCGGCGTCTCCGGCCTGAGCACCCTGCTGTCTGGTGCGTATATAGAGCTGCAGCCTGGCACAAAAGGACCGCAGCCGGAGCGCTACGATCTGCTTGATTCGCCACCTCTGGCTTCGCCTGATGCCAAAGGGATTCGGGTTATTCTCGACAGTAATAAAGCAGGCCAGCTTTCTCCAGGCGATCCCGTTCTGTTCCGCGGATATCGCGTCGGTTCCGTTGAAACCAGCACCTTCGATCCGACAAAGCGTAGCATGCGTTATCAGCTGTTTATCAGTGCGCCAAACGATCGTCTGGTCACCAATAATGTCCGCTTCTGGAAAGACAGCGGGGTGGCGGTTGATCTCTCCTCGCAGGGCATGCGCGTAGAGATGGGTTCTCTGACCACGCTGTTCAGCGGTGGGGTAAGCTTTGATGTACCTGAGAGCCTTGAGACAGGTGAGCCGGTACAAACGGGAAGCGAATTCAAGCTCTTTGACGATCAGAAAAGTATTCAGGATTCGCTCTATACCGAGCATATCGACTACATGATGTTCTTCAAAGACTCCGTTCGTGGTCTCCAGGTTGGGGCGCCGGTTGAGTTCCGCGGTATTCGTTTGGGTACAGTGGCACGAGTCCCGTTCTTCACCTCAGGTATGCGTCAGAAACTTAACGATGATTTCCGCATTCCGATTCTGATTCGTGTTGAACCTGAACGCTTACAGAGAATTGTTGGTTCCGAAACTGATGTTGAAGACAGTCTGGCAAGCCTGCTTAAGCGCGGGTTACGCGGTTCGTTGAAAACTGGCAACCTGATTACAGGCGCGCTGTACGTCGATCTTGATTTCTATCCGAAGGCCGATCCAATTAAGGAGATGAGAACCTTTGGCGGTTATCCGATCATTCCTACCATGAGCGGTGGCCTTGCGCAGATCCAACAGAGCCTGTTGCAAACGCTGGATAAAATTAACAATCTGCCGCTGAACCCGATGATTGAACAGTCGACTAAATCACTCGCTGAAACGCAGCGGACGATGCAGCGTCTGCAGGTGACCATCGACAGCATGAATAAGCTGATGTCCAACAAGGCTACGCAATCCTTGCCGGAAAACATGCAGGCGACGCTCCGCGAGCTGAACCGCAGCATGCAAGGCTTCCAGCCAGGTTCTGCCGCCTACAATAAGATGGTAGGGGATATGCAACGCCTTGATCAGGTGCTGCGTGAGCTACAGCCGGTTCTGCGAACACTGAACGATAAGAGCAATTCGCTGATCTTTGAAGCGAAGGATAAAAAGGACCCCCAGCCGAAGAGGGCTAAAGAATGAAAAAGTGGCTAACGCTATTCGCGGTAATGACGCTGAGCGCCTGTAGCAGCAGCGATGACGGCAAAACGTATTACCAGCTGCCTCAAAGCTCAAAGCCTGCTATGCAGGCTGTGAGCCAGCCAGGTACTCATCTGTTATGGGTTGAGCAGGTTTCTGTGCCTGATTACCTCGCCGGCAACGGCGTGGTTTACCAGACCAGCGATGTGAAGTACGTCATTGCGACCAATAATCTGTGGGCAAGTCCTCTGGACCAGCAGTTGCGGACCACGCTTGTCAGTAACCTGGGAAGCGCATTACCAGGCTGGGTAGTGGCTTCTCAACCGCTGGGTTACGATCAGGATACTCTGAATATTAACGTCACCGGTTTCCACGGGCGTTATGACGGCAAAGTTGTGGTCAGCGGCGAGTGGCTGTTAAATCATCAGGGACAGCTCATCAAAAAGCCGTTCCATATTGAGATCAAACAGCAGGAAGATGGTTATGATGCGATGGTGAAAACGCTCGCTCAGGCCTGGCAGCAAGAGGCTCAAAGCATCGCAAGCGAGCTTTCACGCCTGAATTAATTAGTCCGTACCGCACAAAAAAGCTGCGTACTTTACTTCTCCGGTAAAGCGCAGCTTTTCTTTTGGGCTGAATTCGTTACCTGTGCGAGTTCACATTTTTTGTACAAATGATATCCCGTGTAGCTCACAAATATGACATTGGCGTGAATTTTGCGCATTGACGATGCTGGTGTTTACAGGTATTCGTTAGATGTGGTTGCACGCTTTGTAATCACTGTTTTCTTTCCACCAGACTAAAGTAATGAGGGAAACGAGGCATGAAGAGACAAAAACGAGATCGCCTGGAACGGGCTCATCAACGTGGTTATCAGGCAGGTATCGCAGGACGCTCCAAAGAGATATGTCCTTACCAGACACTAAATCAGAGGTCGTACTGGATGGGAGGCTGGCGAGAAGCCATGGAAGACAGGGCGGTTACCGCGTAATCACTGTCTCTTTAGAAAAAGAAACCTCCGCATGGCGGAGGTTTCACGTTTTCGGGGATTAGAAAGCGGTGGTGTCTTTGAACAGACCCACTTTCATGTCGGTGGCGGTGTAAATCACGCGACCATCCACCAGAACTTCACCGTCCGCCATGCCCATGATCAGGCGACGGTTAATAACGCGTTTGAAGTGAATACGGTACGTCACTTTCTTTGCAGTAGGCAGGATTTGGCCCTGGAGCTTAACTTCACCTACGCCCAGCGCACGACCTTTGCCTTCGCCACCCAGCCAGCCCAGATAGAAACCTACCAGCTGCCACATGGCATCCAGGCCCAGACAGCCAGGCATGACCGGATCGCCAATGAAGTGGCACGCAAAGAACCACAGGTCCGGAGTAATATCCAGTTCAGCTTCAACGTAACCTTTATCGAAGTGACCGCCGTCTTCGGTCATTTTGACCACGCGGTCCATCATCAGCATGGGTGGCGCAGGTAAGCGTGGGCCTTCAGCACCAAACAGTTCGCCACGACCAGAGGCAAGAAGATCTTCTTTTGTATAGGATTCGCGTTTATCTACCATGTCTACAGTAAGCCTTTTTATAAAGAAGCACGCAGGTTAGCTAACACGTGTACGCTCAACAAGTCCGATCAGTTGTGGTTGAACCAGTTGAGCCAACGCAGTGGCCAGGGATAGCGATGCCGAATGTCCTGAGCGGTGGCCTGAGCAATGCGCTCCTGGACCGCCCGCATCAGCGTATTTTGTCCTTCGCCATCCCATGGCAAATTCGTTAATAAGGGTAGCGCATCAGCAACTTCATCGATGGCCCATATCGTGAATTGTCCTTTTTCGACTGCATCGAGTACGTCCTGATGCAGGCAGAGATGTCGTACGTTAGAAACAGGGATAATCACTCCCTGCACGCCCGTCAGCTCGCGCTGCTGACAGATGCGGAAGAAACCTTCAATCTTCTCGTTAAGCCCGCCCACTGGCTGTACGCGGCCAAACTGGTCAACTGAACCTGTCACGGCGATATGTTGATAAATAGGGACATTTGCAAGGGCGCTGATTAATGCGCACAGCTCAGCCATTGACGCACTATCACCGTCCACTTCACTGTAGGATTGCTCAAAGGTGAGGGAGGCCGAGAAGGGAATCTGCTGTTCCAGCTGCAGCTCCGACATCAGAAACGCCTGCATGATCATCATGCCCTTCGCGTGAATGTTGCCGCCCAGCTCAGCTTTGCGTTCCACATCCGTAAACTCACCGTCGCCTGTATGCACGACGCAGCTGATACGCGACGGTTCGCCGAAGGCTCGTGGATGGCCTGGGAATTCAATCACTGACAGCGCGTTAATTTGCCCGACCATTTCCCCTTCGGTTTCGATGAGGATCTGTTCGAGCAATATTTCATCCTGCATGCGCTCCGCAAGGTAGCCTTCACGCCATTCTCGTTGAACCAACATTTGCGTGAGTTGCTCACCGCTAAAAGTATCGTTCTCGGTAAAGGCAGTCACTTCTCGAAGCAGGCGGGTTAACCAGAGGGGAGATAACGGCAGCGTTTCCTGATCGCCCGTATAGCGTACAGCTTCGCGAATCAATGTTGTCCAGGCATCTTCTCCTGGAGAGGGTAATTGCTTCGCCTGGGCAGTGGCATGGATCCACTGGCGCCACAGCGCAACCTCTTCCGCAGCGGTAATTTGCAGGTTCTCTTCAAACTCGCTGTAAATTGCCAGCTCAGCCAGTTCCGGCTCCATCTCCTGGAAATCAGCAAGAGATTCCCGTTCGCCGACAAGGACAAGCTTAAGATCTAATGGCAGGGAAGGCACGCTGATCGGCAGCGGCCGTGTTTCGTCCGGGGAGATCCAGTCAAAGCGCTTCTGGATGACCATCTGTTTCAGGCGTAACCAAAGCAGCGGCTGTGCCAGCACGCTACGCAGGGATAACACCAGGACACCACCGTTTGCGCGGTGAATCAGGCCGGGGGTAAGACTAACATCGCCGTTAAACTGGCGTACGCAGCCAAACAGCTGCTCAGCTTCAATCCAGTCAGCAACGACCACTTCGCCGTAGCCGCAGAACTTATCATCGTTTTCTTGCGCAGGGCGAAGCGTGACATGGTTGCCTTCGATTGCATATTGGCCACCCGTCAGCGTTTCGTTGGGCTGCCAGACTTCGCGCGTTGCCGTGGCTATCAGATTAAGGTACTCGAACTCTTCAGCGGCTTTTACCAGCATCAGATCAGCCGAGGCTACCGGTTGGCTTAGCTGTTGCAGGCCGTAAAACAGACGCGGCTGGACAGCACAGAAGGGAGCAGAGTCGGTGTCATAAGGCTGCGCAAACAGTTCCAGATAACTCTCGGTATCGGGAACAAGGGCTCGCCATTCAAGTCGATTAGTCGTCAAAGTCGCTATTTATTAATTAGATGTAAAGGCGCGATTATACAAGAATAGAGAGGGCAGCACACGGTTAATGCTGATAACAACTTCATCAGGCTCACAGCTTTCATTTTTCAGATGAGCGAAAGCGGTAAAAACTGTTATCCTGAAGTAAGTTACGCGGTCACACTGAGATGACGATGAAATATCAACAGTTAGAAAATCTCGAGAGCGGCTGGAAGTGGAAGTATCTGGTTAAGAAGCACCGTGAAGGAGAACTGATTACACGGTACATTGAGGCCAGTGCGGCAAAAGAGGCCGTAGATACGTTGCTTAGCCTTGAAAATCAACCGGTCCAGGTCATTGGGTGGATAGAGCAGCATATGAATCCTGTGCTTCATAATCGTATGAAGCAGACGATTCGTGCTCGCCGCAAGCGTCATTTTAACGCTGAGCATCAGCACACTCGCAAGAAATCTATCGATCTGGAATATCTGGTCTGGCAAAGACTGGCGGGGTTGGCTCAGCGCCGCGGGTGTACGCTGTCAGAAACGATTGTACAGCTGATTGAAGATGCTGAGCGCAAAGAGAAATACGCCAGTCAGATGTCGAATCTGAAACAGGACCTGCAAGCTTTGCTCGGTAAGGAATAAAGCTTTTTCCTCCGGCGCTTATCGATTTCCCCCGATTTCAGACAATAAAAAACCCCGCCTTGGCGGGGTTTTTTTATAACGGTAACTTATGCCGCAGGCTGAGTTACAACGTCTTTAACACCTTTAACTTCGATCTCTACGCGACGATCTGGAGCCAGGCAATCGATCAGCTTAGCTTTAGGACCTACGTTGTCACAGGTGTTGCCAGTCACTGGGTTAGATTCGCCCATACCACGTGGGGAGATCTTGTTAGCTGGGATACCTTTAGAGATCAGGTAATCAACAACAGACTGTGCACGCTTGTCAGACAGCTTCTGGTTGTACTGGTCGGAACCGATACGGTCGGTGAAGCCCAGAACGACAACAGAGCCATCTTTCGGATCCAGGTTGCTCAGCTGGGTGTACAGCTGATCCAGTGCCTGTTGACCTTCCGGCTTCAGAGTAGATTTGTTGAAGTTGAACAGAACATCAGACTTCAGAGTGAAGTGCTTGGTCTGTACTTCTGGAGCTGGTGCTGGAGCAGGAGCAACAACTGGTGCATTATCTTCCTGACCGAAACGGTAGGAAACACCCAGGCTCAGCATGCCGTTGTCTGGACGAGTACCAACGGTCTGTGCATCACCGATGTTGTTAACCCACTGGTATTCCAGACGGGTAGCGATGTCACGGGTCATAGCCCACTCAACACCACCAGCGAATACTGGGGAAACACCTGTGTCGTGATCGCTCTGACGACCTACACCAACAACGTTGTTGGTGGAATCAGCACGCCATACCATACCACCCAGACGAGTATAGATATCTAAATCGTCAGTAACTGGGTAGCCCAGTTTAGCCGTCAGCTGAACGCCTTGTGCTTTGAACGCGCCGTTAACCTGGTCGCCTTTATAAGGCATACGGCCTAACCAGTCGTAGCCCATTTCGAAGCCAACGTACGGGTTAACCTGATAGCCACCGAACGCACCAGCACCCAACTGACTTTCGTGAGTTGTGCCGTTGTTGTTCTGATAGCCGTTGCCGTAGAAACCGGTGTCATGGAACTGAGACCAGCCCAGTTTACCACCTGCATACCAGGTGTTATCTTTTGGAGCGGCCTGCGCTACGGTAGCGAAGCCAGCCAGTGCCACTGCAATCGCGATAGCTGTCTTTTTCATTTTTTGCGCCTCATTATCATCCAAATAGGCCATGAGCCTTAAATCTTAAAGCCCAGGGTTTAATCCTTCGCCCGGGTACACGCTCAATTGTTACTCTACCGATCAATCGGTGTTATGAAGAGCAACCCTGGCGAGCTAAAGTCTACAACGTAGTTAGAAACTTACAAGTGTGAACTCGGTCAGGCATATGAAAAAAAACGACTGGCGTACACATTTGCTAACATCTCTGGCGGTAAATTAAGCTTGAGATTCGGCCTGGAGTCGCGCCATAAGCGGCTTGCGAAGGGGATTCACGAATAAACACAGGGCGTTATAGGAATCACATAAAAAGTTCCAGGATTTATCTTAAATTTACTTAATGATACAAACTAGAATGAATTTTTAGCCCACTGCGTGGTCTGTTAGCGGTTCCCTGGGGGCGATTCGGTCGCATAATGAGCCCGATCGCATTACCTTTTTCAGCTGCATTAGTCAGTCGATAATGCTCTTCATCTGTCAGTTCATCCGATAACCAGCCGATAACAACACTGTAATTTCCTGTCTCCAGTGCTTTTACCATAGCATCAACAGTGAAAAGTGCATCCAGTTGACTCACCTGCATGACTTTGGCAAGAGGTAACCCTGACGCCTCAACCCACTGGCGACTCAATTTTTGTTTTGGCGTGAGCCAAAGCTGCCAGCGTGATTGTTGGCTGAGCTGTTGTAAAAGCGGTAGCAGCAACAGTTGAGTCATCCATGGCTGGTCTTCGCTGTAGGCCACTTCACTAATCAATCCTCTGATCTCATGGTCTGCCTGTGTAGCGGCAGGGGAGAGCGCTTTTGTCGCGCGATGAGCAAGATGAGTTCGGTAGTTATTAGTATGCATAGTGAATCCCGCCTGGTGGGTTACTGTATGCATATACAGTAATGCCTGTTCGGGCAAAGATCAATCAAAATTTCGGAAGACGTCTCGCAATTTTTTCATACAAATTGCGCATTTTTTAATTTGCTGTTGCAGCCGGCAGTCAGGTTACTTATTTTTCTGTTACGGGAAGGGGTAATAAATAAAGCGTAATTTAATCCATGAAAAGTAAGGATATATTCATGAGTATGAAGTCTTACGAAAGGATACATCAGTCGCAAGAATATCTCTCACCTCTGGGCGATGTTGAATATCATGCGCAGTTCGGTGGCTACAGTCTTTCCGTTGAAACTGTGGTTTTTGCCATGATTTCTGAAGGGGAACTTTATCTGCGGGCATGCGAAGAGTGTGAAAGTTATTTTGTGACGAAAGCTTCTCCGCCTTTGATTTTCAGCAAACGCGGCCGCCCCATAGCGCTGAACTATTACCGCGTTGATGATGAGCTTTGGGAGGATTCGAATAAACTGCTGCATCTCTCATCGGAAGCGTTAAGAAGCGCCCGTCGGGAACGTTCAGGACGTAAGCTCCAGAAGCGTTTGAAAGATTTGCCCAACTTGTCTGCAAATCTGGAAATTATGCTCTGGGAAGCAGGTATTACGGACATCCGCACGCTGTATGCTTACGGAGCACGGCGTAGCTGGATTAAGTTGCGCACCGTTAAAAAGTGCGTTGGCCTGAAAATTCTTTTATCCCTGGCGGGAGCAATATCCGGGATTCATGAAGCAGCGCTCCCGGCGAGAACTCGCCAGGAGCTAGCTGAATGGTACAAACAGTACGAGCAGCGTAAACGACGTTAATCAATCTCCTGAACAATGTGCTGCCGGAGACGCGAGATTTCCGGTAGCAGAGCGACCAGCAAACCAATTTGCTGCACGACTAAGGGTTCTTTTGTCTCCGAGCAGGGTTCGATTTTCGCGATCTGCTCTGACAGACCGCGAAGAGATTTCTGAACGCGTTCTTCGTCCGCAGGAAGATGATGCAGAGCGTCATCGACGTAACAAACCGCATCGTCAAGCAGCAGCAGGATCTGAGGATTGGTCAGTTTCTCGCGGTGCGCACCCAGCGCTGAAACATAGCTGTTAAAAGTATGATTCAGGCACAGCAAGCGGAACGCAGTCTCACGGGTTTCTGGTGTGACCCGGGGTTCAGAGGACATATTGGATACCACTGAGGCTAAATCCGCATCGCGGTTATGGGCATCACGCCGCGCGATTCGATACTCGAGACGGTTATCTCTTCCCTGATGGTACTGCTCAAGAATCGCGTCCAGATAGCGGCAGTTTGCATTAAACGCCCGCTCGACAACAAGAGGTAAGCGGCGAAAACGCCAGTCTGGCCAGATGAAACTCACCGCGGCCCAGGCTATACCACAACCCAAAAGCGTGTCGACAATACGCGGTAGGGCCACTTCGAAGCCTTCACCCAGCAGGTTAAAGCACAGCAGAACAAGCAGGGTAATGAACATCGTTGCGTGAGCGTATTGAACATGACGAAACGCAAAGAACAGTACGCCTGTTATCACTATCAGAATCAGTTGCCCTTCCAGTGAAGGGACAAAAAACAAAATGGGCAGGCCAATCGCCACTCCGACCAGGGTTCCCACAATACGCAATGCCAGACGACGGCGCGTCGCACTGTAATTGGGCTGACAAACAAAGAGGCTGGTTAGCAGTATCCAGTACCCGTGCTGCAGGCCGGTAAACTGGATAAACGCGTAACCGACACAAAGCACGGTAGACATGCGTACAGCGTGGCGGAACAGGGCTGATTCGGGCGTCAGGTTCCGGGTCAACCGCTGCCAGATATCTCCAAAGCCCGTCAGTCTGTCATCGGCGAGCCGGGTTTCCATTTCGTTCAGCGGGGCAGCCAGAGCCTGTTCAGATTCAATGGTGGCAAGCTGAGCGTCGATGGCTCGCAGGTTGTTTAACAGGAAGCCGAGCGCTTTTTTCTCGCTGCCTGCCGGGTCGGCTGCATTGACGCGATCTATTGCCGATTCAAGATGCGTAAATGCACGTTCAAAGCGGTCATTGTGCTGATAAGGCATGCGCAACAAAATAGAGCGTGAAAGCTGCTGACAGGCCTGGGACTGCATGGTGAGCAGCCGCTGGAAACGGAACATGATGTCGCTGTAGCGGAACTTATCTCTTAAGGCCTGGTACTGAATATGCGATGAGCTGGCGCGCTCATGAATATCCTGGGCTACAAAATAATAGTGCAGCGTACGCCGTGTACCGCGTTGCCCCCGATCGCCCCGTAAGCGGGTCAGCAAAGAGGCTTTTGTCTGGTTGAGCGTGGTAACCAACTGGCTGTTAGCCATTGCTAACCCCAACATGGGAGCCTGACTTTCGTCTTCAATATCGGGGTCGAACAGCGTGGCTTTAACGTCCAGAAACTGTGCAAGATGTTCGTAACAGCGGGCCAGATTGTCCTGTAACGGACGAATCGGAAAGATCAGATGGCCAGCAAGCGTCAGCAAGTTATACCAGACGGCCCCGGTCAGCAGCAGCAGCGGTTGCTGATACCAGTGATCGTAGAGAGAAATGCCCAACATCGTGTAGATGGCGATGAGCAGCGCGCCAAAGGCGATGGTAGCGTAGCGCTGGCCCAGTCCGCCGAGCAGAATAAATCCGCTGGTTGAAATCATCAATCCAAGCGCAAAAAGCCACGGCCAGGGATACAGCAGTTCGACAGAAGCTGAGGCAATAAAAAAACTCACCAGGGTGATGAGCAGATTACGCAGCCTGCCCGTCAGGCGATCGTCCAGGTCCGCCAGCGCTGCCGCAACGACTCCAAGTGTCAGCGGAATGGTGAGTTTGACCTCCCCGAGCCACCAGGGAAGGGCTGCCGTACCGGTTAACGCAATAAAAATGCGTAAGTTATAGAGCCAGGCACTGTTCCAGGTGTAGCGACGGAAAATAGGACTAAGCATTAGTAGCTACTTTCCTTTGCATTACTGAAAACGACGTTGCGCGTTGGCGGAACGTGCGGCTTGAGCAACCTCGACCGGGACCACGCGGCGTCCCACCGGCCACAAGGCAATGGCGGCAATTTTGAAATTGGCGATGCCTACCGGGATACCGATAATAGACACGCATTGCACGATCCCGGTCATGATATGCATCACGCATAGCCACCAGCCAAAGAAAATCAGCCACAAGATGTTCAGCAGCGTGCCGCCGGTATTGAGGAGTGAACTTTTCCCTTGTGGATTAAGTTCATCGACATGAATAGCTTCGTTACCGTAGGGTACGAGGGAAAGTTTGGTAATTTCCCAGCAGGATCGCGTTAGCGGCAGCGTAAAAATAAAAATAATACTGACGAAGGTGGCCAGTAACCAGGAGAGGGTTGTTAAAAAACCACCCAGTACAAAGTTCAATACATTAAGGACAGTACGCATAAGCACTCTTCGTTAGTAAATGTCATACAATGAATAACCACAACAATTGTAACGCGTTTTTACCCTGGAGCGTCATTCCTTCGGCAGGTAAACTTAGCAGCAACTTCACTCAGGAGCAGATAAAGCGTAATGGAACTCAAAGCGACCGCCCTTGGCAAACATTTAGCACAGCACCCGTACAATCGCGTGAAGCTCCTCAGCGCGGGCGTTGAGGTAAAGGGCGATCGTCATGAATACCTTATCCCATTCAACCAGCTGGTGGCGATCAACATCAAGCGTGGTCTGGTGTGGGGTGAGCTGGAGTTTCTGTTGCCGGAAGATAAAGTTGTGCGGCTGCACGGCACCGAGTGGGGGGAGACTCAGCGTTTTTACCACCATCTTGATACGCTCTGGCAGGCCTGGAGTGCAGAGATGAGCGAGGTTGCAGCGCAGGTTCTTTGTGAACAGTACGATGAAATAATGCTCCGGACGCAGCAGGAAAAATGGTTCAAACGCAGTGATATGCAAGCCTTACAGCAGAATGTCAGGGGGGCATTTGCCGCGTTACCCTTGCCTCAGGAGCGGCTGGAAGAGTTTGATAATTGTCGCGAAGCCTGGCTGAACTGCAAAGCATGGCTTGAGCAGGGCGACAGACGCCGCCATGAGCGAAACGCAGCCTACACAGAGCGCATGCTTGAAAAGTATGCCAGTTTCTTCGAGCAGGTAGAAAGTTCCCCCTTAAACCCATCCCAGGCACGCGCCGTCGTCAACGGTGAAGATTCCCTACTGGTGCTCGCTGGTGCAGGGAGCGGTAAAACATCGGTGCTGGTGGCCCGTGCTGGCTGGCTTCTGCAACGGGGCGAGGCGACGGAAGATCAGATTCTGCTGCTGGCGTTTGGGCGCAAGGCCGCACAGGAAATGGATGAGCGAATTGCCGAACGCTTACATACCGATGCGATTACCGCCCGGACTTTCCACGCGTTGGCGCTACACATTATCCAACAGGGCAGCAAGAAAGCGCCGCGTATCAGCGAGCTGGAGTCAGACACCAGCGCACGCCATAAGCTCTTAATCGAAAACTGGCAGCAGCAGTGCCGGGAGAAAAAAGCGCAGGCCAAAGGCTGGCGTGAATGGCTTAGCGAAGAGCTGGAGTGGGAGGTTCCCGAAGGTGAATACTGGCGTGATGAGCGCCTGGCCAAACGGCTCGCCAGCCGTCTGGATCGCTGGCTGAGTCTGATGCGTATGCACGGCGGTTCGCAGGCGGAAATGATCGCCAACTGCCCGGAAGAGATACGCGACGTCTTTACTAAACGCGTCAAACTAATGGCCCCCTTACTTAAATGCTGGAAGAGTGCATTAAAGGCAGAGGAAGCCGTGGATTTCTCGGGGTTGATTCATCAGGCGGTAAACGTGCTGGAAAAGGGCCGGTTTATCAGCCCGTGGAAGCACATTCTGGTGGATGAGTTCCAGGACATCTCCCCCCAGCGTGCGGCGCTGCTGGCTGCGCTCCGCCGCCAGAACTCACACACATCCCTCTATGCGGTAGGGGACGACTGGCAGGCAATCTATCGTTTCAGCGGGGCGGAAATGGCGCTGACAACGGCCTTTACCCACCACTTTGGTGAAGGTGACCAGTGCGCGCTCGACACGACCTATCGCTTTAACGATCGCATTGGTGAAATTGCCAACAGCTTTATTCAGCAAAACCCGAATCAGCTGGCGAAACCGCTCAATAGCTTATCGAAAGGTGATAAAAAGTCGGTGACGCTGTTGGTGGACGATCGGCTTGAAGCCTTGCTGGACAAGCTGAGTGGCTACGCGAAACCGGAACAACGAATACTGGTGCTGGCCCGTTACCACCACCTGCGTCCGGCAAGCCTGGAAAAGGCGGCAACGCGCTGGCCAAAACTGGCTATCGATTTTATGACGATTCATGCCAGCAAGGGCCAGCAGGCGGATTACGTTATCGTGCTGGGTTTACAGCAGGGGAAAGACGGTTTCCCGGCGCCGGCAAGGGAGTCGGTAATGGAGCAGGCCCTGTTACCGCAGCCGGAAGAGTATCTGGATGCCGAGGAGCGGCGACTGCTTTATGTTGCGATGACGCGGGCACGCCATCGTGTCTGGCTGATGTTTAATAAAAAAGAGCCGTCTGATTTTGTCGACATCCTCAAACGCCTCGGCGTGCCCGCGGCGGGTCGGCCTTAATTACTTCAGGCGCTCGGCAAGATAGCGCTGATATTCCGGGATGAGGATTTCCACATCCCGGCTGAATGCCGGCGACTGAATAATAAAATCGGCGGTGGAGAGGTTAGTGGCGACAGGAATATTCCACACGGTTGCCAGGCGCAGTAGCGCCTTCACATCGGGATCGTGCGGGACTGCATTTAGCGGATCCCAAAAGAAAATCAGCACATCAATTTTCCCTTCTGAAATCAAAGCACCTACCTGCTGATCGCCGCCCATTGGGCCGCTTAGCATAGCGTTCACTTCCAGCCCGCTGGCTCGCTGAACAAGGTTACCTGTTGTGCCAGTAGCGTAGAGAACATGCTGACTCAGCAAGGATTTGTGGCGCTCAACCCAATTCAAAAGCGCTTTTTTGCAGTGATCGTGTGCCACCAGCGCAATGTGCTTCTGGGCAGAAAGGGTGCGGCTTGTCGATTCCATAGAATTATCCGGTTAATTTGCGTTGGCTACAGCTTACTGGAAGTCGCTGATGCCGCAAGAGAAGGGAATCAAAAATGTGGCTGATTACTGCGATGGGTGTTCTTTAACCCACCGTAGAAAGTTCTCGCGAGTGGTTTTATCCGCCTGAGTAAACCAGTATTTAAGCCTTTGCTCGGTAAGCGTTTCTGATGAGCGTACGGGAGGATCCAGCTCAGAACTCCCTGACAGTAAAGCGCTGTCGTCTGCCATCATGACGGCAAACTGGGGAATGGAAGCGGGCTTACCCGCTTTATTGTAGCGTTGAGTATCGTTCTCATAATCAAAGCCCTGCGAGCCGGGTTTCAGCGTCAACACATCGAGCTTGATAGGAATCATCGCCGAACTGCCATCCAGAAGCTGCAAATGGGGAGTGCTGTCAAAGGCTTCACTCTCTTTCTCGTTTTCGATGCGGGGAAGATTAAAATTGACCTGGCTTATCTGCTGCGTGTTAAAGCTGACGACCAGCGGTGGGGAAATATAGAGCCTTTGTTCACGGGGGTTAGCACGGATGTTTTTTTCGACGCGGAACACTATCTGATGTGGGCCGTTGTCCAGCTCAATACTGTCTGCACCCTTTAACAGCGAGCTTGAAACTTTCTTGCCATCAAGCACCAGCAGGTCGATATCCGTCGACAGACGCAGGGTGGTAGCCCAACCGACAGCGGGCAAGAGCAGGGCGCACAATAGAAAGCGTTTTGGCCTGATAATCATTCTGTTCTCCATTGCCTGCGCGTCCCAAAGAAATCATGACTGAATGTATCAAAATTTTTCACCATCCCACCTCATTAACATATAGACATATTCTGGGTTTTTGCTCTCATACATCCGTATGGGAAAGATGGTGAGGGTGAAACCTTTGGCATACACTTCTGGCTACACCCTTCAGGCGGAGAGCGTCATGAAACAGACGGATATTGAAAGTATTTTAAAAAACACGCGGACCATTGCTTTAGTGGGAGCCAGCGATAAGCCAGATCGCCCAAGCTATCGGGTGATGGCCTATCTGCTGGATCAGGGCTACCACGTTATTCCCGTCTCGCCGAAAGTGGCCGGAAAAACGCTGCTGGGTCAGCAGGGGTATGGCACGCTGGCAGAAGTCCCTGAAAAAGTGGATATGGTGGACGTGTTCCGTCATTCAGAAGCGGCCTGGGAAGTTGCGAAAGACGCCATTGCCATTGGCGCTAAAACGCTTTGGATGCAGCTGGGCGTCATCAATGAGCAGGCGGCGGTACTGGCGCAGGATGCAGGGCTTAACGTGGTGATGGACCGTTGTCCGGCCATTGAAATCCCAAGGTTGGGACTGGCGAAATAAGCACATCTCGCTTTTCTTTACTAGCGAATAAAAAAACCAGACCGATCGCAAACCTAAAGCGAATGAGCTTCGCAAAGATCTCACCGAATAAATAACAAGGAAAATCAATTCATTGAGTTTCGCCTGCTTACCACAAAGAAGGAAAAAACACGTTTTTTCCTTCTTTGTCAGCAATCTAACCCCGCATTTGCGGGGTTTTGTCAGTTACGCAGGCGAGGTGCCTGAAGCTGTTGCCGTATTGAGGCAGCTAAATCGTCCATTGACGGCTGCTCAGGGTGTTCGTCCTGAGCTTCCCAGCTTAGTTGGGCCTCGGCAAGATAGGTATGCACCGCCTGGCCATCATCATCTTCCATCACCACGTGATACCAGGGTGAGGCACGCAGGGCGTCGTTATCGGCCAGTTCGTCCTCTGCCGGTTCATCAAGGGAATACTCAGGGTCAATATCCACGACCACCCCTAAATAACCCAGCAGCGAGTGTCTGACCTGCTGACCAATACCGAATTTGCTGGCAATCATAGTCACCTCCCGGGAATATTGCTCTGCATTGGGATATGCGGTCAATTTCCCCCTTTTCAAGCTACATGACGCGACAGGCAAACCCTTTCAGATACAGACCTTCCGGATAGGTTGCGATCACCGGGTGATCGGCCGCCTGACGGAACTGCTCTATAAATTGTACATCACGTCCGGCATCTACGGCGGCATCGGCGATGATTTTCTGGAACAGATCGGTTGTCATCAAACCTGAACAGGAGAACGTCATCAGAATGCCGCCGGGATTCAGCAGCTGGATGGCCAGCATATTGATATCTTTGTAGCCACGACACGCGCCCATCAGCTGGTTTTTGTTTTCCACGAACTTTGGCGGATCCATGATGATAACGTCGAACTTCTCGCCTGCATCGCGGTATTTACGCAGCAGTTTGAAGACATCATCACGCAGGAACTCTGCCTTACTCAGGTCCAGTTTATTCAGCTCGACGTTCTGCTTAGCCACGTCAAGCGCGTCCTGAGACGTATCAACGCTCACGACCTGGCTGCAGCCGCCCATTAACGCAGAAACCGCAAAGCCGCCGGTGTAGGAGAAGCAGTTAAGTACGTGCTTATCCTTCACGTATTGACGAGTGGCAAAACGGCTGTCGCGCTGATCGAGGTAATAACCCGTTTTATGACCGCCTTTGATATCCACCAGCAACTTCATACCGTGCTCTTCGATAGGCAGCAGGTCAGGCGGCAACTCACCGCTTACCGGCCCCTGAGTCAGCTCCATCCCCTCTTTCTTACGTACCGCAACGTCCGAGCGGTCATAGATGGCGCATTGTGGGTAAAGGCTCTGTAGCGCGGCGACCAGCGCAGGGCGCTGATATTCTGCACCAGCAGAAAGTAGCTGAAGAACGAGAAAATCACCAAAGCGGTCAATGGTCACACCCGGCAGGCCGTCGGATTCACCGGCGATCAGACGATAGCTGTCCAGACCGTCACGTTTCGCAAGCCATTCTCGCCACTGCTGCGCCTGCTGTAAACGGCGCGTGAAGAAGGCGATATCAATCTCTTCACTGGCATCGAACGTCCAGACGCGGGCACGAATTTGCGAAGATGGGGAGTACGCGGCACGGGCTAACCATTTGCCGTTGCTGTCCACAACGTCGACGGTTTCACCGAGATTCGCTTTTCCTTCCATGCGGGCTACTGCACCGGAAAACACCCACGGATGACGGCGTAATAAAGATTTTTCACGCCCTTTGGTTAACACTAAACGTACGGTCATATTTTGCTATGCTGTTTTGCTAAGAATTGGTCGTCATTTTCCGGGTTACACCCGCGAAATGCAACGTAAGAACCTTTAACGGAGGAAGTTATGGCATCTGTTTGTACGCTCGCCTGGGTCCACGGCATGGTTCAGGGCGTTGGATTTCGTTACAGCACGCAGCGCGAAGCGCAGAATCTGGGGTTAACGGGCTATGCCCGCAACATGGATGACGGCAGCGTGGAAGTGCTGGCGTGCGGTGAGGCTGGAAAGGTGGAGCAACTGATCGAATGGCTGAAAGCTGGTGGTCCACGGAGTGCCAGGGTCGATAAAGTTCTGACTGAACCGCATCACCCGGACCGGGAGTGGACCAACTTTGGCATTCGCTATTAAATGCACTTCACCGGCTTGGGCAGGCCTGCGATTTTCGTGGCCTGTTTGGCTGGCCCTTTAGGGAACAGGCGGTACAGATAACGGCTGTTTCCTTTTTCCTCGCCAAACTTATTGGCCATGGCTTTCACCAGCATGCGAATAGCCGGGGAAGTATTGAATTCCAGATAGAACTCGCGCACAAAGCGCACCACTTCCCAGTGCTCAACCGCAAGCGTAATCCCTTCTTTTTCTGCTATCGCAACGGCAAGCGATTCACTCCACTCAGCGCTGTTTTTCAGATAGCCGTCAGCATCTGTCTCGATGGTTTTACCTTCGAAAATTAACATATTCATCCACGAAATTATTCAAACCAGAAGCAGTGTACCAAATTTACAGGCCGTGAAAAAAGAGTGCCCGCGGGAGGTCAATGGGGAATAACCGGATACTGATGGAGCCAGAGCAAGAGAAAGATTTTTGCGGTTGTTTTAGCAACACTTCAAATATATCGGTAAACTGCGCCGCCGGATGCATTTAATCTGCGCTGATCGGCAGGTGGCATTAAGGCTTTCTTAAGATTGAAACATTACGGTTATTAGTACTTTATCAGGACAGGGAACAACATGCGTATCACTTCAAATCCCGCTGAACGTCAGTTCAGTGCAAAAGCATTAGGATGGCTTTTGCTCTATTTTTGGTTTTTCTCTTCGGTTTTACAGATTGTCATTTTATTCAACGGCTACAGCGGCAGCAACGGTCTGCGTGACTCCTTGCTGTTCAGCTCTCTCTGGCTGATTCCGGTTTTCCTCTTCCCTGACCGAACCCGTATTATCGCAGCTGTGCTGGGTATCGTCCTCTGGGCAGCTTCTCTCGCGGCGCTGGGTTATTACGTCGTTTATGGACAGGAGTTCTCTCAGAGCGTCCTGTTCGTGATGTTTGAAACCAATGCCAGTGAGGCCAGCGAATTCATCAGCCAGTATTTCAGCCTGAAACTGTTGCTGGTCGCCCTGGCCTATACGGCCGTGGTCATTTTTCTCTGGACGCGTTTGCGCCCTGTTTACATTCCAAAACCGTGGCGCTGGCTGGTCTCCTTTGCCATTCTGTATGGTCTGATACTGCAACCGATCGGCAAAGAAATGCTTTTCAAAAAGCGTGACTTCGGCGATTCAGTCGCTAAGCTGTCCACCCGCCTTGAGCCTGCTGCGCCATGGCAGCTGATTGTTGCTTATACGGAGTATCGCCAGCAGCTGGCAAGCCTGAATAATTTACTCAGCTCTAACAATGCGCTTCCCCCACTGAAAAATCTTAAGGATTCGTCTGGAGCCGCGCCGCGCACTTTAGTCCTGGTTATTGGCGAGTCAACTCAGCGCGGACGTATGAGCCTGTACGGCTACCCTCGCGAGACGACCCCTGAGCTGGATAAGCTGCATAAAACCGATCCGCAACTGACGGTCTTCAATGATGTCGTGACCTCCCGTCCTTACACCATCGAAATCCTTCAGCAGGCGCTGACCTTTGCTGATGAGAAAAACCCCGATCTTTATCTGTCACAGCCTTCGCTGATGAACATGATGAAGCAGGCGGGTTACAAAACCTTCTGGATCACCAACCAACAGACGATGACCGCGCGTAACACCATGTTGACTGTTTTCTCGAGACAAACCGATAAACAGTATTACATGAACCAGCAGCGTACTCAGAGTGCGCGTGAGTACGACACGAACGTGCTGGCACCGTTTAAAGAAGTCCTGGCAGACCCGGCACCGAAGAAGTTCATCATTGTGCATCTGCTGGGCACGCACATCCGCTACGATTTCCGCTACCCGGACGGCTGGAATAAATTTAGCGGTAAGACTGATGGCTTGCCACCGGGATTGAGCCAGAGCCAGCAGGAGTCATACAACAGTTATGACAACGCGAACCTGTTCAATGACCACGTAGTTTCTTCGATCATCAAAGACTACAAAGCGACGGATCCAAACGGCTTCCTGCTTTATTTCTCTGACCATGGTGAAGAAGTTTACGATACGGCCCCGCATCAGACGCAGGGGCGTAACGAAGCAAGCCCAACGCGCCATATGTATACCGTGCCGTTTATTCTCTGGACATCACCGAAGTGGCAGGAGAACCATCCACGCGATTTCTCTGATGATGTAAACCGCAAATACAGCAGCTCGGAACTGATCCACACCTGGTCCGATATGGCCGGTTTAAGCTATGACGGCTACGATGCGACTCGTGCAATCACCAGCCCACAGTTTGTGGAGACCACCCGCTGGATTGGTAATCCTTACAAGAAAAAAGGATTGTTTGATTACGACTCGCTGCCGTACGGCGATCAAATCGGTAATCAGTAAATCGTTAAACGGCGGTATTGAATCGCTGTAGATAAAAAAAGCGGGGAGCGTCATATGACACTCCCCGCTTTTTTATGGCCTGAATAAACTGTTTACGCTGCCGTTAGTCGCGGCTGGCGAAACCCAGAATGCTCAGCAGGCTGATGAAGATGTTGTACAAAGAAACATACAGGCTCACCGTGGCGCGGATGTAATTGGTCTCGCCGCCGCGAATGATATTGCTCGTCTCAAACAGGATTGCGCCGGAGGAGATCAGAATGAACACCGCGCTGATTGCCAGGTGCAAAGCCGGCAGCTGCAGGAAGATGTTCGCCACCATGCCTACCAGCACCACGACCACACCCGCCATTAACATACCGCCCAGGAAAGACATGTCCTTACGGGTGGTCAGCACATAGGCCGAGCAGCAGAAGAACACCAGCGCGGTGCCGCCCAGCGCCATACCGATAACGTCGCCCATACCGGCAGACAGATAAGCGTTAAGGATAGGGCCCAGGATGTAACCCAGGAAGCCGGTAAAGGCGAAGGCGGCGATGATACCCGTAGGTTTGTTGGCCAGACGGTAGGTCAGGAACATCAGACCATACATTCCAACCAGCGTCAGAATCAGCCCCGGTGACGGCAGGTTCAACACGGTGCTGGCCGTCGCCACCATTGCGGAGAATGCCAGGGTCAGGCTGAGCAGGAAATAGGTGTTTCGCAGCACCTTGTGAGTGCTTAACAGTGACGAACGGTCACGCGAGGAGGTAATTATGCGATCCATTCAGAGACTCTCTTGTAGGTGTATATAGTCACGGAGAATAAGCGGGGGCCCTGGTGAACGAAAGTTCTTTTACCCATCTTTACCTGCTGGTGGCGTAAAAATGTACAGGTTTCGTTCCAGATTGGTTGCTTATACTTTGCTGAAAACTATAGCTTTTCAATACGTTCATCGTTAAGAGTTGTAACGGTACCGTCATTTATAACTCAAATAAGGCGTGTTTAATGAAAGCAAACAACCACAACACATTGATCAAAACTTTTGTCGCGCTCAGTTTAACAGCTACTGCGTGTGGAACATGGGCCGCGACCGTACCCGCAGGGACCGAACTGGCAGCAAAACAGGAGTTGGTTCGCAATAACGGTAGTGAGCCAGCTTCCCTTGATCCTCATAAGGTTGAAAGTGACGTTGAGTTTAACCTGATAAGCGATTTCTTCGATGGCCTGGTCTCCGTGAGAAACGATGGCAGCATTGAGCCGCGGCTGGCGGATAAATGGGAAGAGAAGGAGAGCACCGTCTGGACGTTCCATCTCAGGCCGGGTATCAAATGGTCAAACGGGCAGCCAATTACCGCGCAGGATGTGGTCTGGAGCTGGCAGCGGCTGGTTGACCCTAAAACGGGTTCACCTTACGCGAGCTATCTGGGAAATATGCATGTCGTTAACGCGCACGACATTGCAGAAGGTAAAAAGTCGTTAGATACCCTGGGTGTCAAGGCGGTGGATGCTAACACGCTACAAATAACCCTGACTCAACCCACAGCCTCCTTCCTTGCCATGCTGGCGCACCCGTCGTTAGTTCCCGTCAATCAAGCTATTATTAAGAAGTTTGGTGAGAAATGGACCCAGCCCGCAAACTTTGTGTGCAGCGGGGCGTATAAGCCATCGCAGTGGGTCGTTAACGAGAAGATTGTGGCTCAGCGTAATCCGCAGAACTGGGATAACAGCCATACCGTAATTAATCAGGTGACCTATCTGCCAATCAGCTCTGAAACGGCGGATGTCAACCGCTACAAAGCGGGTGAAATAGACATTGTTTTTACGATACCCCAGACGCTGTTCGCCTCGCTGAAAAAATCCATTCCCGATCAGGTTCATGTCACCCCAAAACTGGCGACTTACTACTACGAGTTTAATACCACCAAACCACCGTTTAATGATGCCCGGGTTCGCCGTGCATTAAATATGGCTCTGGATAAAGACATTATTGCCGGGAAAGTGCTGGGGCAGGGGCAGATCCCGGCCTGGGTCTTCAGCCAGAAGATAATTGGTGGCGTGGAGCTGAAATCCCCTGACTATGCGAACTGGAGTCATGAAAAGCGTGTCGCAGAGGCTAAAAAACTGCTGGCAGAGGCTGGTTTTAATGCATCCCATCCGCTGAGCTTCAATCTGCTCTACAACACTTCCGAAAGCCATAAGCGCATAGCCATTGCGGTGAGCTCAATGTGGAGTAAAAAGCTGGGCGTGGAGGCGAAGCTGCAAAATCAGGAATGGAAAACCATGCTCGATACTATGCACAGCGGCAACTTCGACGCGGTACGCTATGCATGGATTGCAGATTATGATGATGCCGCAACGTTTCTCAATAACTTCCGAACCGGCGATTCTGAGAACACCTCCCAGTACAGCAACGCGGCGTTTGACGATGCGCTTAAGCACGCAGCAAAAGCGGATAATGTGGCAGAGCGGGGTAAATACTATCAGCAGGCTGAAGATCGGCTGGCAACAGACGTTCCTGCCATCCCCGTTTACCACTATGTTCTGGCACAGCTGGTAAAACCCTATGTCGGTGGCTATGCGCCAAACAACCTCGCGTTCTACTACACCAAAGATATGTACATCAAAAAGCACTAACGCCAGTCAGAAAAAGACAGCTAAAAGTGTTGTTAAACTAATCAAATTGTTGGTGTTTCAGTCAAATGGATTAAATTTGGCTGTTTTTCAGGCGAACGAACAAATTCGTGCTTTACATGAAGTATGGGTATGTTTATAGTTCGCCTCGTTGGAAGTGTGGCCGAGCGGTTGAAGGCACCGGTCTTGAAAACCGGCGACCCGAAAGGGTTCCAGAGTTCGAATCTCTGCGCTTCCGCCAACATTTAAGCCCCAGCTTAGAAATAAGCTGGGGCTTTTTCGTTGCTGCGACTTTTCGGCATGTTATTAAGTATTGCTTGAGCGCACTCGTCCGCCTGCTGGTCATTGCGGCAGGAAATGTTAAAAAACTGCTGGTATCAACCAGATAAGTGCCTATCCCCTGGCAAGTCAGTCACGATTTGATTAAGTGAGCTGACTTATCAGAGGTATCAATGCATTATGAAGTGACCGTTTTCTCACGGATAAAGAGGGTAAGGATAAATGAGATGGCAACAAAACCAATGATTAAGTTGAATCCTACTGATACGCCGTACAGCTGAGAAACCTGCCCAATCAGCCAGCCCGCGAAGGCTCCGCCCAAACCTGACGCGACATAAATAAGCCCCATAGCGGAACCACTCTTATCCGTTAGCTTTGTCGCAGCGGCTGAGGCGGTTGGGAAAAGCACTGACATAGAAAAACCAAACACCATAAACAGATAGACAAAACTCTCCGCAAACTGTCGGCTGATAACAATGGAAATCAGTGAGAAAAGCGAGAATAAAATTAACGTCTTACGATCTCCCAACTTCATATTAATAAAACCACCGATAAAGCGTCCGACGGTAAACAGCACGGCGAAGCTGGATATCACATAAGCCGCCGTCGCCATCTTATCTTGCGTAGATGACCCGCTGATATCCAGGGAACCGTAGAAGATAGGGAAGAAGTTTAAAAATGCCGCTTCGGCTGCAACATAGAAGACAATAAAACAGATCACCAGCATCAATCGTCCATGTTTGAGCAGGCAAACAAAATCAGAAAGATGCATCTCCATGCCCTGTGCTTTATCCAGTTTCAGGCTGGCAAGCACTATAATGATGATCGCCACAATGACAGCAATTCCAACATAAAAAATACGCCATGAGATATCATGAGAGAAAAGTTGTTGCAAAATAAGAGGCGTTACAATCATACCCACGCCAAACATCGCGTTGGAGATATTAAACATCATACCGCTTTTCTCTTTGTAGAATGTCGGAATGACCGTAACTATCGATACCAGCATTGATCCGATACCGACGCCGATAATCAAATAGAATCCAAAGAAGAAAAGGATACCGTATGCCAGACTTGTGCCAATAAGACCTGCCGCCATCATCACGGAGCCGGTAAGCATCATGATCTTCAGGCCTTTCTTGTCCGTCAAATAACCTGTCAACAAGCTTGCTACTAAAAATCCTATCTGGAACACGACTATCAGCGTACCGATCTGGCCAATATCGAGATTAATATCATGCTGAACCTGTTCAAGGATCAGCCCTTTGGTATTCTGTATTCCACCAAGCAGGAACATGGTGACAAATAGCAGGAAAAAGACTTTCCACTTTTGTTTATTAGCCATATCTGATACCTCCGAATGTATTTTTAGACTATCGCCCGTGACGGCTCATCGAATCAAATAGCTCTTCCTCAGCCCATCCATAGCAGTAGTAAAGAAGATCATCACAGTCGCTTTGTTCAGCGGCTTCAACTGCTTCAAGTAGAGGCGCGGGGGCAATATTCCACATTTGAATTCCGCTATAAATAAACGTCCCTGGCTGGGATTGTTTGCGCACCAGATTATTTTGCTGTTGCACAAACGCGATGGGAAAACCGTTGGCCTTAAATTGCCGATAACTAAGAGCATAGGGCAGATTAAATAACCGCTTAAAAGCGGTGAATGCACGTTCATGCTGCTGGGGGTCATGGGCAAAATACTCAATCAATCCTTGAACATCGGCGCCGCCGCCAAGCTTATGATATGGGAAATGTTTGAGGGTGGATGAACACTGAGTTAGCGCGCTGTAATCCTGACCCAAAATCCAGGCGTAGGCGGGTGGCCATAAGTCGAGCCATAATTCTGTTTTTCCGTCACTCATTTCATCAATTTCTGCCAGCAAGCGCTGTACGAAACGTGACACGCTGTTCTGTCGGAAGGCTAGCCAGCGCTGCAATAAAGGATCCTTGAGTAAGGCATCGACTGTTTCATCAAAGCATCCTTTATTTAAGAGCGCCGCGAGCGTCGCAAGCTTTCCACGAACGGCCGCAACGCTGATCCCCGTTTGTTCCATTTCTCGCTGACAATGAGGGCAAAAACAGGTAAACAGCCCGCCAGGCCGGACGTTTTTGCCAGCCCAGTCCGGATAACGAATACGGTCAATTAAAAAAGTCGAATAGCCATATTGTTCTTTGATGGCGCGAAAGGTCATTTTCCAGAATTCAATAACATCCGGCCCGTTCGGGCATAGCCAATGTTCAATAGGATCACCATTAAAATCAATAACCTGATTTTCAGCAACCGTACCGCCGAAATCCCCATTCAGGATATTTGCCCAGGGGATCACCCGCCAGGTGCTACCTTCAGTCGCATCCTTCAATATTTTCAGCGGATCGTTTCCCTGATCAATGGTTGGATCAATTCGCTGATAAAGACGCTGTGATTGAGCATTTATTTTGACGTGTAGGGTCCCTGTACCTTGAATAAATGAATTTTTAGGATTATGCGGCAACGAACCAACAGGATAAGGATTACGTTCGAAGATGGTATTCACTTCGATAAAGAGATCCTTTACCGTTTTCATTTTACCAATACGCTTGAGTATCGGTCCGACGCCTTCGTCAAGAATATCGTGAGGGTGCAGATGTATCCCCGCCATAGTTGACTCCTGTATTGTTTATAACGACTGTATTTAATTGATCTGGGTATCGGGCATAAAATGAATGGAAGGGTAAACGACGTCTAATGCCAACATCGCAATTCCATATAACGGTGCCTGTTCTTTCAGCTCTGAAAGTTCAACAAAAACCCGGGTATTAGCAAAAAGATGCCGATCGAGATTAGCCTGCACACGTGGCAGAAAGAGTGCAGCTGATTGAGCAACGCCGCCAGTAAGGATAATTTTCTCAACGTTGGCAATATTGACGATATTAATGATGCCGATGGTGAGATAATCTGCCAGTTCTTCAACCACCTGATTGGGCAAATGTTCCCTGCTGGCTGCCGCCTGTAGGATCTCTTTCGCCGACATTGAGGCGCCACTTAGCTCTTCTATTCGACCGGATAGACCCGATCCCGAGCAGTAATTCTCGAAGCAACCTTTATTTCGCCAGTTCTGGCTCAAATGGCTACGCTCAAACATCATGTATCCAATCTCACCCGCTGCGTTATTAACGCCGCGGATGATTTTTCCATCGACAAGCAACGCTGCGCCCAGCCCTGTACCTATCCCGATCAACGCCGCGCTATGCACATGCCGACATTTACCGCGCCACATCTCCCCGACAAGAGCCGCACGAATATCATTTTCCAGAATTACCCGGATATTCAACCTGCTGCTCAGCTCTGCGGCGAGAGGAATGTTGTCCCACTCGGGGAGATTTGGCGAACCTTCTAAAACGACGCCGCTAAGATGATTAACAATGCCTGGCGTCGCGATACCCATGACTCTTAATTTTTCCCGGGGAACTTGATGATATTCAATAAATGCCTGAATACTTGCACTAAACCTGTCGATAAATTCAATGCGTGTGGTGACCGGATAAGTGGGCTCCTGACGTTGGGCTAATATTTCTGCGTTTAAATTAAACAGCGAGAAAGTAATTTTCGTTCCTCCCAGGTCAATACCAATTCCAAGCCCGTGGTCAGGATCAAAATTTACCAGCACTCCTTTACGACCTAACCCTCCTGTTTCGCTGAACCCACTCTCATAGATAATTTTCTCATCCAGTAAGTCGCTGACTATTTCAGAAACGGTGGCCTTCGTGATCCCGGTTAGCTTGGCGATCTGAGCGCGTGAAAGCGGTGAATTTTGACGAATCACATTGAGCACGACAGAAGCGTTCATCCGTCGTAACGTATTGGGAACATTGAGGTTCAAGACGTACCTCCTTAGTTTGTATTCAAAACTAATTGAGCGTTTAATCGGCAATGATGTGTCTAAAAAACAAACTAACATCGTATTAGTGAGAGTTAAATGCTTTTTAAGTGCGCATATAGTTTGCTTTGTCTATTTTTGGAGTGGATCACAAAACAGGTTAAAAAATGATCTCCTGGAGAGAGGGTTACTTCATCTCAGTTGTTATCGTGCAGCTTGTCTGGTGTGACTTATTTGAGGGTTATTTGCCTTTATCTGGATCATTACCGTCTTGTCATGCGCCGCACGTAATTCAGGTGGCCTTTGTTTTATTCACATTGATAGAGAAAATCATCCATATCCATTTAAGTTAACTGTTTCCCATGTATCATAATGTTTAAAATTTTTATCTTTAAATATAAATGGTTGACGGGTTTTTTTCACCAGTCTCGACAGTGTGTAATTGAAACCTGCATCACAAAACGCAGTGGTGTAGCAGGTTTATCCATCTCTTCACCTGTTTAGGCCTGACCTGCGTGGTGTGTAATCTCATACCGTTAGGAAAACCAATATTTCCGTACAGGCAGGAGTTGTAGCATGTCGTATGTCAGTGATGCCCCGCTAATCCAGCAAGCGCATGAACGTAACGTTCGCCGCATGAATATGTTCGTCTCAGTCTCTGCCGCGGTTGCCGGATTACTGTTCGGTCTGGATATCGGTGTGATTGCCGGTGCGCTGCCGTTTTTGACCGACCATTTCTCCTTATCCAGCCGCGCTCAGGAGTGGGTGGTCAGCAGCATGATGCTGGGCGCTGCGCTCGGCGCGCTATTTAATGGCTGGCTGTCTCATCGGTTGGGGCGCAAGTACAGCCTGCTGGCCGGGGCGATTTTGTTTATCGCAGGTTCGCTTGGATCCGCGTTTGCCACCAATCTTGAGGTTCTGCTTTTTGCCCGCGTGATACTTGGGGTCGCGGTAGGGATAGCCTCTTACACGGCTCCTCTTTATTTGTCTGAAATGGCGTCGGAAAAGGTCCGCGGGAAAATGATCAGCATGTACCAGCTGATGGTGACGCTTGGCATCGTGCTGGCCTTCCTGTCTGATACCGCGCTGAGCTACAGCGGCAACTGGCGAGCGATGCTCGGCGTGCTGGCGCTGCCTGCCGTCATTTTGCTGGTGATGGTGATCTTCCTGCCAAATAGTCCGCGCTGGCTGGCGGCGAAGGGCCAACACGTGAAGGCGGAGGAAGTGCTACGCATGCTGCGCGATACCTCAGAAAAGGCACGTGAAGAGCTGAACGAAATTCGCGAGAGCCTGAAGGTCAAACAGGGTGGGTGGGCGCTGTTCAAAAGTAACCGCAACGTCAGGCGTGCGGTCTACCTGGGGATGTTGCTACAGGCGATGCAGCAATTCACCGGCATGAATATCATCATGTATTACGCGCCGAAAATCTTCGAAATGGCCGGGTTCAGCACAACCCATGAGCAGATGATAGCGACCGTGGTGGTTGGCTTAACCTTCATGTTTGCGACTTTTATCGCTGTATTCACCGTCGATAAAAACGGACGCAAGCCCGCATTAAAAATTGGTTTTACCGTGATGGCGCTGGGCACGCTGGTGCTGGGCTACTGCCTGATGCAGGTTGACAGCGGCGCGGCTTCAGGCGGGCTTTCCTGGCTGGCTGTTGGTATGACAATGATGTGCATCGCGGGTTATGCGATGAGTGCCGCACCGGTTGTCTGGATCCTCTGCTCGGAAATTCAGCCGTTGAAATGCCGTGATTTCGGGGTCACCTGTTCAACGACCACCAACTGGGTCTCCAATATGATTATTGGCGCGACCTTCCTGACGCTGCTGGATAACTTTGGTGCCGCTTCTACTTTCTGGATTTACACCGTGCTGAACCTGGCGTTTGTCGGGATTACCTACTGGCTGATCCCGGAAACCAAAGGCGTGACGCTTGAAAACATCGAGAAGAAGTTGATGTCCGGGGAAAAGCTGCGGGATATTGGGCTATAAACAAAAGGTTCATCGCTGGTTTTGCGATCCTCTTACCAGGCACGAGCGCATTTTTCTGCCACACTCAGGGCGTCGCTATTGCTGTAATAACCTCTTGAGGAATAAGGGATGAATAAAAAAATAATCACCTCGCTGCTGATGACGGCCTGTTTTACCCCAGGCCTGGTGCAGGCTGAGGCCACGCCGGATGGCTACAAGCTTGAGCAGGTTTTATTGATGAGTCGCCACAACCTGCGCGCGCCGCTGGCCAATAACGGCAGCGTGCTGGAGCAATCCACCGCGCAATCGTGGCCTGAATGGGACGTTCCCGGCGGACAGCTCACCACCAAAGGGGGCGTGCTGGAGGTCTATATGGGCCACTACATGCGTGAATGGCTGGCGCAGCAGGGGTTGGTGAAGAGCGGTGAGTGCCCGACGCCGCAGAGTGTTTACGCCTATGCTAACAGCCTGCAACGCACCGTCGCCACCGCGCAGTTCTTTATCACCGGTGCATTCCCCGGCTGTGACGTGCCTGTCCATCATCAGGAAAAAATGGGCACCATGGATCCAACGTTTAACCCGGTCATCACCAATGACTCGCCTGAATTTAAACAGGCCGCGGTTAAGGCGATGGAAACCCAGCGCGAACACTACAAGCTGGACGACAGCTATAAGCTGCTGGAACAGGTCACCGCCTACAGCAGCTCACCAACCTGTAAAGAGAAGCAGCAGTGTGACTTAACGGCATCGAAGGACAAATTCAGCGCCAACGCTACCGAAGAGCCGGGCGTCAGTGGGCCGCTAAAAGTAGGCAATTCGCTGGTTGATGCTTTTACATTGCAGTATTACGAAGGCTTCCCGCTGGATCAGGTGGCGTGGGGGCAAATTAAAACTGACAAACAGTGGCAGGTCCTTTCCCAGCTGAAAAACGGCTATCAGGATACGCTGTTTACCTCGCCGGAGGTGGCCCGCAACGTTGCCGCACCGCTGGTGAAATATATTCAGAAGGCGTTAGCGGGCCAGACGGAGAAAGGGCCGAAAATGACCCTGCTGGTGGGGCATGACTCGAACATCGCTTCGCTGCTGACGGCGCTGGACTTTAAGCCTTATCAGCTGCCCGAGCAGAACGAACGTACGCCTATCGGCGGCAAGATTATGTTCCAGCGCTGGCACGACCAAAATGCTAACCGTGAACTGATGAAGGTGGAATACGTCTATCAGAGTAGCGATCAGCTGAGAAAAGGCGAAGTCTTAAGCCTGCAGCAGCCGCCGCAGCGCGTCACATTGCAGCTCGCCGGCTGCCCGACGGATGCGAATGGTTTTTGCCCGTGGGATAAATTTACCGAAGTGCTGAACAAGACGGTGGCCGGTAAATAGTTTTTGTCGGATGGCGCATTCGCTTATCCGACCTACGAATGTCGGTATTACTGGATGAAATCCCCCCGCCGCTACGGGGGGATTTTGCGTTAAACGTTCTTCCGCTCGATAGTTTGTTCGCCCCAGAACAGCGAGTCTTTATCGGTTTTCTCAAACGCCTTCAGCAGCACCTCATCGCTGCCGTCCTCCCAGATTTTCTCCGCGAGTTTTTCGTCGTATTTCGCCACTTCAAAAATAGCTTCCGCTATCTCAGGCGAGGTGTTGCGTAGACTTGCCCATTCACCCACGTGATGAGCTTTAGATTCTTGAGTTGGCATATGCTTCTCCAGAAATTAACCGTTAAGTTTGACTGCCAGGCCCGCCACGTATTCGCCCTGATAGCGAGCGATGGATAATTCTTCCTCGCTTGGCTGACGGGAACCGTCGGCTCCGGCAATGGTTGTTGCGCCATAAGGCGTGCCGCCGCGTACCTGCGAGACATCGAACAGCTCCTGTGCCGCATAGCCAATCGGCACAATGACCATCCCATGGTGGGCAAGCGTGGTCCATGTTGAAGAGATCGTGTGCTCCTGACCCCCGCCGGTTCCCGTCGAGCTAAAGACGCTGGCGAGTTTGCCGTACAGCGCTCCGGATGCCCACAGGCCACCGGTCTGGTCGAGGAAGGTTCGCATCTGGCCGGACATATTGCCAAAGCGGGTAGGGGTTCCAAAAATGATGGCGTCGTACTCGGCCAGCTCCTGCGGCGTTGCCTGCGGGGCGTTTTGCGTTTTTCCCCCGGCTTTCAGAAAGGCCTCACCCGGCATGGTTTCCGGCACGCGTTTGATAATGACTTCCGCACCATCCACCTTCTCGGCACCCTCTGCCACGGCGTGAGCCATCGTTTCGATATGTCCATACATTGAATAATAGAGCACCAGTACTTTAGCCATCTTGCTTCACTCCTGGGTTTACCGCAGCGTTATGCTGCCCTCCCTTAAAGATATGCCCTGTGTCTGAGAGTGCAAACCAGAGTGCGGTTTCCTTGATAAATCACAATCTGCCTGAGAAGGGCGAATATGTAGCATCAGGTCACAGTTTTAACGGCAGCATTTTTCGCTAAAAATAAGAGTATCTTATGAATGCTTCGCTCAAATAATCACCCATTCTGGCGATTACATGTTGCAAAATATTACCGTCTACTGGTCAATTAACCTTGCTGCACTAAGCTTAATTTCACGCGGCAACGATGACGGCGCAAGCCAAAGCCGTGCAGTGAAAGAATCCTCTTTTACTGAATGCAGAATGATGACTTATTGATTTCACCAATCTGGAGGTTAGAAATGGCAAACCATCGTGGTGGTTCAGGTAATTTCGCTGAAGACCGTGAAAGAGCATCAGAAGCAGGTCGTAAAGGTGGCCAGCATAGCGGTGGGAACTTCAAAAATGACCCGCAGCGCGCATCAGAAGCAGGCCAGAAAGGGGGCAAAAACAGCCACGGCAGCAGTAGCGGTAGCAGCAAAAGCAAATAGCCGAAGCTTTAGCGATTAGCCTGGCAGTTCGATAAATCATGGCTAAGTGCATGTCCCGCCGCCGGTTCCGTCCGGCGGTTTTTTTATTGTCCGCCGTTGCAAGCCACCTTAAACAAGTCGTTGTCAATCCACACCTTTGCTATGCTTGGATCAAATTGATTCAAGGAGAGTGCGCATGGCCGCAGGCGCAGTGCAGACTAAACAAACCGGACGACGTTCACTGGCCGTAGCCGCCAAAAAGCAGGCGATCCTCGAAGCAGGGCTGGAGTTTTTCTCTCAGTACGGTATTCACGGCACCAGTATCGAGCGCGTGGCAGAGCGGGCCGACGTCTCCAAGACCAATCTCCTTTATTACTATCCTTCCAAAGAAGCGCTGTATGTGGCGGTGCTCAAGCAGATACTGGACATCTGGCTCGCGCCGCTGCGTGCCTTTCGCGAGGATTTTGAGCCGCTGGTGGCGATTGGCGAGTACATCCGCCTTAAACTCGAGGTGTCCCGCGACTATCCGCAGGCTTCACGCCTCTTCTGCCTTGAAATGCTGCAGGGCGCGCCGCTGTTAAAAGAAGAGCTGACCGGGGATTTAAAAACGCTGGTGGAAGACAAGTCGGCGATTATTGCCGGCTGGGTTGCCAGCGGCAAACTGGCGAATGTCGACCCGCATCATCTGATCTTTATGCTGTGGGCCACAACCCAACACTACGCGGATTTCGCAAGCCAGGTGGAAGCGGTGACCGGCAGTAATCTGAGTGATGAAGAGTTTTTCCGCCGCACGGTAGAGAACGTGCAGCGGATGATTATCGAAGGGATTCGGGTGCGTTAGCGCGGGGGAAAGACGCAGCTGACGTCGCCTTCATCGCAGTGCAGCGTGCTTTTAAGCAGCTCTGTGCGCTCAACGGTTTTATCTGTCATGCACTGGGCGTGCACCATTGGCGCCACGGATCCGCCGTCAGCCCCGGAAGAGAGGAAAGCACAGTCGGCATCGCGAAAGGCAATCCACGCTTTTTGCGCGCTTTTCAACTGGGCTTTTTGGGCATCGGTGCCGAGTTTCATGGCCTGTCCGTAGGTCTGGTTCAGTAAATCATCCTGTTTTTTGTACTCTTTTCCGTAGCACTCATTCAGCCCGGCCTGCGAGGTTTCGTTGTCGCAGCTGTCGGCCAGCACGTTGGCGCTCAGCAGCAAGCCAGCAATCAGTAAACTAACGCGTTTCATGTCAACTTTTCCTGATGATTTTCGTAGGGCGGGCAAGCAGAGCGTCACCCGCCGGGATGATTAAAGGTGGATAACGCCGCTGCTTATCCACCTCATAACGCTACGAAAGAGTAGTGAAAACTTAGCCGATTGTCATCAGGCTGGCGTTGCCACCCGCCGCGGCGGTGTTGACGCTCAGCGAACGTTCTACGTACAGACGTTCCAGCAGCAGATTAGTTTCTTCCCGGGCAAAGCCCTGTACGGAAACAATCGCTCCCTCACGGGCGGCGACTTTCCCGCACAGTTCGCGCAGCTGATCGGAATCCCCGTGATAGATAACCGCATCAAACTGCTGTTCCAGCAGCGTTTCCGCTTTGGCAAAATCAATTTTCTGCTGTACCAGCGCAGGCAGCAGTTTAGCCAGATCGCGATGCAGTTTGTCATCAGCCCAGAGCGCATGGCTGCCTACGCTTGTGACTGCGGCCAGCTGCACCAGCGCATCCTGCTCGCTATCAGCAATGCACAATACGCGTTCACGCGGCATCAGCGCGTAGGTATTACGCTCGCCCGTTGGGCCTGGCAGCAGGCGCAGCGTCCCGCTTTGTGCCTGCTCGCCGAAGCGCTGACAAAGAGTCTGAAGTTCGCCTCGAGCGGCAGCCCATTCGGTGAGCGCCTGATGCGCTTCCTGCAGGCTGGCTTTCAGCGTGGTGTCGACGGGCAGTTCGGCATCCTGACGGTTAAATGTGGTCAGCAACGCCGTTTCGGGGCGGTTAGCCAGCAGGCGATACAGATAAAGCGGGCCGCCTGCTTTCGGGCCAGTCCCGGACAGGCCTTCACCGCCAAACGGCTGGACGCCTACGACCGCGCCGACCATGTTGCGGTTCACGTACATATTGCCCACGTGGGCTGAACCGGTCACCTGAGCGATAGTTTCATCGATACGGGTATGCACGCCGAGCGTCAGGCCGTAGCCCGCCGCGTTAATCTGCTCGACCAGCGCCTCAAGATTGTTGCGGTTGTAGCGCACCACGTGCAGCACCGGGCCAAAGATCTCTCTCTGCATCTCGTCGAAGCTGTCCAGCTCGATGAGCGTAGGCGCTACGAAGGTGCCGCTTTGCCACTCTTTCACATCCATATCGACTTCACGCGCGGCCTGGAAAATCTTACGGCCTTTCGCACGCATCCCCTGGATGTGCTTATCAATGTTCTCTTTCGCTTGCGCATCGATAACCGGGCCGATATCCGTCGTCAGGCGGCCTGGGTTACCCATCCGGCATTCTGCCATTGCGCCACGCAGCATTTGCAGCGTGTGTTCGGCGACATCTTCCTGGATGCACAGCACGCGCAGAGCGGAGCAGCGCTGGCCCGCACTATCAAACGCGGATGCCACCACGTCCACCACGACCTGTTCGGTCAGCGCGGAGGAGTCCACAATCATGGCGTTCAGGCCGCCCGTTTCGGCAATCAGCGGCGTCGGACGACCCTGCGGATCCAGGCGATCTGCGATGTTGCGCTGCAGCAGAGTGGCGACTTCGGTTGAGCCGGTGAACATCACGCCGCGCACGCGGGCATCGCCGGTTAGCTGTGCGCCAACGGTTTCGCCACGGCCAGGCAGCAGCTGCAGTACGCCCGCAGGCACGCCGGCTTCCAGAAGGATGGCAATGCCCTGAGCGGCAATCAGCGGGGTTTGCTCGGCGGGTTTAGCCAGCACGCAGTTGCCTGCGGCCAGGGCTGCGGCAATCTGGCCGGTGAAAATAGCCAGCGGGAAGTTCCACGGGCTGATACAAACGACCGGCCCAAGCGGACGGTGCGTTTCGTTATCGAAATCGTGACGTACCTGGCCTGCATAGTAATGCAGGAAATCAACCGCTTCACGCACTTCGGCAATCGCATTGCTGAAGGTTTTCCCCGCTTCACGCACCAGAATGCCGATGAGCTGCTGCATCTGGCCTTCCATAATCACCGCCGCGCGCTCAAGGATAGCGGCGCGTTCTTGCGCAGGCGTAGCAAACCAGATTGGCGCGTTGTTCACCGCGCTTTCCAGCGCACGGGAAACCTCTTCTTTGCTCGCCTCTCGCACAAAGCCAACAATATCGTTCGGCTCTGCCGGGTTCTTAACGGCGACCAACTCACCTTCGTCAACGGCTTCTTCAAGGATTGGCAACGCCTGCCACTTCTGCGCCGCGCTGTTGAGCAGGGCTGAGGAGAGCGACGCGAGGCGGTGTTCGTTTGCCAGATCCAGACCGCCGGAGTTGCTGCGGTCCGCACCGTAAAGGTCTTTGGGTAAGGCAATTTTCGGGTGCGGCAAACCGAGCTGACCCTCTTTACTGGCCAGCGCCTCAGTGGCCGTAACCGGATCGGCGATCAGCTCATCCAGCGGCAGCGTGTTGTCGGCGATGCGGTTAACAAACGAGGTGTTAGCCCCGTTTTCCAGCAGGCGACGGACCAGATAGGCCAGCAGCGTCTCGTGGGTGCCTACCGGCGCATAAATACGGCAGGGGCGATTCAGTTTGCCATCGCTAATTTTACCGACAACCTGGTCGTAGAGTGGCTCACCCATGCCGTGCAGGCACTGGAACTCGTACTGGCCTGGATAGTAGTTCTGTCCGGCGAGGTTATAAATCGCTGCCAGGGTATGGGCGTTATGGGTGGCAAACTGCGGGTAAATGAGATTCGGTACGGTAAGCAGTTTTTTCGCACAGGCCAGGTAAGAGATATCGGTATACACCTTACGGGTATAAACCGGATAGCCTTCCAGCCCCTCCATCTGCGCGCGTTTGATTTCGCTGTCCCAGTATGCGCCTTTCACCAGGCGAATCATCAGACGGCGGCTGCTTCGGCTGGCGAGATCGATCAGATAATCGATAACGAACGGACAGCGCTTCTGATAGGACTGAATCACAAATCCGATGCCGTTCCAGCCCGCCAGCTCTGGCTCAAAGCAAAGTTTTTCCAGCAGGTCGAGAGAGATCTCAAGGCGATCGGCCTCCTCGGCGTCGATGTTAAGCCCGACATCGTACTGGCGCGCCAGAAGCGTCAGGGACTTCAGCCGTGGGTAAAGCTCTTCCATTACGCGATCGTACTGTGCGCGGCTATAGCGCGGATGCAGAGCAGAGAGCTTAATTGAGATACCCGGGCCTTCATAAATACCGCGCCCGTTAGACGCTTTACCTATGGCGTGAATGGCCTGCTGGTAGGAGACCATATACGCCTGCGCGTCGGCCGCCGTCAGCGCGGCTTCTCCGAGCATATCGTAGGAATAGCGGAAGCCTTTCTCTTCGAGTTTACGGGCATTCGCCAGCGCTTCAGAAATGGTTTCGCCGGTCACAAACTGCTCGCCCATCAGGCGCATCGCCATATCCACACCCTTGCGGATCAGCGGCTCGCCGCTCTTGCTGATGATGCGATTCAGGGAGTGGGAGAGGCTCGCTTCGTTATGGGTGGAGACCAGGCGACCGGTAAACAGCAGGCCCCAGGTGGCGGCGTTCACGAACAGCGACGGGCTGCGGCCAATGTGGGAGTGCCAGTTGCCGTTGCTTATCTTGTCACGGATTAACGCATCGCGCGTGGCCTTGTCCGGGATACGCAGCAGCGCTTCCGCCAGGCACATCAGCGCCACCCCCTCCTGCGAGGAAAGGGAGAATTCTTGCAGCAAACCTTGTACCATGCCCGCCCGGCCAGACGCACTCTTCTGATTACGAAGCTTTTCAGCAAGTTGGTACGCGAGTTTGTGGGTTTGTTCGGCAATGGACTGGGGTAAACGGGCCTGTTCCAGAATCATCGGCACGGCGTCAGTTTCCGGGCGTCGCCACGCGGCGGTAATCGCGGCGCGGGAAACGGACTGGGGCAGGATCTGCTCGGCAAAATCGAGGAATGGCTGCTGCGTCTCTTCCACAACCGGTGCGCTTTCATCACTTTCGTTAGCGGCGCCGGCGAGCAGGGCAGGTAGCTCAGGCAGTTCGTCGTTATTTTCCAGGCGTTCAAGATAATTGAATATGGCCTGTTTAATGAGCCAGTGTGGCGTGCGGTCAATGCGTGATGCGGCGTATTTGATTCGTTCGCGGGTAGCTTCGTCGAGTTTAACGCCCATGGTGGTGGTGCCCATGCCTGAGACTCCCATTCCCCGTCATGCTACGAGCCATTGCCATGCGGCCACTCGCCTGATTCGGGAGAATAAATTGGTGGTTGATGAAAGTTATCCGGCAATATCTACCATGTTGCAACTTTGTGCAACCTTGTTAAATGTGAGCCAGATAACAGGTCGGGAAAAGAGTGGGATTGTTAAATAGTTAAATAAGAAATTGATCTGATTAGTCCATTGCAGACGGGGTGAAATAGCCGACATAGTTAACACTTTCTGTAGGTGCAACCATGAAAAGCGTGAGCGAGTGCAACCTACGGGAAAAAGTCGGTTTTTACAGGGTGAATTTATTGTAAATGACGTGTTAAAACGTCTGTGAATAAATAAGGCTTCCGTCAGGCTACGGTCGGACACCGACACAACAACAAGCCGCACCGCGTTCCGGTGAGGCGCTACCGGCAAATACGGTTAAAAAGTAGCCGGTAAATAAATCTGGAGAAGAAGCATGACCATGAGTACACCAATGCTGGTGACTTTCCTTGTTTATATCTTTGGCATGATATTGATAGGGTTTATCGCCTGGCGCTCAACGAAAAACTTTGACGACTACATTCTCGGCGGACGTAGCCTCGGTAGCCTGGTCACAGCGCTATCTGCCGGCGCTTCGGATATGAGCGGCTGGCTGTTAATGGGCCTGCCCGGCGCGATATTTCTTTCCGGTATCTCCGAAAGCTGGATTGCCATCGGGCTGACCGTAGGGGCTTATATCAACTGGAAACTGGTCGCGGGCCGCCTGCGTGTTCACACTGAGCTGAACAACAATGCGCTGACGCTGCCGGACTATTTCACCGGGCGTTTCGAAGATAGCAGCCGCCTGCTGCGTATTATCTCCGCGCTCGTTATTCTGCTGTTCTTTACCATCTATTGTGCATCCGGCATCGTTGCGGGGGCGCGTCTGTTTGAAAGCACCTTTGGTATGAGCTACGAAACGGCGCTGTGGGCCGGTGCCGCCGCTACCATTCTCTATACCTTTGTGGGTGGGTTCCTGGCAGTCAGCTGGACCGATACCGTGCAGGCCAGCCTGATGTTCTTTGCCCTGATCCTTACCCCGATCATGGTTATCATGGCGGTGGGCGGCCTGGATGATTCTCTGATGGTCATCAAGCAAAAAAGCATCGAGAACGTCGACATGCTGAAAGGGCTGAACTTTGTTGCCATCATCTCGCTGATGGGCTGGGGCCTTGGCTACTTTGGGCAGCCGCACATTCTGGCTCGTTTTATGGCGGCAGATTCCCACCATACTATCGTCAACGCGCGTCGTATCAGCATGACCTGGATGATCCTTTGTCTGGGCGGGGCCTGTGCGGTTGGCTTCTTTGGTATCGCCTACTTCAGCAACAACCCGGCGCTGGCCGGTGGCGTTAGCCAGAACAGCGAGCGTGTGTTCATCGAGCTGGCACAGCTTCTGTTCAACCCGTGGATTGCAGGCATCCTGCTGTCGGCGATTCTGGCAGCGGTCATGTCGACCCTGAGCTGTCAGCTGCTGGTTTGCTCCAGCGCCATTACCGAGGATTTATACAAAGCATTCTTCCGCAAAGGTGCGGGTCAGAAAGAGCTGGTGTGGGTGGGGCGTATTATGGTGCTGGTCGTTGCGCTGGTTGCCATTGCCCTGGCCGCTAATCCAGAGAACCGAGTGCTGGGTCTGGTGAGCTACGCATGGGCAGGATTCGGTGCCGCTTTTGGTCCGGTGATCCTGTTCTCCGTACTGTGGTCACGTATGACCCGTAACGGCGCGCTGGCCGGCATGATTATCGGTGCGGTGACCGTGATCGTCTGGAAGCAGTTTGCATGGCTGGGGCTGTACGAAATTATCCCTGGGTTCCTCTTCGCCAGCATCGGTATCGTGCTGGTCAGCCTGGCGGGCAAAGCGCCATCTGCTGCGATGAGCAAGCGCTTTGCGGATGCAGATGAGATCTACCACTCGGTAGCACCTTCTAAATTGCAGGCTGAGTAACTGCCAGTAGTCTGTTAGGTCGGATAAGCGGCAGCACAATACGCCGTAAAAGTCTCGCCTGTTGTCCCGAGATATCCGGGGCGACCCTGGGGTAAGGCGTCCCTCCGGGAACCTGACCCCAGGTTTCCCCTAATAACGAGCAAATAAGTTTTCTAAGGCCGGGCTTCCCGGCCTTTTTTACATCTGGATATAAATAACCCGACGAAGCCGCTTGTATTTCTTTTTGCGGTAATGATAATCACTATCGTTCTTCTTTTTACTTTTCTTTACCCTGATTGACCTGACTTCACACCAGAGGTGCACTGGATGTTTGTTCCGTTTCTCATCATGTTACGCGAAGGGCTGGAAGCGGCGCTGATTGTCAGCCTGATTGCCAGCTATCTAAAACGCACCCAGCGCGGCCAGTGGATTGGCGTGATGTGGGTTGGGGTAGTGGCTGCCGCCGCGCTCTGCCTGGCGCTCGGCATCTTCATCAATGAAACCACCGGAGAGTTCCCGCAAAAAGAGCAGGAGCTGTTTGAAGGTATTGTGGCGGTCGTCGCCGTCGTGATCCTCACCTGGATGGTGTTCTGGATGCGTAAAGTTTCGCGCAACGTGAAGGTCCAGCTTGAACAGGCGGTGGACAACGCGCTGAACAACAAAGGCAGCCACGGCTGGGCGCTGATCGGCATGGTCTTCTTCGCGGTTGCCCGCGAGGGCCTGGAGTCGGTGTTCTTTCTGCTGGCAGCATTCCAGCAGGACGTGGGCATCATGCCGCCGCTGGGGGCGATGCTCGGTCTGGCAACGGCCATCGTGCTTGGCTTCCTGATCTACTGGGGCGGCATTCGCCTGAACCTGGGCGCATTCTTCAAGTGGACCAGCCTGTTTATTCTGCTGGTAGCGGCAGGGCTTGCGGCAGGGGCGATTCGCGCCTTCCACGAAGCGGGCCTGTGGAACCACTTCCAGGACATAGCTTTCGATCTGAGTAACATTCTTTCCACCCATTCTCTGACCGGTACGCTGCTGGAAGGTATCTTCGGTTACCAGGAAGCGCCGACCGTCAGCGAAGTGGCCGTTTACTTTATCTACCTTATTCCGGCCCTGGTGCTGTTCACCATGCCGCCGCGGCTGAGTAATCAGGCGACAAATAACGCTCGTTAATCTGCTTGTGGCGGGGATACTGCCACTTAGTTACAACATACTAATGTTTTAAAGGGATTGGCCATGACTACACATTTTCGCCGTAAGGCTTTGCACGCTGCGCTGTTCACCCTCGTTTCATCTGCCTTTGCTGTGCAGGCCGCGGATGTTCCTCAGGTAAAAGTTACCGTTACGGATAAACAGTGTGAGCCGATGAACATTACGGTTAACGCGGGCAAAACACAGTTCATCATCCAGAACAACAGCCAGAAAGCGCTGGAGTGGGAAATTCTTAAGGGCGTTATGGTGGTGGAAGAGCGTGAAAACATCGCGCCAGGCTTCTCCCAGAAGATGACCGCCAACCTGCAGGCGGGTGAGTACGACATGACCTGTGGCCTGCTTAGCAACCCGAAAGGTAAGCTGGTGGTGAAGGCAGCAGGCGATCAGGCTGCCCCTAAGAACGACCTGATGGCATTAACGGGGCCGATTACTGAATACAAAGCCTACGTCACCGCCGAAGTTGCAGAGTTGGTCAAAGGCACCAAAGCGTTTACCGACGCGGTGAAAGCGGGGGACATCGAAAAAGCGAAATCCCTGTACGCGCCGACGCGCCAGCACTACGAGCGTATTGAACCCATCGCCGAGCTGTTCTCTGACCTGGACGGCAGCATTGACGCTCGTGAAGATGATTACGAGCAGAAAGCTAACGACCCGAAATTCACCGGCTTCCACCGTCTGGAGAAAGCGCTGTTTGGCGATAACTCCACTAAGGGCATGGAAAAATACGCAGACCAGCTGAATACCGACGTGCTGGATCTGCAAACCCGCATCTCTGAGCTGGCGTTCCCGCCGAGCAAAGTGGTTGGCGGAGCCGCCGGCCTGATTGAAGAAGTTGCCGCAAGCAAAATCAGCGGTGAAGAAGATCGCTACAGCCATACGGATCTGTGGGATTTCAAGGCTAACGTCGATGGCGCACAGAAGATTGTCGACCTGCTCCGCCCAATGCTGAGTAAAGACAATGCGCCGCTGCTGGCGAAGGTCGATGCGAACTTCAAAAAAGTGGACACTATTCTGGCGAAATACCGCACCAAAGACGGCTATGAAACTTACGACAAGCTGACGGACGCTGACCGTAACGCGCTGAAAGGGCCGGTGACGGCACTGGCAGAAGACTTGTCGCAGCTGCGTGGTGTACTGGGCCTGGACTAAGCGTTATGGATGATAAAACAAAAAATGGCGCGCATATGCCTGCGCGCCGCCGGTTACTGAAAACGTTGGGCGCCCTCGGGGGCGCTTTTGCCGTAGCGGGAGGCTGCCCTGTCACCCATGCGGCAAAAAATGAGACATCTCCCGGCACGCTTCCACCCGATGCGCGGAGGGAAAAACAGCCGTTTTACGGGCCGCATCAGGCGGGGATCCTGACGCCACAGCAGGCTTCAATGATGCTGGTGGCTTTCGATGTCCTGGCTGCGGACAAAGCCGAACTTGAACGGCTGTTTCGCCTTCTGTCGTCTCGTTTTGACTTTCTTACCACCGGGGGCGCCGCACCGGACACGCCTAATCCGCGCCTGCCGCCGATGGACTCCGGCATTCTGGGGGCCGAGATATACCCGGATAACCTGACGATAACCCTGTCCGTGGGCAACTCATTATTTGACGATCGCTACGGCCTGCAAGAGCAGAAGCCAGCTAAGCTGCAAAAAATGGAGCGGTTCGCCAATGACTCCCTGGACGCAAGCCTGTGCCACGGCGACCTGCTGCTACAGATTTGCGCCAACACTACCGACACGGTCATTCACGCCTTGCGCGATATCATCAAGCACACGCCGGATTTACTGAGCGTGCGCTGGAAACGGGAAGGTTTCATCTCTAACCATGCCGCGCGCAGCCGCGGCAAAGAGACGCCAATCAACCTGCTGGGCTTTAAAGACGGCACGGCTAACCCGGACAGCAGCAATAAGCCGCTGATGGACGACGTGGTATGGGTCACGAAAGAGCAGGGTGAACCAGCGTGGAGTACGGGCGGAAGCTATCAGGCTATCCGCATCATCCAGTTTCACGTTGAATTCTGGGATCGCACGCCGCTCAAGGAGCAGCAAACGATCTTTGGTCGCGACAAGCACAGCGGTGCGCCGCTGGGCATGAAGAATGAGCACGATGAGCCAGACTACGCCGCTGACCCGGATGGCAACATCATTGCGCTGGACGCCCATATTCGTCTGGCGAACCCGCGTACCAAAGAGACGCAGTCCAACCTGATGATGCGTCGCGGCTACAGTTATTCACTTGGCGTTTCAAAGTCAGGCCAGCTCGATATGGGGCTGCTGTTTGTCTGCTATCAGCACGATCTGGAAAAAGGATTTCTGACCGTACAGAAGCGGCTGAACGGTGAAGCGCTGGAAGAATACGTGAAGCCCATCGGCGGCGGCTACTTCTTCGCACTGCCGGGCGTGCCGGATAAGCAGCATTATCTGGGGCAGGGGCTGCTGGAGGCTTAATCCCCCTCACCCTAACCCTCTCCCTCAAGGGAGAGGGGACTGATCGGTGTTCTCCCTCTCCTGGGGGAGAGGGCTGGGGTGAGGGCGTCCCGGCTCTACAAAATCACTCATCCTTTCCCTGCTAATTTTTCATTTGCTAACAATTTGCCCCGGCGCAGAAAATAATAAATTCGTATGACTATCCCTTTGATATAAAATTGTAATATTACTATGACATAACCATTGCACTCGCGCCGCGATGCGCTTATGTTGAATTAAAGTAAAAATGATGTTGCGTTTTAGATAATTTTTGATGTACTTAAAGCATGAGCGGTAGTTCCCGGCTGTGAAGTTCAATCACAATGGAGATCGCGAATGGTAGGGTCCTGTAGTGGACGGCTCAAAAAACATCTTACCCGCACAAACCAGCGCGGAGGTTTCTCCTCCGGCTTCGCTATCTTCACCGCTCAATATCCTGAATCCACCTCCACTCAACGTATTAACGATGTGCTAAGCGACGCCTGCCGTCTGACTGGCGCATCATCTCAACCGGCAGTTCATGGCTTACAAGGAAGCCAAACCTCATCCGTTAGTGAGCATAATCGCGTACACCACAGTGACGCGGGAAATGAAACCAACTGTAAGGTGCCATCCATGGGAAGACAGAAAGCAGTGATCAAAGCTCGTCGTGAAGCAAAACGTGTGCTGAGACGAGATTCGCGGAGCCACAGGCAACGTGAAGAGGAATCGGTCACATCGCTTGTGCAGATGAGCGGCGTGGAATCTATTGGCATGGCAAGAGATTGCCGCGACAACTCGCCAATAGCCGCGCGAAACGAAGCTCAGGAGCACTATCTTAACGCCATCGAGAGAAAACAGCTGATATTTGCCACCGGTGAAGCCGGCTGCGGTAAAACGTATATCAGCGCGGCGAAAGCCGCTGAAGCCCTGATTCATAAGGATGTCGACAGGATAATTGTCACCCGACCGGTCCTGCAAGCTGACGAAGATCTCGGCTTCCTGCCCGGGGATATTTCGGAAAAATTCGCTCCTTACTTCCGCCCGGTGTACGACATCCTGGTGCGGCGACTGGGGTCGTCTTTCATGCAGTACTGCCTGCGTCCCGAAATCGGTAAAGTTGAAATTGCGCCGTTCGCCTATATGCGCGGACGTACTTTTGAAAATGCGGTGGTGATCCTTGACGAGGCGCAGAACGTTACCGCAGCGCAGATGAAAATGTTCCTGACTCGCCTCGGGGAAAACGTCACGGTTATCGTCAACGGCGACATCACGCAGTGTGATTTACCTGCGGGTGTGCAGTCTGGTCTTAGCGATGCGCTGGCGCGCTTTGAAGAAGATGAGATGGTGGGTGTAGTCAGATTTGGCAAGCAGGATTGTGTCCGCTCGGCGCTGTGCCAGAGGACGTTAAACGCTTACGATTGATACTGATTGTTAACGATTTGAAAAGCCCAAACTCCGTTTGGGCTTTTTTATTTGCGCGAATTATTTACCCGAAATGTGAGGGTTGTCAAAATGATTGGTCAAGGAGAGACAATTTTTGAATCACAAGAATTATCCTGGTCTACTGCGATGCCGTATACTCGACTCAAGCAGAGACAATCAGTACTTTTAAATTTTCGGCTATTGGCCCGTCAACACAATGATAAAGAAGGACCTTTGTCTGACCTGCAACCTACTGGAATATGAGGATTTCATCATGGAAAAGAAAGTTATCTACCTGTTTTGCTCCGCCGGCATGTCCACTTCTCTTCTGGTGTCTAAAATGAAGGCCCAGGCCGAGAAGTATGAGGTTCCGGTCATTATTGAAGCATTTCCTGAAACCCTGGCAGGCGAAAAGGGCGGCGTAGCGGATCTGGTTCTGCTCGGCCCACAAATTGCTTACATGCTGCCAGAAATTCAAAAAATATTACCGAACAAGCCGGTTGAAGTTATTGACTCGGCAATGTACGGCAAAGTTGATGGACTCGGTGTTCTGAAAGCGGCCGTCGCGTCAATCAAGAAAGCAGCAGCAAATAATTAAAATTCATTTTTGTTTTTATTTTTCCGTCAAAGAACGACCTTACACACCCTGGCCGCCGACCCGGCGGCATTAAAGGAAACTGCAAATGAGTAAAGTCATTGATTCACTTGAAAAGGTACTCCTTCCTTTTGCCGTCAAAATAGGAAAACAACCCCACGTTAACGCAATTAAAAATGGTTTTATTAAGTTAATGCCGTTAACGCTGGCGGGGGCAATGTTTGTTCTCATCAATAACGTATTTTTAAGTTTTGGTGCTGGTTCATTCTTTTATTCTTTAGGTGTTCGTTTAGATCCCTCGACTATTGAAACCCTCAATGGGTTAAAAGCCATCGGCGGCAACGTGTACAACGGTACGTTGGGCATAATGTCATTGATGGCTCCTTTTTTCATTGGCATGGCATTGGCTGAGGAAAGGAAAGTCGACCCAATGGCAGCAGGCTTATTATCCGTCGCTGCATTTATGACCGTCACCCCATATAGCGTGGGCGAAGCTTATGCCGTTGGTGCTAACTGGTTAGGCGGTCAGAATATTATCTCTGGTATTATTATTGGTCTGGTTGTCGCAGAGCTGTTTACCTTTGTTATTCGCCGCAACTGGGTTATTACGTTGCCAGACAGCGTGCCGACCTCCGTTTCTCGTTCATTCTCGGCGATCATTCCAGGCTTTATTATTCTGTCTATTTTCGGGATTATTTCCTGGCTGCTGGCCAGCTACGGCAGTAACTTCCACCAGATCATTATGGACTCCATCTCAACGCCGCTGGCGTCGATGGGGGCCGTTGTAGGCTGGGCGTATGTAATCTTCAACTCCCTGCTGTGGTTCTTCGGCGTGCATGGTTCACTGGCGCTGACCGCGCTGGATAACGGCATCATGACCCCGTGGGCGCTGGAGAACATTGCTATCTACAACCAGTATGGTTCTGTACAGGCAGCAATCGACGCCGGTAAACAGTTCCACTTCTGGGCAAAACCAATGCTCGACTCCTACATCCTGCTGGGCGGTTCCGGGGCGACGCTGGGTCTTATCATCGCTATCTTTATTGTCTCACGCCGCGCTGACCATCGGCAGGTGGCTAAGCTGGCGCTGCCTTCCGGCATCTTCCAGATTAACGAGCCAATCCTGTTCGGTCTGCCAATCATCATGAACCCGGTGATGTTCATCCCGTTCGTGCTGATCCAGCCGATTCTGGCAGCCATCACGCTCGCGGCGTACTCCATGGGCATTATTCCACCGGTGACAAACCTGGCTCCGTGGGTGATGCCAACCGGCCTTGGCGCCTTCTTCAACTCTAACGGCAGCATTGCCGCCCTGATAGTCGCGCTGTTCAACCTGGGGGTTTCGACGCTGGTCTACATGCCATTCGTCATCCTGTCGAACAAAGCGCAGGCGGTCATCGAAGAAGAAGAAAGCGAAGAAGATATTGCGAACGCACTGAAATTCTAATCCGGCACGGGGAGGTGCGCCTCCCCGCTACCCGCAGACTTAAAGGGAAAGAAACATGTTTGATTTAGACGATATTGTAGAGACGGACGACGAAGTTCAGGATCTTGAAGAAGTTGTAATGGGCTTAATCATCAACTCAGGACAGGCGCGCAGCCTGGCCTACGCCGCACTGAAGCAGGCAAAGGCAGGAGATTTTGAGCAGGCGAAAGAGCTGATGGGCAAATCCCGCCTGGCGTTGAATGAAGCGCATCTGGTGCAGACCAAATTGATTGAAGGCGACCAGGGTGAAGGGAAAACAAAAGTCAGTCTGGTGCTGGTCCACGCACAGGATCATCTGATGACTTCCATGCTTGCACGTGAACTCGTGACCGAACTCATTGAGCTTCATGAAAAAATAAAATAACGTAGGGAGTCATAATGCAGACACCGGTACTGAGCATGGAAATCAAGACAGCACGCGAAAATCAACTCTTCGATGGTCAAAATTTCCACGTTTTTATCTACAACAAAGTAGAGAGCATCTCCGGGCTGCATGAACATGACTACTACGAATTTACCGTAGTGCTGACCGGGCGATATTACCAGGATATTAACGGCAAGCGGGTGCTGTTAGAGCGCGGAGATTTTGTTTTTATCCCGCTGGGATCTAACCACCAGAGCTATTATGAATTTGGTGCCACCAGAATATTAAATGTGGGTATCAGCAAAGCGTTTTTTGAACAGCACTACTTACCGTTATTACCACCGCGCTTTGTGGCATCACAGGTTTACCAGGTTAAGAATGAATTCCTGACTTATATTGAATCGGTGATTGCCTCGCTAAACTTCAGAAACGGGGAGTTTAATGAGTTTTTAGAAGTGGTGACCTTTTATATCGTTAATCGGTTACGCCACCATCGGGAATCTGAAGTGATTACGGATATTCCTGTGTGGCTGAAGATTACCGTCGAGAAAATGCATGACAAAGCTCGCTTTGGCGATAAAGCGCTGGCCAATATGGTTGAGTTATCCGGGAAGTCGCAGGAGTATCTGACTCGCGCAACCCAGCGTCATTATGGCAAAACGCCGATGCAGATTATTAATGAAATCCGCATTGATTTTGCTAAAAAGCAGCTGGAGATAACCAATTACTCGGTGACTGATATTGCTTTTGAATCAGGTTACAGCAGCCCGAGCATGTTTATTAAAAACTTTAAGAAGCTAACGTCATTCACGCCAAAGCATTACCGCAAGCAATTGTGCAGTATCAATAACTAGTCTGTAGGTGAATTCATTCAGATTAAATTTAATCATCGTTTATTCATCTATAACGCGGTCTTTAATTTATAGTGCAATGAGATTGTACGGGAGTTCCTATGAGCAAAAAACTGAAAGTGGTCACTATTGGTGGCGGAAGCAGCTATACCCCAGAATTACTTGAAGGTTTTATTAAGCGTTACGACGAATTACCCATCACGGAACTGTGGCTGGTGGATGTTGAAGCCGGAAAAGAGAAGCAGGATATTATTTTCGACCTCTGTCTGCGTATGGTGGAACATGCGGGTGTCCCGATTGCTATCTACAAAACCCTGAATCGCCGCGAAGCTTTGGTTGACGCTGATTTTGTCACCACCCAGCTGCGAGTAGGGCAGTTAAAAGCGCGTGAGCTGGACGAGCGTATTCCGCTAAGCCAGGGTTATCTTGGCCAGGAGACCAACGGCGCGGGCGGCTTGTTCAAAGGCCTGCGCACCATTCCGGTGATTTTCGACATCATTAAAGACGTGGAAGAAATCTGCCCGAACGCCTGGGTTATTAACTTCACCAACCCGGCCGGTATGGTGACGGAAGCCGTCTTCCGCCACACCAACTTCAAGAAGTTTATCGGCGTGTGCAACATCCCGGTGGGCATGAAGATGTTCATTCAGGACGTGCTGAAGGTGAAGCCGGAGGACGAGCTGAACATCGATCTGTTCGGCCTGAACCACCTGGTGTTTATCCGTGATGTGCTGGTTAACGGCGAATCACGTTTTGCCGAACTGCTGGACGGCGTGGCGTCCGGTACGCTGAAGCCAAGCGGTGTGAAAAACATCTTTGACCTGCCGTTCAGCGAAGGGCTGATTCGTTCGCTGAACCTGCTGCCTTGCTCTTATCTGCTTTACTACTTCAAGCCAAAAGAGATGCTGGCGATCGAAATGGGCGAGTTCTACAAAGGCGGCGCTCGTGCAACGGTGGTACAGCAGGTCGAGAAGCAGCTGTTCGAGCTGTATAAAGATCCAAATCTGGACGTGAAGCCTAAAGAGCTGGAGCTGCGTGGCGGTGCGTACTATTCCGACGCGGCGTGCGAAGTCATCAGCGCGATTTACAACGACAAGCAGACCGAGCACTACGTTAACTTCCCGCACAAGGGCCATATTGACAATATCCCGGCAGACTGGGCTATCGAAATGACCTGCACTATCGGTCGCGACGGCGCAACGCCTTCGCCGCGCATCAAACATTTTGATGAGAAAGTGCTGGGCCTGGTGTACACCATCAAAGGCTTTGAAATCGCGGCAAGCGAAGCGGCGTTAAGCGGTCAATTCAATGATGTGCTGCTGGCGCTGAATCTCAGTCCGCTGATCCATTCCGATAAAGACGCGGAAAGGTTGGCTCGGGACATGCTGCTGGCGCACGAAGCACTGCTGCCTAACTTCGCAGGCACCATTGCGGGTCTGAAATAACCTCACGGTGGATGACGCTTACGCTTATCCACCCTACACGGGTGCAGCAGGGCGGGACATAGCGTCATCCGACAAAAGGAAAGCCTGTATGGAAAAGTTATTGATCGTCAATGCCGATGATTTTGGCCTCTGCAAGGCGCAGAACTACGGCATTATCGAGGCGTTCAGCCATGGCGTGGTGACGTCCACCACCGCAATGGTTAATGCGGCGGGCATCGTGCACGCCGCGGAGCTGAGCAAGGCGCATCCCGATCTGGCCGTGGGCATGCACTTTGTGCTGACGCTGGGCCGTCCGCTTTCCGCCATGCCGGGGCTGACCCGTGAAAACGGCGAGCTGGGCAAATGGATCTGGGAGATGGGCGAAGCGGGCACGCTGCCGCTGGATGAAATAGAGCACGAGCTGGAATGTCAGTTTGCGCGCTTTATCGATCTTTTTGGCCGGCTGCCAACGCATCTCGACAGCCACCACCACGTCCACATGATCCCGCAAATTTTCCCGATAGTGGAAGCGTTCGCGAAAGAGAAGGGGATTGCGATCCGCATCGACCGCGACGATCTGCGCAAAGGTGAAATGCAGCTACAGGGGGCGAAAAGCAGCCAGGGCTTCGACAGCGGTTTTTATGGCGACGCCATTAGCGAGGCGCTGTTCCTCGAGACGCTTGAGCGCAGCAGCGCGCGCAACGAGCACTCCCTGGAGATCATGTGCCACCCTTCGTTTATCGACAACACGATCCTTGCCAGTAAATATTGCTATCCGCGCCTTGCGGAGATGGACGTGCTCACTTCCGGATCGTTGAGAAAGGCGATTGCCGAACGCGGCTACCGGCTGGGGTCGTTTAAAGATTTATAACAAAAAAGGCAATGCCGGGTGCATTGCCTTTCTTTATATGCAGGCTGGATAACGCCGGATGACGCTGCGCTTATCCGGCCTACGTAAAGCAAGGATTTGTAGGGGGGATAAGCGTAAGCGCCATCCACCTTTTTGGTAGCCGTGCCGGATGGCGCAAAGCATATCCGGTTTACGTAAAGCAAGGATTTGTAGGGGGGATAAGCGTCAGCGTCATCCACCTTTTTTGGTAGCTATGCCGGATGGCGCAAAGCATATCCGGTTTACGTAAAGCAAGGATTTGTAGGGGGGATAAGCGTAAGCGTCATCCACCAATGCTGTTTAAATCGATTTCCGCGCCAGCAGCAGAATGTTGTCCACCAGCTCCGGTGCCTGCTCGTACAGATCGAGGTTCTCCGGCTGCATCAGCCAGTTTTTCACGATACCGCTAAAATAACCGTGAACAATTGTTGTCAGTAATTCGATATTGGTATTAACCGGAACCTGCCCTTTTGAAATACAATTTTGCAACAGCTTTCTGAATCTTTCCCGGTTAAACCACAGCCGCTCGCGAATTTCTTTTTCACTATACATCTCGCCGTTAAATTCGCACGTATGGTATAGAATTTGTAATAACTGATGCTGGCGTGGATCGCGGGCAATGATACGCAGCGTTTCGATCATCAATTCGCGTAATAAACTCAGGCCATCATCTTTAAGATGTGTATTTAGTTTTCTTCTTATTTCCTGTGTTACATTTTCCTGGAGATTCCAGATTTCATTAAACAGGGAAATCTTGCTGTCGAAGTGCCAGTAGATGGCACCGCGCGTCATGCCCGCTGCGTCAGCAATGTCCGCAAGGGTCGTGCTTGATACGCCTTGTTCGGCAAACAGCGTAATGGCGACATCAATCAGGTGCTGACGCGTTTTTAACGCCTCAGCTTTGGTTTTTCTTGCCATGATAAATTAACTCCCTCAGGGAATTGGTTACAGGAATTAACAAATAATTATATATTTCACTGATTTTAAATATGACCGGTGAATAATTCTCAGATTGTGAAACTTAACTATTAAGAAGTCCAGCATCAGTGCAAACTTTATACATTCAGGCATGAATAATTAATCCTGAAACCCTCTGTTAAGCTGACGCTCCCTATATCTATTGCAGCAGACGTCCGTTAACAGGGAAAAAATCTCATGGCGAAGTTTTTTATCGAGCGCCCCATATTTGCCTGGGTGCTGGCAATCATTTTGATGCTGGCCGGCGTGCTTTCTATTCTTAATTTGCCGGTTGCACAGTATCCAACGATTGCGCCACCGGCGGTAGCCATTAATGCCACTTATCCTGGTGCGGATGCCAGCACGGTTCAGGATACGGTGACGCAGGTCATTGAGCAGAATATGAATGGCCTCGATAACCTGATGTACATGTCCTCTACCAGCGATGCGTCCGGCAGCGTGACCGTCACGCTCACCTTCCAGTCCGGTACCGATCCGGATATCGCCCAGGTGCAGGTACAGAACAAACTTCAGCTCGCCATGCCGCTGCTGCCGCAGGAAGTACAGCAGCAGGGGATTAGCGTCAAAAAATCCTCCAGCAGCTTCCTGATGGTCGCCGGCTTTATCTCCGACGACGGCAGCATGAGCCAGGACGATATTGCGGATTACATCTCCTCTAACATTAAAGATCCCATCAGCCGTACCGCTGGCGTAGGGGACGTGCAGCTATTTGGCGCCCAGTACGCCATGCGTATCTGGCTCGACCCTAACCAGCTCGACAAGTACCAGCTGACGACCCTCGACGTCATTAATCAGATCAAAACCCAGAACGCTCAGGTTGCCGCCGGGCAATTAGGCGGAACGCCGGCTATTCCCGGCCAGCAGCTGAACGCCTCTATCATTGCTCAGACCCGGCTACGCGACCCGGTAGAGTTTGGCCATATCCTGCTCAAAGTGCAGCCGGACGGCGCTAAAGTAGAGCTGCGCGATGTGAGCCGCATCGAGCTGGGTGGGGAAAACTACAACATTGTTGCCCGCTACAATGGCAAACCCGCAGCCGGTCTGGGGATTAAATTAGCCACCGGGGCGAACGCTCTGGATACGGCGAAAGCAGTTCAGGAACAGATGAACAAGCTGGAACCTTATTTCCCGCACGGGCTGAAAGTGGTTTACACCTACGACACAACGCCGTTCGTTAAGATCTCTATTCGTGAAGTCTTTAAAACGCTGATTGAAGCCATCGTGCTGGTGTTTCTCGTCATGTATCTGTTTTTGCAGAACTTCCGTGCGACGCTGATCCCAACGATTGCCGTGCCCGTCGTGCTGCTGGGGACGTTCTCGATCCTGGCGGCCTTCGGCTACTCCATTAACACCCTGACGATGTTCGGCATGGTGCTGGCGATAGGCCTGCTGGTGGATGACGCCATCGTGGTGGTGGAAAACGTCGAGCGCGTCATGGCGGAGGAAGGGCTGCCGCCGAAAGAAGCTACCCAGAAATCCATGACGCAGATCCAGGGCGCGCTGGTCGGCATTGCGATGGTGCTCTCCGCGGTGTTCATTCCGATGGCCTTCTTTGGAGGGTCAACCGGGGTTATCTATCGTCAGTTCTCTATCACCATCGTTTCTGCAATGGCGCTGTCCGTTCTGGTTGCGCTGATCCTCACACCCGCTTTGTGCGCCACGCTTCTCAAACCTGTACCCAAAGGCAGCCACGGCACGACAAGCGGGCTGTTCGGCTGGTTTAACGCCCGTTTTGAACAAAGCACGCATCACTACACCGATAGCGTGCGCGGCATTCTGCAACGTACCGGTCGCTATATGGTGGTGTACCTGCTGATTGTCGCTGGTATGGCGATGTTGTTCCTGCATCTCCCAACCTCATTCCTGCCCGAAGAGGATCAGGGTGTGTTCCTGACCATGGTGACGCTGCCTGCCGGGGCGACTCAGGCACGCACCGAAAAAATCATGGACCAGATAACGCATTACTATCTGACCAAAGAGGCCGCCAACGTTGAATCGGTATTCACCGTTAACGGCTTCAGCTTTAGCGGCAAGGGCCAGAACAACGGTCTGGCGTTTGTGCGTCTGAAAGACTGGTCAGAGCGTAAGGGCAAAGAAAACGAAGTCACGGCCATTGTCGGACGTGCCACCCGCGCGTTCAGTCAGATCCAAGATGGCCTGGTCTTTGCCTTTAACCTGCCGGCAATCACCGAGCTGGGTACCGCAACCGGCTTTGACTTCGAGTTAATCGACCAGGCCAGCCTTGGCCACAATACCCTTACCCAGGCGCGAAATCAGCTGCTGGGCATGGTCGCCAAACGCCCGGACGTGCTGGTCCGCGTACGTCCAAACGGGCTGGAAGATACGCCGCAGTTCAAACTCGACGTTGACCAGGAGAAAGCCCAGGCGCTGGGCGTCAGTATTTCAGATATTAACCAGACCATCGCTACCGGTCTTGGCAGCACCTATGTGAATGATTTTATCGACCATGGGCGCGTGAAAAAGGTTTACCTGCAGGGCCGGGCGTCCAGCCGCATGCTGCCACAGGATATCAATAGCTGGTACGTGCGGGGCAGCAGCGGGCAGATGGTGCCGTTCTCTTCTTTCGCTACCGCTCGCTGGATCTACGGTTCGCCTCGTCTGGAACGCTACAACGGCCTGCCGTCGATGGAGATCCTCGGAGAATCCACGCCGGGTAAAAGTACCGGGGAGGCGATGCTGCTGATGGAAAACATGGCGGCAAAACTGCCGGTGGGGATCGGCTTTGACTGGACGGGGATGTCGTATCAGGAAAGGCTCTCCGGCAACCAGGCCCCTGCGCTGTACGCCATCTCGCTGCTGGTGGTGTTCCTGTGCCTGGCGGCGCTCTATGAAAGCTGGTCGATACCTTTCTCTGTCATGCTGGTCGTGCCGCTTGGCGTGGTGGGCGCGCTGCTGGCGGCGAGCCTGCGCGGGCTCAATAACGACGTTTATTTCCAGGTGGGGCTGTTGACCACCATCGGCCTGTCGGCGAAGAACGCCATTCTTATCGTCGAATTCGCCAAAGATCTCATTGATAAAGAAGGCAAAGGACTGCTCGACGCCACGCTCGAAGCGGTGCGTATGCGCCTGCGTCCGATCCTCATGACCTCACTGGCCTTCATCCTCGGCGTCCTTCCGCTGGTTATCAGCAGCGGGGCGGGGAGTGGTGCGCAAAACGCGGTGGGGACCGGGGTAATGGGCGGCATGGTGTCCGCCACGCTGCTGGCCATCTTCTTTGTCCCGGTCTTCTTTGTCGTGATAAGCCGCCGCTTTGGCAAAGTGAAATAGCTGAGATCCGTTGCCGGTGGGCCGAGGCCCGCCGGTCGTCACTTTTGTTTGAGAATCATGTTCAGCGTTGCCCCTGTGGGCATTTGTACGCTTGTATTATTAAGGAACCGTAATGAAGAAATATGGCGAGTTCATCATCCTGCCTTCCGTGCTGTTGATCACTGCAGGACTCCTCACGGGCTGTAATGACAACGGCGATGCAAAGGCGAAAATGCCGGCAGCACAGGTGAATGTCTTTACCGCTAAGGCTGCGCCGTTATCCGTGACGACTGAACTTCCGGGGCGTACCGATGCGTACCGCGTAGCGGAAGTTCGTCCACAGGTCAGCGGTATTATCCTCAAGCGCAATTTTGTTGAAGGTAGCGATATTGTCGCGGGTCAGTCTCTGTATCAGATCGACCCAGCGACCTATCAGGCGGCCTGGAACAGCGCGCAGGGCTCGCTTGCCAAAGCGCAGGCTGCGGCGAAGATCGCCCACCTGACGGTTAAACGTTACGTTCCGCTGCTGGGCACAAAATACATCAGCCAGCAGGAATACGATGAGGCCGTTGCTACGGCGGAGCAGGCGGATGCAGAAGTCAAAGCTGCAAAAGCCGACGTGGATAACGCCCGCATCAATCTGGCCTACACCAAAGTCACGTCGCCTATTGACGGACGCATCGGTAAATCCAGCGTCACCGAAGGGGCGCTGGTCACCAACGGCCAGGCCACGGCGATGGCGACCGTCCAGCAGCTCGACCCGATCTACGTCGACGTTACCCAGTCCAGCAACGACTTTATGCAGCTTAAGCAGTCTATCGAGCAGGGCAGCCTGAAAAAAGGCGACGGTAAAACGTCCGTCCAGCTGGTGATGGAAGACGGCCAGCCCTATCCGCTCAGCGGCCAGCTTGAGTTCTCCGACGTTACCGTCGACCAGACCACCGGCTCCATCACCCTGCGTGCGGTCTTCCCGAACCCGCAGCTCCAGCTGCTGCCGGGCATGTACGTTCGCGCAAAAATTGATGAAGGCGTGCAGCCGTCAGCCATTCTGGTTCCGCAGCAGGGCGTAACCCGCAACCCGCGCGGCGACGCCACGGTGATGGTGGTCGATAAAAACCACACCGCCCAGATGCGTGAAATTGTGGCTCCTCAGGCCATCGGCGATAAATGGCTGGTGACCAAAGGCGTGCAGCCGGGCGACCAGATTATTGTCAGCGGGCTGCAAAGAGTGCGTCCGGGAGCTCCTGTTCAGGTAGTGCCGGACAGCGCTGCCGCTCAGACCCGCTAAGGTAAGTTTTGTAATGGCTAAGTTTTTTATTGAACGACCTATCTTTGCGTGGGTGCTGGCGATCATCCTGATGATCGCCGGGGCGCTGGCGATCTTTAAGCTGCCCGTTGCCCAGTACCCGACGATTGCGCCGCCCGCCGTAGCGATAACCGCAACCTATCCGGGGGCCGATGCGCAGACTGTGCAGGATACCGTGACCCAGGTTATCGAGCAGAACATGAACGGCATCGATAACCTGATGTACATGTCCTCCACCAGCGACTCGGCCGGCGGCGTGACCATTACCCTGACGTTTAACTCCGGCACCAGCCCGGATATCGCCCAGGTCCAGGTGCAGAACAAGCTCCAGCTGGCGATGCCGCTGCTGCCGCAGGAAGTACAGCAGCAGGGGATCAGCGTGGAAAAATCCTCCAGCAGCTTCCTGCTGGTGGCCGGTTTCATCTCTGATAACGCCAAACTGACCCAGGACGATATTTCCGACTACGTTGCCTCCAACGTGAAGGATGCGATCAGCCGGACCAACGGGGTGGGGGACGTTCAGCTCTTCGGCGCGCAGTACGCGATGCGCGTCTGGCTGAATGCCGATGCGCTGAACAAATACCAGCTCAATCCGGGCGACGTGGTCAGCCAGCTCCAGGTGCAGAACGACCAGGTTGCCGCCGGGCAGCTCGGCGGTACGCCTGCGGTGAAAGATCAGCAGCTGAACGCCTCAATCATCGCCCAGACGCGCCTGAAAGATCCGGTTGAGTTCGGCAGGGTAACGCTGAAGGTGAATCCCGACGGTTCGGTCGTGCATTTAAGCGATGTGGCGCGTATCGAACTGGGCGGAGAAAACTACAACGTGGTGGCGAAAATCAACGGCCAGCCCGCGGCAGGCCTGGGGATCAAGCTTGCGACCGGCGCGAACGCGCTGGACACCGCAGCGGCCATTAAAGCCAAACTGGCCTCGTTGCAGCCTTATTTCCCGCAGGGCATGAAGGTTGTCTACCCGTACGACACCACGCCGTTCGTGAAGATTTCGATTCATGAAGTGGTGAAAACGCTGTTTGAAGCGATAATCCTGGTGTTCCTGGTGATGTATCTCTTCCTGCAAAACTTCCGCGCGACGCTGATCCCGACCATCGCCGTGCCGGTGGTGCTGCTGGGGACGTTTGCCGTGCTGTCGGCGTTTGGCTTCTCGATAAACACCCTGACGATGTTCGGCATGGTGCTGGCGATAGGCCTGCTGGTGGATGACGCCATCGTGGTGGTGGAAAACGTCGAGCGCGTGATGGTGGAAGATCATCTCTCGCCGAAAGAGGCCACCAAAAAATCGATGGAGCAGATTCAGGGGGCGCTGGTGGGCATCGCGATGGTGCTCTCTGCAGTGTTCATCCCAATGGCCTTCTTCGGCGGCTCGACCGGGGCAATTTACCGTCAGTTCTCCATTACTATCGTATCGGCAATGGCATTGTCCGTGCTGGTCGCGCTGATCCTCACCCCGGCGCTGTGCGCCACGTTGCTCAAACCTGTCGATCCCGAAGCGCACCATAAAGGCGGCTTCTTTGGCTGGTTTAACCGCAAGTTTGACCAGAGCGCGCACCACTACACCGACAGCGTCAGCAACATCCTGCGCAATACCGGACGCTATCTGCTGCTCTACCTGCTGATTGTGATAGGCATGGCCGTGCTCTTCCTGCGCCTGCCAACCTCCTTCCTGCCGGAAGAGGACCAGGGCGTCTTTATGACCATGGTGCAGCTGCCGGCGGGGGCGACTCAGGAAAGAACCCAGAAGGTGCTCGACCAGATAACCCATTACTACCTGAACACCGAGAAGGCTAACGTTGAGTCGGTGTTTACGGTGAACGGCTTCAGCTACAGCGGCCAGGGGCAAAACTCCGGCCTGGCGTTTATCAGCCTGAAACCGTGGGAGGAGCGTCCGGGTAAAGAAAACGGCGTGGGGGCCATCGTTGAGCGAGCGACGCGTGCCTTTAGCCAGATTCGTGACGGGCTGGTCTTCCCGTTCAATCTGCCGGCGATTATCGAACTGGGTACGGCAACAGGCTTCGACTTTGAGCTGATAGACCAGGCAAACCTGGGACATCAGGCGCTGACTCAGGCACGTAACAAACTGCTTGGGATGGTGGCACAGCACCCGGACCTGCTGGTGCGCGTGCGTCCAAACGGTCTTGAAGATACGCCGCAGTACAAACTGGAGATTGACCAGGAGAAAGCGCAGTCCCTCGGCGTGAATCTCGCGGATATCAACCAGACGATTGCCACGGCGCTCGGCGGCTCCTACGTTAACGACTTCATCGATCATGGCCGCGTGAAGAAGGTTTATGTCCAGGCCGATGCGCGTTACCGCATGCTGCCGAAGGATATCAACAATCTCTATGTGCGAGGAACTTCCGGTCAGATGGTGCCGTTCTCCGCGTTTTCGACATCCCACTGGATGTATGGCTCACCTCGCCTTGAGCGCTATAACGGCCTGCCGTCGATGGAGCTGTTAGGCGAAGCGGCAGCGGGCAAAAGTACCGGTGAGGCGATGGACCTGATGGAGAAACTGGCGGCGAAACTGCCTTCCGGTATCGGCTACGACTGGACGGGGATGTCCTACCAGGAAAGGCTGTCCGGTAATCAGGCGCCCGCACTTTACGCCATCTCGCTTATCGTCGTCTTCCTGTGTCTGGCGGCGCTGTATGAAAGCTGGTCGATTCCGTTCTCGGTCATGCTGGTCGTGCCGCTTGGCGTGGTCGGGGCTCTGCTTGCTGCGGCAATGCGCGGTATGAACAACGACGTCTACTTCCAGGTGGGACTGCTGACCACCATCGGCCTGTCGGCGAAGAACGCGATACTGATTGTGGAGTTCGCCAAGGATCTGATGGAGAAAGAGGGCAAAGGCCTGCTGGATGCGACGCTTGAAGCGGTGCGTATGCGTCTGCGCCCAATCCTGATGACCTCGCTGGCCTTTATCCTCGGCGTGCTGCCGCTGGTGATGAGTAGCGGGGCAGGGAGCGGTGCGCAGAATGCCGTGGGGACGGGGGTGATGGGCGGGATGCTCTCGGCAACCCTGCTGGCCATCTTCTTTGTGCCGGTGTTCTTCGTGGTGATAAGAGAGCGGTTCAGCAAGCCGAAAGAGTAATGAAGTGCTGAAGTGCAGAAAGCCCGGACTCAGGTTCGGGTTTCAGACTGATGACAAACCTAAAGCGAATGCGTTTCGCAAAGATCTCACCGAATAAATAACAAGGAAAATCAATTCATTGATTTTCGGCTGCTTACTACAAAGAAGGAAAAACCACGCTTTTTCCTTCTTTGTCAGCAACCTAAAGCCCGAACCCAGGTTCGGGCTTTTTTATGCGCTCGGAATAGCGGGTGACTGTAGGTGGATAAACGAAGTGTATGACCGGGTGTTTTAAAGACGAAAAAAAGCCTCCCTTAAACTGCAATAATACGTCTCTGTTCCCCTGTTAACGATCAATGTCACAAGCCAGGTATTCGACGGAAGGTGATGATTTTTCCTTGCACCACAAGGTGATAAATTCACCTCTGGCTGAAACAGACGGATAGCAAAATGCACTTCGATATTACTGATTTGAAGCTGTTCCTTGCCATCAGCGAGCAGCAGAGTTTGACCCAGGGGGCGCAAAAAGCCTTTATGTCGGCTGCCTCGGCGAGCGTACGGTTAAAAAACCTGGAGGAGCGCATTAAACTGCGACTGTTCTACCGCAGCAGCCAGGGAGTGAGGCTGACGCCTGCGGGTGAGACATTCTGTTACCATGTTCGGCTGATTCTTAACCAACATGAGCGGCTGCACAGCGATATGCAGGAGCATGTGAAAGGCATAAAAGGTCATGTGCGCATTTTTGCCAGTATTACGGCTATTGCTGAATATCTGCCACCTCTGCTTAGCCAGTATCTGACGCAGTACAATGATGTGGATATCGATCTGCGGGAGTACCCCAGTCCTGAGATTGTCCGTTCAGTGATTGACGGGACAACGGATCTGGGGATTGTGGCCGGTAACATCATGAATGACAGCCTGGAGCTATTGCCGTTTCGCACTGATAAATTGGTTCTTATCACCGCGAACGATCATCCTCTGGTGGCGTTGAAAAATGTCAGCTTTGCAGAGTTAACCCACTACGAACATATCACGCTGCCGGAGGGAACCGGCATGTATGAGTTCATCAAAAAGCAGGCTGAGGCGATTAACCGAAAACTGAAAATTCGCATTCAGGTGGGGAATTTTGAAACTTTTTGCCGCATGGTGGCTGCCAAAGTAGGGATTGGGGTTATGCCTTTTTCGGCTGCTTCGCGCCTGCAACAACTTCACGACTTCACGATTATAGATCTGGAGGATATTTGGGCATTTCGTCAGTTACACCTTTGCGCCCGTCGCTTTGACCAGTTGCCAGGTTTTGCCCAACAGCTGGTCTCATTATTGGCGCCGCAGCCCTCATAAATCCGATTTACATCCCGCTATAGTTTGGTCCGCCCCCCCCCTCTGGTGCCACCCAGCGAATATTCTGGCGGGGATCTTTAATGTCGCAAGTTTTACAATGCAGACAATTTTGCGCATTGATCTGTAAGCGTGGCGTTTGCCCTGCGGTATCTTGCAAATATTCATACACCCCTGCGGGACAATAACGCCCCTCCGGCCCGGCGTAGAGCGCATAATTTACCGTCAACGCAATGCCCCGGTCCTTAAGTTTTAAATGTACCGGCTGCGCCTCCTCATGCCAGGTGTTGCTGAGGTAGACCGAGGAGGGAATGTCGAAAGTCAGTATGCCATCAGGTCGGGCGTACTGCTTTTTCTGGCATTGACTGGCGGGTTGCAGCGTGGCGTGATCGGGCTGGTGGTGCTTTAGTTGCCAGGGAATGGTGCGGATACCCAGCCGGGGTAGCAGCCAGTGCTCAATACCCGTCATCAGCAAACCAGTAAGACGGCCTTTTTTGAACCAGGGTTTGAAGTTACTGGCGCGGGTCAACTCCTGCCACAGCCAACTCTGTTGCAGCTGGTGCTGATACTCAATCAGCACGTCATGACGCCGACCCGCACTAAGGGCAGAGAAAATGGCCTCTGCAGCGATCATCCCGCTTTTCATCGCGGTGTGGCTACCCTTAATGCGGCTGGCGTTGAGCGTCCCGCTATTGCAACCAATCAGCAGACCACCGGCAAAACAGGGAGTGGGCATGGAAGGTACGCCCCCATTATTGATGGTTCGTGCTCCGTAGCCGAGGCGTTTTCCCCCGACGAGATGCTGGCAGATAGCCGGGTGTGTTTTGAGGCGTTGCATCTCCTCAAAAGGGCTTAACCAGGGATTAGGATAGTCAAGGCCGATCACCATCCCGACGGCGACTTTATTATTATCGAGATGGTAAAGGAACCCTCCACCAAAGGTTTCGGCGTCCATTGGCCATCCCGTGGTGTGCACGACCAGACCGGGTCGGGACAAGCGTTGCGGGACTTCCCAAAGCTCTTTGATACCGAGGCTGAAACTGGGGGGCGCTTTGTCTGCATCCAGCTGAAACTGTTCAATTAATTCTTTTCCTAGCTGTCCTCTGGCCCCTTCCGCAAACACGGTATAGCTGGCGAGTATCTCAATGCCTGACTGGAACTCCATTTTGGGATGGCCTTCGCGGTCACGGCCTGCATCTCCGGTAGCAACACCGATAACCACGCCCTCGTTGTTGTACAACACTTCGCTGGCCGGGAAGCCAGCAAAGACATCGACGCCGAGTTTTTCCGCATAATCCGACAGCCATTTAATCAGATTGCCAAGGTTAATAATGAAATTCCCCTGATTGTGAAGATTGCCCGGTACGAGCCAGTCAGGGACTCGCCAGGCTTTGTGCTTTGACAAAAGTAGAACGTCCTCGCAGGTGACGGCCTGTTTCAGCGGAGCCCCTTGTTGCCGCCAGTCTGGAATCAGCTCATTGAGTGCACGAGGATCCATCACGGCACCACTTAAGATATGAGCGCCAGCTTCCGATCCCTTATCTATAACAATCACAGAGAGCGGTTGACCTGCGGCATCGGCCAGTGTTTTTAGCCTGATAGCGCTCGCCAGACCTGCCGGACCCGCCCCTACTATCAGCACATCACATTCCATGGTTTCGCGTGCTAACGGACTTGTGGAAGAAAAATCAGTCATTATTGACTCCTGTAGTCAGCAACAGAAACGGCAATCAAAGCTGAGTGTCTGAAATCAGCGCAGCTTTTTTATTACGCAGGACGGTCATCTCTTCGATCTTGCCGTCGCCATCCAGCCAACCGTGCTTCTTCAAATCCGGTAGCATCCAGGCGGCAACAAAGGAGAGGAAAGTCATGACCGCGACATAAATATAGAAATGGCTCTCAACACCGACAGATCGTGTATATAACGCGATATATTCTGCGGTGCCTCCACAAAGGGCGTTGCCGATAGCATAGGGAAGTGAAACGCCCAACACCCGGACGTTGGCCGGATACAGATCCGCTTTCATGACCCCTGTTACAGGGGTATAGAAGCTGGCAATCAATAACCCGGCAATGACCAGAGCCATAGCGGTCCAGATGTCATTCGCCCCCTGCAGTGTCTGCATTAGTGGGATAACAAAGAAGGTGGCGAGCAACCCGAACAACATCATGCTGTTTCTTGAGCCAATACGATCGGCAAGCGCGCCAAATACCGGTTGCAGAAACATAAACAGCACCAGCGCAGCCGTCATGATGAAACCAGCTTTCTCTGGGGGCAGGCCTACGGAGAGGACAAGAAACTTCTGCATATAGCTGGTGAAGGTATAGAAGTAGAGCGAGCAGCCCATGGTGATGAATAAAGTGACAATGATGGCCTTTTTATATTTCATCAGCTCCCTGATCGTACCAGCCTGCGCATTTTTGTCTTTCTTGTTGGCGATAGTCTCTACCATATGACGGCGCAGCCAGACCACGATGATTGCGCTCACCGCGCCAATCAGGAACGGAACGCGCCAGCCCCAGGCCCGCATCTCTTCGGCGCTGAGCACAAACTGCAGCACCGAGACCGTGAGCAGCGCCAGCAATTGCCCGGCAATGATGGTCATGTACTGAAAAGAACCAAAGAAACAGCGCGTCCCTTTACGGGATATTTCACTAATATATGTCGCACCAGTGCCGTACTCCGCACCAACCGATAACCCCTGCATTAAACGTGCAACCAACAGCAATAAGGGAGCGATGACGCCAATCGATTCGTAGGTCGGCAGGAAAGCAATCAGCAACGATCCGCCACACATCAGGAAAATTGAGATGATCATGGCGATTTTTCTGCCTTTATTATCGGCAATATAACCAAAAATCCAGCCGCCGATCGGGCGCATAAAAAAGCCAACCGCAAAGATGCCTGCGGTGGCCATTAATTGCGTGGTCTGATTACCGTCTGGGAAAAAGAGCGCAGCAAAATAGATCGACGTATAGGCATAAATAAAAAAGTCATACCACTCAACAAGGTTACCTGCACAGGCACTCAGTATGGATTTGACTCTTAGTTTATTACTTATGTCATGCGTGCGGCCCTCGGCGATGTCATTCGTTGTATTCATAAGGTGTACTCCACGATAAAGAGAATATGAGGTAGATGTTTTTATAATTAAGTGTCAGATGATGTTATTGGTACGCATTTCATTAATAAGTTGCTGGCTGTAATTTAGCTCTTTGAGGATTTTGCTCGTGTGTTCACCCAGCGCAGGTACCGCCATCATTTGTGTATCCCTGATATCCCTGATACCCGGCGGTAACAGGGCTGGGACTGTCCCGGCGGGGGTAGTGATATCAACCCAGCGTTTGCGGGCGCTCAGCTGCGGATGGGTCCATAAGTCGCTGATATCACTCATTCTGGCGTTGGCTATCTGGCTTGCCTCCAGCCGGTTAATCAGCTCTGCGGCGCTAAAATCCCGGAACACAGAAACGATAATCTCCCGCAGCAGCACGCGGTTTTGCACTCGTGAAGAGTTCTGCGCAAAGCGGTCATCCTTTGCCAGCTCCGGGCGTTCAATTACCGTCTGGCAGAAGCGCTGCCACTCACGATCGTTCTGAATGCCCATCAGAATGGATTCGTCACCCTGAGCCGGAAAGGGACCGTAAGGGTAAATAGTGGCATGTGCCGCGCCGGTACGAACAGGGGCGACTGCCCCATCAAAGGTGTAATAGAGGGGGTATCCCATCCATTCCGCCATGCTTTCGAGCATCGAGATATCGATTCTACGGCCTTTACCGCTCAGGCTACGTTGGAGGAGGGCCGCCAGGATATTGGTCAACGCGTACATTCCCGCGGAGATATCGGCAATCGAATTGCCCGCTTTCGAGGGTGCTTCCGGTGTGCCGGTGACAGATAAAAATCCTGACTCTCCCTGAATCAGCAGATCGTAAGCCCGCTTGTCGCGATAAGGGCCAGGTTGCTGGGGGTCATCCCCGTAGCCGGAAATATCGCAGACAATCAATCCGGGGTGTGCTGCCGACAGGGTGCCCCAGTCAAGCCCCATACGGGCTGCCGCACCGGGTGCCAGGTTCTGCACAAACACATCTGCTTTGGCGATCAGCTGTTTGAGGATCGCTTGCCCCGCGGGGGTTTTGAGATCCACCGCGATGCTCTCTTTTGAACGGTTGGTCCACACAAAATGCGACGAAATACCGTTTACTCGTTCATCGTAACCACGGGCAAAATCACCGCTGCCCGTGCGTTCTATTTTGATGACGCGAGCGCCGTAATCTGCAAGTTGCCTGGTGCAATATGGGGCGGCGATCGCATGTTCAATGGAGACCACGGTGATCCCCGTCAAGGGTAACTGTTTCATATAAGACCTCCGGCTTCAGCCAGAAAAAGAGAAGTCGGATCGTTAAAACGAACGCGGCAGATCCAGCACGTGCTCGGCGATATAGCTGAGGATAAGATTCGTCGAGACAGGCGCGACCTGGTAAAGCCGGGTCTCACGGAACTTTCGCTCGATATCATATTCGTTAGCAAAGCCGTATCCGCCGTGGAACTGCAGGCAGGCGTTGGCAGCTTCCCAGCTAGCTTTAGCGGCGAGATATTTGGCCATATTGGCCTGTGCGCCACAGGGGAGATGCCTGTCGAAGAGTTCGCAGGCTTTGAAACGCATCAGATTCGCCGCTTCCACTTCAATAAAAGCTTCGGCAATCGGGAACTGCACCCCCTGGTTCTGCCCAATAGGGCGGCCAAACACTTCGCGCTCGCTGACATACTTAGTGACGCGGTCCAGGAACCAGTAGCCGTCACCAATACACTCTGCGGCAATCAGCGTGCGTTCGGCATTTAGCCCATCCAGGATGTAACGAAATCCCATCCCCTCTTCACCGATTAGGTTTTGCTCCGGGATTTCGAGGTTTTCAAAGAACAGCTCATTGGTTTCGTGATTGACCATGTTGGCGATGGGGCGAACCGTCATGCCGCTTTGCATGGCTTCTTTGATATCAACCATAAAAATTGACATACCTTCAGATTTGCGGCGTACCTCGGACAGAGGGGTCGTGCGCGCCAGCAGGATCATCCAGTCCGAATGTTGTACCCGAGAAATCCAGACCTTTTGGCCGTTGATGACATAGCGACCGTCTCTTTTAATGGCCGTAGTTTTGATTTTGGTGGTGTCGGTGCCGGTGGTAGGCTCTGTGACCCCCATCGACTGGAGCCGCCATTCCCCGCTGGCAATACGAGGTAACCAGAACGCTTTCTGTTGCTCTGAGCCGTGGCGTAACAGGGTGTTCATGTTATACATCTGGCCGTGACAGGAACCTGAATTGCCGCCAGAGCGGTTGATCTCCTCCATGATGACCGATGCTTCCGTCAGTCCCAGGCCTGCACCGCCATACTCTTCGGGGATCAGGGCCGCAAGCCATCCCGCCTGCGTCAGCGCATCCACAAAGGCCTCCGGATAACCTTTCTTCTCATCCACCTGGCGATGGTACTCATCACTGAACCCGGCACACAGCGCACGTACAGCCTCACGAATGTCCTGATAATTGTCCTGTTCAATGCTTTTCATTAAATTGCCCTCAGTTGAGTAATGCCGTTGCTTTCATGGACAGCAAATTCTGCGGGCCACAGGCCCACAGGGTGACTTCATTACCATCGATACGGCCGCAGAGTGTGATTGGGTTGGGGCTGAACAGCGGCGCCAGAGCCTTAAATTGCAGGCTATGGATCCTGATGTCCGGGACGGTTTTCCGCAGCAGATTCACCAACAATGTAGCCGTGAGTGGCCCGTGAACGACCAGCCCCGGATACCCTTCGGCGTGCCTGGCGTAATCAAGATCGTAATGGATACGGTGGGTATTAAATGTCAGGGCGGAGTAACGGAACAGCAGTCTGGGATCGGGGACAATCTGTTGTGAGAATTGCGCCTGTGGCAGTTCCATATTGCTGGTGTTACGCCTTTCCGCGGCGAAGGAGGAAGCTCGCTCCCGGTAGACAATAGAATGAACTTCGGTTAACACCTTCCTCTCACCTGCGGTGTAGTGGTGCTCTACATCGACAAAAACCAGTTTTCCGCTGCGGCCATTTTTTTCGCTGACCTGCTTCACGCGGGAGGTTTTGTCGATCGCTTCACCCAACCTGAAAGGGGAGTGCCAGAGCAAATGGCTGGCAGCCCACATCCTTCTTGGTAAAGATACTGGCGGCAGGAAATGCCCTTTTTCAGGATGCCCGTCGGCTGCCAGTGCTGACTGACGATCCGCTGGCAAAAAATAGAGCCAGTGCCACAGTTCGGGGAGCGCATCTCCCTCTTTAAGTGGCTTTATTGCGGTGTCGAACATAGCGGCAAGGCGGTTAGCTGGCCCCGTTGCCAGACAATCGGCATCGTGCAGTGGCGCCGGCTGCCATAAGGTTGCGGTTGACATAAATGTCCTTGTCATCAGTGGCTGGAGGGCAATTTTTCAATCAGTTCAGGAACGGCGGTAAAGAGGTCGGCAACCAGCCCGTAGTCCACGGCGGCGAAAATAGGCGCATCAGGATCTTTATTGATAGCCACCACTACCGCGGACTCTTTCATCCCGGCGATATGCTGAATCGCCCCGGAAATCCCCAGCGCAATATAAAGCTGGGGAGCGACAATTTTGCCGGTCTGGCCAATCTGATAATCATTCGGGGCGTAGCCTGCATCTACGGCGGCTCTGCTGGCCCCCACGGCAGCACCGAGCGTATCGGCGAGCCTTTCCACGACCTCCGCGAAAGCGCTGGCGCTGCCCAGGGCTCTCCCGCCGGAGACAATAATTTTCGCAGCCTGCAGATCCGGACGAGTGTTTTGTGTGACCTGCTGGCTGATGAACTCAGTCTGTTGAGTCCCGGAAATGGCGTCGATCGACTCAACACGGGCGTTGCCCCCATCGGTAGCAGGTTCGAAGGCTGTAGGGCGGACTGTAATCACCTTGATCGTGTCATTGCTACGGAGCGTTGCCACGGCGTTACCGGCGTAGATTGGGCGCTCGAAAGTATGCGGATCGATAACGGCGGTGATATCACTGATTTGGAAGACATCCAGTTTCGCCGCTAAACGGGGGGCGCAGTTTTTGCCATAGGTGCTGGCCGGAAAGAGAATGGCCTGATAGACGTTTCCCTGCTGGTGCAAAAAAGTGCCGATCTGCAGCTCAACGTTCTCTGCGAGCACATGCTTAAAAACAGGGCTGTCGACCATAAACACCACCCTAACCCCATCGATTTGGCTGGCCTGATGGGCGAGCGCCGCGATGTCATCTCCCATCAGCAGCAGGTGAATGTCGTCATCGATGTATTTAGCGGCCGTAATGGTGCTGCGAGTTGATGGCAACAGCGTGCTGCCATTGTGTTCAGCAATAATTAAAGAGGGCATGGCATTCTCCTTAGACAACTTTTGCTTCGTTTTTTAGCTTATGGATAAGGGCATCAACATCGGTGACAACAATACCGGGGGCTCTCTGGGGTGGTTCGCTGACTTTCAGCAGGGTGAGTCTGGAGGTGGGATCTATACCGAGCTGCTGTAGCGTCATCTCGGTCAGAGGCTTCTTCTTCGCCTTCATGATATTGGGCAGACTAATGTTGCGCGGGGTATTCAATCGTAGATCGGTGGTGACCACCGCCGGCAGCTGCAGACACAGCGTTTCCATACCGCCATCCATCTCTCGAATCACCTGAAGAGCATCCTCACTGAGGATGAGGGTGCTGGCATTGGTGGCCTGAGGCCATGCCAGCAGGGCGGCGAGCATTTGTCCCGTCTGGTTACAGTCATCATCAATGGCTTGCTTACCCGCCAGAATCAATGCGGGCTGCTCGATTCTGGCGATAGCGGCCAGCGTTTTTGCCACCGTCAACGGGGCGAGCAGGCTGTCGGTTGACACATGAACCCCGCGATCGGCTCCGAGAGCCAGTGCCGTGCGCAGAGCATCTGTCACCCTTACACCTCCGATGGAGACGACAATAATTTCTTCAATCTGGCCTTGCTCTTTCAGGCGAACAGCTTCTTCAACGGCAATCTCGTCAAAGGGATTGATACTGAGCTTGCAGTCGGCGATATCCACGCCGGAGCGATCGGGCTTAATGCGAATTTTGACTTTATGGTCAACGACTTGCTTGATACAGACTAAAACTTTCATCTTGAATTCCCTCCATCAGGGGTTAGGGCATAAGGTGATGAGCCAGAATTTTTTTCGCCTTTTCCAGCACCGGCTTGTCTACCATTCGCCCGTTGTGGCTGAGCGCACCAAAGGCGGATTCGCTGAGGTTGACAATGTCCTGCGCCCAGCGGATCTCTTCGGCGGAGTAGCTGAAGATTTCATTCACCACGCCAATTTGCGAAGGATGGATACACAGCTTGCCGCCAAATCCCATATCGCTGGCATGGCGGGCGCTGGTGGCGGTTAACGTGTTATGGCGAAATTCGGTGGTGACACCATCTATCGGAGAGAGGATGTCAGCCACTCGGGAGGCCAGTACCAACTCGGTGCGGATAGCAACGAGCGTCTTTTCATCATCCGCCATACCGGTATCCAGGCTGAAATCGAGCGTACCGAATACCAGCCGCTGTACGCCGCTAAGCGCTGCTATCGCTCTGACATTCATTGCGCCTTTGGCCGTTTCAATGATGGGGAGCACAGGTTTTCCAGGCTGAGTCAGGGGAATGATTTTGCCTGGCTCTTCTGCTTTCGGGAGCAGCACCCCAAGACACCCGGTATGTCTGATAACGTTAAGGTCTTCGCTATACCACGGGGTATCTACAGCGTTTATCCGCACCCATGCCTGCCGCTGGCTTGCGAAAAAGGCAAGGGCATTCTGGCGGGCAAGCTGTTTATTGTCTGCGGTAACGGCATCTTCCAGATCGATAATGACCGCGTCGGCTCCGCTGTTGAGGGCTTTCTCAAACCGTTCAGGCCGGTCGCCGGGAACAAAAAGAAAGGAACGCTGCACGGCAGCCATGGTTATCTCCTGGTTAAACAATCCACATCGGATGCTTAACAGGAATAGGGGAATTACCGGGTTTACAGAATTAGTTTTTGCCTAATACCCATTTAGTCAGAGCTAAATATGTGCTGCAGATCTGTTATGGCGAGCTGAATATTATCGGGGGAGACAGGCCGGTGGTTTGAAGGTAATAGACTGAAAAATATTAGTTTTCAATTATTTTGTGTTAGGAAGGAAAGACAATGAAATGTAATTTGTAAAATAATTTTTAATTCAATGTTTGCATTGTGTGTCGCAATTGTTGTTTTTGAGGTGCTATGAAGCAGAGAGATGCTGTGTTTGAACGCTTTTACCAATGATTTTAGCCACCATATGCGAAAAAAAAGCCCGCATTTGCATGCGAGCTCTTCTTTTAATGTGGCGGTGAGAGAGGGGCTGATTCGCTGCGCTCACCCTGCGGGCGTCATGGCCATATCTGTCCCTGACGTCCAACAGGCTAAAGCCTGTTGTCGAACCCTGTCGAGGATTCTCACCCTCTCTCGTATGGTGCTATAGGCGAAAAAAAAGCCCGCATTTGCATGCGAGCTCTTCTTTGAATGTGGCGGTGAGAGAGGGGTTCGAACCCTCGATACGTTGCCGTATACACACTTTCCAGGCGTGCTCCTTCAGCCACTCGGACACCTCACCGTATTGTTTTTGTTACCCACTTATGGGGGGCAACGGGGCGCTACTATAGGGAGTCAGCCCGCTTTGGTCAAGCGTAATTTGTTCTTTATAACGCGTTTGCTTAATGGATGAGCAAAGGGCGTGAAAAGTGCATTTTGCTCTCAGGCAAAAACGGACGGCTGGATTAAAAAAGTACCTTAAGTGGCTGTTTTTGGTTAAAGTAATCGTTTGCGTTTTATTGGGAAGCCGTGGTGATGAATACAAAGACAATCGTGATGACGCTGGCCGTTTGCTGTACGGCCGTTTCTTCATTTAGCTATGCGCAGCAGCGTGCCGCAGGCCCTGTGGTTATACAGGGGGCAATGCCCGTTGAGGCGGAACGATTCGCCCAGCGGCTCGATAACCCGCAGGCGGTTGAAATCGGGGGCTGGCGCTTCTGGCGTGGCACGGTTGACGGTTATCCGGTGATCGTCTCAGAGACGCTGAAGGGCATGTCTAACTCATCGGCGGCCACGGCTATTGCTGCTACTCAGTTTCATCCGGTGGCGATAATCAATCAGGGAACCGCTGGCGGTCATGACCCGGCCCTGAAGGTCTACGACATCGTGCTGGGGAAATACTCGGTCAACCTGGGGGCCTTTAAATCACCGAAAAAGGCGGCGGGCGAGGGAAGCGACTCATTGCAGTGGAAGCCGATGGATTTGCTGGCCTCGAAAGGCAGCGCGGGAGAAGATAAAACTCCGCACACCATCCGTAAATTCCCGGCAGACGCGCAGCTCCTGGCCGTGGCGGAAAGCGTAAAGGCCGGCTACAAAAGGGGCTCCGTAGTGGAGGGCGTTATCGGCTCAGCCGATATGTGGAACAGCGAACTGGACCGTATCAGCCATTTCCATCACAGCTACCAGACCTCCGTTGAAGAGATGGAAACCGCTTCTGCGGCACAAATTGCCGCGGCGTTCGACATTCCGTTTATCGGTATTCGTATTCTGTCCAACAACATCACCAACCAGGGAAAATACGATCCGCAGACGGGCCTTGCCTGTCAGGATTATGTTTACCAGGTGGTAAAAGCTTACATCGCCAAAATTCAGACCCACTGATGACGCTGTACTAAAAATCAAAAAAGCCGATGATCCCATCGGCTTTTTTAGTCTTTCCCTCAAGCCTGGTTAATGTCCGTCCTGGAACAACAGATCCATCAGATTGTCGGTGTTCATGCTCTCGCCGCTCAGCTTACGCAGCAGCATTTCGCTTGCCAGCGTCTGAAGCGAGAAGACGATATCCGGCTGAACGCGTTTAATCTTGTTCAAGTTTTTATCGGAATTGACCAGCGCCAGGATCTTCGCCTCGGGGCTGACCACCTCTTTAGCAGCCAGCACAATAAAGGCATTATCCGAATCATCATTGCGCAGCACCAGGATATAGCGGGCTTTATCCGCCCCGGCTTCGCGCAGCGTTTTGTCAGATGAAGGATCGTCCATCAGCACGTCCGCTTCCGGCGGATAATCGTGCGTCACCTCCGGTGGAATAATGACGGTGACCGTTTCATCCTTTGCTGTGAGTCCGTTATAAACGCTCAGCGCCAGCGGTGTCGCGCCGATGATAATGATGTGATTTTTACGCATGGCGTGTGAAATTCTTCCTTTGATAATGCGTTTCAGATTGCCACCAATCATCGGGCCAATAATGGCACTGATCGACGTGGCAAACACGGTAATGCCGAGAATAATGATGGAGACGGTGAACAGGCGGGCAGAAGGCGTCACCGGTACAATATCGCCAAAGCCCACTGTGGACATGCTGACCGTCGAGAAATAGAGCGCCGTGGACAGTTCGTTAATGACCGGGTGAAACTCATCACCCAGATAGAGCGCGCCACAAAGCGAATAAACCAGCAGAGACGCAAAGCTTATCAACGCAAACAGCGTACCGGCAGCAAGGCTGGACTGATTGAAATCCCGCCAGAACCACAGCAGAAAGAAGCAGTTGAGCAGCGAGAGATAGCCGATGCGGTGATCCCCGGTTGGGAGCAGAAAATTGAACAGCACTACCGCTACCAGCAAAATTAATGAAAATGACCAGGCCACGCGCGCGCGTAAAAACAGGCCAATGCTCATCAGGACAATCGCAATACCGAGCACCACCTGCGGCAGCGTCAGAAGCCCGAGAGTAGAAATCAGCTCCTTCCAGCCCGGGAACTCCCCCATAGCCTCGGGAACGAGATGGTAAAGCTCCAGCAAGACCGGTTTAAGAAACAGACCGCCGATAATGAGCGTCAGGAAGCCAATCCAGCGATGGGGCAAGAAGACCGATTTGAAAAGGGTGAGCTGTTTAGAAAATGCTTTCATAACATCCCTATTTTTGCACGGCCCCAGGAGCTCACGACGCCTGGGGCACGGAGTTAACTTTCCAGGTTGAGAACAACGTTACGCTTAAACAGCAGCCGCATCACGAGATAATAAACAATCCCTATGCCCAACCAGCTGATGCCGAGGATTTTTGCCTCGGCGTCCATTTCGTAAATCACAAAGCCGATAATACAAAAACCAATCAGTGGAAAGAGGAGATGCATCACCAGGTTACGTGATTTCTGAAGAATAACGTAGTGATTGATGACCGCCACATGCAGCACCAGAAAGCCCATCAGGGCACCAAAGTTGACCAGACGGCTCAGGTTATCAATATCCCCGTTAAACCACAGGCCAGAGGCCAGCGAGATGACCGCAACAAACAGCGTACTGACATAGGGTGTTTTCAGGCGTGGATGAACTTTGGCCAGCAGCGCCGGCAGCTGTTTATCACGGGCCATGGCAAACAGGATGCGTGACACGGCAGCCTGAGCGACCAGTGCATTTGCAATCCCCCAGGAGATGACGGTCGACCACATAGTGACATATTTGAGCCACTGCCCTCCGGCGGTGTTAGCCGCATCGTAGAAGGCGGTATCCAGGCTTGAGAATGTCATGCCTTGCGACAGGTCTGCGGCAATCCATGTCTGGAGAATAAACAGTGAGCCGACAAGAATCAGTGCGACAAGAGAGGCTTTGCCAACCGTATCCGCACCATCCTTTGTCTCTTCTGACAGCGTAGAAATACCGTCAAATCCGAGGAAAGAGAGCACGGCAATGGACACCGCGCCCATGACCAGCGGCAGACTGAACTTCTGCGGATTATAGAGCGGGTCCAGCGTTAAATGTCCTGCACCTGCGCCGGAATAAAGGGCGATCAGACCCAGTACTACGAACACTGCCAGCACGATAATTTCGGCTACCAGAATCGTGTTGTTGGCTTTAGCGGTAAACGTTATCCCTCGCAGGTTGATGAGGCTATTAATCGCGATAAAGCCCACAATCCATACCCAGGTCGGTACGCCGGGAACCATAGGCGCCAGGGCCGCAGCGCTGACGATATAAAGCAGGGAGGGGACAAGAATATAATCGAGCAGGATCAGCCAGCCGGCGAAAAAGCCGACCATCGGATGAATACCACGCTGGGCGTAGGCATACACGGAGCCGGAAACCGGAAAGGCCCGTGACATCGACCAGTAGCTCATGGCGGTAAAAAACATGGCCACCATACCGATGAGATAGGCGAGGGCGACCATTCCTTTAGCACCGTCCCAGACGTAACCGAAGACGCCAAAGGGAGCGATAGGCACCATAAAAATCATGCCATAAATGAGCAGATCCTTAAAAGTCAGCACCCGGTGCAGCTCTTGCTTATAGCCAAATTGTTCTACGCTCATTCTTCCACCCCGGCTACGGACAACCCGAGCTGGACGGCAACGGTTTTAGGTAAGGCGAAACGGCAGGTTTTAAGCGGGTCAACGACCTGGCAAATCTGCAGGTCGCCGGTAATACTCATGACGCTAATCGCTTCTGCAAGCGACAGGTCTGAATTGTCCGCAATAAAATGTGCCATGTTGCGGGTTGCCATCGCTGCGGCGTCGTCCAGCGTCAGGGCGGAAGCCAGCGTGAACAGCGTGTGGTCATTTTCCAGCATTGGCAGCGGTAAAGTGCGGTTTTTAACGACCTCTAGTTTTACGGTGACCTCGCCGGGGATTTCCAGTCCGCAAACTGAGACTTCGCCATCTCCCATCGCTGCGTGAAGGTCCCCAAGGGCAAACAACGCGCCGGGTACATTCACCGGCAGCCAGAGGGTGCTGCCAGCAACAATTTCTTTGCAATCCATGTTGCCGCCGTGGCTATCTGGTGTTCCACAGGAAATGGGCTCACCAGCAGGCGCAACGCCGATAACGCCGATCATTGGCCGCAGGGGCACCTCAATGCCACCAGTCAGTCGTGCTTTGCCATTGGCGACGGGAATAATCGAAACCTGCGGAGCGTGTAGCTCATCGCCAATTACGCCAAGGCCCGGGGCGGTGACCATGACGGCGTGCTCGCGGGTAAAGCTGATCTGCTTGATAGTCACGCGCAGCACGTCACCTGGCTGTGCATCCTCAACGAAGACCGGGCCGGTGGCAGGATTAATACGCTGCCAGTCGAGTGCCTGAAACACGGTGTCTTCGGCGGTGATTTGGTCGGAAAAACAGTCGCAGGTTTCAAATACGACCTCATTTCCACTTTTTACCGTTGCTACGGGTTGGTTATCCCGGGACATAGCGTAGATAACCTGTTCGTTGCTTATTCTTATCATTATTTTCCCTGTCTGCTGTTATTGTTGTTTCTTTTACTTCTCCTTTTTGAAAAAGGAGTGAGCCATTAATCTTACGGTTACCCCAATCAAAAGCAAATGCGTTCGTGCGGCGATACAACCGGATTGTTTAATTTGGTTTTTTAATTTTCTAAACTTAAGCGCGACAGAGGGATCGCAGGAATTGAGAACGAAATATGGACGAAATATCGGTCTGAAGAATATGCAGAGCAACATGACTCAATCTGCAACCCAAATAGTCCACCCTCAACTTGTCGTAAGATGAGCACAGTGTCCCTGTAAAGGTTTTGTGGAGCTTCTGATTTGGGTAGAAAGCTGAACGAGCTATGCGCTATCCGGTTGCACCGGCAGCACCTAACTGTGGGCGATCCCGTGCTTGTTCAGGGGGCTCTGACCATTGTCAGTTTGGCGAGAAATTCCGCTAAAACCATCTCTTTTCGTATTAATTAATAGGCTGGTTAGTATTATTTAAAAGTACAAATTTATTGTTTCGATTGCTTTTTGTTTATTTTTAATAAAAGTGACGACATTCAAATTATGCTACTTATCACGAAAAATTTAATATTCAGGCTGTTTTTCGCTATTCGGACAATTAATCGTGCGGTGTGTCACAACTTAATAGATGTAAGACAGAATTAGTTTGGCTCAGCAACATGAATTCTCTATGTTCCAGATTCATTCAGTGAATAATTGAACCGAAAAATAAACCCCGGGGATTAATGTTCTCTGAAATTAATTTGCTCCGGCATAGATAAGGGGTCATAGATGAATGAATTAATTAGTGCAATAAACGGTGTGATATGGAGTCCGGCGCTCATCTTTTTATGTCTGGCTGTCGGACTTTACTTCACGTTACGCAGTCGGTTCCTCCAGTTGCGCCACATCAGAAGTATGATTCGTCTTATTTTTCAAGGGAAAGCTACTGATGCTGGTGTCTCCTCATTTCAGGCTTTGACCATGACTCTGGCGGGTCGGGTGGGGACGGGAAACATTGCTGGTGTCGCAACAGCCATTACTTTTGGTGGGCCAGGGGCATTATTCTGGATGTGGATCGTCGCTTTTTTTGGCGCCAGTTCGGCTTTCGCTGAATCCACGCTTGGGCAGGTTTATAAAGAAAAAATCAATGGTGAATATCGTGGGGGCCCCGCCTTTTATATAGAAAAAGGGCTGGGTATGAAATGGTATGCATGGATATTTGCAGTCGTTACTATTTTTTCCTGCGGTATCCTTTTACCGGGCGTGCAGGCTAATTCTGTCGGTGCAGCACTCAATACTGCCTTTGGTATCAGCCCCAATGTCACCGCTGCGCTGTTAGCATTGCTGCTCGGATTTATTATTTTTGGTGGCATACGCAGAATAGCCAGCTTCACCAGCATGGTCGTTCCATTTATGGCGCTTGGCTATATTATTGTTGCCTGCGTTATTATTGCTATAAATATTGATAAACTCCCCGGCGTTATTCTCCTGATCTGGAAAAGTGCTTTTGGTCTTGAAGCAGGGTTTGGCGCCATTCTGGGACAGGCCATTATGTGGGGGGTTAAAAGAGGGGTCTATTCCAACGAAGCGGCTCAGGGGACAGCACCGCATGCCTCATCAGCCGCCGCGGTAAGCCATCCGGCTAAACAGGGACTGGTCCAGGCGTTTTCGGTGTATATCGATACTCTTTTTGTCTGCTCGGCCACTGGATTTATGCTGCTGATAACAGGACTTTATAATGTCCAGGGCGTCGAAGGTGAGGCTATTTATACGGGGATTGCGGGGGTGGCAGCAGGGCCTGGCTATGTTCAGACGGCAATGGAAAGCATGATGCCTGGGTTTGGTAACGCCTTTGTTGCCATTGCGCTCTTCTTCTTCGCCTTCACGACCATCATTGCTTATTACTACATTGCGGAAACCAACATTGCCTTCATCAACCGGAAGATCAATCGCCCCTGGCTGACGTTTCTACTCAAGCTTTGCCTCATGGGCGCGACGGTATACGGAACGGTTCGAACGGCAGATCTTGCATGGGGACTGGGGGACATGGGCGTGGGCATGATGGCCTGGCTCAACATCATTGCCATCGTGTTGTTACGCAAAACCGCTTTTACCTGCCTGAAGGACTATGAAAAGCAGAGTGCGGAAGGCATTGACCCAGTGTTCGATCCGGCTAATCTGGATATAAAAAATGCAGATTACTGGTACGATCGTCACGAAGGAAAGGAGGCGGGATCTAAAGGGCTGGATGAGGTTTCTTCTGTGACCAGGTAGCTCTTAATGAAGAGCAGCCTCAGGGCCTGGGTCAGACGTTATAATGCTCCCAGGTCCTTATTAATGATTACGGATATGTGTCACCCCGGCAGGCCTCTCCGACTTTTGAATGATGCTTAAATGATGCTGTTAAATTAGTACGCCTCAAATGAAGAAACGGCTTTCGAGTTTATTTGCTCATGATAGCGTTGTTGGTTAGAAAGTCTCACTCTCCATTCCCCTATTCAGCGCCCTCAATACACCTCATTCACTGCTTGCCTTACGCTCTGTTCAACAAGAAGGATTCCGCCCAGGTTGTTGTTGATATGTTAATTTTATGTTTCGTCCATTCAGATGCTCGCCAATCGAAGACTCTTTTCGTAAACCTACGATAAATCGTGGGGAATCCTCCAGGAGCTCCTTTGTGCAGATCAAAATTCTAAAAAACTGACTTTAGTCATGTTTTTCATCAGTGATTTTAACGTTTTAAAAAATTAAGGTTGCTGTATTATTAATTTTATTAATTTAAATTTAAACATCAAAGCTCTGGTGGAAAAATGGAATTTTACTTAGGGCCTATACCCATTGTTGATATCAATAGCAATAACTGAATATTTGTTCTAAATATCAATGAATTGACGTGTGTTTATATTGATTCAATTTCCCGTTTATTTATTTTAAATATTAAAAATTGCTCCTTTATTGATCGAATTTTTAAGATTAATTATAAATAAAATATATTTTATTAAAAAACAGATTTCATGTAATTTTATATTAAAAACATAGTGTTACATTGTCTTCTGGATTTTGTTAAGGTGGTGCTACAAGTTATTCACAAATAATCATTTTTAATCACCCACTTTTTATACTAATTTAAAATGTATATTCGGATGGGTTGCGGCTAAGAAAGGGGTAGGACTGGCTACGAAATGCTGCTTTTGCGGTGAATATCGAAAGATATAACCACCATCACCGCTATGTGTGGGTTTTTTTTACCCGAAAACCGAGTGCGGTAACTGCAAGGGAATATATACATAATGGAAACTATTGACCTTAAGCATCTCAGAATTGTTCATACATTAGTCCAGTATCGCAGCGTGATTAAAACTGCCGAGGTACTGGAGGTTTCACCTGCGACAGTGAGTTACGCAATCAACAAAATAAGAGGAGTGGTAGGATCTCATCTTTTTATTCGTACCAAAAAAGGGATGATTCCGGATTCGATTGCAAGAGATCTCAGTGCAAGATATATGAGCATGCTCAAGGAAGAAACGCCGAGCGAAAGTGAAGTAACAGATCAACCCAGAACGCAACTGACGATAAGAAGTAATGCTCTGATAGAGCTAATGCAGTCATTAAGTTCGAACAATAAAAAAAATAAATGCAAGACTATCTATCTTCCGCAGTCTAAGAGTAGTGAGGAAAGGATTTATAGCTTGAAAAATAAAAGTGTCGATATTGATATTGGCACAAGACTGCCAGAAGATAGCAATATCATGAAAATTAAGATGTTCTCATCGAAAGTTTCACTGCTGGCCAGTGTGAACAATAGAAACATGTCAGATGAGCACGCGAGAAGTCTTTGGAATATAAAAGAAAATCTGTTAATGTCGGCTGATACAATGGATTACTTTTGCAACAATATCGAGTCATCGATACAAACAAAAGAATATCTCGAAAAAGGAAATGCTTCTCTGACCTCTGCAAATTCGCTGAATTTGATAGCGTTCTGTGCCTACAGCGACTCCGTCATGCTAATCCCCGACTTTTTTGTGGAAAAATTAAAGAGTTTTTTCCCGGTGGTGGCTTATCCGTTACCGGATAAGTTAGAGATTTTTTATGATTGTTATTTGCACTGCAATAGCGAGTTATTTGAAGAAGAGGGAGTGATCGAATCCTTTGGACATATATTTAATGGGAGTGATGATGCCACGCGTTATACATTTCCTGCTTCTCCTAAGGGAGAGATTACTTCATAACAAATTTTTCAAATATTGATCATATCGCTGTGTATTGCACCAGATAAGGACAAGGTGTTTTAAATGAATGAGATAAGTTTAAAGACATTGAAAGTCATTGATGCACTGGTTACTCATAAAAATATCCGGCGTGCTGCGGAATCCGTGAATAAATCGTCGTCATCAATTAATTATTTACTCAAGGAACTACGTAAAACGACCGGTCACAAGCTCTTTATCCGTAGTGGGAGGGGACTGATTCCTGATGAAAATGCTTTCGCATTGCAAGAAAAATATCACAAATTGACTAAGCATCTCTACGATGTCAGTGTAGAGAAACAAAGTATATTTAATCGCGAAGTCGTGATCAGTACTTACTCACTGATTGAATTTTATTTAAGCCAACATTTGTACGCAAGGGACATTGAAAACGGGAAATATCGCATTCAATTTAACTCTCTTTGCTTATCAGATGAGGAAAGAATCTTAAAACTTAGGAATTCGGAAGTAGACATTGATATTGGTTCACAACTGCCGGATGAAAGTGCGATCATCTCTAAGTTTTTTTTTAGCTCAAAGCTGAAAGTGTTTGCGAGTAAAGATAATAATGAAATCGGCGATATACTCACCATCGACGACTGGCATAAATGTGAACACGCAGATTGGTCAAGAGTCGATAACATTGTAGAAAAAGCGTGTGATAATAAAGAAGGGCTAATTGATTTGCTAAAGACAAGAAATATAAAGTATGAAAGTAGCAACTTAATGAACATAATAGTACGCTGTGCCCAAAGTAACATGATAATTGCACTTCCTGAAGTGTTTGAGAATATGCTTAAGAATATTTTTCCTTTGCAATCATACGATATGCCGGGATCATGTAATTTTAACTTAAGTTGCTATGTACACTATCATCGTTCTCTGGCTAACGATGAAGGGGTTGCCGATATCCTTAATATCCTTTGTGATCAACAAAATTAACTACAGCAATAAATTATGGCAAGTGGTTTCATTGGTAGGCCACTTGTTTTTTTCGAAAAGAGTACAATTCCCCTGGCCCTCATTTACTTATCACTGGCATCTTTAATGGATACAGTTAGTTCATCCTTACGGAGCAGTTCGATGAGAAAAAATGGCATATTGAGCGACCATGATTGTTCATTAGCGTCGGCATAGTAAGTCACACTTGTATTATTAAACGTCAAATCAATTGCCTGTTTGCCGTTCGTTAACGAGCGTACTGCTCCAGAGATTGTCAAATAGCCCGCATTGCTTCCAATATGGAATGCTGCTGTCTTCCAGCGCACCGGAGCATGTGCCGGATATCTTTGGGCATTGTGAAATTTAAACGTTTCGTCATGGTTTAAAATACTCTTGCGGACCGTTGGCCAGAGCACTTTTTTCAAGAACTGCTGATCGGTGAACCGTTCTGCGCCCTTATAGCCGGTGATAAACTGATGCATCAATGTTCGGACATCTTTAAATACGCCGTTACAGCCTCCCCATAATCCCGCCAACATCAGGTCTGTATGGGTGAAATAATCCCGCATATGGTGGAACCAAAAATTCGAATCGAGCCATTCAGCGACAGCTGCAGCCTCTTTTTCTGAAATCAGTGAGTCGGCATCCCTGACGATGAAGCGTGTAATGGAAGGATCATCCATGACTAAAAAACGCCACATCGTGGGAGGGATTCCTTCATCTTCAGACATATCAATAAGTTGAACATTCTGCGTGCGTAACCTGTCAATAACGTGATCGGGTACGCTGTTATTGAAATAGACCCGGCACGTCCAGTCTGGATAGAGGTCTTTTGCAACCTCCACATTTTTCACCAGCGTTTCAGTATATTTTGGATTCGCACCATAGAGGCTAAATGCAATGACATTTTTATCTTGCTGCGTCGCAACAAATTTTGGTGGTGACATCTGTATAGCAGGGTAGACAGGGCCATCACGATACCCGGCATCAGCAAGAGTGAGTGATAAGTTGCCGAAAAACGCCAGCTCCTCTTCTTTACCTAACCAGCCACAAACTTCAGCAAGACCGTCTAACCAGTTGCCAGGATGTGCTGATACATCGATTTTCTTATATAAATTCAAGTAAATATCATACGACTGCTGATAATCACCGTTTCTCATGCAGGCTAATCCATAATCAGCCAGGACATGACTGTTGTCCGGCATAATGGCTAACACCTTTTCACAATAGTCTTTTGCCGCAGGATAATCTGCCAGCTGCATTGCCCTTTTGAACCCAGCAGAAAACACATTGATCTTTTTTTGCATCGCAGAAAGGGAATATTTTCGATTTAATGTTGTCATCCCGACGATTCACCTTAGTTCAAGTTATTAATTGTTTGCGAGAGTGTTCCGTATCATCAAATTCAGAATGCATTTTTTTCAATAATTTCAGGCAAGTTGCAATTCTTGCATTGTTCTTTTCTGAACGATGGTGGTGTGCATAACATTCTGATCTTAAATCATTTTCAAATGGGAGATCGAATGTTCTTACCGGCAAAATCTCCATGTAGAACTCTGCCATATACCCCGGAATGAGCAACAGAAAATCAGACATTGCGCATAAAAATAGCGAGTTCAGTGAAGAGTCAGAGGTAACATGGAAATCAATATTTTTTATCTCATCGATGTTCCCTGCATTACCGATATGCTTATAGATCTCTTCATGGCTTTTCATCCATCGTATGTATTTGCTTTTGTTCCAGTCATCCATCGTAAAGGTATCTTTGATGGTTGAATGGTTCTTGCTTACCAGCACCTGATAGTTGGATGAAAATAACTTTGTCGAGATTATCGACGGATCATAAGGAAGGACGCTGCCAATATCAATGTCGATATGATGTTTACGAATACGTAGGATTCTTTCTTTATCTTCATATTTATTGCTTATGAAATTGAGACAGATATGATTCATGCTCTCTTCTTTCAATGCAATACAAGAAAACCAAAGTTCCAGAAATGTATAAGTGCTGAGAGTGATGTTTTGTTCTATCTCTGTGCTGGTCTGGTCAGATGAGAAGGCCATCCCATCTCTGATAAGCTCCATTGCTTTAATATAGCGGTTGTTTAATTCCAGAGCCATTGTCGTTGGAACAATACCATTCTTAGAACGAGAGAATAGCGGATTATCGGTCGCTTTCCTTATTTTATTTATGGCGTAGGTAACAGAGGATGGTGAAATTTCCAATAAATTCGCAGCTTCTGTAACGCTACGGCATTTTATAACCGAGCTTAATATTTGCAAGGCATTCAAATCAAAGTCTTTAAGCATTGTCGTTACCATTGTTTTTAAATTTATATTTCATTCCTGAAATGCATTCAAAAATTCATGGACGATCCTTTTTATAATAGTCATCATCATCCTTAAGCAAGAGATATTCGCGTGAAATTTGTCCTGCTAACTTTATCTACTCTATACATCAGAGATGTTATGACTAGCATATAATAACAAATAGGGAATTTTAAAAAGTAAACATCAGCCAAAGTGTAGGATGTGGACAGCCGAGAAATACATAGATTGAATGTTCTGTTTATCGTTTTATATTCCATTGCCAAACAACATTCTGGTGAGAGTCTTTTGTATAACATCATTAAAATCATATAGTTATGAAAAGTCCTTTGGTGATGTTTATTTTTTAAAAACAGTAACCAGCAAAAAATAATATAGACAAAACAGGCGGTTTTGCGAAGTATTAGAACAGGAATTAGCAGTTGCAACCTGGTGGGATGATCAAACGCATTATGTACCTATTTCAGGGTGTCAGTGGGTCAGGTTTCACTTGTGCGTGAATGGAATAATGTAGAAAAGGGTGCTTTCAATGGAAAATGTAAAAGATGAGTCCGGCACAACTAAAGAACTGGGCGCAACAACAATAGATGATACCCTGTTAATGTCATTAACTTATATCTGCGAAAAATATGGTTTAAGGGTTTCAAGAGAATCATTGGTTGCGGGTTTGCCGGTTGGTCGTTTTATCACTTCGGGTCTGTCTCTACATGCCTTGCAAAATGTTGGTTTGGTAGCTGGTTTGGTCGAGAGGCATATTAGCGCAATTCCATTACAGTTAGCTCCCATCATTCTCTTACGGAAAAATAATGAAGGGGGATGCATTCTTCTTGGAAAGCAAAAAGGCAAAAAAGCAAAAGAAACTGTCTACCAGGTCGTTCTTCCGGAATTAGGCAATGATGCCGTCTCATTAACGGAAGAGGAATTGCTGGCGATTTATTCGGGCTATGCCATTCTTGTTAAACCAAAAGTTAAAGCTGAGATTCGCCATGGTGACTTAAATGAACCGGTACCGGCCGGCCACTGGTTGTTAAGTACGTTATGGCGTTACCGTCGCTATTATCGTAGTGCGGCATACGGCACTATTCTTATCAATATACTGGCGCTTGCCAGCGTATTCTTTACGATGAATGTCTATGACCGGGTCGTCCCCAACCAGGCTTTTGTGACGCTATGGACGTTAGCGATAGGGACAGGCATTGCGATGATGTTTGAGGCCGTTTCACGCTATACGCGTGCTCACCTTCTGGACATCGCAGGTAAAAAAGCTGACATCGTACTTGGGACGTTACTTTTCAAACAGATGCTCTCTATAAAAATGGAGCATAAACCCACCTCATCAGGTTCGTTCGCAAACCAACTCAGAGAGTATGAATCCGTACGCGACTTCGCCGCCTCTGCAACGTTGTCCGCCATCGCTGATATCCCCTTCGTACTGCTGTTTATCGGCGTCATCTTCTTCATTGGCGGGATGCTTGGATTTATCCCCCTGATCATGCTGCCGATTATTTTATCAATCAGTCTGGCCATTCAATGGCCGCTGGCAAAAACCATGAAGGAGAATTTACGTGAGTCTTCCCTGAAGCAGGGCGTATTGATCGAGTCCATTGAAGGGCTGGAGACGTTAAAAGCAGTGGGCGGAGAGTCGCATATGCAAAGACGCTGGGAAAACTTCAGCGCGCTGTCGGCACACACCTCCATGAAATCTAAAAGGTTAGCAAGCCTCGCTACCGGTGCGTTTGCATTTTTCCAGCAGGTGCAAACGGTGATGATTGTGGTCTCCGGGGTGTATTTGATCAGTGATGGGAAACTCACCCAGGGTGCATTGATCGGTACCGTGATGTTGGCCAGCCGCGCCACTGCACCCTTAGGGCAGATTGTTGGTCTTGCCGTACGCTTCCAGCAAGCCAAGGCAGCGCTTGATTCGTTGAATAAACTTATGATCTTGCCTGTCGATCGTAACAAGGAGCTGCAGTATATCGCCGAGCCTGAACTCACCGGACAGCTGACGTTAAAAGATGTCTGTTTTGGCTACCCTGCACCCCCAATGCAGCCTATTTACCCGGTTTTAAAGAATATTAATTTCACCACCCGCACAGGGGAAAATATTGCCATCCTGGGGAAAATAGGGAGCGGCAAATCAACGCTGCTAAGGGTTATGGCGCGTTTATATACCGCAACGTCTGGACAGATCTTCTGCGATGGCCTGGATGTATCGCAGATTGATCCCGCAGACTGGCGCAAGCATGTTGGCTTCGTGGGGCAGGACTCCCGTTTATTCTTCGGTTCGCTGCGGGAAAACGTCATGATCGGCAAACCTTCAGCGACCACGAATGAGTTTTTACGCGTCCTTAAAATGACAGGTCTTGATCAGATTGCGGCGAAACATCCATTGGGTATTAACTTGCCGATTGGTGAGATGGGGGAGGGATTGTCAGGCGGACAACGCCAGCTGGTTTCACTTGCTCGCAGCCTTCTGGCCCGGCCTTCCTTACTACTGCTGGATGAACCGACCAGCTCAATGGATGCCCAGACGGAATCACAATTCATTGCGCGATTAAAAAATGCGACTAAAGGGCAAACATTAATTGTCGTGACGCACAGGCCTTCTCTGCTGGCACTGGTTGATCGAATCATTATCGTTGATGACGGCAAGATCGTTGCCGATGGTCCTAAGGCTGAAGTTTTAGCTTCTCTTTCAAAAACTCAACCTGCGAGCGCTCCCAAAAAGCCTGAGCCGGTCAGGAAAGTCAAACAAATGGATGAGGCTTAATGATGTTTAATATATTTAAAAAGAAAAAAACATCTGAGGAAGTGACTGCGGAAGATGCAGTTTTTATGAATGATGTTAAGGAATCTTTGCTGGCACAGAAAACACCAGGCTCAAAAATTATTTTGCAGTTAATCGCTCTGTTGGTCGTTATCGGTTTTGTTTGGGCGAAGTATTCAAAGGTAGAAGAGATAACACAGGGCGACGCTAAAATTATCGCTAAATCTCGCGAGCAGGTCATTCAGAGTCTCGAGGGCGGGATTTTATCCCGCATGGAAGTAAAAGAAGGCGATACGGTTGTAAAAGGTCAGGTGCTGGTACAACTTGATCCCACTCGCTCAGATTCAAATTATAAAGAGACGTTATCAAAAGTTGATGGCTTGAAAGCAGCTATCGAGCGTTTGAGTGCTGAGGCATATAATAAACCATTGGTTTTTTCGCCTTCAATTACAGACGAGGAAATTATCCAAAATGAGACCGATGCCTATAACTCGCGAAAGAAAGATTTACAGGCAAGTGTCGATGCGCTGGAGCATAGCTATAATCTGACGATGAAAGAAATTAACCTCGCAGCCCCACTTGTTAAAAGAGGTTTAATGTCTGAGGTTGAACTTCTGCGTACTCGTCGCCAGGCAACGGATTTACGTTCTCAGATAGTTGAACGACAGAATAAATTCCGTGCTGATGCGAATTCGCAGCTTTCCAGTATGCAGCTAGAATTGTCTCAGGCCGAAGAGTCACTGGTTGGAAAGAAAGATGTCTTAACCAGAACTATTATTCGTGCACCTACTCGCGGCACCATTAAAGATATTAACTTCAATACCGTTGGCGGCGTTATTCAGCCCGGTGAGCATATTCTGAGCCTGATCCCCCTTGCCGATCAGCTATTAGTCGAAGCTAAAATCAGGCCCGCTGATGTCGCTTTCTTGCGTCCTGGACTTGAGGCGACAGTAAAAATCACAGCTTATGACTTCAGTATCTATGGTGGTTTACATGGCAAGATACAGCAAATAAGTCCCGACACCTTAACGGATAAAGATAAAGAAGCAACGGGTAAACCTGACAGTACCTATTACAAGGTCATGATCCTTACTGACGATAGCAATTTACATGCCGGGAATAAAAAACTGCCGATTATTCCGGGTATGGTCGCAAGAGTAGAGATTAAAACCGGAGAAAAAACGATTCTTGATTATATTCTTAAGCCAATATTAAAGGTCAAAGAGGCGTTCAGAGAACGTTAATAATAATATCGATCTAAGGGAATGTATTGCTCATGCTGAATGATAAGAAAAATCAAATTACCATTATGCTTCTGGCTATTGGATTATCAGGAATTAGCTATCCTGTTTATGCCGGTAAGTTTTTTTCGGACAATCGTCCTCAAACAAATAAGTCTGCATTTTTTTCATCCGGGCAAGCGTCAGACACGGCCAGTGAGACGACTGCCAGCAGCACTCTGTCGGGCGCTAAATTAGCGCCGCCAGCGCCGACATCATCTTTTTTCAAACCTGATAATCAGCCGCGTGTCAGCGATGAGCATGACCGCCAGCAGGCAATGACTAGTACTTTCGAGCTTGATAGCCCGCAGAAGACTGCCACCGGAAGGTCAGCTAATAGCATAATGTTAAAACATTATATTGCAAAAATGGTCAAGGCAGCCAAGGCCTATACGCCCCAATTGCGAGAGGCGGATGCAAACGCACAGGCAGCAGAAGCGGACGTTGATGAGGCTAAAGGACAGCGACTTCCTCAGGTTAGCGTTGGCTTACAGTCTCAACCCGCACAATTTGGCTCAGGCGAACGTGTACCTGATGATGAGCAAACCAACGGTCTGTCAGTCAATATGACAACCCCTGTCTATGACTGGGGCTATAACAGCGAAACAATCGAAAGCAAAAATTATTCCGCGAAAGCTGCCCATAACAATTTCAGTGCCCAATATGAAGATACTTCTTATAAAGTGTGTTCGCAGCTGGCTGAGTTAGCCAAACAAAAACTGATTTATTCCATCAGCGTGGAGTTTGTCGACCGTATGCAGCGCCTTGTCACTATGGTCCAGGAAATCAGTGAGGTCGATTCAGGTCGCGTCAGCGAATTGACCCAGGCAAGGGCTAAACTGCTTCAGGCGTTAGCAACGAAAGACAGCACCGCGGCGAAAATTCGCGATGCAGAAATAGCCTTGAATAAGCTAACCGGCTATAGCTCCTTTAAGGATTTGCCCACCGAGGAAAATTGGGGGTTTAAACCAGCGTCCACCAAAGCGTTGCTAAAAGAGGTTGGTAATCATCCCACGATTCGTCAGGCAAGAAATGAGGCAATGGCAGCCTATAACCAGGCAAGCGCGGTTAAATCATCAAATCTTCCTCAGCTTAATTGGGTGGTACAAAAAACGATACCCATTAATAACAGTGCCTACGAGCAATCCTGGCAAACTTACCTGAACGTAAGCTGGAAGCTTTTCCAGGGCGGGTCCGGTAACGCCCAGGAAAAGGCAGCTGCGGCACGAGCCGAAGCGGCGAAACATAAAGTCGAAGAACAAGAGCTGTTATTAACGAATAATATAATGGCGGCAGTCCATGATTCGGAAACAATGCTTTCCCAGGCCGAACAGTACCATCAACTGGCCCAGGAAACGAATCAGGTTCGGAAAGACTTTTTCGAGCAGTGGCGCCAGCTAAATAAACGTACGCTGCTTGATGTGCTTACCGCTGAAAGTGATTATTACAATAATCAGGTTAATGAAGTCACGACCCGCTTTAATGGTTATGATCAAATATTCAATAGCTACGCTAACTCAGGTGAATTAACAAGCTGGCTTGGTCTGTAACGGAGGAGAACCCTCCTCATCCATCAAGGGCTTCCATTGTCCAACCGCACTGGAAGTCATTTAGTCTAGTTTAGATTTTTAAAATCCATCTAAATGGGTTTTAAAACATTATGCTAGCATTTGTCTCAAGCTGTAACCAAAACAATATTGTCTGGAAGCTGTTACCCTTGTTCTCCGTGGTATTTAATTAACGATTCAGGCTTTATGCTACTTGATGGATGGGTTCATCACTGAATGGAGGACAATTTTATAAATCAAAAAAGGGGTTTTTTAATTCGTGGAAATGAAAACTGTTAAAGTCGCTATTATCAGCGGTAAAAAAATCGAGCGTAGTATTGATTTGCCCGCCGGACCAGGCACAGGCAAAACGATCACTATTAATGCTGTTGATAAAGGTAAATACATTTTTGCAGAGGATGGCACTGGCGTTGCACCGGAAAATATCACTGCAAAACGCGTCGGTAACGATTTGTATGTATCTACCGAGGGTACTGACACCGAGGATCCGCAGTTAATTATTAAAGATTTTTATCAACATCCTGGCGAGCTGGTTGGGATGGGGGAAGATGGGGCCTACCATCAGTACGTTACCACTGACGGCATCATCTCTCATGAAGCAGCGAACTTGCCTGAAGGGACGGCGGTGCCATTGGCGCTTGGCAGTGACGATATCCCTGGTTTTGCTGATGGTCTGGTTGCGGACAGTAATAATTATGGCCTTTACGCGGCGCTAGCTGGCCTGGGTCTTCTGGGGCTGGGCTTACTCGGTGCGGCAATCGCTAATAATCATCACCACAGTTCTAATCATTCCGATAACGGCGATGGCAACAGTACCACCAGCGTTGCCCCAGGCACCATTGATGCCGTGACGGATAATGTCGGGGACAAGCAGGGTGATATTCCCAACGGCGGCGCGACGGATGACAATACACCGACATTCAGCGGTGGCGGTGTCACGCCGGGCGATACGGTGGTGATTATTGATAACGGCAAAGAGATTGGCTCTGCGACCGCCGATGGCAACGGAGACTGGAGTTTCACGCCTGATACTTCGCTGCCGGATGGCAACCACGCCGTGGTGGTGGTGGTCGTTGATCCAGATGGCGAGCAATCAGCGCCTTCCGATCCCGTCATTGTTGTTGTTGATACCGTTGCGCCAGCCCCGGCAACAGGGACGCTTAACGATGATGCGGGTGAGATCGTTGGCCCCATCGTTGATAATAGCGTGACTGACGATAATACGCCGACATTCAACGGTAAAGCAGAGCCAGGCAGCGTTGTCACGGTATCGGACAACGGTACCGTTATTGGCACGGCTGCAGTAGACGGTGACGGCAACTGGAACTTCACGCCATCCACCCCATTAGACGATGGCTCGCACAGCTTTAATACCGTTGTCACTGATGATGCGGGTAACGTCAGTGTTCCCAGTGAATCGATTGATTTTACCGTTGATACCAGTGGCAGTATGGTGAGTATTCAAAGCGTGACGGATGATGTTGCGCCTATTGTGGGTGATGTTGTCAATAATGGCTATACCAACGATGCCCTGCCGACGTTGAATGGTATTGCCACGGCAAACAGTACCGTCAATATTTATGATAATGGGGTCAAAATTGCGTCAACGACCTCAGATGCTGCCGGGAAATGGAGTGTTACGCCATCGCAACCGCTGAGCGAGGGAGCTAACTCGCTGACGGCGACCGTTGTGACAGAGGCAAACGGTGAAAGCGCACCTTCAGGCGCCTTCGTCATCAATCTTGATACAACCAGTCCAGATATTCCTTCTGTTGTCTCACCTGATAATTTCACCGTGGTTGATGACGTGGGCTCTGTCCAGGGACCCCTTGCCTTCAATGACGTGACGGATGACAACATCCCAACAATTTCGGGCATGGGTGAGCAGCCAGGCCAGGTGATTACCGTATTCGATGGCGGTGAGATTATCGGTAGTGCAGTCGTCAACGATGAGGGGCGCTGGAGCATGGAGCCGGAAACTGCGCTGGCTGACGGTGAACACACGATAACGCTAACGGCAACGGATGAGGCCGGTAATACCAGCGCGCCGTCTGATGCGTTCGACTTCACCGTAGACACCAGTACGACAGTGGTCAACGGCAGCAGCGAAGATTTTGACTCGGCAGAGAACAGGGTTTTCCACACGGGCGATTCCGTGACGCTTGCCAGCGGCATGACAATGACCTGTATCAGTCAGGGCATTGATGGTTCTGCGGCTAATTCCGCGACGGAAATTACCAATAAAGGGATTGCGCTGTTTGTACCAGAGTTTGGTCATAAGGCCATGATGCAGCTCGCTGAATCATCAATGCAGTACTCATTCCCCGATCCTGCGCAGGCAGTGAGTTTTAACGTTAACTCATCGAACTACGCCGGGAACACGGTTGAATACTATGATGCCAACGGGACTTTATTGCATTCTCAGGAGCTGCCGGTTCAGCCAGATGAGTCCGTCGCTAAGGTGGGCTGGACTGCACCAGAGGGTGAGATGATTGCTTCTATCATTATCACCGTGGGTGATGAAGGGCATGCCGAAAACCCTAATGAGGTTGATGGTCTCAGAATCGATGCTTTATCCTGGGGAGATGCCGCTGTTCAATCGGCCGATACGCATTCCGCGCAGCCGCAAGCCCTTGCGCTTTCTGATACTCACTCCGGTGATGTTTCAACCCTGTCGCAGCTCTACACCGCCGCGGGTATTAACGAGCAGCAAGGTATTGTTCATCTGCAGGATAACACCAACCTGGTCCTGAGCATTGATGACGTGCTGGCGCATGCAAGTAAAAATATGTTCATCGACGATGGTAAAGAGCAATTTGCCGTGCAGGGCAACGAAAGTGATACGGTGCATATTGATGCTGCCGACTGGTCCAGCATTGGCAGTGCAACCGTAGGCGGTGTTGTGTATGACACTTATCAGCAGAATACGGGCATGGCTGAGTTATTGATTCAGCACAGCATTGATATTCATTCAATTTAAAAGTATTGAGGTTGGCCTCATGATAATAAAACATCGTGTTTTATGACATGAGGCATTCAATAGCGGCATGCACAATATTTAAGGTCATGTATGAAATATTTTAATAAAAACTCTTCGCTGGGTGCGGCTGCCGCACTTTGCCTGCTGGTCTCTGCTACTGGCTTAAGCTTTGCCGATGAAAATGCAAAAAGTATTTTTGGGGATAGCTATCAACCTGTTGCAAACGTTAGCGATAACCAGGCTCAGATTGTCTATTACCGAGCTGCATCTGCTTCGGATTCGAACGGCGCAGCTCATGTTTACATCGATCGCGAGTTTCAGACTGCACTGATGCCGGGAGGCTATACTGCCTTCTGCGTAAAGCCCGGGGTACATCAGTTAGGGGCTTATCTAAAGGATGAGCCTCTCTATCACGGGAAAAGTGACAATGTTAAATCCATCGAGCTTAAGAAAGGCACGACTTATTACTTCAAGGTTGATGAACAGGGAAAGGAGATGCTTCAGGAGCAATTATCCTCACCGCCTGTAGCCGAATTATTAAAAACACGAAAGCAAATTCACCTGCTGTCACGTGCCTCTACGGTTGAACCTTGCCACTATCTCTATAAGGATTATGTTTTACAAAGCAATGTCATGTTCCCGTTTGGCAAATATAAAGAAACAGACATTACGCAGGATGGAAAAGTGGCCATCCATGATGTGGCAAAGCAGCTGCTTGCGGATGACAAAAAGATTGCTGTTATTGGCTACACGGATCCTATTGGCTCCGAAGAAAGCAATAGGCAGTTGGGAATGAACCGGGCAAACACCGTCCGTAATCTGCTCATCGCGGATGGCATTAGTGCCAGCCAATTAAAAATCTCATCGCAGGGGAGTGACAATAGTCTGACCCAGGAATGCTCCCGATTAACTCGTAATAAACAAATTGCTTGTTACGCACCGGTCCGCCGGGTAGTGGTTCGTATCGATAATTAAGTAATTAAATTATTAGCTCTTTGAACAATAAATTAAATTTATTATGAACACGCAGGGGTTATTCTCTGCGTGTTTTTTATTGATTATGATTGGCTTTTTTATTTTTCATTGCGTGACTCCACTTATATTGTTACGTAAGTAATTTATGGTTAATTACGTCTTGATGTATCTTATTGATTTTGAGGTATTTTTATCTTTTTGTTTTTTTTCTGGCATTGCGTGGGATTAACGAGCGTTTTTTGTTGTTACTGTTTTTAATTGTTGGTGTTGACTTGGTGTGGTGATGGGTCGATTATTTTAAGTATTCAGGAAATATATGGAGTGGAGTAAGTTAAAAAGGAGGTGCAATAATTTCAGGTGTTTCTGGTACGTTCTTTGTGAGAGCGTTCTCTCTCTTCTTATAGTTATATTTAGTCCTTGGATACTAATTCCGGCTATTTAAAATAGGTGCTTTTAATGAACAAAATTAATATTGTATCGCTACAAAATAGTGCGATTAAAAATATTGCTCAGATCGACGAGACTGGCAGTGCTTACGTCGTGCCTGAGCTGGTCAATGCGCAATATGTCATTAGCTCAGCTGACGGTGAAGTCTCCGCTGAAGCGATTTCTTTTGTGCAGGATGGGAACGATTTACGTATTGTTAGCGTAAACGACTCGCCTGCGGATATTACTTTCCCTAACTATTTCTCTTCGGCAAACCATATCAGCGTCCTTGACAGCCACGGTAACTATCAAACAATCGATAGTGCTCAGGTTTCAGAAAATGGCGAGCTACAAGCCGTTGCGACGTCTCCAACTGAGAATATTCTGTCTGCAACCGTGACGCATGGCGTCAATACGCTTGCTGCATCAGCAGAGCCAGCAGCTCAGCCTGTAGCGGAAGAGCCTGTTGCTAAACCTGCGTTAACAGCAGCCTCTGACAGCCCGTTCGCCATTGATGATGTTGTCGATGATCAGGGCAATCAAACAGGCTCCATCGAAAATGGCGGTTACACTGACGACACCATGCCAACCATTTCTGGTCATCTGGAAGGGGGGTCAACATTAATCGTCGAGCTTTATAACAACGGTAACTTAGTTGGCAAAGCAACCATTGGTGACGATGACACCTGGACCATCACCCCTGAAGGCGTGTTAGAGCCTGTTGACGGCACTTATAGTTTCCTTGCAATGGTGACTGACCCGGTTGGTAAGCAAACTTACCTGACGCTCCCATATGAAGTTAATTTTGCCCCGGAAGTTGTTCCGGTCGCGACGATTGACTCTCTGTTTGATGACACGGGTTCTTACAAAGGCGAAGTGGCCAGCGGTGGCGTGACAGATGACAGCACCCCGACCGTACAGGGTAGTGCAACTGCCGGCGCCGTCGTCAGCGTGTATGATGGCGAAACGCTGCTGGGTTCAACGGTAGCGGGTCCTGACGGCAAGTGGGTATACGCTCCGACAGCAGTGCTGGCGGAAGGCGAACACGCTTTCACCGCGGTACCTGTTTATAACAATATCCAGGGGGAAACCTCTGCTCCGTTCGATGTCACTATCGATATTACGGCGCCACCTTTTGCTGGCGAAGTGGTTGTTAACGATGATGTCGGTGCCATTACGGGTGTCATTAATCCTGGCGATGTAACCGACGATAACCTGCCTGAATTCACGGGTAAGAGTGATGCCGGCAATATCATTACGATTTACGAAAATGGTGTTCCACTCGGTTCAACGGTAACCAACGAAGCGGGTGAGTGGAGCTTTACGCCGACTGAAGCCTTACCGGATGGATTACACAACTTTGTTTCCACCGTGACAGACAGCGCAGGTAATGTGAGCTTACCGGGCTTTGCCGGTTCCTTTACTGTTGATACTGCTGTTCCGGATGCTCCTTCCATCGCGACGCCTGATGACCTGACGGTCAGTGATGACCAGGGTGCAATTCAGGGGCCAGTTGAAAATGGCGGTATGACGGATGATACCCTGCCAACCTTCTCCGGTAAGGGCCAGACGCCAGGCCAAATTATCACCGTACTGGATGGTGGCGAGCCTATCGGTTCTGCTATCGTTGGGCCTGACGGCACGTGGCATACCGACCCAACAGCGGAACTGGCAGAGGGTCCACATGAGATCACGCTGACCGCGACCGATGAAGCCGGTAACACCAGTGCGCCTTCAGATGCGTTCGATTTCACCGTGGATACTACTGCGCCGGTTGTGCCTCCAATTGCGACACCTGATGACCTGACCGTCAGCGATGACCAGGGCGCGGTTCAGGGTCCAGTGGAAATGAATGGCGTGACTGATGATAACCTGCCGACCTTCTCCGGTAAGAATCAGACGCCTGGCGACATCATCACCGTGCTGGATGGCGGCGAGCCTATCGGCTCTGCGGTAGTGGCAGAAGATGGTACCTGGCAAACCGATCCGACAGCAGCGCTGGCAGATGGTCCACATGACATCACGCTGACGGCGACAGACAGCGTTGGCAACACCAGTGCACCTTCAGACGCGTTCAACTTCACCGTTGATACCACTGCGCCGGATGTTCCTTCCGTTGCGACACCTGATGACCTGACCGTCAGCGATGACCAGGGGGCTATTCAGGGCCCGGTTGATAATGGCGGCGTGACCGATGATACCCTGCCAACCTTCTCCGGCAAAGGTCAGACGCCTGGTGACATCATCACCGTACTGGACGGTGGCCAGCCTATCGGTTCTGCCGTTGTTGCAGAAGATGGTACATGGCAAACCGATCCAACAGCTGAACTGGCAGAGGGTCCACATGAGATAACCCTGACCGCGACCGACGAAGTTGGTAATGTCAGCGATCCGTCTGATGCGTTCAACTTTACCGTTGATACCACGGCACCGGATGCGCCTCCGATTTTGACACCTGATAACCTGACCGTCAGCGATGACCAGGGTGCGGTTCAGGGCCCGGTTGAAAAAGGCGGCGTGACCGATGATACCCTGCCGACCTTCTCCGGCAAGGGCCAGGTACCAGGTGAAATCATCACCGTACTGGACGGTGGCCAGCCTATCGGTTCTGCGGTTGTTGCAGAAGATGGTACATGGCAAACCGACCCAACGGCTGAACTGGCAGAGGGTCCGCACGACATCACCCTGACTGCAACCGATGAAGCCGGGAACGTCAGCGATCCGTCAGACGCGTTCAACTTCACCGTGGATACTACCGGTGTTGCAACACCTGATAACCTGACCGTCAGCGATGACCAGGGTGCGGTTCAGGGCCCGGTTGATAATGGCGGCGTGACCGATGATACCCTGCCGACCTTCTCCGGTAAGGATCAGACGCCTGGCGATATCATCACCGTACTTGATGATGGTAAGGCCATCGGCTCCGCGGTGGTTGAAGCTGATGGTACCTGGAAAACCGATCCAACGGCTGAACTGGCAGAAGGCCCACATAACATCACGCTAACCGCGACCGATGAAGCCGGGAACGTCAGCGAGCCATCAGATGCGTTCAACTTCACCGTTGATACCACGGCACCGGATGCGCCTCCGATTTTGACACCTGATAACCTGACCGTCAGCGATGACCAGGGTGCGGTTCAGGGCCCGGTTGAAAATGGCGGCGTGACCGATGATACCCTGCCAACCTTCTCCGGCAAGGGCCAGGTGCCTGGCGAAATCATCACCGTACTGGATGGTGGTCAGCCTATCGGCTCTGCCGTTGTTGCAGAAGATGGTACATGGCAAACCGATCCAACAGCGGAACTGGCTGAGGGTCCACACGACATCACCCTGACTGCAACCGACGAAGCCGGTAACGTCAGCGATCCGTCTGATGCGTTCAACTTCACCGTGGATACCACGGCACCGGATGCGCCTCCGATTGTGACACCTGATAACCTGACCGTCAGCGATGACCAGGGTGCGGTTCAGGGCCCGGTTGAAAATGGCGGCGTGACCGATGATACCCTGCCAACCTTCTCTGGTAAGGGCCAGGTGCCTGGTGAAATCATCACCGTACTGGACGGTGGTCAGCCTATCGGCTCTGCTGTTGTTGCAGAAGATGGTACATGGCAAACCGATCCGACAGCGGAACTGGCTGAGGGTCCACACGACATCACCCTGACTGCAACCGACGAAGCCGGTAACGTCAGCGATCCGTCTGATGCGTTCAACTTCACCGTTGATACCACGGCACCGGATGCGCCTCCGATTGTGACACCTGATAACCTGACCGTCAGCGATGACCAGGGTGCGGTTCAGGGGCCAGTTGAAAATGGCGGTTTGACCGATGATAGCCTGCCGACCTTCTCCGGTAAGGATCAGGTGCCTGGTCAAATCATCACCGTACTGGATGGTGGTCAGCCTATCGGCTCTGCTGTTGTTGCAGAAGATGGTACCTGGCAAACCGATCCGACAGCGGCACTGGCCGATGGTCCACATGACATCACCCTGACCGCTACAGACGAAGCCGGTAACACCAGCGAGCCGTCTGATGCGTTCAACTTTACCGTTGATACTTCAGCGATCGTTATCTCCATCGATGGCGCTTATGATGATATTGCTCCGATTGTCGGTGAGCTGGAAAATAACAGCTCGACTAACGATCTGCGCCCGGAACTGCACGGTAGCGCGACGGCCAATAGCACCGTATTCATTTACGACAACGATGTGAAAATTGGTTCCACCACTTCCGACGCTGACGGAAAATGGACATTCACGCCGGCCAGCGACCTGAGTGAAGGAGCTAACGCTCTGACAGCGACAGTGCAGACTAGCGTGGCGGGTGAAAGCGAACCGTCTGGTATTTTCACGCTGGACATCGATACGACTGCACCGGATGCACCTGCTATTGCAACACCTGATGACCTGACGGTTAGCGATGACCAGGGGACGATTCAGGGGCCTGTTGAGAATGGCGGCGTAACTGATGATAACCTGCCGACCTTCTCCGGCAAGGGCCAGGTACCTGGCGAAATCATCACTGTCCTGGATGGTGGCAAGGCTATCGGCTCCGCAGTGGTAGCAGAAGATGGCACCTGGAAAACCGATGCAAATGCCGCACTTGCCGATGGTCCACATGACATCACGCTGACTGCGACTGATGCGGCGGGTAACACCAGCGATCCATCGGATCCATTTAACTTCACTGTTGATACAACGGCTCCTGCGAACGACGCGGTTGTCATCAACGATAACGCTGGTCCTGACCAGGGGATCGTCGTACCGGGTGGCGCAACGGATGACACCACGCCAACCTTCAACGGCAACACAGATCCAGGCTCAACGGTCATTATCAGTGATAATGGCGAAGTGATTGGATCGGCGGTTGCAGGTGACGATGGTAAGTGGGACTTCACGCCTGAAACTCCGCTCGATACTGGCCCGCATGATGTCACTACTGAAACAGTCGATGAAGCCGGGAACTCAAGTGGTCCGAGCGAACCTACTCACTTTGACGTGATTGTTCAGGGTAGCGACAACTTTGATACTGATGAGACGCATGTATTCAGCGAAGGTGATTCGCTGGCGTTGCCGACGGGTCTGACCATTACCTATACCAAAGAAGGTGTTGATGGCAGTGCGAATAACACCGCAACTGAAATCACCAGAAAAGGTATTGCACTGTTTACCCCTGATTTTGGTAAACAAGCGCTGGTACTGTTAGCGGAATCTGAAACCAAATATGAGTTTGGTGGCCTCACTAACAGCGTGAGCTTTGATGTTGCTGGCGCTAACTATGCCGGATCGAGCGTGAGCTACTACGATGCTGCGGGTAACTTGCTACACACCACGCCGATTGAAGCTCAGGCAGGCACTTCCAGCTCTATCGTGGATACCATTGCCTGGACTGCGCCTGCGGGTGAACTGATCTCCTACATGACCATTAACGTGGGTCCTGAAGGGGCTGGTGATACCGGTATTCGTGTGGATGGTTTCACATGGGGCCAATCAGACATCGCACCAGCACAACAGTCTGCTGAACTGCATTCCGCAGAGATGCCTGCGCATGAGCTGGCAACAGCCTTGCTGGGTACAGATGCACAGCATGTGGATTCTTCAGCCATTTCGCTGGAAAGTCTGAACAGCAATTCCACAACTGAACCGGGCGTGGTGGATATCCATGAACTGGGTAAAGGAACGCTGGCGCTGTCTGTTGATGATGTTCTGAGCCACGGCGAGCAGAATCTGTTCACTGATGATGGCAAAACGCAGTTGGCCATTACGGGTGAAGATGGTTCGCAGGTTGAACTGTCCGGTGTGAATGAAGCCAGCCTGCAACAAACTGGGTCAATCACTGAGAGCGGTGTGACTTATGATGTGTATAACGTAGCAAATCAAAACAGCGAATTGCTCGTGCAGCATGGTATTGAACTTCATACTGTGTGATTAAATAGTCATTAAGATATTTAATTAAAATATGACCTGCCAGCCATGGGGAACCATGGCTGGCATTTTTTATTAGTGTACTTATGCTGTGTGTGGATGTTTTCTATAATTTAAATTGTGACATTCTAAAATAATAGCACCTCATTCTAATAGCTATGTTGCAGTGTAAGGTTTTGTATTTCTTGGTGTTTGTTAAGGGTTGTTTTATCTGCTTTTCTTATTTCAATTCATGGCCTGTTCTGGTCTTTATTTCCTGATTAAGGTTTGCTAAAAACATTATTGTCGGATGGTCTGGGATCCGTCTTAAAATAAAAAAATAAAAGATGAGTGATTTTGTTATTTCCGGGCTGACTCTTTTATTTTTTATCGAATAATATTCAGGAGATACCTTTATGGATAATCATGAGACTCGTAATAAAACTGTAACTGTAAATACTTTGGCAGATGCCGCAGCGCTGAGCAACGTGGAACGGCCGGGGTATAGCATACCCACGCCGGGCGCGCCTGGCCTGATTAATACTGATAGTGTTAATGACAACGTAGGCAGCAAGCAGGGAGATATTGGTCATTTCGGGACAACGGACGACCTGACCCCCACACTACAGGGCACAATTGAAGGCGGTGAAGCGCAGGTGCTACGTATTTACGCCAACGGCGTACAACTCGGCAGCACTACCGTAGGCGCGGACGGTAGCTGGTCGTTCACTCCTGATACGCTTGAAGGGGGCAGCAAGTATGCTTTTGAGGTTGTCCTCAAAGACCCTTTAACCGACGAGATCCTGGTCGCGTCAGAGACTTACACCATTATTACCACCGCCAGCAATGGCGATACGGCGTCTATCCCTGAGGTGGATGGGCTCTGGGATGATATCGGTGAGCAGAAAGGGCCGATACACAATGGTGACACCACGGATGACGCCCAGCCGGCCATTTTTGGTAAGGCAGATCCGGGCAGCGTCGTGGTGATTTACGACAATGGTCAGCCGGTTGGTTCGGTAACCACTAATGATAATGGAAACTGGACATTCACGCCGGAAACCCCGCTGGCAGACGGCGAGCACAGCATTACCGCGGCAGAGGTGAACGCCGACGGCAAGCCAGGTGAACAATCCCCGGCTACGGACTTTATCGTTGATGCTCCTGACACCACACCGCCGGCGGCGGCAACACACCAGGTTCTGGCCGATGATGTTGGCCCGGTGAAAGGCGACATTCACAATGGCGACAGTACCGATGACACGCAGCCGACGCTGAGCGGCCAGGCGGAAGCCGGGGCGACGGTGATTGTCTCTGACAACGGCAGACAGATTGGCTCGGCGGTGGTGGGTGACGAGGGTAAATGGACGTTCACGCCAGACGTTAAGCTTGCCGACGGCAGCCACAGCTTCAGCACGGTGGTTGAGGACACAGCGGGTAACAAGAGCCCGGCCTCGGAGGCCATTGGCTTTACGCTGGACACGCACACGGACGCACCGGTTATCGTCGGTTACCTGGATGACGTGGGTGCCGCCACGGGTACGGTGGAGAATGGCGGTCGTACCGATGACAGCAACGGTTTGCTGAGCGGTCATGCTGAAGCGGGCAGCCATATCAGCCTGACCATGTGGGGACCGAGGGGGATGAAATACAGCAATGTTGCCCATACGGTAACCGACAGCGACGGAAACTGGCACATTCAGCTCAGTGACGGTTCGCGCGAGCTCGGAAATCGGGGTAACTGGACGTTCCAGGTGACGGCAGTGGATGAGGCCGGCAACAGCGCGCGCAGCGACTCATTTAAGGTGAATTATGTCGCCAGCAACCGGGATGACATCACCGCGCCGGATGCAACAACACACCAGGTTCTGGCCGATGATGTTGGCCCGGTGAAAGGTGATATCCACAACGGCGACAGAACCGATGATGCACAGCCAACGCTGAGCGGCCAGGCGGAAGCGGGGACGACGGTGATTGTCTCTGACAACGGCAAGCCAATTGGCTCAGCGGTGGTGGGTGACGATGGTAAGTGGACGTTCACGCCAGACGTTAAGCTTGCCGACGGCAGCCACAGCTTCAGCACGGTGGTTGAGGACGCAGCGGGCAACAGGAGCCCGGCCTCGGACGCCATTGGCTTCACGGTGGACACGCACACGGACGCGCCGGTGATCGTCGGTTATCTGGATGACGTGGGCGCCGCCACGGGTACGGTGGAGAATGGCGGTCGTACCGATGACAGCAATGGCGTACTAAGCGGTCATGCTGAAGCGGGCAGCCAAATCAGCCTGACCATGTGGGGACCGAGGGGGATGAAATACAGCAATGTTGCCCATACGGTAACCGACAGCGACGGAAACTGGCACATTCAGCTCAGTGACGGTTCGCGCGAGCTCGGAAATCGGGGTAACTGGACGTTCCAGGTGACGGCAGCGGATGAGGCCGGCAACAGTGCGAGCAGCGACTCATTTAAGGTGAATTATGTCGCCAGCAACCGGGACGACACCACCGCGCCGGAGGCAACAACACACCAGGTTCTGGCCGATGATGTTGGCCCGGTGAAAGGTGATATCCACAACGGCGACCACACCGATGACGCACAGCCAACGCTGAGCGGCCAGGCGGAAGCGGGGACGACGGTGATGGTCTCTGACAACGGCAAGCAGATTGGCTCAGCGGTGGTGGGTGACGATGGTAAATGGACGTTCACGCCAGACGTTAAGCTTGCCGACGGCAGCCACAGCTTCAGCACCGTGGTTAAGGACGCCGGGGGTAACAAGAGTCCGGCCTCGGAGGCTATTGGCTTTACTGTTGATACGGCAATTGAAAAACCGGTGATTACCCTCGCTGTGGATAATGTGGGGGTGAATCAGGGGGATGTGCTGAGCAGGGGGACCACTGATGACACCACGCCTCTGCTGAAAGGGACAGCGGAAGCGGGCAGCATCGTATTCATTAACGTTGGCGGTAATATCGCTTCGGATACTATTGGTTCAACGGTCGCGGATGCAACGGGCCACTGGAGCTTCCAGATCCCTGATAACCACCCTCTGTTGGTGGGGGACAACAATAACCAAACGCCGATCAATGTTGTATCGCAGGACGCTGCTGGTAACTTCGACGCATCCGATATTTTCTACCTGAATGTCGTGCCGCTCGATAACGGTGCGGACACCACACCACCGGCGGCGGCAACACACCAGGTTCTGGCCGATGATGTTGGCCCGGTGAAAGGTGATATCCACAATGGCGACCACACCGATGACGCACAGCCAACGCTGAGCGGCCAGGCGGAAGCCGGGGCGACGGTGATTGTTTCTGACAACGGCAGACAGATTGGCTCGGCGGTGGTGGGTGACGAGGGTAAATGGACGTTCACGCCAGACGTTAAGCTTGCCGACGGCAGCCACAGCTTCAGCACGGTGGTTGAGGACGCAGCGGGCAACAAGAGCCCGGCCTCGGACGCCATTGGCTTCACGCTGGACACGCACACGGACGCACCGGTGATCGTCGGTTACCTGGATGACGTGGGTGCCCGCATGGGTACGGTGGAGAATGGCGGTCGTACCGATGACAGCAACGGCGTACTAAGCGGTCATGCTGAAGCGGGCAGCCATATCAGCCTGACCATGTGGGGACCGCGGGGGATGAAATACAGCAATGTTGCCCATACGGTAACCGACAGCGACGGAAACTGGCACATTCAGCTCAGTGACGGTTCGCGCGAGCTCGGAAATCGGGGTAACTGGACGTTTCAGGTCACGGCTGCAGATGAGGCCGGCAACAGTGCGAGCAGCGACAAGTTCAAGGTGAATTATGTCGCCAGCAACCAGGACGACACCACCGCGCCGGAGGCAACAACACACCAGGTTCTGGCCGATGATGTTGGCCCGGTGAAAGGCGATATCCACAATGGCGACCACACCGATGACGCACAGCCAACGCTGAGCGGCCAGGCGGAAGCCGGGACGACGGTGATTGTCTCTGACAACGGCAAGCAGATTGGCTCAGCGGTGGTGGGTGATGATGGTAAATGGACGTTCACGCCAGACGTTAAGCTTGCCGACGGCAGCCACAGCTTCAGCACGGTGGTTGAGGATGCTGCGGGTAACAAGAGCCCGGCCTCGGAGGACATTGGCTTTACGCTGGACACGCACACGGACGCACCGGTTATAGTCGGTTACCTGGATGACGTGGGTGCCGCCACGGGTACGGTGGAGAATGGCGGTCGTACCGATGACAGCAACGGTTTGCTGAGCGGTCATGCTGAAGCGGGTAGCCAAATCAGCCTGACCATGTGGGGACCGCAGGGGATGAAATACAGCAATGTTGCCCATACGGTAACCGACAGCGACGGAAACTGGCACATTCAGCTCAGTGACGGTTCGCGCGAGCTCGGAAATCGGGGTAACTGGACGTTTCAGGTCACGGCAGCGGATGAGGCCGGCAACAGTGCGAGCAGCGACAAGTTCAAGGTGGATTATGTCGCCGGCAACCATGACGACACCACCGCGCCGGATGCGCCAACTATCAACAGCTACTACGATGATGTAGGGGGATCTCAGGGAAGTGATGGTAACGGTGGTAAAACGGACGACACTAAACCCGAGCTACACGGAAAGGCTGAAGCCGACAGTGTAGTGAAAATATTCGAAGGCACTACAGAGATTGGTTCCGTCACAGCGGGTAGCCAGGGTGACTGGAGCTATACCACTCCGCAGCTCAATGATGGTAAGCATACCTTCACTGCCACCGCAACGGATGCTGCAGGGAATGCCAGCGTTAAGTCAGGCGGCTTTGTCGTGAATGTGGATGCCGTGACCACACCCGATAAACCAACATTATCTTATGTGTTTGATAATGTTCAGATTAATCATAATGTCTATGGAGATAACTACGCACCACCAGGCGATCCCTATGCCGATCTTCCTATGGTTAATGACCTTTCACCGACTTTGTACGGAAGCGGGACTGCGAACAGTACGCTTCATATTTATACTAATGAAGGGGGAACAACGATGGACACCGTCAAGGTTGGCAGTGACGGATCCTGGACTTTTACCGCCCAAATTGGCAACGGATATAACATCTGGAATGGGGGGATTTATCTGGCTAGCTGGAAAATCGTTCCGCTGGACAGCAATGGTAATGAAGTGGCCGATCATGCCTACCAGAGCTTCGATGTCTGGGTGAATGATATTACGGATTATCCGTACTATTCTTCTCTGGCTTTGCAAAATGCCGCGGTAGAGCCGCTACATGCAGTGGCAGACGTTCACAATACAGATGTACTGACCCAGTCTGATGCTGCCAATGGGGTCATTAATCTGTCAGCCTTGTCGCCATCCGAAGCGAATACAGTGGCGCAAAGCTCAATGTTAAATCTGCATAACGGTAGCGAGGACACGCTTGCCCTGACCCTGAATGATGTGCTCAGCCACGGGCAGAGCGATATGTTTACCTCCGATGGACAGCAGCAGCTCGCGGTCCAGGGGGAGCGGGGAGATACGATCGAGCTGAAACTGGATGACGTGCAGAGCCAGTGGCAGGAAACAGGGCAGTCTACGATAGCCGGTGTTACTTATGAGGTTTACCAGCAGACAGAGAGTCATGCCGAACTGTTTGTCCAGCAGGGGGTTGAACTGCATCAATCCTGATCGTGGCTAAACCAACCGGCTAAACTGTGTCTGGCTTTCAATTCATTTGACTGAAGCCTCACAAAATTTAAAGCACCGAACGAGTATATCGTCGGTGCTTTTTTTATACGCTATTGCGGATCGTATTCGATATGTGCTCAGTGACTTCAGTTTACCAACACGAGCCGCAGTCGGGAGCGGTTAATATCATTTGAATCGCGACATTTCTTAATGCATTGAAACCATGATCTGGAAAAATGGTGATAATTTTCTGATTTCTCATTTTTAATATTTGTCCTTAATGTTACGCTGGAATTGACGATAACGCAGTACGGATAAAACACCCCGGCGCTTTTGAATCACGAGTTAGAGAGAAACAGTCGGAAGATAAAGACATGGAGAGAGTATCTGGCTTGAGAGAGGGATAAATAAACATATCAACATCCGCAAACATTACCCTTACTCATCAAGGTTCAATGAAATAATATACAATTATTCATAGTTTCTATTTTAATATCTGCACATCGCAACTTCATGGTGTTTATATCTTGATGGATGCGATTTGTTGGCTTTTAATTCTGCGAAGTTCTTGTTTTAAAGTATATTAATTTTCATTTAAACCTTTCAAATGACATGGTTATTTTCGTGTGCTGATTTATAGGTTGAGCAATAACTTTTGTTAAACTAGTCTTAAATTAAGAGTCATGTCACTGGTAACGGTTGTTTCAAATAATCAAAATTGCTTTTTGGATGGGGGTTCAAGCGGGGCGTTTTTTTTGTTGTAATATGTGCGGCAGATAAAATTTCAGCCTTGTTCTTAATTCTTTGGGGGGTTACGGAACCATAGGAAATGAGTCATCTGGCATCGTTTTTAAATGATCTAAACAGAATGAAAAGAGAGAGGTTAATGACTGTAAGCATGTAAAGCTAAGTTTTAAATGTAGATGTGACAGCGGAAAATCACATGTTCCCTTTTTTAAAGCACCTATTGTGCTGTTCCTCAACGAGGCTGATAACGTCAGAGGATAGAGTATTAAGTCTATATAACTGCACTTCCAACAGGGAAGCTTTATATATTTTCTGTAGACTAATTAAGGAATAATTATGAAAATACAAACACCTGTGCTTAAATTTACTCTACTGATTACTTCACTTTTATGGACCTGGGGAGCCTTCGCCAGCCAACACTTTGATTCAGCAGATGAGATGACGGACACGAGGATTATCCAACTTGATAATTATGTTTTCCAGTCATCGCTTGTGGATGCAACTTCTTTCATCATGGACGTTAACCCGTCACCCAAAAATGCTCCTGATGGTGTTTTTAAACCAGGTGTCCTTTATAACATCCATATTGCCAATGATGCTAAATTTAAGACAGGCCAGACCTTCTCGCTGATGTTCAATAACAATGGGGAATACACTGTCTATCGATTAGCTGCACCTGATGCACCCGTCGGGGAAAAAGGGCAGCCAATTGGTACGGGGGAACTAAATAAAAAAACCGCGCTGGCTGAAGGTGTTCGGGTATGGGCTGGCGTGGTGAAAGATCCCTTCTTTGCCAACTCCCAGGGCGTAGAACGCCTGCAACAGCAGCTCTCCAAAGGAACTTATGATCCCGCAATCTGGGCGTCAGCAAAAGGGAAGAACAGTTTTTCTGGCCGAAAATGTGCTGCCATCGTATTGGATGTCCCTAATAAGCTGCTGGGGAAAACAGTTAATGTGTTCATGACCACCGCAGTGCCAAAGGATTCCAGCTGGGAGCAAGTGCAGTATTCGGCGCTGCCGCTACTCTCTTATTTCATGTTTGATGACAATAAAACATTAAAATCAGAACACAACCGGAGCCGCCCTGGCAATATGCAGGATATGAGCAAATACGTTTCCGCCCGCGTGGCCCATACCAGCAGCGTGACCAACAGCCAAAAAGACCCTCAGGCTTATGGCGATAGAGTCGCCAGTATGCTGGTGCCGGATGTCATTACCTATTACACCTGGACCGCGGCAAGATTCACGGCAGGGGCGATCAATGGCCGCAGTCTGAGTGATGATGCCATGAGTGAAATGCTGACGCTGCTATTAGGCGAGCCAGTCGACCAGCGGGTGACCAATAAAAAGATGTATACGCATTATTTTCCGTATCTGATTCCGGCTCCTTTTGAATAAGCGGGCATGGTTACGGAAACTATGCATCCGTTATTTGTGAAGGCCTTTTAGAAACTCGCGGTGATATGTTATTTGCTATAATAGCCTTTTTAAATTTTACGACAGACTGTTGCGACAAAACATTGCGGGTTAGTCAAAACATCGGCAAAGCACCGGCGAGATAATCGTTCGGTGCTTTTTTGCATGGTCAAAAGGCTTGACTAACCATCATGCTCCTTTAATAAACCTGCTAAAAGAACGCCAGCAATACACCTGTATTTTTTGTTGTCAGCGCCGGAACATGCTATCACTGCGATTTAAAATCGATAACACTTCTACTCATCAGGTTTAAAAATATTCCGCAATGTCTTCATGATGTCCTGTAGTTGTTCATCATTGGCGGCGTTGTGGTTATAGTGTAAATAATAGTTAACGTGCATGTTTAATTCTGGTGGTGGGGAATGTTCAATCATGGGTAATCTTTTTACTATCAAACGGGAAAGACTCTCAGGCATCAATATGATGTGATCGGAGAAAGCGCAGGCCATCACCATGTTCAGAGAGTCACCGGACATCACCCTGACTTTACGTTTGTCCATTAAATTGTTAAAACGCCCGGCCTGTTTTTTGTCATCGTAAAGATAGTTTATCTTTCGTGACCAGTGCACATGACGACACGTTTTCCATTGTTTAAGCGTAAACTCATCGTTGGCCAACGGGTTATCTTTAGCCATCAAAATTTTCATACCGCCGGAAAATAATAAACTCTGGACAATGTGGCTGTCGGGCGGCAGTCGGGTACCGGCATCGATATCAACCTTTTTACAACGCAGTCCGAGAAGGCGGTTTTCATCATCCATTTCTGATGGCAAAAAACTGATCTGTCGCGGGTAATTTTTCCTTTCAGATACTTTTTTTGAGATTAAAAACTCCACTATAGAGTCGGTGCAGATAGATATTTTTCTGTCACTGGATGAATCAGTCTGGTGGCTATCACTCAAGTGCCTGGAAAGGCTGAGATAACGCTGCCCAAGCTCATTAGCTATATCGTTAGGGATCATGCCAGCTTTCGTTCTCAAAAAAAGAACAGAGCCGGTTTCTTTTCTGGCTTTATTCAATAGATAGCTTACGGCACCGGGTGTCACATCAAGGAGTTGGGCTGTTTTCTTTACGCTTTTACAGGTCATTAATAAATAAACAGCCCTCAGTACTTTTATATCGATTGAATCAAACATGTTGTTACTCTCTTTTTGGTATATGAAATTTTATTTTTCGATGATTTAATTTGCAGGTGTATTTTTTTTCGCTGACTTGCCGTGTGTGTCATTGTCAGTAGTGATGCTGATAAAGCAGAGGATAAGTTATTGAGACCCAATCGAACATACGGCTGTGACTTTGTCGTGATAAGTAAATTACAATAACACTTTAATGAAGTGATTTTTTTCTTTATAAATGCAGCCTGAAGTAAAATAAGTGCAGGGATTATTATGAAGGGAGGTAATTAGTGTGAGTGATTTTTGTAGTTGAAGGCCCTTTTGGCATCTATGGTGCCATATTAACGTAATGAAAAATAGTATTTTGACTGTTTTACTGGGGATGAAAAACAAAATTTCTAAAATTAAAATCATCTCGATGTTGATTCATTTGTCACCCCTTGCAGAGGATTCATTTTCTGACAAGTGTCTGTCAGGTCTGCTCACCATCATGATATCATCTGCCAGGGAAACAGTTATGATATGTTAATTAATGCTCTGGTTCGCTCACCAGGAAATATCATCTTCGTTTGTCCACTCTATCGTCAGAAGGGATTGCTCTGATAGAGTGCTGGAAGGACCAGGTGTCGAGCAGCCGGTCTTGATAATGCATCATCGGGAATATATTTTTTTGAGTTCTTTTTGTCGACCAGTAGAAGGATAATGAGCATGATGCAGAAGAAAAATAAAATTATTGTACTGGCAATAGTTTTCCTGGTGATGATTATCTTTATCTTCTCCCCGGCAGCAGATTATCTGAATCTGGCGGCACTGAAGAGCCATCAGGCTATGTTGAATAGTTGGGTTATTCGGAATCCCTGGTCGGCAGGTAGCCTTTTTTTCTTATTCTATGTCCTGATTACCGCCTTATCTGTACCCGGAGCTGCGTTGATGACGTTGCTTGGGGGAGCCATGTTTGGCCTGACGGCAGGAACGCTATTGGTTTCATTTGCCTCCACACTCGGAGCTTCTTTGGCAATGCTTTTGAGCCGCTTTTTGCTTCGTGACTGGGTTCAGCAACGATTTCAACAGCGAATTGGCACGATTGATAGAGGGATCGAGCGGGATGGTGCGTTCTACCTGTTTGCGCTACGCCTGGTGCCGGTGTTTCCTTTCTTCCTTATCAACCTGACGATGGGGCTTACTCGCCTGCCGGTACGTACTTTTTGGTGGGTCAGCCAGCTGGGGATGCTGCCTGGCACGTTGGTCTATGTGAATGCGGGCCGCGAACTTGCACAAATCACCTCGCTTGCCGGAATAGTGACCCCCGGGCTGATTGGGGCATTTGTTCTGCTGGCACTGCTCCCGCTTGTCTCCCGTAAGGCGCTTGATCTTTTCAAGCAACGTCAGCGCTGTGCCGGATGGCGCAAACCAGCGCACTTCGATCGCAATCTGGTGGTGATTGGCGCCGGTTCGGGCGGCTTAGTCTCGGCCTATATAGCGGCGGCCGTCAAAGCGAAAGTCACGCTAATCGAAAAGAGCGAGATGGGCGGGGACTGCCTGAACACCGGTTGTGTGCCTTCAAAAGCATTAATCCGCGCGGCGCGACTGGCCAATGACCTGAAACGGGCTGAATTACTGGGGCTAAGTCACGCTTCCTTTGAGGTGAATTTTGCGGCTGTCATGGAACGTGTGCAGCAGGTGATTGAGCGTATTGCGCCTCATGATTCTGTCGAGCGCTATTCTCAGCTGGGGGTTGAAGTGATCCAGGGGAAAGCGACGATTACGTCTCCCTGGAGTGTCGAAGTCAACGGTCAACATCTCACTGCCCGCTCGTTAATTATTGCCACTGGCGCAAGGCCATTTATTCCTCAGATACCCGGCCTGGAACAGGTTGACGCCCTGACTACCGACACGATTTGGTCATTACGCGAAAAACCACAGCGATTATTGATCCTGGGAGGAGGCCCCGTCGGCTGCGAGCTCGCGCAGGCTTTCCAGCGTTTGGGATGCGACGTGACGCTGGTTGAACGCGGCGCACGCCTGTTAAAGCGCGAAGACAGCGACGCCAGCGAGGCCGTCATGCAGGCCCTCATTGCAGATGGCGTGTGTGTGCACCTGCGTCAGCAAACGGTACGTTTTGAAACGCAAGCAGGCGTGCAGCGACTCGTTTGCTATAACGAAGAACGTGATACTGAAATCTCGCTGCCCTTTGATCGTGTCCTGCTGGCTCTGGGGCGAAGGGCAAATGTGAGTGGCTTTGGCCTGGAGACGCTCTCGCTTGCCGTCAGAGACGACGGAACCCTGGAGACAGATGAGTATCTGGCGACACGCTTCGCGCATATTTTTGCTGTGGGAGATGTCACCGGGCCTTACCAGTTCACCCACGCTGCGGCTCACCAGGCCTGGTTTGCCGCGGTGAATGGTCTGTTCGGCCAGTTTAAACGTTTCAAAGTGGATTACCGGTTAATGCCCCGGGCAACGTTTACTGCTCCTGAAGTTGCTTGTGCAGGACTCAATGAGCAGGAAGCCAGGCGAAAGGGGATCGCGTATGAGGTGACACGGTTTGAACTCAACGAGCTGGATCGCGCAATTACGGAAAACGTTGCACACGGGTATATCAAAGTCCTGACCGAACCTGGCCGGGACCGTATTCTGGGCGTGACTATCGTCGGTGAACAGGCCGGTGAGTCGATCGCGGAGTTCGTTACCGCCATGAAAAATGGCTACGGGCTAAACAAGATATTGGGCACTATCCATATTTATCCTACCCTGAGTGAAGCCAATAAATACGTTGCCGGCGCATGGAAAAAGGCACACGCCCCCAGGCGTACTCTGCATATCCTGGCGCGTTTCCACCGCTGGCGGTTGGGTAAAAAATCCTGATGGCAGTCATCCTGCAATGTGACGAAAATTATCATCAGTCCCAAATGACGGGTACCCGACAAAGTATTGGAAATAGCACAGCGAAAGCTCGCTACTGGCAGGCATGAACCGAAGGGAAGAAATGGGCCGCCACCGGGGCCTCGAACCCCGTGCTTATGACATGAAGTCACTTACTCTTCCCGATGAGTTAGTGGCGGTCAGATAGATTGATTTAGCTGTTCAAGCTTCTGCTATTCCAGTAAGAGTAAGGATAGGAATGATTAACAGAACGAACAAGTGCACAACATTAAATAGAATATTTAGTTTTTTGCACCTCACCGCTAGCCAGCGGAGTGTTTTCAGCATTCTCATTGTCAAAAACCGAGTTAATTAATGCATCTATTTTTTTGCGTGATGAGAAATCCTCAGAAAAGCAGAGGCCTACCATTTCGATAAAGTCTTCATCGGAGTTTTCCTTACTCTTTGCCATAGGTCATCCTTTCTGGGGCAAGTGCTATTGATACAGTTAAGGCACAACTTTGGAAGCAAACGGTGGTAGTCATTGATACTGGCAGATAATGTTATTTTAATACCTGAGATAAATCAACTTGTCATTCATTTTTCATCCATTTCCTCGGAATACCCTGAGTAATTTTTTGTGAACGTATCTTTTATTAAATGAAGTGGTTTGGTTTAAAGTTTAAAAATAGACGAGGGTAGGGGGCTTTTAAATCAACTGATTGTATAGACTGACTATTATTGCCCTGAGATGATAAGCCCGCCGTGGGGCGAACTTTGAATAATGAAATGTCCATGGAGGATAATTCACCTTGATGGTTAATCAGATTTTATTTCAGCACTCGAAGTATGATTCTTTTTCATCGCTCGGTATTTTGTTTATACATCCTCCTGATGGGATGCACACGCCCTCTACATCAGCATTGAATTCAATTTTTTTAAAATGTAATCGATAATAAGTTGTTTTTAATTGTGATGGCGCGTTCGTTTAAGCTTAAATTGTTGTTATGGGACTATATTCGAATTTTTGTAACAAAAAAGGATGAGATTAAAGATGATGCGTTTAATAGTTGTGGCCATGCTTTTATTAACGGGAACGGCGAACGCGGGCAGTGCGCTGGTGTGTAAGTCTAAGGCCGCGCAACCGGATCACCAGGGAAATATCAGTAATTTATCGAATAAAACGCAGTTTACCTGCGATGAGAAAGTCAAAGGAACGATTCCCGAATTAAGCACAGAGGGATGGCGTATCGTTCAGGTATCACAGCAGGAAGATGCAGAGAAAGATGAAGGGATTTATCAGGAACTTATCATCGAGAAGTAGAGCGTTTTCACTTGGTTTGATCGAGGGGGGGGGCTCACGTTGTGCATGTTTCCACCGATCGTGGTTTCGAGCTATGCAAGATGTATCGACAAGCCGGACATATCAGCAGCATTGAAACCTGTATTCAGTATCTTATGCTCAATCATGAAGAGCATACACGGCGTTTCGGTGCCAGAACCAAACACTATCCTCCCATCCGTCCCAAAGCGGAAACCGAAAAACTGTGGAAACATATCGCCAATAACGATTGTACCTCCGTCTCCTCAGGCCATGTCAGTTGGGGCCTTGAGCGTAAGGAGAACCCCAATGTATTTAAGAATGCGTCTGGTGGGCCGGGACTTGAAACTCTGCTGCCGGCGTTCTGGACTGGTTGTCAGGTCAGGGGGATTTCCCCAAGCATGGTGACACGCCAGCTAAGTAGCAATCCCGCGCGTCACTTTTTGCTCGATGGCCGTAAGGGATCGCTCAACCCTGGTGCGGATGCCGATATCGTGATCCTTAAACCTGATTGCTATAAGTACGACCCGTCGAACAGCCCTGGAGTTCGTTTGAAGGGATGGAGTTTACCGTGCGGGTTGCGGCAACGTATTGTCGTGGAGCACTGGTTTTTGATGGGCACAAAATTGCCAGTGCACCTGGTTATGGTAATTTTCTGCGGCCTCATGGCAAAAAAGTAAAGGTTCAGGAAGGGCAACAATCATGAATACGATTACCTGGCCGCCCATTAGCGCCGAACGTTTATGGCAGCGGGTGAAGATGCTCTCATCGTTCACGAAAGCAGATATCCCCTGGACTCGTAGTGCTTTTTCAACTGAATTTTCTGAAGCCCGAAATTGGTTACGAGACGAGTTTAAAGCTGCCGGTCTTAGCGTATCCCAGGATGCGGCTGGTAATTTAATTGGTCGGCGTGAAGGACTGAATGATAAAAAACCGCCATTAGTGACAGGCTCGCACTGTGATACCGTCGTGGGGGGCCATTCCATTAGCGAAGCCATTCTTCGTATGGGAAACCCAGTTTGAAAATGAGTGATAATGCTGTCACCACTAATTTCAATTAAGCTGTGCTTATTTATGTGATAAAGGATGGCTTAAAAGTTTCGCAGGGTATAGAACATATTTTTGAATAGTTACGTTTGTTTATTAGTCCGATATTGGACTTATTCTTTTTTCTTAATAAATCACGCCAGTGATTTGAGTCACAAAAAATCCCAAAAAATCATGAAAGAAGTTTAAAAGTAAATTTTATTTATTAGAAGTCAATCTTTGGGATTTACCATTAATCCCGCTATTCATGCGGTTTTAAGCTCATTCTGGCATTCGACGCAGAATTCCCGGGAGTAATTAATTCGGGTTTGTCCTGTTTACGTGCGGTATCGAGAAGTGTAAAAATAAATGGCCTGCCGTTATATCTGTTGCATGCTCTTTATCTGGCAGGAAGCCCAATTACACATTAAATGGAGAATGAGCGGATGAGCCAAAGCTTTCAGAATGAAATCCCGAAGGCGCGCGTTAACATTTCGTTAGATTTACACACGGGAGGTGCGCAAAAGAAAGTTGAACTCCCCCTTAAGTTACTGAGTGTAGGCGACTTCAGCAACGGTAAAGCTACCGGTACCCTGTCAGAAAGAAGTAAATTGAATGTTAATAAAAATAATTTCGACTCGGTATTATCTGAGCTGAACCCCGAAGTCAGTCTCACCGTAAAAAATACCCTCGCCGATGACGGCTCTGAAGAAAATGTCCGCCTGAGCTTCCAGAATATGAAAGATTTCGAGCCAGAGCAGATAGCCCGCCAAATACCACAGCTGAAAGCCATGCTCGCCATGCGTAATTTACTGCGCGACCTCAAATCCAATCTTCTCGACAATACTACGTTCAAGAAAGAATTTGAAAAGATTCTGAAAGACCCGACTCTGAGTGATGAGTTGCGTAACGAACTTAATGCCCTTTCCCCGTCCCAGGATTAATAACGTACTACTGGAAACATTAACGGAATAACTGGAAATAATGCTTATGTCAGCCAATAACGAATCCCAGAACCCGGTGACGGGCGCGACCATTGAAAAAATACTGCCAGCCGGCGGCGTATATGCCTCACTGTTCGACAAAATAAACCTGGAGCCGGTCGCCGAAATGAACTCGCTTAATGGGTTTGATGATAATACGGTGATGGCTGAAACGTCGACAAACGCCCGTGTGACCGCCGCGGTACAGGTCTTTATGCAGTGCCTGCAGAAGTCAGGTCAGAAAGTGGAAAAGCTTGATAAGACCCTGCTTGATCACCACATCGCTGAACTGGATTTCCAGATCAGCCGCCAGCTCGATGAAGTCATGCACAACGAAGAGTTCCAGAAAGTGGAATCGGTCTGGCGCGGACTGCAGGATTTGGTGAAAAAAACCGACTTCAGGCAGAACGTTAAGCTGGAACTACTTGATTTATCTAAAGAAGAGTTGCGTCAGGATTTCGAGGATTGCCCGGAAATTATCCAGAGCGGGTTGTACAAGCAGACCTACATCGCCGAATATGACACCCCTGGCGGGGAGCCCATTGCTGCGGTCATCTCTGCGTACGAATTTGATGCGTCAGCTCAGGATGTGGCGCTGATGCGTAATATATCAAAAGTTTCCGCTGCTGCCCATATGCCGTTTATCGGCTCCGCGGGACCGAAATTCTTTTTAAAAGACGATATGGAGCAGGTTGCCGCCATCAAAGATATCGGCAACTACTTCGACCGTGCCGAGTACATCAAATGGAAATCGTTCCGCGAGACGGACGATTCCCGCTATCTTGGTCTGGTGATGCCGCGCGTGCTGGGTCGTCTGCCGTATGGTCCGGACACCGTGCCGGTGCGCAGCTTCAACTACGTCGAAGAAGTGAAAGGCCCGGATCACGACAAATACCTGTGGACCAATGCGTCGTTCGCGTTTGCCGCCAACATGGTGAAGAGCTTCATCAACAACGGCTGGTGCGTACAAATCCGTGGCCCGCAGGCCGGTGGTGCCGTGCAGGATCTGCCGATTCACCTGTATGACCTGGGTACCGGCAATCAGGTGAAGATCCCGTCCGAAGTCATGATCCCGGAAACCCGCGAATTTGAATTCGCTAACCTCGGCTTCATCCCGCTGTCCTACTACAAAAACCGCGATTACTCCTGCTTCTTCTCGGCGAACTCCACCCAGAAGCCCGCGCTGTATGACACGGCTGATGCTACTGCCAACAGCCGTATTAACGCGCGCCTGCCGTACATCTTCCTGCTGTCGCGTATCGCCCACTACCTGAAGCTTATTCAGCGTGAAAACATCGGTACCACTAAAGACCGTCGTCTGCTGGAGCTGGAGCTGAATACCTGGGTGCGCAGTCTGGTGACTGAAATGACCGATCCGGGTGACGATTTGCAGGCTTCTCACCCGCTGCGCGATGCAAAAGTGACGGTAGAAGATATTGAGGATAACCCGGGCTTCTTCCGCGTGAAGTTGTACGCCATTCCGCACTTCCAGGTGGAAGGGATGGACGTCAACCTGTCACTGGTTTCTCAGATGCCGAAAGCCAAATCGTAAGGCGAGGGGAAATCAGGGATGAAAATTTACCGCCCACTTTGGGAGGATGGGGCCGCTCTGGCCCCGCAACAGTTCCAGCAGCAGGCTCGCTGGAGTGAACACGTTGCCGACATGGTCGCCCGGATGGGTATTTCTCATCCCTGGGGCGTGGTGGCGGCAGAATTTGATGATGCCGCACTGGCGCTCTCGCGCCTGAACGCCACCCGTCTGGTGGTGCGCTTTCAGGACGGTACCCTTGTTGATACTGACCTGGCAGACACGCTTCCTCCGGTCTGTGATTTGTCAGTTGCCGCCGGCAGTGAGGCTGTTGACGTGGTTGTCGCGCTGCCGCTGCTGAGTGCGAATGGTGGCAACCTCGATAACGGCCAGGACAGTGAGCGCCCGCGTCGCTGGAAAGCTGAGCGTGTGGTGGTGCAGGAGCTGGCCGGTCATGAAAGCGGGGAGCTTGCGATTCTGCGTAATGCGCTGACCCTGCGCCTGTCCAGCCAGGAAAACACCGCCTACCTGACCTGTCCGGTGGCCCGGCTGGTACGTAATGCGCAGGGACAGTGGAGCCGTGACACGGCCTTTATTCCGCCAATGCTTTCCGTTGCTGCCAGTCCGTGGCTTGCCACCGAACTGGGCGATCTGCTGGTTCGTCTGCAGGCCCGCCGTCGTCGCCTGATGGCCATGCGTCGTGAAAGCAATGAGCGGATGGCCGACTTTGCGGTCGCGGATGTCTCCCTGTTCTGGTTGCTCAATGCCCTGAACAGCGCCGAGCCGGTGCTGACGGAACTGCTGCAGACGCCTGAGCGTCACCCGGAACTGTTGTACCGGGAGCTGACCCGTCTGGCCGGCAGCCTGCTGACCTTCTCACTGGAGCACGACGCCGGGGATATTCCTGTTTATCAGCACGATGGACCGGAGCGGGTATTCCCGCCGCTGCTGGCACTGCTCGATAAGCTGCTGGAAGCGAGCCTGCCGTCGCGGGTGGTGAGTATCCACCTGGAGCATCAGGACCAGATCTGGAAAGGTGCCCTGCACGATGCGCGCCTGCGCGAAGGGGCAGATTTCTACCTCTCCGTACGCTCCTCCATGCCGAATCATGAACTTCAGACGAAATTCCCGCAGCTGTGTAAAGCGGGCAGCTTTGATGATGTGTCGGATGTAGTGAATGTGGCTCTGAGCGGGATGGTTATCAAGCCGCTGACTCATGTTCCGGCCGCTATCCCGTTACGCCTTGAGAACCAGTATTTCTCGCTGGATCTGAGTACTGAGGCGGCACGGACGATGCTTGAGATGGGTAGCTGCACCTTCTACACCCCGCGCTCACTGGGGGATGTGAATCTTGAACTCTTTGCGGTGCTGCGCTCATGAATAAATCCGATACCAGCGAGATTGAACGTATTTTCTACCCGGGCTGGCTGATGGCCAGCCAGCTGCGGGGCGGTCAGGAAGTCCGTGACGGGGAAGGGCTCTATCGTCGGGCCTGCCGCCTGGTGCAGGAGGCGAAGGCTGCGCTTACGGAGGCAGGTTACAGCGACATCAGCCGTGACCATATGGTGTATGCCCTGTGTGCACTGCTTGATGAGAGCGTGATGAACCGGGGAACCACCGATGATGGTTACCTGACCTGGCGCCGTGACCCGCTGCAGGCACACTTCTTTGGCACCCTCAATGCCGGTGAGGAGCTGTGGGAAAGGATCCGAAATCTGCTGAAAGAAACCGCCCCTGACGCCGCAGTCCTGACCTGTATGTACCGGACTCTGCAACTGGGGTTCGTCGGTCAGTATCGCGCCCAGGATGATAATCGTCGGGAAGATATTGTTCGCGTGCTCGCGGAACGGGTGCCGGCCTTCACGCTGGCACAGGACGCCCCCATTGTTGCCCGGGCATCACGCCTGCGCAGCGGTCGTCGCTGGTACTGGCTGACCTGGGTTGTGGCCGTTGTCGCTCTCGCGGCTCTCTGGTTCTTCCTTTCGTCTTCGCTTACTGAACTGGTAAGCCAGACTATGAAGCCGGGGTAAGCGATGCGGGATGCGTACCGAAGTCTGTTAACTGCCCTGGGTGCCGTACTGGCGCTGTGGCTCATCCTGGGATTCTGGCCTCTGTCCACGGGGAGCCGTGTGGTACTCAGCCTGCTGGTTGTTCTGGTGTCCGGGGTGATGCTCTGGCGTCAGCGTCGGGCTTCTCAGGCGCGGGCGACCGCTGTCCGGGAAATTGTGGATGAAAACCTGCCGCCGGAAGATTTTCAGGGGGCGGTTATCCTCGTCTGTGGCGACAATGCCCCGCTGTTTGTGTCCGGTTCCCGTCATCGGGAAACCCGGCAGGGCTGGTATCTGTGGGTGAAGGATGCAGAACAGCTGCCACTCCTGGCACTGCACCTGAGCCTGATGCGTCCGGCCCTGGTGTCGCAAATCTCCGTCATGCTGGCGGTGGTGCCTGAGCTGCACACATCCGGTGATGATTTTACCCAGTCTTTGCGGGGCTGGCAGCGTGCTGTCGTCCAGTGCCGTGCAGCATTTGGCACTCTCCCCCCGCTGTGGACCGTGACCTGGGTATCGCCCCCAGTGGCCTGCGCGGAGGCAGAGCCCGTCTGGTTTACCACGGTAAACCAGAGGAATGGTATTCAGGTGTATCAGCCGGGACAGGGCAATGTGTCACTGACGGAGTGGACCCGGGAGACCGGCTCAGACGGGCGTCTTCCGCGTCTGAGCCAGGGCCTGTGGCTGGACAGTCTGCTTGCCTGGCAGAGTAGCGCGGTGAATGACCTGCTGTCGGTACGACAGGGCGAGCTGCCGGTGATGAAGCCCTGCGTGCAGGGTATGTGCATGGTGCCGGTGAGCGGTATCGCGGGCAATCTCTGGCAACAGCACATCACTGCCGTGACGGCGCTGCCACCGGATGCCGTTGTCACCACCGGGCCACTGCCGTTACCTGAACTGCTGCTACCGGCGTTACCACGCCGACGGGGTGTCAGCCGCAGAATGGTGTTCTGGCGCTATGCCGGATTACTGGGGGGAATTTTCCTGGCGCTGGCCATGCTGGCGTCCTGGATGAACAACCAGCGCCTCATTCGTAATGTTGGCGATCACCTTGCGTTATATCACCAGCTGACGGGTAAGCCTGTTGCCCCGAAACTGCGGGCCCAGCAGCGTCTCAGGGCCGATGGCGCATTGCTGGACGACTGGCAGCGTCGCGGGGAGCCACTGCGTTATCGCCTGGGTCTGTATCAGGGACTGCGCCTGGTTCCACCCGTTGAGGCCGCCGTCAGCGACTGGGCTCCACCTCCACCGCCTCCACCGGTCATTAAGAAAATCATTCAGGGTCCGAAAACCATCCGTCTCGACAGCATGTCGCTGTTCGATTCCGGCAAGGCAGAGCTGAAAACCGGCTCCACCAAAATGCTGGTGAATTCGCTGGTTGGCATTAAGGCCAAACCGGGCTGGCTGATTGTGGTGGCCGGACATAC